>NZ_JBHTZS010000034.1:0-81833 GCF_042790125.1 Streptomyces scopuliridis
TTTTTTGCTTCTTCCCCAACCCCGCTGGGGGGGGGGGGGCGGGGCGCGGCCCCCCTGGGGTTATTATCCCACCCCCCCCCGGGGGGGCGGGCGCGGCCCCGCGGGGGGGTGGCGCGGCGCCCCCACGCCGCATTTCCTGATCCCACAACTGGTGAGGCATGAGTGTGCCGGATGCGGGTACACGCGCTGTGCACTGACCACGGAGCAGGGGAGGACAAAGTGTCCACGGCGAGCACGGTCCCGACCGACAGCACGCAGTACGGAACCCAGCAGCGCGCGGAGGCGGCGGAGCTGGAACTTCCCTACGTGGAGTGCCCGGCGGAAGTGGCACCCAAGGACGCGCGGGAAATCTCGAAACTCTTCTTCGTCCGTCTGGCGGAGCTGGAAGAAGGCACCCACGAATTCCAGTACGTACGCAACACCCTGATCGAGCTGAACCTGGCGCTGGTCCGCTACGCGGCCACCCGGTTCCGTAACCGCGCGGACCAGATGGAGGACATCGTCCAGGTCGGCACCATCGGGCTGATCAAGGCGATCGACCGCTTCGAGCTCAGCCGTGAGGTGGAGTTCGCGACCTTCGCCGTGCCGTACATCGTCGGCGAGATCAAGCGGTTCTTCCGGGACACCAGCTGGGCCGTGCACGTTCCGCGCCGCCTCCAGGAGCTGCGGATCGATCTGGCCAAGGCGACCGACGAGCTCTCCCAGCAGCTCGACCGCGCGCCCACCACGCCTGAACTGGCCGAGCATCTCGGCCTGGACGAGGACGAGGTCATGGAGGGCGTCGTCGCGAGCAACGGCTACACGGCCGGCTCCATCGACATGCCGACGGATGACGCGTCGGGCTCCCCGGCCCCGCTCTCGGACCGGATCGGCGAGCCGGACGCCGGGATGGAGGCGGCGGAGAACATCCAGGCGCTCAAGCCGCTGATCGAGGAGCTGGACGAGCGGGAGCGGCGCATCCTGCGCATGCGCTTCGGCGACGAGATGACCCAGTCGGAGATCGGTGCCGAACTGGGCGTCTCCCAGATGCATGTGTCCCGGTTGCTGTCGCGGATCACCGGGCGGCTGAGGGCGGGGCTGCTCGTCGTGGAGTGAGTCGCGCCGCGGCGTACGCGGCACAAGGGGGGCGCGCCGCGGCTGCGGAGCGCCCCCCTTGTACGTCGTCCCGTACGTCGTTCCGTACGCCGTCGGCCGTTGTGCCCGTGCCCGGTCAGACGGGGGCGCCGACCGCCGGCCGCTGCCAGACCGCCTGCACACGCTTGCCGTCCGGCAGCGGCCGGACCTCGACATGGCCCGCGAGCCTCAGCACCATGTGCCAGCCGAACCCGCCGCCGCCGGAGAAGTCGGGCGTGCGCGCGACCGGCGGCTCCGGGCTGGAGTCGTCCATCTCCACCGTCAACGTCGCGTCCTCCGCGGTGAGATGGAGCCGCCACCACCCCGGGGTGTGCCGGACGGCGTTCGTGACGAGCTCCGAGACGACGAGCAGTACCGCGTCCAGATCGGCCCACGGGCAGTGCTGCTGAAGGAACTCGGCCGCGGCGCCGCGGGCCGCCGCGCTGTCCCGGTACGGCGAGTCCACGACCACCACACGCTGCTCGTTGCTCATCACTGGCCTCATCTACCCCGTTGTCGGTCTTTCACCGGCATCGGCCTCATTGTGAGCCCGGCCCGAAGGACACACGTCACCGGGTCCCGCGGGCCCGTGTTCTACTTCGGTGACGGCCCCCGCCGCCCCTCCGGCCACCGCAGAGAAGTGAACCACCAGCCGTGCGACTGAACGATCTCGACGAACGCATCGTCCATGCCCTCGCCGCGGATGCCCGCCGCTCCTACGCCGATATCGGCTCCCTCGTCGGCCTGTCCGCGCCCGCGGTGAAGCGGCGCGTAGACCGGCTGCGCGCCGAGGGTGCGATCACGGGCTTCACCGTACGGGTGGATCCGGCGGCGCTCGGCTGGGAGACCGAGGGGTTCATCGAGATCTACTGCCGCCGCAAGACCTCGCCCGAAGCGATCCAACGGGGCCTCGAACGGCTGCCGGAGGTGGTGTCCGCCTCCACCGTCACCGGAGAGGCGGACGCGATCGCCCAGGTCTTCGCCGCCGACATGCGCCACTTCGAGCAGGTGCTCGAACGCATCGCGGGCGAGCCCTATGTGGAGCGTACGAAGTCCGTGCTCGTGCTGTCCCCGCTGCTGAGGCGCTACTCGGGCCTAGACGAGTAAGTCCGAAGTCCCGTCTGCCCGGGGGCGGACGACGCTACTTCGGGCTTACTCGTCTAGAGGAGACCGCTGGCGGCGCCCGCCGCTGAGCGCGACGAGCTGAGCGCAACGAATCGCCGAGGGAGCCGCCGAGCACGCAATGGATCGGTGGTCGGCGCGCAACGGTCGCGTCTTGTCCGGGGCGGCGGCCGGACCGTAGCGTCAATGCCGTCACCCCCGCCTCCCTTCGCTCCGTCCGAGGTCAGCCATGCCGCCGCTGCGTACCGCCCTGCTCCAGAGCTCCGGCCGACCTGGTTCGGTCGCCGGGAATCTCAAGGTGCTCGACGAGGCGGCGGCCCGTGCCGCCGACGCGGGCGCCGGGCTGCTGGTCTGTCCCGAGATGTTCCTGACCGGCTACGCCCTCGGCGACCAGGTGCCCCGGCTGGCCGAGTCCGCTGACGGCCCGGGGGCGGCGGCCGTCGCCGAGATCGCCGTACGCCATGGGCTCGCGGTGCTGTACGGCTACCCCGAACGCGACTCCGGCTCCGGGAGCGGTCCCGGTAGCGGTCCCGGGAACGGCCCCGGGCGCGACGGCGGGCGGATCTACAACGCCGCGCAGCTGATCGGCCCCGACGGCGCGCGGCTCGCCAACTACCGCAAGACCCATCTCTTCGGCGACTTCGAGCGCGCGTGGTTCACCCCGGGGGAGCGGCCCGTCGTCCAGGCCGAGCTGGCCGGGCTGCGGATCGGGATCATGATCTGTTACGACGTCGAGTTCCCCGAGAACGTACGGTCGCACGCCCTGGCCGGTACCGATCTGCTGCTGGTGCCCACCGCCCAGATGCACCCGTTCCAGTTCGTCCCCGAATCCGTCGTGCCGGTCCGCGCCTTCGAGAACCAGATGTATGTGGCGTATGTGAACCGGACCGGCCAGGAGGGCGGGTTCGAGTTCGTCGGGCTGAGCTGTCTCGCCGGTCCTGACGGGGCTGCCAGGGCGCGGGCGGGGCGGAGCGAGGAGCTGGTGTTCGGAGAGGTCGACGGGGAACTGCTGAGCGCGTCCCGCGCCGCCAATCCGTATCTGCGGGACCGCCATCCCGGGCTGTACACCGCGCTCGTCCGAGCCGACCACTCCTGAGCCGCCCCTTCCTGAGCCCCCCTTCCTGAGCCGAGCTTTCCGAGTCGGCCACTCCTGAGCCGACCACCGCCGAGCCGCCCGCGCTCAGCCGCTCCCGCCCGCCCTCGTCCAACCCTCGTACCGGCCGTCCCGCCGTACCCCGCAAGGAGTCCGTACCCCATGACGTCCACGGTGCCCACCGCCGTCCAGCACGCCGACGCGCAGCCCGCCGGCGTACAGCCGCCGATCACCATGTTCGGACCGGACTTCCCCTACGCGTACGACGACTATCTGGCGCACCCCGCCGGGCTCGGCCAGATACCCGCGACCGAGCACGGCGCCGAGGTCGCCGTCATCGGCGGCGGGCTCTCCGGCATCGTCGCCGCGTACGAGCTGATGAAGATGGGCCTGAAGCCCGTCGTGTACGAGGCCGACCGGATCGGCGGCCGGCTGCGTACGGTCGGCTTCGAGGGCTGCGACCCTGAACTGACCGCCGAGATGGGCGCGATGCGCTTCCCGCCCTCGTCCACCGCGCTGCGGCACTACATCGATCTGGTGGGTCTGGAGACCCGGCCGTTCCCCAATCCACTGGCCCCGGGCACCCCGTCGACCGTGGTCGATCTCAAGGGCGAGTCCCACTACGCGAAGACCGTGGAGGATCTGCCGCCGGTCTACCGCGAGGTGATGGACGCCTGGACCACGTGTCTGGAGGAGGGCGCGGACTTCTCCGACATGAACCGCGCCCTGCGCGAGCGCGATGTGCCGCGGATCCGGGAGATCTGGGCGCGGCTGGTCGAGAAGCTCGACAACCAGACCTTCTACGGGTTCCTCTGCGACTCCCCGGCCTTCAAGTCCTTCCGCCACCGGGAGATCTTCGGCCAGGTCGGCTTCGGCACCGGCGGCTGGGACACCGACTTCCCCAACTCCATCCTGGAGATCCTGCGGGTCGTGTACACCGAGGCCGACGACCACCACCGCTCCATCGTCGGCGGCAGCCAGCAGCTTCCGCTGCGGCTGTGGGAGGACGAGCCACGGAAGATCACGTACTGGCCGGCCGGGACCTCGCTGTCGTCCCTGCGCGAGGGGGCACCGCTGCCGGCCGTGACCCGGCTGCACCGCACCTCGGGCAACCGGATCACCGTCACGGACGCCTCCGGCCGGATCCGTACCTACCGCGCCGCGATCTTCACGGCGCAGTCCTGGCTGCTGCTCTCCAAGATCGCCTGCGACGACTCGCTCTTCCCGATCGACCACTGGACGGCGATGGAGCGCACCCACTACATGGAGTCGTCCAAGCTGTTCGTGCCGGTCGACCGGCCGTTCTGGCTGGATCCGGCCGTGGACGACCGGGGTGTGCCGACCGGGCGCGACACGATGTCCATGACGCTCACCGACCGGATGACCCGGGGCACGTATCTGCTGGACGACGGCCCCGACCGGCCGGCCGTCATCTGTCTCTCGTACACCTGGTGCGACGACAGCCTCAAGTGGCTGCCGCTCTCCGCCGAGGAGCGGATGGAGGTCATGCTGAACTCGCTGCGCGAGATCTATCCCAAGGTGGACATCCGCAAGCACCTCATCGGCAGCCCCGTGACCGTCTCCTGGGAGAACGAGCCGTACTTCATGGGCGCGTTCAAGGCCAATCTGCCGGGTCACTACCGCTACCAGCGACGGCTGTTCACCCACTTCATGCAGGACCGGCTGCCCGCCGACAAGCGCGGGATCTTCCTGGCGGGCGACGACATCTCGTGGACCGCGGGGTGGGCGGAGGGCGCCGTGCAGACCGCGCTCAACGCGGTGTGGGGCGTGATGAACCACTTCGGGGGTGCCACGGACGCCACGAACCCGGGGCCGGGTGATCTGTACGACGAGCTGGCGCCGGTCGAGCTGCCGGAGGACTGACGGCGACGGGGCCCGCTCCGGGAGGGGAGGACCGGGCCCCGTCGTCGTCTCCGACAGGCTCCCGCCTGGGTCTGTCAGACGTCCGCCGGGCTCGTGCTGTGTGTCTGTCAGACGTCCGCCGGGCTCGTGCCGTGTGTGTCAGACGCCCGCCGCGCGCGCCTCCGCGTACACCTCGGCCGCCACGTCGACCAGCTCCGCCGCGTCACGCGTCGTGCTCTGGAGGTCCAGCATGATCTCCGGTACGCCCGACTCGGCGTGTGCCACCAGGTCCTCGACGATCTGCGCCACGCTGCCCTGGAAGGGCTGCCGGCCCTCGCCCTCGAAGGGCTTGGCGCTGTAGCTCGCGTTGGCGCGGGCGCAGACGTCGATCGGACGCTCCCGGCCGCGCTCGGCGGCCAGTTCCCGCACCTGCCGCCACTGCTCGGTCAGCTGCGCCGCGCCCATGGCCACGGGCACCCAGCCGTCAGCACGGTCCACCAGGCGACGGGTGGCGCGCGGGCTGTTCGCGGGCAGATAGACCGGGATGGGACGGACCGGCTTGGGGCCGACCTCGGACGGCGCGATGGTGGTCAGCTCGCCCTCGTACGCGACCGGGTCCGGGCCCCAGACGGCCGCGAGGACATCGAGCACCTCGTCGAGGACCGCGCCGCGCTTCTCGAAGGGGGCGACGGAGGCGGCGGCGTACTCGTCGAGCGACCAGCCCGTGCCCAGACCGGCGATCACCCGGCCGCCGCTCGCGACATCGAGCGAGGCCAGCGAACGGGCCAGCTGGAACGGTACGTGCAGCGGCGCGACCAGGACGCTCGTGCCGAGCCGGGCCCGCTCGGTGGCGGCGGCGGCCAGCGTGAGGGTGATCAGCGGGTCGGCGACGCTCCGGTAGGCGTCGGGCCAGGGCAGCCCCGGTACGCCGTACAGCCCCTGGGTGGCGGGCTCGGGGAAGAGAACGCGCTCGAAGACCCAGAGACTCTCGTATCCGGTCTCCTCCGCGGCCCGTGCCACGGTGGCGACATCGCGGCCGAGGTCGTACTTCTTCATCTGCGGAAGGCCGAGACCGAGGGCGACCGGCATGTGCACTCCTTTGTACGGGTGATGGGACAACTACCCTAGGCCACTGTCTTGTTGAGTACTCAACTTTTGGAGCTCTGTACGGTACGGATCCGGCCGCCAGGGGGTCAGCATGCAGCGCGCCGTCAGCCCGGCGGCCTCGTCCATGCGTTCTCTGAACTCCTCGGCCAGCGGCGCGGCGTCCCGGAGCGCCCAGAGCACCCGGGCCGACGACCAGGCCGCCTCGCGCGCCCGTTCCAGATTCCAGCTGCCGAGCAGATGGGTGAGCGGATCGGTGACCTTCAGCAGCTCGGGGCCCGGCGCCACGTTCTCGCGGATGCGCTCCTCCAGGAGCGTGAGCAGATCGCCCACCCGGTCGAACTCCCCTTCCAGGGCGGATGGTTCGCAGTCGGCCTGATGGCAGACGTCCACCACGGCCGGCGCGAGATCGTGTGCGGTGAGCGCGTGGATTCCGGCCAGGGCGAACTGGCGCGGCCGTACGTCCGGATGGCGCCGGTGGTGGAACAGCGGGCGCCAGCAGGCGGGGGCCCGGCCGCCGTCGGCGGCGGTCTCGACCGCCGAGAGATAGCGCTCGGCGAGGCGGACCGCCAGGGGGCCCGGCGGGGGGCCGGCTGGGCCGGCCGGCTCCAGGACCGCCAGAAAGATCCGGTGGAAGACCGCGACCCCGTCCCCGGCCGGCCAGGCGGAGCGGACGGCACGCATCCGTCGCAGCGTCAGTTCCAGCGCCGCGCCGGGGGAGGGCGGGCCGGCGCCGGTCCGGGCGGCGAACCGCGCCTGTGGGGGCTCGGTCCGCGTCGGCTCCGTCTGTGTCAGCTCGGTCGGTGTCATGGGGGCAGGGTCCCAGCCGCGGGGTCCCGGGGACGCGGTCCGGGCGGCGCTTCCCCGGAACGGGCGAACGGAGGCCGGATCGGACCGCCGGGGCGGCGGTCACGTCCATGGTGACCCTCGTCCTCATCCATGAATCGTGCGCACGCCATTGTCAGCGATACCGGTCGCCTCTACGCTCGCACGGCCTCGTTCGTGAATGTTGTTCACGTACATGATAGGAGTGCCCAGTGAGTCGAACCGCCCGACGGTATCCGGCCGTTCTGATCGCCGTCCTGGCCACCGTCGCCGCCGTACTCGTCCCGGCCACGTCCTCCGCCGCGTCCTCCACCTCGCACCCCGCCGCGTCCTCCGGCGCGGCGCGGCCCTCCGGCCACCCCCGCGCGGCTCCCGCCGCTCCGGGGACCGTGGTGATCGACGGCAAGCGGATGCGGCAGGCCCGTATCGCCCTCGACCGCGGTGACCCCGCCCTCCGCGCGGCGGTCAAGTCCCTGACCGCGCAAGCGGATTCCTGGCTCGGCAAGGGGCCCTGGACCGTCACCGACAAGCCGAAACCGGCCCCCAGCGGTGATCCGCACGACTACCTCAGCCAGGCCCCGTACTGGTGGCCGTCACAGCCGAAGACCGACACCAACCCCTGGGGCTGCCCGTACGTCCAGCGCGACGGCGAGCGGAACCCCGAGGTCGACACCGGCACCGACCGCCCCGACATCGGGAAGGTCTTCAACTCCACCACCACGCTGAGCCTGGCCTGGTACTACACGGGCAAGAAGGAGTACGCGGAGCACGCGGCGCGGATTCTGCGGACCTGGTTCGTCGACCCCTCCACCCGGATGAACCCGAACCTCAACCACGGGCAGTTCATCCCCTGCAAGTACGAGGGCCGGGCCATCGGGATCATCGACTTCTCACAGCAGTACACCAGCGTCCTCGACGCCCTCGCGATCCTCGGCACCGGGGCCCCGGGCTGGACCAGCGGCGACCGCGCGGGGATGCGCGCCTGGAACAAGGAGTTCCTGGACTGGCTGGTCAACTCGCCCTTCGGCAAGGAGGAGTCGGCCGCCAAGAACAACCACGGCACGTTCATGGACATGCAGGTCGCCGGTCTCGCGCTCGCCACCGGCGACCGGAGCCTCGCGCGGAAGACCGTCCTCGATGCCCGCACGAAGCGCATCGACCCGCAGATCGCGGCGGACGGCAGCCAGCCCCAGGAACTGACGCGTACACGCAGCTGGCACTACTCGACGTTCGATCTGGTCGCCTACACGCGCCTCGCCGCCATCGGCGAACAGGTCGGGGTGAACCTCTGGGCGTACGAAGGGCCCCAGGGGCAGAGCCTGTTCAAGGCCGTCGGCTATCTGCTGCCGGCCGCGACCGGCGCCGCCCCCTGGCCGCACCCCGAGCTGGAGTTCAAGCGCTTCGCGGCGAGCGACATCGTCCACGCGGCGGCCGACGCGGGTGACCGCGAGGCCCGTGCGGCGCTTCCGCGGCTGGAGACGCCGCCGGGGGGTGACCTCTGGGCTCTGCGGCCCGCCGCCGAACAGCTGGACTCGATAGCGGGCTGAACGCGAGGGCACCCGGGATGTACGGACACCCCGGGTGCCGGACACGCCCTAGGCCTCCGGCGTCGGGGCCGGTGCCGGTGCCGGTTTGGCGGTGGGGTCCGTGGCCGTCGTCACGGTGTGGCGGTCGCCCGTGCGGAGCACCCCCGCGCCCACCATCAGGCCACAGGCGAGCAGCGTCACCAGGCCGAACGAGACCACGAGTGACGTCGCGTCGGCGACCGCGCCGATCGCCGAGGGCGCGATCAGGCCCGAGGTGTAGGTGATGGTGGCGACACCCGCGATGGCCTGGCTCGGATTGGGCCCCGCGCGGCCCGCCGCCGCGAAGGCGAGCGGGACGACCACGGCCACGCCGAGCCCGAGGAACGCGAACCCGCCCATGGCGACCACGGGTTGCGGCGCGGTGACCACCAGGAGGCCGCCCACCACGGCCAGCGCGCCGCCCGTCCGTACGGTCCGTACCGCGCCGAACCGGTCGATCACCCGGTCGCCCGCGAGCCGCGCCACCGCCATGGTCAGCGCGAAGGCCGTGGTCGACGCCGCCGCGACGCCCGGTGAGGTGTCCAGCACGTCCCGGAGATAGACCGCCGACCAGTCGAGGCTCGCGCCCTCCGCGAAGACCGCGCAGAACCCGATCGCGCCGATCAGCAGAGCCGACTTGGGCGGCAGCGCGAACCGCGGCGGCGGGTCCTCCTCGGGGGTGCTGCGCAGGTCCAGTACGGCCTGGCAGGCCAGCAGGCCCAGCACCGTGAGCACGGTGGCGGCGAGCAGATGGTGCAGCCGGGCGTCACTGCCCAGATGGGCCGCGAGGGTGCCGGCGGCGGAGCCGATCAGCGCACCCGTGCTCCACATGCCGTGCAGACTCGACATGATCGACTTGTCGAGCCGGTTCTCGACCTCCACCCCGACGGCGTTCATCACCACGTCCGAGAGGCCCGAAGCGGCGCCGTACACGAACAGGGCGGCGCACAGGGCGACGAGATTCGGCGCCAGCGACGGCAGGGTCAGCGCCAGCGTCCACAGGGCGAGCAGGACGCGCAGCGCGTTGCGCGAGCCGAAGCGGTGGCTGATCCCGCTCGCCAGCGGCATCGTGACGGACGCGCCGATCGCGGGGAAGGCGAGCGCGAGGCCGAGCTGTCCCGCGCTGATCACGGCGTGATCCTGGATCCACGGGATACGGGTGGCGAAGCTGCCGGTGACGGCTCCGTGCACGCAGAAGACCGCGGCGATCGCGAACCTGGCCCGCCGCAACCTCCGTTTGTCGTAGACCACTTCAGCCGGCATCAGCGTTCTGTTCCTCCCCTGCGAGGTGCCCGTACCCCGACCACCCGGTGACGCACCTCGTCCGGTGCTGGAGTAAATTATCAGGAACCCTGCCTGATAAATAGGCCTTAATGAGCTGGGCGCGCACGGGCCGCACCGGCGATCTGGAAGGATTCCGGCATGGCCGCGTCCCCGAGCACCGCCAGAGCCATCAACGACCGGCTCGCCCTGCGACTGCTCCAGCAGGAAGGCCCGTTGACGGCGGGACAGCTGAAGACGCTGACCGGGCTCTCCCGGCCCACCGTCGCCGATCTGGTTGAGCGGCTCCAGGGCTCCGGACTGGTCAGGGTGGTCGGCGAGACGGGCGACCGGCGTCGCGGCCCGAACGCGCGGCTGTACGGGATCGTCGCGGACCGAGCCCATCTCGCCGCCCTCGACGTACGGACCCACAGCGTCTCCGTCGTCGTCGCGGATCTGCTCGGCGAGACCCTCGCCGAGGCGGTCCTGCCCATCGGCAGCGACACCGCCACGGAGGCCGCCGTCGAACGGGCCGTGGCCCTGCTGGAGCGTACGGCCGGGAAGGCGGGCACCGTACCCCTGCACAGCGTCGGCATCGGCGCCCCGGGCCTGGTCGATCCGGTCACCGGCGAACTCCGCGACACCAGCGGACTGCCCGCCTGGCACCGCAGGCTCGTCGCCGTACTCCAGGAACGGCTGCCCGCCACCGTCCTGGTCGAGAACGAGACCAATCTCGCCGCGCTCGCGGAACAGCGCCTCGGCGCGGCCCGCGGCCAGGACACCTTCGTCCTGCTCTGGCTCGGCCACGGCGTGGGCGCGGCCGTCGTGCTCGACGGCAAGCTGCGCAGGGGCGCCTCCGGGGGGGCGGGCGAGATCGGTTTCCTGCCCGTGCCCGGTACGTCGCGACTGCCCTCGGCGGTCGCCTGTGACGGCGGTTTCCACACCCTCGCGGGGTCGGCGGGTGTCGCCGAACTCGCCGAGCGGTACGGCATCTCGGCCGTCCCCGCGCCACAGGAACCGCCCTCCGCCGCGCTGGTGCGCGCCGCGGTGAGAGCCGTCGGGGGCGCCTCGGCGGACCGGACGCGGTCCGCGGCGGCGTTTCTCGACGACCTCGCCGACCGGCTCGCCCTCGGCGCGGCGGCGGTCAGTGCCGTACTCGACCCCGGCCGGATCGTGCTGGCGGGCGAAGCGGGCCACGCGGGCGGCGAGGCGCTGGCGGTCCGGGTCGAGGACCGGCTGGCGGCGATGTCCCCGCTGCGTACGGAGGTCAGAGCCGGGGCGCTCGGCGGCGCGGCCGTCCTGCGCGGAGCCCTGCTGACGGCCCGGGACGCGGCCCAGGACGCGCTGTTCGCCCCCTAGACGAGTACGTCCGAACTCCCGTCCTGTGAGTCAGCCCACAACCCTCGCCCGGTTGCCCCGCGACCGGCCATGGCACACTGGTCGGGTACCAGTAGCAGCGCACTCCGGGGTCGGTGTAATTCCGAACCGGCGGTTATAGTCCGCGACCCGACCGCATCCAGCGGCCGGTTGACCAGGTGAGATTCCTGGACCGACGGTGAAAGTCCGGATGGGAGGCAGTGCGCGGCGGGCCCTCACAGGTACGCCGCCGTCGGCGGTTCGTCCTCGGACGAGCCGGATCTTCGGCCTCGGCGTTCCCCTGTGCGTTCCCGTTTCTCTGTCGTCATCGACAGGCCCCGGAGTCCGTGCCCGAAGAGGCAGGAGGACCCGGTGGCCACGGAAACCGACGTCGTGAGCGACGCCGACGCCATGCGTCGCGCCATCGCGCTCGCCGCTCGTGGACTCGGTTCCACCAGCCCCAATCCGGTCGTCGGATGCGTGATCCTCGACGCCTCGGGACACCTCGCGGGCGAGGGATTCCACCAACGCGCGGGCGGCCCGCACGCCGAGATCCACGCCCTGCGCGCGGCCGGTGAGCGGGCCCGCGGCGGTACGGCGTACGTCACCCTCGAACCCTGCGCCCACACCGGCCGTACCGGACCCTGTGCCCAGGCGCTGATCGACGCCGGTATCGCCCGGGTCAGCTACGCCGTGGCCGACCCCAACCCCCAGGCGGCAGGCGGCGCCGGCACCCTGCGCGCGGCCGGACTCACCGTCACCCACGGGCTCCTCGGCGAGGAGGCCGAGGCGGGCAACACCGCCTGGCTCACCTCCGTACGCCACGGCCGCCCCCACGTCCTGTGGAAGTACGCGGCCACGCTCGACGGCCGGATCGCCGCCGCCGACTCCACCAGCCGCTGGATCACCTCCGCCGAGGCGCGCGCCGATGTCCACCGGCTGCGCGCCGAGTCCGACGCGGTCGTGGTCGGCTCGGGCACCGCGCGCGCCGACGATCCGCAGCTCGCCGTCCGCGGCATCGAAGGCGCCGTCCAGCCGCTGCGGGTCGTCATCGACACCGAAGCCACCGCCGTGAAGCCGGGCGCCCGGGTGCTCGACGGCGCGGCGCCCACCCTGATCGCGATCGCCGAAGACGCCGACGCGGGCGAACTGCCCGAGGTCGTACGGCTGCCGCGGGCCGGCCGCGGTCTGGACATCCCCGCCCTGCTGGCCGCCCTGCACGAGCGCGGCGTCCGCTCCGTACTCCTCGAAGGCGGCCCGGCCCTGGCCGGCTCCTTCGTCGCCGCGGGAGCCGTCGACAAGGTCGTCGGCTATCTCGCCCCCGTCCTGCTCGGCGCCGGCCGTACCGCCCTCGGTGACGCCGGAATCAGCACCATCGGCGAGGCGTTGCGACTGCGGATGACGGAGACCGTACGGATCGGCCCCGACCTGAGGATCACCGCGATCCCCAGCAAAGTCCCCACCACGAAGGAGCGTTGAGTGTTCACCGGAATCGTCGAAGAGCTGGGTGAGGTCACCGCCATCGAGGACCTCGGTGACTCCTCCCGCTTCCGCCTCCGCGGACCCGTCGTCACCGAGAACGCCAAGCACGGCGACTCCATCGCCGTCAACGGGGTCTGTCTCACGGTCGTGGACTTCGAGGACGGCGAGTTCACCGCCGATGTGATGGCCGAGACGCTGAAGCGCTCCAGCCTCGGCGCGCTGGCGACCGGCTCCCGGGTCAATCTGGAGCGGCCCGTGGCCGTCGGCGGCCGGCTCGGCGGCCATATCGTCCAGGGCCATGTGGACGGCACCGGCACCGTCCTGGAGCGCACCCCGTCCGAGCACTGGGAGCTGGTCAGGATCGCGCTCCCCGCCGGGCTGTCGCGCTATGTCGTCGAGAAGGGCTCGATCACGGTCGACGGCGTCAGTCTGACGGTCGTCGAGGCCGGGCCCGACTACTTCACCATCAGCCTCATCCCCACCACCCTCGCCCTGACCACGCTCGGCATCAAGGGCCCCGGCGACCCGGTCAACCTCGAAGTCGACGTCCTCGCGAAGTACGTCGAGCGGCTGCTCGGCACCACCGCCGCCACGAGCACGAGCACGGGCACGGGCACGGGCACGGGCACCGCGCAGACCGAGGAGTCCGACCGGTGAACACCCTGTCCTGGCTGAACGGTGAGGCCTTCACGGCCTTCGGTCAGCACATCCTCTGGTCCGACATGATCGGCAACACCATCGGTCTGGCCGCCCTCGCGCTCGGCTGGCGGCGCTCGATCTGGACCTGGCCCGCCCAGTTCCTGTCCGGGGTCATCCTCGTCGGCGCGTATGCCTCCGCCCACCTCAGCGGCGGCGTCGGCAAGCAACTCCTGGTCATCGGCGTGGCGCTGTGGGGCTGGCGCCAGTGGCAGCGCGGCAGGCAGCAGGCGCAGGACGGCTCGATCGCCGTACGGTTCGCCACCTGGCGCGAGCGCGGGGTGCTGCTCGCCGGTACGGCGCTGGGCACCCTCGCCGTCGGCGGCCTCTTCGTCGCCGTCCCCGAACTGTCCTGGAACCCCTGGCCCGACGCGTACATCTTCGTCGGCACGCTCGCCGCGATGGTCGCCCAGGCCCGTGGTCTGGTCGAGTTCTGGTTCGCCTGGCTGCTCGTGGACATCGTCGGCGTACCGCTCGCCTTCAGCAGCGGCCTCGCCTTCTCCGGCCTCGTGTACGTCATCTACCTCGTCCTCGTCCTCTGGGGGATGCGCGACTGGTGGCTCCGCTCCCGCGCGAACACCCCGGCTCTGGAAGGAGCAGCAGCATGACCACACTGCCGGCCCAGCCCACCTGGTACTCCACCGACAAGGCCGAGGACCTCTCACTCGACCCCGTGGAGCAGGCCGTACGCGAGATCGCCGCCGGCCGCCCGGTCGTGGTGGTCGACGACGAGGACCGCGAGAACGAGGGCGATCTCGTCATCGCGGCCGAGATGGCCACCCCCGAGATCATCGCCTTCATGATGAGCGAGTGCCGCGGACTGATCTGCGCCCCCATGGAGGGCCCGGAGCTGGACCGGCTCGAACTCCCGCAGATGGTCGGCCGGAACACCGAGTCGATGCGGACGGCCTTCACCGTCTCCGTCGACGCGTCGGGCACCCATGGCGTCACCACCGGTATCTCCGCCGCCGACCGGGCCACCACCCTCCGGCTGCTCGCCGCGGGCGACGCGGAGCCCGGCGACTTCGTCAGGCCGGGCCATGTCTTCCCGCTGCGCGCCAGGGCCGGCGGTGTGCTCGTACGCAACGGGCACACCGAGGCCGCCGTCGATCTGGCGCGCCTCGCCGGTCTGCGTCCGGCGGGCGCGATCGTGGAGATCGCGGGCGAGGACGGGGTGATGCTGCGGCTGCCCGAGCTGATCCCGTTCGCCCGTAAGCACGGCCTCACGATCATCTCCATCGAGGACCTGATCGCCTACCGCCGTACGTCCGAGCCCACGGTCCGCCGTGAGGCGGAGGTACGCCTCCCCACCGCCCACGGCGAGTTCACCGCGTACGGCTACCGCTCCACGGCCGACGGCGTCGAGCATGTCGCCCTCGTCCACGGCGACATCGGTGACGGCGAGGATCTGCTCGTACGGGTCCACTCCGAATGCCTCACCGGCGATATCTTCGGCTCGCTGCGCTGCGACTGCGGCCCCCAGCTCCAGGCGTCCATGGAGCGGATCACCCAGGAGGGCCGCGGCGTCGTCGTCTATCTGCGCGGTCACGAGGGCCGGGGCATCGGGCTGCTGTCCAAGCTGCGCGCGTACGAGCTCCAGGAGCGCGGCCACGACACCCTGGACGCCAATCTCGAACTCGGCCTGCCCGCCGACGCCCGCGACTACGCGGCGGGCGCGCGGATCCTCGATGACCTCGGGGTCCGCGGGCTGCGGCTGATGACCAACAACCCCGAGAAGACCACGGCGCTCGTCCGGCACGGGCTGCGGGTCACCGGACGCGAGCCGATGCCCGTCCAGGCGGGGGAGCACAACCTCCGCTATCTGCGCACCAAGCGCGACCGGATGGGGCACGACCTGCCCTGGCTGGACGCGGCCACCGCGTCCACTTGCGGCAACCAGTAACCGACCAGCCAACACCCACACCAGCAGAGAACGGTTTCGAGGAGAGACGTGAGCGGCAAGGGCGCACCCGAACTGAGTGTGAAGAACTGCGGAGACCTCCGGGTCGCGGTGATCGCGGCGCAGTGGCACGAACAGGTCATGGACGGTCTCGTCGACGGCGCCCTGCGGGCCCTGCGGGACCTCGGCATCGACGAGCCGACCCTGCTCCGGGTGCCGGGCAGCTTCGAGCTCCCGGTCGTCGCCAAGGTGCTGGCCGGCCGCGGCTATGACGCGGTCGTCGCCCTCGGCGTCGTCATCAGGGGCGGCACCCCGCACTTCGAGTATGTGTGCCAGGGCGTCACACAGGGCCTCACCCAGGTCTCCGTCGACACGGGCGTCCCGATCGGTTTCGGGGTGCTGACCTGCGACACCGAGGAGCAGGCGCTCGACCGGGCCGGTCTGGAAGGCTCCCACGAGGACAAGGGGCACGAGGCCGTCACCGCCGCCGTCGCCACCGCGACCACCCTGCGCACGATCGCCGAACCCTGGCGCCAGGGGGCCGCCTCCGGCCGCGTAAAGTGAGCCTCACCATGTCCAAGAAGACGTTCGAGGAGCTCTTCACCGAGCTCCAGCAGAAGGCCGCCGAGGGCGACCCCGCCACCTCCCGCACCGCCGAGCTGGTGGGCAAGGGCGTCCATGCCATCGGCAAGAAGGTCGTCGAAGAGGCGGCCGAAGTGTGGATGGCCGCCGAGTACGAGGGCAAGGAAGCCGCCGCCGAGGAGATCTCCCAGCTCCTCTACCACGTCCAGGTGATGATGGTCGCGCGCGGAATCTCCCTCGACGACGTGTACGCCCATCTCTGATACGCCCGCCTCCCGTCAGCACCCGCGTTCCGTTCCGTCCCGTATTGCCCCGTTCCTTACCACCGCCCCTTCGCACAAAGGAATCCGACCTCATGCTGCGCATCGCCGTTCCCAACAAGGGTTCACTCTCAGGACCCGCGTCGGCGATGCTCCATGAGGCCGGCTACCAGCAGCGCAAGGAGTCCAAGGAACTCGTCCTGGTCGACCCGGACAACGAGGTGGAGTTCTTCTACCTCCGCCCGCGCGACATCGCGATCTATGTGAGCTCGGGCCGGCTCGACATCGGCATCACCGGCCGCGATCTGCTGCTGGACTCCGGCGCCAACGCGGAGGAGATCCTTCCGCTCGGCTTCGCGCGCTCCACCTTCCGCTACGCCACCAAGCCCGGCACCGCGGGCGGCGTCGCGGACTTCGGCGGCATGACCGTCGCCACCTCGTACGAGGGAATCGTCGCCAAGCACCTCGCGGACAACGGCGTCGACGCCTCCGTCGTCCACTTGGACGGCGCCGTCGAGACCGCCATCGAGCTGGGCGTCGCGCAGGTCATCGCCGATGTGGTGGAGACCGGCACCTCGCTGCGCAACGCGGGCCTGGAAGTGATCGGCGAGCCGATCATGACCTCGGAGGCCATCGTCATCCGCCGCAGCGGCGCCGACGGCGAGGAGCCCAAGGTGCGGCAGTTCCTGCGCAGGCTCCAGGGCGTCCTCGTGGCCCGTACGTACGTGATGATGGACTACGACTGCCGCGCCGAACACCTGGAGCGCGCGGTGGCCCTCACGCCGGGCCTTGAGTCGCCGACCATCTCCCCGCTGCACAACGAGGGCTGGGTCGCCGTCCGCGCGATGGTCCCGGCCAGGGAGGCACAGCGGATCATGGACGATCTGTACGAGCTGGGTGCCCGCGCCATCCTCACCACGGCCATCCACGCCTGCCGCCTCTGATTCCCCGCGCCGCTCACCCGGCCCCGCACCCACTCCCGGAAGTCCGAGAACGTATGTCCGACCCCGCGCCCCAGCCCGGTCCGTCCGGTCAGCCCGGACCGCCCGCCCTTCCGGTCACCTTCCGGCCGACCCGTACCCGGGCCGTGCTGCTGACCGTCGGCGTGGTCATGTTCGCCGTCATCACGGCCATCGGCCTGACGCTGGACCAGCTGGGCCCGGGGGAGCGGATGAGCTTCATCTTCACGGCCCTGCTGTTCCTCGGGGTGCTGGCGCTGCTCAGCCGCCCCAAGGTCGTGGCCGATGACACAGGAGTGACTGTCGTCAATATCACGCGCAGCCGCCGGCTGGAGTGGGCGGAGATCCTGCGCGTCAATCTGCGGCCCGGAGACCCCTGGGTCTTCCTCGACCTCAGCGACGGCAGCAGCCTGCCCGTTCTGGCCATCCAGCCCGGAATCGCCAGGGCCCACGCCATCCGTGACGCCCGCGCCCTGCGCGCGCTCGCCGACTCCCGCTCCACCGCCGCCGGCCACGGCTGAACGTACGGCGCTCCATCCACCGCAGTACAGCACTGCCCTCTTCGCCGGTGTCTTGATTACTCTGGTGCCGGAGGCGCCAAGTGCGCCCCGCTCCGCATCAGACGGCCTCATCCGGCCCGCGGGGCACCTGCGACCCGAGGAGTGACTCCCTCCAGCAATGGACGGATCGTCCGGTAGTACCTGCGCCGCCCCCTTCGAAGAGGCGGCGGCATGACCATCCCCCTTCTGCTGCTCGCCGCGGCATTCCTTCTGATCCTCGCCAACGGGTTCTTCGTGGCCGCCGAGTTCGGCCTCGTGACCGTGGACCGCCCCGACGCCGAACGCGCCGCCGCCGCGGGTGACCGCCGCGCCCGTACGGTCGTCAGGTCCCTGCGGGAACTGTCCTTCCAGCTCTCCGGCACCCAGCTGGGCATCACCATCACCTCGCTGGTCGTCGGCATGCTCGCCGAGCCCGCGCTCGCCCAGCTGCTGGACGCCCCGCTCTCCGCGACCGGACTGCCCGAAGGGGCCGTCTCCGGGATCGCGGTGGTGATCGGCATGCTGCTCGCCTCCGCCGTCCAGATGGTGATCGGCGAACTCGTCCCGAAGAACTGGGCGGTCTCCCGGCCGCTCCAGGTCGCGCGGTTCGTGGCGGGCCCACAGCACCTCTTCGCCAGCGTGTTCCGGCCGGTGATCTCCCTGCTCAACACCGTCGCCAACCGGCTCGTCCGGCTGCTGGGCGTCGAGCCGACCGATGAACTCGCCTCGGCCCGTACCCCCGGCGAACTGGTCTCCCTGGCCCGCCACTCCGCCCGCGCGGGCACCCTCGAACAGGACACCGCAGATCTGTTCGTACGGACCCTCTCGCTCGGCCGGCTCACCGCACAGCATGTGATGACCCCCCGGGTGAAGGTGAGCGCCCTCCAGTCCGACGCGACCGCCGCGGACGTCCTCAACCTCACCCGCGCCACCGGTCTGTCCCGCTTCCCCGTCTACCGGGAGCGCATCGACGAGATCGTGGGCATGGTGCATCTCAAGGACGCGCTCGCGGTGCCGGGGGAGCGGCGGCTGCGCACCCCGGCCGGACGGATCGCCGTGCCGGCCCTGCTGGTCCCCGAGACCCTGCCCGTGCAGCAGCTCCTGGAGCGGCTGCGCAGCGAGCAGCCGATAGCCATAGTGGTCGACGAGTACGGCGGTACGGCCGGCGTCGTCACCCTGGAGGACATCATCGAGGAGCTGGTCGGCGAGGTACGCGACGAGCACGACGCCGAGGGCGACGGACGGCCCGAACTGGCCCCCGTCGCGTCCGAGGACGGCCGCCCCGCGTGGGACGCCGACGGCAGCGCCCGGGTCCTCACGCTGCGCCGGATCGGACTCGACGTACCCGAGGGGCCGTACGAGACCCTCGCCGGTCTCGTCGCCGATCTGCTGGGCCGTATCCCGGCCCCCGGCGACCGGGCGGAGCTGCCGGGCTGGCGGCTCTCCGTACGCCAGGTCGACCGCTACCGGGCCGAACGGGTCCGGCTGGTACGCACCGCCGAGCTTCCGGCCGGCGCCCCGGCCGAGCAGCGGGCCGGCGTCCTCGCGATGGCGGAGGGCCCCCGATGAGCGCCCTGCAACTCGTCTTCGCGCTGCTGCTCGTCCTGGCCAACGGCTTCTTCGTCGGCGCCGAGTTCGCCCTCGTCTCCGTACGCCGCAGCCAGATCGAACCGCACGCCGCGCGCGGCTCCGCGCGGGCCAGACAGGTGCTGCACGGTCTGGAGAATCTGCCGCAGATGATGGCCGCCGCGCAGTTCGGCATCACCGTCTGCTCCCTGACGCTCGGCGCGGTCGCCGAGCCCACGGTGGCGCATCTGCTGGAGCCCGTCTTCCACGCCGCCCATGTGCCCGAGGGCCTGGTCCATCCGCTGGGCTATGTCATAGCCCTCGCGCTGGTCGTCTTCCTGCACCTGGTCATCGGCGAGATGGTCCCGAAGAACCTCGCCATGGCCGCGCCCGAGAAGACCGCGCTCTGGTTCAGCCCCGGCCTGGTCGGCTTCGCCCGGCTGTGCCGCCCGGTGACGGCCGGACTGGGCGCCTGCGCCCGGCTGGTGCTGCGGGCCTTCCATGTCGAGCCCAAGGACGAGGTGGAGGCGGTCTTCACCAGCGAGCAGCTCAACCGGCTCGTCGAGGACTCGGGCCAGGCGGGACTGCTCGAACCGGAGGCGCAGGAACGGCTGGAGGACGCCCTGGAGCTGGGCAGCCGCCCGGTCACGGACGTGCTCCTGACCCGCGCCTCCCTGGTGACGGTGACCCCCTCGGTCACCCCGCGCGAGATCGAGGAGCTGACGGTACGCACCGGCTACTCCCGCTTCCCGGTCTGCGCGGAGGGCGGTGGGGCCTTCATGGGCTATCTGCATGTCAAGGACGTCCTCGATCTGGAAGCGGGCGAGCGGGCCGTGCCGCAGCATGTCTGGCGGCCCATGGCGACGCTGCGGGCGGAACTCCCGCTGGACGACGCCCTCACCGTGATGCGCCGCGCGGCCACGCATCTGGCGCAGGTCGCGGACGCGTCCGGCCGGGTGCTCGGTCTGGTGGCGCTGGAGGACGTCCTGGAAATGCTGGTCGGTGAGGTACGCGACCCGTCCCACCGCACGACGGCGCCCAAGGCGGCCCTGGTGGGTGAACAGCGCACGGACCAGGCGGACCAGGTCCTGGCGCGCTGACAGAACGCTCAGGCCCTGCCCGGCGAACCGAGCCTCTAAAAGGGAGGCGGCATGTCCTGTGGGCCGCGGTTCGCCGGGCCGCGGCCCGACAGCACCTCGCCGTACGCCTGCATCAGATCGGGCAGCCGCAGCGTGGCCAGATCGTCGCGGGTCGGCGTACCGCTGTAGCCGGAGAGCCGAAGATCGCGGTACGCGCAGCTCTTCTCGTACAGCGTCCGGACGAACCGGCCGTTGCCCAGTTCGTCGATCCATCCCTGGTCGACCACATGCCCGCTGATCGAGCGCAGCTCGTCCGCGGCTTCCTCGTCCCAGACGTCGCCGTTCTCGGCGGCCAGTACGCCACCGATCGCGGTCAGTTCCAGCGGCCGGTAGCTGGGGAAGTCGACCCGGCTGGTGAAGCGCGAGGAGAGGCCCGGATTGGTGGCGAGCAGCCGGTCCATGCCCTCCGGGTAGCCGGCCAGGATGACCACGAGGTGGTCGCGGTTGTCCTCGGCGCGCTTCAGCAGCACCTGAAGGGCCTCGTCGCCGTACGCGTCGCCCTTGCTGTAGCCCGAGTTGGAGAGGCTGTACGCCTCGTCGACGAAGAGCACCCCGCCGATCGCCGAGTCGATCAGCTCATTCGCCTTGACGGCGGTCTGGCCCAGGAACTCGCCCACCAGATCGGCCCGCTGCGCCTCGACCAGATGGTCCCCGCCGAGCAGCCCCAGGGCATAGAAGATCCGGCCGAGAATCCGGGCCACGGTGGTCTTGCCGGTGCCGGAGGGACCCGAGAAGACAAAGTGACGTTTCGGCGGCTGGACGGGCAGCCCCTGGCCGGCCCGCAGCCGCGCCATGTGCAGCTGTGCCGTCGCCGCCTTGACCTGCCGTTTCACCGGCTCCAGACCGACCATCCGCTCCAGCTCGGCGAGGGCCTCGGCGAGCAGCGCCGGATCGGTCGGGCCGTCCGGGAAGCGAGGCGGAGCGGGTGACACGGGCGGCGGGGCCTTCTCCCGTACGCCTTCGGGCGGCGGGGGCGGGGTGACACCGCCCAGCTGGGGCTGGGCGTCGTTGCCGAGCCGTACGTCGGAGCCGGCCGAGCCCTCCGGCTCGCCCCCGGACTCCGCCGCGCCCGCCGTGTCCGCCACGTCCTGGCCGAGCCCCGCACGCGCGACCGAGGCGATCCCCACCGGGTCGTCCGGTCCTTCGTACCCGTCGGAATCGGTGATCGCGGCGAGCCGGGCCGCGGTGTCCATGAACGCGGGATCCAGCCGGTGCACGGCCCGGTAGAGGGGCAGCGCGGCGGCGCTGCGTCCGGTGCCCTCATGGGCGCGGGCCAGCCAGTACCGCAGCTCCTTGCGCTGCGGCTGCTCGCTGCGGCAGCGCATCAGCGCGGTGGACAGCAGCGGCTCAGCCTGTCCGTACATCTCCAGCCGCACCCGCGCCATCCCGCCGAAGAGACCGGCCTCGATCCCCAGCAGCGGATCATGGACGAGCGGTTCGGTGTGGCGCACCAACTGGTCCCAGTCCTTGACCAGATAGGCGCGGCAGGCGTGCAGGAAGCGCACCTGCGGATCGGCGTCCACCGGCGGCAGACCCGCGAGGGCCCGGTCCAGCTCCGGCACATGGCGGCCGTCCAGCCAGTGCGAGGCATGGGCGAGCAGCAGATCGCGTCCGCTCTCCAGCACCGGCTGCACCCACCAGCCGAGCCAGTACCAGGAGTTGAGGGTACGGCGGTGGCGGGAGCGCTGCTCGCCGAAGCGGTCGCGGTGGCGGTACATGCGCAGCAGGGCGGTGGTGGTGTCGACGCGCAGCGCGTGCAGCCCGAGCCAGCCGTCGGCCATCCCGGGATCGAGCCGTACGGCGGCCCTGAACTCCTCCTCGGCCTGGGGGTAGGCCCCCATCGTGTAGGCGTCCACACCGCGCACCCAGGCGAGGTCGGCCGGGGCTTGCGTGCCCTGCGTGCCGATATCCATCAGGTCCCCCACAAACCGTGCCCCCGGAATGTCCCGCCGGGCGGGCGCCCGCCGGCAGCGTGCCGAACCACCTTGTCGCGGACGGGAATTGACCGCACCGAGAGGCATCGTACCTGCGCAGAGGGTGTGCGACTAAGGGCACCGCAGCGTGGGCGGAGCAGTGACCCAGGGTGAGCGCGGGAGGGGTACGGCACGGGGGAGGGGGCGGCGAGCAGGTGCTAAGGGCAGAACGAAGCCCCCGATCACGGGGGAACAACCGGGGGCTTCGCGTCTGCGGCGGCTCCGAAAAGCCGCACATTAAGAACGTAAGACCTGTCCTGCCCCTCGGTCAAGCCGAGTTGGACACTCTCCCGGGGTCGATTTCCGACTGCTCAGTATGGAGGCGAAACCCGATCACCCTGTGTGACGGTCTGGTCCGTCCTCGCGGTCGTCAGGGGCCCCGTGCGTATCACGTACCCCACCTGTCGCTCGGTTACCAGGGCATCGGCGAAGGGCCGCGAGGGGTCCGCCGCGAAATGGCGTGTCTCCGCCGTCGTCCACGCGTCCCAGAAGGAGGACTGGCCGGGCCCGTCGCGCCGGCGGCCCCGCTCCCAGGACTCCTCCGCGCCCCGGTCCATCCAGAACAGCCGGGCGAGATACGGCCGCAGCGCCCGCCGCCCGGCCCCCACGCCCTCGATGATCACCACGGGGGCGGCCGGCAGCGGACGCGGGGCGGTGAACCGCCGCAGCGTCCAGTCGTACGGCGCGTAGTGCGCGCTCGCGCCGCGCGAGAGCGGCTCGATGACCTGCGTGGTCAGCCGCTCCACCCACGCGAAGAGCTGCTCGTGGCTCGCCAGGTCGTCGAGCCGCAGTACGGGCGCTCCGGTCAGCTCCGCCGACAGTCGCGTCGCGAAGGTGCTCTTGCCGGAGCCCGCGTGCCCGTCGACCGCGATCAGCCGCACGGGACCGCAGGAGGGCGGCAGGCCGCGCAGCGCAGCGGCGGATTCGGTGAGGTCGTTCATCCGCCCCACCCTACGAGGCCGCGCCCCACGCGACCGGGCGTGGTCGGGACCTCTTCGCCGCCGCAGGTCACGCCACTGGTGAAGACCAATATTGGTGGGCCGACGCGGGCCGAATCGCTGGCAGAGGCCCACCGCGAACCGCGATAGTGGACGACTGTCGAGCAGCCGTCACCTCTCCGCGCTCTCCCATGTCCCGACCGTCCCGACCGTTCTCCCCACGCTCTCTTCCCCGTTCTCTCCGCCTTCGACCGGAGGTTCCCATGACCAGCCCCACCTCGCGCAGAACCGTGCTGGCCGCCGCGCTCGCGGCCGTCGCGGGTACCGGAGCGGCGGGCGCGGTACCGGCCGCCGCCGCTTCCGCCCCGACGCGGGACCCGGCCCCCGCCTCACCCCCCTCAACGGCTCCCACGGGGGCGAACCCTCTCGTGGACAACGCGTTCTGGACCTCGTACGCGGACTGGCGCGCCGGTACCGCGAAGGGCACCCGCGCGGTGCCCGGTGCCCGGCCCTCGCTCGTGATCGGCACCCCGGCCGGCCGTACGGACTACGCCGATCCGCACACCGGTACGACCACCACCTGGGAGTACGGGACCTGGACCTCACCCCTGCACCGCTCGAAGGTCCCCGCCACCGAGGTGATCGCCTCCTGGAACGCACGCACCCCGGCCGGCACCTGGCTCCAGATCGAACTGCGCGGCCAGTACGCCGACGGCACCGCGACACCCTGGTACGTGATGGGCCGCTGGACCGCGGGCGACGGCGAGGGCGACATCCGGCGTACGTCCGTCGACGGCCAGACCGATGGACGCAGCAGCATCTGGACCGACACCTTCTCGGTGGACGACGCGGCCGGCGGGCTGCGCCTCGCCTCGTACCGGCTGCGGCTCACCCTCTACCGCAGGCCGGGCAGCACGCTGTCGCCCGCGGTGCACCGGGTGGGCGCGATGGCCTCCGACGTCCCGGACCGGTTCACCGTCCCGGCGTCCACACCGGGGCTCGCCCGTGAGCTGATCGTGCCGCGCTACTCGCAGAACATCCATGTCGGGCAGTACCCCGAGTACGACAACGGCGGCGAGGCCTGGTGCAGCCCCACCTCCTCGCAGATGATCATCGAGTACTGGGGGCGCCGGCCCACCGCCGAGGATCTCGCGTGGGTGAACCCGGACTTCGCCGACCCGCAGGTCTGCCACGCGGCCCGGTTCACCTACGACTACCAGTACAAGGGCTGTGGCAACTGGCCGTTCAACGCGGCGTACGCCACCACCTACCGGGACATGAGCGCGGCCGTGACCCGGCTGGGCTCGCTCACCGACGTGGAGACCCTTATCCGCGCCGGGATCCCCGTGATCACCTCGCAGTCCTTCCTCAAGGAGGAGCTGACGGGGGCGGGTTACGGCACCTCGGGCCATCTGATGACCGTCATCGGCTTCACGGCCGAGGGCGATGTGATCGCCAATGACCCCGCCTCGCCGGACAACCCCGCCGTACGCCGTGTCTACCGGCGCGCGGAATGGGAGACGATCTGGCTGCGTACCAAGCGGTACAACGCCTCCGGCAAGGTGGCCTCCGGCACGGGCGGCGTCTGCTACGTCTACTGGCCCGCCGAGCCGGACGCGGCCCAGCGCCGGGCCCTGCGGTCGGTGGGCCTGCTCTGACGCGTCCGTCCTCCCGGGCGGCCGGAGGGAACCGTCTCCTCCGGCCGCCCGCGGCGGCCCGGGACCGCTCTGCGATACTGCGGGCGATCGTGCGCAGACCGTGGCAGCCGGAGACCAGGACGCGAATGTGAATCGCAGTGAACAGCGTGGCAGCTCCGCACGCTCCCAGGCGCGGCGCTCCGAACTCATCGCGACCGGCCGGAAGTTGTTCGCCGACACTTCGTACGACGCGCTGTCGATGGATGACATCGCCCAGCACGCCGGGGTCGCCAAGGGACTGATCTACTACTACTTCAAGAACAAGCGCGGCTACTACCTCGCCGTCGTCGAGGACTCGGTCGCCGAACTCGTCTCGCTCGCCTCGGGCGGCGCCGAACTCCCGCGCACCCAGCGGGTACAGCGCACGGTCGAGGCGTATCTCCGCTTCGCCCAGTACAACGAGGCGGCGTACCGCACCATCATCACGGGCGGCGTCGGCTTCGACACCCAGGTCCAGGCGATCCGTGACGCCGTACGGACCGGGCTGGTCTCCACGGTCGCCCAGGGCGCGTACGGCCGCTCCGACATCCCGCCGATCGCCCGGCTCGCGCTGCTCGGCTGGCTCAGCAGCGTCGAGTGGCTCACGCTCGAATGGCTGGAGTACCAGCACGACCTGCCGAGGGAGATCCCGCGCGATCTGCTGGTACGGATGCTGCGCCACACGCTGAACACGATCGAGGAATTCACCCCGGAGTGCCCCGCGCCGCCGCCGGACCTCGACTGGCGCCCCTTCACCGGCCTCGACGGGGACCCCGCGTAAGTCGCCGGGGGCGGGGGCCGCTGAAGGCTCCCCGCCCCCGGCGGGCCGGTCGGCGCGATCCCGTCGCGCGGGCTCTAGTTGATCGACTTGATCAGCTCACCGTCGGTGGTGTCGCCGCTCAGCTCCCAGAAGAAGGTGCCGCCCAGCCCCTGCTGGTTCTTGTAGGCCATCTTCCCGGCGATGGTGGCCGGGGTGTCATAGCTCCACCACTGGCTGCCGCAGTAGGCGTACGCGGTGCCCCCGACCGTGCCGTTGGCCGGGCAGGAGGTCTTCAGGATCTTGTAGTCCTCGATGCCCGCCTCGTACTTGCCCGGCGCCGCGCCCGTCGCGCTGCCGCCCGGCTCCTTCTGTGTGACACCGGTCCAGCCGCGCCCGTAGAAGCCGATGCCCAGCAGCAGCTTCTCGGCCGGGACGCCGAGCCCCTTGAGCTTGGTGATGGCCGCGTCGGAGTTGAAGCCCTCGGCCGGGATGCCCGGGTAGGACGTGAGCGGCGAGTGCGGGGCGGTGGGGCCCTGCGCGGCGAACGCGCCGAAGAAGTCGTACGTCATCGGGTTGTACCAGTCGAGGTACTGCGCGGCGCCGGCGTAGTCGGCGGCGTCGATCTTCCCGCCGTCCGAGCCGTCGGCGGTGATGGCCGCCGTCACCAGGTCGGAACCGAACTCGGTACGCAGCGCGGAGGCCAGGTTCCTGAACGCGTCACGACCGCTCGTGTCGCAGGTCAGACCGCAGGCGTTGGGGTACTCCCAGTCGATGTCGATGCCGTCGAAGACATCGGCCCAGCGCGGGTCCTCGACCAGCGCGCGGCAGGACTGCGCGAACGCGGCCGGGTTCTTGGCCGCCTCGGTGAATCCACCGGACCAGGACCAGCCGCCGAAGGACCAGATCACCTTGAGATTCGGGTGCAGTGCCTTGAGCTTGCGCAGCTGGTTGAAGTTGCCGCGCAGCGGCTGGTCCCAGGTGTCGGCGACACCGTCGACGGATTGGTCGGCCGTGTACGCCTTCTCGTAGTCGGCGTAGGAGTCGCCGATCACGCACTTCCCGCCGGTGACATTGCCGAACGCGTAGTTGATATGCGTGAGTTTGGCGGCGGAGCCGGAGGTCTCGATGTTCTTGACGTGGTAATTCCGGTCGTAGACGCCCCAGTTGGTGAAGTAGCCGACCACCTTGCTTCCGGCCGCGGCCGTGGTGGTGGAGGTCTCGCCGGCGGACGCGCTGCCCGCTCCGGAGAGCAGGGTCACGCCGAGGACGGCGGTACACGCGGCGGCGATCAGCGCACGGAACCGGGCGCGGGGACGGTGGAGTCTGAGCACGGGATCTCCTCGTGGGGGAGGGAGAGCGCGAGTGGGGGGACAGCGAAGCCATGGCATTGACTTGGCATGAACGCGAAACGCGTTGAGGTGGACGTTAGAAGGACTAGACCACTGAGGTCAATGGTGCGGACCAAGTTCCGCCGTGCCCGTGGACTCTGCCCGCCGGTGACGAAAGACGCCCGATCGGGCATACTCAACGCGCCACAGTCGCTGGTCAGCCGCTTCCGCGATCCGGAGAGGCAGCATCGGCTGGGCACCACTGCCGTCCGGGGGCACCCCCGGACTCCAGCCGGCGGCGCCGCCATACCCTGCGCGCGCGACCGCCGTAGCGCCCGACAGGGAGGAGAGCGCCGCCATGCCCGACCGCGCCCCGCAACCGGTGGAACGCCAGCTGCCCACCGAGGAGTCCCAGGACCTCATCGCTCTCGTACGCGACATCATCCAGCGGGAGATCGCCCCCCGGGCGGCCGAGGAGGAGGACGCCGGGCACTTCCCGCGCGAACTCTTCGCCCTCCTTTCCGCGTCCGGACTGCTGGGCCTCCCCTACGACTCCGCCCACGGTGGCGGGGACCAGCCGTACGAGGTGTACCTCCAGGTACTCGAAGAACTCGCCGCCGCCCGGCTCACCGTCGGCCTCGGCGTCAGCGTCCACTCCCTCGCCTGCCACGCACTCGCCGGCTACGGAACGAAGGCCCAGCAGACCGAGTACCTGCCCGCCATGCTCGGCGGCGGCCTCCTCGGCGCCTACTGCCTCTCCGAGCCCGCCTCGGGCTCGGACGCGGCCTCGCTCCGCACCAGGGCCGTACGGGACGGTGACGACTGGGTCATCACCGGCACCAAGGCATGGATCACCCACGGCGGCATCGCCGACTTCTACACCGTGCTCGCCCGCACCGGCCAGGAGGGCGCCCGGGGCATCACGGCCTTCCTCGTCCCCGGCGACGCCGCCGGACTGAACGCGGCGCCTCCCGAGAAGAAGATGGGCATGAAGGGCTCGCCCACCGCCCAACTCCACTTCGACGGCGTACGGGTGGCCGACGACCGCCGCATCGGCGACGAGGGCCAGGGCTTCGCCATCGCGCTCTCCGCCCTCGACTCGGGCCGCCTCGGCATCGCCGCCTGCGCCATCGGACTGGCCCAGGCGGCCCTGGACGAAGCCGTCGGATACGCCACGGGGCGGCGGCAGTTCGGCAGACCCATCGCGGACTTCCAGGGCCTGCGCTTCCTGCTCGCCGACATGGCCACCAGGATCGAGGCCGGCCGCGCGCTCTACCTCGCCGCCGCCCGGCTGCGCGACACGGGCCGCCCGTTCTCCCAACAGGCCGCCATGGCCAAGCTGTTCTGCACGGACGCCGCGATGCAGGTCACCATCGACGCGGTGCAGGTACTCGGCGGCTACGGCTACACCGCGGACTTCCCGGCGGAGCGCTACATGCGCGAGGCGAAGGTGCTCCAGATCGTCGAGGGCACCAACCAGATCCAGCGCATGGTGATCGCCCGCCACTTGGCGGGCCCGGAAACCCGCTGAACGCCCCGGCGCCGCACGCTGACGGACCGTCAGCGTGCGGCGCCGGGGTATTTACGCCGCGTGCCGCTGAAGGGCGGGCACCTTGAACGGCCGTGACCCGGGACCGCCGACATGCGAGAACGGCTGCGTCCGCCAGTCGAGCCCCTGCGGCAGCGTCAGCAGCAGGGCGGTGTCCTGCTCCTGAGCCTCGGACGACGCGTCGGCGGCCGGAGCCTCCGACGCCGAACGGCCCGTACCGGCACACACCGAGAGCACGAACGGGTTCCACGGGGAGGGGCACAGCGCGTGCTCCGGCAGGACATCCTCGTCCGCCAGCAACGCGATTGGCTGCGCACAGTCCGGGCAGACGACCCGGTACATCTCGAAGGTGTCGTAGAAGTCGAGCTCGTCGGCGTCGACGAGTTCAACGGGCTCCGGTTCGATACGTCCGGCGCGCTTCAGGCTCTGCATGGAGACATTCCCCCTCGGGTGGGCCGACCAGGCACTTGTGGTCTCGACCACAGCAAGCAATTCCCGTCGCGCGAGCCAGGTAACCGTAAGGTCTCGACGGACCCGCCCAGAGGCCTGTGGTCTTCGTCACACGACCCCTCGTGGGCGCCTTCGGCTCACTCCCGACTGTGCTGGAAGCGGCCCGGGGCAATAGGTTGATCCGCATGGAGGAGCTGGATCGTCAGATCGTGGAATTGCTTGTCAAGGACGGCCGGATGAGCTACACCGACCTGGGCAAGGCCACCGGCCTGTCCACCTCGGCGGTGCATCAGCGGGTACGCCGACTGGAGCAGCGCGGTGTCATCCGCGGCTACGCCGCGGTGGTCGACCCGGAGGAGGTCGGCCTCCCCCTCACCGCGTTCATCTCGGTCAAACCCTTCGACCCCAGCGCCCCCGACGACATCGCGGACCGGCTCGCCGACATCCCCGAGATCGAGGCGTGCCACAGCGTGGCGGGCGACGAGAACTACATCCTCAAGGTCCGCGTGGCGACCCCCCTGGCCCTGGAGCACCTGCTCACCCGCATCCGCAGCCTGGCCGGAGTCTCCACCCGCACCACGGTCGTGCTCTCCACCGCGTACGAGTCCCGCCCCCCGACCCTCTGACGCGCGGGGCCCGCTTCGCCGCCGCAGGTCCCGGGCCCCGGCACCACAACGCACCCCGCGTCCCCCGCCGGACGGCGACCCGCGCGACACTGTCCACATGAACAACCGCACCACCCTCCTCCGTCGCGGCGAAGTCCACAGCCCCGCCGACCCCTTCGCCACCGCCATGGTCGTGGAACGCGGCCATATCGCCTGGGTGGGTTCCGAGGGCGCCGCCGACTCCTTCGCCTCCGGGGTCGACGAGGTCATCGACCTCGAAGGCGCGCTCGTCACCCCCGCGTTCACCGACGCCCATGTCCACACCACCGCCACCGGCCTCGCCCTCACCGGTCTCGATCTCTCCGGCGCCCGGACCCTGCCGGAGGCGCTGAAGCTCGTACGGGACCACCGCACCGCACACCCCGGCGACCGGATCCTGCTCGGCCACGGCTGGGACTCCGCCCGCTGGCCCGAGCAGCGGCCCCCGTCCCGCGCCGAGCTCGACGACGCGGCCGGCGGCCGGCCGCTCTATCTGACGCGGATCGACGTGCACTCCGCGGTCGTGACGACCGCCCTGCTCGAACTGGTCCCCGGCGTCACCTCACTGACCGGCTACCACCCGGACGCGCCGCTGACGGCCGCCGCCCACCACGCCGTGCGCGCGGCCGCCCACGGGTCCGTCAGCGCACGCCAGCGCACCGAGGCGCAGCGCGCGGCCCGCGCCAGGGCCGCCTCGCTCGGCATCGGCGCGCTCCACGAGTGCGGCGGGCCGGAGATCTCCGACGAGGAGGACTTCACCGCGCTGCTGCGACTGGCCGAGGACGAGCCCGGACCGCGCGTCCACGGCTACTGGGCCGAACGGATCACCGACGAGAAGGGCGCCCGCCGCGTCCAGGAGCTGGGCGCCGTAGGGGCCGCGGGTGATCTCTTCGTCGACGGCTCGCTGGGCTCCCACACGGCCGCCCTGCACGAGCCCTACGCCGACGCCGCCCACACCGGTACCGCCCAGCTCGACGCCGCCGCCGTCGCGGCCCATGTCGCCCTCTGCACCGAGGCCGGACTCCAGGCCGGTTTCCACGCCATCGGCGACGCCGCGATCAGCACCGTCGTCGAGGGCGTACGCGCCGCCGCCGAGCGGCTGGGCCTGGCCCGTATCAGAGGAGCCAGGCACCGTATCGAGCACGCCGAGATGCTCACCCCCGCGACCATCGCCGCCTTCGCCGAACTGGGCCTCACCGCCTCCGTACAGCCCGTCTTCGACGCGCTCTGGGGCGGCGCCGACGGTATGTACGCCCAGCGGCTCGGCGCCGACCGCGCCCGTACCCTCAATCCGTACGCCGCGCTGCTGCGCGCCGGGGTGCCGCTGGCCTTCGGCTCCGACAGCCCGGTCACCCCGCTGGACCCCTGGGGCACCGTCAGGGCCGCCGCCTTCCACCGCACTCCCGACCACCGGATCTCGGTACGGGCGGCCTTCACCGCCCACACCCGGGGCGGCCGGCGGGCCATGGGCCGTGACGACGCCGGTACGCTCGTGCCCGGCGCCCCCGCCGACTACGCCGTGTGGCGTACGGAGGAGCTGGTGGTCCAGGCACCCGACGACCGGGTGGCCCGCTGGTCCACCGATCCGCGCTCGGGGACACCGGGTCTGCCGGATCTGACGCCCGGCCGCCCGCTGCCCGAATGCCTGCGGACCGTCGTCTCGGGACAAACGGTCTTCCTGCGACCGAACGAGTGACGTACGGACATTTCGTGCCGCGGCCCGATGCCCGCCGCCCTCTGCCGCGACCTGCGGATCTTCCCCACTGACCTGCTGATTCGGGTCAACGCCGCAGGTCAAACGACTATTGACAGTAAGCAGCCACCGGCGGGTAGGTTCGGCCGGGTCCACCACAGGACGTCCGTCCGGCAGCCTCCACGCAGTCGTCGAACGCCACTGGGTCATGGGGCGGTGTGCCGCACCGGCGCACCACCACTGGGAGCCAGGTCCAGCAGTCGCGTCTCGGGGGCGAGGGAAGGTTTCAGCCGTTCGGCAGGTGCGACCCCGGATGGGGCCCGGCGTTCAGTAGACAACGGCTTTCGGTCGACCCGCAGCCAGCGGGTCCCAGGTCGGCCCGAAGGACGCCGGGTCCCGATCCGCAGTACACGTTTCTCTCCGTTTCCCCCTGTTCTCCTCCGGTTTCCCCGCGCCGGTATGTGTTCCGTAACAAGATCTCCGGTTCCGTCCGTCATCTCCGGACATCACTGCCCATCCCCACCGACACAGGGTCACCACGGTGGTCGTCGGCCATGGCGTGCTCGCTAAGCTGGGGCACCTGCGTACGGCGATTAAGGGGCAGCAGTGAACGACGGTGGCCAGAGGCGGTACGGCCCGCTCGGTACAGCCTTGGTGATCATCCCGACCTTCAACGAGGCCGAGAACATCAGGACCATCGTCACCCGCGTGCGCGCCGCGGTGCCGGAGGCCGACATCCTCATCGCCGACGACAACAGCCCCGACGGCACCGGCAAGATCGCCGATGAACTGGCCGCCGAGGACAGTCAGGTCAAGGTCCTGCACCGCAGGGGCAAGGAGGGCCTCGGCGCCGCCTATCTGGCCGGCTTCCGCTGGGGGATCGCGCACGACTACGGCGTCCTCGTCGAGATGGACGCCGACGGCTCCCATCAGCCCGAGGAACTGCCCCGGCTGCTGACCGCGCTCAAGGGCGCCGATCTGGTGCTGGGTTCGCGCTGGGTGCCGGGCGGACGGGTCGTCAACTGGCCCAGGACCCGCGAGCTGATCTCCCGTGGCGGCAGCACGTACTCCCGTGTTCTGCTCGGCGTCCCGATCCGCGATGTCACCGGCGGCTACCGGGCGTTCCGCAGGGAGACCCTGGAGCGGCTCGGCCTCGACGCCGTCTCCTCCCAGGGCTACTGCTTCCAGGTCGATCTGGCCCGGCGGGCCGTCGAGGCGGGCTGTCATGTGGTCGAGGTGCCCATCACCTTCGTCGAACGCGAACTCGGCGACTCCAAGATGAGCAAGGACATCCTCGTCGAGGCCCTGTGGCGGGTCACGGCCTGGGGCGTCGAGTCCCGGACCAACCGACTGCTGGGCCGCAAGTCCACCGGGCGCACCGGAACCGGGCCTGCCGGAACCGGCCCTGCCGGAACCGGGTCGAACGGAACCGGATCTGCCGGATCCGCTTGATCATTCCGCTCGCCCCCATACGCCATCCGGACGCGTCCCCAGGCACACTGGAACCATGACGACCGCGCACTCGCCCCGGACCGTTCCCAAGCGCTCTCGCGCCCGCACCCTCATCCCACTGGGCATCGCCGCCTGGCTCGTGCTGGAGATCTGGCTGCTGATCCTGGTGGCCGATGTCGCGGGCGGGCTGACCGTCCTGCTGCTGCTCGTCGGCGCGGTCGTGCTCGGCGCGGTGGTCATCAAGAGCGCCGGCCGCCGCGCCTTCCGCAATCTCACCGAGACCGTGCAACGGCAGCAGCAGCGACAGCCGGGCGAGGTGCCCGGGACCGAGCCCGGCACCGGCAGCACCGGCAACGGCTTCCTGATGCTCGGCGGCCTGCTGATCATGCTGCCGGGGCTGATCACCGACGTACTGGGGCTGCTTCTGCTCATCCCGCCGGTACGGATGGCCCTCGGCCGGTACGCGGAGCGGTCGTTGGAGCGGCGGATGCGCCAGGCGGCCGTGCCCGGCAGTCTCGGCGACGCCTTCCAGCAGGCCCGGATGCGCCGGCCGGACGGCAAGGTGGTCCAGGGCGAGGTCATCAAGCACGACGACGAGCCGCGGACCGGCCACCACCCCGGGGACGAGGGTCCTCGCCCGCCGCTCACCCCGTGAGCCCGCCCTGCCGGTACCGGTGCCCACCGGTACCGGCAGGGGACAGCGAAGCCGCGGGCCGCGTCACATATGGGATGTGACGCGGCCCGCGGCTTCGGTGCTGTTCGCTTGTCGTGTGCGGTGGTTACGCGGTCAGGCGGACTTCCGGCTGTCCCGCGGATGCACGGCGATGTTCATGGCGCCGGAGCGCAGGACGGCCAGCCTCTCGGCCAGCACCTCCTCCAGCTCCTCGCGGGTGCGCCGCTCCATGAGCATGTCCCAGTGCGTGCGCGCAGGCTTGCCCTTCTTCTCTTCGGGGCCATCCCCGTCCACCAGGAGTGCCTGGGCGCCACACGCCTTGCACTCCCACTCCGGCGGAATTTCCGCCTCTACCGAGAACGGCATCTCAAATCGATGGCCGTTCTGGCATGCGTACTCCACCGCCTGGCGCGGGGCCAGATCGATGCCGCGGTCCGTCTCGTAGCTGGTAACCACAAGTCGCGTGCCGCGGAGAGCTCGCTCACTCATGAATCGTGCCTCCCGGGCTTGTCGCCCACAGGACAGGTGTCGCTGTCGTCGTCATCCGGTCAACGTCCGGTCGGCGGTAAAGATTCCCGTTCCGGGTCATGCGTCGCCCGTCTGTGCCGCTGGTCATTCCAGGATTGCGTACCCGCCGACGCCCGGTTTGTCACATCTAACGGGAGATGTCACCCAGCGTTTTCGTTTCCCGACTACGCAGTAACGGTCCGCCTGGCAGGCCAAACGCGTACACTACCGCCCTTTGACTTCAACGTCTAAATCCGTTCCGGTACGGGGTTGCCCGCGGCGGCGATCGCGCGGCGTACCGGTACCCGCGCCAGCAGGACGAAACCGAGCGCGAAGAAGACCACCAGCGAGATGATCGCATCCCGGTAGCTCCCGGTCAGCTGGAACGCGAGCCCGAACACCAGCGGGCCCAGCCAGCTCAGGCCGCGGTCGCTCATCTCGTACGCGGAGAAGTACTCGGCCTCCTTGCCGCTGGGCACCAGATGCGAGAAGAGCGAGCGGGAGAGCGCCTGGCTGCCGCCCAGGACCAGCCCGATCGCCGCCGCCAGCGCGTAGAACGCGACCGGCGCCCCGGACGGGAGGAAATACCCCGCCCCGAGGATGAGCGTCCAGACGGCGAGCGAGCCGAGAATCGTCCGCTTGGCCCCGTAGGACCTGGCCATTCGGCCCATACCCAGTGCGCCGGCCACCGCGAGTATCTGCACCAGCAGCACGGCGGTGATCAGGGTCGTCTGGTCCAGGCCCAGTTCCTCGGAGCCATAGACCGACGCCTGCGAGATCACCGTCTGTATGCCGTCGTTGTAGAGGAGATAGGCGAGCAGGAAGTACAGCGTCAGCGGATGGCGGCGCATGTCCCGCAGCGTCGCGATCAGCTGCCGCCAGCCGGTGCCGACCGCGCCCGCGCCGTCCCGTACCACCCGGCGGTCGCGCAGCCGGCGCAGCGGGACGAGCGTGAAGGCGCCCCACCAGACACCGGCCGAGGCCAGACAGATCCGTACGGCCATCGACTCCGAGACGCCGAACGAGTCATGCCCGGTGTAGAGCACGAGATTGAGGACGAGCACCAGCGCGCCCGAGGTGTAGCCGAACGCCCAGCCGCGCGAGGAGACGGCGTCACGCTCCTCGGGCCCGGCGATCTGCGGCAGATACGCGTTGTAGAGCACCATCGAGACCGCCAGTGAGGCGTTCGCCACGATCAGCAGCAACGCGCCCAGCAGATAGCGGTCACCGTCCAGGAAGAACATGCCCGCCGTGGCGCCGGCCCCCAGATACGCGGCGAGCGCGAGCAGCGGCTTCTTGCGTCCCGAGCGGTCGGCGGCGGCGCCGACCAGCGGCATCACCACCACCGCCACCACGATGGAGACGGAGACCGTGTACGCGAACACCGAGCCCGCGCGGATGGGTACGCCCAGCGGACGGACGAAGCCGTCCGCGTCGGCCGCCGCCTTCGCCACCGACGTCAGATAGGGGCCGAGGAAGACGGTGAGCACGCTCGTCGAGTAGACGGAGCAGGCGAAGTCGTAGAAGTACCAGCCGCGCTGCTCGCGTCTGCGCTCCGACGCCCCCTCGGCCGGACCGTCGGCACGGTCCACGGTGTCAGCGGTCACCGGTGCTTCCTCGCTCTCCCCGTAGCTTCGCCCAGCTTCCCCGGCGCACGCCGCGCCCGGTCAATGCCAGGCTCCCCGCGCGGTCAACACCGAGCGCAGCGTCTCCAGTTGATCAGTCATGATGCCATCCACACCGAGATCGAGGAGCGCCCCCATCCGATCCGCATCGTTGACCGTCCAGACATGCACCTGGAGGCCGCGCGCGTGCGCCGTCCGTACGAAGCGCTCGTCGACCACCCGGACGCCGTTCTGGGTCTCGGGGACCTGGGCGCAGACGGCGCCCGGCCGGACGGGGGCCGGGATGCCGTACGAGCGCAGCCGCAGGCCCAGCACGCCCCGTACCCCGTACGAGGTGGCGAGCCGGGGGCCCGCGAGACGGGCCGCGCCGGCCACCCGGGCCTCGGAGAAGGAGCCCACACAGACCCGGTCCCAGCTGTCGGTCCTGCGGATCAGCTCGACCAGCGGCAGCTGGGCGGGGGCGGCCTTGATGTCCACGTTCCAGCGCGCGTCGGGGAACTCTTCGAGCAGCTCCTCGAAGAGCGGCAGCGGCTCGGTCCCCGCCACCCTCGCCCGGCGCACGTCCTTCCAGGACAGGTCGGCGATCCGGCCGCGGGCGTCGGTCACCCGGTCCAGCGTCGAGTCGTGGAAGGCGACGAGCCGGCCGTCCGCGGTGGCGTGCACATCGGTCTCGAAGTAGCGGTATCCGAGCCCGGCGGCGCGGCGGAACGCGGCGGCGGTGTTCTCCAGGCCGTCCGCCGTGCCGCCGCGATGGGCGAACGCGATCGGGGCCGGCCGGTCCAGATAGGGGTGGGGTACGCGAGTCATCGCCGCAGTATGGCCTGCCCCGGTGACCCGGTGGCGACCACCGTGCTGCCGTTGTCCGCCGCCGGGATGGCGAAGACGCGCAGGAACAGCTGGGCGAGCGGGCCGATGGCCAGGGCGTAGGCGACCGTCCCGATGCCCACCGATCCGCCGAGAACGAAGCCGGTGACGACGACCGCCACCTCGATCCCCGTACGGACGAGCCGGACCGAGCGGCCGGTCAGCCGGTGCAGCCCGGTCATCAGCCCGTCGCGCGGCCCCGGGCCGAACCGGGCCGCGATATAGAGCCCGGTGGCCACGCCGTTGAGCACGATGCCTGCGATCAGCAGCGGGATACGGACGCCCAGCCCGTGGCCTTCGGGGACGAGGGCGAGCGCGGCGTCCATGGCGATGCCGACCACGAAGACATTGGAGACCGTGCCGAGCCCGGGGCGCTGTCTGATCGGTATCCAGAGCAGCAGCACGACAGCGCCGACGATGATCGAGACGACGCCCATCGTCAGTCCGGTCAGCTCCGCGAGACCCTGGTGCAGCACACCCCATGGCTCCAGACCGAGGCCGCCGCGTACCAGCAGCGCCGCGCTGGCCCCGTACAGCGCGAGTCCCGCGTACAGCTGGACCAGCCGCCGCGTGAGATGTGGACCCCGGAGACCGGAGGTGATGGACATGGTGGTGCCCCCTGATGCGATGGTGGACTGGTACGTGACACTCTGTGGCGGGGTGGCAGATGCCAACCATGGCCAATTCGGGGAAGGTGGACTGATTTCCATGGCTCAGTGGACTTCTGCCGTTGGCGCGGCTCAGCTCGCCCGGCAGCTCAAGACCCAGCAGCGCGGGCCCGCCGGACCCGGCACCCGCAGACCGCCCGCCTACCGGGCCCTCGCCGACGGCATCCGGCTGCTCGTCCTCGAAGGCCGCGTCCCCGTCGCGGCCCGGCTGCCCGCCGAGCGCGAACTCGCGCTCGCCCTGACCGTGAGCCGTACGACGGTGGCCGCCGCGTACGAGGCGCTGCGCGCGGAAGGGTTCCTGGAGTCCCGGCGGGGCGCGGGCAGCTGGACGGCCGTACCGGCGGGCAATCCGCTGCCCGCGCGCGGTCTGGAGCCGCTGCCGCCCGAGTCGCTGGGGTCGATGATCGACCTCGGCACCGCCGCGCTGCCGGCCCCCGAGCCCTGGCTCACCCGGGGCGTCCAGGGCGCGCTGGAGGAGCTGGCGCCGTACGCGCACACCCATGGCGACTACCCGGCCGGGCTGCCCGCGCTGCGGCAGCTGCTCGCCGGCCGCTACACCGAGCGCGGCATCCCGACCATGCCGGAGCAGATCATGGTCACCACCGGCGCGATGGGGGCGATCGACGCGATCTGCCATCTCTTCGCGGGCCGTGGCGAGCGGATCGCGGTGGAGTCGCCGTCGTACGCCAACATCCTCCAGCTGATGCGGGAGGCGGGCGCGCGGCTGGTGCCCGTCGCCATGGCGGAGGGGCTGGCCGGCTGGGACCTCGGGCGCTGGCGTCAGGTGCTCAGGGAGGCGGCCCCCCGGCTCGCCTACGTCGTCGCCGACTTCCACAATCCGACGGGCGCGCTGGCCGACGAGGACCAGCGGCGGCAGCTGGTCGACGCCGCGCGGTCGGCGGGCACGGTCCTGGTCGTCGACGAGACGATGTCCGAACTGCGGCTGGACGCGGATCTCCCGATGCCGAGGCGGGTCTGCGCGTTCGACCCGGCGGGCAGCACGGTCATCACGGTCGGTTCGGCCAGCAAGGCGTTCTGGGCGGGGATGCGGATCGGGTGGGTGCGCGCCGCGCCGGATGTCATCAGGTCGCTGGTCTCCGCGCGCGCGTACGCCGACATGGGCACGCCGGTGCTGGAGCAGCTCGCCGTCAATTGGCTGATGCGGAACGGCGGCTGGGAGGAGGCCGTCGCCCTGCGCAGGGCCCAGGCGCGCGAGAACCGCGACGCGCTGGTGGCGGCGGTACGTGAACAGCTGCCCGGCTGGGAGTTCGAGGTGCCGGGCGGCGGGCTGACCCTGTGGGTGCGGACCGGCGGACTGTCCGGATCCCGCCTGGCCGAGGTCGGCGAACGGGTCGGCGTACGGGTGCCGTCCGGGCCGCGCTTCGGGGTCGACGGGGCGTTCGAGGGATACGTACGGCTGCCGTTCACGGTGGGCGGCCCGGTCGCCGTCGAGGCGGCGGCCCGGCTGGCGGCGGCGGCGCGGCTCGTGGAGACCGGGGCGAGCACGGGCACGGACGCACCGCGCACCTTCGTCGCCTAGGGCCTCTCGGCTGCTCGTCGGCCGCGTCAGCCCTCGGCGGGTACGACGGCGCCGACCGGCCCCGGAGCGGGGACCGGCGCGCGGCCGGGGTCGCGCTCCTGGTCGGGGACCGACGGCGCCGCGGTCCGCTCCACCGCGCCGCGGTCCTTGTCGCGGTCCTCGTCGGGCGCCGCGACCGCCGGGTGACGCTCCGGAAGAAGTCCGAGGACGGCGCGGCGGTGCGCCTCGCCCGTCCCGTCGTCGTACGGGTCGGGCGTCGCCGGGACCTGGAGCCTGAGCACCGGTCCGGTGCCGAGCCGCGCGTACCCCCGGCCGGGCGGGACGTCCGCCGGGGGTGTGGTGCGCGGCGGCGCGCCCAGCACCGCTTCCAGCTGCGCGGGCGCGGCGGCCCCGAGGACGACCCGGGCGCGCGTGCAGGTGAGTACGGCCTCGCTGAGCGTGTCCAGGCTGTCCAACTGGTCGGCCACGACGACCGTCACATGCGCGGATCTGCCGTGCCGCAGCGGCACCTGGAGCAGCTCCTGCGGATCGGGCCGTCCCTCGGCGGCGGCCAGATGACCGAAGACGCTCGGCCGGTCCAGCAGGATCCACAGCGGGCGCCTGGTGTCCTCGGGCGCGGGACGGCCGGACTGTCCCGCCCGGTTGGCGGCGATCAGCCGGCGCTCCGTCTCGCTCGCGGCCCACTCCAGACCGGCCAGCGCCCCGGCCAGTCCGCACTCCACGGCCAGCACGCCGTTACGTCCGGCCAGACAGCTGAATTCCCCTGTTCCGCCGCCCTCCACGATCAGGATCTCGCCGTGCTGGACGGCCTGGAGCGCGAGCGAGCGCAGCAGGCTGGTGGCACCGCTGCCCGGCGGGCCCGTGACCAGGAGATGCGGTTCGGTGGAGCGCGGTCCCGTCCGCCAGAGCACCGGCGGCTCGTCCCGGCTCTCGCCGTCCGCCATGACCGGGACGGTGCGTCGCACCACCCCGTCGTCCGTGAAGCCGAGCAGGGTCTCGCCGGGGGCGGTGACGAAGGTCTGGGCGGCGATGGCCGTCGGCAGCGCGGGGAGCACGGTGACCGTGAGCTGGTTGGCCTCCTCCTCCCACTCGAAGAGGTACTCGCGCCCGCGCCCGCACTTGGCCTGGAGCAATTGCTCGATCCGCGCGCGCACATCGGGATCGCTGTCGGGGAAGTACGGGGGGTACCTCAGCTGGAGCCGGGTGAGCCGTCCGCCGGTGTCGAAGGCGTGGTCGTCGAACGCCGCACCCCACGCGCCGCCGTGGGCGTAGAGCGGATTCGGGTCTTCCGGTACGGCGAAGTACGGCACCAGCGCCTCGTAGAGGGACTGGAGCCGCTTCACCTCCGTGTCGTCGGGTCCGGTCGGTACGGGCGCGGTGTCGCGCCCCTTCCAGCCGGCCACGCCCATCAGCGCGATCAGACCGAGCAGCGGCCCGTACGGGATGAGCGCGACCACCAGAACGCAGGCCGCCACCACGAACAGCGCGGGACCGCGCCGGTCCTTCGGGGTGCCGGCCCACTTCTGGCGCGCGGCGGCGGCCAGCATCCGCAGACCGCGGGAGACCGTGATCAGCGGATGGAGAACATCGGTGGCGCTGTCGGCTGCCGTGCGGGCCAGCTCGCGACTGCGGGCGATCTGGGCGCTGCCGCTGGTCAGAATGCGGGGGAGTGGTCGCCGGGCCACGTCTGTCTCCTGATGGTGCGGAAGGGGGCGGGCGGGCGTCAGAACTTGATCCCGCCGATGAGCCCGGCGAGGCTCGCGCCGCCCGCCGTGATGCTCGGCGCGATGGCCGTGCCCGCGAGATAGAAGCCGAAAAGGGCGCAGACCATGGCGTGGGACGCCTTGAGTCCGTCCTTGCGGAAGAAGAGGAAGACGATGATTCCGAGCAGCACCACGCCTGACATGGACAGAATCATGAGAATTCTCCTGGTTTGAGGGGACAGTCACCATGAGTTCTTCCAGGATCACCGAAAGTATCTATGCGATAAAAGGTGCAAATGAGTGAAATGGCAGGTATTTCACTGTGCTGGCCCAGGGGGCGCGTGGCGCCCGCGCGCGGCGCGGTCCGCAGTACCCTGTCGGTTTATCCGTACGGCATTCAGGCCGTACGGACCAGGTCAACGGCGTGTGAGCCGGCGCGCGAGCCGGTCCGAAAGGCGGTCCACCGATGAGTGAGACACCGGATCCCGAAGTGGTCGAGCTGGCCACGAAGGTCTTCGATCTGGCCCGGCGCGGTGAGACCGGGGCGCTGGCGGCCTATGTCGACGCCGGTGTGCCCGCGAACCTCACCAATGACCGGGGCGACTCCCTCATCATGCTCGCCGCGTACCACGGCCACGCCGAGGCGGTGGAGGCGCTGATCGCGCGCGGCGCCGACGCCGGACGGGTCAACGACCGCGGCCAGACCCCGCTCGCCGGGGCCGTCTTCAAGGGCGAGGACGCCGTCATCCGGGCGCTGCTGGCCGGTGGCGCGGATCCATCCGGAGGAAACCCCTCCGCCGTGGATACCGCGCGGATGTTTGGGAAGACGGACCTTCTGGAGCTGTTCGGCGCCCAGTGATGCCCCGGGTGAGAGACGTCGTAAATGTGGTCGCGGTGGCGAAATGGCTGGGTCATCATGACGTCGGGCCCGCAACGGGTCATCGACGAGAGGCAGGGAAGATGGTCTGCATTAAGCGGAAGACGACGGTCGGCCGATCATGTTGCCGCGCGGTCTAGGGCCAGAAGGGTGCCACGTCCCCCGGTCGCACCCCCGGTTGCGTCGACAGCTTGATGTGAGGCTTTCCCCATGTTCGATCCAGTCATAGCGCCGAGCGGCACTCTGCTCGGGCTGTTGCAGAGGGGCCGCGGAGACGGCACGCTGCACGCGCTCGCGGCACCCCGCGCCGAGGCGCTCGCCGCCCTCAACCACTGCGTACTGAACGATCCCCGCCACGACTGGCAGGTCGAGAACCGTTCGCTGTACTACGCACGCCTGTATCTGGACATCCACGGTGGTCTCGACGCCATCGACCACCATCTCTTCCGGGCCGAGGACCACTTCGACACCGAGGAGTCCAGGACCGGCCTCTCGCTCGCCGTGCTCGGCCATCTCGCCGCGTACGGCAGGCGCGACGCCCTCGACCTGCTCAGGCGGTACGCGGCGACCGGCGCCAACTGGGCCTGGGCCCTGGACGAGCTGGCACTGCGCGACGACGACACCGGGCTGCGCTCCCTGGCCGTCCCCATCCTCGCCAGATTCCCGGCGGGACCCGAGGGCGACGCCGAGCTGGCGTCGGTCGTACGGGACGCCTTCGAGCCCCGCCCCTGGCGGCTCTGGGCCGACGATCCACGGCCCGCGGTCGGCGCCCGGATCAGGGCCGCCGGTGAACAGGGCTCGTTCGACCGCTGGCAGCGGCAGCTGCGGCCGAGCGGTCCGCGCCCCGGCTGGAGCGTGCGGGCAGTCTTCGACTGGGCACAGCAGGCACTGGAACGCGGCACGGAGATGCACGGGCCCGCGGCCCGCTGCCTCACCGCCGTCGCCGGGCCCGACGACCGTCCGCTGATCGTCGAGGCCGCGCGCAACGGCCCCGACGGCGCCCGCTGCGCGGCCCTGCACTATCTCGCCGAGGTCCGTGACCCCGTCGTCCTCGATCTGATCGAAGCGGCGGCCGGAGGACCGGACCGCACCGTCGCCGACGCGGCCGTCGCCGCCTTCGAGCGGATGTGCGGCGACGAGGCGGTCGACCGGGCCCGCGGCTGGGTGCACAGGCCCGACGCGCTCGGCGCGTCCGCCGCGGGCGTGCTCGCCTGCCGCGGCAATACGAAGGACACCGCGCTGGTCCTCGGCGCGCTGCGGGAGACCGTACGGGCCGAGGGGCCCGACAGCCGGCGGCTGTGGACCCTCGTCGACGGCGCGGGACGCCTCGGCATCGTCTGCGCCGCGCCCGTGCTGCGCCATGTCTACCGCGAGACCGCCTCCTCGCATCTACGCGGCCGGACCGCGCGTGCGCTCGCCGCCACCGATCCCTCCTACGCCACCGGCTTCGCCGTCGAATGCCTGTGGGACTGCGAGGAGACCACCCGGGAAGTCGCGGCCCTGCACGCCGAGACCGGTGATGTACGCGTGGCGGAAAGGCTGCGGCGGCTGGCCGCGGATCCGGCCGAGGAGGCCGAGGTGCAGACCGCCGTACGCAGCAGGATGGGCCCGGACGCCGCCGCGCGGTGAGAGCGGCGGCCACCGCCGCCCGGTGGCGCGTACGGCCGGAAACCTTCGCTCCGCAAGCCGGTCCGTACGGTCTGTGCGCCTTCGTCGCGTCCGGGGGAACGTCCCGCGTCCAATGCTCACGGGACGTTCCCCACGCGGAAAGATCCACGTTGGCAGGGACACGTTCGGTGCGACGACAACACGGATATGCGCGTCGTCATTGTCACCGAATCCTTCCCGCCCGATGTCAACGGGGTGGCCCACTGCGCCCTCCAGACCGCCCGGCATCTCGCCGCGCGCGGTCATGATCCGCTCGTCATCGCCCCGGCCGTCGCCGGTGATGCCGAGATCGACGCACCGTGCCCCGTGGTACGCGTGCCCTCACTCCCGCTGCCCGGCTATCCGCAGGTACGGGTGGCCCTCCCCAGCAGGCGCATCGCGGCGGCCATCACCGCGCACCGCGCCGAACTCGTCCATCTCGCCGGGCCCTTCGTGCTCGGCGTACGCGGCATGACGGCCGCCGCCCGGCTCGGTGTCCCCGCCGTCGCCGTTTACCAGACCGACCTCGCGGGCTACGCCCGTACCTATGTGGGCGCCGGCGAGGCCGCGGCCTGGCGGCGGATCCGCGCCGTGCACTCCGCCGCCGACCTCACCCTCGCGCCGTCCAGCGCCGCCGCGAACGACCTCGCCGAGCACGGCATCCCCCGGGTACGGCTCTGGCCGCGGGGCGTCGACACCGTACGGTTCCGGCCCGAACTGCGGGACGAGGAGCTACGCAGGCGGCTCGCGCCCAACGGCGAGCTGATCGTCGGCTATGTCGGCCGGCTGGCCCCCGAGAAGCATGTGGAACTCCTCGCCGGGGCCTGCCGGCTGCCCGGGGTCCGCGTCGTCATCGTCGGGGACGGCCCCAGCGAGACCTCGCTGCGCGGGGCGCTGCCCGGCGCGGTCTTCCTCGGCCGGTCGACCGGCGACGACCTGGCGCGGACCTTCGCCTCGTTCGACGTGTTCGCGCACACCGGCCCCTATGAGACCTTCTGCCAGACCGTGCAGGAGGCCATGGCCAGCGGGGTGCCGGTGATCGCGCCCGCCGCCGGAGGACCGCTCGACCTCGTCGACCACGGACGCACCGGACTGCTGGTCACCCCGCACGACACCGACGCCGTCACCGCGGCCGTGGAGGAACTCGCCTTCGCCCCCGCGCTCCGCGCGGCCTACGGGCAGGCGGGACGCGCCACCGTCGAGGGCAGGACGTGGGCCGTCGTCGGGGACCAGCTGCTCGGCCACTACACCGAGGTGCTCGGCGCCCGTACGGCGGTGGTCGCGTGAGCGGGCTGAGGATCGTACGGCTGGCCAACTTCGTCACGCCCGCCTCGGGCGGACTGCGCACCGCGCTCCACGAGCTGGGCAGCGGGTATCTCGCGGCCGGGCACGAGCCGGTGCTGATCGTGCCGGGGGAGCGGGAGTCCCACGCGGACACCTCGCAGGGGCGGGTCATCACACTGCCGGGGCCCGTACTGCCCGGCACCGGCGGATACCGGGTGCTGAGCGCGCGGCGGCGGCTGCGGGAGGTGCTCGAAGACATCGGGCCCGACCGTCTCGAAGTCTCCGACCGCACCACCCTGCGCTGGACGGGGGAGTGGGCACGCCGCCACCGCGTCCCGTCCGTGATGGTCTCCCACGAGACGGCGGACGGGGTGCTGCGCACCTGGGGCGTGCCCGGAGTCGCCGCGGGCCGGGCAGCGGACCGGCTCAATCTGCGGACCGCCTGGGCGTACTCGCGGATCGTCTGCACCACGGAGTGGGCGGAGCGGGAGTTCCTCCGGATCGGGGCCCGCAATGTGGTGCGCGCACCGCTCGGTGTCGATCTGCGCCGGTGCACGCCGGAGCGGTACGACGCCGAGCTGCGCTCCCGGTACGCGCGTCCGGGTGAAGCGCTGCTCGTACTCGGCTCCCGGCTGTCGGTGGAGAAGCGTCCCGGCGCCGCGCTCGACGCGCTCGCCGCGCTGCGGGACCGGGGCGTGCCGGCGGTGCTGGTCGTCGCCGGCGACGGTCCGCTGCGGGCCGGGCTGGTCCGCCGGGCCCGCGCCGAGCGGCTGCCCGCGCTCTTCCTCGGCCATGTCGGCGACCGCGCGGCGATGGCCGATCTCCAGGCCGCCGCGGACATCTGTCTGGCGCCGGGACCGGCCGAGACCTTCGGGCTGTCGGCGCTGGAGGCGCTGGCCTGTGGCACGCCGGTCGTCGCCAGCGCCTCGTCGGCGCTGGGCGAGGTGATCGGGGACGCGGGCATCGCCGCCCGCGACAACGCCACGGCCTTCGCCGACGCGATCCAGGAGCTCCTGGCCCGTCCGGAGGGGGCCCGCCGCGCCGCGGCCCGCGCCCGCGCGGAACTCTTCAGCTGGGAGAAGGCGGTCTCCGCCTTCCTCGCGGCCCATGATGTCCCGCTCGACGTACCGATGCTGAACAGGGTTCCGTCGCAGGTCCAGCAGGTTCACCAGCCGGAGGGAGAGGCGAGATGACGACGGAGGCGGACAGCGGCGCGCTGCCTGCGGACGCGACCCAGGCCCAGGAACGACAGGCCCAGGACCGGGACCGGGACCGGGAACGGGATCAGGACCGGGACCGGGATCCGGAGCCGGACCGGGCCCCGGACGCCGCCGCGCTCCCGAGCGTGCCGCGGTACGCCGCGCTCGGGGACTCGCTCACCGCCGGGATCGGCGACCCCGTCGACGGCGGGTGGCGGGGCTGGGCCGCGCTGCTCGGCGCCGGTGTGGGCGACCCCGGAACGGGCGTACGGTTCCACAACTTCGCCGTCAGCGGCGCGCTCACCCGCGACGTCGAGGAGAAGCAGACCCCCGCCGCCCTCGCCTTCGCGCCCGACATCGCCTCCGTCGTCGTCGGCGTCAACGACACCCTGCGCCGCGCCTTCGACATCCAGGACCTCGCCCTGCGCCTCGACCGGGTCTGCGGCGCCCTCGCCGCGCGCGGCACCGTCCTGCTGACGACCTGTCTGCCCGACCCCGGCAGCATGCTCGGGCTGCCCGCGCCGCTCGCCATGCCCCTCGCCCGGCGGCAGCGCGCCGTCAACGCCGTCGTCCACGCGCTGGCGGCGCGCTACGACACCGTCCATCTGCATATGGCGGAGGCGTCCTGGGTCGCCGACCGGTCCCTGTGGAGCGCCGACCGGCTGCACCCCGCCGAGCGAGGACACCGGATGATCGCCGCGCGCTTCCACGCACTGCTCGCCGAACGGGGACTGGCCCTCGGCCCCGAACCCTCGCTGGTCGCCGACCAGACCCCGCCGAGCCGCGCGGCCACGCTGCGCTGGCTCGCCACCTCGGGCACCGGATGGGTGGCGCGCCGCTGCCGGGATCTGCTGCCCGAGCTGCTGCGGCTGGCGGGCGACGAGATGACGCACTGGGCCCGCGGCACCGGCGCCCGGCTCGATCTGCACGCCGAACTCGCCCTCTCCCGCGCGCTCGCCGCACTGTCGCCGGGCGCTCCCCTTGCCAGAATGGGGGAATGACCGGGCGCTGGGAATTCTGGATCGACCGGGGCGGCACCTTCACCGATGTGGTGGGCAGGCGCCCCGACGGGGAGCTGGTCACCCGGAAACTGCTCTCGCACCATCCGGAGCGGTACCAGGACGCGGCGGTGGCCGGCATCCGGCTGCTGCTCGGCCTCGGTCCCCGTGATCCGGTGCCCGCCGACCGGATCGACGTCGTCAAGATGGGGACGACCGTCGCCACCAACGCGCTGCTGGAACGGCGCGGCGAGCCGACCGTCCTCCTCATCACCGAGGGCTTCCGGGACGCCCTGCGGATCGCGTACCAGAACCGGCCCCGGCTGTTCGACCGCCAGATCGTGCTGCCCGAGGCCGTCTACGAACGCGTCATCGAGGTCCCGGAACGTATCGACGCCCACGGCGCGACCGTACGGCCGCTCGACACGGACACCGTCGCCGCCGCCCTCCGCACCGCCCACGAGGACGGCTTCCGCAGCGCCGCCGTCGTCCTGATGCACGGCTACCGCCATCCCGCGCACGAGAGCGCCGTCGCCGACGCCGCGCGCGCGGCGGGCTTCACGCAGGTCAGCTGCTCCCACGAGGTCAGCCCGCTGATCAAGCTCGTACCGCGCGGCGACACCACAGTCGTCGACGCCTATCTCTCCCCGATCCTGCGCCGCTACGTCGACGAGATCGCCCGTGAACTCAAGGGCATCCGGCTGATGTTCATGCAGTCCAACGGCGGCCTGCGGGAGGCCGCGCACTTCCGCGGCAAGGACGCCGTGCTGTCGGGACCGGCCGGCGGGGTCGTCGGGATGGCCCGTACGTCGGGACAGGCGGGCTTCCGCCGGGTCATCGGCTTCGACATGGGCGGCACCTCCACCGATGTCTCGCACTACGCGGGCGAGTTCGAGCGTGAACTCGGCACTCAGGTCGCCGGGGTGCGGATGCGCGCGCCCATGATGAACATCCACACCGTCGCGGCGGGCGGCGGGTCCGTGCTGCACTTCGACGGACAGCGCTACCGCGTCGGCCCCGACTCGGCGGGCGCCGTGCCCGGCCCCGCCTGCTACCGGCGCGGCGGCCCGCTCACCGTCACCGACGCGCAGGTGATGCTGGGCCGTGTCCAGCCGGCCCACTTCCCCGCCGTGTTCGGCCCCCACGGCGACCAGCCGCTGGACGTGGAGGTCGTACGGGAGCGCTTCACGCGGCGGGCCGAGGAGGTACGGAGGGCCACCGGCGTCAGCCGTACCCCGGAGGAGGTCGCGGCCGGGTATCTGGAGATCGCCGTCCTGAACATGGCCAACGCCGTCAAGAAGATCTCCGTACAGCGCGGCCATGACATCACCCGCTACGCCCTCACCAGCTTCGGCGGGGCCGGCGGCCAGCACGCCTGCGCGGTCGCCGACGCGCTGGGCGTCGACACCGTGATCGTCCCGCCGCTCGCGGGCGTGCTCTCCGCGTACGGCATCGGGCTCGCCGACGCCACCGCCATGCGGGAGCAGTCCGTCGAGGCGGAGCTGACCGAACCGGCCGTGCGCGGGGTGCGCGAGCTGTGCGACTCCCTCGCCGAGCGCACCCGCGCCGAACTGCGCGCCGACTCCGTGCCGGACGAGGCGATCACCACGCGCGCGCGGGTACTGCTGCGGTACGCCGGTACCGACGCGAGCCTGCCCGTACCCCTGGACGGGGCCGCGGCCATGACCGAGGTCTTCGTGGCCGAACACCTCGCGCGCTACGCCTTCACCATGGACAAACCGCTGGTGGTGGAGGCGGTATCGGTCGAGGCCGTCGGCGCGTCGGGCCCGCACGCCCCGTACGCGCCCACGCCGGCCACCGGCACCGGCGGAAGCGAACCGTACGCGACCGTCGGGATGTTCACCGGCGACCGGGTCCGGGACACCCCGCTGTACCGCCGCGAGGATCTGCGCCCCACCGACACCGTGACCGGGCCGGCGGTGATCGCGGAGGCCGACGCCACGACCGTCGTCGAGCCGGACTGGCAGGCGGCCCTGGGCGAACGGGGCCATCTGCTGCTCACGCGCGTACGGCCACGCCCCACGCGGGTCGCGGTCGGCACGGACGTCGACCCCGTCCTGCTGGAGGTCTTCAACAACCTCTTCATGGCCATCGCCGAACAGATGGGCGTGCGCCTGGAGAACACCGCCCACTCCGTCAACATCAAGGAGCGGCTCGACTTCTCCTGCGCGCTCTTCGACTCCGACGGCAATCTGATCGCCAACGCGCCCCATATCCCCGTCCATCTGGGCTCGATGGGCGAATCCATCAAGGAAGTGCTCCGGCGCAACGAGGGCGCGCTGCGGCCCGGCGATGTGTACGCCATCAACGACCCGTACCACGGCGGCACCCATCTGCCCGATGTGACGGTCGTGACCCCCGTCTTCGACGAACAGGGGCAAACGCTGGAGTTCCTGGTGGCCTCGCGCGGCCACCACGCGGAGATCGGCGGCATCACCCCCGGCTCCATGCCCGCCTTCAGCACCACCATCGACGAGGAGGGCGTGCTCTTCGACAACTGGCTGCTCGTCAGGGACGGACGGCTGCGCGAGGCTGAGACCCGGGAGCTGCTCACCACCGCCCGCCATCCCTCCCGCGACCCGGACACCAATCTGGCCGATCTGCGGGCCCAGATCGCGGCCAACGAGAAGGGCATCGCCGAACTGCGCCGGATGACCGACGAGTTCGGCACCGACGTCGTCCAGGCGTACATGGGCCATGTACGGCGCAACGCCGAGGAGTCCGTACGCAGGATCGTCGCGGAGCTGCACGACGGCTCGTACCGCTACGAGACCGACGGCGGCGCGGTGATCGAGGTCGCGGTCCGGGTCGACCGGGAAGCGCGGTCCGCCGTCCTCGACTTCACCGGCAGCTCGCCCCAGCTGCCCGGCAACTTCAACGCGCCCAAGTCGGTGGTGATGGCCGCCGTGCTCTATGTCTTCCGCACGCTCGTCGCCGACGACATCCCGCTCAACAGCGGCTGTCTGGAGCCCCTGGACGTGCGGGTACCGGAAGGATCGATGCTCGCGCCGGTCCCTCCGGCGGCGACCGTCGCCGGCAATGTCGAGACCTCCCAGGCCGTCACGGGCGCGCTGTACGCGGCCCTCGGCGTCCAGGCGGAGGGCTCGGGCACCATGAACAACCTCACCTTCGGCAATGACCGGCTGCAGTACTACGAGACCGTGGCCAGCGGCTCGGGCGCCGGCGACGGCTTCGACGGCGCGGACGCCGTACAGACCCATATGACCAACTCCCGGCTCACCGACCCGGAGGTACTGGAGTGGCGCTATCCGGTACGGGTCGACGCGTTCGCCGTACGGGACGGCAGCGGCGGCGGCGGGCGCTGGCACGGCGGCGACGGCGTCGAACGGCGGCTGCGTTTCCTGGAGCCGATGACGGTGACGCTGCTGACCGGACACCGCCGGGTCGCGCCGTACGGCATGGCGGGCGGCGGACCCGGCGCGCTCGGGAGCAACGCGGTGGAGCGCGCGGACGGCACGGTCACGCCGCTGCGGGGCGTCGACTCGGCGGAGGTGGGTCCCGACGACGTCCTGGTCATGCGGACCCCGGGCGGCGGTGGCTACGGGACCGCGCCCGGCCGGGCCGGAACGATGGGCCGTCGCTGACGCCGGGTCACTGCCCCTCGGGGGGTTTGCCGTGGGCGGAGGAGACCTCGACGAGTTCGGCGCGGCCCTGCGCGTTGAGCCGGAGGATCGGGACGGCCTTGTTGCGCGGATCGCCGTTGTTCTGGAAGGAGATGAACCCGCTCGCCCCCGCCAGCTGCTGTGGCCCGTTCATCTGGTGGAACATCCGGCGCACCGTGATCCCCGTCACCGCGTCGGGACCGCCGATCGCCGCCATCCGGATGCCCTCGGCGGCGGTCAGGACCGCGTCATGGGCCATGATGTCCTGACCGTCGTAGCGGTCGTCGTTCGGAAACCACTCGTCCATCCGGCCGCCCGGCTGGAAGTACCGCGCCGAGCGTTCCGAGACCCGCCCGGGATCGGCCCGCCACATGTCGCGGTGGGCCAGCCCCGTGAAGAGCACCGTGACGTCGTTCTCGACGGCGTGGGCGATCTGCTCCCGGTCCAGGTTCGACGTGTCGTCACCGGCGAGGACCGTGAACGTGTGGTCCGTACAGCTGCGGTTGGCGAGCGCGTCGAGGAAGTTGGTGAGGTGCCGCCCGCGGCCCGCGAAGTAGATGACCTGCGGCCGTGTGTCGCAGAGCTGCGCCGGGAAATAGCGCAGCTCGTTCTTCCAGGCGCCGCCGGGTACCGACGAGTCGAACGTCATCCGCTCCGCCACCAGCCGGTGGCCGGTCTTCTTGTCGGGGAACGCCTTGGTGAAGGCGGTGCCCAGGGTGTCGGCGTACAGATTGGACGTGGCGGCGTCCTGGACGACCACCGCCGTGCGCAGCTCCGTTGACCGCTTCAGGTAGGCCGCCGCGGCGTACGCCTCGTCCACGTTGGTGGGCGAGACCCGTACGAAGCCGGGGATGCCCTGGATATTGGTGGCGGTCATGGTGCTGGCGACGGTGGCGAGGCCGCTCTTGGAGAGCTTCCTCAGCGCCTCCAGATTCGGTCCGGTGCTGGGGCCAAGACCGGTGACGGCCACCAGCTTGTCGTCGGAGTCCTTCCGGTCGATCAGCTCGTCCACCGTGTAGTTCCAGTGCGCGGAACTGCTTCCCGTATTGGCGATCAGCAGCCGGATCCTGGGGGAGGAGGCGAGATCGCCGCGGTTGTGCCGGTACTGCGCGAGATAGGCGCCCTCCAGCTCGTGCCGTACCGAGTCCTCGGAGTTGCTGTCGTCGTTGGTGAGCGTGAAGGAGGTCAGATACGCGACGCTGACATAGGGCTCCTTCTTGGCCTCCTCGCGCACCAGGTCGTTCTCTTCCTTGATCTTCTTCACCACGGTGGCGAGATGGCCCGCGAAGTGGAACGAGCCGTCGCTGACGCCGACGCACTCCTCGTTCTCGCCGCGCTTGACGACACCGTCGTCGCACCGGGCCAGGGTGTCCCCGATCCAGCGGATGCCCAGCGGGAGCGCCACCGCGAGTACGGCGACGACGACCACCCCGATCACCACGCGGCGCACGATGTGCAGCGGCCATTCGAGTCTGCGCATCCCGCTCACCCCTCGCTCGTGGACGTCAGCGGATGGCGCCAGTGGCGATAGCGCTCCGCCTCGTTGAACAGCGCCACGACATCGTTCCTGCGCAGCCGCGACAGCTGGTTGAACCCGTCGGCGATCAGATCGTTCAGCCGCATCCCCGGGTCGGCGAGCGGATCGCTCCACACCCAGCGGGTGATGATCAGCTCCCGGATCACCGCGGCGGTGGTGACGGTTTCACCGGCCCGGCCCGGCCCGAGCCCGGCGAGCAGGTCCAGCGGACCGCCCGTGGAGACGAGCCGGTTGGGCGCCGCCGTGATCGCGTTGAACTCACTGATCCACTGCGCCGCCGGGACCCCGGGGAAGCGCCCGACCAGATGGGCGGTGACCTCGTCGATCCGGCCCCAGGCCAGCCGGTGGTACATCTCCTGGACCGTGCGCCCCACGGATCCGAAGTGCTCGGCGAGGAGTTCGTGCACGGTGTCCCAGTCGTCGGGACGCCGGGCCAGCCGCCACAGCAGCAGCCGCCGTAGCCAGGGGTGGAGCGCCGGCGTCACGCCCACCGGGCCGAGGAGCAGCCAGCGGGCGCGCATCTCGCCGAAGAGCGGGTCGCCGGGGCTGAGCACCCGCGTACCGATCGACAGATCACGCGCGGCGGCGCACTCCGCGAGCGTGGCGCGCCGTGGCTCGTCGATGCCCTGGAGCAGATGGTCGAGCGCGGCGTCGGCGAGTGTGAGCGTCTCCTCGCCGTCGCGGAGCGTACGGTCGGGCAGCCCGCGCAGCCAGCGGTCCTGCGCGGGGCCGTCCTCGGCCGGTACGTCGGAGTGCCGCAGCACCTCAAGGACCTGGTGCACGGCGCTCGGCAGCCCGCAGGTCAGCCGGTGCACAAAGGGCGCGAGCCGGGTGAAGGGCGCCAGATCCGAGTGGCGGCGCAGCTCCAGCTCGATATGGATCCGGACCTCGTCGAGGTTGAGATCCCGCAGCCGCAGCGGATACCACCAGGTGTCGTCGCTGTCACGGGTCGGCCGGTGCTCGCTCCAGTCCGTGAGAGAGGCGCGGTCCGGGCCGCGCAGCTGCCAGGGCCACTGGTCGCCGGTGGCCGGGCCCCAGCGCGGCAGCCAGCGGTTGGAGCTGGCGACGATCGTCAGCGGATCGCAGGAGAGCCCCGCCACCACGGTGTCGTCGTGCCGGGCGCGGATCAGCAGATCGAGGAAGCGACGGCCGTACTCCGAATGGGAGTTGTCGAGCAGCAGCAGATACGAGCGCGGCGTGAACGAGTGGGCCGCGTTCCCCCGCAGATCCGCCAGGAACGCCGAGAACAGCACGCGGTCGAGCCGGTGCTCGTCCTCCGCGTCGCCGTCGTGCCGCCAGAGGTTGAGCTCGACCAGCGCCTCCCACGGGTCCTGGCTCCGGATGAGCGGATGACCGCCGTACCACGCGGCGCTTCCGGTGAACTTACGGCCGGGCAGCCGGCGACGGCCGCGCCGCAGGGCGTCCCGCAGCAGCGCGAGCGCCGCGGTCGACGCGCCGTCAGGGGCTCCCACCGCGCCGCCGGCCACCTCGAAGAAGGCCGCCAGATAGTCGCCGTACCGGGCCTCGGCTCGCTCCTGGAACGCGTCCAGCTCCCGCCGGATATTGCGCCGCCCCTCGGCCAGGCTGGTCATCCGCAGCTCATGGTCGGAGGCGAGCAGCCCGAGAGTGAGCCGGGGGAAGTGGGAGCGGCGGTATCGCGGCAGCTTCCGTTCGAGCTGCCGGGCGAGCAGCCCCAGACCGTAGCGCGGCAGCAGCCCGTGCTCGGTGGCGAGATTGACATAGGCGAACGGATTCTCGGGGCCGAACCGCTCCATCAGCGCGCTGTGCGCCTCGCTGGCACCGCTGCCGCGCGGGCCGAGCAGCATCGTCACCGGCCGTTCCGCGGTGGGCGGCTGTCGCAGACACTCATCGACGAGGGAGACGATCCCGTTGCGGCCCCTGAGGCCCATGCGCACCCCGGACTCCGTCACGCGCATCAGCCCCCCCGAGCCATCCGCCCCGCACATGTGGGGCATTACCGTCAAGCCTACCGGAGGGCCTCACAACTACTGGTGATTTTAAGGAGGTTGATGAGAGAGGGGTGGTGCGCTTCGCCGGATCGGGTCACCGCGTGGCCACTCCCGGGCCGGCCGGCGGTCCTCCCGGCGTCACCTGGACGTCCGGTGCCGTACCACCACGAACCGCACCGGCGTCCCCGGCGCGGCCTGCGCCGCCGCCGGAAGGTCGCGCTCCGCCACGACCGCGATCACCGGATACCCGCCGGTCGTCGGATGGTCGGCGAGGAAGACCAGCGGCCGGCCGTCGGGCGGCACCTGCACGGCCCCCGTCACCATGCCCTCGCTGGGCAGTTCGGCGGAGACGGCACGCTCCAGGGGCGGTCCCTCCGTACGCAGCCCGATGCGGTTGCTCGCCGCCGAGACCCGGTAGAGGCGCGTGGTCAGCGTGCGCGGCGCCGCGCTCGTGAACCAGTCGTCGCGCGGCCCGAGCCGTATCCGCAGCACCAGTTCGGCGGGCGGGGCCTGCGTCGGCACTCCGTCGACCGGTGCCGCGGGCCCCGTCACGGAGCCGATCGGCAGGACCGTACCGTCGCGCAGCGGCGCCGGTCCGAGGCCCGACAGCAGATCCGTCGACCGGCTGCCGAGGACCGGCTCCACCGCCACCCCGCCACCGAACGCCACATAGCTCCGGACCCCGGAGACGACCCTCCCCACCTCCAGCAGCGCGCCGGCGGGTACCCGCACGGGAGCGCCCCAGGCGGCGGGGCGGCCGTCGACCAGGACCGGGCACGGCGCCCCGGCGACCGCCGCGGTCACCGCGCAGCGCGGCCGTACCGCACAGCCGTCGAGCGTCGTCTCCAGCGCCGCGGCGCCCTCCGGATTGCCCACCAGCCGGTTGACCAGCCGCAGCGCCGGCGGATCGAGGGCCCCGGAGCGCGGCACCCCCAGATGGGCGTGCCCGAACCGGCCGAGGTCCTGCACGGTGGTCAGCGCCCCGGACCGTACGACGGCCAGGGCCTGTCCGGCGGATCTTTGCGGATCAGGTCGCGGCGTCTGGTGCCGTGCATCGCAAGGCGGAGGATCGGCCTCGTACTGGACGTACTCGGACGACTCCGACAACGCGGCGAGGTGCGGTGCCAGGCGTCGCGGGCCCGCGAAGATCCGCCGGACAGGCCCTGGCGCCCGGTCCGTCATCGGCCCGCCCCCGTCGGTACGAAGCGCACCCGCGTCCCGGGCGCGAGCAGCGCCGCCGGCACCCGCGCCGGGTCCCACAGGACGGTGTCCGTCGTCCCGATCAGCTGCCAGCCGCCGGGCGAGGAGCGCGGATACACCCCGGTGTACGGGCCCGCGAGAGCGACCGAACCCGGCGGGACGGCGGTACGGGGCGTGGGCCTGCGGGGTACGGCGTACCGCGCGGGCAGCCCGGTGAGATAACCGAAGCCGGGCGCGAACCCGCAGAACGCCACCCGGAATTCGGCCGCCGAGTGGATCCGCGCCACCTCCCGGTCCGGCACGCCCCAGAGCGCGGCGACCTCCGCCAGGTCGGGACCGTCGTAACGGACCGGCAGTTCCACGGTGTCCGCCACGCGCGCGTCCGGGGCCTCGGCCCGCCAGCCGTCCAGCCCCGCGGCGAAGCCCGCCGGATCGTCCAGGCCGTCGAGCAGTACGGTCCGGGCCGCGGGGACGATCTCCCGCACCGGCGGCAGGACGCCCGACGCGCGGCGGCGCAGCAGCTCGGCGTGGAACGCGGCCGTCTCCTCGCCGTCGGCCAGTTCGACGAGGAGCGCCCGGTCGCCGACCGGCAGCGCCCTCATACGAAGGACTCCACCCGGACACCGGCGGCCTCCAGCCGACGGCGCACCCGGCGGGCGAGATCGACGGCGCCCGGGGTGTCGCCGTGCAGACAGAGCGAGCGCGCGCGGACACCGACGGACCGCCCGTACAGGGAGGTGACCACGCCGAACCGGGCCATGGACACGGACCGTTCCACCACCGCCGAGGCGTCCGTGATCACGGCGCCGTCCTGCCCGCGCGGCACCAGCGTGCCCTCCGAGGTGTACGCCCGGTCGGCGAACGCCTCGGTGACGACGGGCAGTCCGGCCTTCTCCGCCACGTCATGGAGCAGGGAGCCGGGCAGGCCGAGCAGCGGCAGCCGCTCGCCGGTCAGCAGCACGCCCTCCACCACGGCCTCGGCCTGCTCCGCGTCATGGACCACCCGGTTGTAGAGGGCGCCGTGCGGTTTGACATAGGCGACCCGGGCGCCCGCCGCCTTCGCGAACACCTCCAGCGCGCCGATCTGGTACGCGATCTCGGCGGCCAGCTCGTCCGCGGGCACCTCCATCGAGCGGCGGCCGAAGCCGGCCAGATCGCGGTACGAGACCTGGGCGCCGATCCGGACCCCGCGCTCGACGGCCCAGCCGCAGACCCGCCGCATGGTGGCCGCGTCCCCCGCGTGGAAGCCGCAGGCCACGTTGGCGCTGGTGACGACGGAGAGCAGTTCCTCGTCCTCGGTCAGCCGCCAGTGGCCGAAGCCCTCGCCGAGATCGGCGTTGAGATCGATGGACGCCCAGGTCATGTGGTCACCTTCCGATCGGCTCGGTTGTGAGCAGTTCGCGGCCGCGGGTCTCGGGCAGCCCGATCAACGCGAGTACCGCGAGACCGTAACCGACCGCGCCGAAGACCAGGGCGCCCCCGACTCCCCAGCTGGTCGCCAGGAAGCCGACAAGGGTGGGGAAGAGCGCGCCCACGGCCCGCCCGGTGTTGTACGTGAAGCCCTGGCCGGTACCGCGTACGGCCGTCGGATACAGCTCGCTGAGGAACGAGCCGAAGCCGCTGAAGATGGCCGACATGCAGAAGCCGAGCGGGAATCCGAGCACGAGCAGCAGCCCGTTCGAGCCCGCCGGGATATTGATGTAGGCCAGGATGGCGACGGCGGACAGGACGGCGAAGATCGCGATGTTCTTCTTCCTGCCCAGCCGGTCGGTGAGATAGCCACCGGTCAGATAGCCGGTGAAGGCCCCGGAGATCAGGAAGGTCAGATAGCCGCCGGTGCCGACCACCGTGAGGCCGCGCTCGTCCTTGAGATACGTCGGCACCCACGTGGCGAGCGTGTAGTAACCGCCCTGCACGCCGGTGGACAGCAGCGTCGCGAAGAAGGTCGTACGCAGCAGATCCTGGCGGAAGATCGCGGTGAACGAGCCCTTCCGGGCGCTCTCGCGGCGCTGCGCGGCGGCCTCGGGCGCGTCATGGACGTTCCGTCGTACGTAGACGATCAGCAGGGCGGGCAGCGCGCCCGTCCAGAACATCACGCGCCACGCGGTATCCGCGTCCAGGAACTGGAAGACCAGCGTGTAGACGATGACGGCGAGCGCCCAGCCGGCCGCCCAGGCGCTCTGGACGGCACCGAGCGTACGGCCGCGGTGCCTGCCGGAGGCGTACTCCGCCACGAGGATCGCGCCGACCGCCCACTCGCCGCCGAAGCCGAGCCCCTGGAGGGCGCGGAAGACCAGCAGCGTCTCGTAGTTGGGCGCGAATCCGCAGAGCACCGTGAAGACCGCGTACGTGATGACCGTGATCATCAGGGCCCTGACCCGCCCGATACGGTCGGCGAGCACCCCGGCGATCGCCCCGCCGATGGCCGAGACGACGAGGGTGACGGTGGTGAGCAGCCCCGTCTGGCCGGTGTCGAGGCTGAAGTACGCGGCGATCGCCACCATGGACAGCGGCAGCGTGAAGAAGTCGTACGAGTCCAGGCCGTAGCCGCCGAACGCGCCGGCGAAGGCCCGGCGCCCCTGCGGCCCCAGGGCCCGCAGCCAGGCGAACGCGCCGGTGTCGTCGGGAAGTCCGTCCTTGCTCAGGCGTGTTTCCGTCGTGCTCATCTGCACCTCGCAGAAAGGGGAGTGTGCTGGGACCGTGAGCTGAGAAGACCGTAGGGGATTGTTCAACGATCCGACAAGACTCTTGTTGTTTCGTTCTTGCTTCTACGATGAGTCCGTACGCGGACGGAGACGGAAGAGGGCGCTGTGGCGACGAGCGGGACCGAACTCGGCGAACTGGCGGACGACCGCCCCCTGCTGGGCCGCACCAGCACGGCGGAACGCGTCGCGGACATCCTGCGCACCCGCATCGCCGAGGGGTACTTCCAGCCCGGCGAACGGCTCTCGGAGGAGTCCATCGGCAAGGCGCTGGTCGTCTCCCGCAACACGCTGCGCGAGGCGTTCCGGCTGCTCACGCACGAGCGGCTGCTCGTCCACGAACTCAACCGAGGCGTCTTCGTGCGGGTGCTCGCGGTCGAGGACGTCGAGGACATCTACCGCACGCGCCGGCTGATCGAATGCGCCGTCGTACGCGGCCTCGGCGAGCCCCCGTTCGCACTCGGCGGCCTGGAGAAGGCGGTCACCAACGGCCGGCGGGCGGCCCGGGAAGGGCACTGGAAAGGCGTCTCGACGGCGAACATCCACTTCCACCGCGAACTGGTCGCGCTGGCGGGAAGCGTACGCACCGACGAACTGATGAGCGCCGTACTGGCCGAACTGCGGCTCGCCTTCCACGTGGTGGACGACCCGCGTCTGCTGCACGAGCCGTACCTCGTACGGAACCGGCAGCTCCTGGAGTCCCTCGCCTCCGGGGACAGGGAAGGCACGGAACGGATGCTCGCCACGTATCTGGACGACTCGCGCGAGCAGCTGGTGGAGGTGTACGCGCGGCTCGTCGCCGAGGACGGGACCGAGTGAGACGGGGGCCGCTTCCGCACCGTTTCGCCCGTTGTCAGTGCGAGGACATAATCTGTGCAGCGTGACTTCGCCTGCCCCGACGGACTTCGTTCCGCCCCAGCTCAGCGCGGGGCCGCGGCCCGCGATGGGCCCGGCCGCCGACGAAGGGCTCGCGCGGCGGCTGCGCGCGCTCGCCTGCACCGCCCCACTGCACGACCTGGACACCCGCAAGGCCAATCTCGCGGGTGAGTACTCCGTCTACGCGATGGCCGAGGTCGCGCTCTCGGCCATCGATCTGGTCACGCTGAACATGGACTTCGACACCGGCGCCGACCACGAGCAGATCGTCTCCCGGCTGCTGCCACGCGTCGCCGCCCAGGCGCCCCGGCGCCCGGCCGCGGAGCATGAGCGCGTCGCCCGCTGGGTGCTGGAGAATCTGATCAACGTCGGCAGCGTGGACCGCGGATTCCGCGCGGTGTACGGCACGTTCGGCACCGACGGCGTCTACACCCGCAGGGACTACGACTTCAAGCTCATCGAAGAGGTCCCCGGGCACGGCGGCGGCGTCTTCCTGCGCACCACCGACGAAGCGGTCAACGTCCTGGTCGGCGCGCTCGACACGGACGTCACCAGCGCGCAGATCGCCGCCGAGGTCAAGCTCGAAGTGCTGATCAGCCGCGGCAGACTCGCCGACGCCCAACTCGCCGCCGAACAGGCCAGATACCGCACCGTGCAGTACGCGGAGACGCTCCGCAGGACGCTGGAGGCGACCCGCCGCAACGTACGGGCGGTGGACTGGCTCAACGCCGTGCCTGACCTGATCGACGAAGCCCTCGGCCATGTCGCCGACCGGTACCGCCACGAGAACGCGATCCTGACCAACATCCGCAAAGCGCGCGACGAGGCCGAGACCGGCGCGGACCCCAAGACCGCCGAGCACAAGCGGCGCGCGGCCGAGCTGGTCGACATCGTCAAGGACTGCATCCGCCGGCACACCCAGCTCCAGTCCCGGCTGCTGGAGGCGGGCCCGCTCTTCCGCGCGGAACAGGACCGCCAGGCCTTCGCCCGTCCCACCGCCCACACGGGCCTCGACCTGTACGGCCAGCTGCTCGCCCCGCTGCTGCCGCTGCCCGTCGAGCGCGCCACACGCGTCACGGACGCGTTCTTCGCCCGCGGCACCGGCCTGCGCACGCCCGTCTCCGTCCGCGTCGGCGACCTGATCGACCTGCTGCTGACGCCACCGGTCGAGCGGGAACACCTGGGCGCGGAGATGCCGGAACCGGACCTGATCGCGACCCCGGACGACAGCCGCTTCAGCGAAGAACAACTGGCGAGCGCCAAGGAACTGCTCGACCTGGAACACGACGCCCCGCGCCGCCTCTCGGGCCTGCTGGCGGAGGCGCGCCGCCGCGATCCCGAACTGCCGTACCTGGTCGCGCTCCTGGCCATCCACGCGGCGAGCCCGCCGGTGGGCACGGCGTACCGGCAGGGGGAGGAGAGCCTGCTGTTCGCGGTCGACGACGGCACGCGGCTGGACGACCCCGAGTTCGGCGGGGCGGACTTGATCGTGGGCACGGCCCGCTTGCGCGTGCGCGTGCGCGCCGGGGGCGCGGTGCGGGCCGGGGGCGCGTGAGTTGTGGCCGGGGTCGGTGTTGCGGTGCGGGTTGTTGCCGGGGTGCGCTCCGGGGCGGTACGCCTCCGGCGGGGGGTCGTGGGTCGGGCGTCTTTGGCCGGGGCCGGTGGCCGTGTGTGGGTTGTTGCCGGGGTGCGCTCCGGGGCTCGCGCCCGGGACGGCATGATTTACGGCGCGGATCTGGCCACAGTCAGGACACGGGCGGTCGCGCGCCACACATCACGCTTTAGTGTCCCGGACACGACCCCTGCGCGCCCCCTTCGCCGCCCGTCACGGACCGGCCCGGCCGTGCGCGAGGCGAGCGGGCCCACCGGGGAGAGGGGGTCGGGGTCGGAGGAGGTGCGTGTCCGGACGTAAAGCGTCGCAGCTCGCGCGAAGCGCGGTGACCACGCGACGGAGTCGCATATCGATCGCAGCGCAGTCCGGATACGCACCTCCGGAGGCCCCGGCACCCGGCCCACGACGACGCAACCGCAACCGCACCCCCGCCGGACGGCGCACCGCACCGCCCCCGGCCCAGCGACAACGACCGCAACCGAAGCCGCACAAGGAGACCCCCCCGTGAGCGACCACCACGCCGAGCACCCCGCCGCGTGGACCGAGACCGGCGACGGCGACGCGGCCGAGACCACGCCCCCCGCGGGCGTAACGCCCGCAGACGCCGCCGACGCCGCCCGCCTCGTCTCCTTCGGCCTTCAGCCCAAGCTGCTCCCCGCCCGCGACACCGAGTACACCGAACTCCTCCGCCGCTACCGCGAAGACCCCGCCTTCGCCCGCGTCGCCGACGCCATCGCCACCGGCTTCGGTCTCGTCGTCCTGGAGGTCTCACCCCGCGCCGGCATGGCCGTGACCGCCGGCGAGGACTCGGTCTTCGCCGTCCGGATGGGCGACTACGCCCGCCGCGCCTCCACCGACTCCGCCGACCGCTTCCTGCACGGCCTCGCCCATCTCGCCGTCGCGGCCATGGCGTTCCCCCGCCCCGCCGACCTCGCCGACGACGGATACATCGGCCGGATCACGGTCAACGGCGTCGACGCGTTCGTACGGCAGGCGTGCCGTCGGCTGGAGGAGCGCGCCGAGGAGCAGGGGGAGAACACCGACCCGTCGACCGGCGAGCCGGGACTGGAAGCCGCGTGGCGGATCTACGCACGGCGCAGTGCCACGGGCGCCACCAAGGACGCCCGCAGGCTGGCCGGTTCCACCACCGGCATCGTCGGCAAGGCCGTCGCGTTCCTCACCGACTCCGGTTTTCTCCAGCGCACCGGCGACGACGCCGGCGGCGCCTACCGCACCACCGCCCGCTACCAGCTCCAGGTCCGCGACATGGCGGGCCACGCCGCCATGGCCGAGCTGCTGGAGCTGGGCGTCGTCCCCGTCACCGACGGCTCCGCCACCCTGCTGCCACCGCCCGAGGGCGATGATCTGGAGCTGGCCGCCGACGCCGGCCTGCCGTTCCACGCCTGAACCCGCCCCCCACCACGACGAGAGTCCCGCCATGTACGAGCTGTCCCGGGTCCGCCTCTACTCCATCGGCCCTGCCGGTGCGCGCTACGCCGACACCGTGCTCGATCTGCGCGGAGTGGGCGCGCCCGTGCCCCGCCCCGCCCCTGCCCAGGCGGAGTTCTTCGAGGAGGAGCCGGTCGGCCCGCCGCGCCGCCCCGCCCCCGCGGGCGTGCTCTTCCTGGAGAACGGCGGCGGCAAGTCCGTACTGCTCAAGCTGATCTTCTCGGTGATGCTGCCGGGACACCGCAATACGCTCGGCGGCGCCAGCTCCGGTGTGCTGCGGAAGTTCCTCCTCGCGGACGACTGCGGGCATGTCGCGCTGGAGTGGCAGCACACGCTCACCGGTGAACTCGTGGTGGTCGGCAAGGCCAGTGAGTGGCGCGGCCGTCAGGTGTCCAACGATCCGCGGAAGTTCGCCGAGGGCTGGTACTCCTTCCGGCCGGGCCCCGGGCTCAGCCTCGACTCCCTGCCCGTCGCCGAGTCCACCGCTGTCCGGCCGCCCGTGGAGGGCGCCTCCGGCGCCCGGGGGCGGCGGCGCACCATGAAGGGCTTCCGGGACTCGCTCACCGAGGCGGGCAAGTTCTATCCGCATCTCGATGTCCACTGGGAGGAGATCCACGACCGCTGGAACGAGCACCTCGGCGATCTGGGCCTCGACCCCGAACTCTTCCGCTACCAGCGGGAGATGAACGCCGACGAGGGCGAGGCGGCGGGCCTCTTCGCGGTCAAGAAGGACTCCGACTTCACCGATCTGCTGCTGCGGGCCGTCACCGACACCCGGGACACGGACGGACTCGCGGATCTCGTCGGGGGCTTCGGCAACAAGCTCGGCCGACGTGCCGAACTCACCGCCGAGCGCGACTTCACGGCCGGGTCCGTCGATCTGCTCGGCCGGATCGTCGAGGCCGCCGACACCCGCGCCCGCGCCCGTGACATCCACGCCGGCGCCGAGCGCCGGGCCCGTACGCTCGTACGCCGGCTCACGGCCCGCGCGGCCCAGGAGCGGGAGCGGGCCGCCGATCTCGCGCAGCAGGTGACCGCCGCCGCCCATACGGTCACCTCGGCCGAGCAGGCACGCGGCCGCAGCGCGCTGATCGCCGCCGAACTGGCCTACCGGCACGCCTCGCTGGCCCTCACCGTCGCCGAGAAGCGCGCCGCCGCGCAGCGCCGCGAGCTGACGGACGCCCGTACGCTGCACTCCGCCTGGCAGGCCGCCGAGGCCGTGCTGCGCCACCGCGCCGCCGCCGACCGCTCCACGCGTGTGGCCGTCGCCATCCGGGAGGCCGAGCGCGACGCCGCGCCCGCGCTGGCCGCGCGTGCCACCGCGGCGGCCGATCTCGTCCGCGCGCTGCACGCCGCCGCCGAGGACGGCGAGCGGCTGGCCAACGAGGAGGAGGAGCGTTCCGCCACGCTGCAGGAGACGGGCGAGGCCGCCCATCGCGACGCGACCTCGGCCGCCACCGAGGCGCAGCGCGCCCGCAGTGAGGCCGGGCATCTGCGCCTGCGTCTGGCCGAGGTCGGCCAGGAGACGGCCGAGGCGGTACGCGCGGGCTGGCTCGACGACACGGCGCCCGACGCGGATCCGGCCCGTGCCGCGCTGGCCGCGAGCGACGCGGAGAAGTCCGCCGTCGCCGGCTGGGACACCGCGCGCGAGGCCGCGCGCACGGCCGCCGACCGGGCCAGGGAGACGGCTTCCGCGGAGACCCGCGCCGAACTGGCCGCCGCCCGCGCCGCCGACGCCGCGCGGGCCGCGGAGCACGCGTACGACGCGGAGCGCCGCGCGGCGGAGTCGATCGCCCAGGACGAGCGGCTGGCCGAACTGCTCAGCCTGCCCGCGACGGCCGCGGCCCAGGCCCCGGTCCCCGCCCCGCGCGACGGCACCGGCGACCAGGAGCCGGACGCCCCGGTGAGGCACACCTCCCGGCGTACCGCCGACGGGCCGCTGAGCCCCGAAGACCTCGACCGGTACGCCGACGAGCTGCGCGAACTGCTCGACCAGGGCGTCACCTCCGCCGAGCGGCAGCTCTTCGATCTGCGCACCGCCGCGGCCGACGACTCCCGTATCCTCGGCGCGCTCGGCGACGGCGGGCTGCTGCCGCCGGGGCCCGATGTCCTCGCCACCGTCGAGTACCTCGGCGAGCACGGCATCCCCGCCCTCCCCGGCTGGCGCTATCTGGCCCAGGCCGTCGACCCGGGCGACCACGCCGCGGTGCTGGCCGCCAGGCCGGAGCTGGTCGACGGCGTCGTGATCACCGACCCCGCCTCGCACGCCCGCGCCCGCGAGGCCCTCGCGGGCGCCGCGCTGCTGCCGCGCTCGGCCGTCGCCGTGGGCACCGCCGCCGCGCTGCTGGCCCCCGTACCGGGCCCCGGCTCCGAAGGACCGGCCGACAGCGGGGTGTTCCTCGTCCCGCCGAACCCGGCCATGCACGACGAACACGCCGCCGACGAGGAACGCCAGGCGCTGCGCAGCCGGGCGGCGGCCCGCGACGAGGAGATCCGGGTGCTCGCGGCCCGGCTCACCGGTGACCGCTCGCTCGCCGCCCGGCTCGGCTCCTGGCGTGCCGACTGCCCGCCCGGCATGCTGCTGGAGCTGGCGGCAGCCGCCGCGACCGCACGGGAATCGGCCGAGACCGCCGCCACGACGCTCGCCGAGGCCCGTACGGCGCGCGCCGAGGCGGACGAGGCCGCCGCGGACACCGCGCGGGTACGCGACGAACGGCAGGAGGCCGCGCAGCGCGCCCGCCGCGCCGCCGATGCCCTGGCCGGTCTCGCGTTCCGGCTCCGCGAGCGGTCGGGCTGGCAGGCGAAGCTGCGTGAACTGGCCGACGACGCCGCCGAGTCCGAGGCGCGCGCGACCGTATGCCTGGAGCGGGCGCGCGCCGCCGACGAGGACCGCAGGGCCGCCCAGCGCGCCGCCGACGACGCCCGCCGCACCGCCCGCGCCCTGCGCGCGGAACGCGCCGAGATCGCGGGCGCCCCGGAGACCGTCCCCGAGCCGGACGCGGACGCCCCGCGCGCCGCGCTGCCCGCTCTGCGCGAGGCCTACCGCGCCGCCTCCCAGCTCTACGAGAAGGTGGGCGTCGGCGCCGATCTGCGGGCCGAGCAGGCGCGCGCGGAGAGCGACGAGAGCGCCGCCCTCGCCGAGCTGGACCGGCTCACCAACAAGGTCCGTACCCGCGCCGCCCAGCTCCTCGAATCCACCGACGGCGCCGACGGCCCGTCCCGGCAGGCCGCCGCCGCCCGCGCCGAGTCGCTGGTCCAGATGCTGGAGTCGCGCGCCTCCACCGCGAGCGAGCAGCTGGGCCGGTTCCGCGGCGAGGCCGAGCGGCTCGCCCCCGAGGACGGCGACGCGCACACCGAGCTGCCGGCGGAGCTGGTCCCGGCCGACGCCGAGCAGGCGCAGACCCTGCTGCGTACCGCCACCACCGAACTGGCCGTACGGACCGACGCGCTGGAGGCCGCGCGGGCCGCGCACGGCGAGCTGCTGTACGCGCACCGCGCCGCCGAGGACGGGGCCGGCGGCTTCGACGAGACGGCCGCCCTCCTGCGCGATCTGCTGCGCGGCGCGGCGGCCGACGACCACGATCCGAAGCGCGGCGACGAGGAGGCCCAGGCGCCGGAGCCGTACCCCGGCACGCCGGAGGAGGCGCGGCACTCCACGGCGGAGGCCCGCCGTTCACTGCGCGCCTGCGCGGCCGACCTCTCCGCGGCGGAAGCCGGCGTACGCGACGCCTGCGACGTGCTCGTACGGCACGCCAACGCCACCCGCTACGAGCAGGTCCGCACCCCCGCCCGTCAGCAGATCCGGGAACTGCCCGCCTCCGCGCTGCCCGAGCACGCCGCCGCGTGGGCCCAGGCGTTCGCGCCCCGGCTGCGCGTACTGACCGACGAGCTCGCGCAGTTGGAGCGCAACCGCGACTCGATCGTGGACCGGCTGCGCGGTCTGGTGGAATCCGCGCTCACGACGCTCCGTTCGGCCCAGCGGCTCTCCCGGCTGCCCGAAGGGCTGGGGGAGTGGTCCGGCCAGGAGTTCCTGCGGATCCGCTTCGAGGAGCCGGACCGTACGACGCTCACCGAGCGGCTCGGCGAGGTCGTCGACGAGGCGACCCGCGCGGCCCTCAAGAAGAACTCCGATCTGCGCAGGGACGGAATGTCCCTGCTGCTGCGCGGAGTTCAGGCGGCGCTCCAGCCCCGGGGCGTCGCCGTCGAGATCCTCAAGCCCGACGCGGTCCTGCGCGCCGAGCGGGTTCCCGTCGGACAGATGGGCGATGTCTTCTCCGGCGGTCAGCTGCTCACCGCCGCGATCGCCCTCTACTGCACGATGGCGGCCCTGCGCAGCAATGACCGGGGCCGCGACAAGCACCGGCACGCGGGCACGCTCTTCCTCGACAATCCGATCGGCCGCGCCAACGCCACCTATCTGCTGGAGCTCCAGCGCGCGGTCTCCGACGCCCTGGGAGTGCAGCTCCTTTACACCACGGGCCTCTTCGACACGACCGCGCTCGCGGAATTCCCGCTGGTCATCCGGTTGCGCAATGACGCCGATCTGCGAGCGGGCCTGAAGTACATCAGTGTGGAGGAGCATCTGCGCCCCGGGCTGCCGCAGCAGGACCCGGACGGCGAGACCGTGCACGGGGAGATCACCGCGACGCGGATGTTCAGACGGACGCCGGAGCCCGTAGCGGAGTAGCAGCCCCGGCCTCCTGAACACCCGCGTCCTGAACACCCGCGTCCTGGACGCCCGTCTCCGGAGCCCCGGCTTCTCCCTCGGCCCGGGCCCCGCGTCGTATCCGGCCTCCTCCATGGTCCGCACTCCGCGCGGCGGCACGCGCCGCGCGCCTGGCCCTGCGCCGCTCCCGGCGCAACTGGCGCGCGGTGCTGCTCGGTACGGACACCACGCCGTTGCGCTGGTTCCACACCTGGCGCGTCACCCATACGTCCAGCACACCCCAGGTCGCCACCACCGTGGAGGCCACACTGCTCAGCACCATCGGAAACGCCAGCCAGGAACCGGCGAGCGTACTGAGGAACGCAATCATGGCCTGAATCAGCGTGACCGCGGCGATGATCACCGCGCGTACAGCGGCCGTTCTGACCGCGTCCGGCATGCGATACCGCTTCGCGGGCTCCTCGACCCAGAGCCCACGGGACACCTCCGTGAACCCTTCCGCCGACGCCGCGCCACGCCGCTCGTCCGTCTCCATGGACCGTCACTCCCCACCCATGTCCGTCTCAAGGGTGACTGCCCGGCTCGCTCCGCTTCACGCCGGCCACGGAACCGAATGTGATACGCGAAACCGCCCGCAGTGCTCCCAACCAACCCCTGATCCCCGCACACAAGGACGAATGGGAGCCCCGGAAGATTCCCGGTACCCTCGCCGAACATTAAGTTTCAGCCATCTGTTCCGGCCGGATATCTACCGTCCCGTCTGCTCTTCGTCGTGCGCGTCAAGGAAGCCAACTCGCCGAATACCAGGACAACTCATGATCAAGGCATCAAGGGGCGGCCGAAAATCATCCGGATGTGTCTTCGAGTTGCCGGTGCGACAGTAGTAGGCTCGCGCCGTTTGTTGACGGAGAATCTTCCGCGACCGGGCGGGAGATCGAGCTGGGGGAGGCCATGCGCTTTCGCGGGAAATCCATCCGCCGGAAGATCGTGGCGCTGCTGCTCGTGCCGCTCGTCGCACTCACCGTCCTCTGGGGTCTGGCCACGACGCTCGCCGGCAGCCAGGCCAAACAGCTCATCGATGTCAGACATGTCATCAAAACCGTCGGCAACCCCGTCGAGGAGTCGGTCGGTGTCCTCCAGAGCGAACGGCGCCAGACGCTCATCTTTCTGGCCGACCCCACGGCCGCGGACTCCCTGACCGAACTCCGCGCCCGGCGCGGTGACACCGACCGCGCCCTGGTCACCGTCAGAAAAGCCGAATCGGCGGTGCGCGACCGCCTGGACGCCATCTCGGCCGAGCGGCTCGACCGGGTCATCGGCTCCCTCGAAGGCCTCGCGCTGATGCGCCGCTCCGTGGACGAGAGCACCGTCACCCGTGAGAAGGCGCTCGCCTTCTACAACGGACTCGTCGACCCCAGCCACAACTTCCTGGCCTCCCTGTACGGACACGAGGACGTCGACGGCGACAACTGGGGCCGGGCACTGATCGGGTTCGACCGCGCGCGGGAGATGCTCTCCCGCGAGGACGCGCTCGTCGCCTCCGCGCTGATCGCGCGCCGAGTGACCCCCGAGGACGTCCGCGCCGCCTCCGACCTCGTCGCCAACCGCACGCTGCTCTACGAGACCAACCTCGCCGACCTCCCGCTCTCGGACCGCGCGACGCTCGAACAGTACTGGCGCACCCCCGCCACACTCGCCCTGCGCGAGGCGGAGAACCGTCTCATCGCGGCCGGCGCCACCGAGAGTCCGAAGACGCTCGACGCCGCGGGCTGGCAGCAGATGACCGCCTCGGTCCTGGAGGACCTGACCCGCGAGAGCGACGCGGCCACCGAGCTGTACCGGGACCACATCGACCCCGTACGCAACGACATCTTCGTACGGGTCGGCTTCGCCGCCGCCCTCGGCCTCGTCGCCCTCCTCGTCTCCATCATCGTGTCCGTACGCGTCGGACGTGATCTGATCCGCGACCTGTCCCGGCTCCGCAAGGAGGCCCACGAGGTCTCCGGCGTACGCCTGCCCAGCGTCATGCGCCGGCTCGCCGCGGGCGAACCGGTCGACGTGGAGACCGAGGCGCCGCGGCTCGACTACGAGAGGGACGAGGTCGGCCAGGTCGGCCAGGCCCTCAACACGCTCCAGCGCGCCGCCGTCGAGGCCGCCGTCAAACAGGCCGACCTCCGGCGCGGCGTCTCCGAGGTGTTCGTCAACCTCGCCCGCCGCAACCAGGTCCTGCTCCACCGTCAGCTCACCCTCCTGGACACCATGGAGCGCCGTACGGAGGACACCGAGGAACTGGCCGACCTCTTCCGGCTCGACCACCTCACGACCCGTATGCGACGGCACGCCGAGGGCCTGGTGATCCTCTCCGGAGCCGCGCCGTCCCGGCAGTGGCGCAAGCCGGTCCAGCTCATGGACGTGGTGCGCGCGGCGGTCGCCGAGGTGGAGGACTACGAGCGCATTGAGGTCCGCAGGCTGCCGCGCATCGGTGTCGGCGGCCCCGCGGTCGCCGACCTGACGCATCTCATCGCCGAACTCCTGGAGAACGCCACGGTGTTCTCGCCCCCGCACACCGCGGTGCAGGTGCACGGCGAGCGGGTCGCCAACGGATTCACCCTGGAGATCCACGACCGCGGTCTCGGGATGGCCCCGGAAGTGCTGCTCGACGCGAATCTGCGGCTCGCCGAGACCCCCGAGTTCGAGCTGTCCGACACCGACCGCCTCGGGCTGTTCGTGGTCAGCCGGCTCGCCCAGCGGCAGAACGTACGCGTCTCGCTCCAGCCCTCCCCGTACGGCGGGACCACCGCGATCGTGTTCCTGCCGGTCGCGCTGCTCACCGACGCGCCCGAGACCGAGGGCACCGGCTTCCGGCTCGACCGCAAGTCCACCACGGAGCGCGGCCGCCATCGCGCCGACGGCGGTGGCGGCGGCCGGCGCACCGCGCTCGCACAGGTCCCCGCCGGACTCGGCAGCGACCCGTCCGTGCTCGACGGCCCGGTCGAACTCGAACCTCCGGTACGCGCTCTCGAAAGGGAGAGCGGGCCGCTGCTCGGCGGAGGTGACGGCATCGCCGATATCGAGGACACGGAGAGCGAGCGCGGCGGACTGTTCCGCGCGCGGGAGCATCTCCGCGACTCCAGCCTCGACATTCCGTACGCCGGTGACGGACGCGACCCGTACGGCGTCCGGGACACCGGCGACGCGGCTGACGGGCTGCTGGGCCGTGATGACGTACGCGGTCCGCGGGCCGACGCCCGGGACTTCCGCGACCGGCGCGACGGCCGCCCCGCGCAGCACGCGCGCGGCCGGCACGCGCAGCCGCAGCGCCCGGTGGACGCCGCCGCGTCCGACCGCCCGGTCGGACTGCCCCGCCGCAAGCCCCCGACCCTGGTCGTGGACCGCGGCCGGCGCGTGGACGAGGCGGGCCGCGCCGCGGCGGAGCCGGAACCGCCGGCCGGCGGAACGGGCCGCACCTGGTCCGGCGTACCGGCCCAGCCCGCACGCTCCTCGGCACCGGGCGGACCGGTGTCCGACGGGGCCCCGCCCACGATCGACGGACTGCCCCGCCGTATCCGGCAGGCCAGTCTGGCCCCCCAGTTGAAGGACGCCGCTCCGGACCGTGGCACCGACCGCACGCCCGCCACGGGCCAGGACACCGAGCGGGACGCGGACGAAGTGCGCAGCCGCATGGCTTCGCTCCAGCGGGGCTGGCAGCGCGGTCGTCTGCAGAACGATGCCGAGGACCCCACCGGCCCCGGCGAGATACAAGGAACCACATCGGAGGGGGACGGTCGATGACCGCACCGAACGCCGCAGCACGCCACGCCATGGACCCCAACGCCGTCGGAGAGCTCAACTGGCTCCTCGACGAGCTCGTGGACCGGGTCGCCAGCATCCGGAAAGCGGTGGTGCTCTCCGGTGACGGGCTCGCCACCGGAACGTCCAAGGACCTCACGCGTGAGGACGGCGAGCACCTCGCGGCCGTCGCCTCCGGATTCCACAGCCTCGCCAAGGGCGTGGGCCGGCACTTCGAGGCGGGCCAGGTCCGGCAGACCGTCGTGGAGCTGGACGACGCGTTCCTCTTCGTCACCGCGGCGGGCGACGGCAGCTGTCTGGCCGTCCTGTCCGACGCGGACTCCGATGTCGGACAGGTCGCCTACGAGATGACGCTCATGGTCAAGCGGGTCGGCGTCCACCTGGGCACGGCCCCACGGACCGGCCTGCCCGCCGGAGGGTGAGCGGGCTGCGATGAGCGAGGCGGATCAGGATCAGCAGCACTGGTTCGACGGCGAAGCCGGACCGGTAGTACGTCCGTACGCGATGACGCGCGGCCGCACCAGCAGTGCGACGCGCCACCGGCTCGACCTGATCGCGCTCGTCGTCTGCGAACCCGCGGCCGGTGACCCCGGCCGGGACCAGACGCTCTCCCCCGAGCACGTGGAGATCGTCGAACGCTGCTTCACCAGCCCCCAGTCGATCGCCGAGCTGGCCGCGGGCCTCGACCTCCCCGTCGGGGTGGTCAGGGTCCTCGTCGGCGATCTGGTGGAGGACGAAATCGTGCATGTAACCCGTCCCGTTCCGCCGGCCGAACTGCCGGACGTGAGCATTCTCCGCGAGGTGATCAATGGTCTTCGGGCGCTCTAGCCACAGGCAGCGTCCGGCCGAACCGGTGACGCTGAAGATCCTGGTCGCCGGGGGCTTCGGGGTGGGCAAGACCACTCTCGTGGGCGCGGTCAGCGAGATCAGACCGCTCCGCACCGAAGAGGTGCTGAGCGAGGCCGGTCAGCCTGTCGACGACGTCGACGGGGTCGAGGGCAAGACGACCACCACGGTCGCCATGGACTTCGGCCGGATCACGCTCCGCGAGGACCTGGTGCTGTATGTCTTCGGCACCCCGGGCCAGGACCGCTTCTGGTTCCTCTGGGACGAACTGGCCCAGGGCGCCCTGGGCGCGGTCGTGCTGGCCGACACCCGCCGCCTCGCGGACTCCTTCGCCGCCGTCGACTACTTCGAACGGCGCGGCATCCCGTTCACCGTCGCCGTCAACTGCTTCGAGGGCGCGGACCGCTTCCCGGGCGAGACCGTACGCACCGCGCTCGACCTCGACCCCGAGGTCCCGCTGGTGATGTGTGACGCGCGCGAACGCGAGTCGGTCAAGGAAGTGCTGGTGGCCGTCGTCGAGCACGCCATGACCCTGGCGGCGCGGCAGCGCGAGCACGCCACCACGACCTGAGCGGTACGGCCGGACCCCGCCCGTACGGACCGCCCCGGCGCGTCAGGGGCGGTTCGCGGCCAGCCACTTGGCGGCGGTCTCCGCCAGCTCCCGGTCGCGGCCCGCCAGCATCATCCGGATCATCTGCACATCCCCGCGCAGCGACCAGGCCGGATGACCGAATGTGGCGGGGTTGTTCTTCTCGATGAGGAAGTGGGCGGGCCAGGCCGTCCCGTATCCGATCAGCGGCAGGGCCGCCGCGTACCGCTTCCGCCCGCGCGCCAGCCCGTAGGCACTGACCGCGAGTCCGGTGAGCGTGCCGGTGAGATGCAGCCAGCGGGTCGCCGCCCTGGAGTGCATGGCGACGTAGTAGGGCCAGAACTCCTCGTACGAATCGAAGGTCCGCGGCTCGGCCGGCTGTCGCTCGTTCGTCTGCCGCTCACTCGTCCGATGCTCATATGTTCGCTGCGCCATACGGGCACCGTAATGGCTTTCCCGTGAACCGGATACGGGTCGCACGCGTCCCACCGGGAGACGGCCGGCCGGAGCCGACGGGGGTGGCCCCGGCCGGCCGTCGCCCGCTCAGTTCCCCATGACCGAACGCCACGCCACCGGGAAGTCGAAGTAGCTGTCCGGGAAGATCTCCGGCTTGTGCGTGAAGTGCCACCACTCCTCGGGCAGGTTGGTGAACCCCACCCCGGCCAGCGTCGACTTCAGCAGCTGCCGGTTCGCGCGCTGCTCGCCCTGGACACGTGGATCGTCGGTGTGCGACAGCGTGTCGAAACAGTCGAAGCCGGTGCCCATGTCGACGGAGTTGTCGGGGAACCGCTCGGCCTTCGGCCCGTAGCAGGGAGTGAGCCGCTCACCCGGCCGGTACGGCCGCGTCGGCAGGGCCGGCAGCTTGACGAGCGTCAGATCGACGGTGCTGCCGCGGCTGTGCCCGGACTTCTCCGCGATGTAACCGTCCGCGAACAGCCGCGACTTGTCGACGCGCGGATAGAACTCCGGCTTCATGCGCTCGTCCTGGAGATCCTCGGCCCACCGTACGAAGTGGTCGACGGCCCGCTGCGGCCGGTAGCAGTCGTACACCTTCAGCGAGTACCCCTGCCGCAGCAGCTTCCGCTGCGCGGTGCGCAGCGCCTCGGCGGTGGGGCGGGTGACCAGACAGACCGGCTGCCGGTAGCCGTCCACGGGCTCGCCCACGAAGTTGTGCGGCGTGAGGTAGCGCATCTCCTGGATGATCGTCGGCGCGACCGTGCGCAGCGCCACGAACCCCTCCGGAGCCACTGGTTCGGCCGTGGCCCGCGCGGCGGGCGCGGTGGCGGCGACGGTCAGCAGAGCGGCGGCGGAGGCGGCCAGGACGCGGAGTGCGGATATCAGACGTGTCATGGGCACCTTCATCTATCAGCTCCGGGGACCGCGCGGAAGAGCGGTCGGATACAGTCCGCGCGTGTCCGAGTCCCAGAAGAAGCCCGCGGGGGCGCATGCGCACTGCGGCAGCTGCGGCACTCCGTACCCGCCCGGAGCCGACTGGCCCCGTACGTGCGCGGCCTGCGGTGCCACGGCTTATCTCAACCCGCTGCCCGTCGCCGTCGCGCTGCTCCCCGTGACCGACGAGAAGGGCACCGCGCTCGTCGTCATCACCCGCGCCATCGAGCCCGCGTACGGCGGTCTCGCCCTCCCCGGCGGGTTCATCGACCGTACCGAGGACTGGCGGCACGCCGTCGTCAGGGAGCTGCGGGAGGAGACCGGCATCGACGCACCGGCGCACGACGTCCGGCTCGCCGACGCGCTCAGCTCCCCGGACGGACATCTGCTGCTCTTCGGGCTGCTCCCGGAGCGCCCGGCGGACCGGCTGCCGCCCTCGGTCCCGACCGAGGAGACCACCGGCTGGCGACTGCTGCGCGGCCCGGCCGAGCTGGCGTTCCCGCTGCACACGGTCGCCGTACGGGCCTGGTTCGCGGGCCGCTACGGGACGGAGGGTACGGGGGCACGTCCCTGAGCGCCGGGCGCCGGGCGCCGGGCGTGACCCCACCGGCCCCGGCCCCGACCCCGACCCCGGCCCCGACCCCGGCCCCGGCTCAGCGCCCCCGCACCCGGACCGGCCACTCCGGCTCCACGGAGCCCTCGTCCGTCACCCGCTCCACCCGGACCTCGCCGTTCACCATCCGCGAGGTGTAGCGCTCCACCTCCGCCTCCCGCGGCCCGTCACCCGGGTCCCGTACCACCAGACCGCCCCCCGAGCGCCCCGCGGCGGGGGCCCACGCCTCCAGCTCGGGCCGGCCGTCCTCGCCCCGTACCGGTATCACCGCGCCCGCCCGTGCCAGGACGGGGATATGTGACAGGGGCGCGTCCAGCAGCACCTGGCCGGGACCCTCGTACGCCTTCTCCGTGGCCGTGTCGTACCACCGGCCGCGCGGCAGCCGCACCGCCCGCCGGTCCGTACCGTGCTCCAGCACGGGCGCCACCAGCAGCGCGTCGCCGAGCAGGAACGCGTCCTCGCAGTCGCGCAGCGCCCGGTCCTCCGGCGCGCCCCACCACACGGGACGTACGTACGGCGCCCCGGTCAGCCGGGCCAGCTGAGCCAGCGTCACGAAGTACGGCCGCAGCCGCTCCCGCCCGCTGAGCGCGGCCCGCGCGTGTTCGAGCACCTCCGGGCCGAACTCCCAGGGCTCCCTGCGCCCCGCGTCGATCGCCGCATGGGTACGGAACAGCGGCAGATACGCCCCCAGCTGGAACCAGCGCAGATACAACTCCGGGGTCGGGCTCCCGTCGAAACCGCCCACGTCCGGCCCCGAGTACGGCACACCGCACAGCCCGAGCCCCAGCACCAGCGAGAGCGAGGCCCGCAGCCCCGGCCAGCCGGTCGACACATCGCCGGACCAGGTGCCGCCGTACCGCTGCATCCCGGCCCAGCCGGAGCGCGAGAAGAGGAACGGCCGTTCGTCCGGCCGCAGTCGCCGCAGCCCCTCATAACCGGCTCGCGCCATGGTGAGCCCATACACATTGTGGGCCTCGCGATGGTCGCCGCCCCTACCCTCCAGCTGATGTCTGGCCGAGCGCGGCAGGGTCGTGTCACCGAACGGCGCGAAGGACACCGGCTCGTTCATGTCGTGCCACACCCCGGCGAACCCCTGCGCCAGCCGCTCCTCATAGAGCCCGCCCCACCAGTCGCGCACCGCCGGATCCGTGAAGTCCGGATACACGCAATCCCCGGGCCAGACGACACCGAGCACCTCGCGCCCCCGCCCGTCCCGTACGAACGCGCCCGCCGGACCGACCGCGCGCCCGCTCTCGTACACCGCGTTCCCGCGCTCCGCCTTCACCGCCGGATCGACGATCGAGACCAGCCGGACCCCGTCCGCGCGCAACTCCTCGGCGAGCCCCGGCAGATCGGGGAAGCGCTCACGGTCCACCGTGAAGACCTGATGCGCGTCGTAGTGATCGATGTCGAGATGGAGCGCGGACAGCGGCAGCCCACGCTCCCGGTACCCCGCGACGACCCGCCGCACCTCCCGCGCGCTGCCGAACCCCCAGCGCGCGTGCTGCGGCCCCAGCGCCCAGGCCGGCGGCGGTACGGGCGCCCCGCTCAGCGCCGTCCAGCTGTGCAGCACCCGCGCGGGCGTACCGGTCACCACCCAGCAGCGCAGCGGCCCGCCGTCCATCCGCAGCTCGCTCGTGCCGGGCCGGTCGTGCCCCGAGCCCGCGCCCTCCTCGCCCTCCCGGAGCGTGACCCGGCCGTCCCAGGAGTTGTCGTGGAACGCCAGATGCGTCCCGGCGTCGGCCACCACCAGCTGCACGGGCATCGTCACGTACAGCGGATCGTCGCCGGGGTCGAAATCACCGCCCGGATCGGTGTTCCACAGCCGGTACGTGCCGTCCCGCAGCCGGGGCCCCGAAGCGCGCCCGCCCAGCCCGAAGAAGCGCGCGTCGGCGGACACCTCGGTCCGCTGCACCCACCGCGCGGGACCGCCCGCGACCGGCTCCCACCAGCGCGGCGGCAGCTCCCGGCGCAGCACGACACCACCCGGCGTACGGACCTCCACCCCGCCGTTGCGCGAGACCGCGACCGTCACCCGCTCGGACACGATCCGCCAGCCGCCGTCCTTGTCGGGTTCGAGCCCGGCCCGCGGATCGGGCTCCGGCGGCACGTCGGCGAGCGCGTACGAGGGCAGCGGCTCCGCGCCGTCCCATCCCCAGAAGACGGCGCCGCCCACCATGACGCACACATGCAGCTCCGCGCGCGCGAACCGTACGGTGCCACCGCCGGGCAGCGGCTCGGCGCCCGTGACCGGCCCCGGCACCCGGGCCCGCTCGGGACCGCGCGGCGCCAGTTCCCTGGCATCCGTCCGTCGTTGGCGCCAGGCGGACCGCACCGCGCGCAGCCCCCGCACCGAACCGACCACTTTCATCGAACGCACCAGTTCACGACCGTCCATGCTGCTCAGCCTGCCATCCGTCCGGAGCCTCGGGTGCTCCGTTCAACTCCCGTTCACCTGTGGTGGGAGCACACATCTGCCTGGTCGACGATGGGGAAGCAACCCTGGTGCGAAAGACGATCACATGGCATCGTCCGTCTCAGTCGCGTGCCCGCGCACACCCCGCACGCGCACGCGACCGACGCACACCAGCGTCGAGTGCACCAGCGTCGATCATCTCAGCGCCGAGTCAGCCCGGGAGCCGCCCCATGACCGCAGCAGCAAGCCCCGCCCCCCTCTGGCAGCCGGGCCCCGACCGTATCGCCGCCGCCCGGATCACCCGCTTCCAGGAGTGGGCCGCCGACCGGTACGGCGCTCCCGCCGAGGGCGGCTACGCGGCGCTGCACCGCTGGTCCGTCGATGAGCTCGACACCTTCTGGGCCGCCGTCGCCGACTGGTTCGACGTACGGTTCACCACCCCGTACCAGCGAGTCCTGGGCGACCGCACCATGCCCGGCGCCCAGTGGTTCCCCGGCGCCACCCTGAACTACGCGGAACACGCGCTGCGTACCGCGGAAGACCCGGCGCGCGCCCATGAGCCGGCACTCCTGCATATTGACGAGACACATGAGGTGACGCCGGTCAGCTGGACCGAGCTGCGCCGTCAGGTGGTGGCACTCGCCGCCGAGCTGCGCGCCCTCGGCGTACGCCCAGGAGACCGCGTCAGCGGCTATCTCCCCAACGTCCCGCAGGCGGTCACCGCACTGCTCGCCACCGCGGCCGTCGGCGGAGTCTGGACCTCCTGCGCCCCCGACTTCGGCGCCCGCAGTGTGCTGGACCGCTTCCAGCAGGTCGAACCCGTCGTCCTGGTCACCGTCGACGGCTACCGCTACGGCGGCAAGGAGCACGACCGCACGGAGACCGTCGCCGAACTCCGGCGCGAACTGCCCACCCTGCGGGCCGTGGTGCATGTCCCGCTCCTCGGCACCCCGGCGCCCGAAGGCGCCCTGGAATGGGCGGACCTCATCGCCGGCACCGCCGCGTCCGAAGCCACCCGGCCCGTCTTCGAACCGGTCCCCTTCGACCACCCCCTGTGGGTCCTCTACTCCTCCGGCACCACCGGCCTGCCCAAGGCGATCGTCCAGTCCCAGGGCGGCATCCTCCTGGAGCACTTCAAACAGCTCGGTCTGCACTGCGACCTCGGACCCGAGGACCGCTTCTTCTGGTACACCTCCACCGGCTGGATGATGTGGAACTTCCTCATCTCCGGCCTGCTCACCGGCACCACGATCGTGCTGTACGACGGCAGCCCCGGCTTCCCCGCCGTCGACGCCCAGTGGGGCATCGCGGAACGGACCGGCGCCACCTTCTTCGGCACGTCCGCCGCCTACGTCATGGCATGCCGCAAGGCGGAGGCGCACCCGGGCCGCGACCACGACCTCTCCCGGGTGCGGTGCGTCGCCACCACCGGTTCGCCGCTGCCGCCCGACGGGTTCCGCTGGCTCCACGACGAGGTGGCCGAGGACCTGTGGATCGCCTCCGTCAGCGGCGGTACTGACGTGTGCAGCTGCTTCGCCGGCGCCGTACCCACCCTCCCCGTGCATATCGGCGAACTCCAGGCGGCCTGTCTGGGGACGGACCTCCAGGCCTGGGACCCGCACGGCAAAGCCGTCATCGGGGAGGTCGGCGAGCTGGTCGTCACCAACCCCATGCCGTCCATGCCGATCCGCTTCTGGAACGACCCCGACGGCAGCCGCTACCGCGACAGCTACTTCGAGATGTTCCCCGGCGTCTGGCGCCACGGCGACTGGATCACCCTCACCGACCGGGGCTCGGTCGTCATCCACGGCCGCTCCGACTCCACGCTCAACCGGCAGGGCGTCCGCATGGGCTCCGCCGACATCTACGAGGCCGTCGAACGCCTCCCCGAAATCCGCGAATCCCTCGTCATCGGCCTGGAGGAGCCGGACGGCGGCTACTGGATGCCGCTCTTCGTCCATCTCGCCCCGGGCGCCGTCCTCGACGACACACTCCGCGCCCGCCTCAAGGCGACGATCCGCGAACAGCTCTCGCCACGCCACGTACCGGACGAGATCATCGAGGTCCCCGGCATCCCGCACACCCTGACCGGCAAGCGCATTGAGGTCCCGGTCAAACGCCTCCTCCAGGGCGCGGCGCTCGACAAGGCGGTCAACGTGGGATCCGTGGACAACCTCGAACTCCTCCGCTTCTACGAGAACCTCGCCCGCGAGCGCCACTGACCCCGTTGTCAGACCCCCTGGTTACGCTGAGTGAGCAATGATCGACCGTGCTCAGGGGGAGCTATGCCGCACACCGACCACAGCGAACAGACATTCAGGACTTCGCGGCGCAGTCTGCGCCGCGAAGTCCCCAGCACCGTGGGCCTGCTGGCCGACGAGCGGGACTTCACGGCGATGCGGCGCTACCGCACCTTCACCTTCGACGACCACGCCACGTATCTGCGACAGATCGACGGACTGCTGAAATCCCTGGCGTCCCAGGGGCTCCACACCACCGTGGCGCTCTTCGACCCGGAGGAGTACGCCGAGTACTGCGCGGATTCGGGCCTCGACCCCGACACCGCGGAGAGCCGCGGCCGGTTCACGGCCCGAATCCCCGGGAGCGGCGCCGCCATCGCCTATACAGGCCAGCCCATGGACACCCTCGTCCCACAGCTCATCAGCACCGCCGTCCGCAGGGCCACCTGGGAGTACGCGACCACGCTCCTCGCCGATCTCGGGGAGTGCGCCGACTGCGGTCAGGACATCGGGCGCGCGGCCTTCGACCGCGCCTCCCACCTGCTGCTGAGGCTGCTCGAAGGAGCCGGCACCGGCACGCACCACCTCGTCTGCAGCGTCCCCGCCGCCGACGAGCAACTCCTCGCGGTCCTGCGCACCGAGAGCACCGAACTCCCCGAGCGCACCGAGTACCCCGACAACAGGCAGGACGGCTCCGACGGCTCGGACGTCCCTGACGGCGCGCTCGCCCGGCTCGACTCGTCCCGGGCCACCGAATTCGTCACCGTGCTGGCCGTCGGTATCGCCCTGGAGAGCACCGGGGGAGTGGTGCTCCGTACGACCAGAGGCGGCGACCCCGACCGGCTGCACGGCTGGCGCCTCCAGCACGGCAGTCTCGTACCGCTCACCGTCGGCGAGGTCTTCAGCGCCTACTGCACCGACGCGGACACCGGTGACCCGGTCTCCCCCGAATCCGGCGTGGAGTACTGCGCCGGCTTCGATCTCGGCCCGGACGACACCGGGACCCATCACTGAACACCGAACACCGGGACCCACTACCGAACTGAACGGAGCCGACGACAGAGGGGCTTCCCGCCCTGTGCGGCGGGAAGCCCCTCCAGAACCCGGACCGGAACCCGGCCGTCTCAGCTCACTCGCCGGACAGCACCGCCTGCGCGGCCTTCCGCGCACCCGCCGCGGTGTCCGCCGCGCGCGCGGCAGCTGCGGCACGCTCACACTGCGCCAGCGTGTGCTTCGCCAGGGCCGACCGCACATACGGGATCGACGCCGCGCCCATCGACAGCGAGGTCACACCCAGCCCCGTCAGCACACAAGCGAGCAGCGGATCGGCGGCGGCCTCACCACACACCCCGCAGCTCTTGCCCTCGGCCTTGGCGCCCTCGGCCGACAGCGCCACCAGATCCAGCAGCGCCGGCTGCCACGGATCCTGGAGCCGCGACACCGCACCCACCTGCCGGTCGGCGGCGAAGGTGTACTGCGCCAGGTCATTGGTCCCCAGCGAAAGGAACTCGACCTCCTGGAGAATCGAACGCGCCCGCAGCGCGGCCGACGGAATCTCCACCATGGCCCCGAACTTCGCGTGCAGCCCCGCCTCACGACAGGCGTCCGCGAACGCCCTCGCATCCGTGCGGTCGGCCACCATCGGCGCCATGACCTCCAGATACACCGGCAGACCCTCGGCCGCCTTCGACAGCGCGGTCAGCTGCGTCCGCAGCACATCCGGGTGATCAAGCAGACTCCGCAGACCACGCACACCCAGCGCCGGATTCGGCTCATCGGCGGGGGTGAGGAAGTCCAGCGGCTTGTCCGCGCCGGCGTCCAGCACCCGTACGACCACCCGGCCCTCGGGGAACGCCTCAAGCACCGCGCGGTACGCGGCGATCTGCTTCTCCTCCGAAGGGGCCTGCTTGCTGTCGTCCAGGAACAGGAACTCCGTACGGAACAGCCCCACGCCCTCCGCGCCCGCCTCGACAGCCGCCGGCACATCCGCGGGACCGCCGACATTGGCGAGGAGCGGCACCTTGTGACCGTCCGACGTCGCACCCGGCCCGGTGGAGGCGGACAGCGCGGCCTTCCGCGCGGCGGCGGCCGCCTCAAGCTCGGAACGCTTCTCGGCGCTCGGCTCGACAAAGATCTCGCCCGTACTGCCGTCCACCGCGATCACGGTGCCCTCGGCCAGCTCACCCGCGCCCGGCAGCGCGACAACGGCCGGTACCCCGAGCGCACGCGCCAGAATCGCGCTGTGACTCGTCGGCCCGCCCTCCTCGGTCACAAAGCCGAGCACCAGCGTCGGATCGAGCAACGCCGTATCGGCCGGCGCGAGATCACGCGCGATCAGCACATACGGCTCGTCACTGTCCGGCACGCCGGGCATCGGAACGCCCAGCAGCCGGGCGACGATACGATTCCGCACATCGTCCAGGTCCGCGACCCGCCCGGCCAGATACTCCCCGGCACCGGCGAGCAGCGCGCGGTACGAGGCGAACGCGTCGTACACCCCGCGCTCGGCCGTGCTCCCGACGGCGATCCGCCGCTCCACATCGGCCATCAGCTCCGGGTCCTGTGCCATCAGCGCCTGCGCCTCAAGCACGGCCTGCGCCTCGCCACCGGCCAGATTGCCGCGGGCGATCAGATCGGCCGACACCGCCTCGACGGCCTGGTGAGCACGCCCCTGTTCGCGCTCCGCCTCCTCCGCCGGGATCGACTTGGCCGGGGGCTCCAGCATCGCGGTCCCCATGTGCCGGACCTCGCCGATCGCCACTCCGTGGCTGACCCCGACGCCTCGCAGCGTTGTCTCCATTTCACCCGTCTCCGGTTATGCGGCGACCCGGTCGCCGCGATGGATGTACGACGAGCGCACCGCGCCCGTCCCTGACATACGTCGACGGCGTCACTGCCAGCCGAAAAGTGCGTCGCCGGTCTTCACATCGCCGTCCTCGCGGAGGTCGGAGAGGGAATCGTCGGTGGCCTCAAGTGCCACGACCGGACAGACGGGCGACTTGCCGGCCTCTTCCACGGCGGAGGGATCCCAGCGCACCACGGCCTGTCCGCGCGTGACCGTGTCGCCCTTGTTGACGAGCAGCTCGAAGCCCTCACCGTTGAGTTGCACGGTGTCGATACCGAGGTGCGTCAGCACTCCGTGCCCGTCCGAGTCGACCACGACGAAGGCGTGCGGATGCAGGGAGACCACCACACCGTCCACCGGCGAGACGGCCTCACCCGGCTCTCGTACGGGATCGATGGCCGTACCGGGCCCCACCATCGCACCGGCGAACACCGGGTCGGGTACAGCGGGCAATCCGATTGCGCGTCCGGCGAGAGGGGCCGTCACGATGGTCATGGGGGAGCCTCCAGGGGTGGAGAAAAGTGCGGGGCCGTCGTCACCGTCCGTGAGGGGGCGACGTGCTGTTCAGAAGGGTAAGTCATAGGAAGTGACGGTTCCGCGTGAGTGCTGCGGGTTGACGGGCCATGGGCCCACCGAAACCGATTTGCCTGCGTCGGCCGACCGCATGTACTGTCGTACTCCTGCCTGGCCCCAACGCGACTTTGAGTCGGGGGTCGGCGGCACCTATCAAGCCTCGATCCCAACCCGGAATCCGCTTTAGCATGCCTGCGGAACGAGTGGTCGGGAAGAGCAAAAAGGCCTGATAGAGTTTGAAACACGAAATGCCGAAGGGAAGCGCCCGGAGGGACCGGAAACGGGACCGAAGGAAGCGTCCGTTCCTTGAGAACTCAACAGCGTGCCAAAAGTCAACGCCAGATATGTTGATACCCCGACCTGCCGGATGACCGGTGGGTTGAG
>NZ_JBHTZS010000035.1:0-74393 GCF_042790125.1 Streptomyces scopuliridis
GCGACGGCCCCCATGGGGGGCCGCCTCTTCACAAGGTGCGGGGCACCGGCCACGGCCCGACACCCGCCGGGGGGGGGGGCCCCCCCCGGCCCCCCCGGCCGGGCGCCCCTCTGTGCCGGGTACGCGGATGTGTCGGGTACGCGCACCGCTACGCGGACTTCTCGTGGCGGCCGTCGCTCTTCACGATGCGCGGCTCGCGCGGGACCAGCGTCGGGTTCACGTTGTCGCGGACGACCTCCGCCGTGATGACGACCCGGGCGACGTCCTTGCGGGACGGCACCTCGTACATCACCGACTGGAGCACCTCTTCGAGGATGGCGCGCAGACCGCGCGCGCCCGTGCCGCGCAGGATCGCCTGGTCGGCGATGGCCTCCAGGGACGGGCGGTCGAAGTCCAGCTCCACACCGTCGAGTTCGAAGAGCCGCTGGTACTGCTTCACCAGCGCGTTGCGCGGCTCGACGAGGATCTGGAGAAGGGCCTCGCGGTCCAGGTTGTGGACGGAGGTGAGGACCGGCAGGCGGCCGATGAACTCGGGGATCATCCCGAACTTCACCAGGTCCTCCGGCATGACCTCCTGGAACTGGTCGCTCGCCTCGATCTCGCGCTTCGAACGGATCGTCGCGCCGAAGCCGATGCCCTTCGCTCCCGCGCGCGACTCGATGATCTTCTCCAGGCCGGCGAAGGCGCCGCCCACGATGAAGAGCACGTTCGTCGTGTCGATCTGGATGAACTCCTGGTGCGGGTGTTTCCGGCCGCCCTGCGGCGGTACGGAGGCGGTGGTGCCTTCCAGGATCTTGAGCAGGGCCTGCTGGACGCCCTCGCCGGAGACATCGCGGGTGATCGACGGGTTCTCGCTCTTGCGGGCGACCTTGTCGATCTCGTCGATGTAGATGATCCCGGTCTCGGCCTTCTTGACGTCGTAGTCCGCCGCCTGGATCAGCTTCAGCAGGATGTTCTCGACGTCCTCACCGACATAACCGGCCTCGGTGAGCGCGGTGGCGTCGGCGATCGCGAACGGTACGTTCAGCATGCGCGCCAGCGTCTGGGCGAGGAGGGTCTTGCCGGAGCCGGTCGGGCCCAGCAGGAGGATGTTGGACTTGGCGAGTTCGATCGCGTCCTCGCGTCCGGACACCCCGCCGTTCTCGCCGGCCTGAACGCGCTTGTAGTGGTTGTAGACCGCCACGGAGAGGGCCTTCTTCGCGGGCTCCTGCCCGACGACGTACCCCTCAAGGAACTCGTAGATCTCGCGCGGCTTGGGCAGTTCCTCCCACCGCACCTCGGAGGTCTCCGCGAGCTCCTCCTCGATGATCTCGTTGCAGAGGTCGATGCACTCGTCGCAGATGTACACACCGGGACCCGCGATGAGCTTCTTCACCTGCTTCTGGCTCTTCCCGCAGAACGAGCACTTGAGCAGATCGCCGCCATCACCGATGCGTGCCACGAGGTGCTTCCCCTTCGCCTGGGAGCAGCCTGGTTCAGCGGCTCCTGTGCCTCATATCCGACGGTACCTTGCCCGGGCCCCCGTTCGGGCCCCCCTTGGCGCGGTTCACGTGGTCGTGGCACCGCGCCAAGGGCGCCGGGTGTGTCAGGCGGCCGCAGCGGCCGTGGTCTTGCGGGTCGACACGATCTGGTCGACCAGGCCGTACGCGAGCGCGTCCTCGGCGGTGAGGATCTTGTCGCGCTCGATGTCGTCGCGGACCTTCTCGATCGGCGTCGTCGAGTGCTTCGCCAGCATCTCTTCGAGCTGGGCGCGCATCCGCAGGATCTCGTTGGCCGCGATCTCCAGGTCGGAGAGCTGCTCCCGGCCGGTCTGGCTGGACGGCTGGTGGATGAGCACGCGCGCGTTCGGCAGCGCCAGCCGCTTGCCGGCGGTGCCGGCGGCGAGCAGGACGGCGGCGGCGGAGGCGGCCTGTCCCATGCACACCGTCTGGATGTCCGGCTTCACGAACTGCATCGTGTCGTAGATGGCGGTGAGCGCCGTCATCGAGCCACCGGGGCTGTTGATGTAGATCGAGATGTCGCGGTCCGGGTCCATCGACTCCAGGCAGAGCAACTGCGCCATGACGTCGTTGGCGGAGGCGTCGTCGATCTGCACCCCGAGGAAGATCACGCGCTCCTCGAAGAGCTTCGCGTACGGGTCGTACTCACGCACGCCCTGCGAGGTGCGCTCCACGAAGCGCGGGACGACGTAACGGTTGTCCACCTGCGGGCCGGTGTAGAGGCCGCTCGCGGAGTAGTTGTTCATGTGGGTGTTCACCATCCTGTGGCGTTCGGTGGGCTGGGCCGGCTGGTCGGGGCTGGTGATCTCAGGCCCCGGTACCGCCGCCGCCCGGAACACCCGAAGCAGCGGAGATGATCTCGTCGATAATGCCGTAGGCCTTGGCCTCCTCGGCGGTGAACCAGCGGTCGCGGTCACCGTCGCGGATGATCGTCTCTTCCGTCTGGCCGGTGTGGCGCGCGGTGATCTCGGCCATGCGCTTCTTCGTACGGAGCAGCTGCTCGGCCTGGATCTTGATGTCGGAGGCGGTGCCGCCGAGGCCCGCGGAGCCCTGGTGCATGAGGATGTCGGTGTGCGGCAGCGCGAAGCGCTTGCCGGCGGTGCCGCCCGTCAGCAGGAACTGGCCCATCGAAGCGGCGAGGCCCATACCGATGGTGACCACGTCGTTCGGGATGTACTGCATGGTGTCGTAGACGGCCATACCGGCGGTCACCGAGCCACCGGGGCTGTTGATGTAGAGGTAGATGTCCTTCTCGGGTTCGGCCGCGAGGAGGAGGAGCTGCGCCGTGATCTTGTTGGCGATGTCATCGTCGACCTGCTGGCCGAGGAAGATGATCCGCTCTCCGAGCAGCCGGCTGTAGACCTGGTCGCCGAGGCCACCACCGAGGGACGGCTCACCGGCGGCGTAAGGCATCAGATTCGTCACGTATACACCTGCTCGTCTCTGACGGCTGCGGCCGTCTCAGCGTCTTCGTACCGGGGACGGGAGACTCCCCTGCCCTCGTATTCATGGACCCTAACGCGCTGGTCGGCGCGGGCCATCCCGCTTCCGTGGCTGTTCGCTGGGAGCGCAAGGCAGTTGGGGCTCCATACGGCCCTGAGCGGGCCTGCCGGCCTTCTCCCGGGCCCCGGTGCCACCCCTGGCGCCGTCGGGCGCGCTGCACGGCTCCGGGGGGGGTACGGCTCCTGGGGGCGGACAGGACGAGCCCCGGTCGCGTGGTGCGTCCGGGGCCCGTCCTGGCGTTCAGAGCGAGACGGCTCAGGCCTCGTTCTTGTCGGCCTTCTCCTCGGCCTTGGCGTCGGCCTCGACGGCCTCGGTGGAGTCGGCGGCCTCGGTGGCCTCGGCCTCGTCCTCGTCGTTCAGGTTGACGATCTCACCGTTCGTGTCGGTCACCTTGGCGGCCTCGACGACCACCGCGAGCGCCTTGCCGCGGGCGACCTCGCCGACCAGCATCGGCACCTGGCCACCCTCGACGACGGCCTGGGCGAACTGGTCGGGGGACATGCCGGAGGACTGGGCGCGCCGCATGAGGTGCTCGGTGAGCTCCTCCTGGTTGACGTTCAGCTTCTCCTTGTTCACCAGCTCATCCAGGATGAACTGGGTCTTGATGCCCTTCTCCGCCTGCTCCTTGGTCTCGGCGTCGAACTCTTCCTCGGTCTTGCCCTGGATCTCCAGGTACTTCGCGAGGTCGAGGCCCATCTGACCGAGCTGGTGGTGCTCCAGGTTGTGCTTGCGGGTGTTGATCTCCTCCGCGAGCAGCTTCTCCGGGATCGGCACCTCGGCCAGCTTCAGCAGCTCGTCGAGGACGCGCTCCTGCGCCTGGGTGGCCTGGTCGTACTGCTTGCTGCTCTCCAGGCGCTTGCGGCTGTCCGCCTTCAGCTCGTCGAGCGTGTCGAACTCGCTCGCCATCTGCGCGAACTCGTCGTCCAGCTCGGGCAGCTCGCGGGCGGCGACCTGGCTGACCTTGACGGTGACCTCAGCGGCCTTGCCCTCGGCGGCGCCGCCCTTCAGCTCGGAGGTGAAGGTGGCCTCGCCGCCGGCCTCCAGGCCGGTGACGGCCTCGTCGATGCCGTCGAGCAGCTCGCCGGAGCCGATGGTGTACTGCACGCCGGTGGCGACACCGTCGGGCAGGACCTCGCCGTCGACCTTGGCCTCCAGGTCGATCGTCACGACATCGCCCTCGGCGGCGGCGCGCTCGACCGGGTTGGTGGACGCGAAGCGGTCGCGCAGCTGCTCGACCGACTTGTCGACCTCTTCGTCGCTGACTTCGATGGAGTCGACGGTGACCTCGATGCCGGAGTAGTCCGGGATCTCGATGACCGGGCGGACGTCCACCTCGGCGGTGAAGGCCAGCAGCTCGCCGTCCTTGAGCTCGGTGATGTCGACCTCGGGCTGGCCGAGGACATTGAGCTCACCCTCGTTGACAGCGTCGGTGTAGAACTTCGGGAGGGCGTCGTTGACGGCCTCCTCCAGCACAGCACCACGCCCGAACCGCTGGTCGATGACGCGGGCCGGGATCTTGCCCTTGCGGAAGCCCTTCACCGTGACCTGCTGGTTGATCTTCTTGTACGCCGCGTCGAGGCTGTCCTTGAGCTCCTCGAAGGGCACCTCGACAGTGAGCCGAACCCGGGTCGGGTTCAGGGTCTCCACGGCGCTCTTCACGGTTCGGTCTCCTTGGTGGCTGAATTCTTGGGTTCTGCCGGTCCGCCGCGGTGCGGCGCGATCCAGCGGATCGGCCCGGTTCCTCAGAGACTCTTCAGACACACGGGCACTCAGCTTGCATAGTAACCGCAAGCGGGAAGCGCCCCACAATGTGATCTTGCGGATGCGATCTTGAAAAGATGGTCGGGGTGGCCGGATTCGAACCGACGACCTTCCGCTCCCAAAGCGGACGCGCTACCAAGCTGCGCCACACCCCGCCGGTGCGACACGTAGGGTACATGCCCGCGAGGATGCGGCCGACCGCTTTGACCGGTGCTTTGACCGCCGCTTTACCGGTGTGCGGCGAGCGCCCGGGACCCGCTACGATGTGGTCCGTGCCGAGGCCGCATGACCTGCGGCACGACGCGTGCGGGCGTAGCTCAATGGTAGAGCCCTAGTCTTCCAAACTAGCTACGCGGGTTCGATTCCCGTCGCCCGCTCTTGGCAGGAACACCCGGTGGAACATACGGGTGGGAGCCGGTTTCCGTACGACACGGAGACCGGCTCTCCTCGTTTCCGGCGCTCGTTTCGTTTCCGCCGCTCGTTCGCGCCGCCGGGGCTCAGAAGCGGATCTGGTTGATCGTGTCGGCCAGGGAGTTGAGGAACCTGTTCACCGACGGAGCGATGTTGGTGGAGGCGAGGAAGAAGCCGAACAGGATCGCGACTATCGCGGGGCCGGCCTTGATCGAGCCACCACGTATGAGCACCACGAGGATGACCGCCAACAGAACCACCACAGACAGCGAAATGGCCACACTGATCACACCCTCGGTCGGTCGCCTGGCCCAGCCCGGGGGAGCGCGCACGCCACACCCCCCGCTCCGACCATCGTGCCATCAACCTCCGCGCGGATGTTGGCCGGTGACGAATCAATGTGATCGCGATCGCGCCAACCGCGCCCCCCGCGCGCCGGGTTCCGCGCGACCGCGGCGCGCGCGGGCCGCCCGCGCGTGAAGAGGCCGGGACGCGCATTCGAATTGATCGTTTCCCTATGCACACAGCTCATTCACGAGCCATTTCCCCGGCGTCGAACGACCGGCCGACGGACACATTGAGCCGGGCCGCAGCCACACGGTCAAACCCAACGATATGCCCCCTTTAACACTGATTAACCAGGGCATATCGCCCGGTTGTCGGCGGTTTCAGATTCGAATGGGTTACCTGTCGAGGAGGTTTTACGAATTGGTTTGAGCGCGGCTAGGGTGCCTCGAATGTTCTCGGCGCCACACCCCTATGAGACGTCCCCTCTCCCCCGCTCCTCCCCGGCCGCGGAGGTGGATCCCGCCGCCGGAACCGGACCGTCGCCGGTGGCCGACACGCCGGTGCCGACCGGGCAGCGGCCCGCCGCTCCGGCCATGGATCCGCACGCGACGTCCACCAGGCGGGACCCGTTCTTCGACAACGCCAAGTATCTGGCGATCGTTCTGGTGGCGGTGGCGCACTTCTGGGAACCCGTCATGGACGGCAGCCGGACGACACGCGCGCTCTATCTGGTCGTCTACGCCTTCCACATGCCCGCGTTCATCCTCATCTCCGGCTACTTCTCCCGGAGTTTCGCCGCCCGCCCGCACCAGATCAGGCGGCTGGTGACCGGGGTCGCCGTGCCGTACGTGGTCTTCGAGGTGGCGTACTCGCTCTTCAAGCGGTACGCGGACGACAGCCCGGACCAGCCCATCAGCCTGCTCGACCCCTGGTATCTCACCTGGTTCCTGGCCGCGTTGTTCGTCTGGCGGCTGACCACGCCGCTCTGGCTCACGCTGCGCCACCCGCTGACGGTGGCGCTCGCCGTCGCCTCGCTGGCGTCGCTCACACCGGGCATCGGCGAGGACCTGAACCTCCAGCGCGTGCTCCAGTTCGCGCCGTACTTCGTCCTGGGGCTGCTGCTCAAGCCCGAACACTTCCAGCTGGTGCGGCGGCGCGAGATCCGGATACTCGCGGTGCCGCTGTTCGCGGGCGCGCTGGCCTTCGCGTACTGGGCGGCCACCCGGATGAAGGCCGGCTGGCTCTACCACAGCTCCAGCGCCCAGCAGTTGGACGCCCCCTGGTGGGCCGGGCCCGTGATGACGTTCGCGCTCTTCGGCTGCTCACTGCTGCTCACGGCCGGGTTCCTGGCGTGGGTGCCCCGCCGCAGGACCTGGTTCACGGCGCTGGGCGCGGGCACGATCTGCGGCTATCTGCTGCACGGGTTCCTGATCAAGGGCGCGGTGTACGGCGGCCTCTTCGACGCGTACCCCTGGCTGTCCGGTCCCGCCGGGAAGATGGTCGTGACCGTCGTCGCCGCCGCCGCGGTGACGCTGCTGTGCACGCCCCCGGTACGGCGGCTGCTGCGCCGCGTCACCGAGCCCGAGATGCGGTGGGCGTTCAAGCGGGAGACTCGTACTTCCCGGTAGGCCACGCGCGGCCATCCGTTCCGTTCCGCCCGGTCCGTCCGGTCCGTTCCCGCGTCCACAGTTGCTCAGTAAACCGTTTGGTAAACTAATTACTGACGATTCCTTGACGCATCTTTGACTTGACGGAGGAACGATCCCATCGGACACGCAGAGACCCTCATAGCCATGGGCGGCGCCTTCCTCGCCGCCGCCGTACTCGCCCGTCTGGGCAGCCGTATCGAGCTCCCCACTATTCCCCTCTTCATCCTCGCCGGGATCCTGCTCGGCCCGCACACCCCCGGCATCGTGCTGGTCAAGGACCCGCACGAGCTGGAGATGCTCTCCGCCCTCGGGCTGGTCCTGCTGCTCTTCTACCTGGGCCTGGAATTCCATCTGGACGACCTCAAGGCGGGCGGCCGGAAGATGGCCCTCGCCGGCGGCGCGTATCTCGCGCTGAACGTGGGCGCCGGCCTCGGCTTCGGCTTCGCGCTGGGCTGGGGTACGTCGGAGGCGCTGGTGCTCGCCGGTGTGCTCGGTATCTCCTCGTCCGCGATCGTCACCAAGGTCCTGGTCGACATGGGGCGGATCGGCAATCCGGAGACCAAACCGATCCTCGGCATCATCGTGGTCGAGGACATCTTCCTCGCCCTGTATCTCGCCGCGCTCCAGCCCATCCTGTCGGGTGCGGACAGCGCCTCGGCCGCCGTCATGGACGGCGGGAAGGCGTTCGGCTTCCTGCTGCTGCTGGCGCTCGCCGCCCGGTTCGGCACGAAGGTCGTCGGACGGCTCATGAACACCAAGGACGACGAGCTGCTCGTCATCTCCTTCCTCGGCGCGGCGGTCCTCGTGGCCGGTGTCTCCGAGTGGTTCGGGGTCGCGGACGCCATCGGCGCGTTCATGGTCGGTCTGATGCTCGGCGGCACCACCTCGGGCCCCCGGATCCGCAAGCTCGTCCACCCGCTGCGGGACGCGTTCGGCGCGATCTTCTTCTTCGCCTTCGGGCTGTCGATCAACCCGGGCGATCTGCCGACGGTGCTGTGGCCCGTAGTCATCGCGGCGGCCGTGACCCTGGTGATGAACGTCGCCGCGGGGCTGACCGCGGCCAGGATCTTCGGCTTCGGCGCCCAGCCGGCGGCGAACATCTCGACGACCCTGCTGGCCCGGGGCGAGTTCGCGCTGATCCTCGCCACGATGGCGGCGGGCGCGGGCCTCGACAGCCGGCTCGCTCCGTTCATCGCGGGATACGTCCTGGTCCTCGCTGTCCTCGGCCCGCTGGCGGCGGGCAGGTCGCACTGGCTGGCCCGGATACTGCCGGGTGGCGGGAAGGGCGGCGACGGCCCGGGGCCCGGGGGCGACGCGCCCTCGTACGCCAAGGATTCGGGCATCAGGGGGGCACCGGTGACGAGCTGACGCCCATGCTTTTACCACCACCCGCGACGGCCCGCACCACCCACCGCACTCCCCTCCGCCCCTGACGGCGGAGGGGAGTTCTGTGTGCGGATCCGTACCGGGGGCGGTTATGCCTCGCGGCAGATCAGGAGCAGCGCGCGGTCGTCGTTCACATCCTTCGCGACCGCCTCGATCAGATGCCAGGCCGCGCCCTCGAAGCCCGGCACGACATAACGGTCGGCCTCGCCCGTCAGGCGGTCGATGCCCTCGCCCAGATCACGGCCGGGGGCCTCGACCAGCCCGTCCGTGAAGAGCATCAGCACGTCGCCGGGGCGCAGGGAGCCCTTGACCGGGTCGAACTGCGCCCCGTCGTACACCCCGAGCAGCGGGCCCTCGCCCGACTTCTCCTCCCAGCGGCCACTGCCCGCGTGCAGCTGGAGGGCGGGCAGATGGCCCGCCGACAGCAGTTCGAAGTCGCCCGAGTCCAGATCGAGGACGAGATGGATGGAGGTGGCGAAGCCCTCGTCCCAGTCCTGCCGGAGCAGATAGCCGTTGGCCGCCGGAAGGAAACTGTGCGGCGGGAGCGAGCCGAGGAGTCCGCCGAAGGCGCCCGAGAGCAGCAGGGCGCGGGAGCCCGCGTCCATGCCCTTGCCCGAGACATCGGTCAGGACGACTTCGAGCGTCCGGCCGCTGTTCGTACGGGCGGCCACCACGAAGTCGCCGGAGAAGGACTGGCCGCCGGCCGGGCGCAGCGCCATCTCGTGGTGCCAGCCCTTGGGGAGCCGGGGCAGGGCGCTCTGCACCCTGATCCGTTCGCGCAGGTCGAAGAGCATCGTCCCGCCGCGCCGCCAGGGCACCCCGACCCGCGCCCGGAACTGGGCGATCAGCAGTCCGAAGAGCCCGCAGGCGGCCACCACGAGCACCGTGCCCGGGGTGACCCGCGCCGGGCCGTCCGGATACGGGCCGAGCACCATCGACTCGACGATCAGCGCGGCGGCGGCCGCCGCGTACAGACTGAGCAGGCTCGCGGGCCGCAGCAGCAGCCCGCCGGCCACGATCGGGAGGACGAGCGCGGAGGGCGCGCACCAGACGGGGACGGCGATGGTGGTGAGCGTGATGGCCGGGATGGTGAGCAGCAGACCGACGAGCGCGATCCAGTCGGAGCCGTCGCCGCGGAAATAGTCGACCCCGGATTTGCGCACGCCGTTGCGGACCCGGTGCAGCTTCCTGCGCATCCGGGCCGAGTACGACTCCGCTCCCGCGACACCGGCCATTGTTGTGGACCCTATCGATCCGTCCGCCCGGCGTGCAGGGGGACCCCTGTGACATTGCGTTCGAAATCGGGTCGCCTCGTTGTCGTACCCCTGGTACTCATGGCATATGACTATCGAGCTACGGGTACTGGAACCGGCCGAATGGGACACCTGGTACGGGGCGTTGGAGCTCGCCTTCGGCGGTGTCCCGGAGACTATCGGGGAGACCCGGCTGATGCGGGATCTCACCGAGTTCGACCGCTCACTCGGGGTCTGGGACGGCGACGAGCCCGTGGGCACGGCGGGGGCCTTCAGCTTCCGGCTCTCGGTGCCCGGCGGCGCTCAGGTCCCCACGGCCGGCGTGACGATGGTGAGCGTGGCGGCGACGCACCGCCGGCGCGGGGTGCTGACGTCGATGATGCGGCGCCAGCTCGATGACGTCAGGTCGTGGGGCGAACCGCTCGCCGTGTTGACGGCCTCCGAGCCGGTGATCTACGGACGGTACGGATACGGCGTCGCGACCGAGCAGCTCTCGGCGGAGATCGACACCTCCCGGGTACGGATCTCGGTTCCCGGCGGAGCGGACGAGATACGCCTTCGCCGGGTGAAACCGGACGACCCGGCCGTACGTGACGCGTGCGAGGCGGTGTACGCCGCGGAGGTCGCGGCACGGCCGGGGATGCTCGCGCGCCGGCCGGGCTGGGAGCGGCATCCGGTCGTCGACGCCGGGAAGGCGAGGGACGGCAAGTCGGCGCTCCAGTGCGTGCTGGCGGAGCGGGACGGCGAGGTGGTGGGGTTCACGCTCTTCCACAACAAGCCGGAGTGGGACGAGTCGGGCCCCAAGGGCACGATCGAGCTGCGGGATCTGTACGCCCTGGATCCGGTGGCGTACGCGTCGCTCTGGGACTTCCTCTTCTCGATCGATCTGACGTCGACGGTCCGGGCGGGCAACCGGCCGGCGGACGACCCGTTCCAGTATCTGGTCTCCGATGTCCGGCGGTGCCGGCGGCAGTTGCGGGACTCGCTGTATCTGCGGCCGGTGGAGGTCGGCGCCGCGCTGGAGGCCCGTACGTACCGGGCGCCGGTGGATGTGGTGTTCGAGGTGACGGACGCGTTCTGCCCCTGGAACGAGGGGCGTTGGCGGCTGTCGGGCGACGCGAAGGGCGCGTCCTGCGAGCGCACCGCCGACCAGGCCGATCTCGCCCTGTCCGTCAACGAGTTGGGCGCGGCGTATCTGGGCGGTGTCTCCCTGGCGGCGCTGGCGCGCGCCGGGCGGGTACGGGAGATACGTTCCGGAGCGCTGGCCGAGGCGTCCACCGCGTTCTCGTCGGAGATCGCGCCCTGGCTCCCCCACGGGTTCTGAGCCGGGGCTCAGCGCTGCTGGCAGCCCGGACACCAGAACAGATTGCGGGCGGCGAGGGTCGCGGTGCGGATCTCGCCGCCGCAGAGCAGACAGGGCATCCGCGCCCTGCGGTAGACGTACACCTCGCCGCCGTGATCGTCGACGCGCGGCGGGCGGCCCATCGCCTCGGGGGTGTGCTCGGGACGGACGGTGTCGATCCGGTTGTTCCGTACCCCCTCCCGCATCAGCGCCACCAGATCCGCCCAGATCGCGTCCCACTCGCGGCGGGTGAGGTCCTTGCCCGCGCGGTACGGGTCGATGCCGTGCCGGAAGAGGACCTCGGCGCGGTAGACATTGCCGACGCCCGCGATCACCTTCTGGTCCATCAGCAGGGCGGCGACGGTCGTACGGGACCGGGAGATCCGGGCCCACGCCTTCTCGCCGTCGTCCGTGCGGCGCAGCGGGTCCGGGCCGAGGCGGTCGTGTATCGCCTGCTTCTCGGGGGCGGTGATCAGGGCGCAGGTGGTGGGGCCGCGCAGATCCATGTACGCCGTGTCGGAGGCGAGCCGCAGTCTGACCGTGTCCGTGGGCGGCGGGGCGGGCGCGTCGCCGAAGCCGACCTTGCCGAACAGGCCGAGGTGGATATGGACCCAGTCCTGGTCGCCGAAGCCGAGGAAGAGATGTTTGCCGTGAGCGTCGACGGCGTCGAGGACCCGGCCGTCGAGGAGCTCCGCGCTGTCGGAGAACTTGCCCTGCGGGCTGCTGACCCGGGCCGGCCGGCCGCCGAAACGGTCGAGATGGTCCTCGGCGAGCCGGTGGATCGTATGCCCCTCGGGCACGGGGTCTCCTCTGTGACAGGTCCTCGGTGCGCGGACGGGCCGCGGCATGGCTGTGCCGCCGGGGGCGGGCCCGGCGGCACCTGGTGAATCGGGGCCCTCAGTCCTGCTGGGGGTGGTGGGCGGGGACGGGCGGCAGCTCGTGGGTCGACTCGTAGTCGGTGAGCATCTTGATACGGCGCGCGTGACGCTCCAGGCCCGAGTACGGCGTGGCCAGGAAGATCTCGACGAACTTCGTCGCCTCGTCCTGCGTGTGCATCCGGCCGCCGACGGAGATGACGTTGGCGTCGTTGTGCTCGCGTCCGAGAGCCGCGGTCTGCTCGCTCCAGGCGAGGACGGCGCGGACGCCCTTGACCTTGTTCGCGGCGATCTGCTCGCCGTTGCCGGAGCCGCCGATCACGACACCGAGGCTGTCCGGGTCCGCCGCCGTGCGCTCCGCGGCGCGCAGGCAGAACGGCGGATAGTCGTCCTCGGCGTCATAGATGTGGGGTCCGCAGTCGACGGGGTCGTGGCCGTGGGCGGTGAGCCACTCGACGAGGTGGTTCTTGAGTTCGTAGCCGGCATGGTCGGAACCGAGATACACGCGCATGGACCGAAGTGTGGCACGCGGGGTGTGGCTCGCGCTCCGCTGGGTAGCGGTCAGCGGGGTCAACCCTCCGGTAACCCCACGTACGGCCCCGGGTAACGAAACGGAATCATTGCTTCCGTTTCTGGGGGCCGAACGTTTGAATGCCGGAACTCATCAAGTGAGTGGACCGTAGACGTAAGGATTGCCGCATGACCTCCCTGCCGTCCCCCACGAAGGAAGGCGGAACACCCAGCGAGCCTGGGATTCCGCAGTCCTCCGACGGCCTGCAAGCCGGACTCAAGAACCGTCATCTGTCCATGATCGCGATCGGCGGAGTGATCGGCGCCGGGCTGTTCGTCGGCTCCGCTTCCGGTATCGCCGCCGCCGGTCCCGGCATCCTGCTGTCGTACGCGCTGGTCGGCCTGATGGTCGTACTCGTCATGCGCATGCTCGGCGAGATGGCTGCGGCGCGGCCCAGCTCCGGCTCCTTCTCCGCCTACGCGGACCAGGCGCTCGGCCGCTGGGCCGGGTTCTCCATCGGCTGGCTCTACTGGTTCTTCTGGGTGGTGGTGCTGGCGGTCGAGGCGACCGCGGGCGCCCAGATCCTGGAGGGCTGGATACCGGCCGTGCCGCAGTGGGCCTGGGCGCTGATCGTGATGGTCGTACTGACCGCCACGAACCTCGCGTCGGTGGCCTCGTACGGCGAGTTCGAGTTCTGGTTCGCCGGCATCAAGGTCGTGGCGATCGCGGGGTTCGTCGTCATCGGTCTGCTCGCCGTCTTCGGGCTGCTGCCCGGGTCCGACAATCCGGGCGCCGGTCTCGCGCATCTCACGGACACCGGCGGGTTCCTGCCCAAGGGGCCCGGCGCGATCCTGACCGGCGTGCTGATGGTCGTCTTCTCCTTCATGGGCAGCGAGATCGTCACGCTCGCCGCCGGGGAGTCCTCGAACCCGCAGCGGGCCGTCGCCAAGGCGACCAACAGCGTGATCTGGCGGATCGCCGTCTTCTATCTGGGCTCCATCTTCGTCGTGCTGACGCTGCTGCCCTGGAACGATCCGTCGATCCTCAAGGAAGGCTCGTACGTCGCGGCGCTGAACTCGATCGGGATCCCGCACGCCGGGCAGGTGATGGACTTCATCGTGCTGACGGCCGTGCTGTCCTGTCTGAACTCCGGTCTCTACACGGCGTCCCGGATGGCCTTCTCACTCGGCCTGCGCGGGGACGCGCCCAAGGCGTTCGCCCGGACGAACGCGCGCGGTGTCCCCACGGCCGCGATCCTGTCGTCCGTCCTCTTCGGGTTCGTCGCCGTCTTCTTCAACTACCAGTGGCCCGACACGGTCTTCGCGTTCCTGCTCAACTCGTCGGGCGCGGTGGCGCTGTTCGTCTGGCTGGTGATCTGCTTCACGCAGCTGAGGATGCGCGGGATCATCCTGCGCGAGGCGCCGGAGAAGCTGGTCGTACGGATGTGGCTCTTCCCGTATCTGACCTGGGCGACGATCGCGATGATCTCGTTCGTGCTGGTCTACATGCTGACCGACGACACCGCGCGCGAGCAGGTGCTGCTGTCGCTGCTGGTGGCGGCGCTCGTGGTGGCGATCTCGCTGGTGAAGGAGGCGCGCGGGCGGCGGGAGAAGGCGGCGGCTGCCGACAGCTGAGACCTTCAGCCGCGGCGGCCGATGAGCTTCCACGCGGCGGGCAGGGCGCCCATCGCCAGGGCGGCCTTGAGCGCGTCCCCGAGCAGGAAGGGCACGAGACCGGCGCTGACGGCGGCACTCAGTGACATCCCGGTGTACAGCGCGAGGTAGGGCACGCCCACCGCGTAGATGATCACCGAGCCGAGCACCATCGTGCCCGCCGTACGCGGTACGGAGCGGTCGCCGCCACGGCGGGCCAGCGCGCCCACCACCGTGGCGGCGAGCAGCATGCCGAGGACATAGCCGAACGAGGCGAAGCTCAGACCCGAGCGGCCCTCCGCGAACCACGGCATCCCGGCCATGCCGACCACGGCGTAGAGCGCGAGGGAGAGGAAACCGCGGCGGGCGCCCAGGGCGGTGCCGACGAGCAGCGCGGCGAAGGTCTGGCCGGTGACCGGGACGGGCGAGCCGGGGACGGGGACGGCTATCTGTGCCGCCACTCCGGTGAGCACAGCTCCCCCGACGACCAGGGCGATGTCCCGGGTGCGGGTGGCGGGGAGCAGATCGGCGAGGACCGCTCCGGGACGGGGGGCTACGGCAGCAGTGCTCATGGGGTCTCCGCGGTCGTGGTAGGTCGGGGTTCCGACGTCGGGTTGCTCGGGTTACTCGGGTTACGGGCTTCGGGCGAGGCATCGAACAGCCCGACGGTAGCCGACGGCCTCGCGCCGCATCACCGTCAGTCGCCCACAAAGGGGAGGTCAGCGCGTTGTCGGAGATGGCACAAAGTGCCGCTCGCCATCGCCTGACCGACAGGTGACCCTGTTGCTGTTAGCGTGCACTTGCACAAGATGTGCAATAAGAGCCGGAGGGTCTGACCATGGCGGTATACACGCTTCCTGAACTTCCCTACGACTACGCGGCACTCGAACCGGTCATCGATCCGCAGATCATCGAGCTGCACCACGACAAGCACCACGCGGCCTACGTCAAGGGCGCCAACGACACGCTCGACCAGCTCGCGGAGGCGCGCGACAAGGAGTCCTGGGGCGCGATCAACGGGCTGGAGAAGAACCTCGCGTTCCATCTCTCCGGCCATATCCTCCACTCGATCTACTGGCACAACATGACCGGTGACGGCGGCGGAGAGCCGCTCGCCGCGGACGGTGTCGGCGATCTGGCGGACGCGATCGCCGAGTCCTTCGGCTCCTTCGCCGGCTTCAAGTCCCAGCTGACCAAGGCCGCCGCGACCACCCAGGGCTCGGGCTGGGGCGTGCTGGCGTACGAGCCGGTCAGCGGCCGGCTGATCGTCGAGCAGGTCTACGACCACCAGGGCAATGTCGGCCAGGGCTCGGTGCCGATCCTGGTCTTCGACGCCTGGGAGCACGCCTTCTACCTCCAGTACAAGAACCAGAAGGTGGACTTCATCGAGGCCATGTGGCGGGTCGTCAACTGGCAGGACGTGGCGAAGCGTTACGCGTCCGCCAAGGAGCGCGCCCACAACCTGCTGCTCGCGCCCTAGACGAGTAAGTCCGAAGTCCCGTCTGCCCGGGAACGTCTGGCACGCACGCTCGCCGCGTTGCCGACATGCCCTAGTAGCTCCGCTACGAGGACACACCGGCGCCTTGCGATCGCACGCACCAGACGCCCCCGGGCCCGCCCTCCGGGCGGACGACGCCACTTCGGACTTACTCGTCTGGGCCCGGCGGGCCGCGCCGCCCCGGGCCGTACGCGTCCTGCTCGTGATCGTCTTCTCACCTTTCACGTGCGGGCGGAATGAGGAAGGACCCCCGCGAGGACGTGACTCGCGGGGGTCCTTCTGTGGAATCGGACAGCCAACGGGTCAGTCGAAGATCGGGCCCTGCGTACGCGTCCTCTTGATCTCGTAGAAGCCCGGGATCGACGCGACCATCAGCGTGCCGTCCCAGAGCTTCGCGGCCTCCTCGCCCTTGGGTGCCGGGGTGACGACCGGGCCGAAGAAGGCGATCTGCTCGCCGTCCGCGCCGGGGACGGCGATGACGGGCGTACCGACCTCCTGGCCGACCTTGTCGATGCCCTCCTTGTGGGAGGCACGCACTTCGGCGTCATAGGTGTCGGAATCCGCGTATTTGATCAAGTCAGCGGGCAGACCGGCGTCGTCCAGCGCGGCGACGATCGCCTCGCGGGTCGCGCCCTCGCCCTGATTGTGGAATCGGGTGCCCAGCGCGGTGTACAGCGGTCCCACCACCTTGTCACCGTGCTGCTGCTGGGCGGCGATGACCACACGCACCGGGGCCCAGGCCTTGGCAAGGCCCTCGCGGTACTCCTGGGGGATGTCCTTGTCCTCATTGAGGACGGCCAGGCTCATCACATGCCAGCGGACCTCGATATCGCGGACCTTCTGCACTTCGAGGACCCAGCGGGAGGTCATCCAGGCCCAGGGGCACAGCGGGTCGAACCAGAAGTCAACGGGAGTCTTCTCGGACATGTCTCTCCTCATGAACGGCTGCGAACGCACCTCACGTCAACAACGTCCGGCCCGGTCGGGGGCATTCCCGGATGCCGCGCGTCCGTGGCACATGCGAGGATCGTGGCTGTTTCGGACGAGCCACGAAGGCGAGCCACAAAGGAGTGACCGTGCCCGGTGAGAACCTGTCCCGCGAAGAGGCCCGCGAGCGGGCCGGCCTGCTGACCGTCGACGGGTACGAGGTGGACCTCGACCTGCGCTCGGCGGTCGGCGAGGTGCCGGGGCCGGCGGAACCGGGAGCGGACACTCCGCCGCGGACCTTCCGCTCCGTGACGACGATCCGGTTCCGCTGCGCCGAACTCGGGGCCGCCACGTTCGCCGATCTGATCGCCCCGAGCGTGAATGCCGTGACGCTCAACGGGACGGAGCTGGACCCGGCCGCCGTCTTCGACGGCTCGCGGATCGCGCTGGACGGACTGCTGGCGGAGAACGTACTGGTGGTGGACGCGCAGTGCGCGTACAGCCGGACCGGCGAGGGCATGCACCGCTTCGTCGACCCGGAGGACGGCGAGGTCTATCTCTACACGCAGTACGAGCCGGCCGACGCGCGGCGGGTCTTCGCCAACTTCGAGCAGCCGGACCTCAAGGCCCCGTACCGCTTCCGGGTGACCGCGCCCGAGGGCTGGACGGCGTGGAGCAATGGCGCGGGCACGCTCACCGACGGGGTCTGGCACTTCGCGGAGACGAAGCCGATCTCGACATACATCACGGCGGTTCTGGCCGGCCCGTACCACTATGTGACCGATTCCTATCGCCGTACGTTCGACGACGGCACGGTCCTGGAGATCCCGCTCGGCGCGATGTGCCGCAAGGGGCTCGCCCGGCACTTCGACGCGGACGATGTCTTCCTGATCACCAAGCAGGGCCTGGACTTCTTCCACGACCACTTCGACTACCCGTATCCGTTCGGGAAGTACGACCAGGCGTTCGTGCCGGAGTACAACCTCGGCGCGATGGAGAACCCCGGTCTCGTGACGTTCCGCGAGGAGTACATCTTCCGCGGGCATGTGACCCAGGCGTCGTACGAGCGCCGGTCGAACACCATCCTGCACGAGATGGCGCACATGTGGTTCGGCGATCTGGTGACCATGCGGTGGTGGGACGACCTGTGGCTGAAGGAGTCGTTCGCGGACTTCATGGGCTCGTTCACACAGGTGGGGGCGACCCGCTTCACCAACGGCTGGACAACCTTCGCCAACAACCGCAAGTCGTGGGCGTACCGCGCGGACCAGCTGCCGTCCACCCATCCGATCACGGCCGACATCCGTGATCTGGAGGACGCCAAGCTGAACTTCGACGGCATCACGTACGCCAAGGGCGCGTCGGTGCTGAAGCAACTGGTGGCGTACGTGGGGCAGGACGCGTTCCTGGAGGGCGCCCGGCGCTACTTCAAGCGGAACGCGTACGGGAACACCCGGCTGGAGGATCTGCTCTCCGTACTGGAGGAGACGTCCGGGCGGGACATGGCGGGCTGGTCCCGCGCATGGCTGGAAACCGCCGGGCTCAACTCCCTCACCCCGCAGGTGATCTTCGACTCCGAGGGGCGGATCACCGAGCTGGCCGTGGTGCAGGACGCCGCGGAGTCGCATCCGGAGCTTCGGCCGCACCGGGTGGCCATCGGGCTGTACCGGCGTACGCCGGAGGGCGAGCTCGTACGGTTCGCCCGTACCGAAACGGATGTGGCCGGGCCGCGTACGGTCGTCACCGAACTGGCGGGCGCGGAGCGGCCGGAGCTGATCCTCGTCAATGACGACGATCTGACCTACTGCAAGATCCGCTTCGACGCGGGCTCGCTGGACACCCTGCGCGCGCATCTCGCGGACCTCACCGACCCGCTCGCCCGCGCCCTGTGCTGGTCCGCGCTCTGGAACCTCACGCGCGACGCGCTCATGCCGGCCCGGGACTTCATCGGTCTGGTGCTCACCCACGCGGGCCGTGAGACGGGCATCGGTGTGCTCCAGATGCTGCACGCCTGGGCCGAGTCGGCGCTCACGCACTACGCGGCGCCCGCCTGGCGCGAGGAGGGCGGGCGGCTGCTGGCCGAGGGCGCGCTGCGCGAGCTGCGACTGGCCGAGCCGGGCAGCGAACACCAGCTGACCTGGGCCCGCTTCTTCGCCGCCGTCGCGTCGTCGGACGCGGACTTCCAGCTGCTGCGCGGGCTGCTGGACGGTACGGCGAAGATCGACGGTCTCGATGTCGACCAGGAGCTGCGCTGGGCCTTCCTGGGGCCGCTGGCCGCGCACGGGCGGGCGGACGAGGCCGTCATCGACGCCGAACTGGCCCGCGACGACACGGCGTCGGGCAAGCGCCATCAGGTGCGCTGTCTGGCGGCCCGGCCCTCGGCCGCCGTCAAGGCGCAGGCGTGGGCACAGGTCGTCGAGTCGGACGCGCTGTCGAACGCGCTGGCCGAGGCGACGATCGCCGGTTTCGGCCGGCCGAACCAGCGGGAGCTGCTCGCGCCGTACGCCGCGACGTACTTCGAGGTGATCGAGCGGGTCTGGGCCGAGCGCTCGATCCAGATCGCCATGGATGTGGTGCGCGGGCTGTTCCCGGGGCTCCAGGGAGACCGCCGGACCCTGGACACGGCGACGGCGTGGCTGGATTCACACCGTGACGCGGCCCCCGCGCTGCGCAGGCTGGTGCTGGAGGCGACGGACGATCTGGCGCGGGCGCTGCGCGGGCAGGAGTGCGACACGGCGGCGGCCGGCTGACGGCACGGGAACGTCCGGGCGGGCCCCTGATCGGCAGTCGAACGCCCTTACTTTAGGACGATCTTGTCCGGTTTTGCCGACAAACGGGTAACGGGGGTTAGAGGGACGCCTGAGTAGGGGGAGACACCGGGACATGAACAACAACACCCCGGCCTCCCCCCGCCTCCTCAGCCACCTCGGCCACCTCTCCGACGATGTGCGGAGTCGTGTGCTCTCGCTCGCGCAGCTGCGTGAGCGCGGTGTCCCGGGTGGCCGGGCCACCGCTCAGTGCCGGCCCGGCGGCCCCTGGCAGCAACCGCTGCCGGGAGTCTTCCTGTTGCACGCGGGCCCGCCGACCGCCGAGGAGCGGCTCCAGGCGGTCCTGCTGTACGCGGGGCGGCCGAGCGCGGAGAGCTCCCGGGGGGTGCCCGCCCAGCCCGGCCGGCTCGCGCCGTCCGCCACCGCCGCCGCCGCCGCCACCTCAGCGTCCTCGTCCGCGACTTCGCTGTCTCCGTACGGCGCGGTGATGATCACGGGGCTGGCGGCGCTGGCGCTGTACGGGTTCTCGTCCGCTCCCCCGCTGCTCTCGCTGGACCACGTCGATGTGCTCGTACCGCGCACCAGGCGGCTGAGGTCCACGGGGTACGCCCGGCTGATCCGCGCCCACTCCCTGCCGCGGCCCGAGCGGATCGACGGGATGCCGGTGGCTCCGGTGGGCCGTGCGCTGGCCGACGCGGTCGCGGAGTCGTCCGACGCGGACACCGTCGTCGCGCTGCTGACCGAGGCGGTCCGCGCCGGTCACTGCGAACCGGCCCTGGTGGTACGGGAGCTGAGCCGGTCGGGGCTGCTGGCGCGGCAGCATGTGGTGGACGCGGTGGACACCCTGCTCGCCGAGGGGCGGACGCTGGCCGAGGGCCGGCTGTATGAACTGGTGCGGGTGTACGGGATCCAGGAGCCGCTGTGGAACGTGGATCTGCGGCTGCCCGGCGGACCGCGTCTGGGCGGAGTGGACGCCTACTGGCCGGACCAGGCGGTCGCCGTCGAACTGGACACCCGGGCACCGAGGCCGGGCGGCCGGGCCGCCGACCGTACGGACGACGAGGACGAGGACGAGCAGTGGTCGGCGGCCGTCCGTAAGCGCGAGCATCTGGAGCGGCTCGGGATCACGGTCGTCCATCTCACGCCCAGGAAGCTGCGGGAGGCGCTGGATCAGCAGGCGACGGTGGTCCGTACGGCCCTGAGGGCGGCGAACGACCGGGATCCGGCCGCCCAGGTGGTCATCCTGCCGAGATGAACGCGGCGAAGGCGCGGGCCGGTGCCGGGGTTACGGCCCGGACCGGCCCGCGCCCACCGGCATCCGGCCCCGCACGTCGGCTCCAGCACCAGCACCGGAGCGGATTTCGCCCCATTGGTCCCCGGTGGCGCACACGCCGCACTGGCGGGTGTACGCCATGACCAAAACTCGCCCCTGACAACCCTCCACAAACCCCTGTCACTTACGAAAAGCTGAGCGGTCATCCGGTACCGAATTCCGGACTGTCTCCTTCACGACACAGGGATGCTGATGACCTCCGAATCCGAGAGCTCCATATCCGGGCCGAGACGCGTGGCCAGGGTCGCGGCGGCCGCCGGTCTGGTGGCCGCGCTGATAGCCACCGGCGCGGTGCCCGCCTTCTCCGCGACGGGGGCCGATGACCCGGCCGCACCCGTCAAGTCGTCCCCCGCTTCCGGCACTTCCGACAAGCTCGGGGCGGCCGACGCCGATCTGCTCGCCAAGGCGAAGGCCAAGGGCGAGAAGAACATCACGATGATGGTCGCCACCGCACCGGGGGCGACCGGGCAGGTCGCCGGTCAACTGGACGCCGTCGAGGGCGCCGTGGTCGGCAAGACGTACGACAAGCTCGGCTACGTGCGGGCCACGCTCCCCACCGCCAAGGCGGACGCCGCGATCAGGGCGGCCCAGAAGCTCTCCTCCGTCCACGGCATCGATCTCAACCAGGAGATCATGCTGGACGACCCGACGCCCGCGGCGGACACGGCGAAGGCCGCGAAGGGCGCGAGCGGTTCGGCCGCCACGAAGTACCCGGCGCCGAGCAGCAAGACCCCGGCGAAGAACCCGTACAACCCGTCCTTCGAGACCGGCGCGGTGGACTTCGTCAACAAGAACCCGAAGGCGGACGGCCGCGGTATCACCATCGGCATCCTGGACTCGGGTGTCGACCTGGGCCACCCCGCGCTCCAGAAGACCACCACCGGCGAGCGCAAGATCGTCGACTGGGTGACCGCCACGGACCCGGTGTCCGACAACGACGGCACCTGGCGCCGGATGGACACCACGGTGTCGGGTCCGTCCTTCACGGCCGACGGCCGTACGTGGAAGGCCCCGGCCGGCTCGTACAAGTACCGCGTGTTCCGCGAGGACGCCACCCTGGGCGGCGACATGGCGGGCGACCTCAACCGTGACGGTGACACCACCGACACCTGGGGCGTGCTCTACGACCCGGCCAACGGGACCGTACGCGTCGACCTGAACAACGACGGCGACTTCACCAACGACGCCGCCATGAAGCCGTACAAGGACGGCTTCCAGGTCGGCTACTTCGGCACGGACAACCCGGCCACCCCGGTGGTCGAGCGCATCCCGTTCGTGGTCGAGATCCGCAAGGACGTCGTCTACAACGCGGCCGGCGCCACGTCCGACTTCGTCAACATCGGTGTCATCGAGGGCGCGCACGGCACGCACGTCGCCGGGATCACCGCCGCCAACGGCCTCTTCGGCGGCAAGATGAACGGCGCCGCCCCCGGCGCCAAGCTGGTGTCCTCGCGCGCCTGCTCCTGGAGCGGCGGCTGCACCAGCGTCGCGCTGACCGAGGGCATGATCGACCTCGTCGCCAACCGCGGTGTGGACATCGTCAATATGTCGATCGGCGGTCTGCCGCCGCTCAACGACGGCAACAACGCCCGCGCCCAGCTGTACACGCGGCTCATCGACACGTACGGCGTGCAGCTCGTGATCTCGGCCGGCAACGACGGTCCTGGCACCAACACCATCAGTGACCCGGCCCTGGCCGACAAGGTCATCTCCGTCGCCGCGTCGATCTCCAAGGAGACCTGGGCCGCCAACTACGGCTCCGGTGTGACGACGAAGTACGGCCTGCTGCCGTTCTCGGCCCGCGGCCCCCGCGAGGACGGCGGTTTCACGCCGACCCTCACCGCTCCGGGCGCGGCCATCAACACCACCCAGACCTGGACCGCCGGCGGTCCGGTCGCCGAGGCGGGCTACCAGCTGCCGCCCGGCTACTCCATGCTCCAGGGCACCTCGATGGCCTCTCCGCAGGCCGCGGGCGCGAGCGCGCTGCTGCTCTCCGCCGCCAAGCAGAAGAAGATCGATCTCACCCCCGCCGCGCTGCGGACGGCGCTCACCAGCAGCGCCACCGAGATCGCCGGCCTCCAGGCTCATGAGCAGGGCGCCGGTCTGATCGACGTCGTGCGCGCGTGGAAGTCGATCGAGAAGGGCGCCACCGCCCACGAGTACGCGGTCAAGGCCCCGGTCGACACGGCGCTTGACCAGTATCTGAAGACCCCGGGCTTCGGCACCGGTCTGTACGACCGCGAGGGGGGCCTGACGGCCGGCAAGAGCCGGACGTACGACATCACCCTCACCCGGACCACCGGCGCCAAGGGCGCGCTGGAGCACCGGCTGAAGTGGAAGTACGACAACAAAAAGGACAAGACCTTCCGGCTGCTCGGCAGCGACCGGATCAAGCTGCCGCTGAACCAGCCGGTGACCGTGACCGTGCAGGCCAGGCCCGGTACCGCCGGGGTGCACAGCGCGATTCTGGAGATCGACGACCGCCGTACGGAGGGCGTGGACAAGCAGGTCCTCACCACCGTGGTCGTCTCGAAGGAGCTGGCCAAGCCGGCGTACGCGTTCGCGGCGGCGGGCTCGGTGCAGCGCAACGCCTCGAAGTCGTACTTCGTGACGGTGCCGGCGGGTGCGAAGACCCTGGAGGTGGCGCTCGGCGGACTCGCCAAGGACAGCCAGACCCGGTTCATCGCCATCAGCCCGTACGGCGTGCAGATGGAGGACAGCTCGACGATCTTCTGCTACCCGAACTACCCGAACCCGGCCAACACCTGCCGTCCTGACGTGCGCTCGTACCCGGACCCGCAGCCCGGTGTCTGGGAGATCGAGGTCGAGTCGCGCCGTACGTCGCCGCTGCTGGACAACCCGTACAAGCTGGACGTGTCGCTGATGGGCGCGGACTTCGACCCGGCGGTCACCACGATCCCCGAGGCGAAGATCGGCACCCCGGCGCAGGTGTCCTGGAAGGTCAGCAACGGCTTCGCCGCCATCGACGGCACGCTCGGCGGCGGCTCGCTGGGCTCGGCGAAGGTCTCCCGTCCGACGATCGCGGACGGCGAGCAGCAGGAGACGACCGTCACCATCGGTGCGGGCGTCGAGCGGCTCGACGTCGCGATCGGCGGCTCGGCCGACACGGGCGCCGACCTCGACCTCTATGTCGTGAAGGACGGCCGGACCCTCGGCCAGTCCACGACGGCCGGCTCGGTGGAGTCCGTCAGCCTGGTCAACCCGGCGGCCGGTACGTACACGATCATCGTCGACGCCTACGCGGTCCCGGCCGGGTCCACGGCGTACGACTACCGTGACGTGTACTACTCGGCCTCGCTCGGCTCGGTCAAGGCGGACGGTCCCGTCAAGCTCGCGAGCGGCGCTTCGGCGCAGGTCGCGGCCGAGGTGCTGGTGAACAGCGCGGCTCCGGCGGGCCGGCAGTTCTTCGGCGAGGTCCAGCTGCTCAACGCGCGCGGTACGGCCGCGGGCACCGGCAGTGTGATCATCGAGAGCGTTACCCCGTAACGGGATGTAACGGGCGAAACTGAGCGGTACCAGGGGGCGGGCGTCCATACGGGCGCCCGCCCTTTCTGCCCGCCTCCCCTGCCCGCCTCCCCTGCCCGTCTCCCCTGCCCGTCTCCCCTGCGCGCCTTCCTGCCCGCCCTGCCTGTCCGGCCCTTTTGTCCGCTCCCTGGACAATGGATTGGACAAGCCGCCCCGGGACAGACGCATGATGAAGCGGGACATGTGCCCGGGACAGTCGCGAATGAAGGAGCCCCAGTGAAGGTCGGAATCGTCGGAGCCACCGGTCAGGTCGGCACAGTCATGCGCAGGGTCCTGGCCGAGCGGAACTTCCCGGTCGCCGAGCTGCGGCTCTTCGCCTCCGCGCGGTCGGCGGGGTCCGTCATCGAGTGGCAGGGCACGTCGATCACGGTCGAGGACGCGTCCACCGCCGACTACTCGGGGCTGGATATCGTGCTCTTCTCCGCCGGGGGCGCCACCTCGAAGGCGCTCGCGGAGAAGGTCGCCGGCCAGGGCGCCGTCGTGATCGACAACTCCTCCGCCTGGCGCCGTGACCCCGAGGTCCCGCTGGTCGTCGCCGAGGTCAACCCGCACGCGATCAAGAACCGTCCCAAGGGCATCATCGCCAACCCGAACTGCACCACCATGGCCGCCATGCCCGTGCTGCGGCCGCTGCACGCCGAGGCCGGGCTGACCGCGCTGGTCGCCACGACCTACCAGGCCGTCTCCGGCTCCGGACTCTCCGGCGTGGCCGAGCTGCACGGCCAGGCGCAGAAGGTCGTCGCCGAGGCCGACAGGCTCACCCATGACGGCGCGGCCGTCGACTTCCCGGAGCCCGCCGTCTACCAGCGCCCCATCGCCTTCAACGTGGTCCCGCTCGCGGGCAACCTCGTGGACGACGGCTCCTCCGAGACCGACGAGGAGCAGAAGCTCCGCAACGAGTCCCGCAAGATCCTGGAGATCCCGGAGCTGAAGGTCTCCGGGACCTGTGTCAGGGTGCCGGTCTTCACCGGCCACTCCCTCCAGGTCAACGCCCGCTTCGCCCGCCCGGTCAGCGTGGAGCGCGCCTATGAGCTGCTGAAGGACGCGCCCGGCGTCGAGCTGTCCGAGATCCCGACGCCGCTCCAGGCGGCCGGCAAGGACGCGTCGTACGTGGGCCGGATCCGGAACGACGAGACCGTGGAGAACGGGCTGGCGCTGTTCCTCTCCAACGACAATCTGCGCAAGGGCGCGGCGCTCAACGCGGTCCAGATCGCCGAGCTGGTCGCGGCCGAGCTCAAGGGCTGACGGCCGGCGGGCCGAGCGGTCCGCTCAGCGCGTCGGGCAGGCGGGGCGGGGTCCCTCACGTACGAGCCGTACGGGGATCCCGCCCCGCACCGGTTCGACGTCGGTCAGCCGGTAAAACCGGCTACCGCACGCCCGGGGGCGGCATGGAAGGATGTCGGAAAAAGTCACATACCGAGGAGATGACCCGGGTGCCTGGCACAAATCTGACCCGCGAAGAGGCGCAGCGGCGCGCACGCCTCCTCACCGTGGACTCGTACGGGATCGAGCTCGATCTCAGCGGCGCACAGGAGGGCGGCACCTACCGGTCCGTGACCACGGTGCTTTTCCGGAGCGCGGAGGCCGGGGCGGAGACCTTCATCGATCTGGTGGCGCCCGCCGTCCATGAGGTCGTGCTGAACGGCACCTCTCTGGACGTCGCCGCCGTCTTCCGGGACTCGCGGATCGCGCTGACGCATCTGCACGAGGGCCCCAACGAGCTGAGGGTCGTCGCGGACTGCGCCTACACCAACACCGGCGAGGGGCTGCACCGCTTCGTCGACCCGGTCGACGAACAGGCCTATCTGTACACGCAGTTCGAGGTGCCCGACGCGCGGCGCGTGTTCGCCTCGTTCGAGCAGCCCGACCTGAAGGCGACCTTCCAGTTCACCGTGAAGGCCCCCGAGGGCTGGACCGTCGTCTCCAACTCGCCGACACCCGAGCCCAAGGACCATGTCTGGGTCTTCGAGCCGACGCCGCGCATCTCGTCGTACATCACCGCGCTGATCGTCGGTCCGTACCACTCGGTGCACAGCTCGTACGAGAGGGACGGGCAGTCCGTGCCGCTGGGCGTCTACTGCCGGCCCTCGCTCGCGGAGTATCTGGACTCGGACGCGATCTTCGAGGTCACGCGGCAGGGCTTCGACTGGTTCCAGGAGAAGTTCGCCTACGACTACCCCTTCGCCAAGTACGACCAGCTGTTCGTGCCGGAGTTCAACGCGGGCGCGATGGAGAACGCGGGCGCGGTGACCATCCGCGACCAGTACGTCTTCCGTTCGAAGGTGACGGACGCGGCGTACGAGATGCGGGCCGAGACGATCCTGCACGAGCTGGCGCACATGTGGTTCGGCGATCTCGTCACCATGGAGTGGTGGAACGATCTGTGGCTGAACGAGTCGTTCGCCACATACACCTCGATCGCCTGCCAGGCGTACGCGCCGGGCTCGAAGTGGCCGCACTCCTGGACCACGTTCGCCAACTCCATGAAGACCTGGGCCTACCGGCAGGACCAGCTGCCCTCCACGCACCCGATCATGGCGGACATCCGCGATCTGGACGATGTGCTGGTCAACTTCGACGGCATCACCTACGCCAAGGGCGCGTCCGTGCTGAAGCAACTGGTCGCGTATGTCGGCCAGGACGAGTTCTTCAGCGGCGTGCAGGCGTACTTCAAGGCGCACGCGTTCGGGAACACCCGGCTGTCCGATCTGCTGGGCGCGCTGGAGGAGACCTCCGGGCGTGATCTGAAGACCTGGTCGACGGCGTGGCTGGAGACGGCCGGCATCAATGTGCTGCGCCCGGAGATCGAGCTGGACGCGTCGGGCCGGGTCAGCTCGCTCGCCGTACGGCAGGAGGCCCCGGCGCTGCCGGCGGGTGCCAAGGGCGCGCCCGTACTGCGTCCGCACCGGATCGCGATCGGCTGCTACGACCTGGACGGGAACGGCAAGCTCGTCCGTACGAACCGGATCGAGCTGGACGTGGAGGGCGAGCGCACGGAGGTGCCGTTCCCGGCGGACACCCCGCGTCCGGCCGTCATCCTGCTCAACGACGACGACCTGTCGTACGCGAAGGTCCGGCTCGACGAGGAGTCGCTGCGGGTCGTCACGGAACACCTCGGCGACTTCGAGGAGTCGCTGCCGCGCGCGCTGTGCTGGGCGTCGGCCTGGGACATGACGCGCGACGGCGAGCTGGCCACGCGCGACTATCTGGAGCTGGTGCTCTCGGGCATCACGAAGGAGTCGGACATCGGGGTGGTGCAGTCGCTGCACCGCCAGGTGAAGCTGGCGCTCGACCTGTACGCGGCGCCCGAGTGGCGCGAGGCGGGGCTGACCCGGTGGACGGACGCCACACTGGCGCATCTGCGGGCGGCCGAGCCGGGCAGCGACCACCAGCTGGCGTGGGCGCGCGCGTTCGCCGCGACGGCGCGCACGCCGCAGCAGCTCGACCTGTTGCAGGGCCTGCTCGACGGTACGGAGACGGTCGAGGGCCTGGCCGTCGACACCGAGCTGCGCTGGGCGTTCGTACAGCGGCTGGCGGCAGTGGGGCTGCACGACGAGGAGGAGATCTCCGCGGAGTACGAGCGCGACCGCACGGCGGCGGGCGAACGTCACGCCGCCGCGGCCCGCTCGGCGCGCCCGCTGGCCGAGGCGAAGGCGGAGGCATGGGCGTCGGTGGTGGAGAGCGACAAGCTGCCGAACGCCCTCCAGGAGGCCGTGATCAGCGGCTTCGTCCAGACCGACCAGCGTGAGCTGCTGGCCCCGTACACGGAGAAGTTCTTCGCGGCGGTCGGGACGGTCTGGGAGTCGCGCTCGCACGAGATGGCCCAGCAGATCGCGGTCGGTCTGTACCCGTCGCTCCAGGTCTCCGGCGCCACGCTGGAGGCGACGGACGCCTGGCTCGCCTCGGCGAGCCCGAACGCGGCGCTCCAGCGGCTGATCTCGGAGTCGAGGTCGGGCGTCGAGCGCGCGCTGAAGGCGCAGGAGGCGGACGCGGCGGCTGCCGTCGCGTAGCGCCGTTTCGAGAGCGGGCGGGCCGGGGCGGGTCCTGCGGGACCGTTCCCCGGCCCGCCCGTCTCCGTATGGAGGCCGGCCGGTCCGCCGGTCAGCCGGTCGGCTCGCCCCGTACAGCATCGGCAGGACGCACAGAAGCGCCGCCCGGCACATGAGGTGCCGGGCGACGCCCAGAGAGTCCCGGTGGGAAGTCCCGGTGGGTCAGGCCTGCTTGCGCGACTTGTCGAGCACCATCACCAGACCGGCGATGATGCCGAAGATCACCAGCGGCGCGACCACGAACAGGCCGAGGGTCTCGCCCACACTCAGGCCCGGACCCGGGTCGTCGCCGTCGTCCCGGGTCAGCGCGAGCGCCGGGGACGACATGAGCAGCATCATCAGCGTCGTACCGGTCGCCAGGGCGCCGGCGCGCAGAGCGTTCTTCTTGTCCACGGTGCAAACGTAGCGAACCCGTCCGCGGGCCGCGCGCCCGGGGTGCCGTACCGCGATTCAGGGGGCGCGCAGAACCTCCATCAGGCCGTGCAGCCGGGGCGAGGCGGCCAGTTCCTCCAGGCTCACCGGGCGGCCCTCGGCGTCGGCCACCGGCAGTCGCCAGTTGGGGTACTGGTTCCAGGTGCCCGGCAGGTTCTGCGGTCTGCGGTCACCGACCGCGTCGGGCAGCCAGACCCCGGTCATCCGTGCCGGTGTGAGCGTCAGGAAGCGGTAGAAGGCGCGGATCTCCTCCTCCTCGTCCCCGCCGCCCCCGGGCAGCAGCCCCAGGCGCGCGAGGGAACCCAGCCACTCCGCGAGCTCCGCCTGCTCCTCCGCCCGCTCCTGCTCCAGCGGGCGGGTGAGCAGACCGAGCCGGTGGCGCAGCTCCGCGTACTCACCGGTGAGCCGGGCCGCCGTGGGCGGCAGATCATGGGTGGTGACGGTGGCCACACAGCCCTCGCGCCAGCTCTCGGGCGGCAGCGGGCGGCCCGTACCGCCCCAGTCGCGCTCGAACCAGAGCACGGACGTGCCGAGCACCCCGCGCCGCCGGAGCGCCTCGCGGACGCCGGGCTCGACCGTGCCCAGGTCCTCCCCTATGACGACGGCGCCCGCGCGGTGCGCCTCCAGGGCGAGGACCGCAAGCATCGCCTCGGCGTCGTAGCGGACATACGTTCCCCGGGTGGGGTCCTGGCCCTGGGGCACCCACCAGAGCCGGAACAGTCCCATCACATGGTCGATCCGCAGCGCTCCGGCGTGCCGCAGCAGGCCCTGGAGCAGCCCGCGGAACGGGGCGTACCCGGACGCGGCCAGTACGTCGGGGCGCCAGGGCGGCAGGCCCCAGTCCTGGCCGAGCGCGTTGAAGGCGTCCGGCGGCGCGCCGATCGAGATGCCCGCGGCGAAGGCGTCCTGCTGGGCCCAGGCGTCGGCGCCGCCCGGATGGACCCCGACGGCGAGGTCATGGACGATGCCGACGGCCATCCCCGCGTCCACGGCGGTCCGTGACGCGGCGGCCAGCTGCTCGTCGGTCAGCCAGGCCAGCCGGCAGTGGTAGTCGATCCGGTCGAGCAGCTCCCGGCGGGCCGCGGCCGTCTCGGCGGAGCGCGGGTCCCGCAGCGCCTCCGGCCATTCGTGCCACTCCGGGCCGTGCACCTCGGCGAGCGCGTACCAGGTGGCGTGATCCTCCAGGGCCCGGCCCTGCGCGGCCAGGAAGTCCCAGTAGGCGGCGCGCCGCCCGGGGCCGAGCGGGACCGTGTCCAGGATGTCCAGGGCCGCGCGCTTGAGCGCCCACACGGCGTCGCGGTCGATCAGCGCGCCCTTGCCCGGGGTCTTGTCGAGGACGGACTCCCGCAGGGCAGCGGCCCGCTCCACCAGCGCGTCGAGGCGCGCGCGGTCGGCTCCCCGTACATACGCGTACTCGGGGACGTCCTCGATCCGCAGATGCACCGGGTCCGGGAAGCGGCGGGAGGAGGGGCGGTACGGGGAGGGGTCGGTGGGATCGCCCGGTACGGCCGCGTGCAGCGGGTTGATCTGGACGAACCCGGCTCCCAGGGTCCGGCCCGACCAGCCGGCCAGCTCGGCGAGGTCGCCCAGATCGCCCATGCCCCAGGAGCGGGCGGAGAGCAGGGAGTAGAGCTGCACCAGGAAGCCATGGGTGCGGGCGGGCGGCTGCGGCACCCGCGCGGGCGCGATGATCAGCACCACCCAGGCCGTACGCCCGTCGGGGGCCTCGACGGCCAGCCGGTGCACCCCGAGCGGGAGTTTCGCCCAGGCTGCGGGGTCCTCGGGGGCGGAGTGCGGCAGCTCCACCGACTCGCCCTCCTCCGTCTCCACCCTGAGCACGGAGCCCGGTGGAAGCGTGGCCAGGGCGGGCGGCAGCTCGGGGGGCGGCGGGGGCGCGGCAAGGGGGACAGGGGATTCGAGGGCGGGGGACTCGGGGACGGGGGACTCGGGGACGGGGGACTCGCCCGGGGCGCCCGGCGCACGGTCCCGTGCGGTCCACAGCACCAGCGTCGCGGGCAGCAGCCGCCTCGCCCCGGCGGACTCGGCGCTGCTGAGCGCGTCGTCCACCGCCTCGGGCGTGGACGCGTCGACGCCCAGCGCGGCGAGCACCGCGATCACGGTGTCGTCGGGGACCGGGACGGTGACGCCCGGGGAAGGTGAGTGCGCGGTGGCGACACCGTGCAGCTCGGCGAGCCTGGCCAGACCCATACGCACTCCGTTCGGACGGTCAGACTCCTGGGGACTCCGTGCCACCCGCCATGCCGGGAGCGGTCGGCTCGCTGGTCAGCGGGGCGGCGCCGGCGAGCGGGGGCTCACTGGTGAGGGGCGCCGCGTCGGCGAGGGGCGGCTCGCTGGTCAGGGGTCCCGCACCGACGCCACCGAGCGGGGGCTCGCTGGTCAGCGGGGCGGGCCCCGCCTGTTTGGAGAGGGCGGAGAACAGGAGCTGTGCGGATGCGGCCATGACGGCGCCTCCAAGGAACAGGGAACAGGTCACAGCAGCCCTACCCAGCGGGCGGAGCGGCAGACGTGTACGCCCCGTAAACGTGTGTCGAGTCACGATCCGTTCCCCGTGCGGCAGTTGAAGGTCCTGCCTATCACAAACGGGCATTTGCGACACAACGGCCACGCGCATTGACACCCTCACCACGGGGGTGGTGGGCTCGGTGCCGCTCGACGGCTCGCTTGTCGGGACTCCGGCGGGACGTTGGCGGTGTCAGGAAGCGAAACCAGTGCGCATGAGGGGACAAGGCATGCAGCTCGGGCGCGGAAAGCGGACCACGACCGCCGTCGCGGTCGCCGTGATCGGCGGACTGCTCGGCACCGCGCCGAGCGCGCAGGCCGCCCCCCGGCCCCCCGGATCGCCCGCGGCCACCACCCCCGACCGCGAGGGCGAGGTGGCGGTGCCCGCGGTCTGGCCTCGGCCCCAGACGATCAGGGCGGCCGGGAGCGCGGTCACCCTCGGCAACGAGGTGACCGTCGTCGCCGGGGCGGACGCCGACCCGTACGCCGTACAGGCCCTGGCGGATCTGCTGCGGGCGGCCGGGGTGCGTACCGTCCGCACCGCCTCGTCCTCGGGGACGCCGTCTCCGGCCGGCGGGCCCGTCGTACTCGCGGGCGGCAACGGCGCGCGGGACGCGCTGCGCGCCCTGCGCGCGCCCGAGCGCGCCGACCTTCCCTCCGGCGGCTACCGGATCGCCGTGGGCACCGTCGCGGGCCGCGGGACGGTCGCCCTGGACGGCGTCGGCGAGGACGGCCTCTTCCATGCCGCGCAGACCCTGCGCCAGCTGATCGTGCGCCGGGCGGCCGACCGGGCCGCCGTCCCCGGCGTGGTCGTGCGCGACTGGCCCGGAACCGCCGTACGCGGCACGACGGAAGGGTTCTACGGGCAGCCCTGGGACCACCGGCAGCGGCTGGCGCAGCTCGACTTCATGGGCCGCACCAAGCAGAACCGGTACCTCTACGCGCCGGGCGACGACCCGTACCGGCAGGCGCGCTGGCGCGATCCGTATCCGGCGGCGCAGCGCGCGGAATTCCGTGAGCTGGCCGAACGCGCCCGGCGCAATCATGTGACGCTCGCCTGGGCCGTCTCCCCCGCCCAGTCCATGTGCATGACCTCGGACGCGGACCTCAAGGCGCTCATCCGCAAGATCGACGCGATGTGGGCGCTGGGCGTGCGCGCGTTCCAGCTCCAGTTCCAGGACGTCAGCTACAGCGAGTGGCACTGCGACCAGGACGCGGAGACCTTCGGCTCGGGACCGGCGGCGGCGGCCGAGGCACAGTCCCGGATGGCGAACGCGCTGGCCGGGCATCTGGCGGACCGGTACGGAGGCGCCGAGCCGCTCACCGTCATGCCGACCGAGTACTACCAGGACGGCGCCACGGACTACCGCACGGCGCTCGCCGGGGCGCTCGACGCGCGGGTGCAGGTCGCGTGGACGGGCGTCGGGGTCGTCCCGCGCACGATCACCGGCCGCGAACTGAGGGGCGCGCGTGCGGCGTTCAGGCACCCGCTGGTCACCATGGACAACTACCCGGTCAACGACTACGAGCAGGACCGGCTCTTCCTCGGCCCGTACACCGGCCGGGAGCCCGCCGTGGCGACCGGTTCCGTCGCGCTGCTCGCCAACGCGATGGAGCAGGCGTCGGCGTCCCGTATCCCGCTGTTCACGGCGGCCGACTACGCCTGGAACCCGCGCGGCTACCAGCCGCAGACGTCCTGGCGGGCGGCGATAGACGATCTCGCGGGCGAGGACGAGGGGGCGCGCGAGGCGCTGGGCGCGCTCGCGGGCAATGACGCCTCGTCGATTCTCAGCCCGTCGGAGTCGGCGTATCTGAAGCCGCTGCTGGGCGCGTTCTGGCGGTCCCGTACGGGCACGGACACGGCGGCCAGAAGCGCGGCGGCGAGCAGGCTGAAGGCCGCGTTCACGGTGATGCGGGAGGCCCCGAGGCGGCTCTCCGGGGCGGCCGGCGGGCAGCTGGACGACGAGGTGCGGCCCTGGCTCGACCAGCTCGCGCGGTACGGCACCGCGGGCGAACTGGCCGTCGACATGCTCCGGGCCCAGGACCGCGGCGACGGCGCGGCGGCATGGCGGGCCTCGGTGGATCTGGAGCCGCTGCGCGAGGCCGCGGCGGCGAGCCCGGTGACGGTCGGCGACGGCGTGCTGGGGCCGTTCCTGAAGCGGGCGGCGAAGGAGTCGTCGGCCTGGACGGGAGCGGATCGCGCGGCGGGCGGCGCGCGCGCGGGTCGCGCGGGCGTCGCCCAGGACGCGCGGTCCTACACCGTCGAGCTGGGGCGGGCCAGGCCCCTGGAAGCGGTCAACACGATGACCGAGCCCGGCACGGGCGCCGGCGCGGCCGTCGAGGCCCGGGTCCCCGGCCAGGGCTGGCGCGCGCTGGGGCCGCTGTCGACGAGCGGCTGGACCGAGTCGGCCGCGAAGGGGCTGAACGGGCAGCGGGTCGACGCGGTACGGATCGTCTGGCCCGGTGCGGGCGCCGGGCCCGGGGGTCCCGGTGGGGCCGCGCCGTCCGTACGGCATGTCGTGCCCTGGTTCGCCGACGAACCGCGGGCCAGCCTCGACCTGCCGCGCGGCGCCGCGGACGCCCAGATCGGCGGGGAGCCGGAGACGGTCGAGGCGCGGCTGGCCGCGCGGCGGCCCGGCGAGGTGCGGGGCGCGCTCAAGGCGAAGCCGCCTTCCGGCATTCGGGTGACGGTGCCCAAGGAGACGACGGTGCCGCGCGGCTCCCGTACGAACGTCCCGGTGCGGGTCAGTGTCCCCGCGGGCACCCCGGCCGGTACGTACGAGGTGCCGCTCACCTTCGCCGGCGAGGAGCGCACCCTCACGGTACGGGCCGCGCCCCTGACCGGCGGCCCGGATCTGGCGCGTACGGGCACGGCTGCGTCGTCAGGCGACGAGACGCCCGACTTCCCGGCCGCCGCCGCGATCGACGGCGACCCGGTCAGCCGCTGGTCCTCGCCCGTGGAGGACGGCGCCTGGTGGCAGGTCGAGCTGGCACGGCCGGCCAGGGTGGGCCGGGTGGTACTGCACTGGCAGGAGGCGTACGCGAGCGCCTACCGGATCCAGGTCTCGCCGGACGGGCGCACGTGGCGGACGGCCGTGGCAGTCGAGGACGGCGAGGGCGGACGGGAGTCGGTCGGGATGGACGCGAAGGACACGAGGTTCGTGCGGGTGCAGGGAGAGGGGCGGGGGACGCGGTTCGGGTACTCGCTCTTCTCGGTGGAGGTGTACGGGGTGGCGCCTCCCCCGCCCCGCACCCCCGCGGACAGGCCCTAAGAGGCCCTCGGTGCGTCGATGCGCGCCACCGCGTCCTCCGCGCCGTACGGCTGGAGGTACGGCATCCAGCGTGGATCCCGGTGGCCCGTGCCGATGATGCGCCAGGCCAGGCCCGACGGCGGGGCGGGCTGGTGGTTGAGGCGCCAGCCCAGTTCCCGCAGGTGGCGGTCCGCCTTGACGTGGTTGCACCGGCGGCAGGCCGCCACCACGTTGTCCCACCGGTGCTGCCCGCCGCGGCTGCGCGGGATGACGTGGTCGACGCTGGTTGCGACGCCACCGCAGTACATACAGCGACCGCCGTCACGGGCGAAGAGCGCACGGCGGGTCAGCGGAACGGGCCCCCGGTAGGGGACCCGCACGAAGCGCTTCAGCCGTACGACGCTGGGGGCTGGGATGACACGGGTTTCGCTGTGCATGAAGGCGCCGGATTCCTCGAGGCAGAGTGCCTTGTTCTCCAGGACGAGGACGAGCGCGCGGCGGAGCGGTACGACGCCGAGCGGCTCGTACGACGCGTTGAGGACCAGGACATGCGGCACGGATGCCTCCTTGTACGCCGGCGGCACGTGGCTCGCGCCGGGACGATCTGCTCTCAGTCTCTCCTCATGCCTGGTCGAAACGCCACCACGTCCAGGTAACGGGCTATGAGTGTTTTCGACCACATGACGCCCACATGACGGCTCCCGCACGGCGTACAGGCCCTCCCGGGGGCCCCGGAAGGACCGTGGGTGACATACGTGAGGCGCGTCTCTCCGGCCTCCGGGGCGGCGGTCGGGCCCGACTGCCCCGTTAGTGTGGTGGGCGATCCCCGCGATACCTGGAGGTTTCTGTCGTGTCCTGGTCCGCCCTGCCGGCCGCCGGTCCGTCGTCCGACACCGTCACTCTCGACGAGGCCGCGGACCGGGCCAACGACGCGGCGAGCTGGGTGGAGGAGAACTGGGCTGTCTGGCTGAGCACCGGGTTGCGGATGGTGCTGATCCTGGTGATCGCGCTCGTGCTGCGCCATGTGATCCGGCGCGCCCTGACCAAGCTGATAGACCGGATGAACCGCAGCGTGCAGGCCGTGGAGGGCAGCACGCTCGGCGGGCTGCTGGTGAACGCGGAGCGGCGCCGGCAGCGGTCGGAGGCGATCGGTTCGGTGCTCCGGTCCGTCACCTCGTTCCTGATCCTGGGCACGGCGGCGCTGATGATGCTGGGCGCGCTCAATATCAATCTGGCCCCGCTGCTGGCCTCGGCGGGCGTCGCGGGGGTGGCGCTCGGGTTCGGGGCGCGCAATCTGGTGACGGACTTCCTGTCCGGGGTCTTCATGATCCTGGAGGACCAGTACGGCGTCGGGGACACCATCGACGCCGGGGTGGCCTCCGGCGAGGTGATCGAGGTCGGGCTGCGGGTCACCAAGCTGCGGGGCGACAACGGCGAGATCTGGTACGTACGCAACGGTGAGGTCAAGCGGATCGGCAACCTCAGCCAGGGCTGGGCGACGGCGGGTGTCGATGTGATGGTGCGCCCGACGGAGGATCTGGAGAAGGTCCGTACGGTCATCGCGGGCGTCGCCGAGAAGATGGCCAAGGACGACCCGTGGAACGAGCGGCTGTGGGGCCCGGTCGAGGTGCTGGGGCTGGACGCCGTGCTGCTGGACTCGATGACGGTGCGGCTCTCGGCGAAGACGATGCCGGGCCAGGCGCTGGGCGTGGAGCGCGAGTTGCGCTGGCGGATCAAGCGCGCCTTCGACGAGGCGGGCATCCAGATCGTCGGCGGCCTGCTCCCCGCGACGGAGACGGCCACGACGGCGGACCCCGCGGCGGGGGTGTCCGCGCCGTCGGCGCTGGCGAGCCCGACGTCCCCGCAGTCCATGGCGGCGGCCCCGATCACCCCGCCCCCGAACCTGGCGAAGTAGCGCGGCCCCTTCAGGCACAGCGCCTCCCCTTTCACGCATCCCCGCTTTCACGCACCCCCGCAGGTAACGCTTTGGTTGCCGCGGGGGTGTCGTGCGTCGGAGGGTATTGACGCCTTCGAGGCTTCCGGCCTACTTTCCTCGCACCCAATAGGAAACTTTCCTAACAGTGTCGTCGGGAGAGCGAGCAGTGGAAGGGCAGGTGCCGAGTCCGTGACCGATCCGACCGGATCACCCACTCCGTCACCGGGCACACCGCGTGTGCTGCGGGCCATGAACGACCGGGCCGCGCTCGATCTGCTGCTCGCCCACGGCCCGCTCTCGCGGACCCGGATAGGCAAGCTCACCGGGCTCTCGAAACCGACCGCCTCCCAGCTGCTCGCCCGTCTCGAAGCGGCCGGCCTGGTCGTCGCCACCGGGACCACCGAGGGGCGGCCGGGGCCCAACGCCCAGCTGTACGCGGTCAACGCGCGCGCCGCGTACGCCGGGGGGCTCGATGTGAGGCCGCGGCGGATCCTGGCCGCCGTCGCCGATATCACCGGTACGACCGTCGGGGAGTTCGAACTGCCCACGCCGGGGCGGCGCGCCGACAGTGTGGTCCGTCAGGTCACGGACGCGCTGGAGGGGGCCGTGAAGGCCGCCGGTCTCGCCGTCGCCGATGTGCGCCGGGTGGTGATCGGTACGCCCGGCGCGTTCGATCCGTCCACCGGCCGGCTGCGGTACGCGTCCCATCTGCCCGGCTGGCACTCCACCACGCTCCTCGACGAGCTGGCCGCGGCCCTGCCGATGCCCGTCGAGTACGAGAACGATGTGAACCTCGCGGCTGTCGCCGAGCAGCGCCTCGGAGTGGCCCGCGGCGACGAGGACTTCGTCCTGCTGTGGAACGAGGACGGCCTCGGCGCCGCCCTGTTCATCGGCGGGCGGCTGCACCGCGGCTTCACCGGCGGCGCCGGCGAGGTCGGCTTCCTGCCGGTCCCCGGAACTCCGCTGGTACGCCAGGTGGTCCGGGCGAACAGCGGCGGCTTCCAGGAGCTGGCGGGTGCCCAGTCCGTGCCACGGCTCGCGAAAACGCTCGGCATCGACACCCCCGAGACGCCGTACGCCGAGGTGGCGGCCGGGCTGCTGCGCCGGGCCGCGGCCGGGTACGAGCGGGACGACCGGCTGGCCGAACTGCTGCGGCTGTACGCCCAGCGGCTCGCCACCGGTCTCGCCTCCGTGACCGCCGTACTCGACCCCGAACTGATCGTCCTGGCGGGCGGGGTGACCGCCGCCGGCGGTGAGCCGCTGCGCGCACTCGTCCAGGCGGAGCTGGCCGAACTCGCCGCGTCCCGCCCCCGGCTCCTCATCGGTGAGGTCCAGCACCGTCCCGTACTGCGGGGCGCGCTGGAGAGCGCCCTCGCGACCACGCGCGACGAGGTCTTCGACACCGCCCGCTGATCACCGCCACCTGATCACCGCCACCCGATCACCGCCCGACGCACCCTCGTATCTCCCTTACCGACCCCCGTACCCACCACCGGGAGTACCGCCATGCTCAGAAACCGTCGTTTCGCCGTCTCCGCCGTCGCGGTGGCCGCGATATCCGTTCTCGCCACGTCCTGTACCGGACAGTCCGGCGCCGGCGCGTCCGACGATCCGAACGCCAAGACCTCCATCACCTTCTGGCACGGCTGGAGCGCGCCCGCCGAGGTGAAGGCCATCCAGGAGAACATCGACCGGTTCGAGAAGGCCCACCCGAACATCACGGTGAACGTCGTCGGCAACATCAATGACGACAAGCTCAACCAGGCGCTGCGCGCGGGTGGTTCCAAGGGGCCCGATGTGGTGTCCTCCTTCACCACCTCGAACGTCGGCAAGTTCTGCTCGTCGGGCGCCTTCGCCGATCTGGCCCCGTTCATCGAGAAGTCCGGGCTGGACCTGGCGAAGACCTTCCCCAAGGTGCTGCTGGAGTACACGCAGTTCGAGGGCAAGCGCTGCGCGCTGCCGCTGCTCAGCGACGCGTACGGGCTCTACTACAACAAGGACGCCTTCGAGAAGGCCGGGATCACCTCCCCGCCGAAGACCATGTCGGAGCTGGCCTCCGTCGCCAAGAAGCTCACGAAGACCAAGGGCGACAGCTACGAGCAGGTCGGTCTGATGCCGACGTACCACGGCTACGAGACGGTCGTCGACCACTACATGTCGAGCTGGGACCACGCGTACTTCGACAAGGACGGCAAGTCCAACATCGCCAAGGACCCGGCCTTCGCGGAGATGTTCACGTACCAGAAGAAGCTGGTCGACGACCTCGGCGGCTACGAGAAGCTGGAGAAGTTCCGCTCCACGTTCGGTGACGAGTGGGGTGCCAAGCACCCGTTCCACACCGGCCAGGTGGCCATGCAGCTGGACGGCGAGTGGCGGCTCGGCATGGCGGAGGACGCCAAGGTGCCCTTCGAGATCGGGGTCGCGCCGATGCCGGTGGCGGACGACGAGGCGGACAGTTACGGCAAGGGCTTCCTCTCCGGCACGATCATGGGGATCGCGCCGCGGAGCGAGAAGCAGAACGCCGCGTGGGAGCTGGTGAAGTACATGACGTCCGACACCGAGGCGGTCGTCCAGTTCGCGAACGGCATCCGCAATGTGCCCTCGACGCTGGAGGCGCTCACATCGCCCGGCCTGAAGTTCGACCCGCGGTTCAAGACCTTCCTCGACATCGCGCGGCACCCCGAGTCCAGCACCCCGCCGGCCGCGGTCAACGGCTCGACGTACCAGCAGACGCTCCAGGACTTCGGGTTCCAGTACGAGCAGGGCAAGGTGAAGGATCTCCAGGCGGGTCTGGAGCAGACCGCCCGGCAGATCGACCGTGACATCGAGCAGGCCAAGTAGCGGGCCGGGAAGTCAACCGATGTCCACGCACTCGCTCCGTTCGAAGCGCCGCAGGTCGGCGCTTCGGACGGCGGCGTTCATGTCGCCCTGGCTGATCGGCTTCACCGTCTTCTTCGCGTATCCGCTGGTCTCGACCGTCTACTTCTCCTTCATGAAGTACGACGGGTTCAACTCGCCCGTCTGGAACGGTCTGGGGAACTGGTCGTACGTCTTCAGCGACTACCCGATGTTCTGGCCGTCCCTGCGCAACACCCTCTGGCTCGTTGTGATCATGGTGACCTGCCGGGTGGTCTTCGGTCTCGGCGTCGGCATGCTGATCACCAGGATCAAGACGGGTACGGGGATCTTCCGCACCCTCTTCTATCTGCCGTATCTGGCGCCGCCGGTGGCCGCGACGCTCGCGTTCGTCTTCCTGCTCAACCCCGGTACGGGACCGGTCAACACCATTCTCGGGGAGCTCGGCCTGCCCACCCCCGGCTGGTTCAACGACCCCGGCTGGTCCAAGCCCGCGCTCACCCTGCTGGCCGTCTGGGGCATCGGCGACCTGATGGTGATCTTCATGGCCGCGCTGCTCGACGTACCGAAGGAGCAGTACGAGGCGGCCGAGCTGGACGGCGCGTCGGCCTGGCACCGCTTCCGGTACGTGACCCTGCCGAACATCTCGCCGATCGTGATGTTCGCCGTGGTCACCGGAGTCATCTCGGCGATGCAGTACTACTCCCAGCCGCTGGTCGCGGGGAAGGTCGCCTCCGGTGTCATCGGCGGTTCCGGGCAGCAGTTCGAGCCCGGCTACCCGGACAAGTCCACGCTGACGCTGCCGCAGCTGGTCTACAACCTGGGCTTCCAGCGCTTCGACTACGGCGCCGCCTGTGTGGTCGCGCTCGTCCTGTTCGCGCTGGCCATGGCCTTCACGGCGCTGCTGATGCGGCGGCGCGGCGGACTGATCGGATCGGGTGACTGAGATGACACAACTCCTCGGCCGGCCCGGCTCGCCGACGACGGCCACGCCCGGCGCGGCGGACCGTACGCCCGCCGCCCGCACCGCGCGCCGCAAGGCGCTGCTGCACTGGATCGCCGTGCACGCGCTGGGGGTCGCGGCGGCGCTCTTCTTCGTGCTGCCGTTCGTCTTCCTCTTCCTGACCTCGGTGATGAGCGACCACCAGGCGCTCACCCGCGATCTGACCCCCAACTCCTGGGAGTGGGGCAACTACGCGAAGGTGTTCGACACCCCGGGCTTTCTGACCTGGTGGCGGAACACCCTGCTGTACGCGGGGCTGGGCACGGTCCTGTCGGTGCTCTCCTCCATCCCGGTGGCGTACGCGCTCGCCACGTTCCGCTTCCGCGGCCGGCAGCTGTCGCTGATGCTCGTCATCTCGATGATGATGCTGCCGCCCCAGGTGATCATCATTCCGATGTATCTGTTCTGGGCGAAGCGGCTCGATCTGTCGGGCTCGCTCTGGCCGCTGATCATCCCGATGGCGTTCGGTGACGCGTTCTCCATCTTCCTGCTGCGCCAGTTCCTGCTGACGATCCCGAACGAGTACCTGGACGCCGCGAAGGTCGACGGCTGCGGGGAGTTCCGTACGCTGATCAGGGTCGTCCTGCCGATGGCCAGGCCCGGGATCGCGGCCGTCGCGCTGTTCCAGTTCTTCTATGCCTGGAACGACTACTTCGGCCCGCAGATCTACGCCTCGGAGAACCCGGCCGCCTGGACGCTCAGTTACGGCCTGGAGTCCTTCAAGGGCGCGCACCATACCGACTGGAATCTGACCATGGCCGCGACCGTACTGGTCATGGCCCCTGTGATCCTCGTGTTCTTCTTCGCCCAGAAGGCGTTCGTCGAGGGAGTCACACTGACCGGAGTGAAGGGCTGAGAACCATGAAGCTCGCCGTGGTAGGCGGAGGATCGACCTACACACCCGAACTCATCGACGGATTCTCCCGGTTGAGGGAGACTCTGCCGATCGAGGAACTCGTGCTGGTCGACCCCGCGGCCGGCCGTCTTGAGCTGGTCGGGGGACTGGCCCGGCGCATCTTCGCCAAGCAGGGCCATCCCGGCCGTATCACCACCACCTCGGACGTGGACGCGGGTGTCGCCGGCGCCGACGCGGTCCTGCTCCAGCTGCGGGTCGGAGGGCAGGCCGCGCGGAACCAGGACGAGACCTGGCCGCTGGAGTGCGGCTGTGTCGGGCAGGAGACGACGGGCGCGGGCGGCCTCGCCAAGGCGCTGCGTACGGTCCCGGTCGTCCTCGACATCGCGGAGCGTGTGCGGCGCGCCAACCCCGACGCGTGGATCATCGACTTCACCAACCCGGTGGGGATCGTGACCCGGGCGCTGCTCCAGGCCGGCCACAAGGCCGTGGGCCTGTGCAATGTGGCGATCGGCTTCCAGCGCAGGTTCGCGAAGCTGCTCGACGTCGCGCCCGCCGAGGTGTACCTGGAGCATGTGGGGCTCAACCATCTGACCTGGGAGCGTGGCGTACGGCTCGGCGGCCCCGACGGCGCCGACCTGCTGCCCAAGCTGCTGGCCGAGCACGGCGACTCGCTCGCGGCCGATCTGCGGCTGCCACGCGCGCTGCTGGACCGGCTCGGGGTGGTGCCCTCGTACTATCTGCGCTACTTCTACGCGCACGACGAGGTCGTCCGGGAGCTGCGGACGAAGCCGTCGCGGGCCGCCGAGGTCGCCGAGATGGAGAAGCGGCTGCTGGAGATGTACGGCGACCCGTCGCTGGACGAGAAGCCGGAGCTGCTGTCCAAGCGCGGCGGCGCCTTCTACTCGGAGGCGGCGGTGGATCTGGCCGCTTCGCTGCTGCGCGGCGGCGGCAGCCCCGTCCAGGTGGTCAACACGTACAACAACGGCACGCTGCCGTTCCTGGCGGACGACGCGGTGATCGAGGTCCAGGCGCGGGTGGGCACGTCGGGCGCGGTGCCGCTCCCGGTGTCGACGCTGGATCCGCTGTACGCGGGCCTGATCGCGAATGTCACGGCGTACGAGGACCTGGCGCTGGAGGCCGCGCTGCACGGCGGCCGGGACCGGGTCTTCACGGCCCTGCTCTCGCATCCGCTGATCGGTCAGTACGAGTACGCCGAGGCGCTCACCGACCGGCTGATCGCGCACAACCGGGAGCATCTCACGTGGGTGTGAGCGTGGCGGTGAGCACTGCCGGCGAGGCGGCGGGGCGCGCGAGCGTCCTGGCCGTCGACGCCGGGAACAGCAAGACCGATGTGGCCGTGATCGGCGCCGACGGCTCGGTGCTGGGCACGGCCCGCGGGGGCGGCTTCCAGCCGCCGGTCGTCGGGATCGGGACGGCGGTCGACGCGCTGGCGGCGACGGTCGCCGAGGCCGCGGCGGCGGCCGGGCTGCCGGAGCGCGGTCTCGTCGGCCATGTGTCGGCGTGTCTCGCCAACGCCGATCTCCCGGTCGAGGAGCGCGAGCTGGCCGAGGCCGTACAGGCGCGCGGCTGGGGGCGTACGACGGAGGTGCGCAACGACACCTTCGCGATACTGCGCGCCGGTCTGCCGACCGGCGCGGAGCCGCGGGGTGTGGCCGTCGTCTGTGGCGCGGGCATCAACTGTGTGGGGATGCTGCCGGACGGCCGTACCGCGCGGTTCCCCGCGATCGGGCGGATCTCCGGTGACTGGGGCGGCGGTTCGGGCCTGGCGGAGGAGGCGCTGTGGTTCGCGGCGCGGGCCGAGGACGGCCGAGGCGAGCCGACGGAGCTGGTACGGACGCTGCCGGGCCACTTCGGGCTCGGCTCGATGTACGAGCTGATCGAGGCGCTGCATCTGGGGCATATCCCGTTCGTACGCCGGCATGAGCTGACGCCGGTGCTGTTCGCGACGAGCGCGGCGGGCGACGCGGTGGCCCGTTCCGTGGTCGACCGGCTGGCCGAGGAGGTCGTCGTGCTGGCCTCGGTGGCGCTCGGCAGGCTCGGGCTGCTCGACGAGGAGGTACCGGTCCTGCTGGGCGGCAGTGTTCTGGCGGCCCGTCATCCGCAGCTGGACGACGGGATCTCGGAGCTGCTGGCGGCCAGGGCGCCCAAGGCGGTCATCGGGGTGGTGACGGCGCCGCCGGTGCTGGGGGCCGCGCTGCTCGGTCTCGACCGGGTGGGAGCGAGCGCGGAGGCGCATGCCAGGCTCGGGGCCCATTACGCCTGACCGCGAAGCCGCCGGCCGGCTCCGGCCGCGGAACGCGTACGTAAGCCCCGTGAACGGGAACCGCTCACGGGGCTCCGGCGTATTCATGAGGGGAACGGCGGGAAACGGCGGAGAAATCGACCGGCCGCGGTCGGCGCGAGAAGGACAAGATCCAGTCAACCCTGGTGTAGTTGTCAGTGCCTGCGGCCATACTGCTGACCTGGAGTTGTCCCCCGACCCGCAGGGGACGGGCCGCCGTCGTCCATGACCGAGGGGGAGGTCACGTGACAAACCCGCCGAATGTGCGCCCCGCGCCACCGTCGGCCCCGCAGCACGCGCCCGCGCGGCCTCCGCTGCCTCCGTCGGCCGCGCAGGCCGGTCCGCCGCCCGCGCGCCGGGCGGCGTGGGCGGAGACGACGGAGCGGCTGCGCGCCGCCGCGACGACGGAGCCCGGCCGGCTGCGGATCATCGGCGCGGCCCTGGCCCTGCTGGTCGTGGCCTTCGGTGCGGTGACGGCATGGGAGGCGTCGGACCGGTTCACCGCCGCCGATGACGTGGTGAACCGCAGTCAGCCGCTCAGCGTGGACGCGGCCGACATCTACCGCTCGCTGGCCGACGCCGACACGGCCGCGGCGAGCGGCTTCCTGGCGGGCGCGCCCGAGCCCGCCGACGTACAGAAGACGTACCGTACGGACATCACGACCGCGTCCGGGCTGCTGATCACCGCCGCCACACACACGGACGGTGCCAGCGAGTCGGGCCGTCAGATCGCCACGCTCAACGAGGGACTGCCGCGCTACACCGGCCTGATCGAGCAGGCCCGCGCCTACAACCGGCAGGGGCTGCCGCTGGGCGGCGCCTATCTGCGGTACGCGAACCAGCTGATGACCAACGAGCTGCTGCCTGCCGCCGAGAAGCTGTACGCGGCGGAGACGGACCGGCTCGCGACGGACAACGACGACGCGCGGCTGTGGCCGTTCGTCTCGACGGCGCTGGGCGCGCTGGCGTTCGGCGGTCTCTTCTGGGCGCAGCGGCACAACTACCTGCGGACGAACCGGGTGTTCAACCACGGTCTGCTCGCCGCCACCGCCGCCTCCACGGTCCTGCTGCTCTGGCTGGCCGCCGCGCAGACCGTCGCGCGCTCGGACCTGGAGAACGCGCAGACGCACGGCCAGGCGTCGCTCAAGGTCCTCAACGACGCGCGGATCAACTCGCTCAAGGCCCGCGCGAATGAGAACCTCACCCTGGTCGCGAGGGGCGCCGTCCTCAACGAGGACAACAAGGACAAGTACGAGACGGACTACAACACGGGCATGGACAAGCTCAGCGTCGCGCTCGGCAGGGCCAAGGAGCTCGCCGACAACAGCGACGGCCGTACACCGGTGAACGACGCGATCGCCTCGGTCTCCGAATGGCGCGGGCGCCACGCCCTGGCCAGCAAGGCGGACAAGACCGGTGACTACAAGACCGCGCTGGCGAAGGTGATCGGGACGAAGGACCCGGCCGGCGAGTCGTTCCGCCAGGAGGACTCCACCGGCGAGTCCTTCCGTCAGGTCGACTCGTCGCTGAAGCTGGCGATCGATCTGGAGCAGAAGGAGTTCGACACCTACGCCTCGGACGGTCTCGGCGCGCTGAACGGTCTGGCGATCGGGGCCGGCGCACTGGCGCTGGTGGCCGCGCTCGGCGCGATCCTGGGGATCGGCCGCAGGCTTTCGGAGTACCGGTGAGAGGGGGAGGGATGACCTCGACGGACAGGCCGCGCCGGCCGCGCGGCCCCGGCCCGTTCCGCGGACTCCGCGGCTGGGGCGGTGTCTCGGCGATGGCGGGCGCCTGTGTGCTGACGGCCGTGCTCACCCTGCTGCCGCTGGCTCATACGACCTCGGAGGAGACGGAGAGCTCCGAGCAGCGCATCGCCACGGCCACACCCGCGAAGGCCGACGACTGCCCGTCCCCGGAGGCCAGTCTCCGGCCCGTCGACGACAACAACGCGCCCGGCGTCAAGGCGATCAGAGACCGTACGGGTGATGACCGCAAGCTGATCGTCGGGGTCGACCAGAACAGCTACCGCTGGGGCGCCCGGAACCCGGACACCGGCGATCTGGAGGGCTTCGACATCGATCTCGCGAAGGCCATAGCGGCGGACATACTGGGCAGTCCGGACGCCATCGTCTTCCGTACCATCCCCACCAACCAGCGGATCGAGGCGCTGGAGAGTGGCACGGTGGACCTGGTCGTCCGGACGATGACGATCACCTGCGACCGGCTCAAGGACGTCTCCTTCTCCACCGCCTACTTCCAGACGGGCCAGCAGATACTGGTCCCCAAGGGGTCGGCCATCACGGGGTACGACGAATCGCTGGCCGGGAAGCGGGTCTGCACGGCCGAGGGTTCGATCGCGAACGAGACACTGAAGAGTGAATCGTTCGGCGCGATATTCGAGGACGAGAATGAGGGGAAGCCTTCGGACAAGGACCAGTTGACGGTGCCCAACCAGCTCGACTGCCTGGTCCGGCTCCAGTTGGACGAGGTCGACGCGCTGATGACGGACAACGCCCTGGCGGCCGGCCAGGCGGCCCAGGACCCGGCGGTCGAGCTGCGCGGGAAGCCGCTCAAGCCGGAGTACTACGGTGTCGCCGCCAAGCGGGGCAACGACGACCTGGTGCGCCGGGTGAACCATGTGCTGGAGGAGTACCGCGCGGGCGGCCCCAACAGCCCCTGGATGACGTCGTACAGGAACTGGCTGGCGGCGGGGCTGCCGGGCATCACGAAGCCGCCCGCGGCCACGTACAAGGACTGAGGGGCCGAGGACTGAGGGGCCGGGGACCGGGCGGCCAGGGACAGAAGGGCCAGGGGCCGGGGACCAGCGGCCGAGGATCATCGGGATGTGTCGCGCCGGGCCGGTGTTCCGGCAGGGCCGAAGAGACGAGCGGAGAGGTGAGCGATGGGCGTCACGGGTTCCTTCCCCGACTCGACGGGGAGGTCACCGGGACCGGTGATGGACCGGGACGAGGTGGACCGCGCCCTGTCGCGCCTCGAAGCGGAGTACGAGGCGATCGAGACCTCGCTGCTCGCCCTCCAGGACCACGCGGGCCGCAGACTCCTCGAAGGCGCCGAGCTGACCGGCGTCACCAGGGACCGCTGGGCCTCCGCCGAGCTGTCGATCACCCTGCTCTGGACGTACTTCGACAGCTACACCGCGGCGCTGAACGGGGCGCGCGAGGCGCGCGCCAGACGGCGCTGGCCCAGCCGGGACGATCTGCTGGAGCTGACGGAGGCGCTGCGCGGCCGTGCTGTCGTGGTCGCCGGAGCCGCCGGGCAGCGGCCCGCGTCCCTCGCGGGCCCGGCGAAACTCTCCGAGCGCTTCACGCTCGCGGAGCTGGTGACCAGGATGAACGAGCTGTACGCGTCGTCCCTGGACATGGTCGTGGCCGCCGACTCGGTGTGGTCCGCGCTGCCCGCGCGCATCGATCTGCTCTCCGCGGAGCTGCGGCGCACCCGCTCGCTGGCGCACTCCGTCGGCGTACGGCCCGGTGAGCACCCGGCCGGTGACGACCTGGAGTCGATCACGCGAGAGCTGAGCACGCTGCGCGATCAGGTGGTCTCCGATCCGCTGGCGTTCTGGCGCCCCGCGCCCGGCAGTTCGGCGCCGGGCGGCGGCCGTCCCGACACCGAGCGCTATGACCGGGCCGCCCGCGCGCTGGAGGACGTACGGCGCGAGATCGAGGCGGTCCTGCGGGTGCGGCAGGACTCCGAGGAGCGGCTGATGCGGCTGCGGGACGTACTGTCGCGCGCGGACCGCACGCTCACCGAGGCCCGGTCGGCGCGCGGCGAGGTGCTGGCGAAGATCGCCGCCTCCGAGGTGCCCGCGGTGAGCGGTCCGCCGACGGCCCTTCAGGAGCGCCTCTCGACCGCCGCCGAGTACCGCAGACATGCCCAGTGGCACCGGCTCTCGCCGCTCCTGGAGTCGCTGGAGCGGGACGCCGAGGACGAACTGCTGCGGGCCCGCGAGTCCTTGACCGCGGTCACGGCGCCGCTGGCGGTCCGCGCGGAGCTGCGCGGCCGGCTGGACGCGTACAAGGCGAAGGTCGCCCGGCACGGACTGGCCGAGGACCCGGTGCTGATCGAGCGGTACGACGCGGCGCGCCGGATGCTGTGGAGCGCGCCCTGCGATCTGCGCGTGGCCGAGGAGGCGGTGCTGCGCTATCAGCGGGCGGCGGCGGATGTGCTCGTCCCCCGCGGGCCCGGCCCCGCCGGCCACAGGGGGGACTCATGACAGAGGGAGACGCGACAGGGATGCCGGCGGGCCGACGGGGGGACAGATGAGCGGGACGAACGCATGCCAGCGCCCCGGCTGCGAGGGTTCGTACGAGGACATGGGCGGCGGTGAGCTGTACTGCGACACCTGCGGTCTGGCGCCCGTCGTCTCACCCAACGGATCGCTGTCCTCGCCGCCCACCGGCATCACGGGCGGCGGCATCACGGGCGGCGGCCGGAGCAGCGGTTCCGGGCGTGGCTCGCGCTCGTCCTCGCGCTCGTCGTCCGGCTCCTCCGCACGGGCCTCCTCGCGGAGTTCCTCACGCTCCTCCACGTCCCGGCGCTCGGTCTCCGGCCGCCTCTCGCGCACCCTGTCCGGGCGGCTGTCGACCCAGTCGGTGTCGGTCCGCAGCTCCGGCTCGTCCACGGCCGCGTCGGGCCGCAACCGGCTGGGCGCGGGCCTCGTCTCCGTACCGGACGTACCGCGCCCCGACCCGCGTTCCGCGGTGATGGAGCACCCGGAAGTGCCCGAGCGCAAGCGGTTCTGCTCGCGCTCGGACTGCGGGGCGCCGGTGGGCCGCGCGCGGGGGGACCGGCCGGGGCGGACGGAAGGGTTCTGCACGAAGTGCGGGCACCCGTACTCGTTCGTGCCGAAGCTGCACGAGGGCAATATCGTGCACGGCCAGTACGAGGTGGTGGGGTGTCTGGCCCACGGCGGGCTGGGCTGGGTCTATCTCGCGATCGACCGCGCGGTCTCGGACCGCTGGGTGGTGCTCAAGGGTCTGCTGGACACCGGCGACCAGGACGCCATGGAGGCGGCGATCTCCGAACGCCGCTTCCTCGCGGAGATCGAGCACTCCAACATCGTCCGTATCTACAACTTCGTGGAACATCTCGACCAGCGCACCGGCTCCATGGACGGCTACATAGTCATGGAGTACGTCGGCGGCAAGTCGCTCAAGGAGATCGCCAACGAGCGGCGCACGGCCGCCGGCAGGCGCGATCCGCTGCCGGTGGAGCAGGCGTGCGCGTACGGCATCGAGGCGCTGGAGGCGCTCGGCCATCTGCACAGCCGCAACCTGCTCTACTGCGACTTCAAGGTCGACAACGCGATCCAGACCGAGGATCAGCTCAAGCTCATCGACATGGGCGCGGTCCGCAGGATGGACGACAACGAGTCGGCGATCTACGGCACCGTCGGCTACCAGGCACCCGAGGTCGCGGAGACCGGCCCGTCGGTGGCCTCCGACCTGTACACGGTCGCGCGCACCCTGGCGGTGCTGACCTTCGACTTCCAGGGCTATACGAACGTGTTCGTGGACTCGCTCCCGGACCCGGACAACATCGAGGTCTTCCGGACGTACGAGTCCTTCTACCGGCTGCTGGTCCGGGCGACGGACCCGGATCCGGGGCGCCGGTTCTCGTCGGCGCGGGAGATGGCGGAGCAGCTGACGGGCGTGCTGCGGGAGGTGGTGGCGCTGCAGACAGGGCGTCCGCGTCCCTCGCTGTCGACGCTGTTCGGTCCCGAACTGCGGGTCACGGACACGGAGCTGTTCGCGGAGCTGACCGAGGAGGTCTCACGGCTGGGGGCGCGTCCCGAACCGGCGCGGGGCGGCGGCCTGTTCGGGCGGCGCGCCAGAGCGACGGGCCCGGCCCTCGCGGGCGGCGACGGGACGGGGACCGGGGCGGTCCTGCCGCCGGGGGGCGGTGCCGGGGCCGGCCCTGGGGGCGGCACGGTCGCGCTTCCGGCGCCGGGCGCGCGGCCCGGCGTGCCCGGCGCCGGCGGACTCGCCCCGGCGGCCCCGCCGTATCTGCCGGCGCCCCGTGGCGAGGCGGCCCCGGGCGCGATGGCTCCCGGCGCGATGGCTCAGGGCGCGATGGTTCCGGGCGCGATGGCTCCCGTGGCGGGCGTCCTTGGTACGGCGGGCACCACGAGCCCCACGGACTCGGACGTGCCGCGGCTCGCGCCGCTCGACACCCGCGCGGTCGCGCTGGCGCTGCCCGTACCGCGAGTCGATCCGAACGATCCGAACGCCGGATTCCTCGCCGGTCTGCTCGCCTCGGCCCCCGCCGAGCTGATCACCGCGCTGGCCGCCGCCCCCGCCGACTCCGTCGAGCGCGGACTGCGCGAGCTGCGCGCCCGGCTGGAGATGGGTGAACTGACCACGGCCGCCGCGTCGTTGGCGGCCCTGGAGGAGCGGCGTCCGGACGACTGGCGGATCGTCTGGTATCGCGGCGTCGCCTCGCTCGCCACGGGTGACCACGAGACCGCGGCGCTCTCCTTCGACGCGATATACGACGCGTTCCCCGGCGAGCCGGCCCCCAAGCTGGCCCTGGGCGTCTGCGCCGAGGTGCTCGGCCAGCTGGACAACGCCGCCGAGTACTACCACCTCGTCTGGACGACCGATCCGAGCTATGTCAGCGCGGCGTTCGGTCTCGCCCGGGTGCAGCTGGCCGCCGGTGACCGGCCCGGTGCCGTACGGTCCCTGGAGTCCGTGCCCGAGGCGTCGATCCACTACACGGCGGCGCGGGTCGCGGCCGTACGGGCCAGGCTGCGGCAGCGCGGGGCGACGGCGGCGGCTGTCGGCCCCGGCCAGGAGCGGCCGCTGATCGACGATCTGACGGCGGCGGCCCATCAGGTGTCCGCGCTCCAGCAGTTCGGTCTGGACGCGGTACGGCGCGAGCAGTTGGCGACGGAAGTACTGGGGACGGCCCTGGACTGGGTACTCTCCGGTAGTCCCGGCTCCCGTCCCGTGCGGGCCGTCCTGCTCGGCAGTGAACTGGACGAGCGTGGGCTCCGTTTCGGACTGGAACGCTCGTACCGGGTACTCGCCCGGCTCGCTCAGCGCGGCGAGGAGAGGATCGAACTGGTGGAGCGGGCCAACCGTTTCCGCCCCCGGACGTGGGTGTGATTGATGTCCCAGAAGCCCGAGTCGGCGCAGCTGCCGACCTGCCCCAGCTGCGAGGAGCCGCTGGAGTCCGGCGACCTGTTCTGCGGCGCGTGCGGCTATGACCTGTCGGTCGTGCCACCGCGCCCGGACGACAGACCGACCCTCGTGATGAACGGTCCGGGACCGGCGGAGTCCGGGGGCCGGGTGCCTGACGGCCCGGTGGCCGGTGTGGAGTGGCCCACGGTCACGGGTACGGACAGCTCGGGTACGCCGGCGCCGGTGCATCTGCCGGAAGAGCTGCTGGGGCTGGAGTCGAGCGGCTCGCGGCTGCCCGCCCATCCAGGTGATTTCGAGCTGGCCGCGCCCGGCAAGCCCGGCGCCGTGGTCCGGGACAGCTCGGCGCGCGACTACGCGGGCCGGGAGAGCGCCGGCCCGGAGACCCCGAACCCGGACGCCGCCGATCCGCGCACCGCGGACCCCGGCGCGGCGGTCCCGTCCGGCGGCAAGCTCTGTGTCGCCTGCCGGGCGGGACGGGTCGACACGGACGGCTACTGCGAGAACTGCGGACACGCCCAGCCGCGCGAACGTGACCATGTGGAGCAGGAGTTGGGCGCGGTGGCGGCCGTCAGCGACCGCGGGCTGCGCCATCACCGCAACGAGGACGCGTTCGCCGTGTCGTCCGCCGCCCTGCCGGACGGCTCCCCCGCCGTGGTCGCGGTCGTCTGCGACGGTGTGTCGTCCGCGACCCGGCCCGACGAGGCGTCGGCCGCGGCGGCCGCCTCGGCGAACGAGTCCCTGCTGGCCGCGCTGGAGCGCGGTACGCATCCGCAGCAGTCGATGCACGAGGCGATCGTGGTCGCGGCCGAGGCGGTCAACGCCCTCGCCACGGCCCCGGGAGGCGGGCCGGAGCACGACCCGCACCGCCATCAGAACGCCCCCGCGTGCACCATCGTCAGCGCGGTGGTCGCGAGCGGTCTGCTGGTCGTCGGCTGGATCGGCGACAGCCGGGCGTACTGGATCCCCGACGACCGCGGCGGCCCGCCCGCCCGGCTCACCGAGGACGACTCCTGGGCCGCGCAGATGGTCGCGGCGGGTCTGATGAACGAGGCGGAGGCGTACGCGGACGCCCGCGCCCACGCCATCACCGGCTGGCTCGGCGCGGACGCGTACGAACTGGAGCCGCACACCGCCTCGTTCAAGCCGGACCGGCCCGGTGTGGTGGTGGTCTGCACGGACGGTCTGTGGAACTACGCGGAGGGCGCGGACGAGATGGCCAGGGCCCTGCCCGCCGACGCGGCGCAACGGCCGTTGCACGCCGCCCAGGTACTGGTCGGGCACGCGCTCGACGGTGGGGGCCACGACAACGTAACAGTGGCGGTGCTGCCGTTCGCCCTGCCACCGCAAGGGGCAGGATCCGCCTACAGCTCGGCGTGAGTCCCGATCTCGATCACACATGCCCTGAACTGACCGATCACTGATCAATTGAAGACCTTTTACTGCCCCTTTCACTGACTTGTCTCTGCTGCGTGGAGCGTCAAGGAGCCGATACAGATGGCGAACTTCTCCAAGTCGAACGTGCCGCGGTTCTCCGTCGACGTGTACCAGAACGAATACCTGCCGGAAGGCGGGCGCGAGGTCAACGCGATCGTCACGGTCACCTCGACGGGGGGCGGCACCACCGGTGGAGTGCCACTGGCGGGAGCCTCGTCCACGCCTTCCGCCCTTCCCGGGAACGGCCCGAACGCGGCCGTGGTGATCATGGTCGACTGTTCGGGGTCCATGGACTACCCGCCGACGAAGATGCGCAACGCGCGCGACGCCACGGCCGCCGCCGTCGACACCCTGCGCGACGGCGTCGCCTTCGCGATCGTCGGCGGTACGCATGTGGCGAAGGAGGTCTTCCCGGGCAAGGGGAGACTCGCGATCGCGGACAGCGGGACCAGAGCCCAGGCCAAGGAGGCGCTGCGCCGGCTGAGCGCGGGCGGCGGTACGGCCATCGGCACCTGGCTGCGGCTCGCCGACCGGCTGCTGGCCACGGCCGATGTCCCCATCCGGCACGGCATCCTGCTCACCGACGGCCGTAACGAGCACGAGGCGCCGGAGGATCTGAAGGCCGCGCTCGACTCCTGCGCCGGACGGTTCACCTGTGACGCCCGCGGTGTCGGCACGGACTGGGAGGTGAAGGAGGTCACGGCCATCGCCTCCGCGCTGCTCGGGACGGCCGATATCGTCGCCGATCCGGCGGGCCTGGCCGCGGACTTCACCAGCATGATGGAGAACGCGATGGGCAAGGAGATCGCGGATGTGGCGCTGCGGCTGTGGACCCCCGTCGGCGTGGAGATCGCCTTCGTCAAGCAGGTGGCGCCCACGGTCGAGGAGCTGACCGGCCGGCGCACGGAGGCGGGGCCGCGGGCCGGGGACTATCCCACCGGGTCCTGGGGTGACGAATCGCGCGATTACCACCTGTGTGTACGGGTTCCGGAGGCCGGCATCGGCCAGGAGATGCTGGCCGCGAGGGTCTCGCTGATCCTCCCCGCGCCGGGCGGCGGCGCCCCCGAAGTGCTGTCGCAGGGGCTGGTACGGGCGGTGTGGACGGACGACATGGCGGCCTCCACCTCGATAAACCCCCAGGTCGCGCACTACACGGGTCAAGCCGAACTGGCGCAAGTCATCCAACAGGGTCTGGATGCGCGTAAGTCGGGCGATTTCGACGGCGCGACCGCGAAACTGGGACGTGCGGTGCAGCTCGCCGCGTCGTCGGGGAACGCCGATACCGCGAAACTGCTTTCGAAGGTGGTGGACGTCGTCGATGCGGCGACAGGTACTGTGCGACTGAAGGCGAAGGTCGCGGACGCGGACGAGATGACTCTCGAAACGCGCTCCACCAAGACCGTTCGCGTCAAGAAGTAACCGCGCGACGAAGCGCGCCACGAAGCATCCGCGCGAAGACATCGCGGCACGGACACACGGAGAACGGCGGCCTGCGGGCCGGACGAGGAGAGGGGGAAGCGCCGACATGCCGACCTGCCCGAACGGACACCAGTCGGGTTCCGACGACTGGTGCGAGGTCTGCGGCCATCGCATGGCCGGTCCTGGCGCTCCCACGGGGGCCGTGCCACCGCCGCCTCCCCCGCCGCCGCCCGCGCCCGGCTACGGCTACCCGCCGGGCCCCGACGCCACGGCCCAGGCCGAGCTGTGCCCGCAGTGCCGCACTCCGCGCGAGCCGATGGCTCCGTTCTGCGAGGAGTGCCGCTGGAACTTCCTGACGAACACGGCGACGTCCTACACCCCGCTGGCTCCGCAGCAGCCGAGCCCGGGCAGTCCCGTCCCCGGGCTGAACCTGCCGCCCGGCTTCCAGGCCCAGCAGCCGCCCCGGCCGCCGGATCCGTACGAGTACCAGAGCTCACGGCCCTCACAGCTGAACCGGCCCGCCGAGCCGCTGTCGCCCGAGCCGCCGTCGCCGCCTCCGGTGCCCTCGCCGCAGAACCCGCACCAGCAGGGACCGCCGCCCCCGCCGCCGTATCAGCAGCAGGGACCGCCGCCCCCGCCCGTCTTCCAGCAGCAGTCGCCCGCCCCGCAGGCGCCCTCGCCGGCCCGGCCGGCCGAGGACGACTGGATGCTGCCGCCCCCGTCGGCGGCATCGGCCCCGGCTCAGTCCCAGGCTCAGCCCCACGCCCCGGCCCAGCCCCATGCTCCGCAGTCACAGCAGCAGTCGCAGTCGTCGCAGCAGTCGCAGGCACACGCTCAGGCGCAGGTGCCCCAGCAGCACGACCCGATGCGGCAGTACCAGCAGCCACCGGCCACCTGGACGGCGGTCATCGGCCCCGACCGTGAGTACTTCATGGCGATGATGCAGCGCAGCGGCCCCGAGGCCACCGGGCTGAATCTGCCGGCGTACTCCCCCGAGCAGCATCTTCCGCTCGCCGGGAACCAGGTCTCCATCGGCCGCCGCCGGCACTCCACCGGTGAGTCCCCGGAGATCGACCTGTCCGTCCCGCCGGAGGACCCGGGCGTCTCGCACCAGCACGCGGTCCTGGTCCACCAGCCGGACGGCAGCTGGGCCGTGGTCGACCAGAACTCCACCAACGGCACCACGCTCAACGGCGCCGAGGACCCGATACAGCCCTATGTCCCCGTCCCGCTCAAGGACGGCGACCGAGTGCATGTCGGCGCCTGGACGACCATCACGATCCGTCGAGGCTGACGCCTCCCGGGCTGAGGGGCCATACGTACGGCCCCGCCGGGTCGTCCAGCCAGGCCCACTGACGCCCACCGGTGATGGTGACGCCGAACCGGTCCCGCTCCGGGCGGCGCTCGCGCTCCCAGAGGGAGAGCGCCTCGTGCGGATCCAGGCTGCCCGAGGTCAGGGTGAGCAGGAAGCGGAAGAGTTCGTTCTCGCTCGCGCGCCTCGGCAGTCCGCCGAGGGGGCGGCGTGCCAGGGCCCTGCTCCCGGGCACGCCGCGCAGCGGTACGAAGTAGGCGGCGGTGTTCAGGAAGTGCCCCTCCGCGCAGGTGCCGCGCTCCCCTTCGCCGCGCCCTCTCACGCCGCCCTGCGCCCCGTGCCCGCGGGCGCCGTTGCCGTGCGTGCCGTTCGCGTGCGCGCCGTTGCCGTGCGTGCCGTTGCCCACAAGCAGGTTGATCAGCCCGGTGGCGAGCGGCGCCAGGATCCGCGCCCCCGGCCGGCACTGCACCAGCCAGGCCGTCGGCACGGACGGCAGCGTGCAGGTCGCGATGATCCGGTCGAACGGAGCGCGCTCCGGGCAGCCGCGCGCGCCGTCGCCGGTGATGACGGCGGGCCGGTAGCCGGCCGTGGCGAGATGGCTGCGAGCGGATTCGGTGATCTCGGGATCGACATCGACGGTGGTGACGCGTTCGTCGCCCAGCCGGTGACAGAGGAGAGCCGCGTTGTAGCCGCTGCCCGCGCCGATCTCCAGGACGCGGTCCCCGTCCCGTACGTCCAGCTCCGCCAGCATCCGGGCCATCAGCGAGGGCTGGCTGCTGGACGAGATCAGCTCGCCGTCGCGCACCCGGGTCGCGAGCGGTCCGTCCGCGTACGCCCCGCGCAGCCAGCGCCGGCGCCGCGCCGGGTCGGGGTCACCGCGCCACAGCCGGTCGTAGCCACCGGGACGGCCGACGAAGTAGTAGGGCACGAAGAGATGGCGCGGTACCGCCTCGAACGCCGCCCGCCAGGCCGGGTCGTCGAGCGCCCCGGTCGCGGCGATCTCCCGGATCAGCCCGGCGCGTGCGTCGGCGACGTCCGCCTCGTCCGGCCCGTACACGTCCTCCCGGTGTGCGCCCATCTCTCCACTGTCCTGGGTGAGCGGCCGGGAAGCGAGTGGGCCTGGGCATCTGCGCGCCAGTATCGGACAGGCCGGGCCAGGCGGGACTTTGAGGACAGGCCCTAGGCCGGAGGTCCTCCGCCGGGCCGTCTGAGACCATGGAGGGGTGAACGAGATTCCGCGGGGCGCACTTCAGGAGCAGACCTTCTACGAGCAGGTCGGCGGCGAGGAGACCTTCCGGCGCCTGGTCCACCGGTTCTACCAGGGGGTGGCCGAGGATCCGCTGCTGCGGCCGATGTACCCCGAGGAGGATCTGGGCCCGGCCGAGGAGCGGCTCGTGCTCTTCCTGATGCAGTACTGGGGCGGTCCCCGCACCTACAGCGACAACCGCGGCCACCCCCGGCTGCGGATGCGCCACGCCCCGTTCACGGTGGACAGCGCCGCGCACGACGCCTGGCTCCGGCACATGCAGGTGGCCGTCGAGGAGCTGGGGCTCTCCGAGGCGCATCAGCGGCAGCTGTGGGACTACCTCACCTACGCCGCCGCCTCCATGGTCAACACCCCGGGCTGATCTCTCTCAGAGCGGGGTGACCGTGAGGCCGCCGATCCCCGCGTGCCGCAGCGCGATCGAGCCGTACGGCGTGCGGAGCCGGAGCCAGCTGCCCGATTCCAGCAGCGCCACCGGCTGTTCCCCGACGGGCGCGGCGGCCGGCACCATCGCGCGGACCGGCCGCAGGAACCCCAGCGACTGCGCGGCATGCACGGCCCGCAGCGGCAGACGCGTGTCGCCGAGGGTCCGGGACCAGATCTCCCGGCCTATCCGGTCGCGTTCCGCGCGGGTCCTGTCGCCGGGTGTCAACTGCTCGTCGCGGGACCGGAACTCGGCGACCGCGACGGTCAGCGCACGCCGCATGGCGTCCGTGCCGGGCAGCCCCGGAACCTGCCGCCAGCCGCCGCGCGGCGGCAGCACCCCGGCCCAGGGCGGGCCGGTGACGGCCGCCGGGACGACCGCGCTGCCCGCCGCCTCGTCGATCGCTTCGAGGAGTTCCCCGGCGGAGACGGTGGCATCGAGCGCGTACGGCGCGGCGAGCCTGGCCGTACGGATGGCGAGCACCTCGAAGGACGCCGGCCGGCCGAAGACGGCGAGCGGGCCGCCCCCGGCCTGGAGCCGTACCGCGGCGGCGCGGTCGTAGTGGATCAGCCGGGCGAGGAAGGCGCCGAGATCGGCCGCCTCCCGCGCGTCGGCGAACTCCACTGACCGCTCGTGCGCTGTCATGCCGCGAGCGCGTCCTTGTCCTTGTCCTTGGCGCTCTCGGCGCGCTCGCTTCTGCCGGTCGCGGCATCGTCGTCGAGGTACTTCAGGAGATACATCCTCTCCTCCTCGGTGATCCGCCGGGGCCGCCCGGCCGCCAGGTCGTACGGCACGACGACGGTCGAGGCCCGTACGTACACCTGGCCCTCGTCCTTGATCTCGTACGCGATCGTCAGCGACGCGGCGTTGATCTTCGTGACCCAGGACTCGATGGTCACCGGCTCGTGCCGGTGGACCAGCGGCCGCTTGTAGTCGATCTCGTGCCGGGCCACCACGGACCCGCCGGAGAAGGACGGCGAGCCGTCCCCCGGCGCCAGCCGGAACATGAAGTCGATGCGGGCCTCCTCCAGATAACTGATGAAGACCGCGTTGTTGACGTGCCCGAAGGCGTCCATGTCCGACCAGCGGAGCGGGCAGCTGTAGTAGTGGCGCGACATCTCAGCCTCGCGTCAGCTTCTTGTAGGTGGCGCGGTGCGGACGGGCGGCGTCCGCGCCGAGCCGCTCGACCTTGTTCTTCTCGTACGACTCGAAGTTGCCCTCGAACCAGAACCACTTGGACTCGCCCTCGTACGCCAGGATGTGCGTGGCGACCCTGTCCAGGAACCAGCGGTCGTGGGAGACGACCACGGCCGCGCCGGGGAACTCCAGCAGCGCGTTCTCCAGCGAGGACAGCGTCTCGACGTCCAGGTCGTTCGTCGGCTCGTCGAGGAGCAGCAGATTGCCGCCCTGCTTGAGGGTCAGCGCCAGGTTCAGCCGGTTGCGCTCACCGCCGGAGAGCACGCCGGCCGGCTTCTGCTGGTCCGGGCCCTTGAAGCCGAAGGCGGAGACATAGGCGCGCGAGGGCATCTCGACCTGGCCGACGTTGATGTAGTCCAGCTCGTCGGAGACGACCGCCCACAGCGTCTTCTTCGGGTCGATGTTGCCGCGGCCCTGGTCGGCGTAGCTGATCTTGACGGTGTCGCCGATCTTGATGCTGCCGGAGTCCGGCTCCTCAAGGCCCTGGATCATCTTGAAGAGCGTGGTCTTGCCGGCGCCGTTCGGGCCGATGACCCCGACGATGCCGTTGCGCGGGAGGGAGAACGACAGGTCGTCGATCAGGACCTTCTCGCCGAACGCCTTGGAGAGGTTCTCCACCTCGACGACGACGCTGCCGAGCCGGGGGCCCGGCGGGATCTGGATCTCCTCGAAGTCCAGCTTCCGCATCTTGTCGGCCTCGGCGGCCATCTCCTCGTAACGGGCCAGTCGCGCCTTGGACTTGGCCTGCCGCCCCTTGGCGTTGGAGCGGACCCACTCCAGCTCGTCCTTGAGCCGCTTGGCGCGCTTGGCGTCCTTCTGGCCCTCGACCTTGAGACGGGCCTGCTTGGTCTCCAAGTACTTGGAGTAGTTGCCCTCGTAGCCGTGCAGACGGCCGCGGTCGACCTCGCAGATCCATCCGGCGACATTGTCGAGGAAGTACCGGTCGTGGGTGACGGCGACGACGGTGCCGGGGTACTTGGCGAGGTGCTGCTCCAGCCACTGCACGGACTCGGCGTCCAGGTGGTTGGTGGGCTCGTCGAGGAGCAGCAGGTCGGGGGCTTCGAGCAGCAGCTTGCAGAGCGCGACGCGACGGCGCTCACCACCGGAGAGGTTGGTGACGGGCCAGTCGCCGGGCGGGCAGCCGAGCGCGTCCATGGCCTGTTCGAGCTGGGTGTCCAGGTCCCACGCGTTGGCGTGGTCGAGGTCCTCCTGGAGCTTGCCCATCTCCTCCATCAGCGCGTCGGAGTAGTCGGTCGCCATCAGCTCGGCCACTTCGTTGAAGCGGTTGAGCTTGCCCATGATCTCCGCGGCGCCGTCCTGGACGTTCTGCAGCACGGTCTTGGACTCGTCCAGCGGCGGCTCCTGGAGGAGCATGCCGACGGTGTACCCCGGGGAGAGGAACGCGTCGCCGTTGGACGGCTGCTCCAGACCCGCCATGATCTTCAGCACGGTGGACTTACCGGCGCCGTTCGGACCTACCACACCGATCTTCGCGCCCGGCAGGAAGCTCAGCGTCACGTCATCGAGGATGACCTTGTCGCCGTGCGCCTTACGCGCCTTGCGCATCGTGTAGATGTACTCAGCCAAGAGAAACCGTCCGGCAATCGAGAAGGGCCAATGTGCGGCTCCGCCGCGTGAGGGCAGATACACGCCATCTTGCCGCATGTCCATCCCCTGATGGAAACCAGTACCGCTCCCCGGACCGCTCGCACCCCCGTGGCAAGCCCGTGGCCCCCGGCACGCGGATGCGTACCGGGGGCCACGGGCTGCGAGGTCTCACTCAGCGCGAGCCGTCACTCACTCTCCGGGAGCCGAAGGCGTGGCGGCGTTCTTCTTACGGAGAAGGAACACGGCGCCGCCGCCGAGCACCACGAGCGCGATCGCGATGCCCGCGATGACCGGGGTGGCGCTGGAGGAGCCGGTCTCCGCGAGGTTGTCCGTGGCGTCCGCGGAGGAGCCGCCGTCCGGGGCCGGGAGGGGCTGCGCCGACTCCTGCTGGGTCACGGGGCCCGAGTCGCTGGTGGTCAGGCAGTCGAGGACGCCCTTGAAGTTCTGCGTGAACCCGGCGGGTCCTGTGATCGTGAAGTCGTACGCCTCGTCCTCGCCGACCGGGACGGTGACGGTCTTGGACTCACCGGCCGGGACCGAGTGCTCGGTGCCCTTGAGCTCGAAGACGAACGGCTCGTCGCCCTTGTTGGTGGCGGTGATGTCGACGCCGCCCTCGGCGCAGTTCTTCTGCGCGGTCACGGCCGGGATGGCGCCCTGCTTCGCCCAGGTCGCGGTCGCCGTCGCCGAGACCGTGGACTCGCTGGACCCGGCCAGGATCTGCGTCTGGCTCTTGGTCACCCCAGCGAAGGCGCGGCCGACCGGTACGGAGGTGGTGGCCTGCACGCCGAGCGAGGCGGTGCCGTCGGAGGCGTCGGAGGGGACGTTGAAGTACAGCTCCGTGCCGTTGGCGGCGGTGGTGACCGGGGCGCCGTCCTTGTCCGTGATCGTGACGCCGCTGGCGGCGGCGTCGGCGGGCGGCGTGACGGTGACACCGGCGGCGTCGGTGCGGACCGTGACCGGGCCGAGCTTCTGACCGGCCTTGCCGGAGACCGCGCCGGGCTCAAGCGTCAGGGACGCCTTGGGCTCGGCCGCGTCCTGGGCGCTCTTCTCCAGCCAGTCGGCGAGCTTCTCGGCCGCCGGGTCGCTGGCCTCGACATCGGCGTTGTCCGAGTAGCGCCAGATGGCGACCTGGGTGCCCGCCGCCGCCGTCTTCTCGGTGAGAGGCCCGGTCTCCGCGCTCTGGGCGAGCGCCGAGAGGTCGTCTATCTGCGGGTAGGAGTTCTCCAGGATCCAGCGGATCTTGCCGGCGTTCTTGTTGGCGCCGAGCGAGGTCTGGTTCCAGGGGGTCTCCAGGTACTTCGCCTGGTCCTGGGTGGGGTTGTGGATATCGATGCAGTAGGTCTTGAGCTTGCCGCCGCCGTCCACGGTCATCTCGAACAGGCCGGCGGGGAGTTGCTGGTCCTTGCCGTTGGTGTGGAGCACGGCGCCGTCGTAGGTCTTCAGTCCGTCGAGGGTCGCCGCGGCGCCGCCCTGATGCTGGGGGACCTCGTCGGCGGTGGCAGCACCGGCGCCGGCCACCGAGCCCATGGCCACCAGTCCCGATACGAGTACCGCGGCGGCGAGACGGGCGGCGCCTCGCCTCCGTACGGATGACGCAGATATCGAAGAAAACACAGAATTCCCCTTCGGGCGAGGTTCTTCCGCGGTGAACGCGTGGGGGGTTGCCTCGCCAGCAGACTCAAGTGCCCCGTGAGTACTCGCGAATCCTATGGACGGCGCGAACCACCGGAGTCCATTCACGCACTCCGCCAACCGTTCCGAATCGGAATCGTTATCGACACTCCGGCAGAGCTATACAAGACGCTTGAGTATATCGACATGTCTCCACAACCCACGCTCAGGGAACGGCAGTCGACGCCGTGACCAGCGCCCGGGCGGGAGCCGCGTCCGGCGCCCGGTCCGGGATGGACAACTGCGCCTGGTCCGGCCCCGGAAGACGCGCCCGGCTCCGCGCCTCCCCTTCCGTCGAGGGTTTGTGACGCTCCGTCAGCGAAGGGGTCGCCCTGGTCACACGTCTGAACGCGGCGGTCCCCCGCGTCAGATCGTGTCCGACCGCGACCGCGTCGATCTCCACGGACGTCCGGCGCTGGCCTTCCCGTTCGTCCTCCCGTACCCGCAATCGGCCATGCACCACCAGCGGCTCACCGACGGAGACCGAGGCGGCCAGATTCGCCCCCAGCGTGCGCCACGCCCATACCGTGTAGAAGCTCGTGGGCCCGTCCGCCCAGCTGTTCTTCTGCCGGTCCCAGCGCCGCCCGGTCACCGCGAATCGGAACCGGGCCACTCCGCCCGTGGCCGACTCCCTGAATTCCACCCCTGTCGCGACATTCCCCACCACGGTTACCACGGTGTCGTTCATAACGGCCCCTCCCCGTCCGGCTGCATTGGCTGATCCCATGCTGGACCGGATGGAAAGAACCTGCTGTCGCCTGTGTATTACCTGTCAGTTGTGGAAAACCCCGTCACCCGTCCCGGCACCACCGCCGCCGGCCCCGCCCCCGCCGGCTCCGCCGCCCCCGCCGTCCGCCGCCCCCGCCGTCCGCCGCCCCCGCCGTCCGCCTCATCCGCCCGTGCGGGAAACGGTCACGTACTGCTCCCGCACCTCCCGGTAGCGCATCAGCTCGGCCGAGATCGGGTCCAGCACCCTCGCCCGCCCGCAGGCCGCGGCCGCCTCGCGCAGCCGCCGCTCGGCGTCCTGCCCGTACCGCCGCGCCGGCCCCCTCGCTGCCGCCCCGCACGCCCACTCCACGAACGGTCCGCCGACGATCCCGGCGAGCATCACCAGCACGGGCGGCAGCAGCCCCGGTTCCAGTACGCCGACGATCTGCCCCACCAGCCACAGCGCGCCGAAGATCTGGAGCAGCGTCATGGATGCCTGCGCCAGCACGGCGGCGGGCCACCAGGCGGGCCGCGGCGGCCGGCTGCTCGGGGTCGCCGCCGTCACCGCCAGCTCGTCCAGCGCCTCCGGCAGCCCCTCCGCGCCCCGTGCCGCCGCCTCGCGCACGGAGTGCGCCCAGGGCGCGGGCAGCCCGTCGGACGCCTCCTCCGCCACCGTACGCACCGCCTGTTCGACCCGCTGGCGCGCCGTCAGCTCCTCCTCCACGATCTCCGGGGGCCGCGCCGACCGGCCGCCGGGCATCCGCTTGGACTCGTACCACCGCCACAGCCGCAGCCAGGGCGTCCCGCACGCGCGCCCCGCGTTCCTGCGCCAGGCGCGCTCCGCCGCCTCGCCCGCGGCCACCGCGCCGACCGCCCAGGCCAGCCGGTCGGCGAACTGCTCACGGGAACGCTCGCCGAGTCCGGCACGCCCCTCGGCGACATACGCGGACCGCAGCCGCCACGCCGCCGCGTCCACATCGGCGGAGAGCCGCCGTTCCGCGGCGTGGCGCTCCTGTACGAACCGCCCCAGCAGCTCGCGCAGTTCGCCCACGCCGTGCCCGCTGAGCGCGGAGACCGCGAGGACCGTGGCGCCGGGCTCGCCGTGTTCGCCGAGGGCCATCCCGTCCTCGTCCAGCAGCCGGCGCAGATCGTCCAGCACCTGGTCGGCGGCGTCGCCGGGCAGCCGGTCGATCTGGTTGAGCACGATGAAGGTGATCTCCGCGTGCCCGGCGAGCGGCCGCAGATAGCGCTCGTGCAGCGCGGCGTCCGCGTACTTCTCGGGATCGACGACCCAGATCACCGCGTCCACGAGCGCGAGCACCCGGTCCACCTGCTCGCGGTGGCGGACGACGGCCGAGTCGTGGTCGGGGAGGTCGACAAGGACCAGGCCTTGCAGCTCCTCGTCGCCGTCCCCGCCCGCCAGCGGCTTGCGCCGCAGCCGTCCGGGGATGGCCAGCCGGTCGAGCAGCCCCGCCGCGCCCTCGGACCAGACACAGGCGATGGGGGCCGAGGTGGTGGGCCTGCGCAGGCCCGTCTCCGAGATCGGCACCTCGGCCAGGGCGTTGAAGAGCGTCGATTTGCCGCTGCCCGTCGCTCCCGCGATGGCGACGACGGTATGGCGCGAGGAGAGCCGCTGACGGGCGGACGCCTCGTCCAGTACGCGCCCGGCCTCGGCGAGTACGGACCCTTCGAGCCGCGCCCTCGACAGTCCCAGCAGCTCGCCCAGGGCATCGAGACGCAGCCGCAGGGAGCCGCCGTACGCGCCCCCGATGGGCAGATGGGCCTCGGACTCGTCCGAACCGTCCCCCGGACCGCCGTCCAGCCCCTCCACGCCGCTGAGGCCGTCGAGAGAGTCCTTCCCGCCGGCGCGGCGGGCGATCAGACCGTCGTCCCAGCTGCCGGCGGAGCGGCCGGGCTCGTCGGAGACGACGGACTCGGGAACCTCATAGATCTCATAGGTCTCATGGACCTCATGAGTCTCTTGGACCTCATGGATCTCCACGGCCCCGTCGGACTCACCGGATTCCGCGGACTTGGCCGACTTCATGAATTTCGCGGGCTTCATGAATTTCGCGAACTTCCCGGACTTCCCGGGCTCCGTGGCGTTCTCGGCGCCCTCCGCTCCCTTCTCAGGAGCCTTCTCATTTGCCTCGTTGGTCTCACCAGCAACATCAGTCACCTGAGACACATCGGTCACCTTTCCCTCTGGAGTACGGACAGCGCGGCGATCAACTCGGCCTGCGGCTCCGGGGTCACCTCAAGCGCGTCGAGGGGCGCCAGCCGCCGGTCGCGCTCCCCGTGCAGTACGCGATCGATGTACGTCGTCACCAGCTCGCCGCCCCGGTCGCGCAGCCGCAGCGCCACATGCGCCCCGACCCGCTCCGCGAGCCGCTCCCCCGCGATCCGGGCCCGCCGGCCGCCGAGCAGGGCCGCGGCGAGCAGCGCCGCGACGGTCTCGGCGTCGGGCGCGGGGGTCCGTTCGAGCCGGCGCACCTCCTCCTCGGCCAGTTCCTCAAGGACGCGGCGCCAGCGGCGTACGTCCATCCCGACCCGCTCCGCCGTCTCCCCGTCCGGGCCCGGCACGGGCAGCGTCCCGGCGGCCGGCTCGCGCCCCCACGCCTCCTCCACCCGCTCCTCGGCGGCGGCCACCGCGCACTGGAGGAGCGCGCCGAGGCTCTCCACCAGCGAGTCGAGCAGTTCGCGCGCCGAGCTGTCCCGGGGATAGCCACGCCAGCGCGTGCGCGCGTCCCCGGCGAGCACGGCCCCGCGCTGGAGTTGCCGGCGTACCCGCTCGCCCTCGGCCGCGTAGGCGTCCTCCACCGCGCCCGTCAGCCGCACGGCGGCGGCGTACTGCGCGGCCACCGCCCCCGCCAGCTCCGGCATCCGCGCGTTCAGCGAGTCGATGACCCCGGCCGCGGTACGTACCAGGGCCTGCTGACGGGCCGCCGGATCCTGAACGCGGTGCGCGAGCCAGGCGAGCAGCGGCGCGACGGCGGTGGTGGGCAGCAGCCCCCGCCCGGCGCCCGCGGACTCGGGCAGTTCGGGGATGGTGAACCGCGGTACGTCACCGAGCCCGGCCCGTTTCAGCAGCGCCGCGTACTGCCGCGACACCTCGTCGATCACCTGGTGCGGCACCCGATCGAGGACGGTCACCAGCGACGCGTCGTACTCCTTCGCGGTACGAAGCAGATGCCAGGGCACGGCGTCGGCGTACCGGGAGGCGGTGGTCACCATGACCCATACGTCCGCGGCGCAGATCAACTCGGCGGCCAGCAGCCGGTTCTCCACCACGAGCGAGTCGATGTCGGGTGCGTCGAGCAGCGCGAGCCCGCGGGGCAGGGCGGCGGCGGTGTCGATCCGCAGCGAGCCCTGCCCCAGGGGCCCCGTGCCGTCCGTACCGATCCCCGCGTCGTCCTCCTGCTGAGGCAGCCAAACGCGCGTCAGGTGCGGCAACACCCGCATCCCGGCGAACCAGTGGTGGTCGTCGGGGTGGCAGACCAGTACGGGGGTACGTGTGGTGGGCCGCAGCACCCCCGCCTCGCTGACCCGCCGTCCCACAAGGGAGTTGACGAGCGTGGACTTCCCGGCACCGGTGGACCCCCCGACGACCACGAGCAGGGGCGCGTCGGGGTCCCTGAGCCTCGGCAGCAGATAGTCGTCGAGCTGCGCGAGCAGCTCGGCCCTGGTCTGCCGGGCACGCGGCGCCCCCGTGAGGGGCAGTGGAAGACGCACGGCAGCGACACAGTCGCGCAGTGCGGAGAGTGCGTCGATCAGCTGGGGCCGTACGTCCAAGGTCACCACATGCGAAGAATGCCCAATTTTGGAGCCTTTTTGAAGCGTATGGACATCCCTGCGCGCCGATCACATACTCGGGACAGACGGGACGAGTGGGACGCAGGCATAACGACTGCACAACACCCGGGGCGCCGAGCGCCAAAAGCGATGCGTGAATCGCACCTGCCTGCGATTATCGGTTCGCTTCACTGAACCTCCACAACGTGCCACGGGCGTGAAGCAACCGGGTCAAGGCGATCGGAGCCCTATCCTTGTCCCGGCAAGGTGGCGGAACCACCCAACCAGGGCTCCAGGTCACCGAGGCCACCACCCGGCCCCCGTAGCTCAGTGGATAGAGCAGGTGCCTTCTAAGCACTTGGCCGCAGGTTCGAGTCCTGCCGGGGGCGCTTTTCTACGCGCGGTGCACGGCCCTCCCCCAGGGAGGGCCTTTCCGCAGGTCAGCGCAGCCTAGCGGGCGCGCCGTAGCGCCGACGTAAACGTCGATACCGCCGATACCGCAGTCAATTACCGCCGCCGGGCAGGACCCTTGGCCTGAGCAGCAGGTCGCTGTGGCGCCGGGAGAAGATCCGTTCGTGGGCCGGGGTGAAGTGCCGACGCCAGACGCCCACCTCCAGGCCGTCGCCGTCGCCGTCGCCGGTGCCCGAGCAGGGCGGGTTCAGGGAAGCCGGAGGGGTGTCCGGTGGCGTGCAGGAGCCGGGTCAGGGCCTCTTGGCGGGCTTCGGCGGTGCCGCCGTGGGCAGGCCCCGCGAGTTCCTCGTGCGTGATCACGGTCACCGCCGGGTGGTGCGACAGCCCTTGGCAGAGGCGGACCTCCCCCACGCCGGGGAAGGCGGGGTCGGCCCGGCAGAACGCGCGGCAACTCGCCGTCCGGCACCCGGGCCGGCCGGCCCTCAAGCGCGGGATCCACGGGTGAGGGGAGGGTGACCTGGCCGAGACGCGTCCACCACACGCGCCACACGGCGCTGACCGCTTCCCGGGACGCCATACCGAGCCCGTCCCGCTCTCCGTCCCGTCCTCGCAGCAGCTGTACGGCCAGGCCGGAGCCAACACCTGCTTAGATCACGCCCGGTGGTCGATCCGGACCTTTCCCGGTCAACGACGTTCGCCCCGTTCGGGCACGGACGGGGCCCGCGGGCGGCCGGGGTCCGCCGTACTGCTCACGTTTCCTACGCGCCACGGCCGGTCACACTATGCGTAGCGAATTACGTATTCCTCTGGCGAGGAAATGCCAAATGTCACATTGATTCCCGGCGTACGCCGGTGATTTCCGATCGCGTGAACGCCGTATTCACCAGTGTCCCGGACTCGTACGGATGACATACGCCCTCCCCCTCTTCCCAGCGCGCTTTCCCGAGTGCCATAAAGGGCGGGGGAAATTCCCCGCCAAAGGAATGAGGAAAGCATGCGTAGATTGCATAGCAAGGCCGGCGTCCTCGCGGCTCTCGCCGTACTCGCGGTCGGCGGCGCGGGTGTCGCCTCGGCCGTACAGACAGAGGGTTCCGGCTCCGGCGTGCAGCGTGATACCACGGAGCCGCGCGTGGAGTACACCGGCGTCATCAAGGGCCCGCAGAACGCGAACGTCCACAAGGCCAAGCGCCTGAACGCCGAGGAGTGGGGGCTGATCTACAACACGGAGACGGTCCATCTGAAGTGCAAGGGCCGCGGCGGCGGACACACCTGGTACCAGCTTGAGGGGCAGCCGGACCGGTGGATCGTCGGATTCAAGCTCGAAGAACTCACTCCTGGAATTCCCAACTGTCCGTGACGGTTCCGGGAAACCACTGACCATGCGCGGCCGCGGGGGCACACTTCACTGATATGCCTCCACAGCCGTGCCGGATCACCGGGTGTCAGGTGCCCGGTGATCCGGCGTTTCCGGTTTCTTCCGGTGTTTCCGGGGTTTCCCGGGTTTCCGGGGTTTCCGGCAGCGCCCGCGATCGGACGGAGGCGGAGAAGACAAGGGAGAGCGGGGATCACGAGTGGGACGGCAGAAGACGACGCAGAAGACGACGCGAAAGACCGCGCAGAAAACCGCGACGGCGTACGACGCGGTGCGTACCCTGCGCAATGTGCGGCTCGGCGCGGGCGGCCCGGTGTGCGACGTACGGATCGAGGGCGGGCGCGTCAGCGAGATCCACCCCGGCGGAACGGCGGCGGCACAGCGAGGCGTTGGCGTTGGCGGGCCGGACGTCGATCTCGACGGCCGTACGCTGCTGCCCGGTCTGTGGGACGCGCATGTGCATATCGTGCAGTGGGCCGTCGCCCGCCGCCGTCTCGATCTGGCGGGCACCGGCTCGGCGCGCTCCGTCGCGCGGATCGCCAGGGAACGGGCCGCGTCGATGAGCCCCGGTGAACTGCTCGTCGGCTACGGCTTCCGGGACGGCCTATGGCCGGACGCGCCCCACAAGGACCTGCTGGACGCCGTGCTCCCGGACCGCCCGGTGCTCCTCGTCAGCGCGGATCTGCACTCTGCCTGGCTCAACTCCGCCGGGCTCGCGCTCCTCGGCAGGGGCGACCACCCCAACGGGCTGCTGCGCGAGGAGGAATGTCTCCGGGCCACCGCCCAACTGTCGTCCGTGACCACTGAGATGAGCGACGCGTGGGTCCGGGAGGCGTGTGCCGCGGCGGCCCGGCGCGGCATCACCGGCATCCTGGACTTCGAGTACGCGGACAACGTCACCGACTGGACCCGCCGGATGACCACCGGTCCGGCAGCGACAGACGCGGCAGCCGACGACATGTCCGGCCTCCCGGCCCCGGCTCCGATACCAATACCGATCCCGGCTCTGGTCCCGGTCCCGGTCGCGCCACCCATACCGATCCCGGTCAGAGTGGCCGCCGCCGTCTACCCCGAGTATCTGGACGCGGCCATCGGCAGAGGGCTGCGGACCGGCGTCGCACCGCGTGAGGTGCCCGGCGGGCTGCTGGAGACCGGACCGCTGAAACTGTTCACCGACGGCTCGCTCAACACCCGAACGGCCCTGTGCCACGACCCGTATCCCGGCATGCCGTCCGGCGGCCCCGGAGAGTACGGGCTCGCCCAGGTCACCCCCGAGGAGCTGACCGCCGTGATGCGCCGGGCCGCCGCACACGGTATAGAGCCCGCGGTCCACGCCATCGGTGACCGCGCCAACGGGATGGCGCTCGACGCTTTCGAAGCCGTCCGCTGCCGGGGCAGGATCGAACACGGCCAGCTCCTGCGTCCCGAGGACATACCGCGCTTCGCGCCCCTGGACATCACCGTTGGTGTACAGCCCACGCACGCAGTGGACGACCGGGACGTCGCCGACCGTTACTGGCACGGCCGTACGCACCGCGCCTTCCCGTTCGCGGATCTGCTCGCCGCGGGGGCCGCGCTGGAGCTGGGGTCCGACGCGCCCGTGGCACCGCTCGATCCCTGGCGGAGCATCGCGAACGCCGTCGCCCGTACGGACGATGCCCGCCCCGCCTGGCACCCGGAACAGCGGCTGTCCGTCGCACAGGCCCTGGCGTCGTCGTCGCGCGGACGCCGTTCCGTACGCGTCGGGGACATCGCCGATCTGGTGGTCGTGGACGTGGACCCGCTCACCGCCGACCTGGCCGTGCTCCGCGATATGCCGGTGTACGGAACCATGCTCGCCGGTGCGTGGACCCATCTCGCCGACTAGGGCCTGTCCGGCGGATCTTCGAGGATCAGGCCGCGGCGTCTGGCGCGTGCGATCGCAAGGCGCAGGATCGCCCGTGTACTGGACGTACTCGGGCGACTCCGACAACGCGGCGAGCGTGCGTGCCAGGCGTCGCGGACCCTCGAAGATCCGCCGGACCGGCCCTAGGGCCGGTTCCTGGTGACGGCGCGTACGGGCGGGGCCGGAGAGCCGGCCCGGTCGTATCGTGGAGAGCGTGGCGGGCCGCCCCGGGGGGCACAAGGGGGCCTCGCGACACGCCCCGGCCTCGCGACACGGCACCGCCTCGCGACAGGACCCGGCCTCGCGGCACGGCACGGTCGCCGCGGTCGCGTCGGTACGGCCGCTCTGGTGGGCCGTGTCGGCCTTGCTCGTGGCGGCCGCCGTGGTCGTCGCGCTCACCAGGCGCCACGAACTGGTCACCGCCGTACATCTCATCGATGACGTCCGGCTGCCCAGGCTGCTGGTCGCCGCCGGGTTCGAGGCGGCATCCCTGGCCTGTCTGGCGGCCGTGCAGCACTGGCTGCTGCACGCGGGCGGTGCGCGGATCCGGCTGCGGGTCGTCGGCGCCGTCGTGCTGGCGGCCAACGCCATCGCGGGGGCGCTGCCCGGTGGGGCGGCGTTCGCGGCGGCGTGGGTGTTCCGGCAGTTCCGCCGCCGGGGCGCGGGGCAGGTCCTCGCCGGGACCGTACTGGTAGTCGCGGGGCTGCTGTCCGGGCTGAGCCTCTTCGTACTCCTGATGGCGGGCGTACTGGCGGCCGGTTCATCGGGCCCGGTGGCCGGGGTGCGGCCCGTGGTCATCGGACTCGCCGCGGTGGCCGTCCTGGTGGTGGGCGTGGCGGCCGGCCTGTCCCGGTTTCCCCGGGTAAGGCGCAGGGCCCGACGGGTGTGGCGGCGGATCGGACTGCGTTCCCGGCGGCTGTGGGACATCGAGCAGGCGCTGTCGCGTCTGGTCCGTCAGGTCCGTACCACCAGGCCGGGGATACGCCCGTGGCTGTGGCCGTCATCGCTGGCGGTGCTCAACTGGGGCTTCGACCTCGCGTGTCTGATCGCGTGCGTGTGGAGTCTCGGGATCGCCGTGCCGTGGCACGGCGTTCTCGCGGCGTACGCGCTGACGCAGTTCGCGGGAAGTCTGCGGCTCACGCCGGGCGGTCTCGGCGTGGTCGAGACGAGCCTGACGGCGCTGCTCGTGCTGTACGGGCTGAGCGCGGAGCAGGCGATCGCCGTCACCCTCCTGTACCGGGTGCTGAGTTACTGGATGCTCCAGCCGGTCGGCTGGGCGAGCGGGCTCGGACTGACGCTGAGCCGTGGCCACGCCGGACCCGATGCCGATCCCGAGTCCGCGTCCGAGCCCGCGTCCGAGCCCGCGTCCGAGCCCGTCTCCGACAGGGGGCCCGACGACGATTCCACCCCCGACAGCCGCGCCTGACCTGGGCGCACCTCTCAAGATGCTCATATCCACCCACGCGGCTACGCTTTATGCGGTGGCTTGACCGAACGACAGGCCGGACCGGTGACAACGCCCCGTCCGGCATCCCGCGCCACCGGCAGGACCGGCCGCCCCGGCCGCCATCGACGCCTCCCGGGCCCGAGCCGGGGCCCTCCTCCCACAGGAAGAGGAATCGAAACATGAAGTCCTCCCGCATCCGTCATACCGTCATGGCCACTGCCGCCGCGGTGGCCCTCCCGGTCTCCCTGGGGCTCGTGGCACCCCAGGCCTTCGCGGACCCCACCGCGCCCGGCACCCCCACACCGCCGAGCGCGTCCGTGACACCCACCACGCCCACGTCGCCCGGCACGCCCACGTCACCGAGCACCCCCTCGTCGCCGACCGAGTCGGCGTCGCCCAGCCCCTCCACCTCGCCGAGCAAGACCCCGGTGCCCAGCGCGGCCGTCCCGTTCGGTCCCGGCTGCTCGTCGATCCCGAAGACCGGCACCGGCAGCTTCGCGCAGATGGCCAAGGAGCCGGTGGCGACGGCCATCTCACACAACCCGGACTTCGCGACGTTCTACGGCCTGGCGAAAAAGGCCGGCCTGATCAACCGGTTGAACACCGCGGAGGACGTCACTCTCTTCGTGCCGACCAACGAGGCGTTCAAGAAGCTCACGACGGCGCAACTCGACCAGATCAAGAACAACGAGGCGCAGCTCAGGAAGGTCGTGAAGTACCACGTGGCGGAGAAGAAGATCGCCCCCGATCAGCTCCCCAACGGTGTCTTCTCGACCTGGGAGGGCACGACCCTCTCCACCTCGGGGTCGGACCGGACGTTCAAGGTGAACGACACGGCGAAGATCCAGTGCGGCAACATCAAGACGGCGAACGCCACGGTGTACACCATCGACACCGTCCTGACGCCGCCGTCCTGACGCCAAAGGAGCGCGTCACCAAAGGAGCGCGTCACCGAAGGAACGCGCCGCCGAAGGAACGCGCCGCCGAAGGAGCATGCAACGGAAAATGGGCGGGCCCGCCGACCGGGCCCGCCCTTTCGTCGTGCTGACAACGCGTCAGATGCCCGCGGACGCCATTTCAATCGCGGAGCGGTAATTCAGCGCGGTCGCCTTCACACAGGCGCCGTACGTCCGGTCCTTGGCGACCACGAGGAAGTAATCGCGCAGGTTCTTCCAGTAGTTGACGAGATAGCCCATCCCCGGAATGAAGCCCGCGGGCCGGGGTACGAGGGCGAATGCCTCGGAGCACTTCAGGATCTCGCCGGTGGCCGTCGAGAGGACGTCCGCCACATCGCTGTTCATGTTCCAGCCGGCGGCCAGCGAGTCGCTCCAGATGGCGCCGGCGATCTGACGGAGCCGCTCCTGCTCCTCCGGCGTCGGATCGCTGCTGAACGCGACGCCCCCGGGGACAGCGGCGCGCGCGACCGGTGCCTCGGGAGCCCCTGCCGCCGCGTGGGCCGCTCCCGCCGTGCCGACGGACAGGACCGCCACGGCGGCTGTCAACGCCACCGCCGACGCCCATCGGGATAATCTCCGCTCAACCATTGTTCTCCGCCTCCCCTACAGCTGACCCGAGGTCCGAATTGGCCCTCGTCGGACGCTGTCGCGCCGAGCCTCCCGTTTTCGCCTCAGAGCCGTCAACGGCGCAGATCAAGCCGCGTGGCGGTCCGCAAATAATCGAACCTCTGTTCTATGATTCCCCCGGCGCGCCCCGTTACACGCCCTTGATCAGGGACGTTGTCCGGGCGCCCACCCCAACGCCCCGCGCTCCGGAGGAATCATGCGACCTGTTCCCGCCCCCGCCCGTCTCGCTCCCGTCCCTCTCCCTGTGCTTCCTGTGCTTCCTGTTGCGGCCGCCGCGGATCTGTCATCACGACCGTCACCGAGGTGGGGGGCATGAGTCACGGTCACGTCAAGACCCTTCCGCCGTCACTGCGGGCATGGGCGGAACGCGTCGTCGGCCCCCTCTCCGCCGTGCGGGACGCGTCACATCCGCGCGAGACCTCGCGGGTCTGGGATGTCACCGGCAGCCGTGGCCGGCGCTTCTTCGTCAAGCAGTCGGCGAGCGCCGCGTTGTACGAACGGGAGACCTTCGGATACCAGTCCGCCGTATCCGCCCTGGGGTTCGGCCGCGCCCCGCGGCTCGTGGAGACCGATGCCCGGCAGCTCGCCCTGCTGCTGACCGCGGTGCCCGGCACCCCCGTATCGCGGCTCACCCTGCCCGGCCCGGAACACCGTTCAGCGCACCGGCAGTTCGGGGCGCTGCTGCGCCGCCTCCATGGCACGGACAAAATGCCGGGTGCCGGACGTCGGGAGGCCCGGGTCGCGCTGGAGCGACTGGCCGACGACGCCGAGTACCACCTCGCGCGCGCCGGTGATCTGATGTCCGAGAGCCGGCGCGCGCTCGTGCGCCGCTCGGCCGACCACGTACGGAAGCTGACCGATCTGCTCGCCCCCGCCCATATCCACGGCGACGCCCAGGAGCGCAACGCCCTGTGGAGCGGCCCGGCGGTGCCGGGACAGCGCGCGCCGGTACGGCACGCGCCAGTACGGCACGCGCCACAGCCGGCATCGGGACAACTGGCCGTCATCGACTTCGAACGGTCCCGGTACGCCCCCGCCGTACAGGACTTCGTACGGCTGGCCTGCGGCCCCTGGCAGGACCGCGACGATCTGCGCGCCGCGTTCTTCCATGGGTACGGCCGCCCACTGAGCGACGCCGAGCGCCAAGCGCTGCCGTGTCTGGCGGCGCTCGACGCCGCGAGCTGCCTCGCGTACGGGCCGGACCATGGCGAACACGACGTCACGGCCCGGGGGCTCCGTACGCTGGCCCGCCTGGAGAGCGGCGCCTGGGGGACGTTCGTATGACCGGACGGCGCACGGGTGCGACCAGCCGGAGCGTGGGTACGACCGGACGGCGCGTGCACGGCGCCCGCCGCCGCTACGGCTTGCGCGCCACGCCCGCGTAGATCGAGACCGCCGCATCGGTGACGCCGTCTCCCGGTTCCCCGTCCGGGCGCCAGCGGTGCGGCACCGCGAGGCCGGGCTCGACGAACTCCAGCCCGTCGAAGAAACGGAGGACGTCACTCCGGGAGCGCACCTGGGCGGGGATACCACCACGGTGGTACACACCGATCACCCGCTCCCACATCTCCGGCGCGAAGTCCGGAGTGCAGTGGGAGAGGACCAGGTAGCTCCCGGAGGGCAGCGCGTCGAGCAGACACCCGACGGTCTCGTACGGACGGAACTCGTCCGGCACGAAGTGCAGCAGCGCGTTGAGGGACAGCGCGACCGGGCGCGTCAGATCGATCGTCCGGTGCAGCCGCTCCGACTCGATGATGCTCTTCGGGTCCCGGACGTCGGCGTGGATGTAGGCGGTACGGCCCTCGGGCGTGCTGCGCATCAGGGCCTCGGCGTGCCGGAGGACGATCGGGTCGTTGTCGACGTACACGACACGGGAGTCCGGGGCGGTCTGCTGGGCTATCTGGTGGAGATTGGGCCGGGTGGGGATACCCGTACCGATGTCCAGGAACTGCCGGACGCCGGCCTCGGACGTGAGCCAGCGGGTCGCCCGGTGCATGAAGTGACGGTTCGTCTGCGCGCAGATCTTGACGGTGGGGAAGACCGACTCGACGGTGGCCGCGGCCAGTTGGTCGGCCTCGTAGTAATCCTTGCCGTTGAGGTAGAAGTCATACATCCGGGCGGGGTGGGGCTTGGTGGTGTCGATCTCGTCTACCGACGGGTGGTCGAGGTCCGTCATGCGGGGCCGTCCATTTCTGGCTCGTGGGGGGTGCCCCTATGGGTTTCGTCAAGCTGATGGGGCGGGCTGTGGGTCGTAGAAGGTGCCGTCGCGGAGCATCGCGAAGAGCACGTCGGCTCG
>NZ_JBHTZS010000036.1:0-21848 GCF_042790125.1 Streptomyces scopuliridis
AAATATGACTGCCGCCATGCCCCCCCCCCCCCCCCCCCCGCCCCCCCCCCCCCCCCACCCCCCCCAAAACCCCCCCCCCCCCCCCCCAACCCCGGCCCCGGGGGCGCGCCGCACAACCCCCCCGCGGCCGGGCGGGGCCGGTGTCCCCGGGGGCGGGGAGACACTGGCCCAGCCCTCCCACCGGGTCAGGGGTGCGTACCGTCATCGCGCGACTGGGTCGCTAGCGCCTCTTGGTCTTCCAGAGGGCCTGGATCAGGGCAGTACAGCGCTCGCCCACGCCCGCGCCGGCGGCGAGGTAGTTGGGGCTGTAGCTGAAGGCGAGGCCGGACTCCGGGTCGGCGACGCCGAGGGCACCTCCGAGCCCTGGGTGTCCGAAGGCATGCTTTCCGGGCCAGGGCATCATCGTCTTCTCGGGGAGCAAGAAGCCGCAGCCGTACCGCGTGTAACGGTCCGTCATCTGACAGATGCCCTCCCAGCTCACGGTCCTGGCCTGCTCGACCAAGTCGCGGGAGACCAGCTTCACACCGTCCAGTTCGCCCGCATTGGCGAGCACGGCGTAGACGCGGGCGACCGAGCGGGCGTTGCCCTGTCCGTTGGACGAGGGGAACCGGGCCATGAGGTAGTCCGGATCGTTGTTCGGGTCCTTGGCGTAGGGGCGGACGCGCCAGGCACGGTACATCTTCGTACCGGGTGTCATGATCTGTCCGAGGGACGCGTTGTCGCGGTTCGGTATGATCTTCGCCGTCCGCTGGAAGTCCGCTCGCCGGAGGCCATAGCGGTAGTCGACCCCGAGAGGGCCGGCGACCTCGTCGTCGAAGAAGCGGTCGAGGTGGCGTCCGTCCACGCGGCGGATCAGTTCGCCCAGCAGGAAGCCCATGCTCATCGAGTGATAGCCGCCTTTGGTGCCGGGCTTCCACTCGGGTGCCTGGACCTCGAAGGCGTGGATCATGGTCTTCCAGTCGTAGCCGGAGCCGTCGGGTGCCGCGTCCGCGTAGAGCAGACCCGCCTTGCTCTGCATCAGCGTCCGCACCGTGATCTCCGCCTTGCCGGCCTGGGCGAACTCGGGCCAGTAGGCCGCCACGGGCTTGTCGAGGTCCACCTTGCCCCGGTGGGCGAGCATGAGGACGCAGAGAGCGGCCATGCTCTTGCCGACCGACATCATGCCCACGATCGTGTCGCGGTACCAGGCGCGCTTCGTCGCGGGGTCGGCCACCCCGCCCCAGAGGTCGACGACCTTCTTCCCGTCGTGGTAGACGCAGACGGCGGCGCCCACCTCGCCGCGGTGGCGGAAGTTCTCTTCGAATGCCTTGCGGACACGCGCGAACTCCGGCTCGCAGGTGCCCTCGACCGGCGAGGTGGACGATGTACGCCGGCCGTTGTCGGCGCCGGTGTGGGCCGAGGCGGACGGCCCGAGAGCCAGCGCCGCCGTGGCCGCGCCTCCGATGGTGAAGCGGCGGCGGTCGGGGTCGGCAGTGGCGCGGGAGTGCCGGCCGGGATCGGCTTCATGCAACATGGCGACTGCACCTTTCGCTCCGGGCGGAGAGGAGTGCGGCCACAGTGCCATGTATGCAACTAGTTGCACAACATGTGTGAAGGTGGTTTTCCGAACCGTCGGAACCTCGTGTTCCGCTGTTCCGTGGCCCCTTCGGGGAGTGGGGACCTACTCGCGCAGGCTGGCCAGGGCCTGATCCAGCCACGCGATCCAGAACCTCTCCCTGCCGATACCGGCCTGGAGGACGAGGTGGCGCAGGCGGTCGGGTTCCGCGGCGGCGTCCATCGGCTCAGGGAAGTCGCGCTCCTCGATGTCCTCGTACTCCGACAGCTGTTGTCGGTGGAGTTCGAGATGGCGTTCCAGTTCGGCGACCAGAGTGTCCCCGGAGCCCGACCCGAGGACGGCGGCGGCGCGGAGGCGGAGCAGCAGCGGTTCGCGGGCGGGTCTGGGGTCATCGGTGAGGGCCACCCATGCGGTCAGTTCCGCACGCCCTCCGGACAGCACCTCGTACTCCTTGCGTTGCCCCTGGGCAGGGCGTTCCGCCGGTATGGCGCGGATCAGGCCGTTGTCCTCCAGGCGCGCCAGCTCACGGTAGATCTGCTGGTGAGTCGCCGTCCAGAAGAAGCCGATGGACCGGTCGAACCTCCGGGCCAGTTCCAGCCCGGAGGAGGGGCGTTCCAGCAGGGCGGAGAGGATCGCGTGTTTCAGGGACATGGCGGAATCCTAGAAGCGCCCGGCGAGGGGTGCTCACAGCGCCGCCGCCAGTTCCGTTCCCTGGCGGATCGCCCGCTTGGCGTCGAGTTCGGCGGCCACGTCCGCACCTCCGATGACATGCACCGGAAATCCCGCGTCGAGCAGTTCCTCGTACAGGGCCCGGTTCGCGTTCTGGCCCGCGCACAGCACCACGGTGTCGACGGGGATGACGCGCTCGTCCTCGTCGACGGTGATGTGCAGTCCTTCATCGTCGATGCGCCGGTAGGTGACTCCCGCGATCACGGTGACGCCGCGGTGCCTCAGCTCGGCTCGGTGGATCCATCCGGTGGTGGTGCCGAGGCCGGCGCCGACTTTGCCGGTCTTGCGCTGGAGGAGGTGGACCGTTCGCCGCGCGGCTGACCGCTGAGGGGGGCGCAGGCCCCCACCGGTGCGGTACGCGGTGTCGACACCCCAGTGCTCGAAGTAGACGTCCGGACGGAGGCTCGCCCTGTCTCCTGGATCAGTGAGGTATGCCGCGATGTCGAAGCCGATGCCGCCTGCGCCGATGATCGCCACGCGCTGTCCCACCGGTGCCTGTCCGTGCAGCACGTCCCAGTAGCTGACGACCTCCGGGCGGTCGCCGCCGGGTATCTCGGGAACGCGGGGTGTCACACCCGTCGCGATGACGATCTCGTCGTAGGAGCCCGTCTTGAGGCTCTCGGCGGTGACGTGCGTGCCCAGACGGACGTCCACCGCCCGTGCGGCGAGTTGAACGCGAAAGTAGCGAAGGGTTTCGTCGAACTCCTCCTTGCCGGGCACCCGCCTGGCGAGGTTGAGCTGGCCGCCGATGTCATCACCGGCCTCGAACAGCGTGACGTCGTGGCCGCGTTCGGCGGCGGACACCGACAGTGCCAGCCCGGCGGGCCCGGCCCCGATCACCGCCAGTCTCTTGCGGTGGCGGGTGGGGGCGAGTACCAGTTCCGTCTCATGGCAGGCCCGCGGATTGACCAGGCAGGAGGTGACCTTCCTGCTGAGTGTGTGATCGATGCATGCCTGGTTGCAGGCGATGCAGGTGTTGATGGAGTCGGTGTGTCCTGAGCGCGCCTTGGTGAGGAAGTACGGGTCCGCGAGGAACGGCCGGGCCATCGAGATCATGTCCGCGCAGCCGTCGGCGAGAAGCCGCTCCGCGACTTCGGGGGTGTTGATGCGGTTGCTCGTCACCAGTGGGACGGAGACCGCGCCCATGAGTTCCCTGGTGACCCAGGAGAAGGCGGCGCGGGGTACCAGGGTGGCGATGGTGGGAACGCGGGCCTCGTGCCAGCCGATCCCGGTGTTGATGATCGTGGCGCCGGCGGCCTCCACCGCCTGCGCGAGCAGCACGACCTCGTCCAGGGTGCTGCCACCGGGCACGAGGTCGAGCATCGACAGTCGGTAGACGAGGATGAACTCGGGTCCGACCCGTTCGCGCACCCTGCGGACGATTTCCACCGGGAAGCGCATCCGGTTCTCGTAGGCGCCGCCCCAGCGGTCGGTGCGGTGGTTGGTCGCGGCGGCGATGAACTCGTTGATCAAATAGCCCTCGGAGCCCATGATCTCGACGCCGTCGTAGCCGGCCGCCTTGGCGAGTCCGGCCGCCCGGACGAACCCTTCGATCGTCTCCTCGACCTCGTCGTCCGTCAGCGCGCGCGGCGTGTACGGGCTGATCGGGGCCCGGATCGCGCTCGGGGCGACCAGCTCGGCATGGTGGGCGTAACGGCCGACGTGCAGCAACTGGACCGCGACCCGGCCGCCTTCCCTGTGCACCGCCTCGGTGATGAGTGTGTGCTGCTCGGCTTCGGCCTCGGTCGTGAGCTTCGCGCTGCCCAGCAGGGACCCGCCTCGTTCGTCCGGCGAGATCCCGCCGGTGACGATGAGCCCGACTCCGCCCCGGGCGCGCTCGGCGTAGAAGGCGGCCATCCGCTCGAAGCCCCGTTCGGTCTCCTCCAGGCCGAGGTGCATCGAGCCCATGAGCACACGGTTGGGAAGCGTGGTGAATCCGAGATCGAGCGGGCTGAGCAGGTGCGGGAACTCGTTCATCGGCATGGCTCCTTCATCGCTGGATGCCATCAGTTCTAGAGGGCCGTGGGTTTTTTTGCAACTTGTTGCACAAGATGTGGCCGGTGTCCCTCGCTCGTTGAACCGGCCACGTCGCGCCGCAGGCAACCGGTCGCGCTCGTCGGCTCGCCCGTCAGCTCAGGTGCGTGAGGCCCGCGATCCGCCTGGGGGAGCCGCGGAGGCCACCAGCTCGTCGAATGCCGTGTAGGCGGCCTTCTCCAGTCGGTTCCAGAGGTGCCAGTAGGTGTCCGAGGACTTCGCCGAAGGCCAGTCCGCGGGCAGGTACCGGGTCGGCAGCCCGGGGTCGGTGCGGAGCAGGTGCAGCCAGTCGGCGGTCAGGGAGGTGAGCTGTGTGGCCGCGTTCCCTTCCGGTGTCCGGCCCGTGCTCCAGCTCCGCTGGAAGTGATCGTGCTCGGCGCGCAGAGCCGTCAGGTCCCAGGCGCGTTCCACGAAGGCCGCCATGGGCGTCGTGGGAAGGGGTTGTGCGACGAATCCGCCCGACTCCGCCACGGCCTCGGCCAAGGGGGTCCCTGACACCACTCGCTCGAGGTCGGCGCGGCCCGGTGCGATCCACAGTCCGTCACGCAGGCAGCCGAAGCCGGCCCACACCAGGCGAGCCCTCAGCTGATCGCGCACCTCGCGGCGGGACTCGGGCAGGGAGAAGGTGAACAGCGTCCAGGTGTCCTCGGAGGGTGTGAACGGCGTCCGTGAGCGGACCCGCTCGCTCGCGTCGCGGAGCATCCGCTCGGCGCTGCTGGTCAGGCCGAAGACCGCTACCCGTCCCTCCTTCCGCTTCTCCAGCAGTTCCCTGTCGACCATGCGGCTCAGCGTCGCGCGCGTCGCCATCTCGCCGACCCCGAGATCCCCCAGGAGGTCGATGAAGACCCGGGACGCCACCGGCTCGTCCCGTCGGTCCACGACAAAGGTGCCCAGCAGTGCCAGCAGCAACTGCTGCGGACGCCGCCGACGCCCTGTCCTCGCGTCGGCCCCCGTGCCCCCCGTGCCCGCCATGAACGCACCCTTCCGCCGCTCGGCAGTGATCCCTTCGGATGCACTGTGCCACGGAAGACTTCAAGGCAAATAGTTAACATTTCGTTGACGCGCGTGATGCAAGTGTCTAGCTTTCCTTGCATCCTCCTCTCTCTCAGGAGCCGACGTGATCTATCGCAGTCACATTTCCGGACTTCGCGTTCCGCGTGCGCACTTCTCTGACCATGTGCTCGCCGGTGCGTTCTCCCGCGAGGACAAGACGGCGCTCATCGACGCGGCCAGCGGCGAAGAACTCACCTACGGCGAACTCGTACGGGGCGCGGACCGCGGCGCGACCGGTCTCACCGCGGCAGGCGTGCTGCCGGGTGACGTCGTCGCGGTCATGAGCCACAACCAGCCCAGGTTCGCTGTGGCGCTCCACGCCGTGCTCCGCGCCGGGGCGGTGGTCTCGCCGCTCAATCCGGTGCTGACGACGGAAGAGATCGTCAGGCAGCTCAAGGACTCGCGGACGCGCGTGCTCATCGTGGCGCAGGCCTTCGCCGGCAAGGGGATCGAGGCGGCTCAGCTGGCCGGAGTGGATGAGGTGTTCGTCCTCGGCTCCCACCCCCACCGCGGATCCTGGGACGATCTCGTGGCGGACGCCCCGCCGACACCAACGGCGTTCACCCGCGATCCCGCTGAGGCGCTCGCCTTCCTCCCGTACTCCAGCGGGACCACGGGCACATCGAAGGGCGTGATGCTGACGCACCGCAACGTAGTAGCCAATCTCGAACAGCTCAGGCTCAGTTGGCGCACGAACGAGGACGACGTGCTGTGCGCCGTACTGCCGTTCTTCCACGTCTACGCCCTGACCGTCCTCCTCAACGCCGCGCTGTGCGTCGGCGCGACCGTCGTCACCCTGCCGCGCTATGGGGTCCGTGCCTTCCTGGGTGCCGTCCAGAGCTACGGCGTCACCCGGGGCCACCTCGCCCCGCCGATGATCCTCGACCTTGCCCGGGCGGCCGAAGTCGACGAGTACGACCTGTCCACCATGCGCACGGCCGTCTCCGGAGCCGCCCCCCTGGACCAGGAGCTGGCAGCCGCCGCCGAGGAGCGCGTCGGATGCCTGATCCGCCAGGGTTACGGAATGACCGAAGCCAGCCCCGCCACGCACTGCGCGTACGACGAGGACTTCGCGGAGACGCCCCCCGGCTCCGTCGGCCGACTGCTGCCGGCCACCGAAGCCCGGCTGGTCGACCCGCTCAGCGGCGAGGACGTACCGCCCGGAGAAGCCGGCGAGTTGTGGATACGCGGCCCACAGGTGATGGCCGGATACCTGGCCAACCCGGAAGCGACCGCGGCGACTTTCACCGACGGCTGGCTGCGCACCGGCGACATGGCCCGGATCGACGAACACGGCCGCTTCTTCATCGTCGACCGGCTCAAAGAACTGATCAAGTACAAGGGCTACCAGATCGCGCCCGCTGAACTGGAGGCCGTACTGCGCACTCACCCCGACATCGCCGACACCGCCGTCGTCGGGATGCCGCACCCGACCGGCGGCGAGGCGCCGAAGGCGTTCGTCGTGGTCAAGCGAGCGATCGACCCCCAGGACCTGCTGGACTGGGTGGCCGAGCGCGTCGCTCCCTACAAACGGGTCAGGGCCATCGAGTTCATCGACGCGATCCCGAAGTCACCGGCTGGGAAGATCCTGCGCCGCAGGCTCAACAACGCCTGAGGCAAGCGCCCCACAGGTCCGCCGGGGACCACGATCGGGACGTAGGGACCGATGAGTTCTCGACAGGGAAAGAGTCTGCACGGTTATGACTCCTCACGTACTCAAGACCCCCGAGGCCGATCTCGCCTACGACGTCCATGGCGCGCTGCCGACCAGCGACGGACGCCCAGCGCTGGTCATGATCGGCCAGCCCATGGACGCCGGCGGCTTCCGTGCGCTGGCATCGCACTTCCCCGAGCGCACCGTGATCACCTACGATCCGCGCGGCCTCGGCCGCAGCACCCGCAAGGACGGCCGGGTCGACCATACGCCCGAAACCCAGGCCGCCGATGTGCGCGCCGTCATCGAGGCGCTCGGCGTGGGCCCGGTCGAGATGTTCGCGAGCAGCGGCGGTGCGGTGACGGGGCTCGCTCTCGTGGCGGCATACCCCGATGTGGTGACCACCCTGGTGGCGCACGAGCCGCCGCTCATTCCGCTGCTCCCCGATGCCAGAGCCGCTGAGCGCGCCCGGTCCGGTGTCCGGGACGCGTACGAGGCGAAGGGCTGGGGTGCCGGCATGGCGGCCTTCATCATGATGACGTCGTGGCAGGGCGAGTTCACCGACGACTACTTCGCCCGGCCCGCGCCGGATCCTGCCGCGTTCGGGATGCCGGTCGAGGACGACGGTTCCCGTGACGATCCGCTGCTCTCCGACCGGTCCTGGGCGGTCAGCGACTACCGGCCCGACGCCGACGATCTGGCCGCGGCGCCGACACGGGTCGTGATCGCGGTGGGCGAGGAGACCGGGGACACATTCACCGGACGCACCTCGTTGGCGACAGCCGAACTGCTGGGCCGGCGGGTGACGGTGTTCCCGAGCCACCACGGCGGCTTCCTCGACGGCGAGTTCGGCTATGCCGGGCAGCCGGAGGCCTTCGCGCGCAGGCTGCGCGAGGTTCTCGACGCTGTCCGTTGAGTCGCGGTGAGCACCACTGGGCCGCCGCGATCTCCCGGGCGGAGGTAGCCGCCGGCCACAACCACTGAAAAGGCCGGCCACGCGAGTGTGCCGGCTCAGCGGTGGGCGGTGCTTGAGCTGGAAGCCACTCACGGATTCCGTGAGTGGCTTCCAGTTCCGGTACCGGGGCGAGGATGCCGGCGAGTGCGGCCCGGTCGCGGGACGCGTGGCGCGGTGGCCGCCCGCTGCTGATCGTACCCCGCGGCGAGGCACCGTTCAGGTGCAGCGCAGCAGGATCATGAATCCGTAGTCCATGTGGAGCTGCTGGTGGCAGTGGAACAGGGACAGTCCGGGCTGGTCGGCTGTGAAGTCGAAGTCCAGGCGCTGGTAGCCGCCGAGCATGACGACGTCCTTGTGCAGGCCCTGAGTGGGGGTGCCGGCGATGTGCGTGACTTCGAAGGTGTGGCGGTGCAGGTGGATGGGGTGGATGTCGTCGCTGGCGTTGCGGAACCTGAGCCGGTACCGCTTGCCGTGCTCGACTTCCAGCACCGGCCTGTTGGCCGCCATCGAGAAGGGGACACCGTTGAGGGCCCAGACGTTGAACCCGTTGTCGGCGGCGTTGCGTTTGTCCACCAGCAGGTCGATGACATGGTCGGGCCGCGTGGTGGGGGAGCCGGAACGGGCGAAGGCCCGGTAGTCCCAGGTGAAGACGGCGGGAGACGTCCATCGGGGTGAGCCGGTGTGGCCGGTGTACTCGACCACGGTGCCCATGCCGGCCTTCCGGTCGTCGTCGGACACGTCCCCCAGTACCCACACACCCGGATGGTCCATCTCCACCAGGGCCGAGACTCGTTCGGCGGTGCCGATCCACAGCACGGGAACGTCGGCCGGGCGGGGGACCGGGTTGCCGTCCAGTGCGACCACTTTGAAGGTGTGGCCGGGCAGGGCCAGGCTGCGGATTTCGGTGGCGCTGGCGTTGAGGACGTGGAACAGCACGCGCTGCCCGGTCTTGACCCTGACCGGCTCGCCGTGGCCCAGCTTGCGGCCGTTGACGCTGAACGCGCGGTAGCCGACCTCGTAACCATGCGGCATCCCCCGCGCGAGCGAGTCGGCCATCGCCTTCTCACCTCTACGCTTCAGGTCGGGCACCGGGGAGCCGGCCAGGAAGTTCTGGGCCATGTCCCCTCCATGGCTCAGGGAGGGCTCGAACTCCTTCAGCACCAGGAACACCTCCTGGTCATACGCCCCGGGGTTGGCCTTCGTCTCGATGTGGACCGGACCTGCCTGACCGGTGTACGTGCTCCGGGCGAGGTCACCATGGGCTGCCACATGGGTGTGGTAGAAGCGGAAGCCGGACGGTCCGGGGGTGAACGCGAGACGCCGCATCCCGTGGGCGGGGATGAACGGGGTGCCCTCTTCGGAAGCCCCGTCCACGGCGGCGGGGACCCGCTGGCCGTGCCAATGCAGTAGCTCGGGGGCACCGGTGTCGTTGTGGACGTCGACCACGACAGGACGGCCTTCGGTCAGCCGCAGCAGGGGCCCGGGGAACTGTCCGTTGTACGTGGTGGTGGAGATCACCGTGTCCGGTGCGAGCTCGACCTGCCCGGTCGCAATCCGCAGTGTGTAGTCCGCCTTCCCCGAGGGATCTGAGGCGATGGACGCACGGGAGGACTCGGCGCCGCAGGCGGCGACGCCGGTGCCGGCCGCTCCTAACAGGGACGCACCACTCAGCTTGAGGAGATCGCGACGAAGGATCGACACCGGTACTGCTCCCTTTCCTCGTTCCCTGGGGCTGACACAACCCCGACCGATCCAGGGCCGGGGATGCACCCACTGGAAACTCCGCCACATGTGGGCAAATCGACGCATCGGTTGATCGAATCGTAGCCCGGTACGGGCCGGAGGCCGCGCTGGCGCGACCGCGCCAGTCCGCATCACCGAGCCGCCACCACGGCGGGGCCGCGGTCGCCAAGTCGAGCCGCACGGCCGTCCACCGGTGGCGCTGCGTCAGGCGCTGTGCGAGATCGGCCGGGGCATGTGAAACCGTCCCTATCCCCGAGGACCTTCGGTGCGCATATGGATTTCGGCATACATTGACGCAAGGTCAGATGTGCTGTGATGACGTCCGGGTCGACGCAGCGGTGTCCCTCGCCGCCACAAGCCCGCTGCCGGCCCGTCAAATCCCTCGAAATCCAGCTGATGGGAAGACTGTTGCGCATTGTGAGTGTGTTCAAGAGGATCGTAGCCGCCGGTGCCGTGGTGCTCGCCGCCCTCAGCCTCCAGCCGGCCTCCGCCTCCGCCGCCCCGCCGCCCGCCCCGCCCATCGTCGGCGGTTCACCCGCGACCCAGGGCGAATTCCCGTTCGTCGTAAGGCTGGACGGGACCTGTGGTGGCGCGCTGTACTCACCGACTGTCGTACTGACCGCAGGGCACTGTCTGTACATGTACGGATCCGGCGACAACACCGAGATCACGGTCACCGCCGGCGTCGTCGACCTGGAGAGCCCCAAGGCCCTCAAGGCCAGGTCCACCAAGATCAAGGTGGCCCCCGACTTCGACAGAATCAACAAGGAGAGTGACTGGGCGTTGGTCAAGCTCGACAGGCCCATCGACCTCCCGACCCTGAAGCTCGCCACCGACGACACATACAACAAGGGCGAGTTCACTGTCGCCGGTTGGGGGACGACCGCGGCGGGTGGCACCACCGTCAGCGAGCGCTACCTCCGCGAGGCCACCGTCCCGTTCGTGTCCGATGCCGACTGTGCCACGTCCTACCCGGCCCCGGAGTGGGACTTCGTGGCGGACGCGATGCTCTGCGGCGGATACCCGGAGGGCGGCATCGACGCCTGCCAGGGTGACTCCGGCGGTCCGCTGTTCCGCAAGGACAACACCGGCTCCTACCTCCAGGTCGGCATTGTGAGCTGGGGCAAGGGCTGCGGACAGCCCGGCTACCCCGGTGTCTACACCGAGGTCTCGACCTACGCCTCCGAGATCGCCGCGGCGGCGGCGAAGCTCTGAGCCGAACCCGCGCGCCCTTGACCAGGGCGGGCGGGTGTGGATCGGCAACCGCCAAAGACCCGGTCACCGGCTTCAACAGCATGCGAATGGAAGGATCGATATCGTGCGCAGACGACGTCTCGTGCCCCTGGTGGCCGTGAGTGTCACGGCGACACTGGCTCCCGCGCTCGCCACCTCGACGGCCACCGCCGCTCCGGCCGCCGCCCCGTCGACCGTTGCCACGGCCGAAGCCGCGCTGAACCGGTATGTGGAGCAGGAGCCGCGGTGGAAGCGCTGCGAAGCCGACTCTCCTGCGGAGTTCGAGTGCGCCACGATCAAGGTTCCACTGGACTACCGGGTTCCCGGGGGCAAGTGGATCGACCTGGCCATATCCCGGATCAGAAGCACCGCGCCGGACAAGCGCCGTGGAGTCCTGTTCCTCGGCCCCGGCGGCCCCGGAAGTCCGGGGCTCGACATACCGCTGGACAAGCAGAGGTATCTTCCGGAGTCCGCACGGCAGAAGTACGACCTCATCGGCTTCGACCCGCGCGGTGTGGGGCGGAGCACCCCGATTTCCTGCGATCTGGAGCCGGAGGAGCGGAACTGGCTGCGGCCGTACAAGAAGGAGACATTCGACGAAGATGCCGCCTGGGCACGCGACTTCGCGGGCAAGTGCAAGGAGAAGGCGGGCGATACGCTTCCGCACCTCACGACCCGTAACGCCGCGCGCGACATGGATCTGCTCAGGGCGGTCCTCGGTGAGGAGAAGGTCTCCTACCTGGGTAACTCGTACGGGACCTACCTGGGCGCCGTCTACACCCAGCTTTTCCCGGGCCGGGCCGACCGGTTCGTGCTGGACAGCGCGGTCGATCCGGCGCGCGTCTGGCGGGGGATGATCCAGCTGTGGGCCGAGGGCGCCGAGCCGGCGTTCGACCGGTGGACCGAGTGGGCCGCCGGGCGTTCGGGGACGTACGGCCTCGGTGACACCCCGAAGGAGGTCGACCGGACCTTCTGGGACCTGGTCGCGCGGGCCGACGAGAAAGCCATCGAGGTGGACGGGCAGCCGACCACCGGTGATGACATCCGGCGGAACATGCGCTTCATGGCGTTCAGGCCGACGGAGGCCACCGAACTGGTCCTGGAGCTGAAGAAGGCCACGGCCGGTGAACCCGCCTCCGCGAAGAAGCTCACGGCGTTCGCCGGATCCGGGAAGACCGAGCCGGCATCGGACAACAGCACGGCGAGCTTCTGGGCGGTGGCGTGCGGCGACAACTCGGCCGCATGGCCCCGCGACCCCGAGCGCTACCGGCAGGACACCATCGAGGACAAGCGCCGCTACCCGCTCTACGGAGACTTCACGTCCAGCATCAAACCCTGTGCGTTCTGGGACACGTCCGTGGAACCGGCGACCACGGTGAACAACAAGGTCGGCGCCCTGGTCGTCCAGAACGAGTGGGACGCGCAGACCCCGCTGCCCAGCGGTCAGGCCCTGCACGCCGCCCTGAAGGGCTCGAAGATGGTCACCGTCCTCGGCGGCGAGGGCCATGGCGTCTACCTGAACGGCAACGCGTGCACGGACGATACGGTCACCGGCTACCTGCTCACCGGCAAACTCCCGGCGAAGGATGTGACCTGCGAAGCGACGGCTGACTCGAACGCGGAGGCACAGAAGAAGCAGAAGCGGGACGTGCTTCCCGGGCTTCCGCTCCCGGAGCGCTTCTGAGTCACAGCCGGGCGCCGGGCGAAGAAGGGCAAGCCTCACCGCCTGCCGGCGACCTACCGCCCCACCCACCGAGCGGGCCACGGAAAACGTCAGATCCTCGTCGTACGGGGGATGCGGTACAGCACGTTCGGACGCAGTGGCCCTTCGGGGGCGGTGGGGTCGTCGAAGTCGTCGGCCGGGTCCCGGGTCATGCCGATCCGGCGCATCACCGCCTGTGAACGGAGGTTGGTGGCCGTTGTCACAGCAAGGATCTCGGGAAGCTCAAGAACGTCGAAGCCGTAGGCCAGGACTGCCAGGGCGGCCTCGGTGGCGTAGCCATGGCCCCAGGCCGCGCGGGCGAGCCGCCAGCCGATCTCCACTCCTGTGAACGGCATGCCGTCATCCACCTGATCCAGGCCCGCGAAGCCGATGAACTCACCCGTGGCCCGCACCTCAACCGCCCACCACCCGTAGCCTCGCTGGTCGAACTCGGCCTGGAACCGCGCGACGGAGGCATCGCTCTGTTCACGGGTGAGCGGGTCGCCCAAGTGCTCCCGAACCTCAGGATCGGCATTCATCGCCGCCCATGGTTCAAGGTCGGAGTCACACCATGGACGGAGGGTAAGGCGATCGGTACGCAGTTCAGCCATGGCGCCCAGCCAACGTGAGCTGTGGCCTCCGGGCAATCCCTTTTCCTTCAGAGCGACGCCAGTGGGAATGACGCCGGCGGGAATGACGCCGGCGGTGGGCACCATCAGCGGGGCGCGGGAACGTCCTCGCCCACGAGGTCCCGGCCCACGATCTCTTTCATGATCTCCGTGGTGCCCCCGTAGATGGTGGTGACACGAGCGTCCGCGTAGGCGCGGGCGATCGGATACTCGCGCATATAGCCGTAGCCACCGTGGAGTTGCAGACAGCGGTCGATGGTGCGGTTCTGCAGTTCGGTGGCCCACCACTTCGCCTTGGCCGCCTCGACGGCGGTCAACGTCCCCGCGTTGAGGGCGAGCACACAACGGTCCAGATAGGCGCGGGACACATCGATCTCCGTCGACAGCTCGGCGAGCGCGAACCTGGTGTTCTGGAAGTCGGCCACGCGCTGGCCGAAGGCCCTGCGCTCCCTGGTGTACGCGAGTGTCCAGGAGAGGGCGGCCTCGGCCGCGGCCAGGCCGTAGTACGCGATGGACATACGCTCCCTCGGCAGCCGCTCCATCAGGTGCCGCAATCCGGCTCCCTCGGTGCCCAGGAGGTTCTCCGCGGGAAGACGTACGTCGTCGAAGAACATCTCGGACACGTCCTCACCTCGCTGCCCCAGCTTGGCCAGGCGGCGGCCCCGCACGAACCCCGGGGTTCCGTTCTCCACGAGGAACAGGCTGAACTCCCGCTCGCCGGTACGGGCGAAGGTCACCACCACATCGGCCTGGCCCCCGCTCGTGATGAAGGTCTTGCTGCCGTTGAGGACCCAGTGGCTGCCGTCGCGCACCGCGGTGGTGCGGATGCCGCGCAGGTCGCTTCCGGCGTCCGGCTCGGTCATGGCGATCGCGCTGCGCAGCTCGCCCGAGCACAGCCGGGGCAGCAACCGCTCCTTCTGCTCGCCGGTGGCGAGATCGACGAGATACGGTCCGACAAGGTCGTCGAAACCCCCGAGCGCGGCGTTCACCGCGGCCGCGCCCGCCCGTGCGAGCTCATCCATGAGCACACAGCGGAACCGGTAGTCGTGGGCGCCACCGCCGCCGTACTCCTCGGGTACCAAGAGCCCGAGGAGGCCCAGCTCGCCCGCCCTGGAGTGCAACTTCGGATCTATACGGCCCGCCTGCTCCCACTCCTCCACATACGGGGAGATCTCGTGTCGGACGAACTCTTCGACCATGGACCGGAAGTGCTCATGGTCCTCGGTGAACAGTGAGGACTGCATAGCGCATCGCCTCTCGTGGTGGGGCGGGGTGGGGCGAGGTGGACTGAGGTGGACTGAGGTGGAGCGGGGGCATCCGCGGGTGGTGACGGGAACGGGACCGCCGCTACGCGTAGTAGCGGTAGATCGCGGAGGCGACACAGGCCGGCTTCTTCGAGCCCTCCACCTCGACCGTGAAGGACAGCCGCATCTCGACGCCGTTGCCCTTGACCTCCTCGACGGAGCCGACGACACCGTGCAGCCGGATCCTCGCGCCGACCTTGACCGGGCTGGGGAAACGGACCTTGTCCAGGCCGTAGTTGACGCTCACCGAGATTCCGTTGATCGCGAGCAGATCGCCGAAGAGCGGAATGATCAGGGAGAGCGTGAGGTAACCGTGGGCGATCGGTCCGCCGAAGGGCCCCCGCGCCGCCCGCTCGGGCTCGACGTGGATCCACTGGTGGTCGTCGGTGGCGTCGGCGAAGGTGTTCACCCGCTCCTGGGTGATCTCCAGCCAGTCGGTGCGGCCGAGGTCGGCTCCCGCGAGCGCTTTGATCGCGTCGAATGAGGCAACGGTGCGAAGGGCATTCATGATGAGGCTCCAGAAGCGGTGGGAGTTCCATGGATCGCGCGGATGCGCGGCTTGAGCAGCTTCCCGGCGCCGCTACGCGGCAGTTCGTCGGTGAAGACGACCGTTTTGGGGATCTTGTAGCCGGCGAGCCGCCCGGTGAGGAAGGCGAGGATGTCCTCGGCCGTAGCCTCGGCCCCCGGTACCCGGACGACGACGGCACGGGCGACCTCGCCCCACGTCCGGTCGGGCACGCCGATCACGGCGCAGTCCTCGACCGCCGGGTGTTCGAACAGCAGGTTCTCCACCTCGGTCGGGTAGATGTTCTCCCCACCCGAGATGATCATGTCTTTGAGACGGTCGACGATGGTGAGGTAGCCGTCGTCATCGCGGACAGCGACATCGCCGGAGTGGAACCAGCCGTCCGAGAAGGACGCCGCGGTGGCGTCGGGCAGGCCCCAGTAGCCGGAGACAACGGTCGGGCCTTCGACCAGCAGCTCGCCCCGTTCGCCGGTTTCCGACTCCGCTCCGGAGGGGGTCACGAGACGCACGTCGTTGAAGAACTTCGGCAGGCCCGCGCTGCCTGGCTTGGCCGAGGCGTTGTCCGCGTCCAGCAGACACACACCGGGGGAGGACTCGGTCATGCCGTACCCCTGGAGGAAGCGGAGCCCCCGCTGCTCGTAGGTGTGGATGAGCGCGGGCGGCACCGGGGCGCCCCCGCAGATCAGGAACCGGACAGAGGTGAGGTCGGCCACGCCGAACCGTTCGTCGGAAGCGATCCGCTGGAACATGGCCGGAACGCCGAACATGACCGTGACACCGTGCTCCTCGACCAGACGGAGGGTGCGGGAAGGGGAGAAAGCCTCTTCCAGGATGAGGGTGCCGCCTTTGAGGAATGGCGGCAGGCAGGTCATGTTGAGGGCCGCTGTGTGGAACAGCGGCGCGGACAGCAGGCTCACCTCGTCGGAGGCGAGGTCCGTGTCGACAAGGACGTTGACGCAGTTCCAGGTGATGTTGGCATGGGTGAGGACGGCGCCCTTCGCCCGTCCCGTCGTCCCCGAGGTGTACATGATCATCGCGATGTCGTCGGGGGCGACGTGCTCGTCGATCTCGGTGTCCTCGGCCTGCGCCAGCGCTGCCTCGTAGGTCGCGTCGACGGCGATGAGCCGTCCTGCGCCCCCGCAGTCGTGTGCGACCGCCCCGAAGGCGGGCGTGTGAACGAGGGCCGAGGCGCCGGAATCGACGAGGCAGTGCCGCAGTTCCGGCGCGGCGAGGCGGATGTTGAGGGGGACGAACACGGCGCCCAGGCGGAACGTCGCGAACATGGTCTCCAGGAACGCGGGGTGGTTCGGGCCGAGGAACGCCACCCGGTCACCGCGGCGGATGCCGAGGCAACGCAGGTGATGGGCGAGGCGGGTGACGCGGTCATGCAGCTGTGCGTAGGTGTAGCTGGCTTCCGGGTGGACGACGGCGACGCGGTGGGGGTTCTTGCGGGCTCGTCGTCGGGTCCAGGAACCGATGCCGTGGTCACGCATGAGGGAGCTCCTTGGCGTCCGTGGGCGGAGCGGGAACCGCGGTGGGCGGTCAGTCTTCGAGGAAGCCGAACAGCCGGGCCGCGTTCTCCTTGAGGATCTTGGGCCGGACCTCGTCCTTGAGGGGAAGGGCGGCGAAGTCCTTCAGCCAGCGCTCGGGGGTCAGGAGGGGGTAGTCCGTGCCGAAGAGCACCTTGTCCTGGAGCAGGCTGTTGGCGTACTTGACGAGTTGCGGTGGGAAGTACTTCGGGGACCAGCCGGACAGGTCGATGTAGACCTGCGGTTTGTGCGTGGCCACGGACAGGGCCTCGTCCTGCCACGGGAAGGACGGATGGGCCATGATGATCGGCATGCCCGGGAAGTCGGCCGCGACGTCGTCGATGTAAAGGGGGTTGGAGTACTTCAGCCGGATGCCGCCACCGCCCGGTGCGCCCGCGCCGATGCCGGTCTGCCCGGTGTGGAAGACGGCTACGGCCCCGGCCTCCTCGATCGCCTCGTACAGCCCGTACGCGGCACGGTCGTTCGGGAAGAACGCCTGGAGACTCGGGTGGAACTTGAAGCCTCGCACCCCGAAGTCCCGGACCAGGCGCCGCACTTCCCGCACTCCCGGCCGCCCCTTCGCCGGGTCGATGGACGCGAAGGGGATGAGGACATCGGGGTTCTCCGCGGCGGCTTCGGCGATCTCCTCGTTGGGCAGGGCGGGGACGCCGGTCGCGGCCTCCGCGTCCACGCTGAAGACGACGCACGCCATCGCCCGCTCGCGGTAGTACGCGGCGATCTCGGGCAGGGTCGGGGTCCGATGGGCGGCGTCGACGTTGAAGTACTCGCTGGAAGCCCGCATCAAGTCCGCGGACAGGGAGTCCTGGCCGCGCGAGGAGACCTCGGCGTGTGTGTGCACGTCGATCGCGGTGATCGTGTCGATGTCAATGCCGGTCATCAGCCGGTGCTCCTCACAGTCGCGGGGCGGGGATGCCGAAGGTTTCGGTCAGCTGGCCCACCGAAGTCGGCCATGCGTCCGCGATCGCGTCGGCCGTCCAGCCTCCGTCGGCGAACGCGGCCGAGATCTCCCGCGGGTGCGACCACAGGGAGAGCTTGTCGCCGCCTATGCCGACGCATTGGCCGGTGACGTCCTTGGCCGCGTCGGAGGCGAGGAAGACGACCAGGCCGGCACAGTCCTCGGCGGTGCCGAAGGCCGCGCCCTTGCGCAGCTCACCGGGGAAGGAGGTGCCGTTCGCCTCGTACGCTTCGACATGCGGCGCGAACGCCGGGATGGTCTTGGTCATCTCGGTGGCCGCGGTCGGGATCACCGCGTTGGCCGTGATGCCCGCCTTGGCCAGTTCCATGGCCCAGGTGCGGGCCATCGCGGCGATGCCCGCCTTGGCGGCCGCGTAGTTGGTCTGGCCGAAGTTGCCGCGCTGGCCGGCCGGGGACCCGGTGAGGATGATGCGGCCGCCGTCGCCCTGCTCGCGCATCCGGATCGCTGCGGCGCGTCCGCAGGTGAAGGTGCCGCGCAGGTGGACGTGTTGGACCGCGTCGAAGTCGTCCTCGGACATCTTCCACAGCACCCGGTCACGCAGGATGCCCGCGTTGGTGACCATCACATCGAGCCGGCCGAACTCTGACACGGCCCGGTTCACCAGGGCGTCCGCGGCCTCGCTGGTGCCGACGGCGACCACCTCGGCGACGGCCCGGCCGCCTTCGTCGCGGATCCGTCCGACGGCCGCCTCGGCGGCGCCGGCGTCCACGTCGTTCACCACCACCGCGGCGCCCGCGGCGGCCAGCGAACGGGCGTAGGCGAAACCGAGACCGCGTCCGCTGCCGGTGACGACAGCGACCCTGCCGGAAAGGTTCATGGAGAGTCTCCTGGAGGAGGAAGGGAGGGGGAGGCATTGGCCGGGCGACGCCGCACAAGCCGCTGCGGGGTGCCGAAGAGTGCTTGCCTCCCCGTGTCATCCCGAATGAGGTTATGCATCTTCATGATGGGCGTCAATAAAGTGCGTAACATTAAACTTGGGGGTCACGTGATCAGGAGGCATGCATGGCAGACACCGACGGGCCGGCGGATGGCGGCCCGCGCGGCGGGACGGAACCGGACACGGGGGCCGAGGTGACGCTGAGACCTCAGTCGCTCATGCTCAACTTCCTCGGCAACTTCGCGCTGGACGGCGATGTCTGCATCTACTCCGGCAGCATCATCGAGGTCTTGGAACGCACGGGCGTGGGTGAACGTGCCACGCGTTCAACGCTGAGCCGGATGGTCGACCGCGGTCTGCTGCGGCGCCGGCGCGCGGGGCGGAGGATGTACTTCGGCCTCACCGACCGCGCGACGGCCGTCCTGCGCGACGGAGAGCGGCGGCTGCTCAAACAGGGAGCGGTCAATCACACCTGGGACGGCACCTGGACGCTGCTCGCCTTCTCCCTGCCCGAAAGCAGCCAAGGCCGCCGCCACGACCTGCGCTCGCAACTCACCTGGTCCGGATTCGGGCCGCTGATCGGCGGGTTGTGGATCGCGCCGGGGGACGCGGATGTCACACGCATCACCGGGGACCCCGAGCTGGGCCCCCATGTCACGGTCTTCCGGTCCACCGCCGACCCGGTCACCGATATCGCCCGCATGATCCACAACACTTGGGATCTCGACACCCCGGCCACTGGATACCGGGCCTTCCTGCGTCGCTGGCGTGTCTTCGCGGAGGGCCAGGGTGCCGAGGCGTCCGGATCCGACCTCGAAGCGCTCGCCCTCAAACTCCGTCTGCAGACGGAGTGGCTTCAGATCGTCGAAGCCGACCCGCGTCTTCCCGTCCAGCATCTGCCGGAGGACTGGCCCGCCGCCGCGGCGCAGGACGCCTTCCGCCGTGCCGACGCCCGGGTCGACAAGGCGGCCCGGGCGTCGGCGGAGCGGTTGCTGGAGACGATCCCGCTACGGGAGTGAGCCGAGCCCGGCCGGGGCCCCCGGCGCCGGGCGCACGGGGTGCGTGAGGCCGGGAAATCTCATGGGACCCTAAAGGAGTTGGCCCTGGAGTTCATCGGCGTTCCGCCGGAGCGTCTCCAGGACTCTTCCGGACATCTCCTCGGCCGAGAGCCGCTCCAGAGCCGAACCGGCGTTGAGCGCGGCGATGACACGGCCGTCCCACCGCTTGATCGGAACGGCGATCGAGTGGAACCCCGCCTCCACATCGTTCACTACATAGCAGTGGCCAACGTCCCGGATCTCCCTCAGTACTTCATCGTCGACTGCCGTATCGACTGCCGCATCGACTGCCTCATCGGCCGCCGTGGCGCTGTCGTGGCCGGTGGGGTCCTCATCGGAGGAGTCGAGATGGGCGAGCAGCACCTTGCCCAGTGCGGAGCGCCGCGCCGGTACGCGGAACCCGATCCCGCTGCCGACGGGGAGCAGCCGCTGCGGCACGGCGCGGGCGATCATGACGGCGTCCGGACCGTCGAGGACGGCCACGGAGCAGGATGCCGTGAGTTCATCGCAGATACGGTCACAGGCCGGCTGCACGATCGTGCTGATGACGTTCGACCGCAGGTACCCCTCGGAGAGGCGGAGGATGCGCGGGCTCAGCTCGTAGGACCGGCCGTCGGCCTCCAGATAGCCGAGGTGCTCCAAGGTGACCACCGCGCGCCGTACGGTGGCCCGGGGCAGGCCGAGCTCACGCGCCAGGTCCGCCTGCGTGAGGCGCCGGCGTTCCGCTCCGAAGGCCGAAAGGACGGCGAGCCCTCGTGCGAGGGCCTCGGAGAAGTCCGCGGAGTTCGCCCCTGCCAGTTTCCGCTGTTGCCGGGCCTCGGCATGTGCGGCGTCCAGTCGACCCATTGCGTCAATCCCTCCTTCAGTCGTAGTGTCCGGCTCACACGTCACGTAAATGAACTTTTGTGCGACAATCGAACATCCCAGGGGTTCAGATGCTAGCAGAAGAGAATCAAAAGATGACCGAGACCGGTCCGGGCACCCGGGCCGGCGACTGGATGCGGCTGTACTGGCAACCCGTCGCGTTGTCGGAGGAACTGGCCGGGCCGCGTCCGGTCGTCGCGGTCAAGCTGCTCGGGGAGGACCTGGTCCTGTTCCGCAACGAAGACGGTTCCCTGGGCCTGGTCGAGCGGCGCTGCCCGCACCGGGGCGCGGACTTGTCGCTGGGCCGGCTGGAGGACGGCGGACTGCGCTGCTACTTCCACGGCTGGCTGTTCGACGCCGTCGGCGCCTGTCTGGAGACTCCGGCGGAGCCGGTGGGCAGCAAGCTGGCCTCCCGGGTGCGGATCACGACGTATCCGGTGCGGGAACGCAACGGCATCGTGTGGGGCTACCTCGGTCCCGGCGAACCGCCGGCCCTGCCGGCGCTCGACTGCTTCCTGGCGCCCGAGGAGTTCACCTTCGCGTTCAAGGGCTTCCTCGACTGCAACTGGCTGCAGGCGCTCGAAGTCGGGATCGACCCCGCCCACGCCTCCTACCTGCACCGTTTCGCGGAGGACGACGACTCGGGCGACGCCTATGGCAAGCAGTTCCGCAATGTCTCCCTCGGCACCGATCTGCCCATGACGAAGATCCTCCGGGAGTACGGCCGCCCGGAGATCATCAACGCCCGCACGGAATACGGGCAGCGCATCGTCGCGCTCCGCCGTATCGACGGTGAGGGGCACGACGGCAACGCCACCCATGTGCGCATCACCCACCAGGTGTTCCCGCACGGCATCACCATCCCGCTCAGCGCCACCATGGCGATCACCCAGTGGCACGTTCCGGTCGACGACACCTCCTGCTACTGGTACGCGATGTTCACCAGCCTCGACGAACCGGTGGACCGCGAGAAGATGCGCGAGCAGCGCCTGGACGGCATCACACTGCCGGACTACAAACCGGTCCGGAACCGGTCCAACCAGTACCTGTTCGACCCCGAGGAGCAGCGGACCACCACCTACACCGGACTGGGCCACGACATCAATGTGCACGACCAGATGGCCGTCGAGGGCCAGGGCCACATTCACGACCGCACCCGTGAGCACCTGAGCCGCTCGGACAAGTCCATCGTGACCTACCGCCGGATGCTGCTCGCCGCCATCGACGCCGTCGCCGAGGGCAGGAGCCCCGAACTCCTGCTGAAGGACACCGCGGACGTGGAGAGCCGTGGGGGGGGGCCCCCCCCCCCGGTCGGGGGCCGCCGCGGGTGGGGGTGGGTCGGGTGCCGGAGACACAGGCGCCCCCGCCCCCCCCCCCCCCCGGGGCCGGCCGCCGCCCCCCCCCCC
>NZ_JBHTZS010000036.1:21858-73450 GCF_042790125.1 Streptomyces scopuliridis
CACCCGCGGTTTGGGGCCCCCCCCCACGGCCGCGGGCGCGGTGGCCTGGCGCCCCTAACCCCGGCTTACGCCCCCCGGGGCGGGGGTGCGCGGTGGACCCACCCCGCGCGCCGGCTCCGCCCCGACAGGAGAGTGGGAGTCCTTCTGGACCGAAGCCATCGGCTCCCTGCGCCGCACCAGCCCGTGGGCCCAGGACTCCGACGCCGCCCGTTCCAGTGGCCCCGCCGGTGTGAGGCTTTCGCCGCCGGAGCCGGACGACGACCTGCTCCCGCCCCTGCCGAGCACCTCGAACTGAGGCACACCATGGGATTCATCGAACGGCACCAGTTGTACTCCGGCGAACAACGGGAGGCCGCGGCCGACATCGTCAGGCGAGTCGAGAACGAGGACCTGCGGGCCGTCCGCGTCGTCTTCGCGGATCAGCACGGGCTGCTGCGCGGCAAGACCGTCATGGCCGGCGAACTGGCATCCGTTCTGCGAGGCGGTCTGACCGTGGTGTCCACCCTGCTGTCGAAGGACACCTCCGGAACCACCGTCTACCCGGCCTTCTCGGCCGATGGCGGCGTCGGCATCGCGGAGATGGCCGGTGCCGGTGACATGGTGATGGTCCCGGATCCCAGCACGTTCCATGTGCTGGACTGGGCGGAGAACACGGGATGGCTGCTGTGCGACCTCTACTTCTCCAACGGACAGCCCGTCCCCTTGTGCAGCCGGGGCCTGATGCGGCGGGCGGTCCAGCGCGCGGCCGATCACGGCTACGAGGTGCTGACCGGTGCGGAGCTTGAGTTTCATCTCTTCCGCCTGCTGCCCGGCGATGGGACGCGGGACGAATCGGCCGCCGGCACACCGGACTTCGGGCCGGTCAACGCGGGCTATCAGCTGCTCTCCGAGGACCGGACCGACGCCATGGAGCCGATCGTGTCGGTCTTCGGTGAGCATCTGCGGCGCCTCGGCATCCCCGTACGCACCTTCGAGGTCGAATTCGGCCCCAGCCAGCTGGAAGTGACCCTCAACCCCGAGACCGGTGTGCGCGCCGCCGACACGGTGATGCTGATGCGCAGCGCCCTGAAGCAGATCGCCCGCCGGCACGGCTGTCACGTCACCTTCATGTGCCGGCCGAAGATACCGCGCGTCTTCTCCAGCGGCTGGCATCTTCACCAGTCACTCCTGCACACCGGCACGCGCGACGGCGAGAACGCCTTCGTCCCCGGTGAGCCGGGTGCCGTCCTGTCCGAGGTGGGACGCCACTACCTCGCCGGGCAGCTGCGTCACGCCCGCGCGGCCTCGGCCTTCGCCGTGCCCACGATCAACGGATACAAGCGGTTCCAGTCCTACTCCATGGCTCCGGACAGGGTGTTGTGGGCCAAGGACAACCGTGCGGCGATGCTCAGGGTGACGGGCTCGGACGCGGACGGATCGACCCATGTGGAGAACCGGGTCGGAGAACCCACCGCCAATCCCTATCTCTACATGGCGTCCCAGCTGACCGCCGGCCTCAACGGCGTCGAGGAGCGCTGGGAGTTGGGCCCCGCGGCCGACGAGCCCTATGAGACGGAGGCACCGCGGCTGCCGGCCACGCTCACCGAAGCCCTGCAAGCCCTCGCTGACGACACCGAATTCACCCAGGCCTTCGGAAAGCAGTTCGTCGAGTACTACCTCGGCATCAAACGTCACGAGCTGGCCCGGTTCAACGCCTCGGTCACCGACTGGGAGCACAACGAGTACGTCGATCTCTTCTGAGGCGCCCGCACGCGGGTGCTCGAAAAGCAGAGGTAGCACAACACATGCCTGAAGACACGCCAGACCCCGGTCATCCGGGAACACTTCTGGTCAAGCAGATACGTTCCGAGTCGCCTCATGTCGTCACACTGACCCTGGTCGACCCGGCCGGACGAACACTCCCTCCATGGGAAGCCGGAGCCCATCTCGATCTGGTCCTGCCCTCGGGAACGATCCGGCAGTACTCCCTGTGCGGGGACGACCAGGACAGGACCAGTTACACGATCGCCGTCCAGCATGAACCCGCGGGGCGTGGTGGCTCTCATGAGGTACACACCGTGCCCCTGGTGGGAAAAGAGCTGACGGTCCGAGGTCCGCGCAACCACTTCTCGCTGGCCCGGTCGGAACAGCACTTCCTCATCGCCGGTGGTATCGGGATCACCCCGATCCTCGCCATGGCGCGGGCGCTGGAGCGCGCCGGGCAGAGCTGGCAGCTCCTGTACTGCGGGCACCGGCACAACATGCCCTTCGTCGACGCCCTCCAGGACATCGACCCCGAGCGCGTCACCGTCGTCGAGACCGACCAGCGGGGCCGCCCGGCCGTACGGGATCTGATCAGCCGGCTCCCCGCGGGCACGGCTGTCTACTGCTGTGGCCCGGCATCACTGATCTCCGATGTCAAAGCGGCCTCGGAGGCAACGGGGAACGGACTCGTCGTTCGCGTCGAGAGGTTCGCCGCCGACCCGGAGTCGTTCCCCGTGCGGACCGACGGCGACAGGCCCGTCGAAGTCGAACTCGCCCGGACGGGGACGACGATCACCGTCCCGGCCGACCGGACGATCCTGGAAGCCGTGAGGGAGGTCCGGCCCGATGTTCCCTTCTCCTGCGAGGAGGGCTACTGCGGGAGTTGTGAGACGCGTGTCCTCGGGGGGACTCCCGACCACCGGGACGAAGTGCTCGGCACGAACGAGCAGGGGCGGGACCGCACGATGATGATCTGCGTCAGTCGAGCCACCTCCGAACGACTGCTCCTCGATCTCTGACCCGCTCCCCTCTCCCTCACATCTCGAACACCGTTGTGTCCGGCGGCGTCGGCGGGCGGCCCCGGTCGCCGAAGAGGCGGCCGAGGCCGCCGGTCCGAACCGTTTCAAGCACCTTCGGGAGGCAGGGCGGCACGTTGCCGACCTGTCACCGTGAGTCGTGGAGGAGAGCTGAGGAGAGTGTGGTCCTGACCCACTCCTCAAGGTCGTCATGTGTCATGCCGGCCCGGCGGACGAGCAGCTCGTACGTTTCGGGGCTCGCGATCACCCAAGCGGTGTCGGCTGCCTGGCTCCGTGTGAGGTGCGAGTGGAGGGCTCCGGGGGGCAGGTGTGCCATGACGTCGTGGAAGGCGTCGCGCCGGATCAGCTGGAGCTGCTGCCAGTCGTCCGCGATGTCGGTGTCGACGGCGGCGGCGTCCCGGTAGGTCTGCCATCCGGTGGCGGAGCGCTCCGCTAGGGCACGGTACTTGCGTGCGAGATGGGCGATGAACAGCCCGGGCTCGACGTTGTCGCTCGCGTCGAGCCCCCCGATGAGGGGGTCACGGAACTGGCGTCCCGGCTGGAATCCGGCGTCCCGGCCGACGATGGCCGCCTCCATCACGGCCCGCAGGATCGCCCGCTTGCTTCCCCAGGCGTGGTAGACGGTCTGTACGGCCACGTCGGCCCTGTCGGCGATCCGGGCCACCGTGGCCTTGACATATCCACGCTCGGCGAACTCCGCCGCCGCGGCGGCCAGTACCTTCCCGCGCGTCTCGCGCCGGGTGGCGGCTCCCACCACCCGCTGACGGCTGATCCTCTGCTGTGGTTGCTTCTCGCCCGGCGAGAAGTGGACGTCCGGCTCTTCTGTCGACATGGTTTAGAATCATATTCCAAACCATGTTGTGCGGGAAGCGCAGGAGCAGTCTGATGACCAGAGGCCACGACGACGACGCCGGGCACGACAAGCCCTGGAGCAGGCGCGGGCGATTGCGGTACACCGCCGGCCGCCTCTCCGGCGCGCTGAGACCCCGGATCACGGTGTACCGCGCGGACACCGAGAAAGTCGTCATCGAGAACGACCAGCCCGTCGCCACCAGGGACGGCACCGTCCTCCGGGTCAATGTCTACCGCCCCCGGGGGACGGACTCCGTTCCGGTGATCCTGGCCGCGCACCCCTACGGAAAGGACGACCTGCCGAGGTTCACGGCCTCGGGCCGCTCCAAGGTGTCCTTCCGGTACCGGATCCTGCGCCAGACCGATCCGGTCGCCTTCTCCTCGCTCACCACATGGGAAGGACCGGACCCTGCGTGGTGGGTCTCCCAGGGGTACGCCGTGGTCAACTGCGACATCCGCGGTGCCGGTACGTCCGAGGGGGTCGGGTCCCTGATGTCGAGTCAGGAGGGCGAGGACATCCACGACGTCATCGAGTGGGCTGCGGCACAGCCGTGGAGCAACGGCGCCGTGGGGATGCTGGGCGTCTCCTACCTGGCGCTGTCCCAGTGGCGGGCGGCGTCCACCCAGCCTCCGTCGCTCAAGGCGATCGCGCCCTGGGAAGGGTTCACGAACGCCTACCGGGGCCTGCTCCGTCCCGGCGGAGTACCCGAGAGCGGCTTCCTCAAGCTGTGGGACCTCGGACTCAGGAAGACCAGGCAGACCTATTCCTTCCGAAGGGAGAGCGCCCGGCGCCCGGTGATCGACGACTGGTACCGCTCTCTGGACCCGGACCTGTCGAAGGTCGAGGTGCCGGCACTGATCTGCGGCAGCTTCTCCGACAACAATCTGCACGGCCGCGGATCCATCGCGGGGTTCGAGCAGATCAGCTCCCCCGAACGGCACCTCTACACCCACCGGGGTGGCAAGTGGGCGACCTTTTACGACGAGGAGGCCCGCACCGCCCAGCTCCAGTTCTTCGACCGCCACCTGCGGGGCCGCGAGGTTCCACCGCTGCCTCGGGTCCGTCTGGAGGTCCGTGACCGCGCCGACCACATCACCGAAGTCCGCCAGGAGACGGCCTGGCCGCTGGAACGCACCCGGTGGACCCCGCGCTACCTGGCGGCGTCCGGACTCACGCAAACGCCTCCGTCCCGCGACGGGGCGATCTCCTTCGGTATCCGCCGCGGCGCGGTCCGCTTCGGGTGGACGGTCACGGAGGACACCGAGATCACCGGCCCAATGGCACTGCGCCTGTACCTGGAGGTGCACGGCGCCGACGACATGGACCTCGTCGTGGGGGTCGAGAAGTGGAGCCAGGGCAGGTTCGTCCCCTTCGAAGGCTCCTACGGCTACGGTCGTGACCGCGTGGCCACCGGATGGCAGAACGTCGCGCTGCGAGAACTCGACTACGAACGGTCCCGCCCCTTCGAACCGGTGCCGGCCTGCCTCACCCGTAAGCCGGTCACCGCAGGGGAGATCGTTCCCGCGGACATCGCTCTCGGCTCCTCCTCCACTCTGTTCCGCACCGGAGAACAGATCCGGCTGGTCGTCGCCGGACGGTGGCTCTCTCCCCGTAACCCCCTGACCGGACAGTTCCCCGCCGCCTACACCACTCGCACCCCGGGACGCTGCACCCTGCACTGGGGGCCGGACCGGCCCGCCCACCTTCTCGTACCCGTCATCCCCAAGGAGCGGTGACACCGAGAACAAGAGCGCCGTCGGCGCCTGCCGCCGGCGCGCGTTCATCGGCCTCACTCGGCAGCGCTCGCCGACGGGCGGCCTCGTCGCGACAGAAGGATCGCTTTCGCCGCGGGGACGCCAACTTCTGGGCCGCAGCTGCGGATCTGATGACCGCCGTGAGGCCGCCCTTCACGGCGTGAGCGGATACCCCTGTCTCCGTGCCGGCCACAGGCCGGCCGCATCATCGAGATCATCGTTCCCGGCGGTTTCGAACAAGACTTCCGCGAACTGGCGGAACTCACCGCGTCGAGCACCGGAGACCGCAGCGCGTTCGCCGAACTCGCCGAGAAGTACGGCCTGACCTACGGCCACCCCGACTGGCTCGACGATGTCGCGCGCCGTACCGGGAGCGCGGTCGCCAGCCATCCCAGCACCAGCCATGCTCCCGCCACCGTGCACACCCCGTCCCAGCCCCAGGAGTCATAGACCGGGCCGACCAGTGCGGAAGCGAGGGCACCGCCGCCGAAACTCGCCACCGCACAGGCGGTGTTGGCGGTCGCGGGGACGGTGGTGGTGATGAGGGCGAGGGTCTGGTTGGCGACATTGGACGCGACCAAGGCGGCATGGATCAAGACGGCGCCCGCGAAGAGAGCGCCGAGTGAGTGCCCGCCGAGCCAGAACAGCGGAACGCACACGGCGGCGAGCAGATACGCGTTGCGGACGACCCCGGCGGCTCCGAAGCGGTCCACGAGTCCGCCCGCGAGCGGGGCGACCGCGGCCGCGGAGAGCCCGAACAGGCCGAAGAGCCCGGCGGAGCCGGTCGACAAGCCGTATCCGGGCCCGGTCAGCAGCAGGGCCAACGAGGTCCACAGGGCACTCCAGGTCCCGTACATTCCCGCCTGCCGTACGCAGGCGCGCCACAGGTCGGGGGAACCGCGCACGACGGAGGGCAGCGAGGTCAGCCCGGCGAACAGGGGACCGCGGTGGGAGCGGTCCTCCCGGGGCAGGGCGTACGCGGTCGCCACGCCGAGGGCCACGGTCAACAGGGCCGCGCCGACGAAGACCGCCCGCCAGCCGTAGACCTGCCCGATCAGTCCGCCAAGGACCCGGGCCGCCACGACCCCGGTGAACAGTCCGGCCGTCACCGCTCCGACATGGCGGGCCCGCCGGCCGGCCGGTGCGCGGGCGGCGACCAGCGGGACCAGCAGTTGCGGCACGACGGTGGCGGTGCAGGCGACCAGAACGGCGGCGGCTAGCGCGGAGGGCCCGGCCGCCGCGGCGCCCGCGGTCAGCGCGGCCGCGGTGATCAGTGAGAGCCCGCCGACCAGCCGCCGCCGGTCGACGCGGTCCCCGAGCGGGGCGAAGAGGAGCAGTCCGGCCGCGTAGCCGAACTGGGCGACCGAGGCGATCCAGGCCACGTCGAAGGCGGTGGTGCCGAAGCTGTCGGCGATGAGGGGGAGGAGAGGGGCGGCAAGGTAGATGTTGGCGGCGGTGGCCGCGGTGCAGGCGGTGATGAGGACGAGCAGGGGCCCGCCGGAGCGGGGCGCGGTGGCCGCCTGCTCGCGGCCGGTGGCCCGGGGCCCGTCCACTTCCTGGGGCGGGTTCGCTGGTGGCATGAGCGCAGGCACTCCTTGGAGCGGACGGGAACAGACCGAGTAGCAACCAACTGGTTGGTTGGATGCTGGCAGTGTGTGCCGTACGCGGAATTTCTGTCAACCAAACAGTTGGTTACTTGCCTGGCTATGCTGTCCCCATGGCATCAGTGAGGGACCCTGAGGCCACCAGGGCCCGTATCTTCGACGCGGCGGTGGCCGAGTTCGCCCAGTACGGCATCGCGGGCGCCCGTATCGACCGCATCGCCGCCGAGGCCAAGGCCAACAAGCAGCTGATCTACGCCTACTTCGGCAACAAGGCGGAACTCTTCGCCCAGGTCCTGGGCAGGTCCATGGTCGACTTGGCCGCGGCCGTCCCCGTCGATCCGGACGATATCGACGGCTGGGTCGACCGGCTCCTCGACTACCACGCCACCCACCCCGACATGCTGCGCCTGCTCTTCTGGGAGGGCATCGAGTACGGCAGCACCGAGCTGCCCGACGAGGCGGCCCGCCGCGACTACTACGCCGGCAAGGTCGCGGCGCTGGAGGACGGCCAGGCCCGGGGCGTCATCACAGCTGCCCTCCCGCCCGGCGACCTGCTGTTCCTGCTGGTAGCCCTCACCAACTGGGCCGTCGTCGTCCCACAGATGCGGCGCATCCTCACCGGCGCGGAGGACACGGACCGCGAACGCCTGCGAGCCTCCATCAAGGAAGCCGCCCGCAGACTCCTCGCCCGCTGACGGCTGCCCGGAACGTGGATCACGGACACACGGTGGTGCGTCCGGGTCAGCGGCGCCGCTGGTCGGCCCGCAGCTCGAAGTCGCCGTAGCTGTTGTCCGCGGGATTGACCGTCACCCCGGGGGCGACGATCTCGTCGATGCGGTCGAGTACGTCGGCCGAGACCGTGACGTCGGCAGCGGGCAGGAACGCCGTCAGCTGCTCCATGGTGCGCGGCCCGATGATCGCCGAGGTGACACCGGGGTGGTTGACGACGAAGGCGACAGCCAGCTCGATCAGGGTCAGACCGGCCATCTCGGCCAGGACCGCGAGCTGCTCGACGGCGTCGAGTTTGCGCTGATTGGCCGGGCTGCTCATGTCGAAACGGGCGGCAGGCCGTGCCGCGGAGGCCGGGCCGGAGGCGGCGTCCTTACGGTAGCGGCCCGAGAGCCAGCCGCCGGCGAGCGGGCTGTAGGTGAGCGTGCCCATGCCGTGGCGGCGCACCGCGGGGAGCACGTCCTCCTCGATGCCGCGGACCAGGATGGAGTACGGCGGCTGCTCGGTCACGAACCGCTCCAGGTGGCGTTCCCGCGAGGTCCACTGGGCCTCGACGATCTGGGAGCCGGAGTAGGACGAGGAGCCGATGTAGCGGACCTTGCCCTGGTGTACGAGGTCGGACAGGGCGCCGAGGGTCTCGGAGACGTCGGTGTCCGGGCTGGGGCGGTGGACCTGGTAGAGGTCGATGTGGTCGGTGCCCAGCCGGCGCAGGGAGTTCTCGACCTCGCGGATGATCCAGCGCCGTGATCCGCCGCGCTGGCCGGGATCGTCCTGGCTCATCGGCATGAAGAACTTGGTCGCGAGGAATACGCCCTCGCGCCGGCCCTTGAGTGCCTTGCCGACGATCTCTTCCGAGACCCCGCCGGAGTACACGTCCGCGGTGTCGACGAAGTTGATGCCCGAGTCCAGGGCACGGTGGATGATCCGCACCGAGTCGGCTTGGTCCTCGTTGCCCCAGGGCCCGAACATCATCGCGCCCAGGCAGAGCGGGCTGACCTGGACGCCGGTGCGGCCGAGCGGTCGGTAGCGCATGAAGCTGTTCTCCTCGTTGTGTGGTCAGTGGTTCCCCGCCGAGGGGACGACCGTGCCGGCGCCCGCCCAGCCGGCGAGGAGGCTGAGGGCCTCCTGCTCCGGCGAATCCGGCTCGGGGGTGTAGGTGTTGATGCGCAGGCCGGGATCGGCCGGCAGGTCCAGCGCCTCGTAGGGCAGCGCGAGCGCACCGACGATGGGGTGGCGCAGGTGTTTCACGCCGGAGCGGTGGATCTTCACGTCGTGGCGGGCCCACCGCCGCGCGAACTCGTCGCTCTTGGTCGTGAGTTCTCCGATCAGGTCGGTCAGCGCCTTGTCGTGGGGCGCCCGGCCTGTCTCGGTGCGCAAAAAGGCGACCGAGTCGTCGGCTCCCTTGTCCCAGTCGGCCCAGAAGTCCTGGCCCGCCGGGTCCAGGAACAGGAAGCGGGCGGTGTTGACCGGCCCGCGCTGGGCGAACAGCGGTGAGTCGAAGACCGGGGCGTACAGAGCGCGCCCCAGCGCGTTGGCGGCCAGGATGTCGAACCGCCCGTTGCGCACGTACGCGGGTACGCCGGTCATCGAGTCGAGCAGCCGAAGGATCGCGGGCCGGACCCTGGAGGCGGTCACCATCGGCCGCCGGCCGGATGGAGTCGCCGCGCGAGCCAGATCGTAGAGATGGGCGCGCTCGGCCTCATTGAACTGCAGTGCGCGGGCCAGGGATTCGAGCACCGAGTCCGAGGCGCCGCCGAGATTGCCGCGCTCAAGGCGGACGTAGTAGTCGACGCTCATTCCCGCGAGCAGGGCAACCTCCTCGCGCCGCAGACCCGCGACGCGACGGTTGCCGCCGTGGACCGGGAGCCCCGCCTGCTCAGGGGTGATCCGCGCTCGTCGGGTGCTCAGAAACTCGCGGACCTCGGCGACCAGGTTCTTTCGGTCAGCGCCGGCCATGGTCGGATCCCGTGGACGTCCTGGCCGATCCCGGCGCATGCGGTCCGGGCCCTTCGCCACCGAACAGGTCCTGCCGCGGCGATACCGCTGAGACAGGCCGTCGGGCTGATGTGAGACGGGTGTCCGGGGGCACGGGTGATTCCTCCTGATCGCCGTGATTCCTGTACCGGCTCTTTCACCGTAGATCCGTCGCCGGTGCTCTGCGAGGTACTGCCATTACCTGGAAGAACAGTGACTCCGCGACGTCCGCGCCGGGCACGGCACCGGCCCGACGAGACCCGGTGGCGATCGATCCGCGGCACCTCCGCGGGGGCGACGCCCCGACCCCGAGTCGGCCGCCCGTTCACCGCTCGCTCAACCGGTTTGAAGACAGGACCTACGAGGCGGTCGGTTCCTGAGTGGACGCGACGACCGCCGCCAAGTCCGCGCCCGCTCGGAGCAGCGCCACGGTCCGTACCGCGATCTGGTCAAGACGTTGCCGCAGGATGTGCTGGGCGTCTTCCGGGCCGTCGAGCCGGTGCAGGGACTCCATGATCTCGCGCGCCGCCGCGATGCCGTAGCCGGCGCTGCGGAGGGCCGCGACGATCCTGGCCGCTCTGATCGCCGGAAGGCCGTAGCGACGTGCCCGCAGCGACGTCACCCGCTCGGGGATGACAAGCCCTTCCTGCTCCCAGAACCGCAGGGCCGAGGGACGTACGTGGAGCGCTCCGGCGAGCTCCGTGATCGTCATCGCGTCACCGTCGTGCTCGAACTCGGGTGTGTTCGCTTCGGCCTGGATCGCACGCAACGCCTCTTGAGCACGCAGGGCCTCGTCCCGTTCCCGCGCGAGCCGGACATGCACCCCGTTGACCGCCGCGGCTGCCTCGGCGAGCGTCTCCGTGCGCAGCTCCGCGAGCATCTGCCGGGCCGCGACGGGCCCAACGGCACCCGCGAGCCCTCGGTAGGCGCGAAGGGCGCGTACATGAAGCGGCGTGTAGGAGCGGTAACCGTTGCTCGACCGAGCGGCCGGGGGAATGACTCCCAGCCGCTCCAGGTCGCGAACCTGTTGCACCGAGTAACCGGTCTCTCCGGCGACATCGACCGTTCGGAGTGGTCTCCGTCGCGAACCGCCCGCCGGCTCTCCCATCGGCCAACCCCACATAAGCGCTTGAAGGTGATGCTTGAACCATGAGTATGGAACAGATCATCGCGACCGTACGAGACTTCGACGGCGCGCTCGTGTTCGTCCCGGAAGCGGGAGGCGATTTCCCCGAGCTCGTGTGGGGGGACGCGTTCTTCTACCACGCCCCGGACGGGCGGATGCCGCGGAACGTCCAGCCGTACGGGACGATCGTCACCAAGAACTATCCCGACGACACCGCTTCCGACCTCGATCCTCCGGGCCGCTGGCGGGTGAACATCCATGTCGGCCGGCCGGCGTTCCGAGAGCTCACCGGCGAGGAGCCGCGCGGTCTCAGCCGCCCTCGCGACTACGCGGCGGCCGACAGCGTGATGCCGCACCCGGTGTACGGCGCCCTCGGCTGGATCTCTGTCGTCAATCCGGGCGAGAGGACGACGGACACGGTGGTGCGGCTCCTGCGCGCCGCCCACGACGCCGCCCGGTCCCGGTCCGAGCGGCGGCATGAACCGGGGGAGTCGCCCGAGCACGACTGACCCGGTTGCCGACGGGTCTGTTCCGGCCGATGGGCGGGAACAGACCTGGCTCTCCGGCCTCTGGCCGCTCGCCTGATCACGACCGGCGCGGGCCGTGGAAGGCCGATGTGCCGCTCTGTGGGCCCCGTCCGCGGACCAGCGGCAGGAAGACCTCGTCGACGATCTCGGTGAGGGTGGCGTCCGGCACGGCCGGGACGCCGAGCATCACATACTCGTTGCGCAGCAGCGCCATCGGCGCGGACGCGACTCGCGGGTGCAGTGCCTCGGGCGCCGCGTCGCCGCGGGCCACCGCCCGGCCGAGCAGGGTCAGCCATGCCGCCTCCTGTGAGCCGTCCGCCGCGGGGTCGCGCAGTTCGGCCAGCAGCTCCGGAGTACCGCCGGCGGCCGCGATCAGGCCGCGCAGGATCTCCCCGTACGGTGATGACCAGGTGCTGTTCGCGCGCCGCAGCATCTCCAGGGTGTCGCCGCGCAGTGAGCCGGTGTCCGGCGGAACGGTCTGCTCGGCGGCCAGTCGGCGGTACGCCGCCGCGCCGAGCGCGACACGGTTCGGCCAGCGCCGGTACAGCGCGTTCTTGTTCGTCCCGGCCCGCCGGGCCACCTCGTCCATCGTGAGGCCCGGGACGCCGGACTCCTTCAGGACCTCGGCCGCCGCTCGCAGGATGGCCTCCTCCAGCGCGGCCCCGCGTCGCCGCGTCGCCGCGGTTGGTCGCGGTTCCCGCCCGGCTTGTGCCACCGGTTGTCCCCTCTCGCACCGTACAGCTGGATCTACGGTACGCATCGTACTTTCCGGCGTCCTACGGGTCCTGCTCCTGGGCCCGTTCACGGTTCGGCGCGTATCCATATAAGGTACTGGCCGTACCTTATGGATCGAGGAGAGGACCCGCCGTGCGCACCTTCGGCATCACTTACGACACGGGCTTCACCACCATGGGAACCACCACCCGCGAACCCTTCGACCCCGCCATCGTCCGACGCGAGATGCGGATCATCCGCGACGAGCTGCACTGTGACGCCGTTCGCGTCACCGGCGGCGACCGCGACCGGCTCGAAACGGCCGCACGGTACGCCGCCGACGCCCAACTGGAGGTCTGGTACTCACCGTTCACGAACGGCCTCACCCTCGCGGAACTCCTCGACTTCCTTGCCGACAGCGCCGAACGCGCCGAACGACTGCGCCGTGGCGGCGCCGAGGTCGTCTTCCTCACCGGCTCGGAGATCTCCCTCTTCACCCTCGGCCTGCTTCCCGGCGACACCGTCGAGGAACGCACCGCCGTCCTCGCGGACCCGCGCCTGCTGCGGGCCACGCTGCCTGGACTCCCCGCCCGGGTCAACGCCTTCCTGAGCGAGGCGGTCGCCGAGGTGCGGGCGCGGTTCGGCGGCCCGGTCGGGTACGCCTCGCTTCCGTTCGAGGGCGTCGACTGGGAGCCCTTCGACATCGTCGCCACCGACGCCGGCTACCGCGACGTGCGGACCGCCGACCGACTCGCCGACGGTCTGCGGGCACTGACCGCACATGGCAGGCCGGCCGCCGTCACGGAGTTCGGCTGCACCACCTACCGCGGGGCCGCCGACGCCGGCGGCCGGGGCGACACGGTCATCGCGTGGGACGACCGTGCCCGTCCGGCGCGGTTCACCAGCCCCGTCGTGCGTGACGAACAGGAACAAGCCACCTACCTGCGTGAACTCATCGACACCTTCGACCGGTCCGCCATCGACGCGGCCTTTGTCAACACCTTCGCCCGCTACGACCTTCCGCATACGGACACCGACGACGACCGCGATTTCGACAAAGCGTCCTTCGGCGTCGTCAAGGTCCTCGACGGCGGGCGCACCGGTACCGCGTACCCGGATCTGCCGTGGGAGCCCAAAGCCGCTTTCCACGCGCTCGCGACGTACGGCCGCGGCCGGGCCCGCCCGAGCGCCGACCCGGCCGCGGGAGGGTGAGGCCGGGAGGCCGCCGTGACGAAGATCAGCCGCCGTCGATCGTCGCCGTCAATGGTGCTCTTCCTGTGTCAGGGGGTCGTACCGCCGCAGGGCCCGGTCCAACTGCGCGGCGAGGTCCGGGGCGTTACGGCTGTCCATCACGGTCCAGTGGTCACCGGCGACGGCCCGCACCTCCACGGCGGTGTAGAGGCCGCTCAGATCGCGGTGCAGTCGCAGCCGCGTACGTTCGTCCACCCCGGCCTTGAGGATCAGGGCGGGGCAGCGGACCGGCCTCGGGACGTACCGGAACATCGCGTTGATGCTGTGGTTGTGCACGGCGACGAAGTCGGCGCCCAACTCTTCCGGCCGTCCGGTCCTGGCCCGCTGCCGGCGCCACCGCGTCACGTCCGAGATGCGGAGGATCCGCTGGTCCTGGTCCCCGTCCCGCGCGCCCACCACCGGCTGTGCGCCGCCGAGTCCGAGCACCGCCTGGGTCTTGTAGAGCAGGCCGCCGAGGAGAAAGTCCGGCCGGGTGGCCATGGGCAGTCCTCCGGTGTCCGGGAGGTAGCCGTCCACCCCTGCCAGCAGGGCCACTTCGCCGCCGTCGGCGGTGATGCGGCGGGCGATCTCATGGCTGAGTATCATCCCGAACGACCATCCGCCGAGCAGGTACGGGCCGTCCGGCTGGATCCGCCGGATCAGCCCGACATGGTGGTCCGCGATGTCCTCCAGCCGGCGCGGCGGCGCGCACCCGTCGTGCAGGCCCGGGGTCTCCAGGCCGTAGAAGGGACGGTCGCCGAGGTGTTTCGCGAGTTGGCGGTAGCACAGGGCACTGCCTGACGCAGGGGCCGAGAAGAAGAGCGGGGTGCCCTGGCCCGTGTCGTTCAGCACCATGAGGTTCGGGATGTCGCCCGGCGTGGTGGCGGCGGGTCCCGAGAGGGTCGGTGATGTCCGTGGCTCGAACCGACCCGGCTGCCGGGCCTGCCGTGCTCGCGGCTCCGGCCGCGGTACGGAGCCGACCAGGCCCGCCAGGTATCCGAAGGTCGGGTTACGGGTGAAGTCGGACATCGGAACCTGTATCCCGCACACGTCCCGTATCCGGGCCAGCAGATGGACCGCGGCGAGCGACTCGCCACCGAGGGCGAAGAAGTCGTCCTCGGGCCGGGCCAGCGGAACACCGAGTTCGTAACGCCACAACTCGTCCAGGGCGGTGGTCGCGCCCCGGTCCGTGTCTGCCGCGAGCGGCTCCGGAGCCTCGGCGGCGGGGGGTGCCGGCGGGGCTTCTTCCGGGCGCGGACCCGGGGCGGTGCGGGCCGGTGCCTCGGGTGCGGGTGCGGGCGCGGACCGCAGGGTCTCGGGGACGTCGGTCGGGGCCATGGCCGTGATGGCGGAGGCCCGGACGGTGTCCGGAAGCTCCGGTGGCCGCAGCCGGACCGTGCGCGGCAGCCACGGCCGGCCCAGTGTCCGTGGCAGCGCGCCGAGCACCGCCGCGCCGAACCGGTCGGCGTGCAGATGCGTCCAGTCCGCGTCCGCCGGGGGGTCCAGCAGGGCGCGGGTCGCCCCGTCCAGCGGGCCGGTGCTCAGCAGTACGCCCGGGACAGCGGCGAGGGGTCCGCCGGACCGCAGCGACGTCCAGCGGGTGATGGCGTCGCGTGCCGCCCGCTCGTCGGGCGAGCGCAGCACGGACAGCACCAGATCCGTGTCGGGGGCGGGCGGCGCGGCGTGGTCCTCGTCCGGCGTGCGGGCCGGCGCCGCGATCATCAGCGTATGGTCCGAGGGGACACCCTCCGGGGCCACGGTGATCTCCGGGAGCCCCGACTCCGCGAGAGCCCGCTGCCAGCTCGCCGCGTCCAGGACGATCGAGGTGCTCCGCATCTCGTCGTCGAAGTCCCACCAGCCCGGCGCCAGCCCCCACAGCAGATGGCTCCATCGCGTCACCTCGGTGACCTCCACGAGGGAGAGCGCGCCCGCCGGGGACAGCAGGTTCCGCAGATGCCCCAGAGCCGTGTGCACCGAGGGGGCGACATGGATGACGTTGTACGCGATGATCAGGTCGAAACTGCCCGCCGCGAGCCCCTGTTCGACCGGGTCGTGGGTCATGTCGTAGGTGGAGAAGCGCACTCCGCCGATGCCCTTGGCACGGGCGTACGTGGCGGCCCTGCGCACCAGCAGTGTGCTGATGTCGGTGAAGTGGTAATCGACGTTGTCCCGGTCCTGCCAGCCTTCGAGCAGTTGCCAGGTGAACAGGCCGTGTCCGCCGCCGACCTCCAGGATCCGCAACGGACGGTCGCCCCAGGTGCGGTGGAGGGAACGCACCGTTTCCTGAAGGGCGTTCAGGCAGAATCCGCCGTCGTAGATCTCCAGCCGGTTGTCCGGCAGCCGGGAGCGCAGCATGCTGTCGTCGCCGTCCGGCCAGAGCACGGCGACCGGTTCCTTCCGGCCGTCGAAGACCGCGGGCAGTTCGGCGGCGATGCTGTCGAGCAGCCGGTGCAGACCGTCCACCTCCCCGAGGCCGCCGCCCGCCGCCAGCAGGTCCCGCGGGCCGGTGACGACCCGGTAGCCGTCGCCGGTGCCGTCGGCCGCCGGTTCGGGCCGCAGGACGTCTTCCTCGACGAGGGAACGCAGCAGGAAATCGACGAAACGGGGCAGCCGTTCACCGGCGTTGAGCCGACGGCGCAGTTCGGGGCCGGCGATCCGGTCGCCCGGCCTCAGTCCGGCGCGGTCCAGGACGAAGCGGGCGATGAGACCTCCGCAGTAGCGGTCGACCGCGGCGGTCAGCTCGGGACGCTGGGAGAGCCTGGCGGCGCCGGGCCGCCAGGTATGGGTGGCGGCGATCTCGCCGGGGGACGGCCGTGCGGGCGGGGAGGCGTCGCCGAGCAGAGCCCCGACCCGGACACCGGCCGCGGCGAGGTCCGCGGCGAGCACGGTGGCGTCGGTGGCGTCGGAGACCAGCGCCACCCTGGGGGTGCCGGTCAGCGGCTCGACGGGGACCGGCCGGGGCAGCAGGGACCACCAGCCGCTCCCGCGCCAGGCGTAACGGGTGGCGTCCGGCCAGGGAGCGGGGAGCCACCCCGGGCGGCCGACGAGGCCCATGTCGAGCAGCGTGGTCCGGTCTCCGGCCGCCTCCCGGTGGCCGAGCCATTCCACGGCCTTCGACGGGGCGCCGGCCGCTCCCGTGCTGTCGTCCAGGACGTCGAACAGTCCTCTGCCCAGGAGCAGCAGGTGCACGCCGGCGGTACGGGCCCGGTCGGCGAGGCCGGTCAGCGCGGTCCAGTCGTCGTCCGGCGGTTCGGGCAGTTCGGCGACGACGACTGGCGCGGTGAGCCCGGTCAACCGGTCGTCCGTAGCCGGCAGGCCCAGTTCGGCCGCGAGTGTCCCGCCGACCGCCGCGGCGCCGTTCGCGGACAGCCGCGTGGAGACCGAAGTCCAGGCGTCGGTGGTCAGTTCCGGGTGAGGTCCCGCGCCGGGCGGCACGGGCTCGGGGCCCCGGCGTGGCGGCCCGGCGGGGGCGGCGCCACCGGCCGGGGGAGTGGGCCTCGCGGGGAGCGGTTTCGGCTCGTAGGGGTGCGCGGGCAGCTCCGTGATGGAGGGCTCGTCGGCGTCCAGCAGCCCGGCCAGATCGACGTCGACCCCGTATTCCCAGAGGGCGGCGCAGAGTTGGAGCACGCTCTCGGCCTCCTGGTCGGCGGCCCGTCCCAGGGCCGGCAGGGCCGGGGTGGCGGCGTTCCAGCCAGGGTGCGTCCGTACGGCGCGCAACGTGCTCTGCCCGGGGCCGAGTTCGATGACGAGGTCGCACGGGGAGGCCAGGAGTGTGCCGATGGCGCGGTCGAGCTGGACGGTGCCGCGCAGATGGCCTGCCCAGTGGCCGGGATCGGTGAGCTGCCCCGGTTTCACCGGCTCGCCGGTGAGGGTGGAGACGACGACGGTGTCCCCCGTCTCCGTGGCCCCTGCGGGGGTGGCGGCCACCTGGGCGCGCAGTTCCTCGGCGGGACCGTCCATCATCGGCGAGTGCGAGGCCCGGTCGATGTCCAGGAGCCGGCAGGACCAGCCCTCGGCGATCCAGGTCTCGTACGCCGTGGTGACCGGTTCCGGCTCGCCGGACAGCACGAGCTGATGGGGGGCGTCGATGGCGATGGTGATGCCGTCCGGCACCCGCAGCCGCCGGCCGGGCTGCCGGACGACGGCGATCATCCGGCCGGGGGCCGCCGACAGCATCGCCCGGCCCCGCAGGTGGACGAGGGCCAGGGCGTCCGGGAGGCTCCAGACCCCGCAGAGAGCGGCGACGACGTACTCGCCCACGCTGTTGCCCATCATCGACGCGGGCCGCACCCCCCAGACGCGGAGCTGACTGCCCAGCGCGTATCCGAGGGTGAACAGGGCGAGCTGCTGGAAGACGATGTCCTCGACCGGGGCGGCCTCTCCGGTGATCAGAGCGGTCAGGTCGACGCCGTGGCGCTCCAGGGAGATCCGCGCGGCCTCGTCGAACACCGTGCGGAATTCGGGCAGCAGCCGGTGGGCGGCGGCGCCGGCGCCCGGGTAGAGGGTGCCATGGCCGGGGAAGACGAAGGCGACGGCCGGGGCGGTGCCGTCGTACCGGACCGGAGCGCGGGGAGTGCGCAGGGCGGCGACGAGCGCGTCCCTGTCGGCGGCGACGACAGCCGTACGGTGCGGCAGCCTGCGCCGGCCTTCGGCGAGGGTGAAGGCCACGTCGCCGAGCCCGTCCCCGGAGGAGCCGTCCCCGGAGGAGCCGCCCGCGCCGGAGCCGCCCGCGCCGGAGCCGCCCGCGCCGGATCCGGCCGGAGCGGAGGCGGCCGGGGCGGAGGCGATCGCGTCCGCGACCGACGTACGCAGCCTCTCCAGCGCCCAGGGGCTGCTCGCGGACAGCGGGAAGACCCGTGCCCTGACGGTCTGGGCGGCCCGGCGGGAGCGTGGCGAGTTCTCCAGGACCACATGGGCGTTGGTGCCGCCGATCCCGAAGGAACTCACCCCCGCGAGCAACGGTCCGTCGGCATCCCACGGCTGTACCTCGGTGGCGACCCGGAAGGGGCTCTCCGCCAGGTTCAGATCCGGGTTGGGCGAGCGGTAGTGCACCGTCGGGACGATCTCCCGGTGGCGGAGCTGGAGCACGGTCTTGATCAGCCCGGCGACGCCGGCGGCCGCCCCGGTGTGGCCGATGTTGCTCTTCACCGAGCCGAGCCATGTGGTGCCCACGCGGTCGGTGCTCTCCCGGAACGCCGAGGTGAGCGCCGCCACTTCGATGGGGTCGCCGACCTTGGTCGCGGTGCCGTGCGCCTCCACGCAGCCGACATCGGCGGGGTCGACGCCGGCCTGGCCCAGGGCCAGCCTGATGACATCCCGCTGTCCGGTGACGGACGGCGCCGTATAACCGACCTTGGCTCCGCCGTCGTTGTTGAGCGCCCAGCCGCGGATGACCGCGAGGACCCGGTCCCCGCTCGCCAGGGCGTCCTCCAGGCGGCGGAGTACGACCACCCCGGCCCCGCTGCTCGGCACCGTGCCACCGCCCGCGGCGTCGAAGGGACGGCAGTGTCCGTCCCGGGACATGATGTGGCCCTCGCTGTATCGGTAGCCCGTCCACTGGGGCAGTCGCAGCGACACCCCACCGGCCAGCGCCACGTCGCAGTCATGCGTCAGGAGGCTGTTGCACGCCTGGTGGACGGCGACCAGAGAGGTGGAGCAGGCGGTCTGCACCGTCAACGCGGGGCCGCGCAGCCCCAGTTTGTAGGCGACCCTGGTGGCGACGAAGTCCTTCTCCGCCCCGATCACCCGGCTCAGCAGCTCCCCGTCGCCGGGTGCGCGATCCGGGGTGATGTCGCTTCCGGCGTAGACACCGATCCAGCCGTTCAGCCGGTACGGGTCGATGCCCGCGTCGTCGAGCGCGGTGGACGCCACTTCCAGGAACACGCGCTGCTGCGGATCGATGGTGGCGGCCTCGGCCGGGCTGTAGCCGAAGAAGACGTGGTCGAACCGGTCGCCGCCGTCGATGGTGCCGCGCACGGGTACGTAGTCGGGGTGCCGGCTCAGCGCGGGATCCACCCCGGCTGCGAGGGACTGCTCCACGGTGAACCGGGTCAGTCCTTCCCGGCCCGCCCGGAGATCCGCCCAGAAACCGGGGACGTCCCTGGACCCGGGCATGCGCGCGGCCATGCCGATGACCGCGATCTGCTGATTGTCCGTCATGAGTTGCGGTTCCTCCGGAGGGTTCCGTGCGCGGCGGGCGACTGCCGCTGTGCGGGGGACCGCCGACGGGCGGCCCGGACTTGGACGTCGTCACCGGCGACCGGAGAGGACGCGGCCGGGCCGTCGCCTCCCGGGGCGAGGAAACGGGCGAGCTGACGTACCGTCGGAAACTCGAAGAGCCGGTGTACGGGGAGCTCCCGGTCCAGGTCCTCCAGCAGGCGGGCGTGCAGGGTGGCCAGCTTCAGGGAGTTGCCGCCCAGGTCGAAGAAGTTGTCCGCGGCCCCGACCCGTTCGAGGCCCAGCACCGTGGACCAGACGGCGGCGATCCGCCGTTCCAGGCGGTCCGAGGGCGCCACCCAGCTGTGCGCGCCCGCCAGGTCGTCACGGCCTGGCCGGGGAAGTCTGGCCGTGTCGACCTTCCCGTGCGCGGTCGTGGGCAGTTCGTCGAGCCACATCAGGGCGTCCGGCACCAGATGGGCCGGCACACGGGTGGCGAGCCCGTCCAGGACGCGTCGGCTGTCCCGGTCGCCCGGGGCAGCCGGGACCACATGGGCGACCAGGGTCGTGGCGTCCCCCGAGACATGGGCGCGCTGCACCAGGGGATCGGCGAGCAGTCCCGCCTCGACCTCCTGGGGCTCGATCCGGCGGCCGCGCACCTTGAGCTGGCGGTCCATACGGCCGAGGAACTCCAGTGTTCCGTCCTCGCGCCAGCGGGCCCTGTCGCCGGTCCGGTAGACGGGGCCCGGGGCGCCGTCGGGGCCGGCAGGCAGGAACCGTTCCCGGGTCAGCTCCGGGTTGCCCCGGTACTCCAGGGCTATGCCGACCCCGCCGATGAAGAGTTCACCGATCACGCCGGGTGCGCAGCGGCGTCCGGCCGGGTCCAGGACGTACACCGATTTACCGGTGATCGGGCGGCCGATGATGTTCAGCGGCGCGTCCCCGGGTGTCGGGCCGGGCTGCCAGGTGGCGACCACACTGCCTTCGGTGGGCCCGTAGTTGTTGGCGACCCGGTATCCGAGACCGGCGGGTGGCCGTCGGGTCTGGGCCGCGGCGCCGAACAGCATCCAGCGCAACGTCGGAAGGGCCGCCCCGGTGGCCCACACCGCCTCGGCGACTGGCGTGGACAGATAGGTCATGGTGATCCGCCGCTCGGCGAGCCACGGTGCCAGCTCGGGTACCACGACGCGCTTCTCGTGGGCCACCACACAGGCTCCGGCGGCCAGATAGGGCCAGATCTCCCACTGGGTGGCGTCGAAGCCCACGCTGGACAGATGGCTCGCCCGGTCCCGGGGCGTCACGTCGTACGCCTCGGCGTGCCACAGGGCGAGCTGGGCCAGGCCGTGATGGTTGAGTACCGCGCCCTTGGGCCGTCCGGTCGTCCCCGAGGTGTAGAGCACGTAGGCGGGCGAGCCAGGGGCCGGGGCATGCGGCTCGGGCACCGGGCCGTCGTCCTCGTACACGGACGGGTCGCCGAGGTCCAGGACCGGGATCGGCCCGGCGGCGGCGCTCCGGCCCGGCCCGGTGATGACGGCCCCGGCCGCGACGCCGTCAAGGGTCAGCCGGATTCGCTCCTCCGGGTAGTCCGGGTCGATCGGGCAGAACGCGCAACCGGCGTACCAGGTGGCGAGCATGGCCGCCACCAGGTCCTCGCCACGGCCCAGGACGATCGCCACGACCGGCTCGCGCCCTTCGACGGCGGTCCGGATCCGGGCGGACAACCGCGCGGCGCGTACATGCAGTTCGCCGTAGCGGAGAACGCCCCGGGCGGACTCGACGGCCGGTGCGTCGGGCCGCTCGGAGATCCGCTCGGCCAGCAGCGCGGGCACCGTGGTGGCCGGCGCGGAAGGCGCGCCGTTCTCGAAGGCGGTGATCCGTCCGTACTCCTCGGACCCGATCAGCCGCACCTCGTCCACACGCCGTGACGGCGGGCCGCACAGCGCCTCCACCATCCGGCCCAGCAGCCCCGTGAAGGCCCGGGTGGCCGCGGCGGTGATCCGGTCGCCCCGGTATGTCACGGTTCCGGTGAACCGACCGCTCTCCTCGCGGAAACTGACGGTGAGGGCGAACTTGGCGACATGGTCCGCCTCCGGGTCCTCGAAGGCGTACGGGGTCAGCTGCCCGGGACCCACCGGCACCGGGGCCGGCGGCTCCGCCTCCACCACGAGCATGACCTCGACGTAGGGGCTCCAGCCGGGACGCCGCGGCGGGTTCAGGCGCTCCACCACGTCCTCGAACGGGACATCCTGGTGGTCGATCGCGTCGAGGACGGTGCCGCGCAGCCGGCCGAGGAGTTCGCCGACGGTTTCGCCCGGCCGGGCCGTGGACCGCAGTACAGCGGTGTTCAGCAGCGGCCCTATGACATCCGTGTGCTCCTCGTGGAGCCGCCCGGAGACCGGTGTGCCGAAGGTGACGTCGTCCCGGCCGGTCCAGCCGTGCAGCGCGGCGGCGAGCGCCGCCGCGAAGACCATGGCCGGGCTCACACTGTGCCGCGTCCCCAACTCCTTGAGGTGTGCGGTGAGTTCCTGGGGGAGCGGTACGGAGATCTGGCCGTTCGGCGCCGGGGCGCGGGGCGGCTCGAATCCCGGGTGGACGGGGGCACCGGCCAGCTGTCCGGCCCAGTGGTCGAGACCGGCGGAACCGGCGGAGCCTGCCGGGCGGACGAGCGCGTCCCGGTACTGCGGGCGGAGCGGGGGCGGCGGCGCGCCCGGGTCGAGCGACTGGGCGTAGCAGTCGGCGAGTTCGTGCAGGAAGGGGTGTGCGGAACCGCCGTCCCAGATCAGATGGTGAGTGTTGAGCAACAGGAGCTGTTCCCCGTCCGGCAGGTCGAACAGGGTGACACGCAGGAGCCTGCCGGAGCCCGGGTCGACGGGCTCCCGGGCGGCCGTGCGCAGTCGCTCCGTCACCTCGCGTTCCCGGTCGTCTCCGGCGAGCGCGGTCAGGTCCTGGTGGCCGACCTCCGGCTGCCAGGGGACGCCGGGTTCCTGCCACAGGGCGCCGTCACGCTGGACGAAGACGGTTCGCAGGATCTCGTTGCGCCCGGTCATCCGGTGCAGTGCCGTGCGCAGGACGGCGGGCTCCAGGCGTCCTCGGACCCGCCACACCATCGGCACCTGGTAGAGGTCTCCGCCTTCGAGGAACTGCTCGTCGAACCAGATCCGCTGCTGGAAGCCGGAGGCGGGCAGCGGTGTTCCGGACGTGCCCGGTGTGGGGGCCGGCGCGGGCCGTGGTCCGTCCGAGAGCCGGTCGAAGGCGTCGGCGAAGTCCTGGAGCACCGGGTGGTCGAAGAGCGTCCGCAGCGGCGGTGTCTCCCTGCCGAGCCGCTCGGCGCTCTCGCGCAGCGCTCGGGCGGCGAGCAGGGAATGGCCGCCCAGTTCGAAGAAGGACTGGTCGGCGGCCGGGCCGTGGACCTTCAGCAGCTCCGACCAGACCTCGGCCACCGCGCGCGCCGTCGCGGTGCGCGGCGGGGCGGCGTCCCGGCCGGTCGCCAGCGGCGTGCCGGCCTCCCGCAGCCGTTCGGCGTCGATCTTCCCGTTGACCGTCAGGGGGAGGCTCCCCACGGTGAGGAACCGTGCCGGGACCATGTACGAGGGAAGGCTCGCCGAGAGGTGGCCGCGGAGGGCCGCCGTGGTGGGCGGGGCACCGTGTGGTACCAGGTACGCGGCGAGTCGCCGGTCGCCGCCGGGCCCGGATTCGGGCAGGACCACGGCGCCGTCGACCGTCGGATGTTCGAGCAGCCGGGCCTCGATCTCGCCGGGTTCGATCCGGTAACCGCGTATCTTGACCTGCTGGTCGGCCCGGCCGACGTACTCGACGGTGCCGTCGGGCAGACGGCGGGCCAGATCGCCGCTGCGATACAGCGTTCCCTGGCCGAAAGGGTTGGGGAGGAAGCGCCGCGCGCTGAGTTCGGGACGGTTGAGGTATCCGGCGGCGACGCCGAGGCCGCCCACCCAGATCTCTCCCGTCTCCCCGGCCGCGAGCGGCTCTTGGCCAGGGCCGAGGATGAAGAGGCTGGTGGTCGGCAGGGGGACGCCGACGTTGCTGCGGCCGGTCTCGATGTCCTCCGCCGTGACCTGGCGGAAGGTGGTGTGGACGGTGACCTCGGTGATCCCGTACATGTTGACCAGGGCCGTGCGCGGGTGACGCGCCGCGAACCCGGCGAGGGACCCCGGATCGAGTTTCTCGCCCGCGAAGATCACGTAGCGCAGGGAGTCCAGCGGGGCCCGCGCGGTCCCGTGCGCGCCGGTGAGCTGGGCGAAGGCGCTGGGCGTCTGGCTGAGTACGGTGACGCTCTCGGAGCGCAGCAGGGCGAGGAAGCGCTGCGGGTCCCGGGCCTCGTCGTGGTCGACCACCACCAGTCGTCCACCGTGGGCGAGGCAGCCGAACATCTCCCAGACCGAGACGTCGAAGGCATAGGAGTGGAACATCGTCCACACGTCGGTGGGGCCGACGTCGTACGGGAGCCGGTCATTGACCACCAGCCGCACCACATTGCGGTGGGTGATCACCACGCCCTTGGGGCGGCCCGTGGTGCCGGAGGTGAAGATCACGTACGCGGGCGAGCCGGGGTCGGTCTCCGGCAGTTCCCTCTCCGGAGCATCGCGGAGCTCGTCCAGCGCGATCACCGGTCCGGTGAAGCGGCCGGTGTCCTGCCGCCCATCGGTGACCAGGCAGACGGCCGCGCTGTCCTCAAGGATCATCCGATGGCGCTCCGCGGGCACCGCCACGTCGAGCGGCACGTACGCGGCTCCGGCGAACAAGGTGCCGAGAACCGCCTCCACCTGCGCGATACCGCGCGGCAGCAGCAGCCCCACCAGATCACCGGGGCGTACCCCCCGGGCGGCGAGCCCCCGGGCGAGGGTGCCGGCGCGGTCGGTCAGCTCGGCGTAGGTCACCCGCCGCGTACCGTCCGAGACGGCGATCGCGTCCGGTGCCGCGGCCGCGCGCCTGCGCAGCAGCTCGGGCAGGGACACATCGGGGAAGTCCGCGTCCGTGGCGTTCCATGCCAGCTCCTTCGCCAGCAGGGCCTCGGGCGACGGCCGGTCCCCGGCGGCGACGGTGGCCGCACCGACAGTGCCGTCGGGGTCGGCGATCAGTTCCGCCAGCGCCTTCGGGTAGGCGGCGGCCAGTTGTTCCACGGTGGCGCGCCCGACGGCCCCGCCGGGGTCCTTCCAGATCACGCCAACACCGCCGGAGTCCTCCCGGAGCATCACGGTCAGCGTGTGGTCGGCGTAGTCTTCCGTCGCCAGCAGCCGCAGCACGGCGTGGCTGTCCGGGCCCGTCAGCCGGAGCGCGTTCAGATCGATCTCGTCCCGCGAAGGAGCCGCCCAGTACTGGAAGATGACCTGGCCGGCATGGGCGCGGGCGTGCTGCCCCGTCAGCCCGGCGGCGCGCAGCAGCGCGGGATAGGGCAGGCGGCCGTGCCGGACGGCGTCACGCAGATTCCGGTGCAGGTCCCGCAGGACCTGATGGTGGCTGATGCCGGTGGGCAGCCGGTGGCGCAGCGGGAGAACGTTGGAGAAGTAGCCGACGCGGTCGCGCAGTTCCCGGGTCCTGCCGTGGTAGGGCGTAGGGACGATCAGGTCTTCCTGACCGGTATGGGACCGGATGAGCAGACAGAAGGCGGCGTACAGCGGGATCACCGGGTGCACACCGGCGGCGGTGGCCGCCGTGCGGGCGGCGGCGACCAGGCCGGGGTCCAGGGCGGTCTCGTGGAACGAGGGCTCGCCCGCCCCGCCCGGCAGCCGGAGCGGCGCGGGCCTGTCCTCGCCCAGTGTCCGGCGCCAGTGTTCCCGGTGCTTCTCGCCCCGTGGGCCGTGGGTCAGTTCGTGCTGCCGACGGGCGAACTCCGCGTGGGCCGTGGTGTCGTCGGCGGGACCGAGGTCCTTCCCGGCGTAGGCGTCCCGGAAGGCGGCCAGGAACGGGCCGCAGGCGCGTCCGTCGAAGACGAGGTGGTGGACATCGATGAGCAGGACCGTGTAGTCGGGGCCGTGCAGCACCTGGACGCGGGCCAGCGGTCCCTGGCGCAGGTCGAAGGGGGCCGTGCCGTGGCGGCTCACCAGTTCGGTCCGCGGGCTGTCCGTGCGTACTTCGGTGACCGGGATGGCGGGGGCGTCGTCCCAGCGCAGCTCGGTCTCGTTCCCGCGTTCCACGACTCTGCCGCGCAGCATCGGGAAGCGCTGTCCGAGCGACGTCGTCGCCGCGTGGACCCGTCGGATATCCAGCTCGCCCGTGTCGACCAGCATCGGCAGGTGGATGATGTGGCTGGACCGGTCCGGGGCGACCTGCCAGTGCACCCAGACGGCTTGCTGGTCGACGGAGAGCGGAAGCCGGTGGCCGGGGGCGGTTGCCGCGCAGGTCCGGGACGCTCCTCTCGACGCGCTCGGGGCGCGCTCGTCGTTCTGCTTCTTCATCGCTCCCCCGGGTGGGTGTCGGCGGTCGGCGGTACATCGGTGATCACACCTGCGAGCAGGGAGGCGTACTTCCGGTCGCCGCTGAGCCAGGCGTCGCTCACAGCGGCGTGATCGGGGCCGGGCGTCGCGGGCTCGGCCTGCCGCCACAGTCCGGCGAGGCGGTCCCTGGCCCCCGCGCAGTGGACGGCCGCGAGGTCCTGGACCCCGGTGCGGCCCTCGCGGTGCAGGCGCGCCGCCTTGGCCAGGACGACGGACATGGTCAGGAGTTCGTCGGCGATCCGGCTGAACGCGATGAGACGGTGCTGGTGTTCGTACAGTCCGGGTACGGAATGACCGGCGGTGAACCTCTCGCAGGCGGTGCCGAGCAGCCGGGTCTGGGCCGCGGCGAACCGCAGATGGTCCGCGTTCACCGGGTCGAGGCCGTCCGTGCACGGCTGCTGTCCGGCATCCTGCGCGAGGGCGGCCGATTGTCCGGCGCGGGCCGGTCCGTAGTAGGAGAACTGACTCATGCGGGCGGCCCAGAAGTGCAGCAGGAACGATACTCCGCCGGAGATCCGGAGGTTTCTGGCGTCCCGGTAGAAGCGTTCCAGCGGAAGGGCCGGCACGCCGCGCCGCGCCTTGCTGGGCGCTGTTTCGAACCCCTCTCCGGCCAGCAGGTCCATGGTGCGGTCGGCGGCCCGCCAGCAGATCTCCGCGCTGATCGCCTTGGTGACGTTCTGTTCGAAGGCCACGTTGACGCCGAGTTCGGGCTGGTCGGTGGGGAGCAGACTCCATTCGGCGAGGGCCTCGATGGCGAAGACGTCGGCCATGGTGGAGGCGACCATGTGCTGGATTTCCTCCCGAACGCCCAGGGGGCGGCCGTCGACCGTACGCCGGTTGACGAAGTTCCGGGACCATTCCAGACAGAGTTTGGCGATGGCGAGCCCGGGAGCGGTGATCAGATGCAGGCGGCCCCGGACCACGGCCATGGTGAGTTCGGCGGTGATGCGTACCTCGGTGTCCGGGTCGGCCTCGGTGATCATCCGTTCACGCGGCACGCGGACTCCGTCCAGCACCAGTGCCGCGTTGGGGAAGCCTTTGACCCCCATGAACTCGTGGCGCGACCGGACGCTGAACCCCGGGTCGGAGGTCTCCACGAAGAACAGCCGTGGCCGGTCCCGCCCGTCCTCGTCCAGCATCGCGGAGACGGTCACCACGTCCGCGATCGGGCCGTTGCCTATGTGGATCTTCTCACCGGTCAAGAGAAACGTTTCACCGTCATCGGTGGGCACCGCACGGGTCTGCCGGGCGCTGTTCGAGGCGCCGGTGGGCTCCGTGTCGGCCGAACCGGAGATGATGCCGTCCAGCAACCGCTGTTCGACATAGGAGTACAGATCGCCGGGCGGCAGCGCTCGCAGGTACGTTCCGGAGCCGACGGCCGTCTGGATCCCGAGGACCAGGGCGACCGGCACCGACCAACTGGCCGCCGCCTGGACAACACGGAAGGTGTTGTAGCCGGAAAGACCCAGGCCGTTGACGTCAGGGGAGTCCTGGAGATTCAGGAATCCCTTGCTGCGCAACTCCTCCAGCAGCCCTTCCGGGAGTTCCCGCGTGGCATCGACGGCGGTGGGGTTCACCCGGTCCCGGAGGATGTCCGTCAAGCGCGCCACCGCCGCGTCGCCCACCCTCGCGTCGGCGGAATCCTGCGCGACGAAATTGCTTATCATGTCCCATTCGAACCGGCCTTGATAGATTTCCTCCAGGAAGCTCGGAAATCCAGGCCGATGAAATAAGTTAACCGTTTCCCTGACACTCACTTCGAACTCCGCCTACGTGGGATGAAGCCTGCCGCCAGACCAATTGCTCATGACTTTAGTCAGAGATTTCGGGCACGTCGTGTCCACCTATGTACACTCCCGGTGTTTAAGAACGAAGTGAGAGGGGGACGGACGAGCAGTCTTCCCCTATCCCTCTCGTCGCTCCGCCGCGTGCCTCTCCTCCAACAGCTTCGCCATGTCGCCGATCGTGGGGGCCGCCAGCAACTCGTCGTCGGTGATGGTGACCGCGAAGTCCTTCTCCAGGATGATGGAGAGCTCGACGATGGAGAGCGAGTCCAGTTCGGCGTCCTTGACGGTGGCCTCCGGAGTGACCCTCTCGGGGGCGACTTCGAGTTTGCCGACCAGTATTTCCTTGAGCATCTCGAACATGGGACGGTCCAATTCTGTTGCGTAGGTGAACGGTTGGGGATGGCTGATATCAGGCGGCGGGCAGACGCGGCCAGGTGAGTGTGGCCGCGCCCCAGGAGAGTCCCCCGCCGAAGGCGGTGAGCAGGATCCGGTGCCCCTCGACGAGACCGCCGTCCTCGGCGGCCTGAGCGAGCAGCAACGGGATGGAGGCGGCGCCGGTGTTGCCGACCCGGGAGATGTTCGACAACCGGCGCCCGGCCGGTACGGCCAGCTCGTCCGCGACGGCTTTGAGGATCCTGGCGTTGGCCTGATGGGCGGCGAACCTGTCGATGTCCTCAAGACGCCAGCCGGCGGCCTCGACCGCGTGCCGGGATGCCGTTGACATCCACTTCACGGCCTGCCGGAATGTGTCGCGTCCCGCCATACGGAAGAACTCGTCGCCGGGCTCGTACGACCCGTTCCGAGAACGCTGGCGCGAACCCCCGGCCGGTACCTCGATGAGGTCCGCGAACCTGCCGTCGCTGCCGAGCACCACGGGGCCCACCGCTCCGAGTTCGCCGGCCTGACCCGCTCGCAGCACCACGGCGCCCGCCCCGTCCGCGAAGATCACCGCTGTGGAACGGTCCTTCGCGTCGATGAGGGTGGTGAAGGCGTCCGCTCCGATCAGCAGAACCTGCCGCGCCGTGCCATGGGCGATCAGCCCCGCCGCCGTCGCCAGGCCGTAGAGGAAACCGGCGCAGACCGCCGAGATGTCGAAGGCCGGCACTCCCACGAGCCCGAGGCGGGCCGCGACATCCGGCGCGGTGGCCGGGCAGAGCCGGTCGGGAGTGGTCGTGGCGAGCACGACCGCTCCTATCTCCGGGTCGCCCGCGGAGGCCAACGCCCTGCGGGCCGCCTCGACCGCGAGATCCGACGTGGCCATGCCGGGGGAGATCACGTGCCGGGTACTGATGCCGGTGCGGGTACGGATCCACTCGTCCGACGTGTCGAGGCGGGCGCACAGGTCGTCATTGGTGACGACGTTCGGAGGCACCCATCCACCGACGCCCGCCACCACCACCGCCCGGTCCTTCTCCTGGTGTCTCACTGGCATGTACGGGCCTCCCTGGTCGAGTGGTCGGGGCGACACCTGCGTGCGCGGACCCGTCTGCGACGTCATCGGACGGCCGGCGGCTCCGTCCCCTGACGGGCCATCAGGTACCACCGTGTGGCAACGCGGTTCACCGAATTCCCGCCATCGGAGTCCTGCCACCGGGATTCCGAAACCATTCGCGAGGAATCCGCCGTCACCTTCTGCCGTCACCTTAGTGGGAGATTTTCGGGGAATTCGTGTCCATGCATGTACACTCCGAGTGTTTAAGAACGGGGGAGAGGGACTTGGTGTGTGTCCCGTGTGGTGGGCCGCCCGGAGCGAAAACCCAGAAGGGGCGGGCCCGAAAAGGGCCCGCCCCGTCTGGGTCGGCATGGCCGAAGACCCCCGGGCGCGCGTGTCCGTGGGCCCGTCGGGGGGGCGCCGCCGCAGGTGCACCACACTTCGGCTCAGTTCCTCGGTCCGTGCCTCATCCATCCGCTCATAGCCTTCCTCGGTAATGGACGCGATGACCGGGAAGATCCGCCGGGAGACGTCCGGGCCGCCGGTCGCCGAGTCGTCGTCCGCCGCGTCGTACAGCGCCTGGAGCGCGGCCAGCGCGGCTTCGCGGCGCGAGAGCCCGGGGCGGTAGAGCTTCTTCAACGCCCCACGGGCGTATGGGGAACCGGATCCCACACTGTGGAAGTCCCGCATCTCGTACGGTCCGCCGGTCACGTCGTAGCTGAAGATCCGTCCCTCCTCGCCTTCCGGGGCGAGCAGGTCGTACCCGGCGAGCAGGGGTATGACGGTGATGCCCTGCATGGCCTGGCCGAGGTTCGCCCGGATCATGGTGGCCAGCCGGTTCGCCTTGCCGTCCAGGGTCATCGCCGTGCCCTCGACCTTTTCGAAGTGGGCCAACTCGACCTGGTAGAGCCGCACCATGTCCAGCGCGATCCCTACGGTTCCGGCGAATGCCACCGCCGTGTGCTCGTCCGCGGGATACACCTTTTCCAGATCACGCTGCGCGATGAGGTTTCCCATCGTCGCGCGCCGGTCACCGGCCATCATGACGCCGTCCGCATAGGTGAGTGCCAGCACGGTTGTACCGTGCGGAATCTGATCTGCGGTCAGCCCCGCGGCCCCGGCGGGCCGCTGCCCACTTCCGGGCAGCAGGTCCGGTTCATAACGTGCCATGAACTCTATGAATGACGACGTTCCGGGGGTAAACAGCCAGGGTGTCAGCGGCTGCCCGCCGGTGGTCCCAGTCACTCGGTGTCCCCTTTCCGCAATGCGCTGAAGATCTTCGGAACCTACCAAATTTCCGATCTCCGGAAACCGGCCGCCGCGAGCCTGCCGATCAGTTCCCGGAGTCGGATGGCCGGTTCCCGCCTTCCTGCGGCGGGTGGGCAGGGCGGCAGAGTGCGGGTATCGGCCAGGTGCGGATGGTGCCCGAGCCGGCGACGGCGGCCTGCACGAAATCCTGGCCCTCCAGGAACTCCGCGTCTGTGCCGCCGAACCCGCACAGGCCGCCCGGTCGGGCGGACGGCTCCTGTCAGGTGGCCGGCGGCCATGTTCCGACTTTGAGCAGACCCATCGCATACGCTCTGGAGACCAGTTCTGTCCGATTGTCGGCCTGGAATTCTCTCATCAGCTCGCCCAGATGGTACGAGATGCCGTTGCGGCTCATATAGAGCTGGGATGCCAGTGTTGCGTTGGACAGACCACGCGCCACACCCTCAAGAACCCTGCGGCCCATTTCGCTGACGGTGACCTGCCGGCTCAGATCATTCGTACGCACCGTCGAGTGGCGGTCCGGATGCCATAAAGCGAGCAGACCGGGGCCGCCCTCGAATCCGCCCATCGCCACGCCCACCAGATTTCCACCGGCGCACCGCCCGCCCCCACGGACCAGGATGGTTTCCTGGGAGAAGCGGATCCGCCGACCTTCCAGTACTTCAGTGATGAGTAAATTCAAATGTTCTTTCACGCCTGGGTGGAATAAATCCGAGAGATGCCCCCCGACGATCTTTTCCCGCGCTCTCGATAAGTTGTGAAGGAAACTGGGGCTCGCCCACAGGACCCTCCTCTCCGCATCAATTACGGCCACGCTGATTCCGGATTGCATGAGCAGGGCCCAATGGAATGTATCCGTATCGTGGACGGCGATAGGCACAACTCCCCCTTCTGTCGAGTATGTCCAGAAACGGTGAGGGTTGGGGTAAACGGTACTTGAAGAGCTGAGGCTCTGCCACATGTCACGGCTTCCCTGTGCCACGCAATGCTAGGACTTTTCTTCAATCCCTGGAGAGGAAAGTCCTAGAGCTTTCCCCTGGGCGAATCAATGCCGAACGTATGCGCGATGCCATTGGTGGGTTTGGTCTTGATTCAGATTTTATTCACGCATGGTTCCGCATCTTTCTTGATTAAAGTCCTTGAAGGGTATGTAAGGGTATGTGCGGACCGTTGTGGACATCGCGCCGCGCGTGCCGGCACAGGCGGAACTGTCGCGTGAAGGGAGCGCGTCCACCACGCCGTCGTGCACATGGCCTTCGCCGCGGTGCGAACGGCACGATCGTCGGCCCCGGCGCGCGTTCCTGGACGGAACAGTCGACTGGCCGCGCCCGAAGAGAGCCTGTGGTGGGTCGTGCGGTCCTTGACCGCTACGAGATGATCCCGGCATGAGCCAGATCATCTTGATGTCGGATCCGAAGGTGGCGGCCATTCCCGTGCGCGAATGCGGTGCGTGCCTCGCGGACCTCCGGCTGGACGGCCGGCTGCTCGTAGACCCGCGCAAGCAGGATGACTCGGATTCCTTCTTCTTCCTGCGCGAAGGTGTGCTGGAGCGCCTGTGCCGGGCACAAGCCGAACTGCCAGGCGATCTGCGGCTGTTGGTGGTCGAGGGGTACCGACCCCCAGAGCTGCAGCGTCGCTACTTCGAGGATTACTCGGCGGAGTTGCGGGCTGAGCAGCCCGGTTGGTCAGAGGAACAGTTGCGCACGGCGACGAGCCGTTTTGTGTCACCCCCGGAGATCGCGCCTCACAGCGCGGGGGCGGCAGTGGACCTGACACTTGCCGATGCCGATGGCAACGAGTTGGACCTGGGCACGCCGATGAACGCGACTCCGGAGGAGAGCGCTGGGGCCTGCTACAGCGATGCCGCCGCGATCGACGGGCAGGCGCGTGGCAACCGGGAGATCCTGGGGAGCGTTCTGAGGGCTGCGGATTTCGTGAACTATCCGACGGAGTGGTGGCATTGGTCGTTCGGCGACCGCTACTGGGCTCTGGTTACCGGAGCGGCAGCCGCCTGCTACGGACCGAGAGGACGTGATGGGCAGGGATGCCCTTGATCGAATCTCGGCTGGTCCTGTATGGAGGGGCCGGCGGGGTTCACCACTCAACGCCGCACACCGGGCGCCGACTACACCGCCCCGGGTGGCTGCCAAAGGGCCCGCCGCTGGGCAATCCTGGACCCCGCGCGAAAGGAGGCCCAGGACCGCGTTTCAGTGTCGTGCGGCCGCGAATCGCCTGCAGTTGTTGTGGATGGTGTCGAAGGACTTCGGCTTCGCCGTTGTTCTCGCCTTGCCAAGTGGCCCGTTGGGGCCGACAGCAGGACGCTCGGTTCCGTAGATCCACGGCCGGAACACGTCGTCGAGGTCGCTTCCGGCGACACGTGCGGCGTGTGCGGTGAAATCGGCCGTGGTCGCCGCCTCGTCGGTCTTCTGCGAGGCGACCCATGTCCGCAGGATCCTGAAGAACGTGTCGTCGCCGACCCTGGTGCGCAACGCCTGCAGGGCGAGCGCGCCCCGGTAGTAGATCGGGAACGACAGGGCGTTGTCCGGATCCGGGTTGGCCGGTGCCTGCTTCCAGGCCTCGTGGCCCGCTGGGTACAAGTCGTAGCTGGACTGGGCGAGTTCGGCCGCCGTACCCTGCCCCTCCCGCTCCGACCACAGGAACTCCGCGTAGGTGGCGAATCCCTCCGACAGCCATTGCTCGTTCGGCGTCGGGTACACAGCGTTTCCGAACCACTGGTGGGCCAACTCGTGTGCGACCAGCGACGCGTTCGCGCCGTCTTCGAAGAAGCCGCCGTAGTAGATCGGCCGGGTTGCCGTGGCGACCGGGGTGCGGAACTCCATGTCGACCAGCCCACCCAACGCGGTGAACGGATAAGGACCGAACCACTTCGACAGCGCCGTGACAATCTCCGGAGTCCGCTCGACCGACGTGCGTGCCGGGGCCTCCAGCGGGCCGAGACCGGTCCCGTACGCGGTGACCAGCTGCTTTCCGCCCAGTACCGTCGAGACTTTCAGGTCGTACTGGCCGATCGCGAGCAGCGTGGTCAGACTCGGCTGCGGAACCTCGTTGCGCCATGTCCACTGGTCGCCGCCGGGCACCGGAACCGGTCCGCCGGACCGCAGGGTGCCGTTGGCGACCACCTTCAGCCCCGTCGGCACGACGACCTTCACCTCCATAGTCGCCTTGTCCGCCACGTCGAAGGCGGTCGGGTACCACCACGCCGAACTGAACACCGCCAGCGCACCGTTCGCCGTTCGCTTCCAGCCCGCGCCGTGTTCACCGCCTCCCGGGTACGTGCCCGGGGTGTCGCTGTAGCGGACCTCCACGAGGAGGTCACCACCTTGCTTGATCGGCTTCCTTGGCGTGATGGTGAGCTTACCGTTCTCCGTGGAGAACGTGGCCGGCTCGTTGTTCACAACGACCGACGACACAGTGAGCATGAAATGGAGGTCGAATTGCGGCAACCGGCGCGTCGTCCTGGCCAGAATGGTGGCGGAACCGGCGAGGGTATCCGATTCCGGCCGATAGTTGAGGTCGACGGCGTAGTGTCTGACATCGAAGCCGTCGTCCGCGGATCTGCCATTTCCCTGAGCCGTCGCACTGATCGCCGGGCCGACCAGCACCAAAGCCGCACCCATCGTGAACGCTCGCCTGCTCAACTCCATTTCGACCTCCCGATCGTGGATTCGGGGGATACTAACGACCGCCGGATGAGCCGACGGAGTTCAACTCCTCCATCGCTCAGCGCAGATGAGCGATATCCGGGCGTGTGTAGGCCGTACCACCTTCCTGGTGCGGCCCGCCTCTCAGCTGGTGGTGTAACTGACTGGCGTGTAGAGGCCGTCGCACCGCGTCGATTCACCCGCGCAGCTCGGCTGCTTGAACGAGTACTCGCGTCCGTCGTTCAGTGGCTTGCCGTGCGCGTCGGTGATGCGGACCGTGAAGGTGGCGCGGGCGGCCGACGTGGGCTGTATCTCGTAGCGCTGACCGTTGTCCCCGGTCATCTGTGCCCTTTTCCACGTTCCGTTCTCCTGGTACTCCACACCGCGGATGCCATTGGGGAGGTTCGTGATGACGACTGGGCTGTACCACTTGGAGGCGTCCTTGGCGAGCCCGATCTTGATGTCGCCGCGGTAGTCCGGTGCGGGGATGAACGACCACTCGATTCTCCGGTTGTTCCACTTGCCCATCCTCTCCAGGTCGCCGACGGGAGAGCCGTTGAGTGTGAAGCGGCCAAGGGAACTTCTGGCGATGTCCAGATGGTTACGGTCGGAACGGCACCACTCGTTGGGATCGGCGCAGCTGTCGGTGACAATGGCCTTCACAGTGGCGCCGTTGAACTTGTCACGCTTCCACGCACCTCCCCGACAGATTCCCTGGCCGGCCGCGCCGCCGTTGGCGATGGTGCAGAAGTCGCCGAGTTTTATTTCCACCCAGCGGCCGCAGTTGAGCCCGTTGTTCCACACGCCCTTCAGGGCCTCGGGAGCGGGGCGGGGGAGAGAAGGGGAGAAGTTGTCGGGGACGTCGTACACGTTGAGTGCGACGAAGTCCTCGCTCTCGATCTGAGCCGGCGGAACGCCGCATCCGCCACCCGCGTCACCGGTCTTGTCGAAATGCGTGGCCACACCGGTGAACATTCCCTCCTTGGCCTTGCGTGATGTGACAGAGGGCTTGGGTGTGGGGCGCGACGACGGCTCCTTGGGAGCGGCCTTTCTCGACGGTCTGAGAGTGGGCCTCTTCGTCCAGGACATGGTGGGGGTGGAAGACGGTGAGGTGGTCACGTCACCCGCAGCGGTCGGTGCCTTGCCGGCCCGGTCGTCGGCCGAGGTTGCGCTGGGCAGAAAGACACCTGCGGCGACACCTACGACGCTGATCGTGATCACGCTCGCGATGATTGCCGTGCGCTTCGGATTACTGGAGGGCGGACTCGGCTTCTCCATAGCGACCTGCCTCGTTGGTGAAATGAGAATGGGTGGGCCGCGCCCCTGAACAAATGAAAGACGGGAGACTCTGCCGTTAGGCGCGTGGCCAGATGTGCGGTTGGCCGGGATGCTGCCACGTTTCCGGATAATGTCCAAGGCCGCTGAGTGGCGCTCACGGGTATCAATTGGCCGGGAATAGAGGCTGTCCGGGCCCATTGGGGAGGAAACGGAAGTTGCGTGTCTGCCCTGTCGGGGCACCCTGGTCGGAGGGAGAAAGGGCTCGTTGAGCTGGAAGAACGATCGTCAGCGGCACCAATGGCACGTGTTCTGCATGGGGGTTGCGGCCTCTTCCGCGGAAAGATCTCCGGCGTCCGAAAGTGATGGGGGAACAACAGGTGTGAGTATCAGTGCGGTTTCCACAACCACATGTTGTGAATGCCGTCATGTCCGGGGAGGCGTAACCCGGGGCTCGTCGGTCCTTACTCATCACCTGGGCGGTATCCCGCCGATTGTGTGTCGCAGCCTGATGAGGAAGGAGAATGAGTGGCGGCCACACGTGTTCTTGTGCACACTGGCGTGCATGTTGATCGGCATCTGGCCGCTGAGGGCCCTGCGCATTCGGTCGCCCCGTCTTGAGTTGCGGCTTCCGTCCGAAGAGGAGCTGGCAGCGGTGGCCGATGTGGCGGCACGGGGAGTTCATGCCCCGACCGCACGGCCGTTCCTGACACCTTGGACGGATCTGCCACCTGCTGAACGTGCCCGCCACGTCGTGCAGCAGCACTGGAACCGGCTGGGGACGTGGACACCCGACGACTGGGCACTGGAACTCGTCGTGTTCTTCGAGGGGCGCCCCCGTGGGGATCCAGGAGATGCGCGCCACCGACTTCGGTATCCGACGCGAGATCACATCGGGCTCGTGGATCGGGATCGACCATCAGGGCAAGGGAATCGGAACCGAAATGAGGGTCGCCATGCTTCATCTGGCGTTCGCGCAACTCGGCGCGGTGACCGCCAGGTCGGTGTCCTTCATCGACAACGATGCTTCGATCGCAGTGTCGCAGAAGCTCGGCTATCAGCCTGATGGCACCAAGCGCGATGTACTCCACGGGCAGGTCGTGGAGTCCCAGTGGTTCCGGCTCTCACGGCAGGACTGGAGCCGTCAGGAGCATGTGCCCGTGACGGTCAGCGGACTGACGGCGTGCGCCGACTTCTTCGGGGTGGCCACTGAGCCCGCGAAGGGTCATTGATCACGAGCGGATCCAGAGGAAGAACGTGGCTCCGGCCGTCGGTTCTGCTCTGTTCGTAGTGCCGCACCGTACGGAGCTGGCCGAAGGCCGTAGACGGAGACCGGCGGGCGGTTGGTTGAAGGCGCGGCAGCGGATGCTGTCACGCCGGTGGTGTGCCGGCAGACCTCGACTCCAGTTCGCCAAGAGTTGACATAGAGCGCGCTCCAAGTGATGGAATCCTCGCCACGACCAAGGACTGAGGGGGCTGGCCATGCGTTACCGGGTGCTCGGCGGGACCGGAATCGAAGTGAGTGCGCACTGCCTCGGGACCATGATGTTCGGTGCTGTCGGCAATCCCGATCACGACGACTGCGTCCGCATCATCCACGCGGCCCTCGACCGAGGGATCAACTTCGTCGACACGGCCGACATGTACTCGGCGGGCGAGTCCGAGGAAATCGTCGGCAAGGCGCTCCAGGGCCGCCGCGACGAGGTGGTGCTGGCCACCAAAGTCCACTTCCGCATGGGCGAGGGTCCCAACCGCAGCGGCAATTCACGCCGCTGGATCATCAAAGAGGTCGAAGAGAGCCTCAGGCGCCTGCGGACGGACTGGATCGACATCTATCAGGTCCACCGCCCCGACCACACAACGGACATCGAGGAGACGCTCTCCGCCCTGAGCGACCTCGTCCACCAGGGCAAGATCCGCGCCTTCGGCTGCTCCTCCTTCCCGGCCGAGGAGATCGTCGAGGCGCACCATGTCTCCGAGCGGCGGGCCCTGCTGCGCTTCAGGACGGAGCAGCCGCCGTACTCGCTGCTGGCGCGGGGCGTTGAGACGTCCGTGCTTCCCGTCTGCCAACGTTACGGGATGGGCGTGCTGACGTGGAGTCCGCTCGCCTCGGGCTTCCTGTCCGGGGCATACCGCAAGGGCCGGCCCATCGACCTGTCCACGGGCCGGGCGGCACTCACCCCGGCGCGCTTCGATCCGACGATCCCCGAGAACGTCGCCAAGCTGGAAACGGTGGAAAAGCTGGCGCTGCTCGCGGACCGCATCGGCTGCTCGCTTCCCCAGCTCGCCGTGGCCTTTCCCCTCGCACACCCCGCCGTGACCTCGGTCATCATCGGCCCACGGACCATGGATCAACTGGAAGGCCTGCTGAAGGGCGGCGCACTCACCCTGGACGACGACATGCTCGACCAGATCGACGACATCGTGCCGCCCGGATCCAACCAGTACCACCCCGACGGGGCCTGGCGCGCCCCCTCGCTTGTCGACGTCGCCCGGCGCCGCCGGCCTCTCGCGGAGCGTGCAGCGGGCTGACCTCCGGCCCAGCAGGCGGGCTTCGGCCGCTCGGTACAGCGCGGTGGAGGGGACGCCGGCGTGCTTGGCGCAGCAGGTCTCAGACCGGTCAGGAATCGAGAAGCCCTGGCCGCTGCGCAGCCCCTAGCGTGCTGGTCATGGCAACCACCGCTTCCATCGCAGCCAACACATCCCTCGCGTCCGTCACCCTTGAGGTGGCCGACCCCGAGGCCGCCCGCCGCTTCTACAGCGCCTTCGGTGTGGACACGTACATACGTCTGCGGGCGTCCGAGGCATACTCCACCGGATTCCGCGTCCCCGCCGACGGCACCGGCTCGCACCGCGTCGTCCTCGGCAGCACCGCCGAGACCTTCACCGACCCGGACGGGTTTGCCTGGGAAGCTGCCGCGTCGCTCGCCCCCACGCCGTCCTGACTTCCGGGCCCTCACTCCCGCCCCGCCTGACCCTGTACGAGAGGAAACCGCCATGCCGTCCACGAAGTCGCCCGCCGAGGACTCCGGCACGGCCACCGAGAAGTACAACGGATTCACCGCCGAAGAGCGGGCCGCGATGAAGGAGCACGCACGCGAGGAGAAGAAGGCGGCGGCGCGGCGCGGTTCGTCCCGGGCGGAGAAGGAGGCGGCGGCCGAGCGGGACGTGCTCGCGAAGATCGCCGAGATGCCGGAGGTGGACCGCCTCCTCGCCGAGCGGATCCACGAGATCATCGAGACCGCCGCTCCGGATCTCGCGCCCAAGCTCTGGTACGGGATGCCCGCGTACGCCAGAGACGGCAAAGTCGTCTGCCACTTCCAGGGCGCGGAGAAGTTCAGGACGAGGTATGCCACGCTCGGGTTCAGCGACCAGGCGGCACTCGACGACGGCGCCATGTGGCCGATCGCCTACGCCGTGAGGGAGCTGACCGCAGCCGACGAACAGCACATCAGGGCCCTCGTCAAGAAGGCGGTCGGCTGAGGCCGGCCGGGGTGGGGCGCGCCGCGGGCCGGTGGGTTGATCGGTCCGCCAGTCTTGATCACTGCAGAGCCTCCTGGGTAGTTTCGCCGGCATGACTGAGCTCGGACCCGTCGCCTGGCCACCTGCCCCGATCAGGACTGAACGGCTCGTGCTCCGCCAGCCCGAGGCCCGGGACCGGGCGGCGTTCATCGATCTGTTCGCCTCGCCGGAGGTGGGGACCTACATCGGTGGTCCTCGACCGCGTGATGAGCTCGAACGCGCGGTGCCTGCGGTGCCGCGGCAGCGCCCTGGCCTGTTCGTGATCGATCTCGACGGAGCGATGATCGGCATGATCACACTCGATCGGCGCGACGCAGAGCGTCCGGGCCACGTCCGTCCGGATGCCGGGGAGGCCGAACTCGGCTACATGTTCCTGCCGGAAGCGTGGGGACGCGGATACGCCGCCGAGGCGTGCGCGGCGGCACTCGACTGGTTCGCCGAGGCACTTCCCAGCGAGCCGGTGGTGCTCGGCATCAGACCGCCAATGACCGCTCGATGCGCCTCGCGTCGAAGCTGGGGTTCACCGAGGTGGAGCGGTTCGAGGAGTACGGCGCCGAGCAGTGGTTCGGCGTGTGGACCTCGGTCACGCCGGCCGGTTGAGTTCGTGCTCGACGGCGCGGATCCACGAGGCCACCGATCGGTCGTACGAGACTCGTGTGCGATCCGCCGCGATGCCCGGGGCGGGCTCTGGCTGAACGCGCGCCGCGGCGTAGGCGTCACTCAGCCGGCGTGCACTCCTCGGCGTAGCGCGCCAGCCCTTCCGCCATGCCCCGCATGAACTTCTGGAGGTAGCGCGGCATGATCCAGCGCAACAGCCGACTCGTCTCGTACTCGCCGTACCAGTGAATGACCGTGCCCGAACCCGCTGTTGGCTTCAGCTCGATGCGCGCCTGATAGTTGTGTATCGACGAATTGAACGCGTCTTCGTAGGCCAAGAGGCGGCGCTCGACCTTCTCAGTCAGCCGCTCCCCGCTCACAACGCGCCCCGTCCGGAAAGCCCGGACGGCACCGACGCCGTCGTCGCCGCCAGGGTTGAGGCCGACCGACCGTGTCGTGTCCAGACTGTCCACCTTGGACCACAGCGGCCAGCTCGTGGCGTCGACCAGTAGCTTCCAGACGATTTCCGGCGAGGCACTGGTGGTCACTGTGACGTCGTATGTGTGCACGGAGGAGGGCTCCTGTGAGTGGATGCGGGCGGTGCGCCCGGCCAAGAAGACGCGGTCGACGCGGTAGCGGTTGGCCGGGCACACGTTCATCCGGTAGCGCGAGAGTCAGTCGGCGTACTGGATGGTGACGCCCGGCACTGCGGTCCGTGCCGAGCGGCATCCGTGCCGCCTTGGTGGCGTGGTCATCAGTCGAGGAAACGCAATAGCTCGGCGGTGACGAACTGAGGGTTCTCCTCGATGAGCCAGTGCCCGGCGTTCGGTACGTCCACCGCCCGCACGATGTTGGTCAGGCGTGGGGCCACTGTGCCCTGGATCGCGTCGAGTTGCCCTTGGGCGGTCATGAGCAGGGCCGGGGCACGTACCGGTGCTGCTGCCACGGTGTCGCGGACGTCTTTGTCGAGGGCGCGGTAGAGCTCGAAGCCGCCTGACAGGACCTTGGGCCGGCTGTAGGTTCGTGCGTACTCGTTGATCTCGGTTTCGGTGAACGGGGACCGTTCAGAGGTGCCACCGAATGCCGTGCCACCGAACGAGACCTGGGGATAGAACAGTGCCAGGTACTCGCGGACATCGTCGCCCACGACCGCCTCGGGGACCCGTCGCTGGGAGTGAAACGCGATGTGCCAGCTCAGTGAGCGGTAGGTGGGCGCATCGATCGCGGGCCCGGGCAGAGGCAGGTCGAGGTAGCCGAGGCGTGCGGTGTCGTCGGGGAATTGGCTGGCGTACTGGAATGCCACCGCGGCGCCGAGATCGTGTCCGATGACACGGGCATCACTCACCCCGAGCCGATCGGCGATCAGCGTGTGCACGTACCGCGCCAGCGTGGCTTTGTCGTAGCCGGTCGGTGAGCCGGTGCTGTCACCCAGCCCGGGAAGGTCGACGGCGTAGACGGTGTGGTGCTTGGCGAGTTCCGGCATGATCGGCCACCAGCCGTACCAGGTCTGTGGCCAACCGTGTATCAGCACGACCGGCGTGCCGCTGCCGCCGGTCACGTAGTGCATACGGACGCCGTCGACGTCGGCGAACTTGTGCCGGAAGGTGTTCTTGAACCGGGGATCGTCCTGGAGGGCGGCGGCGTAGCCGGGAACACCGTCGCCGGCTGTCGGCGCGGACGTGGACGTGGACGCGGAACAGGCTGCGGTGCCGATCGTGAGCAGGAGGGTGAGCATCACGGTTGCCACCGTGTGCGCGGGTCGGAGGAAGCGGCGCGACAACGGCCGTGGTGCTGTGATCATGTGTTCACGTCCTGAAGAAGGCGGATCAGCGGCGGGTCGTGCCGTCGATGAGTTCGCGGAGGATGTCCGCGTGGCCCGTGTGTCGGCCGGCTTCCTCTGCGGGCCGCCGGCTGCCGGTCGGGCCGCGTGGACGCCGTCCCAGCACGCGACCGCATCGGTGGTGCTCATCGAGGCTCCTTGCGTCGGTAGGCGCTCAGTCTTGCCAGACACCCCACGGCCTGGCACGGAATCTTGCGGTTACTGCAAGATGGCCTGATGGATCACAAGACGGACGACGACGTGCTCGACGCGGTGGGGCCGCGCCTTCGCGCGCTGCGTCGTGACCGCGGCATCACCCTCGCCGACCTCGCGTCGACGACCGGCGTGTCGGAAAGCACCCTGTCCCGGCTGGAGAGCGGGCAGCGCCGGCCGAGCCTGGAACTGCTGCTGCCGCTGGCCCGTATCTACGACGTTCCGCTGGACGACCTCGTCGGTGCTCCGCGCACCGGTGACCCCCGGATCCACCTCAAGCCGATCAGGCGGTTCGGAATGACCTTCGTGCCCCTGTCCCGGCGACCGGGCGGTGTGCACGCGTTCAAGATGATCATCCCCGCCCAGCCGGAACCACTCGAACCGACCCCGCAGACCCACGAAGGCTTCGAATGGCTCTACGTGCTCAACGGACGTCTGCGACTCGTGATCGGCGAGCGCGATCTGACCCTGCCGCCCGGTGAGGCAGCCGAGTTCGACACGTCCTTGCCCCACTGGCTGGGCAGCGCCGACGGCGGCGTGGTTGAGCTTCTCATCCTCTTCGGCCTGCAAGGGATGCGCGCGCATGTACGCACCGACCCCCATCGCTCGTCTCAGGCCGGGAGCCGACGGTGAACTCAGCGAGAGATTCCGTACTCCCGCCGGCAGCGAGCCCTCGGCCCCGGCCCCGGCCCCGGCACCGAGGCCGGGCGGTTGCTCTACATCGATCACGCCCACCACGGCTGCACCTCACCACCCCACCGACGCGACCCGTAGTCACCCCCCACGCACAGCGGACACGTAGGGTTGCCCAACATGCGAATCGTGCGAACCCTCCCGGGAATTGCCCTGATCGTTCTCGCCACCGTGGCCTGTCAAGGTTCGGGACCGGATGACGGCGAATCCCGCCCTGCGGACTCCGCGCCGCCGAGGAGCGGCAAGGAACTACCCGTCGCGGTCACTGCGGCCGAGCCCGGACTCCTGACGGTGAAGTCGCTGCTGACCACCCTCCCGGAACCTCCCGACGACGCCGAGTTCACCGAACGGGCACTGTGGCAGATGCGTAAGCACACCGTGGCCATAGCCGGGGTATCGGGGAGGACCAGCGCCACGTGTGAGGGCGGCGAGGTGAGCGAAGCGCCCGGTGTGACCACACGGTGCACCGTCACCTACGAGGGCTTGAAGGTTCCCTGGTCCATTCGGTTCAGTGAGCCGGCCGGCGACTTGAAACCGTACGAGATAAGCAGCGGGGGCCGGGTCGCCCTCACCGCGAAGTCCGTCTACGGCGAGTTCTGGAAGGAGTACAACGACGTCAGCGAGCATCTGCGCTGTGACAAGGTGCCGGACCTTGAACTCGTCGCGTACGAACGGGACACCGGTCACCGCTGCCAGTACGCCTCGTCCGTCGACGGAGCGTCCCACTGGATCAACGTGCCGGTGAGCGTGGGCGAGGGCGGGGTCGTCTTCGACGAGGGCCGCTCGCCGGAGACCTCATGAGGTCATGGACATCGGTACGGGGGAGCGGCACGGCGCCCGCCGGGATGCGGTCCGTGTGACTGCCCAGGTTGCGTTCAGTGCACCGTGGCCGCCCGATCAGAGGCCATCCGGCAGGGGCTGACCTGCGAAGACGCTTGACGCTTGCTATTTCGCAATCAGGACGAGCAGTGCGCGGCCGCCGAGCCGATAGCTGGTGCCGGCGCCCCCGATGACGGCCTCAGCACCGGGAGAAGCAACCTGGCCGGGGCCCTCGGCCCAGGCGGAAGTGTCCGTCACTCGGTACCACTGCTTGCCCGACCCGGGAGACGGGAGTGTGAAGTCGACGTCACCGGACCAGCCGTTGTAACCGACGTACAGGGCGCTGCTGGAGTCGCCCAGTTCGGTTCCGTCGATGCGCCACGCGAGCGCGTGGTTCGAGGGGTTGTCCCAGTACGCCGCATCGGGGGCCGAGCCACCAGGAGTGTGCCAGCTCAACTGGGGCATGCCGTTGCCGTTGGTGTCCGAGCCGCTGTAGAAACCGGCCGGGCGCAGCGCGGGGTGTGCTGTGCGGAAGGCGATCAGGCGCTGGGTGAAGGTGCGGAAGGTGCTCTGGTCGCCGGTGTACGTGGTGCTGAGCCAGTTGGCCGACGAGTCCAGGTTGTAGGGGTTGTTGTTGCACCGCAGGGAGCGCAGGTGCTCGTCGCCGCCGGTCATCATGGGTGTGCCGGCGGACAGCATCAGGAAGGCCATGCCGTTGCGGGCGGCCTTTCGCTGGTCGGCCGCGTTTCCGTTCTGGTCCCAGGAGATATTGTCGTCCGAGCCGCCGTCGGAGGGACCGTACGGCCACGTCTGCCCGTTGTTCTTGCCGTTGCACGCGTACAGATCGGCAAGAGTGAAGCCGTCGTGGGCGACCATGAAGTTGATGGAGTTCCAGGGCGCCCGCCCGTCGTCCTGATAGAGGTCGGACGATCCGGCGAACCGGGTGGCGAGTTCGCCCGGCGTGACGTTCTGAAAGCCCATGGCGTTCTGATCGCGGCGCAGGGTGTCCCGGAAGATCCCGTTCCATTCGGACCATTCGGCGGGGAAGTTGCCCACCTGGTAGGTGCCCGCGCCGATCGCCCAGGGCTCGGCGATCCAGTCCGTACCGGTGCCGCCCTGGGCCGGGCGTGCGGGCATGGTCGCGGTGATCCGGTTCAACGCTGTGTTCGGATCGGTTTTGCTGTACTGGAAGCAGCCGTGCTGACAGGTGTTGCCCAGTACCGACGCCAGATCGAAGCGGAAGCCGTCGACGCCGAGGGTGTCCTTCCAGTACGCCAGGGAGTCCATGATGAGGTCCTGGGCGACGGGATTGTAGGTGTTGTAGTTGCCGCCGACGCCCGTGTTGTCCCACGGGCTCTGCCGGTCGGATGTAAGCGAGTAGTACGTCGGGTTGTCCAGGCCCCGGAGGGACAGCAGGCTGTAGGTGTTCTTGTCGGCGGCGTTCCAGGGCCCGCCCTCGGCGGTGTGGTTGTAGACCACGTCCACGAGGACCTTGATGCCGGCGTCGTGGTACGCCTTGACCATCGCCTTGAACTCGCGTGTGGGACCTCCAGGGCTCTGGTCGGATGCGTAACGACGGTCCGGTGCGAAGTAGTTCAGCGTCGAATAGCCCCAGTAGTTGTCCCCGGCGGTGCTGTTCGGGTCCACGTCGTTGGCGTCGTTCTGGGTCTCCTGCACGGGCAGGAACTCCACCGCCGTAACGCCCAGGGCGGCCAGGCTCGCGGCCTTCAGGCCCGCTCCCTTGTACGTGCCGCGGTCGGCCGCGGGGATGGAAGCATCGTTCTTGGTGAGGCCCCGGACTTGGACTTCGTAGACGATGTCGTCCTTCAGGGCGCGGCTGGGCTTGCTGCCGGTGCCTGTGGTGTCACTCGGCAGCACGATGCCCTTGGGCGCCTGCGGTCCGCTGTCGAGGGTGCGGTACTGCGGGCCGGAGGCGTAGACCGTCTCGCTGTTCACCGCGGCGGTGCGAGGGTCATGGCTGAGTTCCCGCGCGTAGGGGTCTGTCAGAAGCTTGTTGGGGTTGAACCGGTTGCCGGCGGAGTCGACATCGGAGACGAATCCGGCGGACGACCCCTTCGTCCAGGCTGAGCTGTACGGCCAGTTGGGGCCCCAGGCCCGGTAGCCGTAGTAGACCGCCCCGGTGATGCCGTACTGGTCGCGCAGCGTCGCGACGGATACGTTGACCGACCAGACGCCACTGGTGGGGTCCTTGGTCAGCGGATAACTGACACGCTCCTGGCTACCGGAGGCGGACGCGTACAAGGAGACGTCGATCCGGGTCGCCCGTGACGAGTAGATACGGAAGCCGATGCCCGCCCCTGTGGAGTCGTAGGCCGCTCCCAGATTCCGCGCACCGGAGGCCACGAGAGCCGACGTCTCGGCCGCAGCGGGGACACCGGGACCGGTCAGGGCCGCGCATACGACTACAGCGGCGAGCACCACACGTCGGAGCTGTTCTCGTATTCGGGCACGGACACAGGTAGCGGGACGCACGGCTGCTCCTTCACGGCATGGAGGGGCCGCAAGCGCCGCGGCCGCACTGTAACCTGCAAATCCTTGCGGTAACTTGCCGCAAGGTAGCGGGCCGACCGGTCCGCGTAAAGACTTCCGGCGCGCGCCACCGAGTACCTCCCGCAGGCACATGGCGACTCCAAGCTCCGACCGGTGGGCCGGGCAGCAGCGGTGACCGCGAAGTCCCCCGCTCGCTCTTCCCCGGTTGTCGGGCGAACCAGCCGATGCACCAGGCCACCCTGCGGGTCGGACTGGGCAGGGACGGACTGAGTAAACTCAGCGTTCCCCTCCAGCGGGCCCGGACCTCGTCGATCCGTCACCTCGCCCTCCAAGCCGCGGCCCCGTCACCGCCAAGGGCTGCGGTTGCCACGACAAGACCGCCCCCCGCCTGGTCACCGAGGCCGAGGGCACTTGGAGCCGATATGCCCCGGCGATCGCGAACGGCGCCGATGACGGACAATGCCAGGATGATCCGACCCAGAATCCGCGTCGCCGCATACGTGATCCGGCATCGCGCAGCCCCCGAGCTGCTGGTCTTCGACCACGTCGATATGCCAGAGGCCGGCACTCAGGTCCCGGCGGGAGGAGTCACATCGGGCGAAGGACCGGAAGAAGCGGTTCTTCGAGAGGTCGCCGAGGAAACCGGCCTGCTGACAGCCACAGTGGTCCGGCAGATCGCTGAGGAGGACAAACCCCACCCCGACACGGGACAGCCACGACGAAGCGGCTTCTTCCACCTCCAGGCGCCCGCGGACACCCCCGATGCCTGGGAACACCACGTTCACGGCGACGGAGATGACGCCGGCCTCACCTTCGCCTGCCGGTTCCTCCCACTTCCCCTGAAGCAGCCACTGGCCGACGATCAAGACGCATGGTTGGGCCACATCGACCCGCGCTGGACCACCGTTACCGGCAACAGGCAGTAATCAGCCGTCGGACTTGCCCGCTGAATACGCGGCACATCAGGATGCGCCCCCACCAGCCCGAAGGGCCGTACCTCCGGACCGCGTCTGCATCCGCGTGGCTGTGCGGCGACCAACTCGTGGCTGAACGACGCGAAGTTCTGCGGCGGCGGTGACGTGGACGAGGACCGCGTCACGCAGCTGGAGAAGCCCGGCCGGTCCGCGAGCCACACTTCGACGCCAACGGGGCATCAGGCGCGGTCCAGCCGCCTGCTGCTGACCGTATCCGGCCGCGCACGGATGCGCCGCGGTCAGCCGGCCGGCACAGTGCGACGGGAGCGGATCAGCGCCCGGCGGCCGAGGACGATGGCGATCGCTCCCAACGGGATGGCCACGATGGCTCCGACGATTCCGTTGCCGGTCCCGGGACCGCCGCTGGAGGTGGCCAGGTGCACCACCGCGAGGACCGTGCCGGCCAGCCCGGCCGTCATGGCCGAGATGGCGCCGGCGCGCGCGTTGCCGGTGCGGCTACGGCCGGCGAGGCGGGCCAGCGCCAGCCAGCCGATGGCCACGCCGACCGCCCCCACCGCGAGGGCCAGGTTGGCACCGGTCCGCCCGTCGCCGATGACTCCGCCCTCGGCAGCCGCCATCAAGACGTCTGATGCGTTCATGCCTCTCCCCTTCTTCGCTTGGATCAATTCCAAGGTTTCGCTGTGCCGTGAGCATGTCTGCCGACCGCAGTGCCGGTCGTCCCTCAGGCGCAGGCACTTCGCGCTGCCGCCGCTGCCGCAGACGCCTGCTGCGGGTGCGGCAGGAGCCGCCCGGATACCGCGAGCGCGGTAGTCGGCCGCTCGTCCACGAGCGGGACGCGCTCGCAGCGGCACACGGTTAGGGTGCGCGCATGGACCAAGGTCGGTTCGGCGTTCCTGCCGGTGTCGGAGACGGGGCGATCGCCCTCGGTGTGGCGGCACTGCTGCTGGGCAATGGGCTGTCAGGGGAGCACCCCGGCACGGGCCCCGACATGCTCGGCTACGTGCTGCTGGCGGCCGGTGGCCTCGCGCTGGTCGCGCGTCGCCGCGCTCCGCTGACCGTCCTGGCCGTCACCGGGCTGTGTGCGGTGGGGTATCAGGCGGTGGGTTTCGACGTACTCGCCGTCTCGTACCTGGTCGCTGTGTACGGCGCGGTGCGGGCCGGCCAACGGGCCGTCACGGTGGCGGCGTCCGTGGCCATGCTGGTCGTCCTTCACCTCACTGCTCTGGTCTTCCATGATGGGCCTGCGGGTGAGGCGTTGGCGCAGGCCCGGCACGTCCTTGAGCTCGCCTGGTTGATTGCCGCGTTCGCCGCGGGGGAGGCGCTGCGGCAGGCCGAGCAACGAGCGGACGAAGCCGAGCGCACCCGGGAGGAGACCGCGCGGCGCCGCGCGGATGAGGAACGGCTGCATATCGCGCGGGAGTTGCATGATTCGCTCACCCAGCAAATCTCGATCATCAAGGTTCAGTCGGAAGTCGCCGTCCACGTGGCCCGCAGGCGAGGTGAGCAGGTACCCGAGGCCCTGCTCGCGATCCAGGAGGCCGGACGTGAGGCGACCCGGGAGCTGCGCGCCACCCTGGAGGCGCTGCGTGATGACGACACCACCCCGCCCCGCGGGCTCGACCACATCCCGAAGCTGGTGGAGCAGGCAAGCAGGGCGGGCCTGGAGGCGACGCTGATGGTCGAGGGACAGCGGACCGACGTGCCGGCCGCGGTGGGCCGGACTGCGTACCGGATCGTTCAGGAGTCGCTGACCAACATCGCCCGGCATGCCGATGCCTCGTCCGCGTCGGTCCGCATCGTCTACCGGGCCGACTCACTGGCCATCCAGGTCGATGACGACGGCCAGGCCACACCGACCACAGTGCCGAAGCCCGGCCTGGGGCTGCTCGGCATGCGCGAACGTGTCACCGCCCTCGGCGGTCGGCTGCGCGCACAGCAGACCGCCGAGGGCGGTTTCACCGTCGAGGCCGAACTCCCCGTGGAACGAGCGTCATGATCCGTGTCCTGCTCGTCGACGACCAGCCGCTCATTCGCAGCGGATTCCGTGCGCTCCTCGACCTTGAAGACGACATCGAGGTGGTGGCCGAGGCAGCAGACGGTGAGCAGGGCCTGGCGCTGACCCAACAGCACCTGCCCGATGTTGTGCTGATCGACATCCAGATGCCGGTCGTCGACGGCATCGAGGCCACCCGGCGCATCGCCGCGGACCCGGCCCTGGCCCCGGTGCACGTCGTCATCCTCACCAACTACGGCATGGACGAGTACGTCCTGGACGCGCTGCGCGCCGGCGCGGCCGGTTTCCTCGTCAAGGACATCGTGCCGGACGACTTCGTGCACGCTGTGCGGGTCGCCGCCCGCGGTGACGCGCTGCTCGCGCCGTCCATCACCCGCAAGCTGATCAACCAGTACGTCACCCAGCCGCTCCCGGCCACCGCCGCCGCCGGGCTGGGAGAGCTGACCAGCCGCGAACGCGAGGCCGTCACCTTGGTCGCGCAGGGTCTGTCCAACGATCAGATCGCCGACCGCATGGTCATCAGTCCAGTGACCGCGAAGACCCACATCAACCGGGCCATGACCAAACTCCACGCCCGCGACCGCGCCCAACTCGTGGTATTCGCCTACGAATCCGGCCTGGTGACTCCGCGCACATCCTGACATCCATGGGCCGGCATCCTGACATCCATGGGCCGGTCGAGATCTGGGACGGGCCGGCGTTCCGGCACGGTATGCGGCCGGGGATGTCTTCCCCCCCATCACCCCCAAGGAGAAGACCGGGCTCAAGAACCAGACCGGCATGAAGAACGTCGAAGCTCTTTTTGTGCACGGCACAGGGCTGCCGCATGCCGCAACGGGACCCCATCACAAGAAGCTCTCTTGGGCCTCAGAGCATCGCCACTCCCGCCACGGCCGTCGCCATGAGCACGATGATCACCAGGACGTTGACCATCACTTCCCGCTCCTCCGAGCGGTGTTCGGCCGCGGGGTCCAGCACGAACTCGGCCGGGTTGCCGGGCGTGTAGTGGACCGTGACGTCACGGCCGTACGCGTCGGCGGGGTCCGGGAGGTTCGACGTGCAGTGGGCCGTGACGGCCGTGCCCTCGCGGGTGGTGAATGACACGACCGGAGTGATGGTGGTCGAGGTGTGGCCGTCGTCCTGGTCGACGCTGACGTCCTTCAGGACCGCGACGACCTGCCCCCGCACGCTGTCCATCGCGGCCAGTCTCTCGATGCGGCGGTTCTTGGCGCGTACTGTCCCGGGCAGCGAAGCGGCGGCGAAGACCGCCCACGGTCCGCCGAAGCCGATCAGCGCCCACGGCCACCCCCAGCCGACCGCGGCGAGGACCACCAGCCCGACGTAGACCAGGAAGACCGCGAAAGTTGGCCAGCCCAGCCCACGACTTGGCTTCTCCGGGGTGTTGGAGAACCGGTAGGCGTGCGGTCTGCCCCGCGGATGGCTGACCCCGATCTCCCGGCCCTCCCACGCAGCGGTGATCATCTCGCCCCGCTCACCGTCGTTCGTCACGGTGATCTGCTGACCCGAGGCCGGGTCGCGGTAGGAGACGACCACCCATATCCCGCCCGTCCGGGACCCGCCGTGCCGGGGCTCCCGCACCTGCTCGATCCGCCCCGTGAGCCGGACCGTCCGCTGCGCCTTCGTCACCCCGGCCAGCGACATGCCGTACCCGGCCAGCGTCACCACACCCCACGCCGCACACCACAGCACCAGAAACTCGTCCCATCCCATGCACCCCTCCTCCTGCCCGATCCGGTCAACTGCCGTTGCGCCGAAGCACGTTGCCCTGACCGTCCGCCTCCAGCGTTCCCGCGCCCCCGTCGCCGCTGACCATGACCCTGAGCGTGAGCGAGCCGGTGACACCGTCGGCGGTGAGCTGCCAGCTCTGCGGGGACTCGACGCCGAGGGTCGTCCTGGCCTCCTCGATCAGGCCGGGGACACGTTCGTAGGGCAGGGACCTCGGGTCGAATGCGGCGGCCTTCACGCCGGTGGAGGTGAAAACGACCGTCAGCAGGCGGTCCTGCACGACGACGGTGAGCGCCTGACGCTTGTCCGCACCCTGCGTCAACGACTCGACGGCCTTGCGCAGTTCACCCTCGTCGAGCATCGATTGGCCAGGACCGAGGGTGACCGTGCCCGTCGCCGACGTCACGGTGGTCGTGGACGACGAGGAGGAGACGGACGGCCTGGGGGCGCCGCTCTTGCTCTCGTGGGAGTCGAAGAGGTCGGCACGGAACAGCAGGAGCACGGCGGCCGCGCCGAGCAACAGCCCGAGGAGAGCGAGGACCGTGCTGAAACAGCCACCTGGCGTCTCGCTCTTCATGGCCGGACCGGGCACCGAGTCCACCCGGGCCACGGCCGCCCGCTCCTCCCACTCCGGCGTCGGCCGCATCACGATCCGCGTCTTCCACGGCCGGTCCGGCGGATACTCCACCACCACGACTCCGCGCGGCCGGTATTCGGACAGCTCGACGAGGTTGACGTCCTGCCGTATCTCGACACGGAACGCGGGTGCGTCGTCCGGCACGACGGACAGCTCGAACCGCACCGGCACATCGCTGGTCTCACCCCCGACGGCCTCCAGGCTCTCGATCACCGCGAGCGCCGTGCGCGGCACGACGGCCGCTTCCCGGGCACGGTGCGGCAGTGTGGCGAGGAAGAAGAGGAGCCCGTAGACCGCCGGCAGGACCAGCCCCGTGACGATCAGTGGCGCCCTCTCGACGACACAGCCACCGATGAAGGCGGTCAGCGACGCCCCGATCACGCCGCCCGTCAGGAACCCCAGAGCGAGGCCGGCAGGCGTGTTGTGCGTGGGCGGTGTGCCCGCGGTGATCGTCATGTTGCAGATTGTGCACGCCATGCGCGACGGACGACAGCCCTGTGGATAAGTCGTCCCATCTGGTGAGTTCGCCTGGAGAGGCTCGCCGGGCCCTTGCCCCGCGTCTATGACCTCACCGGCGCGGCGCCGTTGCTGTTCGCGTTCTTCGCGGCGACGGCGGAGACCGATCGGGAGACGATCCGCGAGTCAGCCTCGTTGGCCCTCACCCGGGGCCACACGCAGGAGCAGGTGGCGGGGGGGGGGGCGGGGGCATGAGGGGTGGGGGGCCACAACGGGGTGGTGTTGGGGCACCGGGGCGCGGGGGTT
>NZ_JBHTZS010000037.1:0-73445 GCF_042790125.1 Streptomyces scopuliridis
CGCCGGACGGGTGTGACCGGCGTGCGCGAGCGGGGCCCCGCCCGATGCGCGTGGAGGCGCGGATTACCCCGGCGGCGGGGTCGGAGTATGGCCGTTGCCGCCGGGCGTCATACCGGGGTCGGTGGCGGCATAGCCGACGACCGCCCGGTCGGCGGCGACGGCCTGTCGCAGGCGGTCGATGATGGCGGGCAGACGTGCGGCGGGCAGCGCGCACGTCATCTCCTGCGCGGGAAGGCCGGTACGGGCGCGGCTGACCGCGCATCCCGGGCTGACCGCGACCTGGCCGCCGTAGGCCAGCGGAACGATCTGGCACTGCGGCCTGGAGGCGAGCCGCAGGTCCGGGCACGCGCCCTGGAGTGTCATGAGCGAGGCGGGCGAGAGACGGACGAGCACGACGTCCGCGCCGGTCGCGGACGCCAGCGGTACGTAGCGGATCGACGTGGGCCGGAACGGCAGGCGGGCGACGGTATCGAGGTCGGCCGGGGTGATCCAGCCGCTGTCGATCAGGGCGGCGGTGTCGGTCCCGGACGCAGCGTCGGCCAGGTCGATCAAGCCGTGGGTGTAGCTTCCGGTGCTGCAGTGGGCGTGGTCCGCGGCGCGCGTGTCGAGGGCCTGTCGCTGGGCGGGTTCCCAGAAGCAGCAGCCCGCGGGCTGGGCGGGGAGGCTTCCGTCGGCGTCGGCGGGCTGCCGGGTGTTGAAGGTGATCGCGACCGGCGGGTGGGCGAGGCCCAGGAGTTCGACGAGCGGGGCCGCCCATGCGGATGCGGACGTCATAGAGGCACCTTTCGTGTGCGTGTCGTGCGCAGGGGCTGTTTCACCGGGACCCGCCGTCCGGGAAGGCGACCCGGATCCGGTGGTCGTCGATGTCGAGGTCGATCTGGATGGAATCGCCGCCGGTGACGTGCCAGCCGGCCGTGTCCCGGTCGTCGACGGTGACCGAGACCGCGGCGGGTACGGGGAGCCGGTCGACGGTGAGACTGGTGGGTGTGCCCCGCCGGGACGGGGTGGCGGCCGTGGTCTCGATGTCGAGGACGCGGTGGGCCATGTCGTTGCGGGCGCGCCGGATGCCGAGGGCGGGGTAGTCGACGCCACTGAGCCGCGGTTCCGATGTCGAAGCGGGCAGGGGTTCGTTGAAGATCCGCCACCATGCTCCCGGGGTGCCGCTCTCGGCGAGCATCAGGACTGCGTTGATCTGTCCGCGGGGCCAGGTGGAGTCGTAGCCGAACCAGAATCCGAAACGGTCGTTCTCCTCGCCGAAGAACCGGGGCTGGTATTCCCTTTCGACGTATTCCCGGATGCGGTCCTCGGTGGCGGTGTCCGCCGTCTCGTGTGCCATCCACAGGGCCGTGCTGAGGTGGTTGGGGTCGGCCCGGAGCCTGCCCAGCGGGAGATCCGGGTCGGACCAGCCGAGCCGTCGCATCGCCAACTCGTAGATCCACAGGGAGAACTCGCGGTCCTGCGGATACATGTACAGCAGGCAGGGGAACACCCCGTGGGCCACGGAGGGGCCGGGCAGTGAGTGGAGGCGCTGCTCGATCGGGTCGTAGTAGAGGGCGAAAGTGCGCAGCTCTCCGGAGCGGGTCAGGCTCATGTAGTGCCGGCGGACGTAGTCGAACCAGCGTGGGACCGGCTCGCTCAGGGTGGTTCCGAGCTGCGCGTCGTAGAGCTTGAGCCCGAGGCCGGTGGCGCTGACGCAGAACGGCCAGATCTTCGTGTTCTCGCAGTGCGGGCCCTGTGGGCGGCTGCGGAACTGGGCGGAGATGAATTCGGCGATCCGCGCGTGAGTCCAGGTGAACCGGCGGCCCTGGTATCCGGTGATCTCGAACGGCCGGTGCTCGGTGGCCTCTCCGGAGACGTAGCGGCGGATGCCGAGCACCAGGTTCAGCCAGCCCCGGTAGAAGACGTTCCCGTCGGCGCCGCACGGGTCGGGCTGCAGCCCCCACGGTTCGATCCCGTTTCCGGTCCAGCCCGGTACCGGGTAACGGCCGCGCAGCGGTTCGGGGATGAACGCCTGCCACGCGGGAGGATAGCGGTCCGCACCGGGGTCGGGACCGATCAGCGTGCACCAGTCGACCGCGCCCCAGAACGAGGTGTAGCGGCGGACGAGTTCGTCCGCGATGCGGGTGTAGACCTCCCGCCATGCCGGGGTCGATTCGAGCAGGACCGGGAGGACGTAGGCCATGTTGTGGACGTCGAACCGGGGGAAGGAGCACATGGGCGGCGCGGTGTAGCGGTCCCACCAGGGGAGGGGTTCGCCCTGGTCGCTCCAGTCGTCCGGGGTGGTCGCCTTGTCCCAGATGTAGCGCAGCCAGCCCAGGGCGCGGTCGTTCAGCGCGGGTGCGGGTGTCGCCGTCTCGGGGGTCACGGTGTGGGCGCTCATCATGGCTCCCGCAACGGTTCCCCGTTGGTCCCCTGTACGATCCACAGCTTGGCCCGTGCCTGCCAGCCGCCGGTCCACTGCGGATCCAGCCGCCGCACCGCCGGCTCGACGGTGATCTTCTCGACGCCGTTGGCGGCCGGGTCGTGTGCCACGTAGGCGCCCGGGAGGGCGCGCCGGGAAGGGTCGGCTCCGCCGATCGGCACCACGTTCCGGACCAGGCCGCGGAACCACATCAGAATCAGATGGTTCCCCTCGACGCGGACGGTTCCGTCGATGCGGTCGCGCATGATGGCGTCGACGGCATCCGGCGAGACCAGGTCACGGAGTGCGTGAGCGCTGCTGCTGAAACGGACGGCGAAGTCGGGCGCCTCGGCCCGGCCGGCCGAGGTGGCGACGAGGCGGCGCTGTCCGTCGAAGTCCCAGTGGCGCCCGGGACCGTCGTCGGCGGAGATCTCGACCGTGAGATCGCGCGTGATCTGGGACCGGAGCGCCGCGCTGCACCGCGCTGCCAGCACCAGGCCGTGCCCGAGCCACCACAGCAGCACCCGCAGCCCCGTGACGGCCCCCGCGTGTGCGGCTCGCCGCTGCCTGTGCACCCGGCCGGTCGTGCCCATCACGGGGCCTTTTCCTCGCCCGCGCCGGACAGGAAGCTGTGCACCAGGGCGGCGAACTCCTCGGGCCACTGCCAGAGGAAGCCGTGTCCGGAGTCGGGGTAGATCCGGACGCGTGCGTTGGGCAGGTGCTTGGCCAGCAGCCAGGTGTTCGGCGTCGGGATCATGATGTCGTTGTCACCGTTGGCGACCAGCACCGGGTGGGTGATCCCGGCGAGGCGGTCCAGCTGGGCCGGGTCGGGGATGCCCCATTCGGTGATGGCGTCCATCTGGGCGTCGCGGGCCTGCAGACCGGCGGGCTTGTCCCGGTCCTCGGTCCGCGAGGCGCGCCGCTCCAGGAACTCCCGGCCCTTTTGCTGGCTGGTCGGGCTGACCTCGAAGAAGAGGGAGAGCAGGTCCTCGGGATGGTTGTCGGCGACGTTGGCGAGGGCCTGGACGTCGTTGATCCAGCCGTGCATCAGCACACCGCTGCGCGGCCCGGTGCCGGCCAGCACGAGCCGGCGGACGAGCTGGGGACGGATCAGGGTGAGTTCCTGTGCGACCATCCCGCCGATGGAGAACCCGAACAGGTCGATCCTGGGCAGCCCGAGCGCCTCGACGAAGGTGATGGCGTCGCGGGCCATGCCGGTGATGGTGTTCGGCACCGTCCCGGTCGACAGGCCGACACCGGCGTTGTCGACCGGGATGACCTCGCGGTGGGCGGCGAGGGAGCCGAGCAGCAGCGGGTCCCAGTTGTCCAGGTTGCCGCGGAAGTGCTGCAGCATCACCAGCGGCAGCACGTCGTCGGAGGCGGTGCCGAACCGCCGGTAGGCGTACGTGACCCCGTTGGCACCCTCGACGAACTGATTCGGGGCGGTCAGCGCGATGTCGCTGTCGGACATGATCGATCAACTCTTCCGTCTCGCTCGCTTCTTGGGTCTCGGCTCGCGACACACGGGCAGGCACGCGGTACGGCGGGGACGGGCGACCACGGCCCGAGCACGACAGTTCGCCACCACTTTGCCGGCTGACCGGGACCGGGTGTGCTCGGGCCTGATCCGACGCGGCCGCATCGTGCCCGAATGCTGTGCCGAAAGGGAGGGAGGGGTTCGAGAACCTGCCCTCGCACGGGCCGACCTCTCGCCTCACGGAGCGGCGATTGCCGTCATCGCCTCGGACCGGCGCACAAATCCAACCTACGGCGCCGCATGTCACGTCGCATCTTGAGCCTGAGGGCCGCCCTTCGCACACATGGGCGCAGTTCCAGCCACACCCCACAACTCCCCCGCTCCAAAGGGGATTGGCACCCTTCCCCGGCTCATCCCTGATCCGGGGCGTGCTGTGAGCAGTGGCCGCAGGCCGCAGTGGAGGCACTGGACGCCGACGCCCTGGACACCCAGAACCCGGCGACGTACGGCGAGAAGACGCACGTGACGGCGTTCGTGCCACGGCGGTTCGTCGACCGCGGCCCGCTGGCCGGCCTGAACGCGAACCCTGCCGGGTCAGCTCCCCGCAGTTGATCCAGGCTCCGCTCCGGCACCAGCCGTGCCAGGACCGCCGACGTCGCCCCGTACACCACGGCGTCCGCCGACACGGCCACCCCACCCACCCCGAGACCGATCGGAAACAGCCGCACACAGTGGAAGAAGCCCACACTCACCACTCACAGCTCCACGCACGGCACGATCCCTCAACTGGCGTGGACCGGCGAGGAGTTCGACATCACCTGCTTCTCCGGCGGTGGGTTCGGCGGACTGGCCTGCATGCACGGTGCGGCCGTTCGAGCGGTAGAAGCAGGCCGCGGAAGCCTGTGCGCCGACACACAAGCGCCTCACTTCACCGGCCCGCGACATGGACAGCGAGAGCACTCCAAAGCGTGCACGGCGCACGCTTCCGCGTTACGCTACAAAGCGTGCACCGTGCACGCTCAGATGGAGGTGTTTCGCATGGAACGATCCATTACGCCCACAGATGTCCTCGCGGACGGACTCGACGGCGGCGAGTTCAACGGCGCGTACGTCCGCAAGGGCTCGATCCGGGCCGCGATCGAGAACATCAAGGCCATGGAAGGCTTGACTCCCGAGGACTCTGCCTATCAGGAGTATGCCAACGCCCTGCGCGCCCTCCAGCCCTCGCTGGTCGCGCTCGAACTCTTCGACCACTTCACCCCCGGAATCCGGCTGTCGCCGCAATCTTCGGGGCCTGAGCACCGTGGCACTGGACCAACGACGTTCCAGAAGCGCTGTGGTCACGGGTGCGGTCGTCGCCCTGCTCCTCCTCGTGGACAACGCCGATCGTGCGTTGATAGCAACCTCCTTGCCGCTGATCGGCGAGGAGTACGGGCTAAGCGCGGCGCAACTCAGCTGGGTGGTGAGCGGGTTTGCTCTCACCATGGTGTCGGCGCAGATCCCGGGCGGCTTGATCGCCGACCGGTTCGGGCCCCGCCGGGTGCTCACCGTCGAGCTGGTGGTGTGGGCAGGGCTCGCCGCCGCCGCCGGCATGTCGGCGACGTACCTTTACCTGCTGGCCTTCCGGCTGCTGGGCGGAATGGTGGCGGGCGCGGTCGTCCCGAACGTGTTCAAGGTCCTGAGCGAGCGGACCACTCAACGGTGGCGGACAGTGGCCGCCGGGCTCGTGATCGCCTGCAATCTGGCGGCAGGAGCGGTCGTGCCCCTGTTGATTGCGCCGTCGGTCGGAGGACTGGGCTGGCGTACGACGGCCGCAGTCGTGGCCGCCCTCTGCCTCGTCGCTGCCGCGACGGTCTATGTGGTTCTGCCTCGGCCCGGCCCCCTCACCACCCAGGCCGACACCTACGGCATGAACGAACATGACGCCGTCGACCGGGTTCCGGGCTCCTCACTCGCAGCGACGCTGCGATCCCCGCCCATCTGGGGGTTCGCCCTCCTGTACTGCTGCACGAATATGCTTTCCTTCGGAGTCGTCAGCTGGATGCCGACGTACTTGGTTCAGGAACGCGGCGTCGCCATCGGCGACACGGGGCTGGCTACTGTGGTGCCCCTGACCGCGATGAGCGTAACCGCGATCCTGGGCAGCCTGGTGTTCAACCGATGGTTCACGGCCCGGCCCCGGCTGTTGGTGGTACCCGCACTCCTCACCGGCACCACGTTCCTCGGCCTCATGATCACGTCATCTTCCCTCACAGGGTTCATCCTCTTCCAAGCTCTCGCGCTGTGCGTATCGGGCCTGGCCGAGGTTGCCATCATCGGCACGATCATCCGGGCCGTACCGTCCGAACTGACAGGGTCCGGGGTGGGCGTGCTCATGACCGGCGGACAATTAGCGGGCGTCATCGCGCCGCTGATGATGGGAGTGCTGGCCGAAAGCTACTCCTTCGAGGCCGCCTTCGCCTTCCTCATGGCCACGACCCTCGCCTCCGCCGTCGGCTTCCTGTTTGTCCGCGGCGGTTCCGTGATCCCCTCTCTGGCAGGTCAGCTGAGCGAGGGGACGAGCGGGATCGCGCTGCGGTGAACAGCGCGGTCAGTCAGGTCAGTCCGAGTCCGTGCCTGTCGAGGCCGGAAGCCGGTCCCAGGGCCCTTCCTCGACGAACCTGCTCAGTGACGCGACGAACGCGCCCGCTTCGGCCGGGTCCCAGGTGGCGAGGTAGTCACCCACGGCCCGCGCGAGACGCCGGCGCATGACCTCGACGACGCGCTCCCCGTCCGGGGTGAGGACGAGCAGGGTCGCCCGGCGGTCCGAGGGGTCAGGTTCGCGGCGAAGCAGGCCGGCTGCCTCCAAACGGCTGGCGTGACGGCTGGTCACCGAGCGGTCGATCCCGATCTCGGTGGCCAGTACCGCGGCCGACCGGGGTCCCGTTCGGGCGAGGCCGGACAGGACGGGGTAGGTGGTTTCATTGATCGCCGGACCGACACCTTCGACCAGGATGCCGTACAGCTGGGCCCTCGTGCCGCGTTGCATGAGCACGGCGATCGCACCGGCCACCTGAGCGCCCCATTCATCCCGATCAGACACACCTCCATCCTAGCGTGCATGAGACACGCTTCTGAACCGACCGGTACCACAACGGGCTTCGCCGTGACGAGTGGGCAACTTCTGCCGCTGCGCGCACACATCGTTCACCCTGGCAGGACAGGATCGGATGAGCAGCTTGCGCGGAAGGGGCGGCGCGCAACCGGGCTCTCATGATCCAGAGCGCCGCCAGGACGAGGGGATCATGCTTCGGCCCCTTCCCCGGCGGTCTAGTGGTCCAGTGATTCGGCCGGCCATCGGCGCTCCTGGTCAACGTGCCGTCAGCCGAACCGCGGCGGGATACCGGCCACATGCTCCCGGTGACATCGTGCGACCGGCCGACCTGGCCTGTGGCCCGCCGTTCGGGCATCCGCTGTTCCGGCGCGCTGCCCAGCGCGACGAGGTCCCGACCGGATCGTCAGCTACTTGGAGTGCCAGCTGAATTCGAGGACGGTGTCGTTGTAGTCACTGTCGTCCCCGTTCTCGGCGACGACGACCATCAGGTGGTAGTTGCCGATGTCGTACGGCCCGCCGGAGTTCAGCTTGCTCGGCTTGAAGACGCCGTCGTCCCCGGCGTACTCGAAGACGGCGGTGAACAGGGACTTGTCGACCGGAGTGATCGTCTTGTCACCGATCGTGTTCCTCTCTCCGGTGCCGGAGAACTCCAGATCCACCACGTCGTGGTTGTCCTTGAGCGTCACCTTCTGCGTGGCCTTCGAGTTGGTCTTCACCTTGACCTGGACTGTCACACCGGAGGGCAGGACGATCTCCGCCTTGTCGTCCTTGGTGAACACATATGCCTTGTCGCTCATGACGGCTTCCTTAGCCTCGGCCGGGCCCGGGGCACGGGCATCGTGCCCCGGAGTCGCGGAGGGTGTATGGGTGATCGTCCCGACGCGGCGCCGCATGATCGCGCCGCGTCGGCACGATCATGCCGAGGCCGGAGCGCCCTCAGGCTCAAGACGGCGCAGAAGGCCACGAACGAGTGACCCGGCCGAGGGACGGTAGTGCCCGCAAGGCCGTCAAAGAACCTGCAGGCGACAGCCTGACCCCCTCGGCCTTACGGCAGGAGGTCAAGGAAGAGGAAGAGGGAGAGGAAGAGGGAGGGAGAACGGGCAACGGTCCAAGAGCCGTAAGAGAACTCCTAGTAGGGCTTGGTCAGGTTCACTCGCCGGTGGCGTGTCCGTTTGATCGCTTGCTCCGTTGACCTGTTGTGATGGGTGGGGAGTTGGCCGCGGTCCGGTGTGATCTGGAGGACTTCGCGGCGGAGGTGTTCGAGCCGTTCGCGCGGGCGGATCAACGCCGGTGGGGAACGGTCTATCTGCGGGGCCTGCTGCTGGACGGGCGGCGCAAGTCGGTGGAGCCGATGGCCGCCCGCCTGGGCGAGGACGGCAACCGGCAGGCCCTCGCGAACTTCATTACCACCAGCCCGTGGGACGCGGCACATGTCCGCGCCTGCCTGGCCTGGCGGATGCAGCACGTGATCAAGCCGACCGCGCTGATCGTGGACGACACCGGGTTCCTCAAGGACGGTGACGCCTCGGCGTGTGTGGCCCGGCAGTACACAGGCACCGCGGGCAAGGTCACCAACTGCCAGGCCGGGGTGTCGCTGCACCTGGCCTCCCACCGTGCATCGGCGGCCGTCGACTGGCGTCTGTTCCTGCCCGAGAGCTGGGATCCCGCCTCACCGAAGGCCGATCCGGCCAGGGTGGCCCGCCGCGCCCGGTGTGGCATCCCCGCCGATGTCGGCCATGTGGAGAAGTGGCAGCTGGCCCTGGACATGATCGACGAGACCAGGTCGTGGGGCGTCGATATCCCGCTCGTCGTCGCCGACGGGGGGTACGGCGACACGGCGCTCTTCCGACTGGGCCTGGAAGAGCGCGGCCTGAGTTACGCGGTCGGCATTTCCACCACGACCACCGCCCAGCCGGAAGCGGCACGGCCTCATACCGTGCCTTACGGCGGACGCGGCCCAAGGCCCCGACCCGTCTACCCCGAGCCGGCCCGGACGGTGAAGGAGCTGGTCATCGCGGCCGGCAGGCAAGCCGCCCGGCCGGTGCAGTGGCGGGAAGGCTCTCGTCCGGGCAGCGGCCGCAGCGGTCTGAAGCGCATGTACTCACGGTTCGTGGCTCTGCGGATCAGGCCCGCCGGCCGCGAGATCCGCAAGAACGCCGACGGGCCCGAACTGCCCGTGCGCTGGCTGCTGGCCGAATGGCCCGCCACCGAGCGCGAACCTGTGCAGTTCTGGCTGTCCAGTCTTCCCGCCGACACCCCGCTGGCCACCCTCGTGCGCACCGCGAAGCTGCGCTGGCGCATCGAGCACGACTACCGCGAGATGAAGCAGGCCCTGGGCCTGGCCGACTTCGAAGGCCGCACCTGGCCAGGCTGGCACCACCACGTCACCCTCGTCTCCGCCGCGCACGCCTTCTGCACCCTCCAGCGCATCACCCGGTCCCCAAAAGAGACGGCGTCGGCCTGAGCCTCTACCAGGTCGCCCGCGAACTGCAGTTGCTCCTCGCGGTCTGGACCGGCGCCTGCCCCACCTGTCACCGCAACACGCCAGACCCGATACCAACCTGACCAAGCCCTACTAGGCCGTGTTATTGGTAGCGGGTGAGTCCTGGGCGGATAGCTCTTCGGCCAGTTCCATACAGCGCAGGCGGGCTGGGGAAAAGTCGTAGGGCATCTTGCCGATGGCTTCGAGCACGCTCATGGAGTCAGCCTGCCGTCTGCCGGAGCTGAGATCGGCCTCGTCCTCGCCGTCATCGGCGGTAGCGGGGTGCAAAGTGTCCCAGGCGTCGAAGAGGGCATCGTCGTCCTTATCCAGGCCGGACTCCTCGATGACGGCGTGCAGGGCGTTTTCGAAGGCGTGCCGCTCGGCGGCCACTTGAGCCACCCGTGGATCATCGACGGCGACGCTGTCGTCGAGTGCCTCCTCGGCGTCATCGATGCGGTCGGAATCCTCCCGCAGAGTGGGATGCGTGGCCAGGGCGACGAAGCGAGTGGCCTGGACGGCCGCGCCGAGCGGGCCGAAGATCCGCTCAGTGACCAGCAGAGTGTCCAGGTCCGCCTGACGCAGGGAGCCCTCGGGCAGGCTCTTGAGGCGTTCGGTGACGAAGTCGGAGAGCAGGCCCATCCGGCTGCCTTCGGTGCGCATCCGCTGCACGGCGGTCCGTTGCCGCCGCAATTCCGCCTCCTGCTCGGTGAGGGTCTCCTCCAACTGCTCCAGGATGCCCGCGATACCGTCTTCGCTGTCCGCAGCGGCGGAAGCCGTGCCGGTGGTAAAGGCGTCACGGATGTCGTCCAGGGCGATCCCGGCGTCGGCCATCTTGCGAATCCACAGCAGGCGGATCATGTCCTCGTACCCGTAGCGACGGCGGTCATCGCCGCCCCGCTCAGGCTCGGGGAGCAGGCCGATCTCGTGGTAATGGCGAATCGCCCGTGGCGTGCTGCCGACGAAGGCCGCCGCGTCACCGATCTTGACCTGGCGGGGTGGCACGAAAGGCGAATGCATGAACAGGGACCTTTCCTCAAGAGATCGGGACGTAAGTCCACTGGACCACATGCCGCTACGGAAGGTGCAACCCCATACACACCGCCCCGCGCCGATGCCAGGAAATGTGCCCTTCCTTCGTAATGACCGCAGGGCCGCCGTTTCCTGCTGGCGCATCCGCACGACGGCAGGCTGAGGGTTCACAGCCACTGATGAATCGCCGCGACCTGAACCGTCGCACGGCAGGTCCCGCCACGGAACTCCGGTCCGAACCCGCCACCGAACACCGTCTACCAGTCGCGCGACAGGCATGGACGCCACCGTCCCAGGCAACATTGACAAACCCCGCGAGCCTGACCTCCTGCCGGGCACAGACCCAGCCGAGACTGTGGCGCCGCACTTGCGCCTGCGCGTGGAGTGCGTTGACAGTGGCGTTGTCGAATACGAACCGCGGGTGCCGCCACACCCCGACCAGGGACGACCCGGACTCAACACCCACCCGTCCACCAGGGACTTCTCCACGTCCAGGCCCTGCGCGCGCTGGTCCAGGACGACTTGGTCTGGCAGGCGGGGCGAGGAAGCGGCACATGACCTTCGCATCGTCGGACGCGCAGTGCGGCACACGGAGTTGCTTGCGCCTGGACGGGACGCCGGCCGGGTCCCGGGCATAGGCGACGGGACGCCGACACACCGCCAGGTCGCCCCTCTGACTCCCGGCACACAGCCGGGTAACCTCTCCGTGTACCTCACGAGCCGCCTAACTCAGGTGCGCGGAGGCGCAGTTCACGATCGGGGAATGTCACGCCACTGTCGGAAGGTCAAGCCGTGTACACCGTCGACGTGCCGCTGGGGAGCGGCGGCGAGGTCGTACGAGTACGGGTGAATGGCGCCGGGGAGGACGTCGTGCGCGTCGGACGCGCAACCGTGCCGTCGTCCGGGCCGAGCGGTCCCCGGAGCAGATGCTGGATGTCGTACGGCCGGTCGCGGACGTCTTCGCCGGCCGCTGCCGTGGCATGCTCCGGCCGCCGGACGAGGCGACCCTCGAATTCGGCATGTCGCTCTCCGCAGACGCGAAGGTCCTCGTCACGGGCTCCTTTGCGGGGGCCAACTTCTCCGTCAGCCTCACCTGGCACAGCAGCCCCGCCGGTACGGACGCGGTGCCGGTAACCGCACCCGGCCCGGAGTCCGCGGGCCAAGGCCCGGCGGGCGGCCTCGCCTTCGCGGGCTGAGTCCCGCGGGGCAGACCGGGATCCGCCGTCGCACCGCCAGCACTCTCCCACTCCCCCACCGCATCGAGGAGGTCCCGTGCACGACCAGGACGATCCCGGCCGTACCGCGACCGGAGCCGGGCACGGCGAGGCTGCCGGGCACGGCGAATACGAGGATGCCGACACCGTCCTCGCCTCCGGGACGGTCCGCCTCCGGGACGGGCACGGCGACTCCGCCGGTACTGGTTTCCTCGTCGGCGACGGGCTCGTCCTCACCTGCGCCCATGTGGTGTGCGACGCGCTCGGGAAACCCCGCGACAGCGAGGTGCTCCCCGAGGCCCGTGTCACCGTCGACATGCCTCTCCTCGCCGGACCGAAGACCCCGGGCCATGGTGTCGAAGCAGAGGTGGCGCACTGGGTGCCGATCCGGGAGGACCGGAGCGGCGATGTGGCCGTGCTTCGACTGCTCGCGCCGGCACCGGGGGCGCGGCCGCTGCCGACCAGCCTGTCCCGGCGTCTGTGGGAACACGGTTCCCGCATCGTCGGCTTCACCGGTCGCTCCGACCGGCCCGTGTGGCAGCGGGGCAGTCTCCTCGGCCCTGCGGGGAAGGGCTGGGTACAGCTGTCCCGGGCCGACGGGCAGACGGTCCGTGTCACCGGCGGTTTCAGCGGCAGCCCGGTCTGGGACAACGCCCTCGGCGCCGTCGTCGGCATGATCGTGGCCGCGGAGCCGGTACGGGACGACCAGCAGGCGTACATGCTGCACCTGGGGGCGCTCGCCGACGAGATTCCCGCCCTCGCCGAGGTGCTCCTGGCCCCGACGCCCTTCCGTGGCCTGGAGCCTTACCGCGAGGAGGACGCCGAGGTCTTCTTCGGCCGCGGGGAGGACACGGAGACCGTCGTCACCGCTCTGCGCGGTGACCGTGCAGCGGTGACGTTGTGCGGACCCTCGGGGTGCGGCAAGTCCTCTCTCGCCCTCGCGGGGGTCGCGCCCGTCATGCGCCGTGCCGGCCACGAGGTGGTGGTCGTCCACTGCGGACGCACCTCCCGTCCGGTGGGCGCTCTGGCGGTCGAACTCCTCGAACTGGCACGCCAGGAACAGTTCGGGCCACCGCGCGCCATCGGCGTCGAGCGGGTGGTCACCTGGCTGACCGGGGCAGGCCTCGCGGACACCGTCCACCGGCTCACCGGCAGCGCCACCACCGACCTCCTCGTCGTACTGGACCAGGCCGAGGCTCTGCTCGACCTGCCCGCGGGGGACCTCACGGCCCTGTTGTCGGTCCTGTTCCCCGCCCGGCGCACCGCCGGGATGCGGGTGCTGCTCACCTTGCGCGCCGACTTCATCGATGCCGCCCTCAGCCACGAGCACCTCGGACCGGTGCTGAAGCGGGGAGCGTCCTGCCGCTGACTCCGATGACCCGGGAGCAGCTGCACGCCGTCATCACCCGCCCCGTGGACCGCGTCCCCGGTGTCTCCTACGAACCGGGGCTGGCCCACCGCATCCTTGAGGACGCCGGCGGTGAGCCCGGTGCCCTCCCCCTCCTCGGCTTCGTCCTGCGGCACCTGTGGGAGGAACAGTCGGGCGGCCGCCTGAGGGTCGAGGCGTACGAGAGGGCCGGCGGCGTCTCCGGTGCGCTGCGCAGTCACGCGGAGGCGGCGTGGCGGAAGTACGTCCCGTCCGTGACCGAGACCGGCTCCCCGAACCCCCCTGGCATCCCGGGCGCCCCGGAGATCCCTGACCCCACCGAAGCCGTCACGCACGCGCGGCGGCTCCTCGCCGGACTGGTACGAGTGGTGCCGGGCAGCGGCGCCCCCGCACTGCGGCGGGTGCTGACCCGGGCGGAGGCCGGCGAACAGCGCTGGCGCCTGGCCGTACTGTTCGCCGGGAGGGACGAGCGTCTGCTAATGCTCCACGGCGGAGCAGGTGTGCCGGAAAGTGTGGAACTCGCCCACGAAGCCCTCATCACGGCCTGGCCGACTCTGTCCGAAGTGGTGCGCGAGGACCGGGACTTCCTTGCCGCGCGCACAGAGTTGCAGCACGACCGGGAACGCTGGGAGAGCGCTGGGCGTGCTGACGAGCTCCTCCCGCGGGGTGCACACCTCAGCTCCCTCGAAAGCCGTCTCGCCGGGCGCACCGACGAACTGACGGCGGCCGAGAGCGAACTCCTCGACCTCGCCGCCCGGCAACACCGCGCGGTACAGCAACAGCTCCGCGCCCGGCAGCGGCACATTCGGCTGGCCTGGGCGGCCGGCAGCCTCGCTCTCGCGCTGATCGCCGCCTTGGGGATGTTCTTCGTCCAGGAGTCCCGGGTGAGCGAGGAGCGGGCAGCGGAAGGCCGGTCCAGGACGCTGGCAGTGCAGGCCGACGAACTGGCCGAGACCAATCCCACCCAGGCCGCTCTGGCCGCGATAGCGGGCTACGACACCTCCCCGACGCAGGAGGCCCGCAACGCGCTGATGCGACGGTACTCGGAGATGATGAAGGCGAGTTGGGTCCTGTCCGGACTGGATTCAGACATCGGCCAGGCAAGTATGAGCGCGGACGGCAAGGTGACCCTGGTGATCACCTCAGGCGGCCGGGCGATCCTTTTCGTCCGTTCCGACGACGGACGAGTGCGGCAGGAGAACCTGCGGCTGGGCCAGAAGATCCGCAACCCTCAGGTGAGCGGCGACGGCCGCAGAATCGCCTACATGCGCGAGACCGATGCGCTCCTCGCCTGGCACGAGGTGACCACCGCCGGGAAGCAGCTGGCGGGCCCGGCCCATCTGCTCCGGCACGTGCAGGCACGGAACGCGGAAGGCGCCGTCCTCGCAGCCAAATCGATCCGTTTCTCCTCCGATTCACGGCATCTGGTGGAAGCCTCCGAGCTGCCCGGCGGACTGCCCCTTCTGGTGTGGGACCTCTCCCGCAGCCGCCCTCGCGAACTGCCGAAGTCCTTCAACAAAGTGCGGAACGTCTGGTTCGGTCCGGACAGCGGGACCCTGGTCGCGGAGAAGGGCAGCAAACTGATGGGAGAGCGCACCTCCCTGCTGGCCATTGATGTCGCCACCGGGTCATCCCGTGAACTGGTCCATGACTTTGCCTACTTCCCCGAGGTTTCTTGGGACGGGAGAACGGCCGTCGTATGCCAGGAGAAGGGGGAGAATGTCTCTCGTTACCAGGCCATCCGGGTCTCGGACGGCAGCGTCCTCCGAAATCAGGAGCTAAAGCGACCGAACTGCCCGAAACCGAAGTTCGACACCGCCGGCCGCTATTTCGCCGTCGAGGGCGACTTGGGCACCTGGTCCCGTATCGCGATCCATGGTGACGAGGCGCCCGAACGGCTGGTGCCCCGTCAGCACCTCGCCAGCTCGGTCGGCGTCGAACGCCTGCCCCTCCTGATGTCCGGGTCGGAAACCGTGATGCCCTTCGCCATGGGCCGTACTGTCACCGGCGTCAGCATGTCCGTCGGCCCCTCCAAGCCGGCACACGGGTATCCGGTGCTGCTCGGTGACGGTGGCCGGATGCTGGTCCGCGGCGACGGCGGCAAGGTGGTCCGTATCGTGGAGACCAGGCCCGGGGCCCGCACTCTCGCCCGGACGGAGACGCCCGGAAAACCACCCACCGAGGAGCAGCCCCTCGTCACCAACAAGGCCGAGACCCTGATGGCGGACGTCTCGGACCGCAAGAGGATCACGGTCCGCGCCCTGCCCTCGCTACGTCGGATCAGCCAATTCGCCGTGTCCGCGCCGCCCCTCGACGAGGCGACCGGAGAGCCGGGCACGATCGACATCATGTTCCAGAGCGACGACAAGGTGGTCACCCTGTCGGGTTCGGTCCTCGAGTACTGGGACGCACGGCAAGGGCGCCGTCTCTCGTCCGCCGTGGAACTCCGCAGCCTCGGGCTCAGTACCGCCGAGGACCCGTTCTTCACCATGGGCGCCCATCCGGACCCGGCATATGCCACGGTGATCGTGGGGGGAGAGCCCGAGGTACACACCATCGACCTGCGGACGGGAAGGGAGGACAGGAAGCAGCGCATCCGCCTCGCCGAGGACCTGCTCACCGCGGAGTATCTGCCGGACACGCGCTACATGGCGGTGCTCACCACCGGCAGGATCGTCGAACTCTGGTCTGTGGAGAAGGGGTCACCGCCGAGAAAGGTGCTCGGGCCGTTCGGACCGCTTGAGCAACATCGCTGGACCATGGGATCCTCCGGCGGATCCGGATTCTTCCTCGCCTACGAGAACACCATGATCCGTCTCCGGGCCGACGATCCCGAATCCCGGGACACGTTCGTGTTCTCGAAGGTCCAGCGATTCCTGGACGCCACCAAGGACGGCAGGACCCTGCTGAGCATGCCGGTGGAAGGTGATCTGGACGACCCGTCCAGCCCCGGACGCCTGCTGACACTCTTCCGGATCGACCCCACGCTCTGGAAAGAACACCTTTGCGGTGTCGTCGGCCGGGAGCTCACACCCGACGAACGCACGGCCCTCTCCGGGGAGCTGCCGAACAGAATCTGCCCCGAGCCCACGCAGGGCTGAGGCCGGAACTCGCCTGGTAACCGCCCGGTCGCGCTTGAGTCGGTTGATCGCGGCGCCGGAGCACGGTGTGGAGCATGTCGTCGGTGCTGACCGAACGTCTGCACCGACTGGGTCGTAGGCACCTGAAGTAGCGCCCGTGACCGGACCGGGGCGCCCGCCGGGCGTCACAGTCGGCGCCGTCGGGGCGCTCGGCCGGGGCCGCGGGTTCCGGGCAGGGCCGGCGAGATGTGAGGCCGCTCAGGGGTGCATTCGCGCGCCCTTGAAGACCTTGTCCACCGCGTTGCGCGGCCCGTAGACGGCCATCCCTACAAGATCGAGCTGATCCTTTCCCACGGCCCGTACTGCCGCCCGGTTGTCCCGGTCGTTGCCTGTGCTGAACAGATCTGACGTGAACAGGGCCCTCGGCAGCAGACGGGACAGCGCCCGCCCGTGCGCGGCGCTCAGTGTTTCCTTCGTCCCCTCGAAAACCAGCACGGGCTGGCGGAACATCGGCAGATACGCGGTGCCGTCGGCGTCCGCGTACGGCTCGCCGATCACCTCGGGTGACGTCGTGCCGAGCCCGCTGACCAGGAAGGCGGTCACATTCAGCCGCTGCCAGGACTCAAGGTCGTCGCGCAACAGGACGGCGATCTTGGTGTCGAAGCGGACGGGCACGTTCTCGCACCCCGCACCGGCACCGGCCCCAGCCCCAGCCCCAGCCCCAGCCCCAGCCCCAGCGTTGGTCTCATCCTCGGTTCTCATGCTTCGAGACTCCCGGATGCGCGCCTTCTCCGTCTTGTACGTTCTTTGCGTGACGCCCCAGCAGGAGATCTCCGCTTGGCGCCCGCCGATCGCGGGTGTCGTGGAGGTCTTCCACGCCCATTTCACCGAGCACGTGTACCCCATGCACGTCCACGACGCCTGGACTTTGCTGATCGTCGACGACGGCGCGGTCCGCTACGACCTGGACCGCTACGAGCGCGGTACTCCGAGTGACACCGTGAGCCTGCTCCCGCCGCAGGTCCCGCACAACGGCTCACCCGCCACCCCGCACGGCTTTCGCAAGCGCGTGCTCTACCTCGACATGAAACAGCTGGACGAGCGCTTCATCGGACCGGCGGTGGACGGCCCGGACCTCACCGATCCCGTGCTGCGCAGACGCGTCGGACAACTGCACACCGCCCTCGCGAGCCGTGGTGACGAGTTCGAGGCGGAGAGCCGTCTGGCCCTCATCAGCGAGCGGCTGCGCGAGCACCTGCGCCCCAGGCTGGTCTCCGCCAGTGCGGAACCCGACCGCGGCCTCGCCCAGAGCCTGCGTGACCTCCTCGACGGGCGACTGTGTGAAGGCATCGCCCTCAAAGAGGCCGCGCGCCTGGTCCACGCCCACCCCGCGCATCTTGTACGTGCCTTCAGCGGCGCCTTCGGGATCGCCCCGCATCAGTACTTGATGTCCCGCCGCGTCGACCTGGCCCGCCGTCTGCTACTCGACGGACAGCCTCCCGGCGAGGTAGCCACCGCAGCCGGCTTCTACGACCAGTCCCATCTCACCCGGCACTTCAAGCGGGTCGTGGGCATCACCCCGGGACGGTACGCCCGTACCGGAGCCGCCGGCTGAGCATGAGCCGCCCTCTGCGGGCGGCCATGCTGCCCAGGCCCCGCGCCGCGCCCGAGGCGGAAGACGCCCGCTCGGCGGGGGACGGTGGGGCCCGGGGCGGCATCCTGAAGAGCACCCGCCCGGCGTCGCTCCCGGGGGAACTGAATCGTTGACCGGGGTGCAGTGCCGGGCAGCGGCCTGGGGCCCAAATGAACAGCCAGTATCGGTGAGATTGATCTTTAGCCTTTGGCACAGCGGACGCACGATCGTGGGGCCTTGGGCTGGGCCGGCGTTGACGGCGGGCGTGACGCCGAAGTTGACGGCGTCCAGGAGCACCACCAGCGCGATCGTGACCCAGACGACATGCGCGGTCACGGCAAGTGCTATCGCGGCCACGAGCAAGCCGGCCATGGCGACCAGCAGGAGTGCGCAGGGCGCGCGGTCGGCTACGCGCCCTCCGAGGGTCAGGCCGATGAACGCGCCGACGCCCTAAAGTCCGAGCGCGAGACGTACCAGTCCCGCGGTGAGGCCGGTGACATCCTCCAGCAGGGCTCCGAGCGCGCGCCGTGCTGAACCTAGGTCTGGCGTGTCCACCTTCACCGGCCCGTCACGGCGCCGTGGTGTATCACTGGATGCATGGATCAAACCGGCGAGCTCGGTGATTTCCTGCGCTCTCGGCGAGCCCGTCTGCGTCCCGAGACCGCGGGGGTCGCCTACGGCGGCGGCCCGCGGCGGGTGCCCGGACTGCGACGCGAGGAGGTCGCGCACTTGGCCGGGGTGAGCACGGACTACTACGCCCGTCTCGAACAGGGCCGGCACCCACACGTCTCGGAGACGGTACTGGAGGCAGTGGCCCGCGCCCTGCGCCTGGACGACACCGAACGCGGCTACCTCTTCGAACTCGCCCGGCCCAAGTCCCCCGGCCCGGACCGGCACCCTCCGGCCCGGGTACCGCGCGTGCGTCCGGCGATCCACCAGATGCTGGATGTCCTGAACGATGTCTCGCCGGCCCTGGTCCTCAACCACCGAAGCGACGTCCTGGCAGTCAACCATCTTGCCAAGGCGCTGATCACGGACTTCGACGCGCTGCCGTACCGCGACCGTAACTTCGCCCGGTTCGTCCTGCTCCACCCCGCGGCGCGGGATCTGTACCAGGACTGGGACCGGGTCGCGGAGGCGTTCGTCGCCAGTCTGCGCCTGGCTGCCGGACGCCATCCCGACGACCGACTGCTGAACGAACTCGTCGGCGAGCTGTCCATCGAGGTTCCCGAGTTCTCCACCTGGTGGGCCGGTCACCGCGTGGACCAGTGCGCCCACGGCACCCGGCGCCTCGACCATCCCGTGGTCGGCGAACTCACCCTCGCCTACGAGATTCTGGCCCTGCCCGCCGACCCTGACCTGAGTATCTGCCCGTACACCGCGGAACCTGGTTCGGCCTCTGCGGAGACGCTGCGCATGCTCGCCAGATGGCGTGCCCCGACGGACGGACGAGGGCGCAACTCCCCCGAGAAACGGAGGCAGGTGTCCTGTACATCGCGGCGTCGAGGCCCTTCCCACTGACGGGATATTCGAGACCCGATCCGATGGTCAGGCCGATGTCCGTAACGGGGAGCCTGCGGGCCACGCTGCGGTGCCAGCGACTTCGTCCCGGTAGAACGCCTCGTACAGGTCCCGGCTCACGTAAGCGATGTGCGGGTCAGCGCTGCGCCAGTGAATGGCGCTGGAATCGATGCCACGAGTTCAGTGCCGCCCTTGCGAGGGTTCCACTCATGCGTCCGTTGCGGCGAGTGACAGTTCCCACAGGCGCTCGGCGGCGTCCGGGTCGAGCGCGTACGGGGCTACTCCGCCGGGGGCGGATCCCACGGCCTCGGGCGTCAGCTTCTCCGCCTCGTTGTTGTCCTCGAAGTAGCGACCGCCGATGTCCTGCAGCAGGGCGGAGGTCGCGACCAGCACGCCGGTCGCGGCGCCCTGGGCGATTGTCTTGAACCGGAACGGCGCGCCCTGGATCGAGCCGAGTTCTCCGGCCGCCTCGGCGGCGCGCAACTGTGCGGCCTGATCGGGATCCATGTAGCGCGACAGGTTCGTCGACATGATCACGCCGGGATGGACGGCGTTGGCGGTGATCCCGTCGGCGGCCCAACGGTTGCTCGCCGCGACCGCGAAGAGAACGTTGGCGGTCTTGGACTGTCCGTAGGCGAGCCACGGGTCGTAGGCGCGCGAGGTGAAGTTGATGTCGTCGAACCGCACGGGCGAGGCGTGGTGGCCGCGGGAACTCAGCGACACGATCCGCGCGTTGCCGGCCGCCGCGAGCGCGTCGTGCAGGCCGAGAGCGAGCGCGAAGTGCCCGAGATGGTTGGACGCGAACTGGAGTTCCCAGCCGTCCGGTGTGCGCTCAAGCGTGGGCAGGGCCATCACGCCGGCGTTGTTGACGAGGATATGCACGGGCCCGGTCCAGGCGCTCGTGAAGGCGGCGATCGACGTCCTGTCGGCGAGGTCGAGTCGGCCGACCTGGACGGCGTCGTTGCCGGTCGCCCTGCGGATGTCGGTCGCTGTCGTCTCGCCGGCGTCCGTGTTGCGGACCGCGAGGGTGACCGAGGCGCCGGCACTGGCGAGGGCGCGCGCGGTCTCGGCACCGAGACCCGACGCGGCGCCGGTGACGACTGCGTGCTTGCCGGTGAGATCGATGCCTTCGATGACCTCGGCGGCCGTCGACCCTTCTCCGAAGGGGGTGTGGATGCGCTGGGTGGTTGTCACGACCTCACGTCCCAGTCAGTTGGTCGGTTGCTTGCCCTCACCTGAACAGGCGAGAGAGGCGGTCCCGGCGGACCCTGTGCAGGCACGCCAGAGGGACAAGGGGTGGCTCACGCCCGATGCTCAAGTTCGAGAATGAGCTTGACGACGTTGTCGAAGAGCACGTCGACGTATCGGGGGGGTGCACTCGCTCAGCTGGTCGGCAAGGTCGCCCCGTTTGTAGTCGATGGCGGTGCTGAACCCGAGCCGGTCGACGAGCATGCGGGTCTTCTCGGGGCCGCCCGCGATCCCGATCACGTACGTGCCCTTGATCTGCACGATCTGACGGGCGACGCTTCCGACGGCCCCGGCCCCTCCCGATACGAGCACCGTGTTGCCCACGGCGAGCCGGCCGACGTCCAGGAGCCCGAAGTAGGCGGTCATGCCGGCCATGCCCAGGACGCCGAGATACGCCGCGAGCGGCTGACTCGCCTCGGGTTGGACCTTGCAGACCCCGGTTCCGCCAGGAACTCGCCGTCGCCGGGCACGGGGATGGGTGTCCGGACAAGCTGGAGGTCGGAGTCCTCGAAGGGACCGGCCGGGCGGGCCTTGCGGCGAAACCGGCGATTGATGCCGGTCATCTCGGCTCACCTCACCTGGTCGGGCGCGAAGTGGTCGCCGAACATCGGCAGTCCGCTTGCGGACTCGGCGCGGGTCGCCTCGTCCTCCCAGACGTCCCAGTGTTCGGCCAGTCCGCCGTTCTCGACGCGTACGACGTCGGTCACGACGGAGGCAGTGTCGCCGGTGCCGGAGTACCGGCCGTAGAGCATCACGTAGTCGCCCTGGGCGACCGCGAGCTGGTTGTCGTAGCGCAGGGCGGCCGGCAGGGCGCGAACCAGGTTGAACAGACCTTCCCGTCCCGGCGGGATGTGCCGACTGTGCTGAAGGTAGTCCTCGGACCAGAACTCCTGGGCGGCCGCGTAGTCGCGCTTGGTGAAGAGTGTGTCGAAGGCCGTCAGAACGAGTCCTTTGTTCTGCTCGGGTGTGGCCATGCCGTGCTCCAGAGGATGCTTGTCATGAGTGCCTCGGGCGTCGTCCCGTGTGCGGCTACGCGCTCTTCGCGGTGACGCCAGTGATGTCGGCGAGGCGACGCCACCGCGTGAGCGGCGGGGTCTCGCCTCCCTCGACGGTGATGAGCCGCACGGCCAGGTGGTCGGCGCGGCGTTGTGGAATTCGGTCAGGCGGTCGCTGATCGCGTCGTCGCTTCGGGCTCAGCGCGAGCGCAGGAAGTCACCCGGTTCGCCGTTGTCGTTCATGCGGCCAGTGTGCTCCCCATAGCGACGTGACGGGCCGGTGAAGGTGGACCAGCCAGACCTAGGTTCAGCAGGGCGCCCTCGGAGCGTCCACACACACGCAAATCAGGTCATGCTTACTTAAAAGCGACGACCTTCTCCGGCGAGGAAGCCAGGGACCTCCCCGCGCCGGGGCCGGGGAAAGGAGCGGCTGTCCCGCACTGGTCTGCTATTGCCTCGAAGGCCACGCTGCCGCAGGCCAGGCCGGAGCCAGCCCTCACTCGGCCCCCTGGAACCCCATCACAAGAGACCCTCCACTCAGCCCTGGGACGGGCCGCCCAAGGAGATCACCATGACCGAGTTCGCGCCTCTACCCGACTTCGCCCTGGGCCCAGACATCCCGGAGTCCGGGTATGTCGTCAAGGACCTGGGCGGCGGTGCCCATTTCGTCACCCAGGGGATGATCAACACGATGTTCGTGGAGACGAAGAACGGTGTCGTCCTCGTGGACGCCTCACCGTTCCTGGGTGACAGACTGCTGGAGGCGATCGAGTCGGTCACCCCCAAGCCGGTCACCCACCTGATCTACAGCCACGCGCACGCCGACCACATCGGGGCAGCTCACCTGCTGAAGCGGAACGGCCTGAAGATCATCTCCCATGAGATCACCGGCGAGTTCATCAAGGAGGTCAAGAACGACGACCGGCGCCCCCAGCCCACCGAGACCTTCAGCGGCCGTCGCGAGGAGATGGACATCGACGGGGTACGGTTCGTCCTCGACTACACGGGAGACTGGCATCAGGCCGGCAACCTGTTCATCCACCTGCCCGAGCTGAAGCTCATGGGAGCGATGGACAGCTTCACTCCGAAGAGCGCGCCATTCTTCCGCCTGTACTTCTCCGCACACGTGCCCGCGTACTTCGACGCCATGGACCAGCTGCTGGAGTACGACTACGAGACCATCGTCACCGGCCATATGGCTCTGCCTGGTACGCCCGAGGACGTGGCGACGAACCGGGAGTACGTCCGGGACCTGCGCGCCGCTGCTTCCGAAGCACTGCGCACAGTCGACATGAAGGAAGCCTCGGCCGCCGCCAAGGTGCCGGCGAACAACAAGCAGGCGGAAATCAAGGTCTGGATGGACGCGGTCACCGCCCGCGCGGCCGAACTCATGCCGTCCTGGGAACAGCGCCTGGGAGGGACCGACATCTTCCTCGCCGACAACCTCAACGCCACCGCGTGGAGCGTCTTCATCGACTAGGACGACACCTACGGATGAGGGGCGAATTGCGGTGATTGCGTTTGCGCCCGACAGGACGTGCGCGGTGGAACCCCGGCCCGTACAGGCTCGCGGGGCTCGGACCTGCATGTTCGCTCCCTCGTAGTGCTCATGCGAACGGAGCCCGCCTCCGCAGGTACCTGTAGGCACCGGTGTTCGGGTGCACACTCCGGCAATAGCGGTGTCGAGTACCCTCCAAGGCCCCACGACTGGTCGACCGCGTCTCATTCAGGCAGGCTCTCCTCCCCCGTGCTGCCCGTGAGCTGCTCCAAGGCCGTGCTCACGATCTCCACTTCGTCTGACTGCATTCCCTCCTGGAACAGAGCGGGGCCATGCGTCCCGAAGGCGATGCGCTCAAGGGAGGCTGCGAACGGATAGGCATCATGGCCGTAGCCGCGGCGCAATTCGGCGAGGACGCCCCGCAGGTACGGATCCTCGGGGCGGCCCGCTCGACGGCATTGCACGACGTGGTCGACGAGCTGGTCAGCTGTGAGGCCGGCGTAGGAACGCCCGTTGCCGGGTTCGGACGCAGGACCTGCCGTCTCCCCTGAGGGTGTCTCATCCGCGTCGGCGCCGTCCGGCCCCGCTATTGTCTCGACCGAGCTCTCCGCCTGTAGCGCCGCCAGGCGGTCGGCCGTGTCCGTGAACTCGGCGTCCTTCTCGTGCACCGCTCTGTACAGCGGCAACGCTGCCGCTGTCCGCCCGCTCGCCTCGTACGCCCGCGCCAGCCAGTACCGCAACTCCATGCGCTGTGGCGTCTCCGAACGGCACCGCACCAGAGCCGTCTCCAGGAGCTTCTCCGCCTGGGAGCCCAGGCCCAGGTGCACCCGCGCCATGCCGCCGAAGAGCCTGGCCTCGATGCCCAAGTGTGCGTCGTCCAGGAGCGATTCGGTGAGCCGCACGAGCCGCTCCCAGTCCTTGACCAGGTAGCAGCGGCAGGCATGCAGGAACTGCGCCTGCGGATTGTCCTCCGGAGACGGGCACGCGTTGAGCGCCTCGTTCAGCTCTGTCAGGTGCTGCTTGTCCAACCACTGAGAGGCGTGCGCGAGCTGCAGATCTGCCGGTGTCTCCAGCGCCGACTGCCCCCACCAGCCCAGCCAGTACCACGAGTTGAGCGGACGGTCGTGGAGACGGCGCTGCTCGCCGAAGCGATCCTGGTGCCGGACCATCGCCAGCAGGGCCTGCGTCGGCTCATCATCAGGGCCCGCGCCGGTCCTTAACACATGCAGGCCCAGCCAGGCGTCCGCCATCCCCGGGTCCAGTCGAACAGCCTCGCGGAAGTTGTCCGTCGCATCCGCATACGCGCCCGCCATGTAGGCGTCCAGCCCGCGCACCCATGCCAGATCGGCGGTTCCGCCCGGCCCGGTCGTCTCTGAGGGGAGCCTCCGCCGGGTCTCACTCTGGCCCCAGGTCTTCCGTAGCTGGTCGGAAATCAGATGGCTGTTCCACGTCGGGTCCGGTCCGGGGGCGGAGGGTTGAGGAGTCTTCGGTGGCGAAGACGACTTGGCTGATCTCTGCAAGATCGAGGCCGCGAACTCCCGGATGTCGGGCCGTGCTTTCCGGTTCTGGGCTACCTGCCCCACGAGATCGAACGCGGTGCGAGGCTCCAGCCGCGCGAGGGCCTGGGTGGCCGTGATGAATTCTTCGAGTGTGCGGTTCACGGACGACAATTCACAGAACGCCGTGAGCATTCTGACGGCGACATCCCGTAGTTCCTCCTCCCCGGCCAGCGCTTCCATGGCCTGGACCCGCGTGTCCAGCTGGGCCTTTCCGTCCGTGGCCAGGTGATACAGCGCCATGGTGCCTTCAGGAGTACCGAGATCGACCAGCGCGCCGGCGGCCGCCAGACGCTCTCCGCCGCCAAGGGACCGGTCTCGGACGCGGTCATCCAAATGCTGGATCTCACCGGACTCCCGATCCTCGTTCAGCAGCCACTGCTGGAGCGCCCGGTGACGGAACTGATAGGTGCGCCCTGTTGTGCGCAGCAGACCAGCCCGATGGGCCCAGGCGAGGAATTGGGTGAGGCGCAGTGGTGCCATCCCGCGGTTCGCGCCGACCGCGATGGACACCGCGTACCGCATCCAGGCTCGCCCGACGACGTACGGCAGAATCAACAGCCCCAATGTCCAGGCGACTTTGAGCCAGAACAGTGCGCACACGCCCAGGGAACCAACGATCAGCGCGCTCACCACCGCGTCCTGGCGGAGAGGAGCACCGGGCCTGAGCACCGGCTCGGTGTCAGCGACCGTGACGAGAACCGGGGTTGCCTCGAACGCCAATAGGGCAGCGAACAGCAGCACGACGCCGGCAAGGAGAAGGCCGTGGACCACAAGATCTGCCAGCACCGCTTGTGGCCAGGAGTAGTAGGGGAAGAGCCATTTGATCGACAGCAGAACGACGGTGAGAGGGAAGAGTGAGGCCAGACCGACATACGTCAGGATGCGCCGCCCGACTGCTCCCTTGAGTTGGAACTTCAGGTTCTCCCGGTCGTTGCGGCGCATGACGTCCCAGAACGGTTCGCCTTCGTCCCTCTTGCGCCGTCGCGGACGGATCAGCCGAATCGGTTCCACCGAATTCCCCATGGCCAGTGCGCCGAACAGGGTCCCGATGAGCAGGATCGCGTCGGACGCCGCCATGATGTCTTCATCCGGAACCTGGCCCCACCGGGCACGCGTCAGGAGCAGCAGCCCGATACAGGCGAGAGCGAAGATGAATCCGTGCAGGGCGAGGACGCGATTCCGCCCGACGATGAACTCAAGCCGGTGCAGCGCGATATCTGCGACGGGACTGCTCTGATCGCTCTTGCCGGGGTGAGTGGAACGGGTGGCGAATGAGGTGAGCCACTTCTTGGTGCGCTCGGTGTCGTACCGTCGATTCGGATACGACTCGACGGCTACCGGTATGAGCCTTTCGAGCAGGACCCGGTCGACTTCTCCCGGGGCGCTGAGAGCCAGCAGATCGCGTGGGTCGCGTCCCCCCGAGTACACGGTGGTGGCCAAGTAGAGCCGCCAGGGAGTGGCCAGGGCATCGGCCGGAAGCCGGTGCAGATTGTCGATGACCTCGGTCCAGGCGCGCTTCTCGCCCTCGGAACGTGCGGCGAGCGCCTGTTCGAGGTAGTTACGGATCTGCTCGATGTCGAGTTCTTCGACCCTGGCCACGGCCGCCGCGGCGAGTCCCCCGTGTTCGCGGCTCACCCGCTCGTAGGTCGTGGCTCGGCAGGTCACCACGAGTGGCGTGACGCCTCTCGGGCCGTGGTAATGATTGATCTGCTCCAGTGCCCGCGCTGCCCTCATCGAGGAGCCCGCCTCACCGTCCATCTCATCGAGGCCGTCCAGGACGGGCAGCACCAAACGCTGCGCCACCAGCGCCTCCGCCGTACGCAGGCGAAGGCTGTACGTCTCGCTGACCTGCCGGACCAACCAGCGCTCCAGCGGGATGTCGGGGTCCCACTCGGCAAGGGAGAGCCGCACCGGCACCGGTTGTTCGGGGCGTCGCCGCTGAAGCAGCAACAGCACGAGTTCGAGCGCCAGCACGGTCTTGCCCGCGCCGGCCGCCCCCGTGATGACCAGTCGCCCTTCAGGCAGTGCGGTATACGCGTTGACCAGTTCACCGAGCGTGCCCGATACCGGATCCGCCTCTCCGCGAAGAAGCGTCACCCGAACCGTGAACGGAACGTCCGCCGCGGCGGCGGCGGGCCCCAACAGGCTGCTGCGTGCCGTGCGTTCGACCACTACGACCTTCTGGGAAAGCCGGGCCGCCTGTCTCAACAGGGCGGCTTCCGCCGGCTCGGTGTAGATGGCCACGCTGGCGGCCTGGCCAACTGCCAGCCCGCCGTGCGTCGCGGTGACGGCGGTGTGCGCTTGGATGTGCGGGGCGGGAATGTACGGGGCTTGAGCGTTGCCGGACGCGCTCAGCCCTGATGCGGGCCCGGCGACGAAGGGCTGCCCACGGTCACGTCCCTCATCTGCAACGCGGCGGCGCCGTGGTCGGCATGGATGCTGACATCGCCGCCGACGGCCACGCCGCCCTCCCCCGCCGATACCGTGGGGGGAGACGCCTGCTCACGCAGCAGGGCCCGCAAGGCTTGCGCGGCCGCCTCCCGCTCCCGGTCGTCCAAACCTTCCAGCGCCGTTTCAAAGCGTGCCTGCCACAGGGCCTGTTCGCTCTGCCGGACCAGCACGATGCCCTCGTCGTCAGCCGCCGCAAGGGTCGCAGCGCTCAGCTCCAGGCGCTCCAACGTTACGCGCTCGCGGTCCTCTTGTCCGCCGCCGAACCAGCGCGCGACCGCCTGCTGGAGGCCCTGCCACGAACTGGTTCCCGCGGCTTGTGCCACGGCAGTTCCACCGGCCGCCGCCAGCGCTGTCAGCGCTTCTCCCAACACGTACTGCCCCCGTTCAGCCAACGCCAGTGCCAGTCACCCACGACCGTAACGCCTCACGATGTCCGTTGACAGCGGCTTCTTTGCTTTTGCCTCGTGTCTGCGGTGCCAGAGGTCGTCGGAGGCCGCCGGATCCGACGTGGCCCCTGGAGCAACTCCTTACATCAGGTAACGAGATGATCACAAAGCGGATCGATTTGTCCATGCTGGCGGGATTCTGTGTGTCCTTGGTGAAGATTATTTGATCTTCACTTGTCGGGCAGGGCGTGGCATCGTCGCGGCGTAGCGGCAGTGCCGACTCGTGGGGGGCGAGCGCGCCGGCACTGCCGTGTCGGGGCCTGCTGCCATGCCCATGATTTGTGCTGCCGACCGATCTAGAGATTGCCAGGCAGACCATGTCATTGTTCAGAGACGTCGGCAGACGCCGGCGCCGCATCCGGTCCACGTTGACCAGAGCCACCAGCGCGACGGCGCTCGCGACCGCCTCCGCCGTTCTGCTGGCGCTGATTCAGGCCGCACCCGCCGCGGCCGACCCGGTGCCCGAGGAGGACACCGGTTACGACCGGAACACCATCGGCCAGCAGCGGCGCCTCGACCGCTGTCTGACCGGGGTCGCGTTGCACGTCGGCGGCCCTCAGATGAAGGCCAAGGCCATCGAGGGCCTGACCGGCACCGACCAGCAACTCCGGGACGTCGTCGGGGACATCGGCTGGATCGGCTTCGGCCCCCTCGGCCAGGCCGCCGACGGCGACGAGGAGGCCGGCGGCGAGTACGCCGACGCGGACAGGGCCCGCACCGAAGGCCTCGACGCGGCCAACAAGCGCTACCGCGAATCGGCTTGGGCCAGCGACGACATGGAGTGGCACGCGCCCGCGTTCGGCGAGGACGTCACCCACTTCACCCGCGTCACCCAGAAGGAACTCGCCTGGCGCCTCGGCTGGGACGGCCACAGCAACGCCAGCCCCGAGGCCGTCGCCCGCGCCAGGGCGGTCACCGAGGAGAACCGGGGCAAGGACACCTGGCACGACTGGTCCGCGGACAGCATGCTGCGGGACAGCGACGTCAACAACACCCGGTACTCGGGCGGTACGACCTCCAGTGACATCGCGTCCTACCTGCGTCGCGGCGGCTTCGCGGTCGAGGCGCCCGCCAAGGACTCCGCCGAGTACCGCGTCGAGGTCGAGGACCTGAAGCAGGCCTGGGCCGCCTGCGACTACCAGAACCCGGTCGACCCGAGGCGCACGCTCAACGAGCCGGTCATGGCCGCGATGGCCGAATGGGAGCTGGAGTACGGCGGACAGGCCGCCCAGCGGGCCACGATCATCCAGGCGGAGGCCGACGCCTACGCCGGGACGCGGGCCGCCGCCGACAACCTGGTCGAGGCCATCGGCCAGGCCTGGCTCGCCGAGCAGATCCTGACCTGGCAGAAGTACTGGCAGGACGAGCTGGCGCAGGACCCGGACACCATCTTCGACAAGCCGGACCAGGCGATGTACGACCAGGCCACGGCCGACCTCGCCCGCTACCGCTCCAACGTGGCGGCCCTGGTCACCTCGGCCAAGGGACACGCCGCCTCGGCGGCCACCGCGGCCCAGAAGGCCGCGACCGCCCAGCAGGAAGCCTGGGCCGTCGCCGACGCCACCCATGTGCCGCGTGGCCGCGGTCTGATGTACGCCCAGCAGTCGGTCCAGGTCGCCCGCGCCTCCAGCGCGGCCGCCGCGGCCGCCGCGAAGGCGACCGAGACCGCGCTCTCCGCCGCCAACGCGACGGTCGCCGACGCGGACGCGCTGCTCGCCAAGGCGCAGACCGATTCGCACGCGATCAACACGGAGTTCCGCCGTGTCGCCGCCGAGGAGGCCGCCTCCCAGGCGAAGGCCGCCGCCGACAGCGCCGAGGCCAACGCCACGGCCGCCGCCGACAGCGCGACCACCGCCAAGGCCGCCCGTACGACGGCCGAGAAGCAGCGCGACAAGGCCGAGACCGGCGCCGCCACCGCCGCCGCCGAGCGCGCCAAGGCCCAGGCGGAGCACGCCACCGCCGTCGCCTCCCGGGCCAAGGCCGCCACCGAGCGCGCCAAGGCGCAAGAGGCCGAGGAACGGGCGGCGACGCAGCAGACCACGGCCAGGAACGCCGACAGGGCCGCGGAGACCGGGGCCACGGACGCCACAGCAAAGCGCAAGGCCGCCGATGAGAAGGCAAAGGCCGCCCAGACCGCGCGCGAGAAGGCGACCGCGGCCCTCCAGGCCAAGCAGGCGACTGCGGCTCGCGCCGCCGCCCTCGAAGCCGCGGCCCGCGCCGCTGAGGGCAGCGAGGCCGCCACCGAGGCCCGCGACGCCGCCACCGCCGCCCGTACGTCCGCGAACGAGGCCGCCGAGGCCGCCACCGCCGCACAGACCGCCGCGGCACAGGCCACCACGGCCGCCATCGCCGCCCGCTCCGCCGCCACCACGGCGGAGGGCGCCGCCAAGCGCGCCCAGGCCAACGCGAGCAACGCGTGGTCGGCATACCACTCCTCCAACGGCGCCGCCTCCACCGCGCGCGCCGCCGCCGCCACCGCCCTGGACGCGTCGCAGGATGCCGCGATCCGTGCGGACAACGCTGCCACGGCGTCGGAGAACGCCACCGAGCTGGCCAAGAAGGCCGAACAGGATGCCGTCGCGGCCGAGGCCGGTGCCGCCGAGGCGGTGAAGTCGGCCGGGACCGCGGTCGGCCGCGCCTACGCCGCGGGTCAGGCCGCGCTCGCCGCCCGCGACAGCGCCAAGGAGGCGGTCGCCGCCGCCGGCGAGGCCATCGTCGTCGGCACTCCGTACCAGGAGAAGGACAGCGCCGCCGCATTCGCCGTGCTCGTCGGTCAGTCGTCGAAGACGATCGCCCAGCAGCAGGCGGCAGCCGCCGAAGCCAAGGCCGTCGAGGCGGCGGCCGCCGCCGAGGCCGCGCAGCAGGCGGCCGCCCAGGCCCAGGGCGATGCGAAGCTCGCCGCCGAGGCCGCCGCCCGCGCCGCCGAGGACTCGGCCCGCGCCGTCGAGGCCGTGACCCGCGCCCAGGCGTCCGTGACTGAGGCCGCCGACGCGCAGAAGGGCGCCAAGTCCGCCGCGGACACCGCTGACGGCTACGCCCAGCAGGCCGGGAACGACGCCGTCGGCACCCGCCTTACCGCGGACGCGACGAACAGCGTCGCCCTGGAGGCAGACCGCGAGGCCACCGACGCCGAGCGGCACGCCGCCGAGGCGAACGAGAAGGCCGGCCGGGCCGGCGACGCGGCCAAGGACGCGGCGGACAAGGCGACCCAGGCCGAGCAGGACGCCAAGGCCGCCGAGGACAAGGCCACCGACGCGGAGGGCGACAGCACCAGAGCCGAGGAGGCCGCCGAGCAGGCCGAGCAGCAGCAGCGCGAGAAGAACGAGGCCGCCCACAAGGACGCACTTGCCGAGGGCACCACGCCCGTCAAGGGCGGCGCGAACAACTGGCCGAAGCTCGGCGAGCGCGAGGCGCAGATCCTCCTCGACGCCTGCGGCCAGACCTGCGTGGACGACTACCGTGAGGGTCTCGCCGCCGTCTCGGTGAACGTCGTCGAGTGGGCCACCGCCAACGGCGGGCAGATCCTCTTCGAGCAGCTCGACGCCGCCGAGGCCAAGGAGTGCCTGGCCGGCTCCGACGTCGAGGAGTGCCTCTGGTCGCTGGTCGACATCCCCTCGTCCGCCGTGATCGTGGGCCGCATGCCCGCGCTGGCCCAGGCGATCGAGAAGGTCTCCACCGGCATGCGGAAGATCTTCACCGACGCCGACAACGCCCTGCGCCGGCTCAACGAGCTGACGGCCGTCATGAGTGACGTCCGCAGCACCCCGCGCCTTGACAGGTGCCTCGCCGGAGTCGCCCTGCACGCGGGCGGCGCCAACATGAAGGCCAAGGCCATCGAGGGCCTGGGGGGCACCAACGACCAGCTGCACGCCGTGATCGGCGACGTCGGCTGGATCGGGTTCATGCCCCTGGGGCAGGCCAGCGACCTGGACAAGGCGGCCGGTTACGCCTACAGGGACGCCGTCGCGGCCCGTCAGGCCCTCCTGGAGGACGCCAACCGCCCGTACGCGATGAGCTCCTTCAGCGACAAAATCACACTGCACGCACCGGAGTTCAGCGCAGACATCCTCGGCTACACCCTCTCCACGCAGGCGAAGCTGGCTGACCGCCTCGGGTGGGACGCCCACACCAACGCCGGCCCTGAGGCGATCGCCAAGGCCCGTGAGCTCACCGAGCAGAACCGGGGCAAGGACGACTGGCACGACTGGTCCGCGGACATCATGCTGCGGGACTCCAGCCTGAACAACACCCGTTGGTCCGGCGGCACCACCTCCGCCGACATCGCCACCTACCTGCGGCACGGCGGCTTCCCCGCCCAGAAGGTCACCGAGGGCACGGCGGCGTTCCGCGTCGAGGTCGAGAACCTCAAGCAGGCGTGGTCCTCGTGCAACCACCAGGACCCGGTGGACCCGCGCAACGCCCTGAGCGAGGCCGTCTCCCAGGCTTCGGCCGAGTGGGAGGCGGAGTACGCCGCCCAGAACGCCCCGCGCGCCGTCATCATGCGGGCGGAGGCCGACGCCGCCGCCGCGACGCGCTCCGCCGCCGACACCATGGTCGAGGCCATCGGCCAGGCGTGGCTCGCCGACCAGATCCTGCTCTGGCAGCAGTACTGGCAGGACGAGCTCAAGACCGACCCGGACAGCATCCACAAACCGAAACAGGCCCTGTTCGACAAGGCGAAGACGGACCTGGCGAAGGCCCGCGGCACGGTCCAGGCCCTGGTCACCACCGCCAATGAGCAGGCCGACCTGGCCGCCGCCGCCGCACAGCGCGCGGCCACGGCCCAGCAGGACGCCTGGGCCATCGCGGACGCGGCCGGGCTGCCGCGCGGCCGCGGTCTGATGTACGCCCAGCAGTCGGTCCAGGTCGCCCGAGCCTCGGGCGCGGCCGCCGCGGCCGCCGCGAAGGCGACCGAGACAGCGCTGAACGCGACGAAGGCCACGGTCTCGACGTCCCAGACCCTGCTGGCCCTGGCCCAGACCCAGGCGCACGCGCTGAACACCGAGTTCCGCCGCATCGCCGCCCAGGAGGCCGCCTCGCAGGCGAAGGCCGCGGCGGACAGCGCCGACAAGCAGGCTGCCGAGGCCGAGGCGAATCTGAAGATCGCCAAGGCTGCCCAGAGCACCGCGGAGAAGGAGGAGCAGGAGGCCAGGACGGCCGCGGGTACGGCACAGAGCCAGCGGGCCGTCGCCGAGTTGGAGCACGCCAAGGCCGCCGCCGCCCGTTCGACCGCCGAGTCGGAGCGCGCCAAGGCGGGCGCCGCCGAGGACCGGGCCCAGAACGAACGGACCCGCGCCGGTGACGCGCTGAACGACGCCAACGCGGCGGGCGGCACGGCGGCCTCGAAGCGGGCCGCCGCCGAGCGGGCCGAGTTGGACGCCGCGGACGCGCGGGACCGCGCGGTCGAGGCCGAGAACCACCAGCGCACCACGGAGTCCAGGGCCGCGGCCCTGGAAGCGGCCGCGGCAGCCGCAGCAGGTACGCAGGCGGCCGAGGAGACCCGTACGGCGGCCACCGAGGCCCGTACGGCGGCGAACGAAGCGGCGTCCGCGGCCAGGGCGGCGCGTACGGCGGCCAATGAGGCTTCTCAGGCGGCCATCAACGCGCGGGCGGCGGCCACCGAGGCGAAGGTCGCCGCGGCCAACTCCAACGAGGCCGCGGACAAGGCGTGGTCCGCGTACTACACGGCCCAGGGGTCGGCGGCAGCCGCCCACTCGGCGGCGGCCGATGCCATCGACGCCTCCGAGGCAGCGGCACTGAACGCGAAGAAGGCCGAGGAGGACTCCAAGAAGGCATCCGCCGCGGCGGTCGTCGCGAAGAAGGAAGCGGCGGCGGCCCACACCGAGGCGGTCAAGACCGCCGAGTGGGCAGGCAAGACGGCGGGCTACGCCTACGCCACCGCCCAGGCGGCGAGCGCGGCACGGGACACCGCGACCCAGGTCGTCAAGCCGGCCCAGGAAGCCATCGGCGTCGGCACTCCGTACCAGGAGACTGACGCGGCGGCGGCGTTCGCGGTGCTCACCGGCCAGGGCGCGCTGACCCTCTCGCAGCAGCAGGCGGCTGCGGCCGAGGCCAAGGCGGCCCAGGCGGCCGCGTACTCGGCAACCGCCCAGCGCCTCGCCGAGCAGGCGGCGGCCGACGACAAGCTGGCGGCCGAGGCGGCTGCGGCGGCGGCCAAGGACGCGGAGCGCGCGGCACTCGCCGTGCAGCGCGCCCAGGCCGCGGCGGCGGGGGCGGAGAAGGCGGCCCAGGCCGCTCAGGCCGCCGCCGAGCGGGCCGACGGCTATGCCATGCAGGCGGGTACGGACGCCGTGTACGCGTCGTTCGCCGCCAGCGAGGCGACCGCCGACGCGGCCGCGGCCGACCGGGAGGCCACCGAGGCGGAACGGGACGCGGCGAGCGCCCGTACCGCGGCCGACGACGCCCAGGCGGATGCCAGGACGGCCGGCCGCATCGCGACGGTCTCGGAGAACGACGCCGTCCGCGCGGAGACCGCTGCGGCCAACGCGCGGGAGTCCGCCGTCCAGGCCGACGCCGCGGCCGACCGGGCCGAGAAGGAGGAGCGCGAGCGCCTGGCGGCAGAGCGCAAGCGGGCGGTGGAATCGGGTGACAAGGGTGTTCTCTTCGATCCCGGTGTCCCGCTGACCGCCGAGGAACAGGCCATCCTCCTGGAGGCGTGCGGACAGCAGTGCGTCGACGACTACAAGGCCGCGTTCGCCGCGGTGTCGCAGACCGTCGTCGACTGGATCAAGGCCAACGGCGCTGATGTACTCCTGGAGCTCATCGGGGTCAACGACCTCAAGCGCTGCTTCGGCGAGGGCGACGTCGAGAGCTGCCTGTGGACCCTGGTCAACGTCGCCAGCCTGGTCGTGGTCGTGGGCAAGCTGCCCGCGGTGGCCAAGGCGATCGCGACGGTGACGGCGGGTGTATCGAAGTTCTTCTCGCGCGCCGAGTGGGGCAAGAAGACCATCGAGCGGCTCCGGAAGGTCATCGACAACTTCAAGAAGGAGCCGGAGGGCAAGCCGGACCGCACGCCGGACTGCCTCAGCGTCCCGGGCACCAGGTCTTCGGCCAGGTCGGGCGTCTCCGCGATGGGCTTCTCCGCCGCGACCTCGGCCGACGATCCGATCGACTGCGACAAGATCGACGTTCTCGACGGGCACCTGGGGCGCAAGCGCCTCGGCTCCGACATGAGGTACCACCTGAAGGAGGGGGACACCGAGATCCAGATCGACAACCCGAACGACCTCTCCGACACGGTCACGGACATCGATCTCGTGCGTGGCCGCGTGCTCTGGGAGAACAAGACCGTGACCGCCCGGAAACTGACGCAGGAACAACTGCAGAAGTGGGTGGACAAGCACGTCGGGAAGAAGATCGCCGGCTACAAGCGGGCACGCCCCTTCCTCGCGGGATACGAGGACGCGCCCGTCGGAATCCGGTTCGAGGACCCCGCGATCCTTCAGATCAACCCGGGCCTCAAGGATCTCGTGGCCCAGCGCATGAAGGAACTCAAAGCGATCCATCCGGACCTGGACATCCGTCTAGACTGGCCGTCATGAGCTACACCTTCGACATCGGTGACGACACGATCTGGGGCCCGGCCAATTCCGTCGCACGCGTCTTCCTGGGAACAGTGAGGACACTCTCGGAGGAATACCGAGTCCCGTCCGGATTCGGGGACGACCTCATGGGAATGGTGGAAATCGATCCCGTGGCGTTCGCCGCTTTCGTGCAGCGGGTTCTCGCCGAACGGGCGCAGAGCCTGCACATGTACAAGAGCATGATGCTGGACGGAATCCTGCCGATCCTCATCGCCATGGCGGACCGAGGAAAGCTGGGAGTCACCGCCCGTACACCGGAGGAGAATGCCTACCTTGAAGAGGTGAGGGCGCGGAAGCTGCCCATGCTCGCACCGTCGGACTAGCGGAAACCGCATGAAGGCGCCCGGCCAGGGTATCCCCGGCCGGGCGCTTCACATGTGCAGTGCGGGGGCTCAGCCCAGCTGGTCCAGTTGCGCCTTGACGACCGCCTCCGGGATCGCGCTGTTCTGCGGGGTCAGCATGTTGACGCCGTAGAAGACCGCAAGCACGCCGTCCTTCCGGACCACGGTGTACGTCATGGGGACGCTCTGCTTGGCGACGACACTGGTGATGCTGTAACCGAGGGACTCGTCGCCCAGGGCGGGGGCCTTCACCGGCTTGACCGCCGTGTAGGTCAGGCCCAGGGTCTTGAAACCGCCGGGGCACTCCTTGAGGGAGGTCCGAAGATCCGACATGACCTTCTGGGCGTTCTTCTCCGAATGGGCGGCGAGCCACATCGAGCCGATGGTGGCGTTCTTCGCCTCGGTGGGTTCGAGCGAGCGGTGCTCCACACTCACCGCGGGGATGTGGGTGAAGCCACCGGCGAAACTCGCGAGGGGCTGGCACTCGGCCTTGTCGGCCTTCATGTCCCGGCCCGCGTCGACCTCGGCTTCGGCAACCTTCTTGACCTCGAATCCGTTCTTCTTTCCGGAGAGCGTGGTCTTTTCGAGGGTCTGCGGGTCCACCGCGCCGATGCGCTTGGCCTCGGCAGCTGCCTCGCCGTCGGCACCCGTCTCGCCCGGCGTGCTCTGCGCGCTTGCCTTCGGCTTCTTCTCGTCGGATTCCGCCGATTCACCGCTGCACCCGGATATCGCGAGCAGGGTCGGCAATACGGCGGCGATCGGGAGGGCCCTACGCAGTCTCATGTTCTTTTTCTTTCCTGGCGTCTCTCGCGGATAAAGAATGAGGAAAATGATCTTACCGGCGACAGAGAGTATCCCTCATTACGTTTTGGTGTCGGCCTGGCCCGGTCTCCCGTGGTCTTTACCTAGCCGCGGCGGGAGGCGACGTCGCCGGCAACGGCGTCCAGGGAGTTGTTCGGGGTGGTGACCTCAACGGCCATCATCGGCTCCGGAACACGGGCGAGGCGTTGCGGGCGGTCCAACCCGGACAGCCGTCATCCCGTAACCGGCGAGGACGCCGCGCTGTAGCACCTTCTGGCAACCGCCGTCGGCCGAAGGGACGTCCCCGTTCGAAATGCGGCCACCGGCCGCCTGGTTGACGAACTCGTACGAGGTTCGCCGGACTCGATCGGCTCTATCGAGATCTGGACGCGCGCGAACTGGTCGGAACCGCCCGTGTGTTTCCTGCGGGTGTACTCGATCTTCTCGGCCTTCTGGCGGACGGTCTCGCGGTGGGCGACCTGCCGCTCGGCCGACGTTGGCCTGGACTCTGAACTCTCGCCTCATGCGGTCGACCAGCATGTCGAAGGTGCGCCACCAGATCCGGTCCGGGTTCGTCGACGGAGTTGTAGTGCTCACCCACTCCCGTCATCAGTCCGCACCTAAACGAATATGAGGGCACCCCGCGCGACTCCCTGCACATCCTGGACGCGCTGCTGAACCTGGACGGCGGGGTGAAGCCGGAGATGGTGGCGACCGGCAACGCCTCGTACTCCGACACGGTGTTCGGCCTGTTCAAGATCCTCGGCTACAACTTCTCACCCAGGTTCCGCGACCTGGACGACCAGCGGTTCTGGGGGCCACGATGCCCGGCGTCGAGACGGGCACGTACGGCGCGGTGGAGGATCTGGACCGCAACCGCGTGAACCTGAACAAGGTGATCACGCACTGGCCGGACATGCTGAAGGTCGCCGGTTCCCTGGTCACCAAACAGGTCCGCGCCCACGACCTGCTGCGCGTAGTCGACCCGGTCGACGACACCTACCGCCGTCAGATGAACCGCCAGCTCACCGTGCAGGAGTCACGCCACAAGCTGGCCCGCGACGTGTGCCACCGCAAGCGCGGCACCATCCACCAGGCGTACCGCGACGGGATGGAGGACCCGCTCGGCGCGCTCGGCCTGGTCCTCAACGCCATCGTTCTGTGGACCACGAAGTACATCGACGCCGCCGTCGCCCAGCTCCGCGCCGAGGGCCACGAGATCCGCGACGAGGACGCGCCCGAGCTGGACGAGGACGACGACGCCGAGTGAGGCGAGAGGGCAGCCGACGGGTACCAGCGCGGCGTCGTACTGCTCGGCGGCCCAGACAGCAGCACGCACGAGAGCAGGTACCAGTCGCTCCAGTGGTACGGGTCCCGCCGCGCACCGGGAAGCGGAACTCGGAGGCCTGGAACTCCTCCAGGGAAGCGCCGACGGGCCGGGCGGCGTCAACGCGCGCCTCGAACCGGCCCAGCGTGCGCGTCGGCGCCGCCTCGGTCCCGAACTCCGCCCCGCTCGCCGCTGACCGCCGAGCGTGCCCCGGCGGTCAGGCTGAGCTCACTTGCTGGCGAGGCTCCACGTACCGTCGCTGCCTTCGGCGGTGCTGTTGAGGGCGGTCCACTCGGCGTCGTCGAGGTTGAGGGCTGCGCGGAGGTAGGCGGAGATCGCGTCGGCTGTGAGGGCGACACGGGCGGGGTCCTCGTCGGTGGTCTCGGTGACCTTCTCGCCGGCGATTCCGCCCATGGTGTGCTCGGCCTCGGTGATGCTGAGCAGGCTCTTGGGCGCCGGGCTGAGGTGGTAGGCGTCGGTGAACCACTCCGGCCCGCGGGTGGAGAGCTGCGAGTCGTCCTTGCCGCCCGCGACGATCAGGGCCGGGGTGGTCATGGTGGAGAAGTCCGGCTTCATGAACGGAAGGTTCTCGGCGGCGAACGGGGTGAGGGTGTCGCCGGTGCCCGTCGCCCCGATCAGCGCGCCGGCCGAAACCGCGGAGTGCGAGAAGTCCTCTCCCGCAACACCCTCGGCGTCCAGCACGCGCGCACCGAGGAGGGCGCCTGCGGTCTGGGCGCCCCAGGAGTGGCCGACCACGGCAGTGCGCTCACGGTCGGCGCGGGTCTCCAGGCCGGCCTGGGCCAGGACGCCTGGGAGGTGGTCGAGGATTGCGTGCAGGTCGGTGATCCGCACGCGCCAGATGGTGGCGAAGCGCGGGTCGTCCCAGGCGATGGCGTTGCGCCGGGAGTCCAGGTGGGTGGGCTGCACCACGACGAATCCGGCGGCGGCCCACCGGTCGACGAGGGGCTCGTACCCGTCCAGTGACCACGCGTTCCCGTGGGAGAAAACGATCACAGGCAGGTTCCGGCCCGACCGGGGTGCGGTGACCTTGACCTGAAGGTCAATGCCGCGCCCGGGCGAGGGAACAACGATGGGCTTGACCGAGACGATCTGCTGGCTGAGCGAGTGGGACGAGGACATGAGGGTCCTGCGCTTTCTACGAGTACCGGGATGCCATAATTTGGCGGAGCGCCGTTCCGCCAAATTAGCGGAACATTGTTCCGCGAGCAATGGGAGGCATCCGTGCCGGAGTCGGTCGGGGTACGCCAGGCACAGGCTCAGCGCACCCGCAGTGGCGTGCTGGAGGCCGCTGCGGCAGTCTTCGTGGACCGGGGCATCCAGGCACCCGTCCGCGACATTGCCGAACGCGCCGGCGTCGGTGTCGGCACGGTCTACCGAAACTTCCCGACCCGCGCGGATCTCGTCACTGCCGTCTACCGGCATCAGATCGACGCCTGCGCCGCTCTCGCGCCCCGGCTCCTTGAGGAATCCGCCTCGCCGTTCACCGCGCTGGCCCTGTGGACGGACGCGTTCGTGGACTTCCTGGTGACCAAGCACGGCCTCGGCGCGGCGCTGGGGTCCGGTGACCCAGGACTGGAGAACCTCCACGCCCTCATGCTCGACACCCTGGTCCCTGCCTGCGCGTCATTGCTGGACGCCTGCGCCGCCACCGATGAACTTCGCCCTGGTGTCGCCGCCTACACGCTCCTGCGCGCCATCGGAAACCTCTGCATCACCGGCCCCGACTACGGCCAGGCCGACGCCAAGGGCATGGTCGCCCTCCTCCTGGCCGGATGCCGCACCAAGGTATGACGGCTGCCTCAGGGGGCAGTGGCAGAGCGCCCGTCGGTTCCTGCACCAGAGCGGCGGCGTCCGCCTCACCCCGCAGCAGCGATCAGAGAGGCACGCGTCCCGCACCGTACGGACCTTCCAGGGCAACACTGTGCGTGAAGCCGCCCTCGCCGGTGAAGAAATTCTGCATGTAGCCGGTGGCCTGCGGTGACGCACCGCAGCCCAGACGCGTTGAGGTACTGCTCGATCTCCCAGTGCGCGCGGCGGTGCACCTCGGCGGCCGGCAGACCTGACGGCCAGCTGGCCGCCCTGCGTTCCCGGCGACGTCACTGCCGTCATTTCTCAACGAAGTCGTCGTCTCATCGAACGTAGTCGAGCCAGGCTATCGATAGGGCAGCACGATGTGGGTGGGGTCCTCCTCACGCCGGATCTGTGTCGCCCCCCGGGCGTACTGATCACAGAACTCCACTGGCTGCTCGAAGCTGACTGCCATCAACGCCTCTGCTCCCGGCATCGGTACAGCCGGGGCGATGACGTAGCGATGGTGAGTCACCTCTTCCAGCCACTCGGCCGGCTCCACCGAGGCGAACGTTGCGGGGCCGACCGCCCGGCTGGGTGCTCCTTGCACCGTCCACTGCGTACGCAGTTCCAGAACCCCTGGTTCCGGGCACCGCCACCTGAAGCGCGTGACGCACAGCGAGGCGACGTTGAACCATGAGCTCCACCCCCAACCGTCGCCGAGGAACCCGAGCTCAGAGGCTTCCATGACGCCATAGGAGAACGGGACACTGCTCCAGTGGCCTACCAGCAGGTCATCCAAGTCCATCCGCACATCTTCGGGCATACAGGCATGCCCTGTTGGACTGCGTTCGATGAGACAGCGACTGGATCTCACGAGAAGGGACACCCGGCAAACGCTGCCCCCAGAGGTGAACGAAGCCAGGTGTTGTGATGTCCCGTCATGAGGCCTGTGTTCACGCGGGGTGGACGGCGATCACGCAGAGCCTCTTGGTGGCACGTGTGAGAGCGACGTACAGGTCACGTTCGCCACTGGGGCGAGCCTCGATGATCTCCTGCGGGCAGACGACAATGCACGCGTCGAACTCCAGGCCGCGGGTCTCGGACGCCGGCACGAGCCGCGCCCACCGTGTGACGTCGGCTGACGTCATGTCATCGAGCCGGGCATCCGCGCAGATCACGGCAAGCAGGTCGCCCGGATGCGCTGCGGTCTGGGCCTGGAGCTCTCCGGCCACGGTGGCGCCCAGTGTGTGCGGATGTGCGGTGAGGCTGCGGGGAGGCTCGCCGTGGCGGATGGACCGGCTCGGCGTCTGACCAGGGGCGATCCGCGCGAGCAGGTCGCGGGTGGTGGCCAGGATCTCCTGGGTGGTGCGGTAGCTGACGGTCAGGGTGTGCAGGGTGAAGCGGGTGCCGAGATGCGGGCCCAGCGCCTGGGACCAGTCGCTCGCCGCCGTCGCGGGACCCGCCTGGGCGAAGTCGCCCACCAGCGTCATCGACCTGGCCGGGCACCGGCGCAGCACCATCCGCCACTGCATGGCGGTGAGCTCCTGTGCCTCGTCGACGACGACGTGCCCGAACGTTCGCCGCGGCGGCCCGCCCACCAGGTTCGCCGCCTCGTCCAACAGCGCCACATCGGCATCGGTCCACGGGGCGCCGGCAGAGCGCAGCAGCCGGCCGCGTTCGTCATCTGTGAGTGATGGCAGATGCGTGGCCAGGGTGTGAGCGTCCCTCAGCAGGGCCCTTACCACCGTTTCGGACGTCAGCCGTGGCCAGAGGGACTGCACCGCACCCTCGGCGTGGGCGTCGCCCATGAGGTTCGCGCGCAGAGCCTCCGCATCGAACATCTCGGCCGGATCGGCGGCTGCCGCGCCATCGAAGCCGAGGGCCTGCATGTCGGCCTCGGCCGCGGCATCGAGGTCGAGGCTCGTGCTGTCAGCGATCTCGGCGTCGATGTGCGCGAGGGCCTCGGCAGTGCCACGCTCCAGCGTGCTCGTGACCATGCCGATCAGGTGCTCCTTGAACACCTCCCGCGCCTGGTTGTGCGCCCGGCCGCTCGCCACCGCAGCCTCTCGTGCCGTCGCGACATCCACGCTCGTCAGCCGGGCCCACTCCTGCCCCACACGTACCGCGAACCGGGAGTCCAAAGGCGCCTGCCGGGAGTGCACCAGGCCCTCCAGCGCCTCGGCCATGGCGGAGCTGCCCTTGAGCCGTGCGACGTCGGACGGCTCCACAGCAGCGGGCACCACTCCGGCCAGCTCCCCGCATGTCGCCAGGGCCACGTCGTTCTCCCCGAGCGAGGGGAGCACGCGCGAGACGTAGTCGAGGAATCGCGCGTTCGGCCCGAGCACCAGGACACCGCGCTCGGCGGCGCGCGGGAAGGCATACAGCACGTACGCTGCCCGGTGCAGCGCGACAACCGTCTTGCCCGTACCCGGTCCGCCCTGCACCACCGTTACTCCCGGATGCGGGGAGCGGACGATCTCGTCCTGCTCCGCCTGCAGCGTCGCCACCGCCGCGCGCATCCGCCCCGTGCGCCGCGCCTCCAGCGCCTCCGTCAGCGGACCGTCGCCGACGATGTCGCCGGTCGCGGGCGCGGATCCGTCCAACAGCTCGTCGCTCACCGCGCGCACAGCGCGTTCCTCCACCCGCAGGTGACGGCGCCGCCGCAGCCCCATCGGGTGGACGCCCGTCGCCGAATAGAAGGGCCGTGCCGCTTCTGCCCGCCAGTCGACGAGCAGCGGCAGGTCCCGGTCGCCCAAGTGCAGGCCGAGCCGTCCGATGTGCAGGACAGTGCCGTCCGCGCCGTCGATCCGGCCGAAAACCAGCCCCTCCTCGGCCCCCACGAGCTGGTGGACCTGGCGTGCCAGACGCTCTGCGGCGACATCACGCGCGTACACCTCTCCCGCGCTGTCGGCCGACGACTTCAGTACGTCATCCAGCTGGGCCCGTACATCCACCACTCGCTCGTCGAGCAGCCTGTACATCGCGGATACGTGGGCCTGCTCCACCTCGACCTGTCCTACGGCACCCTGGTTGAACTGCGGCAAAGCCGTGCTCCCCTCGACTCGGCCCTTCACTATGCAGATAGATCTCCATGAAAGTAAGGCTTGACTTACTTGTCCGCATCAGCCGCCCAGGCCCTGTTCGCCACCGGACCTCTCGGGTTGAAAAGAAGGTCGCGGGTGCCGGACGAGCCGGGCTCGGTGCTGAACGGACCGAGGTGGTGCCCTCCAGCGGTGCGGACAACAGGCCTTCGGCTTCGCGCTGGACGACTTCCGCCAGGCCGCGGCGGCCGCTGTTCTTCTCCGGGACCCCGAGACCCGCACGGCGCCACGTTGCACGAGCTTCTCGGGCTCTCCGTATCGCCTGCGGTTGTGCCACGACGATCAGGCCCCAGCGGTACCCCGTCCGACCATGGAGAGGGGGTCGATGATGGAATCAAACGTCTTCTCGTCGACGATTCCGCTTGCGAGAGCCGCTTCTTTCAGGCTCTGGTCGTTCCTCAGCGCCGACTCGGCGATGTGCGCGGCATTCTGATAGCCGATGGCCGGACTCAACGCCGTGACCAGCATGAGACTCTCGTCCACATATTTCGCAATTTTCACGCGATTGAGTTCCGTGCCGTCGACAGAGAATCTCCGGAATTTTTCCATGCCGTCGGCAAGGATGAGAGCGGAGTGCAGGAAATTGTTGATGATCACAGGGCGCATCGCGTTCAACTCAAAGTTGCCCTGACTGCCGGCGAAGGTCACTGCGGAGTCGTCGCCGAGCACTTGAATGGCAATCATCACGATGGCTTCGCACTGGGTCGGGTTGACCTTGCCGGGCATGATCGAAGAACCGGGTTCGTTCTGGGGCAGCAGCAGTTCCGCGAAGCCGCTTCGTGGGCCCGACGCCAGCCAACGCATGTCGTTGGCGATCTTCATCAAGGCGACAGCCAGACCTCGCAGCGCGGCGTGCGCCCGCACCATGGGATCCAATGAACCCTGCGCCATAAACTTGTTCTCGGCGGTCACGAACGGCTTGCCCGTCAACTCGGCGATCTGTGCGGCGACGTCACGACTGAAATTTCTCGGGGCATTCAGGCCCGTCCCAACAGCGGTCCCCCCGAGGGCCAGTGCGAGCAGACCCGCACGGCCGTGCTCGATCTCCTCGATGCATGCGTGCAGTTGTGCCGCGTAACCCGACCACTCCTGCCCGACGGTGAGTGGCACGGCATCCTCGAGATGTGTGCGGCCGATCTTGACGATCTCGTTCCACTCCTTGGCCTTGCCCTCGATGGAACGGGCGAGCTTCCGGGCTTCCGGAAGGAGATGGTCGTCGATCTCCCGCACCGAGGCGATGTGCATCGCGGTGGGGAAGCTGTCATTGCTGGACTGCCCCATGTTGACGTCGTCGTTCGGGCCCACCGGTTTCTGGGTGCCGAGCGCACCGCCCAGCAACTGCGACGCCCGGTTGGCGATCACCTCGTTGACGTTCATATTGCTCTGGGTGCCGGATCCCGTCTGCCACACGAAGAGCGGAAAGTGGTCGTCCAGCTTCCCCGCGATGGTTTCCTCCGCCGCGCGTACGATCGCCCGCCGCTTCCACTCGGGCAGCCGGCCGGCGGCGGCGTTGACGAGGGCCGCAGCCTTCTTCACGTACCCGTAAGCGTGATAGACCGCCTTCGGCATCCGGTCGCCACCGATGGAGAAGTGAATCAGGGACCGCTGTGTCTGCGCGCCCCAATAGCGGTCGGCCGGCACCTCGACCGGGCCCATGCTGTCGAATTCCTCACGCCTGCCGCTGCGGTGAATCCCGATCGGAACGTCTTTCATCTCCGGGGCCGGCTCGCTGTCAGTGACCATTTCAGTCCTCCCCCGTGGGATAGACCGGCTGCCACATAGCGTCGTGGACTGCCTGAATGAGATTGCCGTGGGACTTCGTTGCGACCTCGTCCTCTGCGGCGGCGCGGGCAACCGCAACCGCGACGGTTGCTGACGATGCCCTCAGGTTGGCGACGGGAGGCAGCAGAGACGCGCCCGGCTTCGAGATGTCGACCTGACTGGCGACAGCCTCCGCCGCGGCAAGAAGCATGCTGTCAGTCACGTGGCGGGCGCCGGAGACGATCACGCCGAGGCCCAGCCCCGGATACAGAAGCGCGTTGTTGGCTTCTCCGATCTCGTACGAGATCCCGTTGTAATCCACTGGCGCGGCCGGAATACCCGTGGCGATCAACGCTCGGCCGTCAGACCAGGCCACAGCGTCAGCCGGCATGATCTCAATGCGGCTCGTCGGGTTGGACAGAGGAAGCAGGACAGGGCGTTCGACACCCTCTGCCAGTGCGCGTACCACCTCTTGGGAGAACGCGTTGTGGGCGGTCGAAGTGCCGATGAGGATGGTGGGCTTCACGTGCTTGATCGTGGTGAGAAGATCGGCACCGTCGTCAGCCCACCTGCCGACGTCGGACTTCGGCCGCGCGTAGACTCGCTGATAGTCGGGCAGGTCCCGCATGTCGTCCGTCACCAGGCCGTGGATGTCCACGAGCCAGATGTTGTTCTTCGCCTGTTCCGGCGTCGCACCGTCACGCAGCATGGCCGCGTGGATCTGATCGGCCATGCCGGTGCCGGCGGTGCCCGCTCCGAAGACCACGAGCCGCTGATCGGCCCAGCGCCCTCCGGTAACCTTCAGCGCCGAGAATACCGACGCCATCACGATCGCGCCCGTCCCCTGCATGTCGTCGTTGAAGATCCGATACTTATCGGCGTTCTCCACAAGGATCCGGCGGGCGTTGGACGGTCCGAAGTCTTCGAAATGCAGAAGCGAATGTGGAAACATTTCGGAAGCGATGTGAAGGTAGCGGGAAATGAACTCGTCGTACCTCTTGCCAGTCACCCGCGCGTGCCGATTGCCCAGGTACAAAGGGCTGTTGAGCAGCAGCTCGTTATCCGTCCCGACGTCGAGGTTTACGGCGATCACCCGGTTCGGATCGATGCCGGCCGCTGCCGTGTAGACGGCGAGTTTGCCGATGGAGATGTCAGTCCCATTGACGCCCCAGTCCCCGATGCCCAGGATCTCCTGAGCATCGGAGGCAACGATCAGATCGACGTCGTCCGCACCAAGTCCGAGTGACTCGAAGGAGGCCCTTACATCACCCGGACGGTCGATCGACAAGTACAGGGCTCGGGAGTCGCGATAGTCGACGGACCATTGTTCGATCGCATCACCCACGGTCGGGTCGTACACGACGGGTAGGAGTTCATCGAGATGGTCTGTCAGCAGCTTGAAATAAAGCACCTGGTTGCGGTCGTGAATCTCGTTCAGGTAGATGTACCTGTGCAGGTCGGAAGGTTGGCCTTCGAGCTGCGCGTAGGCGCGGTCGGCCTGCTCGTCCAAGGTCTCGACGGCGGCCGGCAATCGTCCGGTGATTCCGAGTTCAGCCCGCTCGTCCAGAGTGTAAGCGGTGCCACGGTTTCGATTGCGATCCTGCAGCACGGTCGGTTTGACAGGCATGGATACCCCTTCAGCGGGTTGCGGGCGATCATGTGAGAGAACCCTTGCCGAGGCGTGGCACTGCGTCGCGACGCATGGTCAACCCGTAACCAGCGTCTCCGGATCCATCGAGTACGCGTTCTTAATGGCCTGGTGGCGAGTGCCGAGACCATCGGTGACCTTTCGCTCCCATGGAATCCGCTGGAGCTCCTTGGTCTCGTCAATCATCGACTTGGGCTCCAGATTGCGGAAGCTCTCGGTCTCGCCGGCGGCCACGGCTGTCAGTGTGGCGAAGACAGGCTCGGGGTCGAACTGCGCCCGGGGGAAGGCTAGTTTGGAGTAGTCGAAGAGCCGCTGCGACGGAGCGTCCTCCCAGCTCTCCCATGTCTGGAACATGCGGTCGTTGAACCCCGTCAGGAAGGGCCCAGGATTGACCGTTGCGACTTCGACGTTGTACTCCTGCAGTTCATAAGCCATGGTCTCGGCGATCGCCTCAATTGCATGTTTGGAGGCGGAGTAGATACCGGTGAACGGGTTGACGTTCAGGCCCTCCCTTGAGGAGACCCACACGATGCGCCCCGCGCCGCGTCTGACCATCTGCTTGGCGATCCCCTGAGTGAGGAGAAGAGGACCCGTGACATTGACCTCGAACTGGTGTCGAATGTTCGGTCCGGGGATGTCGACGGTTGAACCGCCTTCGCCAACGCCCGCGTTGTTCACGAGGATCTCCACGTCCCAGTCGAGAGCCTTGCGCCGATCTCCATCGTTGGTGACGTCGAGCTTCTCCACCTGCAGCTCGACCTTCCGTTCAGCTGCCTGCCATTTCAGTGTCTGGACCTGCGCATAGATTTCGACTGCGGCGATCACGTTGAATCCCTTTTGGGCCAAGCGCATGGCAGCTTCAAATCCGAAGCCAGAGCCGGCTCCGGTGATGAGAACGTTCTTGAGGGAGGTTGCCATGGTTAATTACTTCCCTTCGCGTAGCACGCCCGCGCGACGGTCGGCATCCTGGTAGCAGTACCTGTAGGCTGTGAATTCCGTCTTCGATCAGAAGATGGGGGTTTGCCACAGCTTCCAGTGTTTCTCGCCCCCGGCCAGCCCGCAACCGGGTCTGCCGACACGAGATTCTGAACGCCGCGAACTTCAGGCACAGCCCCAACGGCGACGTGGTTCCTGGGTAATGGGGCACATCGTGTGCCTCTGCGCCTGGTGCGTTGACCTTGGTCTGTGCCCTTCTCGAACAGAGCCGCTGATGCCTTGATCCGGGTCGCCGGTCGCGCCAGCAAGGTCGCCACCTCCGCATTGACCGGGTCGCGGTCCAGCGAACTGATGGAGCCGGCGGTCGGCTGCCGCCGCACGGACGACGCCGACGGCACCGGTCTGGCCCGGCACCGGTTGGTCGACAAGGTCGTCAAGGGGCGCCTATGGGGCGGCCGGGTCGACGAGTGGGTCGTTGGCCGGCCCGATCCCCAAGGGCGGGCCCCGCGACGTCAAGACGCTCTCCCGTGAGGCTGGCGTCTCCCGCGCCGCCGTCTACCGGACCTGGGGGCGCCCCAAGGACGAGTTCGAGGCACGGCAAACCGCGACCAAGGCCGCCGGGCACCAACCCGGCGGCCTCGCGAGGCCCGCACCGCGCGACTGCGCGACCTCAACCACCGCCTCACCGGCAACTCGGCCGCAGCCACACCGAGTTCACCCTCCTCAAGGTGAAGCGTCGGCTGCTGCTGTGGTCAGTGAGATACCTGAAGCGCTCCGGGTCTGATGGAGGCTCGATTCCCCGAGAGGATCGAGTCATGGCATGTCCGTCCCCCTACCCTCCCGAGCTTCGCGAGCGTGCGGTGCGCATGGTTGAGGAGATCCGCCCGAACTACCCGACCGAGTGGGCCGCGATGAAGGCGGTCGCGGCAAAGCTGGGCATCGGTGCAGCGGAGACGGTGCGGACCTGGGTACGCATAGCGCAGGTGGACACCGGCCAGCGGCCCGGCACCACCTCGGAGGAAACCGCGGAGCTCAAGCGTCTGCGGGCCGAGAAGGCCGAACTGTGTCGCGCGAACGAGATCTTGAAGGCGGCGTCGGCTTTCTTCGCGGCCGAGCTCGACCGGCCGTCGAGGCGCGTCGATGTCCTCTCCCGCACGATCCTGGGCTGGTCCGCCCGCCACCAGCAAACGGGCCAAGCTCGTCCTGGACGCCCTCGACATGGCCCTGTGGCGCCGAACTCGCCACTGCGGAATGGGTTGACTGGTTCAACAACCAGCGCCTCCACACAGCGATCGGAAACATCCCGCCCCACGAGCACGAGACCAACAACTACGGAATCGCCCGCCTCACCAGCGCCCACCGCGCCGCCGGCACGCCCGGCCAGGCCAGGCTCCATGCCGAGATCGCCCGGTTCTGCGCCGTCTGGGGCCTTCTCTCTCCCCCCACCGGCGTCGTCCCCGCCCAACGGTTGCGGCCCGGCCCCGACGACGGGGCCGAGAACATCACCGACGCCGAAGCGGCCTCCTACGCGGGAATCGCACGCAAACCTTGACCGCGGCCTCGCCCCGACCAGTCCCCAAGGGCCTCGATTTCGAATCGGACTTGAAAGGGGCACCGAATGGGCGACAAACAAATACCAAACAAACTTGGAGTCCCCGTCGGCGAACTGACGGGGATTCTTGATGTCTGAGGCCAGGAGTCTGATCTCGGCCAAGTCAGCTCGTCAAAATTACATCGGAATTTCAGAGACATGACGGTTGAGGAGCCGAATCCCATTCGGATCAAAACGGGACGCTGCGGGCATTGACATCTCAAATGGGCAGTCCTTGTTAACACAGGCCCCCACCTGGCACAAGAGCGCAATCACCATCCGCCGTCACACGATTGGCAAATTTAAACATAATCACTCTAGGCCGAAACTGGATCGTTGACCCCCCAGGAGACACGCCGCTACCTTCAATGGCGACCCCGTTCAGCAGGAATAATCCTGCCCCGAGTCACACATTCACAGGAATGACAATCAACGAGGGGCGGCCAGGGGCGCATTTTTCCGCGCCCGCCGCCCGGGCTTAACAATGCAAGGGGACGTATTTCGTCGCGCCGTCGTGTGCGTTTCAGGACCCCGGCTGGCCATGCGAATCCGCCAGCAGTCGGGACAGAGATAAGGGTGATGCACGTGGTGAATTCTGTCTTTGTCATGCCCGGTACGGTGGCTGCGCCACGCGGAGGAATCCTGTGCGATTTCTATAACCGCTACGAGACCGTGCGTGAAACACTGTCCCGCATCGACAAAGCGGCCCGGGAAATGGGGCTGCCCAACATCAGCGCACGGCTGATCGAGCCGAACGAGACGAGTGACCAGCGCGGCCCGGAGGTGCAGTATCTGGAGATCTTCGCGGTCAGCATCGCGACGCACCACATGCTCATCGCCGAAGGCGCCCGGCCTGTCGCGATCGTCGGGCAGAGCATCGGAGAGCTGTGGGCCCTGGCCGCCGCGGGACACCTGTCCGTGGAGGACGCCGCGCGCCTGGCCGTGGCCCGGTCCCAGGTACTGACCCGGCAGAGCTGGGACGGAAAGATGCTCGCGGTCGGTGTGGACGGCCGCAGGGCGGAGTCGCTCGCCGGGCTGATCAGCCATCCCCACCTGGTACTGGCCTGTGAGAACGCCCCTCGGCAGAGCGTCATCAGTGGCCCCGAAGCGCTGATCGAGCACGTGGAACGGGTGGCCGACGCGCTCGGCTGGCCGAGTTTTCCCCTGGGCGTCCCACATCCGACCCACTCCCCGGCGATGGCGCAGGCCGCGCGTGACCTGCGGGCGACCGCGCCCCGCGTTCCGTACGGTGCCGGGCGCTGGCGAGTGTGCTCCCCCTGGCTGGGGCGGGATATCGGCGACGACGACCCGGTCGACCTGGTCGCCGGCGCGCTCACCGCCCGTGTCCGGATGCTGCACACGATCCGCGACCTGCACGCGGCGGGCGCCGACACGTTCGTGGAGTGCGGGGAGTGGCCCGTCGTCACCAAGTTCGTCGAGGCGTCGGTCCCGGGCGTGCGGTGTGTCGTCCCGCTGAGCGAGAGTGATCCGGTCGAAGCCGTCCGTGCGCTGATCACCGAGTCCGCCGAAGGTGGACCGTTCCGCTCGCGCGTACCGGTACGGTCGGGCAATGGACACGGTCCCGCCGCGCAGGTGAGTGTGTCCGTGCCGGCCGAGCCGGTTCCGGTGCACTCCGCCGCGGTTCCGCTGCCCCGGACCGATGTGCCCGTAGCGGCGGCCCCCGTGTCCTATGTGGCTTCCGTCGCCTCTCCGGCCCCCGCGGCCGCCGCGGCACCGGTCGCGGTCGCACCCGTCGCCGAAGCTCCGGTGACCGCCGCCCCCGTCACCACACCCACGTCCGCCGGACTGGACTACGAAACGGTGCTGGCCGAACTGCAGACGCTGTACGGCGACTTCCTCGGCTATCCGCCGGATCTCCTCGGTGAGGACGACGGTCTGGAGTCCGAGCTGGGTGTGGAGTCGCTCAAGCAGGTCGTCCTGCTCGGGCGGGTGTCCGACCGGTTCGACCTGCCCGGTCTGCGGTCGAATTCCTCCCTGCTGACCGTCGGCACACTTCGCCGGATCGCGGAGACCGTCGTAGAGGCGCGGGCGGAGGCTGCCGGGCGATGACCTCCACAGACGGCCTGCGGGGCCGGGTCGCGCTGGTGACCGGAGCCGCGAAGAGCCTCGGCGCGGACATCGTCCGCCGCCTGGCACAGGGCGGCGCCCACGTGATCGTCAACTACTTCCACTCGGTCGAGCAGGCGGAGCTGCTGCGGGCCGAGCTGGAGCAGGCTGGTCATAGCTGTGAGTTCATCCGCGCCTCGGTGGCCAAGACCAGTGAGATCGACCGGATGTTCGACCTGGTCCAGGAGCGCCATGGTGGCCTGGACATCCTGATCAACAACGCCGCGGGTGGGGCGTTCCTGCCCCTGTTCGACATCGATGACACGTACTGGCAGCGGGCCTGGTCCACCAATGTGATGGGCGCCTACCACTGTTCGCGCCGGGCGGCCGAGCTGATGAAGGGCAGAGAGGGCGCGAGCATCCTCTGTCTCTCCAGCGTCGGGGCGCACCAGCCGGTTCCGGGTTACGGCCCCGGCGGGGTCACCAAGGCGGCCCTGGAGTCGCTGGTCCGCTATCTGGCACTCGAGCTGGTCGGCCAGGGCGTCAGGGTCAACACGGTGCTGCTGGGCTCCGTCGACAGCGAGATCGTCGTCAATCTCGACGACCCGGCGGCGGTGCACGCCGACCCGTCCGGGGCCAGCGAGCTGATGCGCCGTACCCTCTCGACGCCGGACGCGGCCAAGTTGATCTGCCATCTCCTGCACGAGGACACCGGCTTCATCACCGGGCAGACCATCGTCGCCGACGGCGGCATCAGCATCGGCGGGATGCAGGGCATGCGGCTGCACAGCAGGCTCGCGGACCAGGTGAGTGTGCCCGCCCGGCGCCGACCGGTCCCGTCGGCCGCGGTGACAACGATGCCGCCGTCCGAGGCGCACCGGCCCGCTCCCGAGCGGCCGGCGGCCGCCGTTCCGGTACGTACACCGGAACCGTCCCCCGTTCCGGAGCCCGCCCGTCCGACCCCACCGCCCCCACCCCCAGCGGCATCCGCGCCGGCAGCATCCGCGCCGACGCCTTCACCAGCGCCAACGGCGCTCCCCGCGCCGGACGAGGTGCCGGAGACGGACCCCGGCGCCGTCGCGGTGGTCGGCATCGGCCTGGCCCTGCCCGGCGCGAACAACACGTCCGAGTTCTGGGACCGGCTGCGGGAGGGCGTCCTGCTCTCCAGCGAACCGTCCGCCTTCGACCTGAAGCACTTCTGGGCGCCCACCCGTGAGGAGACCGACGCCTTCTACGTCCGCGAGGCCGGGTACCTCCACGACTTCGTCCCCGACCCCGCCTCGATCGCCGAACCGGACGGGAACGCCGGCCACCCCGGCTGGCCACGGACCACCCGCTGGCTGCGGCACTGCGCCGTCCAGGCCCTGGCGGGGGTGGGCCAACGGCCGACAGACCGGTGGCTCGCCGCGACCACCGGCATCCACGACCAGACCGGGCTCGGCCCCCAGGGCGTCGTCCTTGGCGACGAGTACCGGCGCATGGTGCGCGAAGCCGCCCCCGCAGGTGAGGACGGCGACTGGCTGGCCGAGCTGGCCGACCACGCGCTCAGCGCGCACTACGGCGGCGACGGCGGGGATCCGAAGGCGTATCTGCCCGCGTCCGTCTCCCGTAACGCGCTGCGCGGGCTGATCCCCGCCGGATCCCAGCACCTGACCCTCGACGCGGCCTGCGCCAGTGGACTGTTCGCCCTGGACGCGGCGGTCAAGGCGCTGCGCGAGGGCTCCTGCGACGTGGCGCTGGCCGGTGGGACCTCGGTGATCGAGCCGATCGGGTTCACGCTCTTCTGCCGCGCCCAGGGCATCTCGATGAGCGGCAAGGTACGCCCCTTCGACCAGGCGGCCGACGGGACGCTGATCGGCGAGGGCGCCATCATGCTCACCCTCAAGACATACGCGCGGGCCGTGGCCGACGGCGACCGCGTACTCGGTGTCATCCGGGGCACCGGCCTCGCCGCCGACGGCCGGGGCAAGGGCATTCACGCTCCGGCCACACGCGGGCAGGAGCTGGCGATCGCCCGGGCCTGGGCCGACGCGGGCATCGAGGCCGACGACGTGGACTGGGTCGTGGCACACGGCACCGGCACACCGGTGGGCGACGAGATCGAACTGCGCTCGCTGCTCTCCCGGCTGGGGCCGCGGGAGCGGGCGTGCCTGCTGACGTCGAACAAGCAGGTCTTCGGGCACACCGGTGTGCTGGCGGGCCTGGTCTCGGTCGCGCACGCGCTGGTCGCCCTGGAACGCGGAGCGGTCCCCGGTCAGCCCGTGGTCACCGATCCGCATCCGCTGTTGGGCGACGGCGCGCACCTGACCGTTCCGGTCAAGGACGCGCCCTGGCCGGTGGACGACGCGCGACCGCGTGTGGTCGGGGTGTCGTCGTTCGGCCTCGGAGGAGCGGACGCGCACGTGGTCCTGTCCGACCGTGTGCCCCGGGCAGCCCCCGCGCGGAGGCGCGGCGGTGACGCGGCCACGGACACGGAGGACCTGGTCGTCGTGGGCTGGAACACCCACCTGCCCGGTCTGGACGCCGCCCGGGTACCCGCCTGGCTGGGTGGCGACGGACCGCTCCCGGAGTCCGGCTTCGGTACGCCGTATCCCCTGCCGTCCCCACGTGACGTGCGCATCCCGCCACTGACGATGCGCCACATGGACGCCGCCCACCTCATGATGCTGGAGGCCCTCGGCCCGCTGCTGGACCAGCTCGGCGAACCGGGCATCAGCCTGCGGCCCAGTACCGCGGTGATGGTGGGGTCGACGCTGCCGACCACGCACAACACCCAGGCCGCGCTGCGGGTGCATGCCCGCGAGGCCGCCACCACGTTCGACATCCTGCCCGACCCGGTGCAGGCGCGGACTCTGAGGGAGTACCTCGCGAAAGGGATTGCCGAGGCCACGGGAGTGATCCCCGGCGACCTGAACGAGGACGACTTCACCGGCGCGGTCTCCTGCATCCTGTCGGGCCGGGCCGCCAACTACTACGACTTCCAGGCCATGGGAGCAAGCCTCTACTCCCAGCGGGACTCCACGCACACCGCTGTCGACCTGGCCCTGCGCCAGCTCCGGCACCGGGCCTGCGACCTCGCCCTCGTCGGAGCCGTATGCCTGCGGCCGATCAGCGGCTGGGACCGTTACCTCGACGGTCTGGTACCAGAGGGCCGGTCCATCGCCGAGGGTGCCGCCGTACTGGCGGTCACCCGGCGCTCCACCGCGCTGGAGCACGACCTGCCCGTCCTGGGCACGCTCTCCACCGCGGTCGAGAGCGCCGATCCCGAGCCGGGGGCCACGCCCGCGCACGCCCTTCCCGTGCTGGCCGGCGCCGGGCACACCTATCTGTCACTGGACGCGCTGCTGGCGGTCCTCAAGGGCGTTGTCACCGGCACGGACGCCGTGGTGACGCCCGCCGCAACCGGATCACCGCTGATCCGGTTCACGCCGCCCTCCGACGAACCGCCCCACCGCTCCCCGGAAGCCGCCGTACGTACCGGGCCGGAGGAGGCCGTACGTACGGAAACGAGTCACCCCGCACGGACCGAACCCGTAACCGAACCGGTAACCGCCGCGCCCGAACAGACCGAGGAGTTCACCGGCCGACGCCAGACCCTCCGGCTCGTCCCGACGCCCCCGCCGCCAGGAGGCCCGGCCACGCCGCCGATCCCGCCGGGCACCGTCGTCCTCACCGACGCCCCGGATCTCGCGGCGGCGGTCACCGGCCCGGACATCGCCGTCTGGTCACCCCGACCGGGCGTCGCGGCCGCCGACCACGTACCGGCCGAGGAGGCACCCGGCGCCCTGGCCGGCCTGCCGTTCGTCCCCCGCCACATCCGGGTCCTCTCCCGGCTGCCCGTCCACGACGACGTGGGCGACGAGGCCGAGGCCACCCGGCTGGAGGATCTCCAGGACCTCACCTTCACCACACTCCAGGCGGCGCTGCCCGCGCTGCGCACCGGCGGTTCGCTCGGCGCGGTCCTGCTCGGGGCGGTGCCGTTCGACCTGCCACCCCCGCTGAGCGGCCTGTTCACCGGCCTCATCCGCTCCGTCCGGGCCGAGGTCCCGCAGTGCGGCGGGGTGATCCTGCTCAGTGACGCGCCGGACACCGCCACCGCCCTGGACCAACTGGCGCGGGCGGGCACGGCCCAGGTACCGACGCACACGCTCGTCCACCGCGCGGACGGCTGGTTCACCCTGGCCGTCGCCGACGACCACGCGGCACCGCCCCCGGCGGAAGAGCCCTCGCTGCCGCCCGGCGCGGTCGTGGTCGCCTTCGGCGGCGCCCGGGGAATCACGCCCGAGCTCCTCCACGCCCTCGCCCGCACCAGCGAACGGCCGCATGTGTACGTCATCGGCCGCACCCCGCTGCCGGATACCGGCGACGCGCTGCCCCCGCAGGCCGAGTTCATCGCCGCCGAACGCCGCAGGCGCCCCGACGCGTCGGTCCGTGAGCTGCGCGCCGCCTACGAGAAGGCCGAGGCGCGCCTGGAAGTGCACCGCACGGTGGAACGGCTGGCGGAGCTGTGCGGCGAGGACCGCGTCCACCACCGGGTGTGCGACATCCTCGACGCCGAGCGCACCACCGCCGTCGTCGCCGAGGTCCTCGCCCGGCACGGACAGATCGACCTGCTCATCAACACCGTCCTCGACCTGCGTTCGCGTGCGCTGCACGCCAAGACCCTGACCGATTTCCGGGCGGTCCGGACCACCAAGGCGACCGGCTACCGCAACCTCAAACGGGCTCTGGCCGGACATCCGCCCCGTATCTGGTGCAACTTCAGCACCCTGGCCACACTCGCCCCCGCGCCCGGTGACATCGACTACTGCGCCGTCAACGAGTACCTCGCGTACGCCAGCGCCCAGGCCCAGCGGCACGCACCGGACGGCCACCGGGAGGTCGCGGTCCTGTGGAGCGGCTGGCGGGAGGTCGGCGTCGCCAGCAGCGTCAGCATGCGCGAGACCCTCAAACGCAACCAGATGGACGCGTACATCAGCACCGCCCAGGGACAGGCGCAGTTCCTCTCCGCCATGACCCGGCCACCCGCCGGCGGGGTGTCGTTCTTCATCCGGGAGGAAGAACGCCGCCTGCTGGCCCTGCGCGGTATCAGCACCTACGGTCGTGCCGCCGATCCTCGTATCCCCGCACCGGACGCGCCACCGCCCGCCACGCCGGATCCGGCACTGACGACGCCACTGCTCGACGGGGTCCAGTACCGCGGCAAGGACTGGGCCGTCTTCAACAAGACCTGGGATCCGCTCACGCTGGCCGAACAGGACGGCCGGTGGATGCGCCACCACCGGGTCAACGGCGAGTACACCCTGCCCGGCACCTTCACCCTCGAAGCCGCGGCCGGCGCGGCTTCGGCCCTCTGCCCCGGCCTCATGGTCACCGGGTTCCGCGGCCTCACCTGCCGGACGTCGATCACGGTCAGGCTCGGCGGGCCGCTGCGCACCGTCGCGGTGGAGGCCCGGGTCACCAGCCGCGAGCGCGACCGCGCCGAGGTGTCCGTCAGGATGACGGCGCACCGGCTCGGCAAGAACGGCAAGGTGCTGCGCTTCAACGACCTGCTGTGCGAAACGAGGGTCCTGCTGGCGGACCGCTACCCCGCGCTCGCCGGCCCCCCCGACTGCTCCTCCTACGAACCCGAACCCGATTTCGCGATGCCGGTCTACTCCCCCGACCCGCCGATCTCGCTCACCGGCCCGTTCGCCGGCACCAGCGATTACGCCCGCGGGCCGGACGGGAACAGCGCCCGTTTCGCTCTGGACCATGCCGCCTGGGCTCCGGCGCTGGCCGGGATGAGCGTGCCGACGATCCTGCTGGACGCGATGGTGCACCTGTTGTTGCTGCCGCCGCGCGGTGACAGCCCGCCCCTGGTCGGCCCGATGGCCGGCCTCGACGAGGTCGATCTCAGCGGACCGGGCAACGACTGCCGGCTCAGCGCGGAGAATCCGGCCATCCGGCTGCACTGCGACTACGCCACCGGGGATCTCACCGCCGCGACCGGTCACGGCCGGGTGCTGGCCCGGATCGCCGGGGTCACCGCACACCCCCTGGACCACAGCGGAGAAGTGATCCGGCCCCGCGCCCGCGTTCCCCAGTCGCCCCTTTCGTGACAGCCGAGGAGACAGCTGTGTTGTGGCAGGACATCACGATCGCCGGGACCGGAGCGTGGGTACCCCCCATCAAACCCGAACACGAGCCGCGGGGCGGGCCGGGCGCCCGGCAGCCCTCCGCCCTGGCGCTCAACGGATTCACCTCGGCCGCCGTCTCGAAGGACAACACGGCGACACAGATGGCGGCCAGGGCCGGACTCAAGGCGCTGCGCCACGCGGACGTCGCCCCCGCCGACCTGAGTCTGCTCGTGCACGCCGGCTTCCAGGACGGAGACCACTACACGCCCGCGGCCTACCTGACGCGAGTACTGGGCGGAAAGGACACCGCCTCGATCGAGGTCGGCGCTGCCAGTGACGGCGGTGCCGCCGCGCTCGTCACCGCGGCCGAACACCTCACCGCCCGGCCGGACGCGAAAGCCACGCTGGTCACGACCGGTGTCCGGTTCCCGAACGAACGGTGGGGCTATGCGCGGGAGTTGGGTTATGTGGCCGGTGACGCCGGTGCCGCCGCCGTCCTCACCCGTGGGACGGGTTGCGCCCGCCTGGTGGCAACCGCCCATGTCACGGAGCCGCAACTGGAGACGCAGACCCGGGCCAGGCAGGGGTACACCGGTGCCGCCCGGCGGTTCCCCGTCGAGGAGACCGGGTTCATGCCCCACATCGAGGTGCTGCAACGGGCCACCCACCACTGCATCGAAACCGTCCTCGACGAAGCCGCCGTGAAACCGGCGGACATCTCGCACGTGGTGCCCATCGCGATCGGTTCGGTCGTCCTCGACCTGCTGCTCAGCGGCTCGGCGCTCGGCCTGCGTTCCGACAACACCAGCTGGGCCTACGGCCGGCACCTCGGCCACGCCGGCCCGTCCGATGTCCTGCTCGCCCTCGACAGGACGTTCCGCTCCGGCACCCTGCGGGCCGGGGACCGCGTCCTCGTCGTGAGTTTCGGGGTCGGCTTCCGCTGGACCACCGCGCTGATCGAGATCACCCGCGATTCCGTCGCCGCGGCACCTGCCGGCCGATCAACCATGAATTGAGGCTGTCCATGACAGACACGAGTACGGCGACCGCGGCTTCCGTTCCGCTCGCTCCCAAGGCCCTGCCGCTGCTGGGCCACGCGCTGCCCCTGCTCCGCGATCCGCTGGCGTTCATCATGTCCCTGTCCGGGTACCGCGAGTTGGTACGCGTCCGGCTGGGCCCGAGTACCGCCGTGATGGTCTGTGACCCGGCCCTGACCCGGCAGGTGTTCCTGAACGACCGTGTCTACGACAAGGGCGGCCCGATCTACGACCGGATCCGCGAGGTCATCGGCGACGGCCTGTCCACCTGCTCGTACACCCTGCACCGGCGGCAGCGGCGGCTGTGCCAGCCGTCGTTCCACCCCACCCGGCTCGCGGGGTACGGGGCGGTGTTCGCCCGCGCGTCCGAGCTGAAGGCGGAGTCCTGGCGGGACGGCGATGTCCTCGACGTCACCCAGGAGATGATGACGCTGACGACGCGCGCCACGATGGAGACGATGTTCAGCGGCGCGCTGCCGGAAGAGACCATGCGGCGCGCCCTGGCCGACACCGCCACCATCGTGAGCGCGTTCTTCCGCCGGATGATGACGCCGGCCCTGCTGCGCCGGCTGCCGACTCGGCAGAAACGGCGGTACGACCAGGCACGGCACCGGCTTGCGGACACCATCGCGGAGATCATCGCCGAGCGGCGTGCCGATCCGACCGACCGTGCCGATCTGCTCTCCACGCTGGTCGGGGCGGTCGACGAGGAGAGCGAGGACGGCCAGAAGCAGCTGAGCGACGCCGAACTGGCGGACGAGGCGCTCACGTTCTTCCTCGGCGGGATGGAGACCACGGCCATCACCCTGGCCTGGGCGCTGCACCTGCTCGCCACGAACCCGGACATCCAGCGGCGGCTCCAGGCCGAGACCGACAGCGTCCTGGCCGGAGGGAAGCTCGATGCCGCGCACCTGCCGTCGCTCGGCCTGGCCTCCCGGGTGGTGACCGAGACGCTGCGGCTGTACCCGCCCGCCTGGATGATGACCCGCACCCTCAGGCAGGACGCCGAGCTCGGCGGCGTACAGCTCAAGAGCGGCAGCACCCTCGTGCTCAGCGCGTACCTCCTGCACCGGCGGTCCGACCTCTTCACCGAGCCCGACCGGTTCGACCCCGACCGCTGGCTCGACGTCCAGCCCGACCGGGCCTCCTACATCCCGTTCGGCGCCGGCCCCCGCAAGTGCATCGGGGACCAGTTCGCCCTCACCGAGGCCATCCTGGCCCTGACCGCCATCGTCTCCCGCTGGGAGCTGACCCCGGCCGGCGAGCAGCCGTTCAAGCCCAAGGTGGAGACCAGTCTGAGTTCGCGCGGGCTGACCCTGCGGCTCAGCGAGCGGCGGACGGGCGGCGCCGGCGGCGCCGAACTCCACGCGGCCGCGCCGCGGTCCGCACCTGCCCAGCCGTCCACGCGGGCGGGCGCCTCCGCCTGCCCGGTGCAGCACCAGGAGTGACGCCATGAAGCCTCACCTGAAACCCCTAGTGAAGCAACTGCTCCGCTCCCGGGCTGTCGGCCGGCCCGGTGCGGCCCCGGCCGACACCCTGCACGCACCCTCCCGTCCGTACCCGAACGGATGGTTCTGTCTGGCCTTCAGCGACGAGCTGAGACGCGGGTCCGTCACCACGCGTCCACTCGCGGGCACGGAGGTCGTCCTGTACCGGACGGCCCGTGGTCTGCTGCGGGCCGTCCGGCCGCGGTGCCCGCATCTGGGGGCGCATCTCGGGGTCGGCGGATCGGTCGAGGGCGAGGACATCGTCTGCCCCTTCCACCGCTTCGCGTTCGACCCGGCCGGTGCCTGCGTACGTACCGGTTACGACAAGCCGCCGCCGAAGGCGTCACTGTCGCAGTACCCGGTTCGCGAGGTCAACGGCTCGATCTACGTGTGGTGGCACGCCCTCGGGCTGCCCCCGGAGTGGGACGTCCCGGCCCTGCCCATGGATGAGCGGCAGCCGTACAGCCACGACACCTTCGACATCGCCGGTCACCCGCAGGACGTCATCGAGAACGCGTTCGACTGGGGGCATCTGCCCGCGCTGCACGGTCTCAAGGACCTGGAGATCGAGGGCGCCCCGGTGGCCGGGAAACCGGTCAGCACCGTCACCGCGACCGCCCGCGGCACCATGATGCGCGGGTCCCGCCAGTCCTACACGCTCACCGTGATCGGGCTGGGCACCATCGCGGCGAGGACGGTCCTGCCCCGCGGCGCGGGCAACCTGTACGTGATGCTCCACGCGACCGCGACCAGCGCGGGACGCATCCAGCTCCGGTTCGGTACGAAGCTGGAGCTGACCGGCATCCCCGGCGTGCCCGAGAAGATCGGGCGCGCGGCGGCGCTGCCCGCCGCCCGGCTGCTCAGTGCTGTTCTCCAGCGGGTGGCGAGCGTCGACACCGGCGCGGACCTGCTGATGTGGCACTACCAGGAGCACGTCGAGCACCCGAAGCTCGCCAAGGGCGACGGTCCGATCGGCCGGTACCGGCAGTGGGCGCAGCAGTTCTACACGGAACCCACGGGTGGTCTCGTACCTCCGCTGTCTTCCCGGACCGAAGTGAGCCGCTCGGAGGAGTGACCACCGCCGGCGGCAGCACGGGGGTGGCCGCGAGGGGTGGCGCTCAGCCCCTCCCGTGGTCGCTGCCGTCCGCGATCACCGTGTTTCGACACAGCCCGGAAGCCTCCCGGCCGGGCCGGGACCGAAAGAGGGACGACATGGCAATGGAGAGCGGTGCGCCCGGCGCCGGGCAGCGACTGGCTGTGCTCGGAGCGGGGGTGATGGGGTCGGGCATCGCCGCGCTGGCCGTCGGGCACGGGATCGCGGTGTCGCTGACGGACCTGGACCGGCGCCGGCTGGACGAGGCACCGGCGAGGATCGCCCACCAGGTGCGGATGGCGCAGCTGATGGGCGCGCTGCCGGACGGGGTGGCCCCAGGCGCTCTCGTCACCGGCCTGTCGCTCGCCGAACTGGTGACGGCCGACGACGCGGCACCGACCGCGGTGATCGAGGCGGTCACCGAGGAGGCCGACGCCAAGGCGAAGGTCATCGCGGACGTGTCCGCCCTGGTCGCGCCCGGCATCCCGATCATCTCGAACACGTCGGCGATCCCCATCGACGAGCTGGCCCGGGCGGCGGCACGGCCGGAGGATCTCATCGGTACCCACTTCATGAATCCGCCCTACCTGATCCGGACGGTCGAGGTCATCCGGGGTACGCGTACCGGCGAGGCGACCCTGGACGCGCTGCGGGCGCTGCTCGCCGCGCTGCGCCGGGAGTCGATCGTGGTCGCCGACGCGCCGGGATTCGTCACCAGCCGGATCCTGCACCCCATGATCAACGACGCGATCCGGGTGGTGGCGGCGGGTACCGCCGACGCCGAGTCGGTCGACCGGCTCATGCAGGGATGCCTCGGTCATCCGACGGGCCCGCTGCGCACCGCCGACCTCATCGGGCTGGACAACCTGGTCGACTCGCTGTGGGTGCTGCACAACCGGACCGGTGACGAAGGATGCCGCCCCTGCGACGTGCTGCTGGAGATGGTGCGGGCCGGCCACCTCGGCCGCAAGAGCGGTCGCGGCTTCTACGAGTACGAGGGAGAACAGACATGACCACGCCATCCGACCGTCCGGTGCCGGAACCCGTCGGCGACGCCGGCACGGTCCAGACGGACCTGCTGCGGTTCCTGACGAAGCACACGGGGAGGGCCTGGGAGACCGACGTGGACGTCTTCGGCAACGGTGGGCTGTCCTCGATCTTCGCCATGGAGCTGGTAGTGCATCTGGAGAGGACGTACGGCATCGCCATCCGCGGCGCCGACCTGCGGATGGACAACTTCCGCACCGTGCGGCGGATGGGCACGCTGGTCGAACGCCTCCGGCAGCCGGCCCCCGGCGGCTCCGGTGCGTGACGCCGTCGCCGCGGCGGCCGCCGCGGTCACCGAGCTGGTCGGTGACCAGGCGTCCGGCTGGGACCGGGCGGGCCGGCTGCCCGAGGACGTGGTGCGGAAACTCGGTGCGGCCGGGCAGCTCGCCGCTCAGATTCCGGCGAGGTACGGCGGGCCCGGGTGGAGCAGCACGGACAGCGGCGAGTTCACCGCCCATGTCGGCAGTCTGTGCAGCTCGCTGCGGAGTGTGATGACCTCGCAGGGCATGGCCGCGTGGACCGTCGAACGGCTCGGTGACCCGGAGCAGGCGGCGGCGCTGCTGCCGCGGCTGACCTCGGGCGACACGGCGGCCGTGGCCTTCAGCGAACCGCAAGCGGGCAGCGACCTGTCGGCCGTCGCGACCACCGTCACCGTCGCCGGCGACACCCTGTCGCTCACCGGCCGCAAGCAGTGGGTGACCGCCGCCGAGTACGCCGATCTCTTCCTCGTCGTCGCCCGGATGGGCGAGGACGGTGCCGTCGTGGTGGTGCCCCGGAACGCCCCCGGGGTCCAGGTGCGGCCGGTGGCCGACCCGCTGGGCTGCCGGGCGGCAGGGCACGCCGAGGTGCTGCTCGACGACGTGCGGTTGCCGCTCAGCAGCCTGCTGGGCGGCGGGCGGCAACCGCTGTCCCTGCTCGTGACAACGGCCCTGGCTTACGGCCGGATCTCGGTCGCGTGGGGGTGTGTCGGAATCCTCCGGGCCTGCGTGACGGCGGCCGTCGGCCACGCCCGTTCCCGCGAGCAGTTCGGCCAACCGCTGGGGCGGCACCAGCTCGTCGCCCGGCACCTGGCCGACCTGTGGACCGCCGAACAGGTCGCCACCCGGGCCTGCGAGTACGCCAGCCGCTGCTGGGACGAGAACGCCCCCGACCTGGTCACCGCCGTCGTACTGGCGAAGTACGTCAGTGCCGGGCACGCGGCCAAGGGCGCCGCCGCCGCGGTCCAGGTGCTCGCGTCGGCCGGGGCGCAGGACGGTCACCTCGTCGCGCGGGCGTACCGCGACGCCAAGCTCATGGAGATCATCGAGGGCAGCAACGAGATGTGCCAGCTGATGCTGGCCGACCACGCCCTCAGCAGGCGGTGACCTCGCTCGTGGCCGCCGAACGTCATCACCAGGACGTCATCACAAGGAGCCGAACATGAGCGACAACGCCCCGGCGGCCCCGTCCACGACCGTGAAGTGCCTGGTCTGGGACCTCGACAACACGCTCTGGCACGGCACGCTGCTGGAGGACGAGGACGTCGTCCTGTCCGAAGCGATCCGTGAGGTGATCGTCGGCCTGGACGCGCGGGGCATTCTGCAGTCGGTGTGCAGCCGCAACGACCACGAGATCGCGTGGGCACGGCTGGAGGCCCTCGGAGTCGCCGGCTACTTCCTCGTCCCGGAGATCGGCTGGGGGCCCAAGTCGGACGGGGTGCGGCGGATCGCCGAGCAGCTGAACTTCGCTCCGGGCACCATCGCGTTCATCGACGACCAGCCGGCCGAGCGGTCCGAGGTCGCCTTCCATCTCCCCGAAGTGCGCTGTTACGCGGCACAGGACGCGGTCGCACTGCTCGGCCTGCCCGAGTTCAGCCCGAGGTCGGTGACCGTGGACTCGCGGCAGCGCCGGACGATGTACCAGGCGGGCTTCCGGCGCACGGACGAGCGGGAGCGGTTCGCCGGTTCGTCCGAGGACTTCCTCCGCTCGCTGGACATGGTGATGCGCATCGGGCGGGCCACGGAGGACGAGCTGTCGCGGATCGAGGAGCTGACCCTGCGCACCAGCCAGATGAACGCGACCGGGGTGCATTACCCGGACGAGGCGCTGCGCGCGCTCCTCGCCTGCCCCGGCCACGAGGTCCTGGTCACAACACTCACCGACCGCTTCGGGCCGCACGGCGCCGTGGGTGTGGTGCTGCTTGAGAAGCACCCCAGGGCGTGGCACCTCAAGCTGCTCGCCACCTCGTGCCGTGTGGTGGCGTTCGGCGCCGGCACGATCATTCTGAACTGGCTGGTCGACCAGGCCGCCCTGGCCGGTGTCCATCTGCTGGCGGACTTCCGCGCCACCGACCGTAATCGGGTGATGGAGATCGCCTACCGGTTCGCGGGCTTCGACGAGCAGCCCTGCGACTGCCGGGACGAGGTCGCGCAGAGTTCCGGGGAGGACGTCCTGTTGCTGCACCTCACCGCTGAGCGGCGGGACGCCCCGACGACTGCCCGGCTGATCGCTCCGGACCTCACCGACCGGGCACCGGCCGGGGAGGTACGCCCGGATTGAGCGCGAGAGGTGCCCGGATCGGGCCCGGCGGCCCGGCGCCCGAACCCGGCCCGTCAGCCCGTCAGCCCGTCAGCCCGTCAGCCCGTCAGCCCGTGATCATAGGCGGCGGACCAGCGTGATGCCGTCGGCCATCGGGAGCATGCAGACGTCGACCCGCCGGTCGTCCCGGATCGTGGCATTGACCTCGCGGACACCGGCGGTATCCGCGTCGTCGGCGAGAGGGTCGATGACTCGGCCGAAGAAAAGCGTATTGTCCACCACGACCAGCCCGCCCGGCCGCACAAGCCGTAATGCCAGTTCGTAGTACCGGGGATAATTCGCTTTGTCGGCATCGATGAAAACGAGACCGAAGCTGTCGGAGCAACCGTCTTCGAGCATCTTCTCAAGAATATCGGTCGCCGCGCCGATACGAAGCTCGATCCGTTCGGAAACGCCTGCCCGCCGCCAGTAATCGGAACCGATCTCCGGCCATCGCTCAGTGATGTCACAGGTGATCAATCGCCCGTGCGGCGGGAGCGCGCGGGCCATGCACAGGGTGCTGTAACCGGTGAAGGTGCCGAGCTCCAGCACGTCGGTGACGCCCGCCGACGCGATCAGGAACGCGAGGAACTGCCCTTCCTCTGGCATGACCTGCATCGCTTCCCCACGGGGCAACTCCGCGGTCAGCTGTCGCAGATCCCGCAGAATATCGTCCTCCCTGAGGGAGAACTCCCTGACGTATTCCAGAAGCTTCGGTCCGGCTGCAAGCTGATTCGCCATATCGAGAACTCTAGATGATCCGCCACCGAAATTGAATAGCGCATTGTCGGCGCTGCCGAGAGCGCACGCCGACCCGGACCCGCGTCACGGCGATGCCCCCGCCGACGGCCGCATCGTGCTCGCAGCCGGCATCGTCACCGGCGACTACGGCACGGTCGAACCACGAAACGCCCGAACATGAACGTGCACCACTGCGTCGACGCACCACTCAAAAACCCCGCCGTGGGAGCCTGCATCATGTGCCAGCACGAAAATCGCGCGGTCATGGCAGTCGACGAGCTGGGCTCCGACGATGACCCGGACGTGCGCGAGATGTTACCGGGCCGCGTACGTGCAGCTGGACCTCAAGTACCCCCGCCCCCAAAGTCACCCAGTTCAGCGTGAACCAGTACATGCGCGAGTCGGCCCGGCATACGAAACCGCTCCCCGCCGTGCACCGCGAGGAACGCAGAGACGGTGAGGCGGGCCATGAGCGTACGACCGAGCGCCATCTTCAGAGAGATGAACGGGTACCTCAGCCGCCACCCCACCGAGGGCACAGCGATGAGGCCGCTGTTCCTCGCACTGCGTGACCACACACAGCTTCGAGGCTGTTCCCACCACGGACACTGCCCTGCGGTCAGAGCTGGGGCGGTACTCGTGGACGAGCACGAACGGGTCCTTGCCCTGCGGAGCGGCACGCGATGGTCCCTCGTAGAGGACGCCCCAAAGGCATCCGATACCTCACTGCGGCGGACCTCCAGCCGCGTGCTGAGGAGAACGCCGGCATCTACAACGCATGGACGGTTCCAGGGACAGAGGGGCCTCTTGTGATCGAGGTGTCGGACATTCAGACAGAGGCCAGCCGCAGGCTGAGGTACGGCTTCCGGCACCTCCTCCGGGCGCACTCCAGCGCCCTGCTCCGCCTGTCGCGGACGAAGCCTGCCTCGGTGAGGTCCTCGCGGCGGGCGGAGAGTTCCAACACGACGACGTAGTTGTGGCCGTGCATGCGAACGCAGGGATGCCGGTTCGGCAGCCGGGTAGAGGACGTGGCTGGCCGAGAAGTGGAACTCTTTGGTGATTGTCACCATGACGGCTCCATCTTCCACCTACTGTCAGAACCCCTCGTCGGCCGTACGCGCTGGTCACTGGCCGACTCCTTCGCCCTGGAGAACGGCGTGGTTAAGCGGGACCCGCGTGAGGAACCGGTCGCGCAGCACATCGTCGATGACCTGGTCCGCCTTGCGGGCGAGCTCGAGCCGGGCCCGCTCAAGAAGTGCGGATGCTTCCTCCCGTGCGCCCCCGGCCGCCAGCACGACGGCACAGTGGTAAAGGATCTCCTCCGTACGGAGTGCGGGCATAGCCCCGACCTCGTCCAGCATTCGAACCGCCTGGCCGGCCTGCTCCTCGGCTCCCGTGATGTCGCCTTGCCGGAGCAGGATGCGGCTACGCAGGGAGTGCGCGGCGATCTCGCTACGGATCATTCCGCTGCGTTGGGTCTCGACACAGGTGTCGACCGCCAGGCGGTCGGCCTGTTCCAGGAGGTTCCCGGCTCTGTCGGAGGCAAGAAGCAGGATCTCGGCATAAAGATTGCGGACGATGGGGACGAGGTTGGCCAGCCAGGTCCGTTCTGTCTCCGCCCACGCGTCGGCGATCAGTTCCAGGGCCTGGTCGCGTCGCGCGGACTGGTGGATGAGGAGATGCGCGAGGAGGGCCTTGTTGTAAGCGTGCCAGCCGCTGTCGCCTCCGCGGTCGGCCTCGAAGGCGAGGGCTTCGCCCAGGACCTCTTCGGCATCCTCGTAGGCGCCGAGGCCCATGTTCACCTGCGCCAGGTAGTTGAGCGCTATGGGTAGCTCGGCCTTCAATGGCTCGTCGCGCAGCCGTTGGACGCAGCGGCTCAGCCTGGCCAGAGCCTCGCTGAGGTATCCGCTGTCGTAGAGGGTGATGCCGAGCTGCATCTCTCCGAGATTGCGAGCGTGCTGGAGCACCGGGTCAATGGTGCCGCCAAGGCCCGGGGCGGACGCGTACAGGTGCTCCGCCTCCCTCAGCTGGGAGAGACCGTCGGCCAGCCGACGCTTGGAGACCTGCCGCCCGTATTCGACACGGGCCACGAAGAGCGGGACGGGATCACCGTGCTGCTCGGCCAGCTCCACGGCCGCGCGAAGCTTGTCCAGAGACGGGAGCAGACCCTGGGTGACAAGCAGGGTCTTGCCGCGAAGGAGCGTCGTACGGATGACTAACTCAGGTGTTCCGCACCGTTCCGCCGCAGCTTCCGCCGCGGCGGCCAGGCCATCGATGTCCGGACCGCCGACCGATTGACGCTGGCCCCGCCAGCGAACTTCCGTCAGTGACAGCAGCAGCTCCACCGCCTGGATGAGCCACCGGTCCCGGCTCTCCTCCTGCTCCGGCAAGTCCTGGACTGCCTTGACCACCTCTTCGCAGTGGCTCTCAGCCTCGGCGAAGGACAGTCCTTCCATGGCGGCGTCCCGGGCCAGCCCGTAGTGGACCTCGGCCGATGCCAGCAAGCACTCAGCGCCGCCGCTGCGCAGATGGCGGGCGATCTCCAGCCGGCGTTCCAGCGGTAGACCGTCCACGGGTTCGGATGTGAGCGCCGCCGCGATACGGGCATGCCGGGATCGCATCTGCTGAGGCGTCTGCCGCCCGTACACCACCCCCCACAAGGCACTGTGCTCGAAGCGATAGCAATCGGACGCCTCCCGCCGCGCCCAGCCGGGCAAGCCCGTGTGCACAATGAGCTTGTGCTGGTCAGCGATGAGGCGCAGACGCTCCATCACTTCGTCGTGCGGCGCCCCCTTGGCATCGGCGACCGTGCGGGACAGGAATGTCTCTCCTTGAGTCGCTCCGATCACGAGCAGTTCGCGATCCCGTTCGGCGAGCAGCCGAAGGCGGTCCTCCACCACACGCGACAAGCTGCCGGGCAGTTCAACGGAGAGCCCGTCGCCCGGACGCCACTCCTCAAGGCACAGCGTGAGGAAGACGGCGTGACCGGCGGTCAGTCGGCTCAGCTGTTCCGGCAGAGACGGCGGCGCCTGGGGGTGCCAGGAACGTACCAGCTCGGCGACGGCTTCTTGTGGCAGGCCCTGCATCACCCGCCGCCGCAGGAGCCCGTCCTTCGCCCAGCCATGCAGCAGGTCCTCGACCGTGGAACTCGGGCCGTCGACGTAGGCCCCGTCGGTGGTGTGGCTGAGCGCCAGGCCGAGCGGCTCGCCGGGCAGCCTTCGCAACAGCCGGTCGAGGACCAGCAGGCTGCTGGGATCGCCATGCTGGATGTCGTCGATCAGCACGACTGTGGGCGGGCCCTGCCGGACGAGATCCAGCAGGGCGTCCACGATCTGCGCGGCTACTCCTTGCTGGAAGGGCAGCAGGCTGTCGAACGGCATCGATCCAGAAGCCAAGGATGCCTCGGTGACCTCCCTGCCCAGCGTGAACAGCGCACCCAGACCGGGCACGATCGCGGACAGCACGTCCGGGGCCGAGCGGATGACTCCCTCGCGGGTGAAGCCCAGCAGGCGGCGGAAGCGGCCGGGCTGCTTGTTCTCCTGGTCCCGCGCCAGTTGCAACAACAGGTCGGAGACCGCCACGTAGTTCAGCCCTGATCCGATCGACGGCTGACACCGTACGGAAAGTACCCGGCGGGCGCCTGACAGCTCTTGAGAGTCCGCGACTTCGGCCTCGAACGCGCGCAACAGCGCTGACTTGCCCATGCCCGAAACACTGTCGATCACAACGGCCCGGCCCCCGCGCCCCGCAACCACGTCCCCCATCAGCGTGCGCAATTCGTCCATGTGCTTTACACGGTCGACAAATCCGGTCCGCACCACACCGCCCCTGTCTCACTCGTCTGTCATGGAACTTGCGTACTCGCAGCGTTACTTGTCGGCTACGGTAGATCAAGAGAGGGCTGCCTCCAGCTCCGCCAGGCGACATGAACGATCGGCGCCGTCAGCGACATCCTGTCGGCTGTCGAAATGCTGCCCTACGTCGTGAACACAGCCTCACAAAGAACAGGTCACAACCATTACGACCTCGTGCATCGAACTGACTCAGTGGCCTGCGGCACTGGTCCCGTTGTGAAGGTACCTGCAGAGGTTAACCGGGCGCACTGCGCACACCGATATGCCCGATTGGTGGACCGAGGCGCCGAGGGGAGGGGAGGGCTCTGTTCATGTTGCGGAGCAGCGTTTCGACAGCAGTTCCGGCGGCCGACTCCGACTGAGCGTAATTGGCTGGACGCGCGGGTGGCATCGGCTGCGAGGTCTCGGTCGAAGCCGCCGAGCACGGTCAGTTCGGCGGTTATCTCCGCCGACCGTTCTGCCGCCGCAGCCCCCGCGCGCAACTAGTAACTCCTGATTCCGGCAGCCCGCCCCCGCCGGGCGCAGGGGGCCCGACCCCGTCCGGCCCGCCGGCCCGCCTGCCCGCCTGCCCGCCTGCCCGCCTGCCCGCCAGGAAGTGCAGGACGGTCATCACCCCCTGCACCGCGTGGTATCGGACGCGACAGGCCCCACCTTGTACCGAGGTCCGGTACGGACACCCACTGGCGTGGGCAGCGTTCCTTCGGCGAAGAAGCGGGACGGACGGTCAAAGCTCGCCGGATTCCGGCGGTCGCCACACAGTCCTGCACGCGGGGGCGTACGTCATGTCCGGCAGGGTGACCGCTGCTGTCGTATGCCTCTGGCCACGTTCCTGAGACGCCCGGGGACTGCAGGGACGGAGGGCGGAAAGTCGGATACCCCACGGGCTCGTGACGGCCTTGTGGGGCAGTCGAGGCCGGCCCGGGTCGCGCGGCGGTGGGAACCGCCTCCGGCCAGAAGACCGGAGGCGGTTCGCGGTAGGCGGTCGGAGACTGCGGGGTGGATCAGGCCGGGCAGCAGCGGAAGGTCACCGGCGGCGACCGTTGCTGAAGCGGTAGCGGGTCAGCTGAGCGGTACCCAGTAGCAGCCGTAGCCGCCTTTGGCGCCGTCTCTGTGCGCTTCCACCACGTAAGACTATCCCTTCGCGACGGGGGCGCAGAATGTGTTGCCCGGCACCTCGTTGCCGTAGCTTGCCGAGGCTTTGATGTAGAGGTTTCCCACAGTTACGCGGATGTAAGATTCCGGATTGGTTTTCGACCAGATGTAGCCAATGATGAAGCCTCAGTTTTCGTCGTTCCGGTCCAGGGACAGCACCCCGGGCAAGGTGACCGCCGACCACGCGGAGATCGACGACCTGGAGATCCCGGACGGCGTCCGGCCCCACAAGCTGGGTACCCCGACGAAGCTCGCCGAACAAGAGGTGCTTGAGCGCTGGCGCAGAGGTGAGGGCACGGACAACATCAAGGTCCCGCGCCGGCATGGGACGGGGGCGGAACACCGCACGCGCACGGCCGGCACTTGATCCGGCGGCCCGACGAGGGCCATGCCGTTACCAGAGACTGCTGAACGCGAGCCGGACACGTTCCTCGTTGTTGGCCACGTCGAGAGCGCCGCCGCGTACCCGGGCTGCCTCACCGGCAGTCAGCGCGCGGCCGAACACGCGGACATCGTCCAGACCACCCTCGAACAACTGCGTCACACCAGCCGGCTGGTCCGGGAAGTCGGGACGCGCCCCTACATGGACGGTAAAGGCGCCGGACGGGGTGATGTCACCTGCGGGTGCGGACGCGATGGAGTCCGCGCTGCCGCCCACCGATAGACGCAGTTGCCCGTCCTGGCGCGTGAACACCACGTGGTGCCAGGCACCTTCGCCGTACGAGAAGGGGGTCCGTACCTCGGCGTAGTCCGTGCCCGTGTCGATCGCCGCCCGGACGAAGCCGTTGCCCGGCTCCGCCCGGAGCCAGAACTGCCGTTCGGCTGCTCCCATGCCGTACCCCCACAGGATCGGCAGTGAGCCGGTGGGGGCCGAGTACCTGAACCAGGCGGTGACGGTGAAGTCCGACGCGCCGAGCCGCAGGGACGGCGCGCAGTTCACGAGCCGCAGGTAGTCGTCACGGCCGTCGAAGTCCAGCGCTTTGCCGGAGCCCCTGGTGCCGAGTCGGGCGTCGCCGTGGACGACGGCGTGGTTGCTGTTGCCGCTGGTGTCGCTGGTGCGTGGGAGGCGCAGTTCGGTCTGGGCGGCGTCCAGTTCGGGGTCGGCGAACGCGGTGAAGGCGACCGTGCCGTGCGGGGTGGTCGTGGCCGTCTCGTAGACCAAGCCGATGGTGCCCGTCGGCGACAACGTGAGGTCGGAGTACCCGGCCCGGCCCGGGACCGCCAGGGTACCGACCGTCTGCCAGGTTCGGCCTTCGTCGTAGGAGGAGCGGACGGCCAGCTCCCGGCGGTCCTCCAGGACGGAAGCGCCCGGACGAGCCGGGGCTGAGAGCAGGATCCGGTCCCGGCCGGCTCCCTCGTCGGTGGCGCTCAACCGGAGCAGCGAGCCGAAGACCGGCGGCGCCGCCGATTGGCGTCTTTCGGACTGACGCTTCCCTCCCCGCAGGCCGACAATGACAGGCGCATGACATGCCATGGCCGTCCATACAGGGGAAAACGGGGAGACAGCATGAGGCCGGACTCTACTTCGTACCGCACCGAAGAACCGTTCCGCAGAGCCGTCCGCACCGCCGTATCGGCCGTCGCAGCACTGACCCTGCTGCTCGGCTGGTTCGCCGCCACCGGTTCGACGGCGTACGCCCAGGAGACCGGCGTCCCGGCCACCGCTCCAACGACCGCGGCAGTCGAGGTACGCGGCGGCGACGTCCTCTACAGCAACATCGGAACCCGCTGCACCGTAGGCTTCAACGCCCGTGGCGGCAGCACCACTTACGGAATCGTGTCCGGCCGCTGCGCGCAGGGCGCCACCACGTGGTACGCCGACTCCGCCCTGAACGTAGTCGTCGGTACCAGCGACGCATTCCCGGCGAGGCCCGAGCTCATCCGCTACACGAGCACGTCGGTGGCCTTCCCCGGTGAGGTCCGTCTCGGCGCAAACGGCCCGATGCTGGACATCACCGGCGCCGCGCGTCCGTATGTCGGTCAGTCCATCTGCCACACCAACGGAGGAAGCGGAGTCCACTGCGGCACGGTCACGGCCGTGAACGTCACGATCAATTTTCCCGAGGGCATCATGACCGGAGTGATCAAGTCGAACACCTGCTCCGAGGCCGGGGCCGCAGGCAGTCCCGCGTTCTCCGGAAGCACCGCACTGGGCATCATCCTCGACGTGAACCAAAGTTGCTCGGCGGGCGGCAGCACCTTCTACCAGTCGATCGTTGACGTTCTGTCGAAGTACGGTCTGTCCCTCTACTAGGCACTGTTTCTCGGATCGCCGCACTGGGGCGGGTTGTTGGGTCGGGCTGTCTTCACGGGCGGTGGCGATCTGACGACCACGGAATGGGCTCGGCTGGAGTCGTTCTCACCTCCCGGTGGTGCGCGCGGAGGGCGGTGGAGCGATCACCGTCGGGTGATCAACGGGGTTCTGTACCGGGTGCGGACCGGTGTGCAGTGGCGGGATCCGCCGGAGCGGTTCGGGCCGTGGGAGACGGTCTGCAAACGGCATCGTCACTGGTCCGCTGATGGAATCTGGACGATGCTGCTGTCTCGAATCCAGGCGGCCGAGAACGTCGCGGGAGGGATCAACTGGGATATGTCGGTGGACTCGACAGCGGTGCGAGCCCACCAGCACGCCGCCGGCGCGAGGAAGGCGCTCCCGGCCGCGGTTCTGAGCCGGGGGCCGACGGCACGGTTTCCAGCCCCGGCCCGCGGCTGGTGGGACATGCGTGTTCAGCCGGTCTTGGCGGGTTCCTCGGCTCGGGCCCGGGTGGAGCCGAGGCGGTAGGAGTCGGTGCCGGTCTCGATGATCGTGCCGTTGAAGGTCAGGCGGTCGACGATGGCCGCGCAGAGCCGGGGATCGGTGAAGGTCTTCGTCCACCCGCCGAACGACGCGTTGGAGGCGATGGCGACGCTGTTCTTCTCCTCGCGCTCGGTCAGCACCTGGAACAGCAACTCGCCGCCCTGCGGATCGCTGAAGAACGCCGCGTCGAGGACGTCTGGCTCCCGTGGGAAGCCGGCTGCCAGAGCTTCGGCACCTGGTGCGGCCTTCCCCACCACCTGCTGCTCGCCGCCGGAGGGTCCATCACCACGGAGTACGTCAAAGGCTCTGACCATCCCCAGCGGCACGACCTCTTGGCGCATCTCGGGAACATCTCCCAGGTCACAGACGAGGAGGTCGCCCATACACTGAGCCAGCGGCGCCGCTACTACAGCGAGATCCTCGACGAGCTGAGCGGGGAGTGAGACGGCGTGGAGATCACCATGCAGTGGGTGCTGAGCGGGGAGTGAGACGGCGTGGAGATCACCGTGCAGTGGGTACGGACATCGTGGACCAAGAGGTCTCGGGGAGGTGAGAGTGCCGCGCGCAGGAATGCCGCCCCGATCGGGCTCTCTCTTCCCCATGCATCGAGGTCACTGGCGCACGTGGTGCGCATGCGCAAGGAGGACGGTTTTCAGCCCCATGACACTCTTGAGGACCTGGGCAAGGTCGATGTCCAACTCCATGAAGCCGAAGGACGCCTGCGCGTCTTCCCGCGAGTGCGGCCGTTGTGTGCCCTGCCGCCGCGGAGACGACGTCCGCCGGCCGTGCGACTTGTTCCCGGGCAGTGGGTCCGTTGGCAGCTGAACTACCGCTTCAGCAGCGCCTTGGGGATCCGGGACTGGTCCTACTGGCTGGACACCTTCAATATCGCCTACGGACCGGTGACCACTGACCTGTTCTGTGGAACGCCTGACTTCTTCATCGACGAGCAGGGCCCCGTCCGCTAGGGCGTGTCTGATAATGATCACGTTGCGGCGGCTTTCTCTGTGGAATCGGCTGACTGTCTGTGGGAGGGTCCTGCATGTGATCAGTCAGGA
>NZ_JBHTZS010000038.1:0-71625 GCF_042790125.1 Streptomyces scopuliridis
GTCGTGACGACCGGCCCCGCGCCCCGCGCGTTCACGACGCGTCAGCCACGACGTACGCGCGCACGACGCATCAGCCACGACGTATCAGCGCACCGGGGTGAAGTCCCTGGCCCCGATGAAGTCCGGCCTCGGCACCGGCGCCGCGAACGGCGCCACCGCCGCGTTCTCCACGCTGTTGAACACGATGAAGACATTGCTGCGCGGGTACGGCGTGATGTTGTCGCCCGAGCCGTGCATGCAGTTGCAGTCGAACCAGGTCGCCGAACCGGCCTTGCCCGTGAAGAGCTTGATCCCGTGCTGGTCGGCCAGAGCCGTCAGTGCCTCGTGCGAGGGCGTACCGGCGTCCTGCATCTTCAGCGACTGCTTGTAGTTGTCCCGCGGGGTCTCGCCCGCGCAGCCCAGGAACGACTTGTGCGACCCGGGCATGATCATCAGGCCGCCGTTGGTGTCGAAGTTCTCGGTCAGCGCGATGGAGACCGAGACGGTCCGCATGTTCGGCAGACCGTCCTCCGCGTGCCAGGTCTCGAAGTCCGAGTGCCAGTAGAAGCCCGAGGCGCCGAAGCCCGGCTTGACGTTGATCCGGGACTGGTGCACATAGACCTCGGAGCCGAGGATCTGCCGTGCGCGGCCCACCACCCGCTCGTCGCGTACGAGCCCGGCGAAGATCTCGCTGATGCGGTGGATCTCGAAGACGGACCGTACGTCCTGGGACTTGGGCTCGATGACCGAGCGCTCGTCCGCCCGTACCGCCGGGTCGGTGATCAGCCGCTCCAGCTCGGCGCGGTAGAGCGCCACCTCGTCCGGGCCGATCAGCTGCTCGACCGAGAGGAAGCCGTCCCGCTCGAAGCGTCCGAGATCGTCCGGCGCGACCGGGCCCGGGGCGCCGGGCGCCGACCAGACGACGGGGTCCTGCCGCGGGGTGATCACCTCGCCGAGGCCGCGCGTGGGGTACAGATCGGACCGTACGGGGGTGGTGGTCATGGTCAGCCCTCCTCTGTCAGCAGCGGGTAGACACCGTTCTCGTCATGGTCCTCCCGCCCGGTCACCGGTGGATTGAAGACACAGACACAGCGGAAGTCGGTCTTCGGGCGCAGCGTGTGGTGCTCGTGCCCGTTCAGCAGATACATCGTGCCGGGGGCGATCCAGTGCGTCTCACCGGTCTCGTCGTTGGTGAGCTCGGCCTCGCCCTCGACGCACAGCACGGCCTCGATGTGGTTGGCGTACCACATCGACGTCTCCGTACCCGCGTACAGGACGGTCTCGTGGAGGGAGAAGCCGACCTTCTCCTTGGCGAGCACGATGCGCTTGCTCTCCCAGGTGCCCGAGGCCGACTTCACATGGCGGTCGGTGTTCTCGATGTCCTTGAACGATCGGACGATCACGGTGCCTCCGGTGCCTTTCTCTCAGGTGGTGGTGGGTCGGGGCGGGCCCGTACGGGGGTACGGGGTGAGGGGCTCAGGCGGTCTCGCGTACGGCGCGCTCCACCGTGCGCAGCCCCTCGTCCAGCTCCTCCGCGGTGATGGTGAGCGGCGGCAGCAGCTTGACGACCTCGCTCTGCGGGCCCGAGGTCTCCAGCAGCAGTCCCAGCTGGAAGGCGCGGGCGCAGACGGCGGACGCGCGGCTCTTGTCCTCGAACTCCAGGCCCCAGACCAGGCCGCGGCCCCGGACGTCCGGGACATCGCCGCTGCTCTCGGCGCGGATCGCCAGCAGTGCCTGTTCCACCTGCTCACCGCGGGCGATGGTCTGCTTCTCCATCTGGCCGTCGGCCCAGTACGTGGTGAGCGCGGCGGCGGCGGTGACGAACGCCGGGTTGTTGCCCCGGAAGGTGCCGTTGTGCTCGCCGGGCTCCCAGACGTCCAGCTCCGGGGTGAACAGGCACAGCGACATGGGAAGCCCGTACCCGCTGATGGACTTCGAAAGCGTGACGATGTCCGGTGTGATGCCGGCCTCCTCGAACGAGAAGAAGGCGCCGGTACGGCCGCAGCCCATCTGGATGTCGTCGACGATCAGCAGCATGTCCTGGCGGTGGCAGAGATCGGCCAGCGCGCGCAGCCACTCGGGCCTGGCGACATTGATGCCGCCCTCGCCCTGGATGGTCTCGACGATGACGGCGGCGGGCTTGTTCAGCCCGGAGCCCTGGTCCTCCAGCAGCCGTTCGAACCAGAGGAAGTCGGGGGTCTGGCCGTCCAGATAGTTGTCGAACGGCATCGGGGTGCCGTGCACCAGCGGGATACCGGCCCCGGCGCGCTTGAACGCGTTGCCGGTGACGGCGAGCGAGCCCAGCGACATGCCGTGGAAGGCGTTGGTGAAGGAGACGATCGACTCGCGGCCCTTCACCTTGCGGGCGAGCTTGAGCGCGGACTCGACCGCGTTGGTGCCGGTGGGTCCGGGGAACATGACCTTGTACGGCAGGTCACGCGGCCGGAGCACCACGTTCTGGAAGGACTCCAGGAACGCGCGTTTCGCGGTCGTCGCCATGTCGAGGCCATGCGTGATGCCGTCACGCTCGATGTAGTCGATCAGCGCGCGTTTCAGCACCGGGTTGTTGTGGCCGTAGTTGAGCGAGCCGGCGCCGGCGAAGAAGTCGAGGTAGCCATGACCGTCCTCGTCGGTGAGGCGGGCGCCCTGCGCGCGGTCGAACACGGCGGGCCAGCCGCGGCAGTAGCTGCGCACCTCGGACTCAAGGGTCTCGAAAACGCTCAGTGCGGGCGGGGTGATGGTCACGGGGGTCTCCTGCCGATTCGGGTGTGCGAGTGCGGTGATGGGAGAGAGCGGGAGTGTGCTCGGGGCTCGGACGCTCCGCGCGGCGTACGCGGCGTACGCGTCGTGACGCGGCGCGACGTGGCGTGCCATGGCTCAGCGCGGTTCGGCGCGGTGTGGCGTGGCGCGCGGCGTGGCGCGGGCGTACGCGGGCGATCTCAGGGCGAGAGCGGTCCGATGCGGTAGAGCACCTCCGGCTGGTGCACCCCGTCGGGGAACAGCCCGCCGTCGAAGAGGACCTCGCGTTCGAGCACCGCGCCGTGACGTGCGGCGTACGCGGTGAACAGCCGGTCCGAGGCGGTGTTGTCGGGGGTCACGGTCGTCTCGACGGCCGTGATGCCCCGCTCCTCGGTGACCCGGGCGGTCAGCTCGTCGAGCAGGGCGCCGGCGAGGCCGCGGCCCCGGTGGCCCGCGTCGACGGCCACCTGCCAGACAACCAGCGCCTCGGGGCGCTCCGGCCGTACGTACCCCGTGACGAAGGCGATCGGGGATCCCGCCTCGTCACGGGCGACGAGGGAGGTGGCGGCGAAGTCACGACACCAGAGCAGGTAGCTGTACGAGGAGTTGAGGTCCAGGACCTCGGAGTCGCGGGCGATGCGCCAGATCGCGGCTCCGTCCTCCACTCGTGGGGTGTCGGTCGTGAAGGATCGGGGGAATTCGCTTCGGGCGCCTGCAAGGTCTGCTTGTGCGGCGGTCATACGGATTGAATTTACCCAGCAAATTCAAAAGATGCATCTTGGCCAGGGGTTGGGTGAGAGGCCGGGCTGTGTTATCGCGCGGGCGGGTGGCACCGGGTGCGCCGACGGGAAATCGGGGTAAAATGTACCGATATGGCGGGGTGAAACGGGCGGATTTGTGGACTCGGTCACATATCCGTAACGCTCAGGAGAGGTGCGCGCAATGGCGCCGCGGACCCTGATGAAATCTTGGTGTTTAAGGCAGGGAAATGCGGGCAGACGAATACGGGAAGCTGCTCGCGATAAAGTATCTTCCCGTATTCGCGAATTAATGCCCTCTTCAATTTATGGATACCGCGACCACATATGATTCCTGATTCCGGGGTCGGGGCGGCCATGGGTTCCGCGCGCCTGGGACAGGCCCTAGGACACGGCCCGGCCGTGCCATGCCTCGTCGGCCGCCCGCACCGCCGCCTCCGGATCCACCGCGCCTCCGGAGCCGTCCAGCGCCGCGCCCAGCGCCAGCAGCGAGGACCGCACCGCGGCGGGGGTCGCGTCGGCGCCGTAGTGGTTGACCCGGATCATCTCCGCGGCGAGCGCCCCGCCGCCCGCGACCAGCGGCAGCGCCGGATCGGCGGCCAGCGCCTTCGCCACCACGTCGGCGGCGTCCACCCCGGCCGGGGTACGGAGCGTGGTGGCCACCGGAGCGGCTTCGGCGGCCTCGTGGACGAACGGCGCCAGCCCGCCGCCCAGCGCCAGCGCGCCCGCGCGGGTGGCCGCGGCCGCCGAGGCGTGCCGGGCCATCACGGCCTCCGGGCCGGCCGCCTCGATGCGCTCCACACACGCCTCCAGCGCCAGCATCTCCAGCTGGGCGGGCGCGTGCGGCAGTGCCCGGCGCTCGCCGTCGATCCAGCGCTCCTTCCAGTCGAGGAGCGAGAGGTACGAGCGGCGCGGAGCCCGGGGGTTGGCGGCGAACCGCTCCCAGGCGCGCCCGCTCACGGACACCGCGGAGACCCCGGCGGGACCGCCCATCGCCTTCTGCGCGCCGATCACGCACAGATCCACCCCCCAGGCGTCGGTGAGCAGTGGCTCGGCGGCCACCGACGCCACGGCGTCCAGCATGAACAGCGCGCCATGGGCCCGTACCGCCTCGCCGATCTCCGCGACCGGGTTGGTGTTGCCGGTCGCCGCCTCCGCGTGCACCAGCGAGACGAAGTCGATCTCGGGGTGGGCGGCCAGCGTCCGTTCGACCGCCTCCGCGGTCACGGCCGTGTGGAACGGCACCTCCAGGTCCACGACCACCGCGCCGCAGTCGCGCAGCCAGTTCCCGAAGGTCTGCCCGTACGGCCCCGTGACGACGTTCAGCGCGGTGGAACCGGGCCCCGCGCCGCCGCGGATGCAGCCCTCCAGCGGCAGCAGCGCCTCGCCCTGCATGATCACGACATCGTTCTCGGTGGCGAGGAGCGAGGCCACGCGGCGCTCGATGGCGGCGAAGTGGGCGGCGGTCAGCGGGGGCAGGTCCAGCAGCGGGTGTGTCACGGCGGTGCTCTCTCTGTCTTCGGTGGGCTCGGTGGGCTCGGTGGGGCGGTGGGCTCGGTGCGCCGCCCGTGTGGGCGGGGCTTCGGGACGGGCGGAGGACGGGGGCCGGACAGATGTGCGGAACTCCCCGGTCGAGGGTACTCACGGCCTCGTACAGTGCTGCTCATGAGTGATCACACGGTGCTGCGGGTGAGGGGACGGGTGCTCGTCGGCCCCGACGAGGCCAGGGACGAGCTGTGGGTCGTGGACGGCCGGATCACCTACGAGCGGCCGGCGCGCGCCCGCGATGTCCTCACGGTCGAGGGCTGGGCGCTGCCCGGCCTGGTCGACGCCCACTGCCATGTCGGCCTCGACCATCACGGCGCGGTCGACGAGGCGACCAGCGAGAAGCAGGCGCTCGACGAGCGCGAGGCGGGCGCCCTGCTGCTCAGGGACGCCGGATCGCCCGCGGACACCCGCTGGATCGACGACCGCGAGGATCTGCCGAAGATCATCAGGGCGGGCCGCCATATCGCCCGTACCCGCCGTTACATCCGCAACTACGCCCATGAGATCGAGCCCGAGGACCTGGTCGCGTATGTCGCCAGGGAGGCCGGGCGCGGTGACGGCTGGGTGAAGCTCGTCGGTGACTGGATCGACCGCGACGCGGGCGATCTCACCGCCTGCTGGCCGCGCGCCGAGGTCGAGGAGGCCATCGCGGAGGCGCACCGGCTCGGGGCCAGGGTCACCGCGCACTGCTTCGCCGAGGCCGCCCTCCGCGATCTCGTCGAGGCGGGCATCGACTGCATCGAGCACGCGACCGGGCTCACCGAGGACACCGTCCCGCTCTTCGCGGAGCGCGGCGTCGCGATCGTCCCGACGCTGGTCAACATCGCCACGTTCCCGCGGCTCGCGGCGGGCGGGCAGGACAAGTTCCCGCGCTGGTCGGCGCATATGAACCGGCTGTACGAGCGCCGCTACGACACCGTGCGCGCGGCCTACGACGCGGGCATCCCGGTCTTCGTCGGCACGGACGCGGGCGGCGGACTGGCCCATGGTCTGGTGGCGGGCGAGGTCGAGGAGCTGACGAAGGCGGGGATCCCGCCGCTGGAGGCGCTCTCGGCGACCACCTGGGGCGCGCGCGAGTGGCTGGGCCGCCCGTCGCTGGAGGAGGGCGCGCCCGGCGACCTGGTGGTGTACGGCGAGGATCCGCGCGCGGACGTACGGGTCCTGGCGGCGCCGCGGCGGATCGTACTGAACGGGCGGATCGTCGGCTGACCGGGCGCGGTGACGATCAACTGGGCGGGAGCGGCGCCCGGTTGACGGAGGCGTGACGCGCGGCGGTCGGAGTCGTTGAACTCCCTCACGTCCTCCCGGGCGGGGTGCCCCCCGTACCGTTCCGGCCCCCTGACGCGCCGTCACCCAGGGGGCCCGAGGAACTCATGTGCCACAAGAATCGAATATGAACCCGGAAACCCCACTTTGGAGTGAACTCACCCCAGGTGTCTGCCGGTTCACTCTCCGTGCGTAAAGATTCCGGTGTCTCGGTCGCCACCGCCCCGTGTCCCCGTTGGGCGGTCCGGCGACGCCAAATCTCTTGTGGGGGTTCCACATCTTGAACAGCAACACCTTCCGCATGCCCGCACGCCGTGCCGCCGCCCTGATGGCCGCCGGCGCACTGACGGCGGGCCCTCTGCTCCTCGCCGCTCCGGCGCGGGCCACCGAGGGCGCGGGCGACGGGCGGGCGACGGCGGTCGTGCTCAGGACCGGCCTCGACGTGTCCCTGCTCAACAAGACCCTCAACGTGCCCCTGCGGGCCGCGCTGAACGAGGTGTCGGCGCCCGCGAGCGCGGACAAGACGACGCTCAGCGTCCAGCTGGACGGGGTCGACCAGGGCAGGGCCTTCACCGTGCTGCGCGCCGACGTGGCCACCGCGAGGGCCACGGCCGACGCGCACAAGGCGGAGGGATACAGCAACCTCGCCCACGCGAAGGTGCATGTGCCCGGACTGCCGCTGCTCTCGCTCATCGAGATCCAGGAGGTCACCTCCAAGGCGGTCTGCGAGGCGGGGAAGCGGCCGGTCGCCGAGTCGGAGCTGCTCGGCCAGGTGACCGTGCTCGGCAAGCGCGTCACGCTCTCCGCGGGCGGTCCCACCCGCGTCGAGGTGCCGGGTGTCGGCGAGGTGACGCTGGATCTCTCGAAGACGCGCACCACGTCCCGTACGGCCGCGGCCAGCGCCCTTGAACTGCGGGTGTCGATCAACCCGCTCAAGCTGAATGTCGCGGAGGTCGAGGGCACCGTCACGCTGGCCGGGGCCACCTGCGAGTCGCCGAAGGCGCCCGCGGCCACGGCGACGCCGGAACCGGAGAAGTCCGCGCCCGCGAAGGCGGATACGAAGCCGCAGACCGTGGCGGAGCCGGTCGAGGAGAACCTCGCGGAGACGGGCGGCAACTCCATGACGCCGTATCTGGCGGGCGGCGCGGTGGCGCTGCTCGGGGCGGGCGGCGGAGCGCTGCTGCTGGCGAGGGCGGCCCGCCGGCGCTGACCGTCTCGGTCCGGGGGGCGGGGGCGGCCCAGGGGCCGGTCGCCGGGGGTCGGTCCGGGTGGCCGGTGGCGGCCCCGGGGTCGGTCCGGGGGTCCCGGGGGCGGTCCAGGGATGGTCCGGGGGGCCAGGGGCGGTCCGGGGGCCGGGGGCGGGAGGCGCTTCCGGCCCCCGGGCCTTCCGGCGGGGCAGCGGCGCCCGGCCGCTACCCGAGCGCCCGGGTGGCGGCCCGCACCGGCTCCGTGAGGTTCAGGAAGTCGGTGCTGTCCGCCCACTGGTCCACGCCGCCCGTCAGCGGCCGTCCCCGTAGCTCCGGATCCGTGACCGTCGCCGCCAGCGCCCGCGCGAACCGTTCGGCGTGCAGCACCTGGAACGGCCGGCTGTGATAGCTCCGGCACGCCGGATCCACCGGTGCGGCCAGCCCGGTGTCGTTCTGGAGCGCGGCCACCGTCTCGTACGCCGCGCACAGCCCGCGTTCCCGCTCCGGGTACTCCGTCGCCGCCAGCGCCCGCCGCAGCGACGGCAGCAGACCGCCGGCCACGTCCAGCCGTCCGAACGCGCTGCCCAGCCACTTGCCGTACGGCGCGTACCGCTGCTCCAGGAGCAGAGACAGCCGCATGAGATCGCGCACCAGTTGGCCCGCGACCACCGCCGAACCCGGGAACCGACGAATATCGGGGCGCGACTCAGCCGACCGCCGTCAGTGCCTGGTCCAGGGCCTGGAGGAAACGGTTCGTCGTGGCCCGGTCGCGGACCGCGAGCCGCAGCCAGTCGTGGCCGAGCCCCGGGAAGGTGTCCCCGCGCCGGACGGCGAAGCCCAGCGTGCGGAGCCTGGCCCGCACCGCGTCCGCGCGCTTCACCCGTATCAGTACGAACGGCCCCTCCGCCGTCTCCACCGCCCGCACCTCCTCGAACTCCGCGAGCCCGGCCAGCAGATGCGCGCGCTCCGTCGCGATCCGGCACGCCGCCTGCTCCGCCTCCGTGAGCGCGGCGGCCGACATGCACGCCTCCGCCGCCGCCAGCGCGGGCGTCGAGACCGGCCACAGCGGCTGCGCGCGCTCCAGCGCCGCGACCGTGCACGGCTCGGCCAGCACATAGCCGATCCGCAGGCCCGCCAGCCCCCAGGTCTTGGTGAGGCTGCGCAGCACGACGAGCCCCGGCACGTCCATGCGCCCGGCCAGCGCCTCCGGCTCGCCCGGCACCGCGTCCATGAACGCCTCGTCCACGACCAGCGTCCGGCCGGGACGGGCCAGCTTCGCTATCGCCTCGGCCGGGTGGAGCACGGACGTCGGATTGGTCGGATTCCCGAGCACCACCAGATCCGCGTCGTCGGGCACGGCCTCCGGATCCAGCCGGAAGCCGTCCTCCACGCGCAGCAGCACCCGCCGTACCTCATGCCCCGCGTCCCGCAGCGCCGCCTCCGGCTCGGTGAACTGCGGATGGACCACCACGGGCCGACGGGCCGGCACCGCGCGGGCCAGCAGCACGAACGCCTCCGCCGCCCCCGCCGTCAGCAGCACCCGTTCCACCGGCAGTTGGTGCCGCGCCGCGACCGCCGCGCGGGCCGCCCGCCCGTCGGGGTACGCGGCGAGCCCGGCCAGCGAGTCGGCGATGCGCGCGCGCAGCCACTCCGGGGGCGTGCCCGTACGGACATTGACCGCGAGATCGATCAGCCCCGCGGCTCCGTCCCGTACTTCGGCGTCGCCGTGATGGCGCAGGTCGTGGCTGTCAGCGCGCGTAGACATGGCAGTCACGGGGGTCAGCGCCGGATATGGCGTCCGGCGTGTGCGACGGGGCCGACGACGGCCGGGAAAGCGACAGCCGGCGGAGCGACCGCGATCCCCGCTGCCGGGACGTCACTCCCCGGCTGTTCTCGATGGACTGGACGACGCGGATCACCGGGCTCCTCTCCTTTTTCTCCCGCCACCGGGCGTCCCGGGGCGTCACCACACGGTCCGCGCTCTGCCGCGAGGCCGCTGCTCTCCATCTGTTCTCTGTCTGCTCCGTGTCCGGCTCTCTGTGTGCCGTCAACACCGACATCATTTCCGCCCCGGCCGGTTCCACTCCGAGTGGCTCCTATCCGCCACGGCACAGGTGACCGACGCGGGGCCGGTGCCGGAGCCCGACTTCGTTTTGGGTACGAGGAGTTCGCCCCCGCCCGCGAGCGCGGCGGCCTCGGCGACGGACGGCGTCCCCAGCGCCGCCAGCGGCGCACCGGACGGATTCGGTACGGGGACCGCCGCCAGCAGCGCGGCCGGATACCCCCTCAGGGGGACACCGAGCCGCACCGCCGCCCCGGCGATCCCGGCCTCACCGGTCCTGCTCTCGACCGTCGCCAACTCGACGACGGAGCGCGGCGAGAGCCCGGACTCCCGCAGCGTGGTCCCGATCAGCCCGAGCACCTCCGCCACGGACACCCCGGAGCGCGCGCCCACCCCCACGACGAGCCTCGGCTCCTGCTCGCGGCCCAGGCGCTGCGGCCCGCGCCCCGGACGTTCCGGCCCGCGCCCCAGGTGTTCCGGCCCGCGCCGCGGATGTGCGAAATGCCCGTCCGATCGGCTATGCAAGGGCCCATGGCGGTGTTCGTCGCGCTCGGCGCGTTCCTCATGACGCTGTTCGGCGGCTGGACGGCGCAGCGCGTCACCGACCGCCGCCATCTCGTGCTGGGCCTGGCCGGGGGACTGATGCTCGGCGTGGTCGGACTCGATCTGCTGCCCGAGGCGATGCACGCCGCGGGCAGCGAGATCCTGGGCGTGCCGCAGGCACTGCTGCTGTTCGTCGGCGGCTTTCTCGTAGCCCATCTGGTGGAACGTCTGCTCGCCGTGCGCCGCGCGTCCCACGGCGGCGACCCGCACGGCCCGGGGCATCCGGCGGGCGAGCGGGTGCCCCAGGTGGGGCTGACGGCCGCGGCCGCCATGGTCGGCCACAGCCTGATGGACGGCATCGCGCTCGGCGCGGCCTTCCAGGTCGGCGGCGGCATGGGCACCGCCGTCGCCCTCGCCGTCATCGCCCATGACTTCGCCGACGGCTTCAACACGTACACGATCACCAGCCTGTACGGGAACGACCGGCGCAGGGCGATCACGATGCTGGTCGCGGACGCGATCGCGCCGGTGCTGGGCGCCGCGTCCACCCTGTTGTTCACCCTCCCCGCCGAAGCGCTCGGCAGCTACCTCGGCTTCTTCGCGGGCGTTCTGCTCTATCTCGCCGCCGCCGAGATCCTGCCCGAGGCGCACCACGACCACCCGGCGCGCTCCACGCTGCTGTGCACGGTCCTCGGCGTGGGCTTCATCTGGGTGGTGGTCGGCGTCGCCGACTGACCCGTGGCGCGCGCTCCACCCGGGCCCGCACATCACGCCGTACATCTCTCCACGGAACATCTCTCCACGAACCGCCGCGCCAGCTCCGGCGCCGCCGCCCAGTGCGTATGCAGATAGCTCGCGTGCACGCCCCGCTGGACGAACCCCTCCACCCGGCGCTCCGGGTGCACCACCCCCCACGCCGGAGCCGCCCCGGCGCCCGGCTCCAGCACCGTCCGGTGGAACTCATGCCCCCGTACGCGCGTACCGGCCCGCGCCAGCGCGCTGTCGCCGACCGCCACCGCCTCCCGGTATCCCAGCGTCAGCCGCCCCGACATCCGCGCGTCGGCCGCCAGCACCCCGCACATCGGCGCCCCGTCCAGGGAGCGCGCCAGATACAGCAGCCCGGCGCACTCGGCCGCCACCGGAGCGCCGGAGTGCGCCAGCTCCGCCACGGCCTTGCGCAGCGGCTCATTGGCGGACAGCTCCGGCGCGTACACCTCGGGGAAGCCGCCGCCGATCACCAGACCCCTGGTGCCTTCCGGGAGTTGCTCGTCACGCAGCGGGTCGAACGGGACGACATCCGCGCCCGCGGCCGTCAGCAGCTCGGTGTGCTCCGCGTACGAGAAGGTGAAGGCGGACCCGCCGGCCACCGCGATCACGGGCCGGCCGGCGCCCGCCACGGGAGTCACCGGCTCGACCGCCGGCGCCCACGGCGTCACATCGAGCGCCGGCGCACTGCGCGCGAGCGCCAGCAGCGCCTCCAGATCGCACCCGGCCCGCACCCGCGCGGCCAGCTCCCGCATCGAACCGACCGCCTCCGCGCGCCGCTCCGCGACCGGCACCAGACCCAGATGGCGCGAGGGAGCGGTGACCCCGTCGGCGCGCCGCAGCACCCCCATGACCGGCACGCCCGACTCGTCCAGCGCGTCGCGCAGCAGCCGTTCATGCCGGTCGGTGGCGACCTTGTTGAGGATCACCCCGCCGATCCGTACCTCCGGATCCCAGGAGGCGAAGCCATGCACCAGCGCCGCCACCGAACGCGACTGCGACGAGGCGTCCACCACCAGCACCACCGGCGCGCGCAGCAGCTTCGACACCTGTGCGGTGGAGGCCAGTTCGCCCTGGCCCGAGGCGCCGTCGTAGAGCCCCATCACGCCCTCGACGACGGCCAGGTCAGAGCCCGCGGCGCCGTGCGCGAACAGCGGCCCGATCAGACCGGGACCGCACATGTACGCGTCGAGATTGCGGCCGGGCCGCACGCGGGCGGCCGATCCCACCGCCCCGGCCGCTCCCGACGCCGCCCCCGGCGACACCGCCAGCGCGTGATACCCCGGGTCGATGTAGTCGGGCCCGACCTTGTGCGGGGACACGGCCAGACCGCGTTCCGAGAAGGCCGCCATCAGCCCCGTCGCGACCGTGGTCTTGCCGCTCCCGGAGGAGGGGGCGGCGACGACCAGCCGCGGGACGTTCACCACTCGATACCCCTCTGGCCCTTCTGGCCCGCGTCCATCGGATGCTTGACCTTCGTCATCTCCGTCACGAGATCCGCGAAGTCCAGCAGTTTCTCCGGGGCGTTGCGCCCGGTGATCACCACATGCTGGGTGCCGGGGCGCTCGCGCAGCACCTCGATCACCTCGTCGGTGTCCACCCACCCCCAGTGCAGCGGATAGGCGAACTCGTCCAGCACGTACAGCTTGTGCGTCTCGGCCGCCAGATCGCGCTTGACCTGCTCCCAGCCCTCGCGCGCCGCCTCCTCGTTGGAGTACTGCGCGTCGCGCTGCACCCAGGACCAGCCCTCGCCCATCTTGTGCCAGGCGACCGGACCGCCCTCGCCGCTCGCCCCCAGCACCTTCAGCGCCCGCTCCTCGCCGACCTTCCACTTCGCGGACTTCACGAACTGGAACACCCCGACCGGCCACCCCTGCGTCCAGGCGCGCAGCGCCAGCCCGAACGCCGCCGTCGACTTGCCCTTGCCGGTGCCCGTATGGACGAGGACGAGCGGACGGTTGCGGCGCTGGCGGGTGGTGAGCCCGTCGTCCGGTACGGATTCCGGCTGTCCCTGCGGCATTAAGCGGCCCTCCTGGGTCGTCCGTTGTGTGCCCGATCCTGCTGTGCGTCCCGCTGTACGTCCCTGACCAGGCCGGCGATGCTGTCCGCGCGCAGCTCGTCGAGCGTGATGGCCGTGCCCTCCAGCTCCGCCGCGAGCGACGCGGCCAGACCGAGCCGTACCGGACCCGACTCGCAGTCCACGACCACCGAGGCCGTGCCTTCCGAGGCGTGCAGCCGCGCCGCGCGCGCCGCCAGTGCCACCGGGTCGGCGCCGCCCGCCGTCCGCGCGCCGGTCGCCCGGCCGTCCGTCACCACGAGCAGCAGCGGACGCCGCGCCGGGTCCCGCAGCCGCTCCACCCGCAGCACGTCATGGGCCTTGAGCAGCCCGGCGGCCAGTGGCGTACGCCCGCCCGTCGGCAGCGACTCCAGCCGGGCCGCCGCCGCGTCCACCGACGAGGTGGGCGGCAGCGCGACCTCCGCCTCCTTGCCCCGGAAGGTGATCAGTCCGACCTTGTCGCGCCGCTGGTACGCGTCCAGCAGCAGCGAGAGCACCGCGCCCTTCACCGCGCTCATCCGCCGCCTGGCCGCCATCGAGCCGGACGCGTCGACCACGAACAGCACGAGATTCCCCTCGCGCCCCTCCCGGGTCGCCTGCCGCAGATCGTCCCGGCGCACCACCAGACCGGGACCGCTGCGCCCGCGCGCCCGCTGGTGCGGCGCCGCCGCCTGTACGGTCGCCGCCAGATGCAGCTTGGTGAGCGCGCCCCCGGGCCGCCGGGACCCGGTCGTCCTGCCGTGTTCGGTACGGGCCCGGGAGCGCCGCCCGGCCGCGCCCTCGCCCAGACCCGGCACGCTCAGCGTCTTCGTACGGAACGGCTCGGTGGCCCGTACGGCGGACTGCTCACCGGCACCGGCGTGCCGCGGCTGTCCCTGGGGCTCGGGCTCCACGGGCGTGTCGTCCGGCCCCGACCCGGACTCGGGCGGCGTGTCGGATCCCTCGGCGCCCTCGGATCCCTCAGGACCGGGCTGTGGCGGGATGCCACCGCCCCCGCCGGGCCCGTCCGGACCCGGGTCGTCGTCCCCGCCGTCGCCGTCCCCGCCCTTGAACTCCTCCAGCGTGTCGTCGAGCTTGTCCTCGTCGAGCCCCGGCGCGTCGAAGGGGTTACGGCGCCGCCGGTGCGGCAGTGCCAGCAGCGCGGCCTGCCGTACGTCCTCGGCGAGTACGTCCGTACGCCCCGCCCACGCGGCCAGCGCCGTCGCGGTGCGCGCCATCACGATGTCCGCCCGCATCCCGTCCACCTCGAACGCGGCGCAGGTCGCGGCGATCTGGAGCAGCGCCGCGTCCCCGAGCCGCACCTCGGGCAGCAGCGCCCGCGCGGCGACGATCCGGTCCCGCAGCGCGGTCTCCTCCTCGGCCCAGCGCGCCGCGAACCCGGCCGGCTCGTCGTCGTACGCCAGCCGCCGCCGTACGACCTCCACCCGCTGCTCCGGCTCGCGCGAGGCCGCGACCTCCACGGTCAGCCCGAAGCGGTCCAGCAACTGCGGCCGCAGCTCGCCCTCCTCGGGGTTCATCGTCCCGACGAGCAGGAAGCGCGCCGCGTGCCGTACCGAGACGCCCTCGCGCTCGACGTACGAGGCCCCCATGGCGGCGGCGTCCAGCAGCAGATCGACCAGATGGTCATGGAGGAGATTGACCTCGTCGACGTAGAGCACCCCTCGGTGCGCGTCGGCGAGCAGACCGGGCTCGAAGGCCTTCACGCCCTCGGACAGCGCCCGTTCGATGTCCAGCGCGCCGACGAGCCGGTCCTCCGAGGCGCCCACGGGCAACTCGACCATCCGCGCGGGCCGGGACGTACCGGGCGCCGTCTTGTGCGGCCCGTCCGGGCACCGCGGATCGGGCGCGCCGGGATCGCAGCTGAACCGGCACCCGGCGACGACCGGCACCTCCGGCAGCAGCGCCGAAAGGGCGCGTACGGCCGTGGACTTGGCGGTGCCCTTCTCACCCCGGACGAGAACACCGCCCACGGCGGGGCTCACAGCGTTGAGCAACAGGGCGAGCCGCAGATTGTCCATCCCCACCACGGCGGTGAACGGAAAGGGGGTGCTCATAGGCAGATCGCTCCTTCGAAGATGGTCGTCATGGCGCTCCCGGCGGAATGAAGGGCAGCCCCGCGGGCGCCCCCTCCTCGATCAGGCGCATCAGCGCGTCCGTGTCCGCGTGCTCCTCGATGAGGTCACCGAGCAGGTCGAGCTGTTCCTCCCGCAACGCGCCGAAGCTCGTGCCGGGCGCGGGGACGAAACGCCGGCCCGCGGTCCGCGCCACCTCCGTCAGGAACCGCCGCCGGAACGCGTCGCTCTCCAGCGCCCCGTGCCAGTGCGTGCCCGTGACGGACCCCACCCGGCAGCCGTCCAGCGCCCGCCCGTCCGCGTCGGAGACGAACGCGTCGCCTCCCCGCACCTCGGCGACGCCGTGATGGATCTCGTACCCCTCCACCGCCTCACCGAGGGCCAGGCCCACCGGTCTGGCCAGGGTCTTCTCACGGGCGAACCGCACGCGTACGGGCAGCAGTCCGAGGCCCGCCACCGCACCCGCCCGGGACTCCACCTCGTCGTCGATGTGCTCGCCCAGGAGCTGGTACCCGCCGCAGATCCCCAGCACGGGACGCCCCTCGGCGGCCCGCCGGGCGAGCGCGTCGGCGAGCCCGCGCTCGCGCAGCCACGCCAGCGCCTTGACCGTGCCGCGCGTGCCGGGCACCACCACGAGATCGGCGTCGGCCAGCTCCTCGGGCCGGTCCACGAATCGCACGACGACCCCCGGCTCCGCCGCCAGCGCGTCCACATCGGTGAAGTTGGACATCAGCGGTACGGCGCAGACCGCGACCCGCAGCACGTCCTCGCCGTACGGGGGAGCCGCCGGCGACTCACGTACGGCACCACGCGGCGACACGCGCAGCCCGTCCTCCTCGTCGATGCCCAGACCGTGCCGGAACGGCAGTACGCCGAGCGTGGACCGCCCCGTGAGCCCGCGGAGCATCTCGAGCCCCGGCTCCAGCAGCGAGACATCGCCCCGGAACTTGTTGACCAGATAACCCGCGATCAGCTCCTGGTCCTCGGGGGACAGCAGCGCGGTCGTCCCGAAGAACGAGGCGAAGACGCCGCCCCGGTCGATGTCCCCGACCACCACCACCGGGAGCCGCGCGGCCCGCGCGATGCCCATGTTCACGATGTCCGTACGGCGGAGATTGATCTCGGCGGGGCTGCCTGCCCCCTCGCAGATCACGGCGTCGTAGGCGCCGCGCAGCCGCTCCAGACACTCCAGGACCGGCCCGAGCAGCGACCGCTGCCGCCCGCCGTGGTAGCCCTGGGCACTCATCTCGCCCACCGGCCGCCCCATCAGGACCACTTGGCTGCTGCGGTCGCTGCCCGGCTTCAGCAGGACCGGGTTCATCAGCGCCGTCGGCTCGACCCGGGCCGCCTGGGCCTGCATCGCCTGGGCCCGGCCGATCTCCGCGCCCTCGCGCGTCACGAATGAGTTCAGCGACATGTTCTGCCCCTTGAAGGGCGCGACCTTCACCCCGCGGCGCACCAGCCAGCGGCAGATCCCCGCCGTGACCACGCTCTTGCCCGCGTCGGAGGTCGTGCCCGCTATCAGCAGCCCCCCGCCGCGCCCGCCCCGGCTCATCCGCGCCCCTTTCCCGAAGCACCGCGGCGTATCGCGCGGTACGCGACGCCGTATCCGAAACGGCCCGCCACACAGACCGCGAGCGCGGCCCCGGTCACCCGGCGCGACAGCCGTACGGCCCGCTCGATGTCCGCGACCTCGACGGGCCGCCCCCCGCCGTTCAGCACGGGCCGGTGCTCCACCCGTCCGCCGTACGCGAGCGTCCCGCCCAGCCGTACGCCCAGCGCGCCGGCGAACGACGCTTCCACCGGGCCCGCGTTGGGGCTCGGATGCTTACGGGCGTCCCGCCGTACCGCCCGCAGGGCCGCGCGCGGCTCGCCGCCGACCCCACCGGCCAGCGCACCGGCGAGTACGGCGGTCAGCCGGGCGCCCGGCCATCCCGCGACATCGTCGAGCCGGGCCGAGGCCCAGCCGAACCGGCGGTACCGGTGCGAGAGATGACCCACCATCGCGTCCAGGGTGTTCACGGCGCGGAACCCGGCGAGCCCCGGCACTCCCGCCACCGCGCCCCACACCAGCGCGCCCACGACCGCGTCGGAGGTGTTCTCGGCGACCGACTCCACGACGGCCCGCGCGATCTGCTGTCCGTCCAGCGCCTGCGGGTCACGGCCGCACAGACGCGGCAGCCGCTCCCTGGCCCGTTCGACGTCCCCGGCGGCGAGCGCCGTGCCGATGGCCGCCGCCTCCCGCCCCAGTGACGTACCGCCGACCACGGCCCAGGTGGCGGCGGCGGTCAGCGCCACGGAGGCGGCGCGACGGTCCCGTACGCCCCGGGCCGCCAGCGCCGCGATCCCGGCGGCTCCTCCGGCGCACACGGCGGTGTGCAGTGCGCCCCAGCCCCGGTGGTCGCGCCACAGCGTCCGCTCCACGACCGTCGCCGCCCGGCCGAACGCCGCGATGGGATGGCCCCGGCGCGGATCGCCGAACAGCAGGTCGCCCAGGAGGCCCACGGCGGCGCCGTAGGCGAAAACACGCTCGGCGGCCGGACCCCGGCCGCGCACGACGGCCGAACGGCGGCCAGGCATGGCGAAATGTCCTCACTCAGGGTCCGCGCCCCGGCTCGACGTGATGCGGCGGCGAGAGTTCCTGGCTCCTGGAGACGTGGCTCGCAGTGACAGTGGCGGGACCGCGCCGGATTCGCACCGGCTTCCTCTTCTGCCGTCGTCTAGGTCCTGTCCGACCGGACAGGACCTATATGGCCCCGGAAGTCCACCACGCAGCGCAAACACCCGTCAACTCATCCCTGACCAGCGACGGGACAGTGTGCCGAGCCCCACACGGCACGCCCGCCCCATGGGCAACCGAAGAACCGGCCCCGGCGCGTGACGGACGCGCCGGGGCCGGCCCGGGTCGAGACATGCCGAGGCTTTCCGGCTGTTTCCGGCTGTCTCCGGTCGTTTGTTGTCGTTCGAGGTCGTCTGTCGTCGCCCGGTCAGGCGACGATCAGATAGATCCCGTACGCGACGGCCGCCACGCAGAGCGCGAAGCAGGTGTACGCGCCGACGCGCGCCAGCGCCACGGAGCCGGTCGCGCCCTGCGCGCTCGCCGACTCCTGCTTCGCGAGGCCGACGATGCCGAGGGTGAACAGGCCCACGAGAGCGACGGTGGCCACGAGGCTGACCCCGAAGACGGAACCGAGTGCTGCCCAGTCGATGTTCATGCGGTTTCTCTTCCTTGCGCCGTGGTGGGGGTTACACCCTGGCGGTTCGCGCGGGCTTGCCCGCGGGGTCCGCGGGGCCCGGGGCCGGGATGGTGGTCGACAGTTCCTGCGCGGCACCGGCCGTGGGCGGCGCGGTGACGCCCGCCCCCTCGCCGGACCCGGTGCCGGCCGCTCCGGCCTCGTTCTCGTTCACGTTGGTGTGGTCGACAGGACGGCGGCGCGAGGCGAGCCAGATCGCCCCGGAGATCACGACGAGCAGGACGGCGACGACCGTGACGCCCCAAGTGCCCTGGCCGGTGAGGAACTCGGCCGCGGCGGCGACCAGGCCCGCGGCGGGCAGGGTCAGCCCCCAGGCGATGAACATCCGGCTGGCGGTCGACCAGCGGACCACACCGCCCTTGCGGCCGAGGCCCGCGCCCATCACGGCGCCGGAGCAGGACTGCGTGGTGGAGAGCGAGAAGCCCAGGTGCGAGGAGGCCAGGATGACGGTCGCGGCGCTGGTCTGGGCGGCGAAGCCCTGCTGCGGACGGAGATCCGTGAGGCCGGTGCCCATGGTGCGGATGATGCGCCAGCCGCCGAGATACGTACCGAGCGCGATCGCCACTCCCGCGGAGACGATGACCCACATCGGGGGGTTGGAGCCGGGGGCGAGGACGCCGCCGGTCACCAGCGCGAGAGTGATGACGCCCATCGTCTTCTGCGCGTCGTTGGTGCCGTGGGCGAGGGAGACGAGCCCGGCGGAGGCGATCTGCCCGGCGCGGTAGCCCTTGGCGGTCGCCTTGTCGTCCGTACTGCGGCCGATGCGGAACGTGAGCCGCGTCGCGAGCAGGGCCGCGAGACCGGCGACGACCGGCGCGGCGAGCGCGGGGATCAGCACCTTCGTGATGACGACGCCGCCGTTGACCCCGGAGGTGCCGACCGACATCAGGGTGGCGCCGATCAGCCCGCCGAAGAGCGCGTGGGAGGAGCTCGACGGAAGGCCGAGCAGCCAGGTGAAGAGATTCCACAGGATGGCGCCGACGAGCGCCGCGAAGATCACTTCGGTTCTGATGCCCTGTTCGTTGATGAGTCCGCCGGAGATCGTCTTGGCGACCTCCACGGACAGGAACGCGCCGACGAGATTCAGGACGGCGGACATGCCCACCGCGACCTTGGGCTTCAGAGCGCCGGTCGAGATGGTCGTCGCCATCGCGTTCGCGGTGTCGTGGAAGCCGTTCGTGAAATCGAACACGAGAGCCGTCACGATCACGATCGCGAGCAGCAGCGTGATGTGTTCCATTGACCCAGGACCCAGGCAATCTTTTGACGTCGGTGGCCTCGGTGAACGTAGGGAGTCAGAGTGAACGGAAGATGAACTGGGCTCGTCTTTGTGGTGTCCCCATGTGTGGAGAAATCGCCCGCCTGTTCTGAAGAGAGCGCCGTGGGCGCTCCCGCTCCCGCCTGACAGGATTCTCTTATGACTCATCAGCAGAACCGGGACGCGATAGCCGGGGCCTGGCGTGAACTCACCGCGACTGCCCGGAGAACAGCAGATGACGGGCTTGTGGTCGGCACATCGGGCAATGTGTCGGTACGGGTCGGCGAGCTGATCCTCGTCACGCCGAGCGGAGTCCCGTATGACCAACTGACTTCCGAGGACGCCGTCGGCGTCGATCTCGACGGCCGGCAGATCCTCGGTGGTTTCACCCCGACGAGTGAGCTGCCGCTGCACCTCGCCGTCTACCGGAACACCTCCGCGACGGCCGTGGTCCACACGCACGCGGTGCACGCCACCGCCGTCTCCACCCTCGTCCCCGAACTGCCCCTGATCCATTACATGGCGGCGGCCCACGGCGGCCCCGTCCGGGTCGCGCCCTACGCGCTGTACGGCTCGGACGAGCTGGCCGCCCACATGCTCCACGCCCTGCGCGACCGGAACGCCTGTCTGCTCCAGAACCACGGCACGGTCGCCCACGGCGACAGTCTCGCCCAGGCCTACGACCGCACGGCCCAGCTGGAGTGGATGTGCCGCCTCTGGCTCACCGCGAGTTCGCTGCCCGGCCGTACCCCGACGCTGCTGACCGAGGCCCAGCTGGATGAGGTCGGACAGAAGCTGAAGGGATACGGACAGCGGGGCTGACGCCGGGCTTTCGGCCGGGCTCCCGGCGGGGCTTCGGGGAGGGCGTTCGGCGGGGCGCCCGGCGGGGGCCCGGCACCCCGACGGCTGCCGCCGGCTGGCCGAGCGCGGCCGGGGTGACCACACTGGGAACGTGCGCCCCGCCAAAGCGACGGCAGCGGCCGTCTCCACTCTGATCGGCGTCGGCGCGGCCGCGTTCGCGGCCGGCCGGTACGCCAGTGACGCCGCGCTCAAGACGCCGCCGGGCCGTCCGCTGCCGGGCGACCCCCGCCTCACCGTGCACGCCACGGCCGCCGGGCAGATCGTCCTGACCCGCTGTCTCGCCTCCCTGCGCCCCGGTACGTACGGGATCGAGGGCCCCGGCGTCCACGCGGTCGTCGGGCCCGTCCTGGACGATGTGGAGCACGCCGCGGACACCGTGGTGCGCCGGCTGGAGCGCGTCAGCCACGGCTCGCTCGCCCCCGGCACGCGCGTACGCCTCACCCCGCAGGTCCACAGCGGCGATCCCACCTCCGCTCTCGGCCTCGACCACAAGGACGTGATGATCCCGGGCGAACTCGGCGCCCTCCCCGCCTGGTTCGTCCCCGGGGTGCGCGACACCTGGGTGATCACCGCGCACGGTCTCGGCACCACCCGCGAGCACCCCATGAACATCATGGAGTTCCTCGTGGAACAGGAACTTCCGGTACTCGACCTCGCCTACCGCGGCGATCCCGGAGCGCCCCGCTCCCCGGACGGCCTCGGCCACCTCGGCGAGACCGAATGGCGCGACCTCGACGCGGCGATCCGCTACGCGGTCCGGTACGGCGCCGAGCGCGTCGTGCTGCACGGCTGGTCCACCGGCGCCTCGATGGCCCTGGGCGCCGCGGCCGGCTCCGCGCTCCGCGCCCGGATCGCCGGGCTGGTGCTCGACTCGCCGGTGCTGGACTGGGAAGCCACCCTGCGGGCGCTGGCCACCGCCCACCGCGTCCCCGCGCCGCTGCTGCCGCTCGCGGTCCGGTCGGCCCAGGGCAGGGCCGGACTCGACGGCGACCGGCTGCGCCGGGCCGCCGACCCCGGCAACCTGAACATCCCGACGCTGATCTTCCACGGCCCCGACGACACCCTCGCGTCCTGGAACCCCTCCCGCGAACTCGCCTCCCACCGCTCGGGTCTGATCAGCCTGCACGCCGTCGCGCACGCCCCGCACGCCGCCATGTGGAACGCGGATCCGGCCGGCTACGAAGAGGTGCTCCGCCGCTTCCTCACCCCCCTGATGTAGCGCCTGGACGCAGAGCGTGGCGGGCCCCCGCGGCGTGTGACGGGCGTGCCACCGGGGTGCGTTACGGGTGACTAACGGATCTTTCCGGCATGCGGCGCCGGGAGGGAATCCGGTACCGCGCCCCGACGCTCCGCTTCGCCTCCTTCTCGTCCCTTGCGGCGCACCGGATCCATGTGTCGCGGAGTGCTACATCAGCTGTCCTCTCCCTTTCCAACAGGCATCTTTCTTCCCTTCCGTGCCCTGCGGCACCCCCGTGGAACGGGCCCCTTCCGCCCTTCCCGTACCGCAGGAACAGGTTCCGTTTGGGCTTTCGGGCGGTCACCGGGAAGACTGCCCCCGTGACGTCCCGAAAGCCTGATGAGCAATTGGCGCGCAACTCCAGACTCCGACTCGTCCGCCCGCGGCCGTTGACCACGGCCCCACGGGCGGTGACCGACGGGCGCAGCCGGCCGGCACCCCGCCCGCCCGAGGGCACTCCGCCCCCGGCGGAGCTGGCCCGTCAGGCGAGAGCGGTCCTCGCCGACGCGGTACGGATCGCCCGCTGGGCGGCCGGCGACCGCGACCCCGGCGTGGGTCCGCTCGACGCGGCCACGGCCGAACGGGCCGCCACCGCACTGGAGTTGACGCCCGACCAGGTGCGCGCGGGCTGGGACCGCGCCCGGCTGGCCGGACTCGTCGAGCTGCACGGCACCGCCGTACGGCCCGGCTGGCGGCTCCAGGCCTGGGACCGCGACGACAGCGCCGTCCAGCGAGGCTGGGTGGCCCTCTTCGACGCCTGGTCGCTCGTGCACCCGGCCCCCGACGATGTCGCCGCCTCCACCGTCGCCGAGGTCGTCGAGGCCGTCCCCCAGGTGCTCTCCCTCCTTCAGCTCTCCGCGGGACCCGTGCTCGTACCGGCCCTGCTCGACCTCCTCCAGCAGCGGGTCGCGGAGCTCCACGAGGAGCGCTGCGAGGTGCCCTACGGCCCGCTGCCCGCCCCCGTCGAGCCTCCGGAGCCCGAACCGCCGGCCGGTGAACTCCTGCCCCCGCTCCTCGACTGGGCCCTGGAAGGGCTGGCCGCCGTGGGTGCGCTGACCCTGGGCACGGGCCAGGCGACCCTCACCCCGCTCGGCAACTGGGCGGTCTGGGTCAAGCTGGAGCAGATCTGCGTCGCCGCCCAGAGCCCCGCGGGCAATATCGAGCAGTCCGCCCAGCACATGCTGCGCGGCTGCGCCCGGCTCACCCCCGGCCCCGCCCGCGCCGAGTACCGCGCCTGGCTCGCCGCCCGCACCGTCGGCAGCGCGGTCACCGAACTGCTCGCCGTCGCCCGGGGAGAGGACGCGCTGCTGCGCGGGCTCGCCTTCGAGGCGCTGCGCGTCGTCGGCGCCCCCGCCGAGGGCGAGGTACGGGCCGCGGCGACGGACTCCTCACTGCGCCCCTACGCCCTGCTCTGGCTGGCGGAGTACGAGGGCGCCGACCCGGAGGACGCCGCCGACGTCCTCACCCGCGAGGAGTCCACCTGGCTCTGGGTGGACACCGCGGCGGCCGTCGCCGACCACGGCGAGAGCGATCTGCTGGTCCGTCACCTGGACTCCGCCGTGCAGGGCAATGTGCCCGCGCTGCTCGACGAGGTCAGGGCCGTCGGCCACCCCCGTACCGTCCAGGTCCTGGTCGCCCTGGCCGCCGCGCACCCGGATCCGGCCCTCGCCAAGGCGGTCCGCCGGGCGGCCTTCCAGGTGCACACCGGAGGGGCCTGACCCGGCCGGCGGGCCACGCGGCGCGCGACGGAGGCAGGGACCGGTCCCGCCGGCCCTGTCCCGCCCGCCGGGGCCGGTCGTCGAACCTCAGCCGCCCCCGCCCGGGGCGTATGTGCCGAAGCTCCATATGTTTCCCTCGGCGTCGCGGGCCATATAGTCCCGCGAGCCGTAGTCCTGGTCCGTGGGCACCATCAGGATCTCGACGCCGTGCTCCACCGCCCGCGCGTGGTGCGCGTCGACATCCCCGACGACCACATAGACGCCCGCCGGGCCCGCGTCGCCCATCGCCTTGGCGAAGATGCCCGCCCGGCCCTTCGAGCCCAGCATCACCACGCCGTTGCCGGAAGCCAGCTCGGCATGGAGCACCTCGCCGTCCTCACCCTCGTACACCCTCAGCTCGGTGAACCCGAAGGCGTCCGTCAGCGTCCTGATGGCCGCCTTCGCGTCCCTGTACAGGATGGTCGGACAGATGCTCGGCACCCCGGCACCCGGTCCTCCGGCGCTCGCTGCTCCGGTCATGCTGATCACCCCTTCGCGGGCTCGAATGTGATGCGGATCTCAGTCTCGCACCGGCCACTGACAATCGGCCTCCGAGCCGGCCAGGGCCCCGCCGCACCGGCTTCCGAGGCCGAACGGGGGATGTGCCCCGCCGCCCCCGCCGTGTCACGGAGCGCCCCCGCCACGCCCGCGCGGCCCGTGGCTACGCTCGCGCCTGATCAAGGCCACGTCCTGGTGATCTGCCAGTGGTACCGAGGGAGAACAGTGACGGCTCTGCCGACGACCACGGCGCCGGACCTGCTGCCCGGCGCGAGAACGCGCGGCGGTCCCCAGGACGACGCCGAGTCCCCGCCCGCCGAGTCCCCGCCCGCCGAGTCCCCGCACGACGGCCTCCCGCCCGGCGGCGCCCGGCGCCCCGGCCCCCGGCCCGGCGGACAGGGCCGTCCCCCGTACCGCCCGCGACACCGCGCCCGCCTCCTCCGCGCGGCCCTGTCCGCCGCCCTCGCCATCCCGCTGGTGACCGCCGCCCACCAGTCCAGGCACCCCTTCGACGACCGCCTCACCGTGCACACCACCGCGGCGCCAGGACCCCCCGCCGCCCAGGAGCCCGTCCTGCGCACGGCGGGCCCCCGCGTCGAGGCGCGCGACCCGCGCTCGGGCACGCTCCGCTGGGTCCATGAGCGCACCGGCAGCCGCCCGCTCGCCCTCGCCGCGGGACCCGGCCACGCCTTCGCCCTCTGGAGCGACGGCCTGGTCACCGACACCGAGCGCGTCAGCGGCTCCGCCGTCCGCTGGCATCGCGCCCTGCCCGGTCTCGCCGACTGGCTGGCCGCGGGGTCCGGCCGCGCGGCGGGGGTCCTCCAGCCCCTCGCGCCCGGCTCGCGCATGCTCGCCGTCGTCACCCCGCAGCGCATCGCGGCCTTCCGGGCCGGCGACGGCGATCTGCGCTGGGTGCTGCCCGCCGCCCGTGGCTGCGCCTTCGACCCGGGACGGTACGTCCGTACGGCCGGGATCCTGCTCGTCGCCCAGCCCTGCCCCGGACACACGAACTGGACGGCGGAGCTGATGGCGGTCGACGACCTGGGCCGGATCGTGCCGGGCCGCACCCCGCTCCGTAACGAGCTCCCGGGCGACCGTCCGAAGGATCCTCCGGGCGGTGTCTCGAACGATCTCTCGGACGATGTCCCGGGGGACCGGCCAGGGAAAGCAGTTGCGCGGCCCAGTTAGACTGGCCCGCATGGCATTTCTCCTTGTGCATTAGCCGGCGTCGAAGAATCGCCTCCGCCTGCCCTCTTCCGCCGTCCATACCGCCCTGGAGTCTTTCCGTGATCACCGCAACCGGCGTAGAGCTGCGCGCCGGCGCCCGTGTCCTCATCGAGTCCGCCTCATTCCGTATCGCCAAGGGCGACCGCATCGGTCTGGTCGGCCGCAACGGAGCCGGCAAGACCACGCTCACCAAGTGCCTCGCCGGCGAGGGCGCCCCCGCCGCGGGCACCATCACCCGCTCCGGCGAGGTGGGTTATCTGCCGCAGGACCCGCGCACCGGCGACCTCGACGTCCTCGCCCGCGACCGCATCCTCTCCGCGCGCGACCTCGACTCCGTACTGAAGAAGATGCGCGAGAACGAGGACCGGATGGCGAACGGTCAGGGCGCCACCCGCGAGAAGGCGATGCGGAAGTACGAGCGCCTGGAGACGGAGTTCCTCACCAAGGGCGGGTACGCCGCCGAGGCCGAGGCCGCCACCATCGCCGCCGCGCTCGGCCTGCCCGACCGGGTGCTGGGCCAGCCCCTCCATACGCTCTCCGGCGGTCAGCGCCGCCGCGTCGAGCTGGCGCGCATCCTCTTCTCGGACGCCGACACCCTGCTGCTCGACGAGCCCACCAACCACCTCGACGCGGACTCGATCGTCTGGCTGCGCGACTACCTCAAGACGTACCGGGGCGGCTTCATCGTCATCTCCCACGATGTCGAGCTGGTCGAGACCGTCGTCAACAAGGTCTTCTACCTGGACGCCAACCGCTCCCACATCGACGTCTACAACATGGGCTGGAAGCTCTACCAGCAGCAGCGCGAGGCCGACGAGAAGCGCCGCAAGCGCGAGCGCGCCAACGCGGAGAAGAAGGCGTCCGCCCTGAACTCCCAGGCCGACAAGATGCGCGCCAAGGCCACCAAGACCGTCGCCGCGCAGAACATGGCCCGTCGCGCCGAGCGGCTGCTGTCCGGTCTTGAGGAAGTGCGCCAGTCCGACAAGGTCGCCAAGCTCCGCTTCCCCGAGCCCGCCCCCTGTGGCAAGACCCCGCTGACGGCCGAGGGACTGTCGAAGTCGTACGGCTCCCTGGAGATCTTCACCGATGTCGATCTCGCCATCGACAAGGGCTCCCGGGTCGTCATCCTCGGCCTCAACGGCGCGGGCAAGACCACGCTCCTGCGGCTGCTGGCCGGGGTCGAGAAGCCGGACACCGGACAGGTGACCCCCGGTCACGGCCTCAAGCTCGGCTACTACGCGCAGGAGCACGAGACCCTCGACCCGGAGCGCTCCGTCCTGGAGAACATGCGTTCCTCGGCCCCCGACCTCGACCTGGTCCAGGTCCGCAAGACGCTGGGCTCCTTCCTCTTCTCCGGGGACGATGTCGACAAGCCGGCCGGGGTGCTCTCCGGCGGGGAGAAGACCCGGCTGGCGCTGGCCACCCTGGTCGTCTCCTCCGCGAACGTCCTGCTGCTCGACGAGCCGACGAACAACCTGGACCCGGCCAGCCGTGAGGAGATCCTCGGCGCGCTCCGTACGTACAAGGGAGCGGTCATCCTCGTCACCCACGACGAGGGCGCGGTGCACGCGCTGGAACCGGAGCGGATCATTCTGCTGCCCGACGGGGTCGAGGACCTCTGGGGAGCGGACTACGCGGACCTGGTCGCGCTCGCCTGATTACCCCCGCGGGCGGGGTGGCCGGGGTCCGGTGACGAGCTGTCGCCACATGATCCACGCGCGTGATCGACTCCATATGGATCATTTCGGCTCAGCAGTGATCCCTCATCTGTGTGAGTGCGTCTCGTACCACGGCGTGGTGTGCGGCGGATCGGGCCGATCGCCTCATGATCCGCGCCGTCTTCCGGTACGGCGGCCCTGACCTGGCACTTCGCCCGGAGCTTTGGGCAAAGGTAGCGATGATCGCGTAAGGAATAGGCGATTCCGGTCGTGCTCGAAGCCTGGAGCCGGGCAAAGCTTGTCGTGCGGACCTTGCCGAATGGGTGGCCAGGAAGCCCGCGAGGGGTGATCATGAGAAGTCCAGAGCGCACTTCCCATGAGGAGGCACGGGTGGCCGAGACTCTGAAGAAGGGCAGCCGGGTAACCGGCGCCGCGCGCGACAAGCTCGCGGCAGACCTGAAGAAGAAATACGACAGCGGTGCGAGCATCCGGGCGCTGGCCGAGGAAACCGGCCGCTCCTACGGATTCGTCCACCGGATGCTCAGCGAGTCCGGAGTCACGCTGCGGGGACGCGGCGGAGCGACGCGAGGCAAGAAGGCCGCAACGGCCTGACGACCGAGCGCGACTCCTCCTGGCCACCGGTTCGGGTGGTGGCCACCCGGGGTGATCGTCCGATCGCCCAGGTGGTTACTGTGCAGTCACTTAGCCTGGTTTTCCCGACTGCCCGAACCGGAGGCGCCCCATGACTTCGCTCGCATCAGTACTCGACAAGGACGGCGTACGGCTCACCATCGAGAACGCGGTTGCCACGGTCACACTGGCCAATCCGGCGAAGCGCAACGCCCAGTCTCCCGCTCTGTGGCGGGCGTTGACGGAAGCCGGAAGGGCACTGCCGGGCAGCGTGCGGGTCGTTGTGCTGCGGGGCGAAGGCGCGTCCTTCTCCGCGGGGCTCGACCGGCAGGCGTTCACCCCCGAGGGGTTCGACGGCGAGCCGTCCTTCCTGGATCTCGCGCGGGAGTCCGACCAGGACCTCGACGCGGCCATCGCCGAGTACCAGGACGGGTTCGTCTGGCTGCGCCGCCCCGACCTCGTGTCGATCGCGGCCGTTCAGGGGCATGCGATCGGGGCCGGCTTCCAGCTGGCTCTCGCCTGCGACCTGCGAGTCGTCGCGTCCGACGTGCAGTTCGCCATGCGCGAGACGAGCCTCGGCCTGGTCCCCGACCTCACCGGCACCCATCCGCTGGTCGGACTGGTCGGCTACGCCCGCGCGTTGGAGATCTGCGCCACGGGCCGCTTCGTACAGGCCGAGGAGGCGGAGCGCACGGGGCTCGCCAATCTGGTCGTGCCCACGGACGAACTCGACGCGGCGGTGAGCGATCTGGCGGGCGCGCTGCTGGCCGCGCCGCGGGACGCGCTGATCGAGACCAAGGCGCTCCTCCAGGGCGCGGCCGGCCGTACCTTCGAGGCCCAGCGCGCCGCCGAGCGCGCCGCGCAGGCGCGCCGGCTCCGCGATCTGGCGGGCCTCGTCGACTGACAGGCCCTAGGGCGTGCTAGGCCGTGCCGGCTCGGCCGTTCCGACCCACCGCCGTGACCAGTACGGTCACCGAAGGCGCGCCCGGCAGCTCCGCCCTGAGCCTCTTCCGTACCGCCCGCGCCACCTCCAGCGGGTGGTACCCGGCCGCCGTCGCCAGCTCCACCCGGACATGTCCCGGGGCGGTGACCACCGCGCCGCCCAGCGTTCTGGTCGGATACGCGACGCCCGGGACCGCCGCCGCCAGCAACTCCGGCTCGCCCTCCGGGGCGGCGGCCCGTACGTCGGCCGGCCGTCCCTCGTCCGGCCCACCCGGCGCCGCTCCGTCCCGCGGTCCCTCCGGGGCTTCCCCGGAGGGATCGAGCAGGGCCGTGACCCGCAGATCGACCTCTCTGACCCGTAGCCCCAGCCGCTCCGTCGCACAGGCGAACAGCACCCCGCGCAGCCGCTCGGCCACGGCGGGCAGCGGCTCGGCGGGACCCGCCGCGAACTCCCCGTCGACGCGCAGCGGACCGGGCGGCAGCGCGCTGGGCGGGGGCGGTACGGCGGGCCGGCCGGCGCCGTCCGGATCGGTCAGGGAGAGCCGCAGCCGGCCGAGCACGGCATCCGTCACCTCCGCCGCGGCCAGGCGCAGTTCGTCCGTCGCCGCGCGCTCCGACAGCCACGCGCCGTCCCGCGCCCCGCCCAGCGGAAGCAGCCTGCCCAGGCCGAGTCGTTGTCGTACCGCCGCCGTCCATCCGCCGGTGCCGAGCCCATCGGAACTGTGCGCAGTCGTCATTCCTCCAGCCTGCCGCATCCACGGGGCGGGACAGGGCAAGCGCACCTAGTGTGGGGAGCGGAGTCCACCACCGCCCGGGAAGGAACGAATGGCGATGTCAGACACCGCACCCCGTAACCAGTCCGCGCCGTCAGGCAGGAAGCCACTGGCCGACGAGGGGGGAAGCAGCCCCGTCAAGCGCGGCGGCGGACCCGCCGCGTCCCGCGGCCGAACCACCATCGCCGACGGTGTGGTGGAGAAGATCGCCGGCCTCGCGGCCCGCGACGTCCTCGGCGTCCACGCCATGGGCAGCGGGATGTCCCGTACCTTCGGCGCCGTACGCGAACGGGTCCCCGGCAGCACCAAATCCGTCAGCCGGGGTGTCAAGGCCGAGGTCGGAGAGGTACAGACGGCGCTCGATCTGGAGATCGTCGTCGACTACGGCGTCTCGATCACCGATGTCGCCGTCGACGTACGGGAGAACGTCATCGCGTCGGTCGAGCGGATGACGGGACTGGAGGTCGTCGAGGTCAACATCGCGGTCATCGACGTGAAGTTGCCCGACGAGGAAGACGACGAGGAGTCGGACACACGGCTCCAGTAACGTCCGTACGCGGAGTCACGTACCGTACGCGACCGGCAGCACAGTGGAAGAGGAGCGGCATATGAGCATGGCGGTGGTCGGCCTGTTGGCCGGTATGGCGCTCGGATTCGCCGGGTACTTCGGTGGCTTCGGGGCCTTTGTGCTGGTGGCCGCGCTGGGCGTGATCGGGTTCGTGGCCGGGCGCTTCCTGGACGGGGATCTCGAACCCGGCGATATCTTCCGCAGTCGCGACCGCGACGACCGGCGGCGGTGACGCGCGTGGCCGTTGAGCGGGTGGCGGTCGGCGAGCGCGGGGCGACCACGATCGCCGACCGGGTCATCGCGAAGATCGCCGCACAGGCGGCCAGGGAGGCGCTGGACGCCGTACCGGAAGGCGGGTCCGCGCCGCACGCCACCGTCACGGTGCACCAGGACAGCGCGCGCGTACGGATCGGTGTCGAGCTGGAGTATCCGACCGACATCGGCCGGCAGTGCGGAGCCGTACGTCTCCGCGTCGTTCAGCGGGTCAAGGCGCTGGCGGACGTGGACGTGCCGGAGGTGGTGGTGCGGGTGGAGCGGCTGCACTCCGACCGGTCGCTTCTCGCGGTGCGGGGGAGGCTCCGGTGAGCGGCCCCGCGTCCGAGGGGCGAGCCGGGGGTACGGAGCGGGGCGGCGGCGTGGAGGAACAGGACCCGCCGGACCCCGCCACGCGCTACGAGCCCAGGCCCACGCTCTCCGACGGCGAGGGCGAACGGGCCGGACGCTTCTGGTCCGCGCGCCGGATCCCCGCGGCGCTGGCCGCGCTCGTCGTTCTCGGCGCGGCGGGACTGCTGCTGTACGACGTCGCGGCGGTACGGGCGGGCCGGCAGGCGATGTACTGGCGCCGCGAACTCGCCGCCCAACTGGCCGGGCAGCCGCTCGACCAGCCCTGGGTGCTGGTCGCCGCCGGCGTCGCGATGGCGCTCGGCCTGTGGCTCCTCGCGCTCGCCCTCACCCCCGGCCTGCGCGGACTGCTGCCCATGCGGCGCCACACCCCGCTGGTACGGGCCGGCATCGACCGCGACGCCGCCGCGCTGACACTGCGCGACCGGGCCATGGAGGTCGCGGGCGTGCAGTCCGCGCGGGTACGGATGAGCCGCTCCAAGGTGAAGCTGCGGGCCGTCTCCCACTTCCGCGAACTCGACGACGTACGGGACGACTTGGGCACCGCGCTCAGAACCGGCATCCGCGAACTGGGCCTCGACCGGGCGCCCACGCTGACGATGCGTGTGCGCAGGCCCGTGAAGAAGAGGTGAGGTGACGGGGATGATCCGGGTCGTCAACCGCGTGGTGCTGGCTCTGCTCGGCCTGGCGCTGCTCTGCGCGGGCGGCGCGGTGCTGGCGCGCGGGCTGGGCTGGGCGGTGCCGTCCTGGTGGCCGTACAGCGGACAGCGCGATGTGCTGCTCAGCCGCGCGGACCGCGAGCGCTGGCGCGATCAGGGCTGGTGGTGGCCGGTCGTGATCGCGATTCTGGCGGTGCTGGTCCTGCTGGCCCTGTGGTGGTTCTCCGCCCAGCTGCGCCGGGCCAGGATGGCGGAGGTGCTGGTCGACAGCGGGGACGGCGAGGGCGCGTTGCTGCGGGCGCGGGCGCTGGAGAGCGCGATCGAGGACGACGCGGAGTCCCTGGACGGCGTGGCCCGCGCCCGCGTACGCCTCACGGGCCGCCGCACCGCCCCGTCGGCCCGCGTACGCCTCCTCATGGAGCCTCATGCGGCTCCGGGCGAGACGCTGAACCTGTTGACGGAGGAGGCGCTGGAGCGTGGGCGGAGGTCGGCGGGGCTGGGGGAGTTGGGGGCGGAGGTGCGGTTGCGGGCGGTGCGGCACGGGGCGGAGAGGGTGAGCTGACGGCGTACGCCGTGGCCCGCTGCGCGGGGCGTCCTCCCCCACCCCGCCCCTTCCCGAAACCGGGGCGCTGCCCCGGACCCCGGGGGCCCAGGGCCGTGGCTCGGCCCCCTGCCCCGGAGGCGCCAACCTCCGGCCGGGGAGCGCCGCCCCGCCGTCGCCCGTGCCCGGGGCGGGGCCAGGAAGGCCCCTGGGCTCGCGTTGGGCTCGGTCTGCCTTGAACGTGCCGGGCAGTGGTTGCGGGACGGAGTCCGCGCAGTGGGGTGCGAGGGCGGTCGGGCTGCGCCTGCGGGGCCGCGGCCTGTGTTGGGCTCAGTCTGCCTGCGCTTGCGGGCCCCGGGGCGCGTCGGCCTCCGCCTGGCGGTGGCGGTCGTACCGGTCTGCCGGGGCCGCGCCCGCGGGCCCTGGGGACCGTCCGGCTCCGCCGGGCGCCCCCGCGGGGTCCGGGGCGCAGCCCCGGTTTCGGGAAGGGGCGGGGTGGGGAAAACGCCCGCGCAACGGCCAACCCGCCCCCGTCACACGCTAGAAGCCCCGCCGCGCCCCACCGTCCACCGGCACCATCACCCCCGTCAGATACGACGCCGCCGGCGACAGCAAAAACGCCGCCGTCCTGCCGAACTCCTCCGGCCTCCCATACCTCCGCAGCGGAATCCGCGACTCGTTCGCCGCCCGCGCCGCCTCCCCGTCGCCCGACAGCGCGTCGAGTTCACGGACCCGGTCCGTGTCGATACGGGCCGGCATCAGGCCCAGCACCCGGATCCCGCGCGGGCCGACCTCGTTCGCGAGGGACTTCGCGAAGCCGGCCAGCCCCGGGCGCAGGCCGTTGGAGATGGTGAGGCCGGGGACCGGCTCGTGGACCGAGGAGGAGAGCACGAGGCCGATGACACCGCCCTCGCCCAGCTCGGCCGCCGACGCGCGGGCGAGTCGTACCGCGCCGAGGAAGACGGACTCGAACGCCGTCTGCCACTGCTCGTCCGTGTTGTCCGCGGCGAACCCCGGCGCCGGGCCGCCCACGCTGATCAGGACGCCGTCGAAGCGGCCGAACCGCTCCTTGGCGGTGGCGATCAGACGGTCCGCCACCGCCGGATCGGCATTGTCGGCGGCCAGCCCGTACGCGCCGGGGCCGATCTCCGCGGCCGTCCCGGCGACGCGCTTCTCGTCGCGGCCCGAGATGACGACCTTCGCCCCGTCCGCGGCGAGCGCCTCCGCCGCCGCGCGGCCCAGCCCCCGCGATCCACCGGTGACAACGTATACGCGGTCCTTCAGTCCAAGATCCATGGTCCTATCCTGCCGTGCCGCCCCCGGCGAGGGTCAACGCGGTCACCACCAGTCCGAGATGGCTGAACGCCTGCGGATAGTTGCCGAGTTGCCGCCGCGCCACCGGGTCGTACTCCTCCGCCAGCAGCCCGACGTCATTGCGCAGCGCGAGCAGCCGGTGGAACAGCTCCGCCGCCTCCTCCGTACGCCCCGTCATATGGAGCGCGTCGGCCAGCCAGAACGAGCAGACCAGGAAAGTTCCCTCACCGCCCGGCAGCCCGTCCACCGAGAGGCCCGTCGTGGTGTAGCGGCGCAGGAAGCCGCCGTGCCCCAGCTCGGCCCGTACCGCGTCGACCGTGCCGATGACCCGCGGATCGTCCGGCGGCAGAAAGCCGACCCGGGGGATCAGGAGCGTCGCCGCGTCCAGCTCGGCGGAGCCGTACGACTGCGTGAAGGTGTTGCGCTCCGGGTCGTAACCCCGCTCGCACACCTCCCGGTGCACCTCGTCCCGCATCGCGCGCCAGCGCGCCACGTCCCCGCTGTGCGACGGATCGTCCTCCAGCGTCCGTACGGCACGGTCGGCGGCGACCCATGCCATCACCTTGGAGTGCACGAAGTGCTGGCGCGGCCCGCGCACCTCCCACAGGCCCTCGTCCGGCTCGCGCCACTTCGACTCCAGGAAGCCCAGCAGGCTGAGCTGGAGGTTCCAGGCGTGCGGCTGCGCGGGGAGACCCGCGGTCCGCGCCACACTGAACGAGTCCATCACCTCGCCGTACACATCCAGCTGCAGCTGGTCGACCGCGTTGTTGCCGGTACGGACCGGCGCGGAGCCCGCGTACCCCCGCAGCCACGGCAGTTCGCTCTCCGGCAGCCGTCGCTCGCCGCCGAGTCCGTACATGATCTGGAGATCGGCCGGATCGCCCGCGACCGCGCGCAGCAGCCAGTCGCGCCAGGCCGCCGCCTCCTCCAGATAGCCGGCCGACAGCAGCGCCTCCAGCACCAGCGTGGAGTCACGCAGCCAGCAGTAGCGGTAGTCCCAGTTGCGTACGCCGCCCAGATCCTCCGGCAGGGAGGTGGTGGGGGCGGCGACGATTCCGCCCGTCGGGCCGTACGTGAGCGCCTTGAGCGTGATGAGGGAGCGCATGACGGCCTCGCGGTGCGGACCCTGGTAGCGGCAGCGCGCCGCCCAGTTCTCCCAGTCCTCCAGACTGCGCGCCAGCGCCACATACGGATCGACGCGCCGCGGGCGCGGCCTGTGCGAGGGGTGCCAGGTGAGGACGAACGCCACTTTCTCGCCCGCGCCGACCGTGAACGACGAGCGCGTGCTGAAGTGCTGACCCCATGTCTTGACCTGGGGCTCGCTGCGCAGCCAGACCGAGTCGGGGCCCGCGACCGCCACCCGATGGCCCTCCGCCCGCCGCATCCACGGCACCACCGAGCCGAAGTCGAAGCGCAGCCGGATCGTGGCACTCATGTCCACCGAGCCGCTGACGCCCTCCACGATCCGCATGAGCTCGGGGGCCCTGTCGCGCTGCGGCATGAAGTCGGTGACCTTGACGGTGCCGGTACGGGTCTCCCACACGGATTCCAGCACCAGCGAGTCACCCACATAGGCGCGCCGCGTGCACTCGCGCCCGTCGGTGGGGGCGAGCCGCCAGTGGCCGTTCTCCTCGCCCCCGAGCAGCGCGGCGAAGCAGGCCGCCGAGTCGAAGCGAGGAAGGCACAGCCAGTCGATGGAGCCGTTGCGGCCGACCAGGGCGGCGGTCTGGAGATCGCCGATCAGTGCGTAGTCCTCGATGCGTTGCGTCACGCCAGGGCTGTTCCCGTACGGCGCGGGCGTTAAGCAGCGGTCTCAGACGGCCGCGGGCTCCTGCGCGGATTCCGCGTCGGCGGCGTCCCGCCCGGCCTTCGCCGCCGCGCGGTCGCGAAGCTCACGGCGTACGAGAATCACCCAGCCGACGGGTACGGCGGCGACGAACAGCCACCACTGGACGGCGTACGCCATATGGGGGCCGATCGAGCTGTCGTCGGGGTCCGGGATCTGCTCGGGGCTGCCACCGGCCGGTTCGGGCGAGATCTGCTCGACATAGCCGCCGAGGACGGTACGGCCCAGCGTTTCCTGCTGCCGCGCGCTGTTGATCAGCATCACCTGGCGGGGAGGCAGATTCCGCAGGTCCTTGATACCGCTGGCCGCCGAGGTCTCATCCGCCTTCAGCCGGCCGGTGATGGTGACCTCGCCCTTGGGCGCCGCCGGGACGTCGGGGAAGGCCCGCTGGTCGTCGCCGAAGGGGATCCAGCCGCGGTTCACGATGAGCGCGCGGCCGTCCTTCAGGATGAGCGGGGTCAGAACGTGGAAGCCGACCTGGTCGTCGATGGCGGTCCTGCGGCGTACGACGACCTCGTGCGCGGGGTCGAACGTGCCGGTGGCGGTGACACGGCGCCAGTAGTCGTCACGCGGGACGGTGTGCCCGGGGGCCGTCAGATCCGTGACCGGTACGGGCTTCGCCGCGAGGTTGCCCGAGATCAGGGCGTTCTGGGCGACCTTGTGCTCATGGCGGTGGTACTGCCAGAAACCCAGCTCGATCATCGTGGGGATGAGGGCGAGGGCCAGGAGGGTGAGGATCACCCACTGCCGGGACAACAGGAAGCGGTACACGCCTTTGACGGTACCCGGCGGGTGCGGGCGGATCCGACGGGGGGTGGACCCGGGGGCGGCGGTCCGTCAGACGTGGTCGACGACCCCCGCCCTGCCGTCGGCGCGCGCGCAGTGCGCACCGCAGTACCACTGGCCCTCGGCCTCGACGCCCTGTCCGATGATCTGGACCCGGCAGTGTTCACAGATGGGCGCCATGCGGTGAATGGCGCAGGAGAAGCAGTCGAAGACATGCACCGCGCCCTGCGCGTGCACCTCGAAGGACATCCCGTAATCGTTTCCGCAGACCTCGCAACGTGCCATGCGCCACAGAGTGGGACGAGGGGCGGTGGTGCGGCGAGCGGCCCGCTGGCGCGTCGCCCGCCAATCACCCGTCTGCGGGGGTGGACGCGCGGACGGAGGTGGACACGGAGACGGACGGGGAGGGTGCCGGGACGGACGGGGAGGGCGCCGGGACGGATGGCGAGGGCGCCGGGACGGACGCGCCGGGCGCGGGGGCCACGTCCCGCAGCAGCTGGGTGAACGCGGCCTCGTCGATGACCGGCGTTCCGTACGACGCGGCCTTGACCGTCTTGGACGTCGAGGACCCCGGATCGTTGGTCACCAGCAGACTGGTCAGCCGGGACAGGCTCGTCGCGACATGCAGCCCCGCCTCCACGGCCCGGTCCTCCAGCAGCTCGCGGTCGACGGAGGTGTCCCCGGAGAACGCCACCCGCATCCCCTGTACCAGCCGCTCGCCCGGCACATACCGGCCCGGGTTCGGATACGGGCACGCGGGCCGCTTGCGCGAGGGCCGCCAGCTCGTCTGCCGGTACGAGGACTGATAGCCGACCCGGGGCAGCGCCGGGGCGTCCGACCACTCCGTGAGCGGCCGGCACTCCAGCAGCGGCAGCCGTACGCCGTCCCTGGCCGCCGCGTGCAGACTCGGGCGGAACGCCTCGGCCAGCACGCGCGCGTCGTCGAGCGCGTGGTGCGCGCGCTGCTGTACGACGCCGAAGTGCGCGGCGAGCGATTCCAGCTTGTGGTTGGGCAGCGGCAGGCCCAGCTCCTTGGAGAGCGCGATGGTGCACAGCCGCTGCCGGGTGGGCGCGGTCCGTTCCGCGCGCGCGTACTCCCGGGCGATCATCGACCAGTCGAAGATCGCGTTGTGCGCCACGAGCACCCGTCCGTCGAGCCGCGCGGCCAGCTCGCCGGCGATCTCGGGAAAGAGCGGGGCGCTCTCCAGGACGTCGCTCGTCAGTCCATGGATCCACACGGGCCCCGGGTCACGCTCCGGATTGACCAGCGTGTACCAGTGGTCCTCGACATTGCCCCGGGCGTCCAGGCGATAGACGGCAGCAGACACTATCCGGTCGTCGCGGGCGAGTCCGGTGGTCTCGACGTCGACGACCGCGTACCCGTCGGGGTAGGCGGTCGGCCATGTCGCTGCAGTCGTATGGTCGTCGAGCATGGTCACAGAGAATACGGGCCGCGACTGACAGTCCCACAGCCCGGTCGGCGGAGACCGGCCACGGCGGCGCTCCGAGCCGTCGTTCCGTCAAGACCCTTACGGTGCGGCGGAAACGGCCGCGGAGGGGGCGGTGTCGGGGCCGGCGGCGGCCTCTGCTATGTCGGCCTGTGCCGAGCCATGCCGACCGGTCAGCCGGGACAGGGGAAGGCACTTTGAGGTGCGTTCGACGCGTGCGCGCGGGGGATGGCGGGCCGTCATGAGACCCTTCCCCGGGTGACCGACAGCACTCATCCCCCGTTCCACGACGAGCCGCACGGCGACTCTCTCGGCAACCGCCTCAACTGGCTGCGTGCCGCGGTCCTCGGGGCCAACGACGGCATCGTCTCCACCGCCGGCATCGTGGTCGGTGTCGCGGGAGCGACGGACTCCCGCGCCACCCTGCTCACAGCGGGACTCGCCGGGCTGCTGGCCGGATCGATGTCGATGGCCGCGGGGGAGTACGTCTCGGTGTCCACGCAACGCGACTCGGAGAAGGCGGCGCTGGCCCTGGAACGGCGCGAACTGCGCGAACAGCCGCAGGAGGAGCTCGAAGAGCTGACCGAACTGCTGGCGGCGCGCGGCCTGTCGGAGAAGGTCGCCCGCGAGGCCGCGGAGCAGCTCACCCGACGCGACGCCCTGCGCGCCCACGCGAACGTGGAACTGGGCATCGACCCCGACGCATTGACCAACCCCTGGCACGCGGCGGGCGCCAGCTTCCTCGCCTTCACCGTGGGCGCGCTGCTCCCGCTGCTGGCGATGGTGCTCTCGCCGCCGTCCCTGCGGCTGTTGGTGACGGTCGTCTCCGTACTGGCCGCGCTGGCGCTGACCGGCTGGTGGAGCGCGAGACTGGGCGCGGCGTCGGTGGGACCGGCGCTGCTGCGGAACATGGGCGGGGGAGCGCTGGCGATGGGGGTCACGTACGCGGCGGGCGCGCTGCTGAAGGCGGCGGGGGTCTGATCGCGTCGATCGCGGACGAACTGGATCCGGCCGGGGGCGTGAGCCGGCGGGCCAGTACCTTCCCGCACGCCGGCCGGTGCACAGGATCGTACGGTGCCGGCATGCGAACGCGGGCCGCCCCGGAGGACGGCCCGCGCTCGGTACAGCGGTCGGTGCTCAGGCACCCGGGTGCTTACTTGCGTACAGCCGCCAGGGCGTCGACAACGCCCGCCCCGTAGAAGCTGTTGTAGCGCTCGCCGCCCTCGCAGACGGCGTCGACCTCTCCGTCACCGTCGATGTCGTACGGCGCCGGGCAGGCGGTGTCATCGGCCTGGACCGACAGCAGCGCCTTGATCGCCTGCGGCGAGGCGTGCGGGTGGGTCGACTTCAGCAGCGCCGCGACGCCCGCGACATGCGGGGAGGCCATCGACGTACCGGCCATGTAGCCGTAGTTGCCGCCCGGCAGCGGGCCGAGGATCAGGCCGCTGACCGCCGGCGGGGCCGGGGTCTGGTAGCGCGTGGAGTCGCCGCCCGGGGCCGCGATGTCGATGACACCGAGACCGTAGTTGGAGAACGAGGACTTCAGCCCCTTGGCGCCGGTGGACGCGACGGTCACCACACCCGGCAGCTGGGTGGGGATGTCGAGGCACTCGGACGGGTCGATGACCCGGTCGCCCGGAGTGGTGTCGTTCGGGCTGGACGGGTCGGTGATCGAGTCGGACGCGAGATCGTAGTTCTCGTTGCCCGCCGCGGCGACGTTGACCGCGCCCTTCTTCTCCGCGTACCGCGTGGCCCGCGAGACCGCCTCGACCAGAGCCTTCTGGTCGGGGTCGTTCTTGCAGTTGAAGTACCACGGGTCGGTGTAATAGCTGTTGTTCGTCACGTCGACGCCGTGCTCGGCGGCCCACACGAAGCCGCAGACGACGGCCTCGGTGTAGAAGAACCCGGCCGGCGTGGACACCTTGATGCCGGAGACCTTCACGCCCGGCGCGACACCGGTGACACCGATGCCGTTCTTGGCCGCGGCTATCTCACCGGCGACATGCGTGCCGTGCGGGCTCTCGCCCGTGCCCGGCCGCCAGGCGCCCTCGGTCGTGTCCGGCTTGCCGCCGACACAGTTGACGGAGGCCGCGCGGTCGAAGTTCGGCGCTATGTCCGGGTGGGTGTCGTCGACACCCGTGTCGATGACGGCGACAGTGACGTTCCTGCTGCCGAGCGTCTTCTCGTGCGCCTTGTCCGCCTTGATGGCGGGCAGGTCCCACTGCAACGGCTCCAGCGGGTCCTGGTCGGCGGCCTTGTTCGCCTTCGCCTTCGCGGTGGCGGCGGCGACCTCCTCGGCGGACAGCACCTTCGGGGCGCCCATGTCCGTCGTGGACTGCGCGGACATGGGCGCGGTGCGGGTGGCACCGGCCGAGTCGACGCCCTTGGCCTTGCGGACGGTCTTCGCGAACTCGGGGTTCTGCGAGGTGACGACTATGACGCCTATCTGGTCATAGGAGGTCACGACCGTGCCGCCGGCCTCGGCTATCGCCTTCTTGACCGACGAGACGGTGGCACGTCCACCGCGGGTGTTGACGACGTACGACAGCTTCGGGCCGTCCGTCGCGACCGCGGCGGCGGGGACGCTGCCCGCCGCCGTCGCGGCCGTGGCCGTACCGGTCGGCAGGAAGCCGAGCGAGACGGTGAGCGCCAGACCTGCGGGCAGTGCGAGCGCGCGCCGCCGTCTGGATCCCAGATGAGCCATGGGTTCTCCACATCATCCGTGAAAGAACCGTCCCCGCGCAGGCGTGCGCGTGGACGGGTACATGACCAGTGAAGTTATCGCTGATCATCCCCGGTCTTCAATCACTTCCCGAATCATTTTTGGAAGAAACTGGAAGAAAAAGGCCGGTGTTGAACCGCGTCGCCACGCCCTCCGTGCCGTTGTCAGGGGGACCAGCACATCCGCACCCCCCGTGAGGTTTCCCAGATGCCCCACCCCACCGCACCCGCGTCACGAGGAGATTCCGTGGCTTCCGATGCACCGCCGCCCAAGGGCGGTACGGACACCAGCACCGCCCAGTCAACGCCGGACCGGTCCACGACGGCGCAGCCCACGACGGCCCAGTTCGCCGAGGTGCAGGAGAGCGCGGAATTCGGCGAACTGCGCCGTACGTACCGCTCCTTCGCCTTCCCGCTGACCATCGCGTTCATCGCCTGGTACCTGCTGTACGTCCTGCTGTCCAACTACGCCGGCGGCTTCATGGGCACCAAGGTCTTCGGCAACATCAATGTCGCGCTCGTCCTGGGCCTCGCCCAGTTCGCGACCACGTTCCTCATCGCCTGGTTCTACGCGCGGCACGCCTCCCGCAAGCTCGACCCGAAGGCGGACGTCATCAAGTCCCGTCTGGAGGCGGACGCATGAACCACTCGATCCAGCTCGCCGCGGCCGCGGACGCCAGTGAGCACCGGCCGCTGATCATCACGCTCTTCGGGCTCTTCGTGGTGGCGACCCTGATCATCACCGTCTGGGCCGGCCGCCAGACCAAGAACGCCTCCGACTTCTACGCAGGCGGCAGGCAGTTCACCGGCTTCCAGAACGGCCTCGCCGTCTCCGGCGACTACATGTCCGCCGCGTCCTTCCTCGGCATCGCGGGAGCCATCGCCCTCTTCGGATACGACGGCTTCCTCTACTCCATCGGCTTCCTCGTCGCCTGGCTGGTCGCCCTGCTGCTGGTCGCCGAGCCGCTGCGCAACTCCGGCCGGTACACGATGGGCGACGTCCTCGCGTACCGCATGCGCCAGCGTCCGGTCCGTACCGCGGCGGGCACCTCCACGATCGTGGTCTCGATCTTCTATCTGCTGGCGCAGATGGCCGGCGCGGGCGTGCTGGTCTCGCTGCTGCTCGGGATCACCAGCGACGGGGGCAAGATCGCCATCGTCGCGCTCGTCGGCGTACTGATGATCGTGTACGTCACGATCGGCGGGATGAAGGGGACCACCTGGGTCCAGATGGTGAAGGCGGTCCTGCTCATCGCGGGCACCCTGCTGATCACCTTCCTGATCCTGTGGAAGTTCGGCTTCAACCTCTCCGACCTGCTGGGCACGGCCGCGAGCAACAGCGGCAAGGGCGCGGCCTTCCTGGAGCCGGGACTCAAGTACGGCGCCACCGCGACCTCGAAGCTGGACTTCATCTCGCTGGGCATCGCGCTCGTGCTCGGTACGGCGGGGCTGCCGCACATCCTGATCCGCTTCTACACCGTGCCGACCGCCCAGGCCGCCCGCAAGTCGGTCATCTGGGCCATCGGCATCATCGGCGCCTTCTATCTGATGACCATCGTGCTCGGCTTCGGCGCCGCCGCCCTGCTCAAGCCCGGTGACATCATCGCCTCCAACAAGGCGGGCAATACGGCGGCGCCGCTGGCCGCCCTGGAGATCGGCGGCGGAGCCGACTCGACCGGGGGCGCGATCCTGCTCGCCGTGATCTCCGCGGTCGCGTTCGCCACCATCCTCGCGGTGGTCGCGGGGCTGACCCTGGCGTCCTCGTCGTCGTTCGCGCACGACATCTACGCCAATGTCATCCGCAAGGGAGAGGCGACCGACAAGGAGGAGGTCCGCGCGGCCCGCTGGGCGACCGTCGCCATCGGTATCGTCTCGATCGCGCTCGGCGCCCTCGCCCGCGATCTGAACGTGGCCGGACTGGTCGCGCTCGCCTTCGCCGTCGCCGCCTCGGCCAATCTGCCGACGATTCTCTACAGCCTGTTCTGGAAGCGGTTCACCACCCAGGGCGCCCTGTGGTCGATCTACGGCGGTCTGGCCTCGTCCGTGCTGCTGGTGCTCTTCTCGCCGGTCGTCTCGGGCAAGCCGACCTCGATGTTCCCGGGCGTGGACTTCCACTTCTTCCCGCTGGAGAACCCGGGGCTGATCTCGATCCCGCTGGGCTTCCTGCTGGGCTGGCTGGGCACCGTGCTGTCGAAGGAGGAGCCGGACAAGGGCAAGTACGCCGAGCTGGAGGTCAAGTCCCTCACCGGTACGGGAGCGCACTGAGTCCGGGGATCGCGCCGCACCCTGGAAGAGCACTGAATTCTGTAGACGGTATACAGATCCATGGCCGCATCGTAGAGTCCTACGATGCGGCCATGCCGCTCCTCGTGACATGCGGGCCCTGTTGATGTCAGTCGGCTGACGTAGGGTCGGTCGAGTCGGATCCGTTCAGGGAGGGGCCCCGTGCTCATCGACACCTTCGGTCGTGTCGCCACCGACCTGCGCGTCTCGCTCACGGACCGGTGCAATCTCAGGTGTACGTACTGCATGCCCGAAGAGGGGCTCCAGTGGCTCACCAAATCGGATCTGCTCAGCGACGACGAGATCGTCCGGCTGATCCATGTCGCCGTGACGCGGCTGGGGATCACGGAAGTCCGCTTCACCGGCGGTGAGCCGCTGCTCAGGCCCGGTCTCGTCGGGATCGTGGAGCGGTGCGCGGCCCTGGAGCGGCGCCCGCGGATGTCGCTGACCACCAACGGCATCGGGCTCAAGCGGACGGCCGCCGCGCTGCGGGAGGCCGGTCTCGACCGGGTCAATGTCTCGCTCGACACGCTGCGCCCCGATGTCTTCAAGACCCTCACCCGCCGCGACCGCCACCGGGACGTGCTGGACGGTCTGCGCGCGGCCCATGACGCCGGGCTGGTCCCGGTCAAGGTCAACACCGTCCTGATGCCGGGGCTCAACGGCGACGAGGCCCCCGATCTGCTGGCCTGGGCCGTGGAGCACGGCTACGAGCTGCGCTTCATCGAGCAGATGCCCCTCGACGCCCAGCACGGCTGGAAGCGCGACGGCATGATAACGGCCGGTGACATCCTCGACTCGCTGCGTACGCGCTTCGAGCTGACGGAGGAGGGCGAGTCCGTACGGGGCTCGGCGCCCGCCGAGCGCTGGATCGTCGACGGCGGTCCGCACCGCGTGGGCGTGATCGCGTCCGTCACCCGCCCGTTCTGCCAGTCCTGCGACCGGACACGGCTGACCGCCGACGGACAGGTGCGTACCTGCCTGTTCGCCCAGGAGGAGACGGATCTGCGGGGCGCGCTGCGTTCCGACGCGTCCGACGAGGAGATCGCCGGGCTCTGGAAGACGGCGATGTGGGGCAAGAAGGCCGGTTCCGGGCTGGACGATCCGGCGGCGTTCCTCCAGCCCGACCGGCCGATGTCAGCTATCGGCGGCTGAGTTCCGCTCCCACTCGGCCAGCTCCACCACGTCCTTCAGAAAGCCGCGCATCCCCAGGAACGAGGAGAGATGCTCGCGGTGTTCGTCGCAGGCCAGCCAGGTCTTGCGGCGCTCGGGCGTATGCAGCTTGGGGTTGTTCCAGGCGAGGACCCAGACGGCGGGTGCGCGGCACCCCTTGGCAGAACAGATCGGGGCCGCGTCGCCGGAGCCCTCCGGAGAGCCGGGAAAGCCGGGGAAGTTCACCTGACCACCCTAAGACACATTCCGTCACCGGAAATCCGGAAATGGCGACGCCGGGCAGCCACGGGGGGAGCTGCCCGGCGTCGGTCCGTCGCTCCGACGGGGGATGCGGAGCGCACTCAAAGTATGTCACGGGCAACGGGGTGCCGTGCACCGGAACTTCACGATTGATCTGAGCTTTTCTTGAGCCTTGCGGAGCGTCACGGACCGCTTGGCCGGTCGCCCTCGGCCGCGGTGGCGCCGGTTTCCGCCACGACAGGCTCCGTAGGGGGCGCGATCATTGTACGGGCCGGCGGGGCGAGATGGGTCGAGGGCAGTGAAGTCGCGTTCTCCCGGCCGCCGTTGGCGATCACCACGGCCACGTACGGCAGCAGCACCCCCAGGACGAGCGTCACGATCGCGACCGGCCGTTGCACGTTCCACAGGGCCACGGTCGCGATCACCGCGAGTGTCCGTACGGACATCGAGATCACATACCGGCGCTGCCGGCCGCGCACATCCTCGGCGAGTCCCTGCCGGGCCCCCGTGATCCGGAAGACCTCCGTGCCGCCCCGCTTCCGCACCACGTTCCCACCACCCGATTCTGTGCCGGACTCTCCCCGGACCGGACCCCCACAACGGTACGCCGGGCCCCGGGCGCCCACGAGAGCGGGGCACTCCCATCCTGGCCGATGTCCCCCGCGTCCCGCCACGTACGGCTGTGTCCGACATGCGCCGAATGGCGCAACGCCGCAGACTGGCGATCACGAGCGGATCGCGCCGCGTGAGGAGGCGACCATGAGCTGGTTGTGGGTCATCATCGTGGGTCTGGTGCTCGGCCTGCTCGCCCGGGCCATCATCCCGGGCAAGCAGCACATCCCCCTGTGGCTGACGATCCTGTGCGGCATGCTGGGCAGCTTTCTCGGCAACGCCGTCGCGGGCTGGATCGGTGTCGCGGAGACCAGGGGCGTGGACTGGACCCGCCATCTGCTCCAGCTGATCGGGGCCATCGTGATCGTCTACGTCGGCAACATGCTCTGGAACGCGTACCGCGGCAACAAGCGGGGCAGCAAGCAGAGAGCCTGAACCGGGCGCGGGCCCGGACAGGGCGGGACGGTTACGGCCGGGCAACGCATGCGCGCTGCCCGGCCGCAGCCGTGCGTGCCGTACCGAGCCGTACGGGTCCGGAGTGTCAGCCGGAGGTGGTGACCTCCACCGCGGCCAGGTTCCGCTTGCCCCTGCGCAGCACCAGCCAGCGGCCGTGCAGCAGCTCCGAACGGTCCGGTACCACGTCCGCGTCGGAGACCTTGACGTTGTTCACGTACGCCCCGCCCTCCTTGACCGTACGGCGAGCCGCCGACTTGCTCGGCGCCAGACCCGTCTCGGCGAAGAGATCGACCACCGACGCCGGCTCGGGGACCTCGGCACGCGGCAGCTCGGAGAGCGCCGCGCTCAGCGTGGCCTCGTCGAGTTCCGCCAGCTCACCCTGGCCGAACAGCGCGCGGGACGCCGCGACGACCGCGGCGCACTGGTCGGCGCCGTGGACGAGCGTCGTCAGCTCCTCGGCCAGCGCCCGCTGGGCCGCGCGGGCCTGCGGACGCTCCGCGGTCGCCCGCTCCAGCTCCTCCAGCTCCGCCTGGCTCCTGAAGCTGAGGATGCGGCTGTACGCGGAGATGTCACGGTCGTCCACATTCAGCCAGAACTGGTAGAAGGCGTACGGCGTGGTCATCTCGGGGTCGAGCCAGACCGCCCCGCCCTCGGTCTTGCCGAACTTGGTCCCGTCCGCCTTCGTCATCAGCGGCGTCGCCAGCGCGTGCACGGTGGCGCCCGGCTCCAGCCGGTGGATCAGATCGAGACCGGCGGTGAGATTGCCCCACTGGTCGCTGCCGCCCTGCTGGAGGACGCAGCCGTAGCGGCGGTACAGCTCCAGGAAGTCCATGCTCTGGAGCAGCTGGTAGCTGAACTCGGTGTAGCTGATGCCCTCGTCGGACTCCAGCCGGCGGGCGATGGAGTCCTTGGTGAGCATCTTGTTCACCCGGAAGTGCTTGCCGACGTCCCGCAGGAACTCGATCGCGGACAGCGACGCGGTCCAGTCCAGGTTGTTGACCATGGTCGCGGCGTTCGGACCCTCGAAGTCCAGGAACGGCTCGATCTGGGACCGCAGCCGTCGCACCCAGCCGGCGACCGTCTCCGGGTCGTTCAGCGTCCGCTCGGCGGTCGGCCGGGGATCACCGATCTGACCGGTGGCCCCGCCCACCAGCGCCAGCGGCCGGTGCCCCGCCCGCTGGAGCCTGCGTACGGTCAGCACCTGCACGAGGTGTCCGACATGCAGACTGGGCGCCGTGGGATCGAAACCGCAATAGAACGTGACGGGACCGTCCGCGAGCGCCTTGCGCAAAGCGTCCTCGTCAGTGGACTGGGCGAACAGCCCGCGCCACTTCAGCTCGTCGACGATGTCCGTCGTGTCCGTCACGGTCGTTTCTCTCCTCGAACAGTTCACTGGGTTGTACTACCGGGGGCTGTACTACCGGCCAGTCTATGGGGGTCATACACCCCGGCTGACCGAGCTCATATTGAAATCCGGGATACGCAGGGCGGGCATCGCGGCCCGGGTGAACCAGTCGCCCCACTCGCGCGGCAGCGTCTTCTCCGTACGCCCGGCCTCCGAGGCCCGCGACAGCAGATCGACCGGCGACTCGTTGAACCGGAAGTTGTTCACCTCGCCGACGACCTCGCCGTTCTCGACGAGATAGACGCCGTCCCTGGTCAGCCCGGTGAGCAGCAGCGTCGCCGGATCGACCTCGCGGATGTACCACAGGCAGGTCAGCAGCAGCCCGCGCTCGGTGCCGGCGACCATCTCCTCCAGCGAGCGCTCGCCCCCGCCGTCCAGGACCAGATTCCCGATGCCGGGCGCGACCGGCAGTCCGGTCAGCCCGGCGCTGTGCCGGGTGGTGATCAGATGCGCCAGCTCGCCGTCCCGTACCCAGTCCGTCGCCGAGAGCGCCAGGCCGTTGTCGAAGACGGAGGCGTCGTCCCCGGAGGAGTGCGCGATCACGAACGGCGCGGACTCCAGGCCCGGCTCGTGCGGGTCGCTGCGCAGGGTCAGCGGCAGCTCGGACAGCTTCTCGCCGACGCGGGTGCCGCCGCCGGGGCGGGAGAAGACCGTACGGCCCTCCGCCGCGTCCCGGGCGGTCGAGGACCACAGCTGGTAGATCAGCAGATCGGCCACGGCGGTCGGCGGCAGCAGCGTCTCGTACCGGCCGGCGGGCAGCTCGATCTTCCGCTCGGCCCAGGCCAGCCGCCGCGCCAGCTCGGCGTCGAGGGAGGCCGGGTCCACATCCTTGAAGTCCCGGGTGGACCGGCCGGCCCAGGCCGAACGGGTGCGGTCGGGCGACTTGGCGTTCAGCTCCAGCGTGCCGCTCGGCTGGTCGTGGCGCAGCCGCACACCCGTGGACGTACCGAGATATGTCGAGGTCAGCTCGTGGTTGGCGAACCCGTACAGCTCGCGTCCGCCGGCCCTGGCCTGAGCGAACGACTCACCGAGCGCGGGCGCGAAGTCCGCGAAGACGGCGGAGGTGGTCTCGGCGGGCGCGTCGGTGAAGTCCCCGGACACCTGACCCTTGCCGACCAGCGGCTGGGCGTCCTCGGCGGGCCCGGCCGCACGCGCGGCGGCCTCGGCGGCCCGGACGAGCGGCTCAAGATCGCCGGCGGTGACGGCGGAGCGCGTGACGACACCGGAGGCGGTGCCCTGCGAGCCGTCGACGGTCGCGATGACGGTCAGCGTCCTGCCGCGGGTGACCCCGTTGGTCGTCAGCGCGTTGCCCGCCCAGCGCAGATTGGCGGAGGACTGCTCGTCGGCGATGACCACGCAGCCGTCGGCGGTGGACAGTTCGAGGGCGCGCTCGACGATCTCGTGCGGCTTGCTGACAGAGCTGGTGGTCATCGTCCGGCCTCCTGCGTGGTGTTCAGAATGTTGACGCCGCGGAACAGGGCGGAGGGGCAGCCGTGGGAGACCGCCGCCACCTGCCCGGGCTGGGCCTTGCCGCAGTTGAAGGCGCCGCCCAGCACATACGTCTGCGGTCCGCCGACCGCCTCCATCGAGCCCCAGAAGTCCGTGGTCGTCGCCTGGTACGCGACATCGCGCAGCTGCCCCGCGAGCTTGCCGTTCTCGATACGGAAGAACCGCTGTCCGGTGAACTGGAAGTTGTAGCGCTGCATGTCGATCGACCACGACCGGTCGCCGACCACATAGATCCCGCGCTCCACCCCGCCGATCAGATCCTCCGTGCTCAGCCCGCCCGGATCCGGCCGCAGCGACACATTCGCCATGCGCTGTACGGGCACATGGCCCGGCGAGTCCGCGTACGCGCAGCCGTTGGAGCGGCCGAGGCCGGTGAGCTTCGCGATCCTGCGGTCCAGCTGGTAGCCGACGAGCGTGCCGTCCTTGACCAGGTCCCACGACTGCGCCTCGACGCCCTCGTCGTCGTAGCCGATGGTGGCGAGACCGTGCTCGGCGGTCCTGTCGCCCGTCACATTCATCACCGAGGAGCCGTACGCCAGCTTCCCCAGCTGGTCGAACGTGGCGAACGAGGTCCCGGCGTACGCCGCCTCGTACCCCAGCGCGCGGTCCAGTTCGGTGGCGTGGCCGATCGACTCGTGGATCGTCAGCCACAGATTGGACGGGTCGACGACCAGGTCGTACGTGCCCGCCTCGACACTCGGCGCGCGCATCTTCTCGGCGAGCAGCCCCGGGATGCGCTCCAGCTCGGCGTCCCAGTCCCAGCCGGTCCCGGTGAGGTACTCCCAGCCCCGGCCGACCGGCGGGGCGATCGTGCGCATCGAGTCGAACTCGCCGCTCTCGCTGTCGACCGCCACGGCGGTGAGCTGCGGATGGAGCCTGACCCGCTGCTGCGTGGTGACCGTGCCCGCCGTGTCCGCGTAGAACTTGTTCTCGTGGACGGTGAGCAGCGAGGCGTCCACATGCGCGACGCCCTCGGCCCGCAGCAGCCGCCCGCTCCACTCCGCCAGGAGCCCGGTCTTCTCCTCGTCGGGTACCTCGAACGGGTCGATCTCGTACGCCGACACCCATGTCTTCTCGGCGTGCACCGGCTCCTCGGCCAGCTCCACGCGCTCATCGGAACCTGCGGCGGAGATCACCTTCGCGGACAGTCTGGCCATCGCCACGGCCTGTCCCGCGACCCGCGCCGCCGCGTCCATGGAGAGATCGACCCCGGACGCGAAACCCCAGGCGCCCCCGTGCACCACCCGGACCGCGTAGCCGAGATCCGTGGTGTCCGACGAGCCGGCGGGCTTGCCGTCCCGCAGCCGCAGGGCCGCGCCGCGCACCCGCTCGAAGCGGAAGTCGGCATGGTCGGCGCCGAGCGCCCGCGCCCTGGCGAGCGCGGCGTCGGCGAGCGCCCGCAGCGGCAGTGCCGTGAAGGCTTCGTCGATGGAATGAGGCACTGATGTCTCCTGTCGTCGAGACTGGTCGACCTGATCATGTCGCGTCGGCGGCCCCTTGCCCACCACTTTCTGTAGGGATCCCACAGGGTCCTCACCGAGGCGCTGTCAGGGGTCGATTCTCCGCGACGGGCACGGTACCGATAGGTTTTCGATGTACCAGACAGCTGGAAGACCGCTAGGGAAAGGCTGATCCGTTGAGCCGCTCGGTTCTCGTTACCGGAGGAAACCGGGGCATCGGCCTCGCCATCGCCCGCGCCTTCGCCGACAACGGTGACAAGGTCGCCATCACATACCGGTCCGGCGAGCCGCCGCAGGCCCTGACGGAGCTGGGCTGCCTGGCGGTCCGCTGCGACATCACCGACAGCGAGCAGGTGGAGCAGGCCTACAAGGAGATCGAGGAGAAGCACGGTCCCGTGGAGGTGCTGGTGGCCAACGCCGGTATCACCAAGGACCAGTTGCTGATGCGGATGTCCGAGGAGGACTTCGCCTCGGTGCTCGACACCAACCTCACCGGCACCTTCCGGGTCGTCAAGCGTGCCAACCGCGCCATGCTGCGCGCCAAGAAGGGCCGGGTCGTCCTGATCTCCTCGGTGGTCGGGCTGCTCGGCTCGGCGGGCCAGGCCAACTACGCGGCCTCCAAGGCCGGTCTGGTCGGGTTCGCCCGCTCCCTCGCCCGCGAACTGGGCTCGCGGAACATCACCTTCAATGTCGTCGCGCCCGGTTTCGTCGACACCGACATGACGAAGGTGCTCACCGACGAGCAGCGCGCGGGCATCGTCTCGCAGGTACCGCTCGGCCGCTACGCGCAGCCGGAGGAGATCGCCGCGACGGTGCGGTTCCTCGCCTCCGACGACGCCTCGTACATCACTGGAGCCGTCATTCCCGTTGACGGCGGATTGGGCATGGGTCACTGATCACATGAGTGGAATCCTCGCCGGCAAGCGCATTCTCGTCACGGGTGTACTCACCGAGTCCTCGATCGCCTTCCACGCCGCCAAGGTGGCGCAGGAGGAGGGCGCGGAGGTCATCCTCACCGGCTTCGGCCGGCTCACGCTCGTCGAGCGCATCGCCAAGCGGCTGCCCAAGCCCGCCCCGGTCATCGAGCTGGACGTCACCAACCAGGAGCACCTGGACGGGCTGGCCGACCGGATCCGTGAGATCCAGGGCGAGAGCGGTGCCGGTCTCGACGGCATCGTGCACTCGATCGCCTTCGGTCCGCAGGGCGCCTTCAACTTCCTTGAGGGCACGTGGGAGGACGTCGGCACCGCGGTGCATGTCTCCGCGTACTCGCTCAAGTCGCTGACGACGGCCTGTCTGCCGCTGATGGGGCGCGGCGGCTCGGTCGTCGGGCTGACCTTCGACGCGCAGGTGGCCTGGCCCAAGTACGACTGGATGGGTGTCGCCAAGGCGGCGCTCGAATCCACCAACCGCTATCTCGCCCGTGATCTGGGCGCGCGGAACGTCCGCTGCAACCTGATCTCGGCCGGTCCGCTCAAGTCGATGGCCGCGAAGTCCATTCCGGGCTTCGAGGAGCTCGCGGACGTGTGGAACCACCGCGCCCCGATCGGCTGGGACCTCACCGACCCGGAGCCGGCCGGCCGCGGGATCGTGGGCCTGCTGTCGGACTTCTTCCCGAAGACCACGGGCGAGATCGTCCATGTCGACGGCGGCGTGCACATGATGGGCGCCTGACGCCCGTACGCGTACCCCACTCGTACGCGTGGGCCGGAAGCCGCGCCGCCGTCCAGGAGACGGGGCGCGGCTTCCGTGCGTGAGGGGTCCCGGGAAGCGCCGGCCTGTCACGCGTTCGAGTCGACGCGTTCGAGTCGAAAAGAGCGGCGACGCACCGCACACTGAGCGAACCGGGGTCATCCGGTCGTCGTGGGGGTGGAGGTGTGTGCGTATGCGCCCGCTGCGTCGCCGTACGTCGGCGCTCACAACAGCCGCTCTGCTCACGACGGGGCTCGCGGTCTCCCTGACGGGCGTGCCGAGCGCCGGAGCCGCCGCGAGCCGCGGCGACCCGGACGACCGCTTCCACGCCTCCTGCCGTACGGCCATAGTGGGCTCGCGCGCCACCGCGTCCTGCCACAACCCGTATCCGCAGACCGACCGCATCCGGCTGCATGTGGAGTGCGCGCGCTGGTGGGACATCGACGCCGACAGCGCGCCCGTGGATGTCGGGCCGGCCGGATACGCCGAGCTGACGGACCGGTGCTGGAAGGAGATACGCGAGGTGTGGGTCACCCATGAGCGGCCCTGAACGGCGCTGAGAGGCCCTGAGCGGCTCGCGTCCGGGCGTGGCTCAGACCCGGTCCCCCAGGCAGCCGAGTCCATGGCTCGCGGCCTCGGTCCCCGCCGTCTCCACATCGCCCGCCCGGATCGCCGCCACCAGCCGCGCGTGGTCCATATGGTTCTCGGGCCGCAGCTCCCGCCCCACGTTGTCGCGGAGCTGGTCGCGCAGCAGATGGCCCAGATCCGCGTAGACCGCGGTCAGCACATCGTTGTGCGAGGCCGCGACGACCGCCATGTGCAGGCTCGCGTCGGCCATCACGAACACCTCGGCGTCGCCCGAGGCCCAGGCCTCCTCGCGGCGGGCGAGCAGCGTGTCCAGCTGCCGCAGATCACGCTCCGTACGGCGCTCCGCCGCCATCCGCGCGGCCGACGACTCCAGCGTGGAACGCAGCTCGACGACATGCCGGGGATCGGCGGTCGCGAACCTGCGGTGCATCACCCCCGCCAGCTCGCTGGTCGCGACGACATACGTCCCCGAGCCCTGCCGGATGTCCAGCAGCCCGTTGTGGGCGAGCGCGCGCACCGCCTCGCGGACGGTGTTACGGGCCACGCCGAGCAGCTCGACCAGCTCGGGTTCGGTGGGGATGCGTGAGCCCACCGGCCATTCGCCCGAGGTGATCTGATTCCGCAGCTCGGTGATCACCTGGTCGGAGAGCGCGGAGCGGCGGGGGGAGTTCAGCGGCATGGTTCTCCTCGTCTGTGGACAATCAATCATCCTATGATTCTATGATGGCTCCATGTCCGACGAGCCGCAGACACAGATACAGCAGATACGACCGTCCCCGCCAGCGCCCTCCGGGGCGCCGGCGCCCGCGAAATCCCTGAGCCGGGCGCCGTCCGCGTCCGCGTCCGCCGATTCACCGGGTCCGCGGCCCGGCGTCTGGCTCCCCCGGCTGCTCGTCGTCGGACTCGTGCTCGCCGCCCTCAATCTCCGCCCCGCCATCACCAGCCTCGGCGCGCTGCTCGAAGAGGTGCGGGACGGGCTGCACGTGAGCGGCAGCGTCGCGGGGGTCCTGACCTCCGTACCACCATTCTGCTTCGCCCTGTTCGGCTTCGCGGCGCCCCGGCTGGCCCGGCGCTTCGGTCCCGGCGCGGTCGTCTGCGCGGGCATGGTGGCGATCACGGCCGGGCTGCTCATCCGCCCCTTCGCGGGCGGCACGGCCGGCTTCCTGGCCGCGAGCGCGGTCGCGCTCATGGGGATCGCGGTCAGCAATGTGCTGATGCCGGTGATCGTCAAGCGGTACTTCCCCGACCGCGTCGGCACGATGACCGGGCTGTACTCGATGGCCCTGGCGCTCGGCACCGCCACCGCGGCGGCCGTGACCGTGCCCATGACCGAGGCGCTGGGTGGCAGTTGGCGGACCGGGCTCGGGGTGTGGGCCGTGCTCGCCGCCCTCGCGGTCGTGCCCTGGCTGGGTCTGGTACGGGATCGCGGCGCCGCCTCGGCGCCGCCCTCACCGCCGCACGCGGCCCCGGGGGCGGATCCGGCCACGGTCCCGGCCCGCGCCGCCGCCCCGGCTCCGGGGCTGAGGCTCGGGCGCAGCCGTACCGCCTGGGCGCTCGCTTGCTTCTTCGGCCTCCAGGCCACCGGCGCGTACATCACCATGGGCTGGATGCCGCAGATCTTCCGCGACGCGGGGATCCCGGCGGACACGGCAGGGCTGCTGCTCGCCGTGACCATGGTGATGGGGGTGCCGCTGGCCTTCGTGATCCCCCGGACGGCCGCGCGGATGAAGAACCAGGGCCCGATCGTCGTCGCCCTGGGGCTCTGCGGACTCAGTGCCTACGCGGGTCTGTACTTCGCCCCGGCCGAGGGCGCCTGGCTCTGGGCCGTACTGCTGGGCATCTCGAACTGCTCCTTCCCGCTCGCCCTCACCATGATCGGTATGCGCTCCAGGACGGGTACGGGCGTCGTACGCCTCTCCGCCTTCGCCCAGAGCACCGGCTACCTGATCTCGATCCCGGGCCCGCTGCTGGTGGGCGTCCTGTACCAGCACACCGGCGGCCCGGAGCTGCCGATCGCGCTGATGGCGACGTTCCTGCTGCCGCAGATGGTGGCGGGTGTCGTGGCGGGCAGGGACCGGACGATAGAGGACGAGGCGCGGATGCGAGACTGACCTCATGCCAGTCCTTGACCCGAACCCCCAGAACGGCCAGCGGAAGCTGCTCCTCGTCTTCGGCACGATCATCGGCATCATGGTGGTCATCGGCGTGATCGCCTCCATCGCCAGTCCGTAGTGTGCCGGGGGCGCCCCTGACGTTCCGGGTGCCGTCTTTCCGGTGGCGAGAGAGCCGAAGGGCGCGCCGCTGTCGAAAGGGAGAGCGCGCGGAGGTTCCCGAGGGACGAGGGAATCGAGCACGGTCGACCGTCGACAGTGGCATGAAGCGCCCGGAGGCGAACCGAGCCCTCAAAAAATGGGGGGGTGGGGCTAGCACCACCGTCCCCTAGGGGGCCAGGGTCAGGGTCCAGTGGGTGGGTCACCGGATGGGCACCGGGGGCCATGATCCGTAGGTTTGAGGTACCTCGACAACCGCAGACCCACGGAGGCGGCCATGCCGGCCCGAACCCGCTCCCGGTTCCACCCGTCCGTCTCCTCCGACAGCGTCGAGATCCGGCTGCCGTGGTGGTCCGTGGCGCTGCCCGCGGTCGCCTTCGTCGTGCTATTCCTGCTGATGGCGGATCCTGGACAGGCGCATGCAGCGACGGACGACCCCACGGTGGGGCGGATTCTGGAGCACATCCATCTGACCTTGGGCCGGTAGTACGGGACGGCCGCCGGGCGCGTTCACCCGTGCCGGGGCCGTGCGTCAACACCCTGCGCCCTATGGCGCGTTTCATGCGAAGCTGGGATGCATGAGCGTCGATACAGCCCGCAGGATCGTCCTACTCCGGCACGCGAAGGCCGACTGGCCGGACGTGTCCGACCACGAACGGCCGCTCGCTGATCGCGGCCGCGCGGATGCCTCCGTGGCCGGCCGTCGGCTGGCCGGGACGGGGATCCCCGTCGACCTGGCTCTCTGCTCGACCTCGCTCAGGACGCGCGAGACCTGGAAGCTGGCCGTGCAGGAGCTGCCCCAGCGTCCCAGGACCAGCTATGAGCAGCGGCTCTACGATGCCACCCTCGGTGATCTTCTCGCGCTGCTGAACGAGACGCCCGACGAGGTGAACGATCTGCTACTCGTCGGTCACAACCCGGGTATGCACTCCCTGGCCGACGCGCTCTCGGGCGCGGGGGAGGGCGACACCATCGGCCGGATGACCAGGACCGGATTCCCGACCGCGGCCTTCGCCGTGATCGTCTTCGACGGCAGCTGGAAGTCGGTGGAGCACGGCGTGGGAAAGCTGGTCGATTTCTGGAGCCCGCACGAGTGACCGGGCCGACGGCCGGTAGCCCGGCGGCGGCCGGGAGCAGGCCCGCGAGCACGGAAGAAGGCCCCGGCCCGCGTGCCGGGGCCTTCCCGCGTCTAGGTCCTGTCCGGTCGATCTTCGCGGGCCCACGGCGTCTGGCACCGCGCCTCGCCGCGTTGTCGGAGTCGCCCGAGTACGTCCAGTACACGGGCGATCCTCCGCCTTGCGATGCTCCCCCGTGGCCTGAACGGCACGGGGGTACCCCCTGCACCAGACTGCCGCGGTCTGATCCGCGAAGATCGACCGGACAGGACCTAGCCGCCCTCGCCGTCCGCCGCCTCGACCTCTTCCCGGGTGATGCCCAGCAGGTAGAGCACGGCGTCCAGGAACGGCACGTTCACCGCCGTGTGGGCGGCCTTGCGGACGACGGGCTTGGCGTTGAAGGCCACGCCGAGCCCGGCCGCGTTCAGCATGTCGAGATCGTTCGCGCCGTCGCCGATCGCGACGGTCTGCGCCAGCGGTACCCCCGCCTCGGCGGCGAAGCGGCGCAGCAGCCGGGCCTTGCCCGCGCGGTCCACTATCTCGCCCACCACGCGTCCGGTGAGCTTTCCGTCCACGATCTCCAGCGTGTTGGCGGCGGCGAAATCAAGCCCGAGCTGGTCCTGGAGGGCGTCGGTGACCTGGGTGAATCCGCCGGAGACGACGCCGACTTGGTAGCCGAGCCGCTTGAGCGTACGGATCAGGGTCCGGGCGCCGGGGGTGAGCCGGACCTCGGCCCGTACCTTCTCCACGACCGACGCGTCCAGCCCGGCCAGCAGCGCCACCCGGGCGTGCAGGGACTGCTCGAAGTCCAGCTCCCCGAGCATGGCCCGGGTCGTGACCTCGGCGACCTCGGCCTCGCAGCCGGCATGGGCCGCGAAGAGTTCGATGACCTCGTCCTGGATCAGGGTCGAGTCGACGTCCATCACCACCAGCCGCTGGGCCCGGCGGTGCAGTCCGGCCGAGACGACGGCCACATCGACACCGATCTCGGATCCGGTGGTGGCCAGCGCGGTGCGCAGCGGTTCGGTCTCCACCCCGGACACCGCGAACTCCACTGCGGTGACAGGGTATTTCGCCAGCCGGAAGATCCTGTCGATATTGCCGCCGGTCCCGGTGATGGTGGCCGCTATCACCGCCGTCGACTCCGCGGTCAGCGGGTTGCCGAGCACGGTGACATGGGAACGGCCGCTGCCGCGCGGCCGGTTGTCACCGGTGCCCGAGATGATCTCGGCCTGGAGCTTGAGCGATTCCGTCCAGCTGTGCACGGTCGCGCGCAGTTCGCCCTCGCTGCTGCCGCCCGCGGTCGGCGCGGTGATCAGCGCGCACAGCACGATCCGGCCACGGGTGACGACCTGCTCGATGTCGATCACATCGACGGAGTAGGCGGCGAGGGTGTCGAAAAGCCCGGCGGTGATCCCGGGGCGGTCCTTCCCGAAGATCTTGACGAGAAGGGTGGGGACGTCTGCGGTCCGAGGGGGCTGCGATGCGCTCATGGTGCTTCCACCGTATCGGGCGGACCGCCGGTGCGCGCTGTCTGTCCCGCGTACCGGACAGCGCCCGGAGGGGATCGCCCGCGGGTCTGTGCCGGTGGCGTGAAGTGGGCGTACGGACGGTGGCCGTACGGCGTACGGAGGCTGAAGGCGGACGTGTCACCGAACGGTGCCGCCGGCCCGCCGGCCCCTCCGGACCCCGCCGCCACCATGGCCGTCGTCGGTGGTCCCGCTGGCTTTGTCCCCGTTGCGGTTGTTTCCCGCGCCCTCCTTACCGGGCCGTTACGAGCTTGTGCCGGTATCGCACAAGGCCTGGCTTTCAAACCTGGCTGCGCGCCTGAAATAGTTCCCCACGATGTTCGCCATCCCTAGACTCCCTGCGACGGGGGAAACCGGGGGACAACAAGTGGGGCATGGAGTGCCGGAACTCGTACTGGAATTGAACGGAAGGACCTGGACGCTCGACCCGTCCAGGACATACACCCTCGGACGTGATCCCCAGGGCGACCTGACGATCGACGATGCCAGGGTCTCGTGGCGGCATGCCACCATCAGCTGGGGGGGCCGTGGTTGGGTCATCGAGGACCACGGCAGTACCAACGGCACGTATCTGCACGGTCAGCGCGTTCAGCGGGTGGAGATCGGTCCCGGCTCGGCCGTCCATCTCGGCAACGCCACCGACGGACCCCGGCTGAGCCTCACCGGTACGGCGGCGCAGCAGGTCCCGGCGCAGCAGGCGCCCAGGCAGCCGGCGCCGCAGCAGCAGGGCGGACCCGGTTGGGCACAGCAGCAGCCCCAACACCAGCAGCCCCAGCAGCCGCAGCAGAACTGGCAGCAGGCCCCGTACCAGGCGCAGCCGCAGGCACCGCAGCAGCAAGCACAGCCACAGGCACCACACCAGGCGCAGCCGCAAGCACAGCCACAGGCACCGCAGCAGGGGCACATACCTCCGCAGCAGCACGGTCAAGTACCGCACCAGCGGGGCGCGGGGGCCCCGTCGGCGTACGGCGACCGCAGCCCGACCACCTTCCACCAGTTCTCCCTCGGCCATGTCATGCGCATCGGCCGTGCGCTGGAGAACGAGCTGGTCGTCTCCGACCTCCAGGTCTCGCGTCTGCACGCCGAGTTCACGGCGACGCCCGACGGCCGCTTCCAGATCCGTGACCTCGGATCCCACAACGGCACGTACGTCAACGGCCAGCCGATCGCCAAGTCCGGCACCGTCCTGCTCGGCCCGAACGACATCGTCGGCGTCGGTCACTCCACCTTCCGCCTCGTCGGTGACCGCCTCGAAGAGTTCGTCGACACCGGTGAGGTCTCCTTCTCCGCCCGTCATCTCACGGTGACGGTCGACGGCGGCAAGCAGATCCTCAAGGACGTCTCCTTCGGCGTCCCCGAGAAGTCGCTGATCGCGGTCATCGGCCCCTCGGGCTCCGGCAAGTCCACCCTGCTCAAGGCGCTCACCGGCTACCGCCCCGCCGACCAGGGCGATGTCCTCTACGACAACCGGAATCTGTACAAGCAGTTCGCCGAGCTGCGCCAGCGCATCGGTCTGGTCCCGCAGGACGACATCCTGCACAAGGAACTGACCGTGAAGAAGGCGCTCAAGTACGCCGCCAAACTCCGCTTCCCCGGCGATACCGCCGAGGCCGAGCGCGAGGCCAGGATCGGCGAGGTCCTGGGCGAGCTGAAGCTCGACATCCACAAGGACAAGAAGATCACCTCGCTCTCCGGCGGCCAGCGCAAGCGCGTCTCCGTCGCCCTGGAGCTCCTCACCAAGCCGTCGCTGATCTTCCTGGACGAGCCGACCTCCGGCCTCGACCCCGGCATGGACCGCGATGTCATGCAGCTGCTGCGCGGCCTCGCCGACGACGGCCGTACGGTCCTCGTCGTCACCCACTCCGTGGCCGAGCTGGCGAGCTGCGACAAGCTGCTCGTGATGGCGCCCGGCGGCTCGGTGGCGTACTTCGGCCCGCCCGAGGAAGCGCTCAACTTCTTCGGCTACAGCACCTGGGCCGATGTCTTCTCCGCCTTCGAGAACTACCGCGACTACGACTGGGCGGGCCGCTGGCGCGGCTCGCAGCACTACCAGATGTACGCGGCCGACATCGACGCCGTCGCCGCGCAGTCCGTGGCCATGCCGACGGCGCAGCAGATGCGCCCGCCGAAGCCGCAGAGCTGGGGATCGCAGCTGTGGACGCTGATTCGCCGCTATGTCTCGGTGATCGCGTCCGACAAGGGCTTCATGGGGCTGATGGTGGTCCTGCCCGCCGTGCTCGGTGTGGTCAGCGTCGTCATCCCGGCGAAGTTCGGTCTCGGCCCGCCCGAGGCGCCCGCCAGGTTCAACGGCGCCGCGGGCACGATCATGCTGATCCTCACGGTCGGCATGTGCTTCACGGGCGCCGCCAACTCCGTACGTGAACTGATCAAGGAACGGGTGATCTACGAACGGGAACGGGCCACCGGCCTCTCCCGCTCCGCCTATCTGATGTCCAAGGTCATCACACTCGGAGTGATCACCGCCTTCCAGGGCGTGATCATCTGCGGTATCGGCTTCGCGCCCCGCGTGCTGCCCGCGGAGGGTCTGATCCTGCCGCCGGCCGTCGAGATGTGCCTCGTGGTGATCGCGCTCGGCTTCACCTCGATGATGTTCGGCCTGGTCATCTCCTCGCTGGTGAAGACCGCCGAGAAGACGATGCCGCTGCTGGTCATGTTCGCGATCGTCCAGGTCGTCTTCACCGGCATCCTCTTCCAGCTCTACGACTCACCCGGCCTGGAGCAGTTCGCCTGGCTGATGCCCTCGCGCTGGGCCATCGCGGGCGCGGGCACCACGCTCGACCTCTCCACGCTGATGGCGCCCTGGGAACCGGACGACCCCACCAACCTGGACCCGCTGTGGGAGCACGCGGCGAGCCAGTGGGTCATCAATATCTCGGTCCTGCTGTTCATCGGTGTCGTCTGCGGTGTCGCGGTGTCGCGTCTGCTGCGCCGCCACGAGCCGGAGGTCATGCGCAAGTAGCCACGCGGACCGCGTACGCGTACGCCGAAGGGCGGCACCCCCTGTGCGGGGTGCCGCCCTCCGGCGTTCTGCGTGTGGTGCGCGTCAGCGCGCCGGGCCCTGCCGGGCTCAGTAGGCGCTGTTGACGTTGTCCATCGAGCCGTACTTGTCCGCGGCGTAGTTGGCCGCGGCCACGATGTTGGCGACCGGGTCGTAGATGTCGAACGGCGTGCCCTTGACGTGGTACGCCTTGAACGTCGGCGGGATGACCTGGAGCAGGCCCTTGGACGGGATGCCGTTCTGGGCGTTGATGTCCCAGAGGTTGATCGCCTTCGGGTTACCGCTGGACTCACGGAGAATGTTGCGGTGCAGACCCTCGTACGAGCCGGGGATCTTGTGCTTCTTCATGATGTCCAGGGACTCACGGATCCAGCCGTCCAGGTTGTCCTTGTAGACGGGCTTGCGGACGGTGGAGCGGTTGGCGGCTTCGTCGCCGCGCTTCTTCGCGTCGGCCTTCGCCTTCGCGACGGCCTTCTCCTCGGCCTTCGTCTTCTCCGATGCCGTCTTCTGGGCCACGGCCTGGACCTTGGCCGCCGTGTCGGGGCTGCCGAACTGCTTGGCGATGATCGCGCTCACGGCGGGGGTCCGGCCGTTGTCCGTCGCCGACGTCGACACCGTGGAGGTGACGGGGGACTGGACGGGGGCCTGGGACTCGGCGGCGACAGCCGTGCCGGGAACCAGGGAGAACGTGACCGCGGCGACTCCGGCGGCGGCGACGCCGGCCATGGAAGCCTTCTGGGCCTTGTTCAGACGACTGAGACCAGGGGTGCGTGACGAGAACATAGAGACGAACCTCTTCGAGTAGCGGGAGTCGCGGAGGCCGGATGGCCAGCCTGCTCGGCGGCGACGTCGGCAATTCTTAGCGGTCGCAAAATGCTCTGGCAAAGGTGTGACGTACGACCCCGCATAGTGGAGCAGGGCGCCGAAAAGGCGCCCTGCTCCCGGTTTATGCCAAGCTCACACCCCTCTTTCTGTCGACTAGCGGAGTTCGTAAGTGATGTGCGTCCTATGCCCGGGCTCACATCGGGGGCAGGGCAACCTGACCCGGTGTTGCTTCAGCAACGCGAACCGTGAACGGTCTCGGCCGGGAGCAGGAGATGGACGTCCCCGAACTCGTGCCAGAGGTAGCGCCCGCTCAGGGCCTCCTCGTATCCCCTGGTCAGAGCCGCCTGCCCGGCGATCGCCGCCAGCATCAGCAGATGCGAGGCCCCGGGCTCGTGCAGCCCGGTCAGCAGCCCGTCCACCACTCGCACCCCGCGCCGGGGCGTGATCACCAGCTCCGTCCAGCCGGAGGCGGCCCGCACCACCCCGTCCGGCCCCGCCGCGGACTCCAGGGCCCGCACGGCCGTCGTCCCGACCGCGATGATCCTGCCCCCGTCCGCCGCCACCGCGTTCACCAGCAGGGCCGTGCTCCGCGGCACCTCGAAGCGCTCCGGGTACGGCGGCTCGTGCGCCTCCGCCGACGCCACCCCGGTGTGCAGCGTGACCGGCGCGAACCGCACACCCCGGCTCTTCAGCTCCGCCACCAGCCGCGCCGTGAAGGGCCGCCCGGCACTCGGCATCTCCGCGGAGCCGGCCCCGTCGGGCGAGGGGCGCGCGAAGACCGTCTGATACGCGGAGAGCGGCTGGTCCCGCTCCGTGTACCCGTACCGGATCGGCCGGCCGTGGCGGCCCAGCAGCGCCGGTACGTCCGCACAGGAGACCCGCGCCCACCACAGCCGGGAGCCCCCGGGGGCCAGCGGCTCGTCCAGTACGAGGTGCTCCCCGCCCGGCAGCCGGACCACCGCCCCCGCCGGGCCGCCGGCGCGCGGCAGCGTGGTCCCCGCGCCGCTGTCCGGCCTCGGCGTACGCAGCTCGACCGCCCACCGGCCGTCGTCACCCCGCGTCGAGAAGTGCACGACGATCGGTTCGCCACCCGGATCGGGCCCCAGCCGTCCGCTGACGGCCGCCGGCAGCGTCGCCGACGTATTGACGACCAGCACGTCCCCGGCCCGCAGCTGCCCCGGCAGTCCCCGGAAGGCGTGGTGCGTGACGCTCGTACCCCGGGAGACCAGCAGCCGTACGTCGTCCCTGCCCGACCCGCGCTGCTCCGCCGGGACCCGCGCCGACAGCTCCTCGGGCACCCGCAGCGCCGGCAGGACGCTCACTTCGGCTCCAGGAGTGAGGGGGCCGCGTACCGGCCGCTCACCGGGCGCCGCTCCAGCAGCCGCAGGAAGCCGGGCACCACCGACGCCGGCTCGGGGCGCGGATCCGGGTCGTCGGGCACCGCCGCCGCGTACAGATCCGTGCCCATGTCGCCCGGATCCACCGTCCACACCCGCAGCTCCGGCTCCTCGACCGCGAGCACGGCGGCGAGATGGTCCAGCGCCGCCTTGGACGCCCCGTACCCGCCCCAGGTCTCGTACGCCTCGGCCGCCGCGTCGGAACTCACCGCGATCACCGCGCCCGCCGCACTCGCCCGCAGCAGCGGCAGCGCCTCCTGGACCAGCCCCAGCGCCGCCACCACATTCGTCTCCAGCGCCGCCCGCAGCCCGTCGAGCGGCAGCGCGTCCAGCCGTACGAGCGGCTCCGCGCCCAGCGCGCTGGCGTTGCTCACCACCAGATCGAGCGCCCCCAGCTCCGCCGCCGCGGCCACCAGCTCCGCGCGGTGCCCCGCGTCCGTGACGTCCCCGGCGCACGCTGCCACCCGGGTCCCGTGCGCCCTGACCTCGGTGGCCGTCTCCTCCAGTACGCGCGCGGTCCTGGCGTCCAGCACCAGATCCCAGCCGCGCCGGGCCAGCCCGTCGGCCAGCGCGCGCCCCAGTCCCTTGGAAGCCCCCGTGATGATCGCTACCGGCATGATGTCCGCTCCTTCTCGCTCACGCGCCGCTCTCTCGCCTGACGCGCCCAACGTAGGAAGGGGACGGCCCCCGACGCCTCGTACGCCGGGACCGTCCCACAACGGCACTTCGTCCTACTCCCGGCGCCCTCCCCGCGCCGCAGGACCTAGGTCATCAGCCCTGGTCGCAGCGGATCCCGGGGCCGATACGGTGCGTCCCGCCCGCCGGTACGGTGAAGTCATGAGCCACCGACCCCGCTCCGGCCTCGCGGCCGTGAGCACCGCACTCCTCGCGATGAGCAGGCATCTGGAGGTGCGCGACGTCCTCAAGACGATCGTCGCCTCGGCCCGCGAACTGCTCGACGCCGAGTACGCGGCGCTCGGTGTGCCGGACGATCACGGCGGCTTCGCCCAGTTCGTCGTGGACGGCGTCAGTGACGAGCAGTGGAAGGCCATCGGCCCGCTGCCGCGCCAGCACGGGATCCTCGCCGCGATGCTCCACGAGGAGAAGGCCGAGCGCCTCGCCGACGTGCGCAAGGATCCGCGCTTCGAGGGCTGGCCCTCCGCCCACCCCGATATGTCGGACTTCCTCGGGCTGCCGGTCAGGGACGGTGACGAGACCATCGCCGCCCTCTTCCTCGCGAACAAACGCTGTCCGAAACCGGACGGCGGCTGTGGATTCACCGAGGAGGACGAGGAACTCCTCTCGATCCTCGCCCAGCACGCCGCGATCGCCCTCACCAACGCCCGTCTGTACGAGCGCAGCCGCGAACTCACCATCGCCGAGGAGCGCTCGCGCCTCGCCCACGAGCTCCACGACGCCGTCAGCCAGAAACTCTTCTCGCTGCGGCTGACGGCCCAGGCCGCGGCGGCCCTGGTGGACCGCGATCCGTCCCGGGCCAAGGGCGAGCTCCAGCAGGTCGCCGCCCTCGCCGCGGAGGCCGCGGACGAACTGCGCGCCGCCGTCGTCGAGCTGCGCCCCGCCGCCCTCGACGAGGACGGCCTGGTCCATACGCTCCGTACTCAGATCCAGGTCATGGACCGGGCCCACTCCGCCCGGGTCACCTTCGACACCTGCGGGATACGGGCCCTGCCCGCCGCCCAGGAGGAGGCACTGCTGCGGGTGGCGCAGGAGGCGCTGCACAACGCGCTGCGCCACTCCGGCGGCGACCGCGTCGAGGTCACCCTCGCCCGTCGCGGCCAGGGCGCGGTCCTCGGCATCACCGACAACGGCACGGGCTTCGAACCCCGCGCGGTGCGCCGGGCCGGCCGCCATCTGGGGCTGGTCTCGATGCGCGACCGGGCGGGCGGCGTGGGCGGCAGACTCAGGGTGATATCGGCGCCCGGCCAGGGCACCACGATCGAGATGGAGGTGCCCGGTGGCTGACAGAACGATCCGTGTCCTGCTGGTGGACGACCACCAGGTGGTCAGGCGCGGACTGCGGACGTTCCTGGAGATCCAGGACGACATAGAGGTCGTGGGCGAGGCGTCCGACGGCGCCGAGGGGATCGCCCGCGCCGAGGAACTCCGCCCCGACGTCGTGCTGATGGACATCAAGATGCCGGGCACCGACGGTATCGAGGCGCTGCGCAAGCTCCGTGAACTCGGCAATCCCGCCAGGGTTCTGATCGTCACCAGCTTCACCGAGCAGCGCACGGTGGTCCCCGCGCTGCGCGCCGGTGCCTCCGGTTACGTATACAAGGACGTCGATCCCGAGGCGCTGGCCGGTGCCATCCGCTCCGTACACGCCGGGCATGTACTGCTCCAGCCGGAGGTCGCGGGCGCGCTGCTGGCCCAGGACGAGCCGGGCGCCGGCCAGGGCAGAGGCACCTCGCTCACCGACCGTGAGCGCGAGGTGCTCAGCCTGATCGCCGACGGGCGCTCCAACCGGGAGATCGCCCGTGCGCTGGTGCTCTCCGAGAAGACTGTCAAGACGCATGTCTCGAACATTCTGATGAAGCTGGATCTCTCGGACCGTACGCAGGCGGCCCTCTGGGCCGTGCGACATGGGGTTACGGGCTGAGAGGGCACACGGCCCACAGAATCGGACGATCGTACTCCGGTCTGAGTATTCATACCGTCGGGTGTATGTCACCCACACGGCGCATCCTGATCGTCTTTCGCGCGTTCTTCATGGCGTGCGGCGGCGTACCGCCGCTGTTGTTGATCACACGATTAAGGAACATCCCATGAAGGTTGCCAAGAAGGCCGCCCTGGTCATCGTCACCGCCGGTCTCGCGGCGGGCGCCACCGCCGGAGCCGCGTCCGCCACCGAGGGCGGCGCCCACGCCAACGGCGTCGCGCAGCACTCCCCGGGTGTCGGCTCCGGCAACGCGGTCCAGGTTCCGGTGCACATCCCGGTGAACCTCACCGGCAACACGGTGAACGTGATCGGCCTGCTGAACCCGGCGCTCGGCAACGCCTCGGTCAACCACTGACGCGTCGCGTCACGCGCCGCCGAGCCCCGGTGACCCCCTGGCGGGTGGGTTTCCCGGGCCTCGGCGGCCTTTCTTCTCGTACCAGGGCCCGCGTACGGCCCCCGTATCCACCTCTCAGGAGACGGGCGGCATCCCCCGCTCCCGCTCCTCGACATACGCGTTGTAGGACGCCACCAGCGCCCGTCGCGCGCAGCGTTCCACCGGCCGCAGCGCCTCACCCCGCGCCGCCATCTCCGACGCGCTCACCGCACCGCCGTGCCCGTGCTCGTACGCCAGTGAGACCAGCAGCCCGATCCGCTGCGCCAGTTCGAGCACCCGTACCGCGCGCGGCGGATAGCCGGGCGCCAGCACCTCGCGCCCCCGCTCCGACCGTGCCCGGTAGGCGTCCAGCGCTGCCTCGGCCACCGGCCCCGACGCCGCCACGTCCAGCCGCGAGAGCACGTCCGTCGCCTCCCGCAGCGCCTCCGCCAGTTCGCGTTCCGCCTCACCCAGCGAGGGGACATCCGCCGGGGGCGCCTCCCGTACCGGCAGACAGTGCCAGAGGACCTCGACATGCTGGTCCCCGTCCGGGCCCGCCGCGGAGACCTCGGGGATCAGTCCGTACGGGGCCCCGGCGGCGATCACCGCCTCCTCGGCCTCCAGCGCGCGGGCATTGAACTCCGGCGGGCCGCTGAGCCCCAGCGGATGGCCCGGCGCCGGCAGCGCGATCCGGTACCCGGTCACCCCGAGCGCCCGCAGCCGGCCCAGCGCCAGCGTGAGCCCGACAGGACCGGACTCGCCGGGCAGCCCTTCCACCCGGTGTACGGCGTCGTCGCCGACCACGGCGAGCACAGCGTCGTCCGGCGATACAAACCCGGCCAACAGGGCATTTCCCCATGCGGCCAGCAGTCCTGAGCGTGGTTGCGAAAGCATGGCACCAGCGTAGGGAACGGACCTCACGGCCGGACCCCGCGACGGGTGGCGTAGGTTTTCCTTGGGGGACGCGCCTACAGGCGCACCTGAGACCTCAAGACGATTGCATGGGGAGACAACGCGCTCATGAGCGATGTACTGGAGCTGGTGGACGTATCCGTGGTCCGCGACGGACGCGCTCTGGTGGACGATGTCTCCTGGTCGGTCAAGGAGGGAGAGCGCTGGGTGATCCTCGGCCCCAACGGTGCCGGCAAGACCACCCTGCTCAATCTCGCCTCCAGCTATCTCTTCCCGACCTCCGGCACGGTACGGATCCTCGGCGAGCGGCTCGGCAAGGTCGATGTCTTCGACCTCCGCCCCCGTATCGGCGTCGCGGGCATCGCCATGGCCGAGAAGCTGCCCAAGCGCCAGACGGTCCTGGAGACCGTCCTCACCGCCGCGTACGGCATGACCGCGACCTGGCACGAGGACTACGACGAGGTCGACGAGCAGCGCGCCCGTGCCTTCCTCGACCGCCTCGGCATGACCGAGTACCTGGACCGCAGGTTCGGCACGCTCTCCGAGGGCGAGCGCAAGCGCACCCTGATCGCCCGCGCCATGATGACCGACCCCGAACTGCTGCTCCTGGACGAGCCCGCCGCCGGCCTCGACCTCGGCGGCCGTGAGGACCTGGTGCGCAGACTCGGCCGTCTCGCCCGCGATCCGTACGCCCCCTCCATGATCATGGTCACCCACCATGTCGAGGAGATCGCGCCGGGCTTCACCCATGTCCTCATGATCCGCCAGGGCAAGGTGCTCGCCGCCGGTCCCGTGGAGACCGAACTCACCTCGCGCAACCTCTCGCACTGCTTCGGCCTCCCGCTCGTCATCGAGCGCAACGGCGACCGCTGGACGGCGCAGGGCCTGCCCCTCGGCTGACGTTCAGCCCGTCAACCGCCGTCAGCTGACCGGATATCACCCCTGTCGGGACAGGGACCCCCGCCCCTACCATGACCATGTGGAAATCGACGCATGGGTGTGGTGGCTGATCGGCGCTGTCGGACTGGGCATTCCGCTCGTCATAACGGCGATGCCCGAATTCGGCATGTTCTCGGCCGGAGCGGTCGCCGGAGCCGTCACCGCGGCGCTCGGCGGCGGAGTCGTGGCCCAAGTCCTCGTATTCGTCGTGGTGTCCGTCGCCCTCGTCGCCGTCGTACGTCCCTACGCGGCCCGGCAGCGCGGCGCGAGCCCCGGCTCGGCCACCGGCATCGACGCGCTGAAAGGCCGTCAAGCCGTCGTCCTGGAACGGGTGGACGGCAGAGGTGGCCGGATCAAGCTGGCCGGTGAGGTCTGGTCGGCCCGCGCCTACGACGAGCGAGCCGCGTTCGACCCCGGTCAACAGGTCGATGTGGTCGAGATCGACGGAGCCACCGCCGTGGTGATGTGAGCCAACCCGGCCGAACGGTAAGCACATACGTCCGCGGTCTGAGAAACTGGATCATCAGAACATCCGGCAGCGAAGGGCCCGAGGAACGCGATGCCATCAATCATCATCGTCCTGGTCATCCTGGTGGTGCTTGTATTCATCGCCCTGATCAAGACGATCCAGGTCATCCCGCAGGCGAGCGCCGCCATCGTGGAGCGGTTCGGCCGCTACACCCGAACTCTCAACGCGGGCCTGAACATTGTCGTCCCGTTCATCGACTCGATCCGTAACCGGATCGACCTCCGTGAACAGGTCGTCCCCTTCCCGCCCCAACCGGTGATCACCCAGGACAACCTGGTGGTCAACATCGACACGGTCATCTACTACCAGGTGACCGACGCCCGCGCCGCGACCTACGAAGTCGCCAGCTATATCCAGGCGATCGAGCAGCTCACCGTCACCACCCTGCGCAACATCATCGGTGGCATGGACCTGGAGCGGACCCTCACCTCCCGCGAGGAGATCAACGCGGCCCTGCGCGGCGTCCTCGACGAGGCCACCGGCAAGTGGGGCATCCGCGTCAACCGCGTCGAGCTGAAGGCGATCGAGCCGCCGACCTCCATCCAGGACTCGATGGAGAAGCAGATGCGCGCCGACCGCGACAAGCGCGCCGCGATCCTCACCGCGGAGGGCATCCGCCAGTCGCAGATCCTCACCGCCGAGGGCGAGAAGCAGTCCGCGATCCTGCGCGCCGAAGGTGAGGCCAAGGCAGCCGCCCTGCGCGCCGAGGGCGAGGCCCAGGCGATCCGTACGGTCTTCGAGTCGATCCACGCGGGCGACCCCGACCAGAAGCTGCTCTCGTACCAGTACCTCCAGATGCTCCCCAAGATCGCCGAGGGAGATGCCAACAAGCTCTGGATCGTGCCCAGCGAGATCGGCGACGCACTCAAGGGACTCAGCGGCGCCTTCGGCAACCTGGGAGGTGGCATGCCGGGCTTCGACACCGGCAAGGAGCGCCGCCAGGACCCCCCGCTGGACTGACCGTCCTGCCTCTTCGTGCATGATCGGTGCATCCAGCACCGATCACCGAAGGGCAGCGCACCGTGACCTCCTGGGAGATGCTCGCCGTATTCGCCGCGGGCATCAGCGCCGGAACCATCAACACCATTGTCGGTTCCGGCACGCTGATCACCTTCCCCGTCCTGCTCGCGACGGGCCTCCCGCCGGTCACCGCCACCGTCTCCAACGCCCTTGGCCTGATACCCGGTTCCATCAGCGGAGCCATCGGCTACCGCGCCGAACTCACCGGCCAGCGCCGCCGCGTACTGCGCCTGAGCGCCGCCGCGCTGATCGGCGGGCTCGCCGGGGCCGGACTGCTGCTGACGCTGCCCACGACGGCCTTCGAGACGATCGTGCCCGTCCTGGTCACCATCGCTCTCGTCCTGGTGATCCTCCAGCCCAGGCTGGCCAGATCGGTCCAGGCCCGCCGTGCCCGGAAGGGCACCAGCGCCGGCCCCAACGGCGGGCCGCTCCTGTTCACCGGACTGCTGCTCGCCAGCGTCTACGGCGGCTACTTCACCGCGGCCCAGGGGATCATCTATCTCTCCCTGATGGGCATGCTGCTCGACGACACCCTGCAACGGCTGAACGCGGTGAAGAACATCCTCGCCGCCGTCGTCAACACCGTCGCCGCGCTCTTCTTCCTCTTCGTCGCGGAGTTCGACTGGACCGCGGTCGTCCTCATCGCCGTCGGCTCGGCCATCGGCGGCCAGCTCGGGGCCAAGGTCGGCCGCAAACTGCCCCCCGCGGCGCTGCGCGGGCTGGTCGTGGCGGTCGGGGTGGTCGCCATCGTCCAGCTGCTGGTGCGCCGGTACGGCTGACGGCGGCGCGGGCGTACGGGCGGCGCGGGTACGGGCGGCGCGGGGATACAGGCCCGCCGACAGCCGAAAGCCCGCCCCCCAGCGGGGGAGCGGACCGGCTCGTCTAGGCGGCGGACTGGACCGAGGCCAGCCAGTGCGGCAGCTCCGAACGCTCACCGGCCCGCAGGGACAGCAGCATCGCGTCCGCCGGGGACGGGACGAACGGCTGGTACAGCAGCGGCATCCCCGCCTGCTCCGGCGTACGGTCGGCCTTACGGTGGTTGTCCTCGGCGCAGGAAGCGACCGTATTCAGCCAGCTGTCCGCACCACCCCGGGATCGCGGCACCACATGGTCCACCGTCGTCGCGCGCCTGCCGCAGTACGCGCAACGATGCTGGTCCCGGACCAGCACCCCCCGCCTCGACCACGGAGCCTGTCTTCGGAACGGCACCCGTACATACCGGCAGAGCCTGATCACCCGCGGCACCGGCAGCTCCACCGCGGCGGCACGCACACGCAGATCGGGATGAGCGTGCTCGACAACGGCCTTGTCCTGCAGCACCAGCACCACCGCACGGTGGAGAGTCACCGTCGACAGCGGCTCGAAGCTCGCATTCAGTACCAGCGTGTCCCGCATCCCGCCCACCTCCCGTGTGCCGGCCCGAGCCCCATCGGGAGGCGTCGGGCCTGGATCAACTCTGGCCGGGCACGCCGAGAGGGACAACACAATAAAAAATGCCCTGCCCTGATCTCTCCAAGACCAGGGCAGGGCAAACAAAAGGCAAACGGTCAAAGGGCGGCCGGGGCGGCGTACTCGCCGATGAGCTGCGCACGAGCCAGCGTATGGAACCGCAAATTGAAGCCGACGACCGCGGGCGACGCGTCGCCGTCGGGCCCCAGCCGCTCGCTGTCCACCGCGTACACCGTGAACACATAGCGGTGCGCCGGATCCCCGGGCGGCGGCGCCGCGCCACCGAAGTCCCGCGACCCGTAGTCGTTGCGCGCCTGCACCGCGCCCTCGGGCAGCCCCTCGAACGTCCCGGTGCCCGCACCCACGGGAAGCTCCGTGACCGACGCCGGGATATCGAAGACCACCCAGTGCCAGAACCCGCTGCCGGTCGGCGCGTCCGGATCGAAACAGGTCACGGCGAAGCTCCGGGTCTCCGCCGGGAAGCCTTGCCACCGCAGCTGCGGCGAGGTGTTCCCGGCGGCATGGACCTGGGCGTCCTTGAGCGTCGCTCCGGGCGCGATGTCCTCGCTCACCACGGTGAACGACGGCACCCGCGGATGGAAGTCATGAGGGAGCGGAGCCCTCTTGCCCTCGGTCACGTCTGAACCTCCGAATCGGCTGGTCCTGCCTGGCTGCTCGACAGCTCGACTGCCCGACGGCTCGGCTGCCTTGCGGGGCCGAGCCTAGAGCCTGCGCTCAGAACCAGTTACGACGGCCACCGACCTCGGAGAGCCACTGGTTGAGATAGGCGGACCAGTCGGTGCCCTGGAAGTCATGGAGTCCCACCTGGAACGCCCGGAACGAGTCGCTGCCCTCGGTGAACAGACCCGGCTTCTTGTCCATCTCCAGGATGACGTCCATCTCGCGGTCGTCCGCGACGAAGGACAGCTCGACCTGGTTCAGCCCGCGGTACTGCTGCGGCGCGAAGAACTCGATCTCCTGGTAGAACGGCAGCCGCTGGCGCGTCCCGCGGATATGACCGCGCTCCATGTCCGCGCTCTTGAAGCGGAAGCCCAGCCGGATGAAGGCGTCCAGGATCGCCTGCTGCGCCGGCAGCGGGTGGACATTGATCGGGTCCAGATCGCCGGAGTCCAGCGCCCGCGCGATCTCCAGCTCCGTGATCACACCGATGTCCATCCCGCGCAGCGACTGACCGTCGATCGTCGTGATCGGCGTCTCCCAGGGGATCTCCAGACCGAACGGCACCACATGGACGGCCCCGGCCTGTACCTCGAAGGCGCCACCGATGTTCTGCTTGGTGAACTCGATGTTCTGCTTGGTCTCCTGGTCGCCGCCCTCGACCTCGACGCGCGCCTGGAGCCCGACATTGAGCCCTTCGATCTGCTGGTTCACGGATCCGCCCTGGAGCCGCACCTCGCCCTGAACGACCCCGCCGGGGACGACGTTCAACTCGGTCAGCTCCGTCTCGACGGACGCTCCACCGGCGCCCAGGCTCGCGAGCAGCTTCTTGAAGCCCATGTTCACTCCTTCTAGATCCTGACCTCTACATACGCGCCCCGACCGTATTCGGTTCCCCGGTAGGCTCGTACGCCATGACGGAGAGCCCCGACCGCAGGCCGCTGCCCCGCGCCTTCTTCGACCGGCCGGTCCTGGAGGTCGCACCGGACCTCCTGGGCCGCACGTTGATACGGGACACGGACGACGGTCCCATCGAACTCCGGCTGACTGAAGTAGAGGCGTACGCGGGCGCGGTCGACCCGGGTTCGCACGCCTTCCGCGGCCGCACGGCCCGCAACGCGGTGATGTTCGGCCCGCCCGGTCACGCCTATGTCTACTTCACCTACGGGATGTGGCACTGCCTCAACCTGGTATGCGGCCCGGAGGGCATGGCGAGCGGGGTCCTGCTGCGGGCCGGCCGGATCGGCGTGGGCGCCGAACTGGCCCGCAAACGTCGAATCTCGGCCCGTCACGACAGAGAACTGGCCAAAGGCCCGGCCCGTCTGGCCACCGCCCTCGATGTCGACCGCGCCCTGAACGGAACGGACGTCTGCGCCGGCCCCGACGCGCCGCTGTCGATACTCGTCGGTACGCCCGTCCCGGCTGACCAGGTCCGCAGCGGCCCGCGCACCGGAGTCGGCGGCGACGGCGCGGTTCACCCCTGGCGCTTCTGGATCGACGGAGACCCCTCGGTGAGCCCCTATCGCGCCCACGCGCCACGTAAACGTCGAACTTGACTCGTGCTGTTCATCCGCCTAACGTAGCCCGAGCCGCTTTCAACGGGTCCTGCTGTTCAGCAGTCTCCGAGGCGGCCATCCATTACTTTCGACCACACCCTGAGGGTGCGGATTCGGCATGCCGAAATCCGGGCTCCATGGCTCGATTATGAGCCGGGCAGGGATTCGGTTAAAGTAATGAACAGCCGAAAGGCAAAAGGCCAGTCCAAAGGCCATCAGAATTCTTGAGGCGGAACACGCCGAATGAATCTGATAGAGTCGGAAACGCAAGACCGAAGGGAAAAGCCCGGAGGAAAGCCCGAGAGGGTGAGTACAAAGGAAGCGTCCGTTCCTTGAGAACTCA
>NZ_JBHTZS010000039.1:0-70957 GCF_042790125.1 Streptomyces scopuliridis
TGCGTGAGGGAAACGCCCGGTTACATTCCGAACCCGGAAGCTAAGCCTCACAGCGCCGATGGTACTGCAGGGGGGACCCTGTGGGAGAGTAGGACACCGCCGAACAATCTTTGTGGGAATGCCCCGCACCTCTGGTGCGGGGCATTTCTGCGTTCTATGGGATGTTCTCCCCTCGCTGCCGTTTCCTCCGTTTCCTCACCCCCCTACGTTCGTGCGCCGGCGCTGAGGGTAGGGTCAGGACGCATCGTTGGCACGTTCCACACAGGAGGCCCCCGGGTGGAGGTCCAGGAGACTCGCGTTCAGACGGACCGGGTGCTCACCATCCCCAACATCCTCAGCATGGCCCGCCTCGCCGGCGTACCGCTCTTCCTGTGGCTGATCCTGCGCCCCGAGTTCGGCGGGCCGAAGAGCGACGGCTGGGCATTGCTGGTGCTCATGCTGAGCGGTGTCAGCGACTATCTCGACGGCAAGCTCGCCCGCCGCTGGAACCAGATCAGCAGCCTGGGACGACTTCTCGATCCCGCGGCCGACCGGCTCTACATCCTTTCCACCCTGGTTGGCCTCACCTGGCGGGAGATCCTGCCCCTGTGGCTCACCGTGGCCCTACTGGCCCGGGAACTGATGCTTCTGGTCATGGTGGCCATCCTTCGCAGGCACGGCTATCCGCCTCCCCAGGTGAACTTCCTCGGCAAGGCGGCTACCTTCAACTTGATGTACGCCTTCCCGCTCCTGCTCCTCAGTGACGGAACGGGCTGGCTTGCGTCACTCGCTGAAGTTTTCGGATGGGCGTTCGCCATTTGGGGTACAAGTCTGTATTGGTGGGCAGGGATCCTGTATGTGGTCCAGGTCCGTCGGCTTGTCAAGGCGGACAACGTGGCCGACTGAGCTCGTCGATGTGGTGCCGCGCAGTGTCGCCGGCCCGCGCCCGACGTCAGTGGGGCCTCTGTCCAGACGGGTGAAGTCGGCGAGACCGTCTCTTCAAGGAGGACGCTTCCGACATGAAGGCCGTCGTGATGGCCGGTGGCGAAGGTACTCGACTTCGCCCCATGACCTCAAGCATGCCCAAGCCGCTCCTGCCGGTTGTCAACCGGCCAATCATGGAGCATGTGCTGCGGTTGCTCAAGCGCCATGGGCTCAGTGAGACCGTCGTAACCGTGCAATTCCTCGCCTCTCTCGTCAAGAACTATTTCGGTGACGGTGAAGAGTTGGGCATGGATCTGACCTATGCCAACGAGGAGAAGCCGCTCGGCACCGCGGGGAGTGTGAAGAACGCGGAGGAGGCACTGAAAGACGATGCCTTCCTCGTCATTTCCGGTGACGCCCTCACCGATTTCGATCTGACCGACCTCATCGCCTTCCACAAGGAAAAGGGCGCACTGGTGACGGTGTGTCTGACCCGGGTGCCGAATCCACTGGAATTCGGCATCACGATCGTGGACGAAGAGGGGAAGGTCGAGCGCTTCCTGGAGAAGCCCACCTGGGGACAGGTCTTCTCGGACACCGTGAACACGGGCATCTATGTGATGGAGCCCGAGGTCTTCGACTATGTCGAGGCCGACGTGTCGGTGGACTGGTCCGGTGATGTCTTCCCTCAGCTGATGAAGGACGGCAAGAAGGTCTACGGCTATATCGCCGAGGGCTATTGGGAGGACGTCGGCACGCACGAAAGCTACGTCAAGGCGCAGGCCGACGTGCTCGAAGGCAAGGTCGACGTCGATATCGACGGCTTCGAGATCTCGCCGGGCGTGTGGATCGCCGAAGGTGCCGAAGTCCATCCCGACGCTGTTCTGCGCGGGCCGCTGTACATCGGTGACTACGCCAAGGTCGAGGCCGACGCGGAGATTCGTGAGCACACCGTCGTCGGCTCCAACGTGGTCGTGAAGAGCGGCGCGTTCCTCCATAAAGCCGTTGTCCACGACAACGTCTACATCGGTCAGCACAGCAATCTGCGCGGCTGTGTGATCGGCAAGAACACGGACATCATGCGCGCGGCCCGGATCGAGGACGGCGCGGTCATCGGCGACGAGTGTCTCGTCGGCGAGGAATCGATCATCCAGGGCAATGTGCGGGTCTACCCGTTCAAGACCATCGAAGCCGGCGCCTTCGTCAACACGTCCGTGATCTGGGAGTCCAGAGGGCAGGCGCATCTCTTCGGGGCGCGTGGTGTCTCCGGCATCCTGAACGTCGAGATCACGCCAGAAGTCGCGGTGCGGCTCGCGGGCGCGTACGCCACCACCCTGAAGAAGGGCTCCACCGTCACCACGGCGCGTGACCACTCACGTGGTGCCCGTGCCCTCAAGCGCGCCGTGATCTCGTCGCTGCAGTCCAGCGCCATCGACGTACGGGACCTGGAGAATGTGCCGTTGCCCGTGGCCCGGCAGCAGACGGCGCGGGGCAGCGCCGGCGGCATCATGATCCGTACCTCGCCCGGGGTGCCGGACTCCGTGGACATCATGTTCTTCGACGAGCGCGGCGCCGACCTCTCGCAGGGAGGTCAGCGCAAGCTGGACCGCGTGTACGCGCGACAGGAGTACCGCCGCGCGTTCCCCGGGGAGATCGGCGATCTGCACTTCCCCGCCAGCGTCTTCGACTCGTACACCGGCTCGCTGCTGCGCAATGTCGATACGACCGGGATCGCGGAGGCCGGGCTCAAGGTCGTGGTCGACGCGTCCAACGGCAGCGCCGGGCTCGTACTGCCCAGCCTCCTGGGCCGGCTCGGGGTCGACGCGCTGACCATCAACCCGGGCCTCGACGAGTCCCGGCCGACCGAGACGGCCGAGTCACGTCGTTCCGGGCTGGTCAGGCTCGGTGAGATCGTCGCCTCGGCGCGGGCCGCGTTCGGGGTGCGGTTCGACCCTGTCGGTGAGCGGCTGTCGCTGGTCGACGAGCGGGGCAGGATCATCGAGGACGACCGCGCGCTGCTGGTCCTGCTCGATCTGGTCGCGGCCGAGCGGCGCAGCGGCCGGGTGGCGCTGCCGGTGACCACCACGAGGATCGCCGAGCAGGTCGCCGCGTACCACGGCACGCAGGTGGAGTGGACGACCACCTCGCCGGACGATCTGACCCGGGTGGGCCGCGAGGAGACCACGATCTTCGGCGGTGACGGGCGTGGAGCCTTCATCGTGCCGGAGTTCAGCAGCGTCCTGGACGGTACGGCCGCCTTTGTGCGGCTGATCGGTCTGGTGGCGCGTACGCAGCTCACGCTGAGCCAGATCGACGCCCGTATTCCGCGTGCCCATGTGCTGCGCCGGGATCTGGCGACGCCCTGGGCCGTGAAGGGTCTGGTCATGCGCAGCGTCGTCGAGGCGGCCGGAGACCGGCAGGTGGACACGACGGACGGCGTGCGTGTGGTGGAGGCCGACGGCCGCTGGGTGATGGTGCTGCCCGACCCGGCCGAGGCCGTCACTCATCTGTGGGCGGAAGGCCCCGATGACGCGTCGGCGCAGGCGCTGCTCGACGAGTGGTCGTCGGTCGTGGACAGCGCAGGTCATTAGGGCCTTTCGCGGGTGTGACACGGGTGTGCCGGACGGTGTGATCGACCGCCGTCCGGCGCGCCGGTGGGGCCATTCGGCGGTAGCGCCCCCGACGTGCGACGATGTGCGTCATGTCGCAGCAGCCCCCCATTCGGAGCACCGGCTTTCCGCCGCCGCGCCCCGACGCGTCGATGTCGCTGCTGAACAATGTGATGGACCACAGCCTCGATGAGGGCTACGCGGAGGCGGCGGCCCGCAGGGACGCGGAGGAGGGCGGGCTGCCGCGCACGCTCAAGGCGAAGCTCGGCCTCGCCGCGGGTCTGGTGCTGGCCGCGCTGGTGGTCACCGTCGGCGCGGCCCAGGCGCGGATCTCGGCGCCCGTGGTGGCCAAGGAGCGCGAGGAGCTGATCAGCCGGATCGACGCGGAGACCGCCACGGCGGACACGCTGGAGAGCACGGTCGAGAAGCTGCGTACCGAGGTGGGTGAGCGCCAGCGCGCGGCCCTGCGGGCTCACGGCGGTGACCAGGGCGCGTTGGTTGCCCTGCTCGCGGGCGCGACGCCCGTGCGGGGGCCGGGTGTGCAACTCGTGGTGGACGACGCGAAGGACACCGATTCCGGTGGCGGCGGGCCGCGCGAGAGCAGTGGATTCTCCGATACGGGCCGGGTGCGCGACCGCGACATGCAGCGGGTCGTCAACGGGCTGTGGGAGTCGGGCGCGGAAGCGATCGCGATCAATGGGCAGCGGCTGACCTCGCTGTCCGCGATCCGGGCCGCGGGCGACGCCATACTGGTCGACAACAGGCCGCTGGTGCCGCCGTACACGGTGCTGGCGGTGGGGGACGGGAAGAAGCTGAGCACCGCGTTCCAGGACAGCGCCGACGGTCAGTATCTGCACGCGCTCCAGGAGAACTTCGGTATTCGCACCAGCATTTCGGATCAGGAAGAGGTGCGTCTGCCTGCCGCGCCGAGCCTGATCGTACGTACAGCAGAGCCGAAGGCCGCCGACGCCGGGAAGGGCAACGGACAGGGCGCGGCCAACACCGGGAAGGGCACATCGTGATCGCCGTACTGGGCCTCGTCGTGGGAGTCGTGGTCGGATTGTTGGTCCGGCCCGAGGTGCCGGCGGTGGTCGAGCCCTATCTGCCGATCGCCGTCGTCGCCGCGCTCGACGCGGTCTTCGGGGGACTGCGCGCCATGCTCGACGGGATCTTCGTCGACAAGGTCTTCGTCGTCTCGTTCCTGTCGAACGTGGTGGTGGCCGCGCTGATCGTGTTCCTGGGCGACAAGCTGGGCGTGGGTGCCCAGTTGTCCACCGGCGTGGTGGTCGTGTTCGGTATCCGTATCTTCTCCAACGCTGCCGCGATCCGCCGGCATGTGTTCCGGGCGTGAGGCCGATGAACGGCGGAGAGACCCCCAGGAACGAGGACGGTAAGGACATCCCGTCGCAGCCGGAGCGCCAACAGCTCACCGGCCGCCAGCGGTTGGCCGCGGGGCTGTGGCCGCCGAGGGTCACCCGGGCCCAGCTGATCGTCGCCGTCCTGCTGTTCGTGCTCGGACTCGGGCTCGCCATCCAGGTCACGTCGAACAACGACGACAGCGCGCTGCGGGGCGCCCGCCAGGAGGACCTGGTGCGCATCCTCGACGAGCTGGACAACCGTACGCAGCGGCTTGAGGACGAGAAGCAGCGTCTCGACGCCCAGCGCACCGAGTTGGAGACCAGCTCCGACCAGGCCGAGGAGGCGCGTAAGCAGACGCGCGAGAAGGAGCAGCAGCTGGGCGTCCTGGCCGGCACGGTCGCGGCGCAGGGGCCCGGGATCACGCTGACGATCAACGATCCGAGCGGCACGGTCGAGCCGGACATGCTGCTCGACGCGATCCAGGAACTGCGGGCGGCCGGCGCCGAAGCCATCCAGGTCAATGACGTCAGGGTGGTCGCCGATACATACTTCTCGGGTACGGGAGGTGACGTCCAGGTGGACGGCAAGGCGGTCACGGCCCCGTATGTCTTCAAGGTCATCGGCAAGCCGCAGGATCTGGAGCCCGCCCTCAACATTCCGGGCGGAGTGGTCCAGACGCTGGAGAAGGAGCAGGCCACGGCCACGGTGACACGGGCTGAGAAGATCATCGTGGATGCCTTGCGACCGGCGAAGCGTCCTGACTACGCTCGGTCGTCGTCGCAGTGAGGCGGGGGCGCATGGCAGTCGCTGTACGCGGGCATGAGGTTGCGGGGGGTCGGCGCACGATCAGCGTGGTGCGTGGTGGAAACTGTCCGGTGGATACGGACGTTGTCAAGATGTCCGGGTCGGCAGGTGTGTTCATTCAGGGTTCGTCCTGCCCCACGGGCGGGTCTGTTTCGGTCAAGGGGAATCGCCCGTGAAGTTGTTTGCGAAGTTGTTCGGCAAGAGCGCACGCGAGGAGAGCGGCTCCGCTCGCCATCGCGCATCGCGCCGTGGCCAGAGCGAGGAGGCGGGCGGCGAGCGTCCGCTCTTCCGTGACCAGGTGGGTGGTGAGGCGCCCGGCGCGTCGTCTGTTGACCCTGCTGGTCCCGGCCGCATAGGTTTCGAGGACTCATCTGTCCCCGGGGGGCAGTCGCGGCAGGAGGATCCCTCTATGTCGGCTTTGCCTGTGTGTACGAGGTGCGGACACCGAAACGCCGAAGCCAGTCGGTTCTGCTCCAACTGTGGTGCGCCGCTGCGGGGCGGAGCGCCCGCGGAGCGCGCTTCCGAGACGACCTCGACGATCTCCATCTCGGGCCTTGAGGCGTACGACTCCGAGGTGACCGGCCAGACGTCGCTTCCCTCGCTCACGCCGGAGGCGCAGGCGGCGGTCGACGCGCTGCCGATGGGATCGGCGCTCCTGGTGGTGCGCCGCGGTCCGAATTCGGGCAGCCGCTTCCTGTTGGACGGCGAGCTGACCACGGCCGGCCGTCATCCGGAGAGCGACATCTTCCTGGACGATGTGACGGTGTCGCGTCGCCATGTGGAGTTCCGCAGGGGCGCCGACGGCCGCTTCACCGTCTCGGACGTCGGCAGTCTGAACGGTACGTACGTCAATCGTGAGCGGATCGATTCGGTCCTGCTGGCGAACGGCGACGAGGTCCAGATCGGTAAGTACCGGCTGGTCTTCTACGCGAGCCAGCGGGGCGTGTGACCCTCAGGGAAGGTCCATGCTGCGCACACCGAAGGGCGGTGCCGGATCCGGCACCGCCCGCACGGGCGAGCCGCTGCTGAGCATCGGCGCGGTGCTCGCCCGGCTGCGGGACGAGTTTCCCGGCATCTCCATCTCCAAGATCCGGTTCCTGGAGGCGGAGGGGCTGGTCGAGCCGGACCGGACTCCCTCCGGTTACCGCAAGTTCAGTCCCGGGGATGTCGAGCGGCTGGCCCGGGTGCTGCGGATGCAGCGGGACCACTATCTGCCCCTGAAGGTCATCAGGGAGCAGCTGGACGCCTCGGGGCGCGGCGAGCATGTCCAGCTGCCGGGCCCCCAGCGGGGGCCGCTGAGCGCCGTCACGGAGGCGGAGCCGGGGGTTCCGACCGCCGCCAGGATCGGTCGTGACGAGCTGCTGGCCGCCGCCGGGGTCGGTGCGGGCTCCCTGGACGAGTGGGAGTCGTACGGCCTCATCACGCCACTGCCGGAGGGCGGCTATGACGCCGGGGCCGTCACTGTGGCCCGGCTCGTCTCGGATCTCGGACGATTCGGTCTGGAACCCCGGCATCTGCGGGTCATGAAGGCCGCCGCGGAACGCGAGGCCGGGCTGGTCGAACAAGTCGTCTCGCCGCTGCGCCGGCACCGTAACCCGCAGACCAGAGCCCATGCCGAGGCGACCACGAGGGAGCTGGCCGCGCTCTCCACGCGGCTCCACGCGGCCCTGGTCCGGACCGCTCTCGGGGTCCGGCCGGACTGATCATGGGGGAGTCCGACTACCCAAACCTGCCGGGCACGTCCTAGGGTTGCTGTGTGAACGAGCTCGACGTTGTGGGTGTCCGGGTGGAAATGCCCTCCAACCAACCGATCGTGCTCCTGCGTGAAGTGGGAGGCGACCGGTACCTCCCCATTTGGATCGGACCGGGGGAGGCGACCGCCATTGCCTTCGCCCAGCAGGGCATGGCCCCGGCCCGTCCGCTGACCCATGATCTCTTCAAGGACGTGCTGGAAGCGGTGGGCCAGGAGCTCACCGAGGTCCGCATCACGGACCTGCGCGAGGGGGTCTTCTACGCGGAGCTGGTCTTCGCGAGCGGGGTCGAGGTGAGCGCCAGGCCGTCCGATGCCATAGCGCTCGCGCTGCGCACGGGCACGCCGATCTACGGCAGTGACGGGGTTCTGGACGATGCCGGCATCGCCATCCCGGATGAGCAGGAGGACGAGGTGGAGAAGTTCCGCGAGTTCCTCGACCAGATCTCTCCGGAGGACTTCGGGACCAACAGCCAGTGAGCGGCCGGTGAGCGCTGCGCCGGGCTCTGTCAGCGCATTCGGTCAGCCTTTCCCCGAAAAGAGGCACGGGAAACCACTCTCAGGGTGATTATCACTCGGCGTGGCGAGTGTGGCGATCGTTGACGCACCCCGGGTGACTGCCTACCTTCGACAGGGCAGGTCAAGGACGGAGGGTCGGCGTGAGAAGCAGCGGCGACAGTACGGCGGCGGGCGGTCCGTATCCGCTTCACGGCAGTGCCCCCGACCCCGGTGCGGAGACGGTCGGATACCGGGGTCCCACAGCGTGCGCGGCGGCGGGGATCACCTACCGCCAGTTGGACTACTGGGCACGCACGGGGCTCGTCGAGCCGAGTGTCCGCCCGGCGTACGGGTCGGGCACCCAGCGGCTCTACAGCTTCCGGGATGTGGTCGTCCTCAAGATCGTGAAGCGGTTCCTGGACACCGGCGTCGCTCTGCAGAACATCAGGGCGGCCGTCCAGCATCTGCGGGCGGGCGGCTTCCAGGATCTGGACCGGGTGACGCTCATGAGCGACGGCGCGACCGTCTACGAGTGCTCCTCGCCCGACGAGGTGGTGAGCCTGCTCCAGGGGGGTCAGGGGGTCTTCGGGATCGCGGTCGGTGTGGTGTGGCGGGATGTCGAGGCCGCGCTGTCCCAGCTCCATGGGGAGCGGACCGACACCGGCGAGACGCTGATCGGCAACAACCCCGCCGATGAACTGGCCCGACGGCGCCGGGACCGGGCTGTCTGACCGTATCTGCGGCCCGTATCCCGGTCTCCGTCTCCGGCCCGTATCCCCGGTCTCCGGCCCGTATCGCGGCCGATTGTCAGTGGCGTGAGGGAGCATCGGTGATGTGAGATCCGCGCCGACGATCCTGCATCTGGACATGGATGCCTTCTTCGCCGCCGCCGAGCAGGCGGCGAAGCCGAGTCTGCGCGGAAAGCCGGTGGTGGTCGGCGGTCTGGGCCCGCGTGGGGTGGTCTCCACGGCCTCGTACGAGGCGAGACGCTTCGGGGTGCACTCGGCGATGCCGATGGCCCAGGCGAGGCGTCTGGCGCCGAACGCCGCGTATCTCGTTCCGCGCTTCGCGCTCTACCGCACGGTCAGCGAGCAGGTGATGGAGCTGCTGGGGCGGCTCTCGCCGCTGGTGGAGCCGCTGAGCCTGGACGAGGCGTTCGTGGATCTGGAGGCGGGCGGCTCGGCCGATGACAGCGCCTCGGCGCGGGCGGCGGGGGAACGGCTGCGCAGGGACATCAGGGCGGTGACGGGGCTCAGCGGGTCGGTGGGGCTCGCGGGGTCCAAGATGCTGGCGAAGATCGGCTCCGAGCAGGCCAAGCCGGACGGCCTCGTGCTCATAGAGCCCGGTACGGAGCGCGCCCTGCTGGGGCCCATGCCGGTGCGTACGCTGCCCGGGGTCGGGCCCGCGACCGGGGACCATCTGCGCCGGGCCGGCATGACCACGGTCGCCGATCTGGCCGAGGCGGGCGAGGACGAGCTCGTACGGCTGCTGGGGAAGGCGCACGGCGCCTCGCTGTACCGGATGGCGCTCGGGCGCGACGACCGGGCCGTGGTGTCCGAGCGCGACGCCAAGTCGGTGTCGGTCGAGGACACCTTCGATGTCGATCTGCACGACCGGGTCAGGGTGCGTACGGAGGTGGACCGGCTCGCGGACCGGTGCGTCGAGCGGCTGCGGGCGGCCGGGCGCTCGGGGCGGACCGTCGTCCTCAAGGTGCGGCGGTACGACTTCTCGACCCTGACCCGGTCGGAGACCCTGCGCGGGCCCACGGACGACCCGGGGGTGGTGCGGGAGGCCGCCGGGCGGCTGCTGGAGTCGGTGGACACCACGGGCGGGGTGCGGCTGCTCGGGGTGGGTGTGACGGGGCTCGCGGACTTCACGCAGGAGGATCTCTTCGCGCAGGCCGCGGCCGAGGAGTCCGCCGCCGCCCCGCACCTGTCGGCGGACCAGTCGGGGCGCGAGCCGGCGGGTGCGGAGAGCACGGCCGGACACGGGACGGTCCCGGCCGGAGCGGCCGGGAGCGGCGGTGGGCCCGCGCAGGCGCCGGACATGCCCGCCGAGCGGCGCTTCCCGGCGGGACACGACGTGCGCCATCGCGAGTTCGGCGCGGGCTGGGTGCAGGGCAGCGGGCTGCGGAGGGTGACCGTACGGTTCGAGGAGCCCGGGTCCGCGCCGGGGCGGGTGCGGACCTTCTGGGCCGACGACCCCGATCTGGAGCTCTCCGAGCCGCTGCCGCTGGTGCCGACGGTGGCGGGTCAGTCGTCCTGGCCGGCCAGGCGTCCGAAGTCGCGGTCCGCGTCACGGTCGGACAGGGAAGCGGGCCGTTCGGGTGACTCGGGGTCCGGCAGGGCCAGGCCGTAGTGGTGGTAGAGCTGGAGTTCCTGGTCCGGCGAGAGATGCCGGCCGACTCCGAAATCGGGGGCGTCCTTGATCAGCGCGCGCTCGAACGGGATCCGCAGACCGTCCTGGGACAGCGTGCTGGGAGCAAGGGGGACGAAGGCGTCGCGACTGAAGAGTCCGGTACGGACGGCGGCCCACTCGGGGATTCCGGTGGCGTCGTCGAGATATACCTCGTCCACTGTCCCGAGCTTATGGCCGTTGCGGTCGAACGCCTTGCGGCCTATCAGACTGCGCGGATCAATGTCGGTCTCCACGGTCCCTCCAACGGGTCGCAACTGCTCGCAACTGCTTGTGAATACTACAAAAGTGCAGATTTCGGACGTCGGCCACTCGAAAGTTGTGCCGAAGGCCGCGCTGGTAGGCTGGCAAGCGGCTGCTGACCCCGTGCGGGAGAGTCTCCGGAGAGAAGCCGGAGGCGCCGAAGGAGCAAATCCTCCCCGGAATCTCTCAGGCCCCCGTACCGCACGGACGAGGTCACTCTGGAAAGCAGGGCGGGCGTCGGACGGCATCCGCTCTCACCGACGGTGAAAGCCGGGCCGCCTCCGGGCGGGCCGGTGAAGCTCTCAGGTCGAGATGACAGAGGGGGAGGCCGTTCGGGCACCCGCGTCTCGGTGCCCCTCACAGGTCGCGTCGACCAGGAGGCCTCCCGCAATGACCGTCAACCGCATTCCGCTCTCCCAGCTGGAGCGAGGCACCCCCTTCGAGCAGCGCCACATCGGGCCCGACGCGCCGGCGCAGGCGAAGATGCTGGCGCAGGTCGGCTACGGCTCGCTCGACGAGCTGACCGCCGCCGCGGTGCCGGACGTCATCAGGAGCGCGGAGGCCCTGGAGCTGCCGGAGGCCCGTACCGAGGCGGAGGTGCTGGCCGAGCTGCGCTCCCTCGCGGACCGCAATCAGGTGCTCGCGCCGATGATCGGGCTCGGCTACTACGGCACGTACACGCCGTCGGTGATCCTGCGCAATGTCATGGAGAACCCGGCCTGGTACACCGCGTACACGCCGTACCAGCCGGAGATCTCCCAGGGCCGGCTCGAAGCACTGCTGAACTTCCAGACCGTGGTGGCCGAGCTGACGGGGCTGCCGACCTCGGGCGCCTCCCTGCTGGACGAGGGGACCGCGGCGGCGGAGGCCATGGCGCTCGCCCGCCGCGTCGGCAAGGTCAAGGGCGGTGTCTTCCTGGTGGACGCCGACGCCCTGCCGCAGACCATCGCCGTGATCGAGACCCGTGCCGAGCCGACCGGTGTCGAGGTCGTCGTCGCGGACCTGAGCGAGGGCATCCCCGCCGAGGTGGCGGAGCGCGGTGTCTTCGGTGTGCTGCTCCAGTACCCGGGCGCTTCGGGGGCCGTACGGGACCTGGGGCCCGTGATCGAGCAGGCGCACGGCCTCGGCGCGGTCGTCACCGTCGCCGCGGACCTGCTCGCCCTGACGCTGCTCACCTCACCGGGTGAGCTGGGCGCGGACATCGCGGTGGGCACCACCCAGCGCTTCGGGGTCCCGATGGGCTTCGGCGGACCGCACGCCGGATTCATGGCCGTACGCGAGAAGTTCGCGCGCAGCCTGCCGGGCCGGCTCGTCGGGGTGTCGGTGGACGCCGACGGCAACAAGGCGTACCGGCTCGCGCTCCAGACCCGCGAGCAGCACATCCGCCGCGAGAAGGCCACCAGCAACATCTGTACCGCTCAGGTGCTGCTCGCCGTCATGGCCGGGATGTACGCGGTCTACCACGGCCCCGAGGGGCTGCGGTCCATCGCGCGCCGCACCCACCGCTACGCCACGCTGCTCGCCGAGGGGCTGCGCGCGGGCGGCGTCGAGATCGTGCACGGCGCGTACTTCGACACGCTGACCGCGCGGGTCGCCGGCCGGGCCGCCGAGGTGGTCGCCGCCGCGCGTGAGGGCGGCGTCAACATCCACCTGGCCGACGCCGACCATGTCTCCATCGCCTGCGACGAGACCACCGGCCGTACGCAGCTGGCCGCCGTGTGGACGGCCTTCGGCGTGAGCGGGGACATCGAGGCGCTGGACGCGGCGACCGAGGAGGCGCTGCCCGGCGCGCTGCTGCGGACCGACGACTATCTGGCCCACCCCGTCTTCCACCAGTACCGCTCCGAGACCGCGATGCTGCGCTATCTGCGCCGGCTCGCGGACCGCGACTACGCGCTGGACCGCGGCATGATCCCGCTCGGCTCCTGCACGATGAAGCTGAACGCGACCACCGAGATGGAGCCGGTCACCTGGCCCGAGTTCGGCGCGCTGCACCCCTTCGCGCCCGCCGAGCAGGCACAGGGCTATCTGACGCTGATCAGGGAGCTGGAGGAGCGGCTCGCCGAGGTCACCGGCTATGACGCGGTCTCCCTCCAGCCCAACGCCGGTTCGCAGGGCGAGCTCGCGGGGCTGCTGGCGGTGCGGGCGTACCACCGGGCCAACGGCGACACGGGACGCACCGTCTGTCTCATCCCGTCCTCCGCGCACGGTACGAACGCGGCGAGCGCGGTGATGGCCGGCATGAAGGTCGTCGTCGTCAAGACCCGCGAGGACGGCGATGTCGACGTCGAGGACCTGCACGCCAAGATCGCCCAGCACGGCGCCGAGTTGGCCGTCCTGATGGTCACCTACCCGTCCACGCACGGGGTGTTCGAGGAGCACATCGGTGACATCTGCGCGGCCGTGCACGACGCGGGCGGTCAGGTGTACGTCGACGGCGCGAACCTCAACGCGCTGGTGGGGCTGGCCAAGCCGGGCAGGTTCGGCTCCGATGTGTCGCATCTGAACCTGCACAAGACGTTCTGCATCCCGCACGGCGGCGGCGGCCCCGGCGTCGGTCCGGTCGGCGTACGGGCCCATCTCGCCCCGTATCTGCCCAACCACCCCCTCCAGCCCGCGGCCGGGCCCGAGACGGGCGTCGGACCGATCTCGGCGGCGCCGTGGGGCTCGGCCGGCATTCTGCCGATCTCCTGGGCGTATGTCCGGCTGATGGGCGGCGAGGGCCTCAAGCGCGCCACGCAGGTCGCCGTGCTGGCCGCCAACTACATCGCCAAGCGCCTGGAGCCGCACTACCCGGTGCTCTACACCGGCCCGAACGGACTGGTGGCCCACGAGTGCATCGTGGATCTGCGGCCGCTCACCAAGGCGACCGGTGTCAGTGTCGACGACATCGCGAAGCGGCTGATCGACTACGGCTTCCACGCGCCGACGATGTCGTTCCCGGTGGCCGGGACGCTGATGATCGAGCCCACCGAGAGCGAGGACCTGACCGAGATCGACCGCTTCTGCGAGACGATGATCGCGATCCGCGCGGAGATCGAGAAGGTCGCGTCGGGGGAGTGGCCCGCGGACGACAACCCGCTGAGCCAGGCCCCGCACACGGCCGCCGCGTTGGGCGGTGCCTGGGAGCACGCGTACAGCCGCGACGAGGCGGTCTTCCCCGCCGGGGTCTCGGCGGCCGACAAGTACTGGCCGCCGGTGCGCCGTATCGACGGCGCGTTCGGCGACCGCAATCTGGTCTGCTCCTGCCCGCCGTTGGACGCGTACGACAACTGACGGGTACGAACTGACGGGCAGGGAGCACTGACGCGTACGGCAAGGCCGTGTACGGACAGTGACGGGGGCCGGACATGCGTCGGGGCCGGTGCGGAGGAAGGTCTCCGGGCCGGCCCCAGTCATTCCGGCGGCGTCCGGACGCCGCCGGGCGGCGTCAGGCCGCCGTCACCACCTGTTCGGTCCGCAGCGGCCGGTGCGGGGCGATGATCTTCCCGTCGGGCAGCAGTTCGCCGGTGTCCTCGAAGAGCAGAACGCCGTTGCACAGCAGACCCCAGCCCTGCTCCGGGTGGTGAGCCATCAGTCGGGCGGCGTCGCGGTCGGCGGAGTCGGCTGTGGGGCAGGCTGGTTGGTGCTGGCACATGGGCGAGTTCTTTCGCTGTGTCGTAGTGGGTGTCCTGCGGCTCGATGTGGTCATGGCCGCCCCCCGTATTCTGTCTGGTCCAGTCCTAGTCTTGCCCCACGGACGGCAATCCGCAGGGATTTCGCGGCAGCGCTTCCTTCTGCTTGAGGACGTGTCACCCAGCCGGACGGTTCAGTTCAACTTGACCGTCTTTCCGGGTGGTTCGGGGTGGCCGAACCGGGCTACGCCGGATGAGCAGAAAGGTACCCCGCGACCATAGCGGCCGCGGGGTACGGGAGGAACACATGACGCGGGCGCGCTGCCCGCGCTCCGGCCTCAGGCCGGCGTACGCAGCAGTGGCGCGGGCGCGAGCCGCAGGCCGATCATGGGCAGCAACTCGGCGACGTGGTGCGGGCGGTGGGCCGCGATGCCCGGCGGGGCCGGTGCGAGAGGCACCAGGATGTCGGCCGGCGCGGGGGACCCCGTGGAGGCGTCTGCCTCCGTGTCCCCGTGCAGCCAGAGCGTCAGCATGTAGAGCTCCGGCACCGAGAGCAGCCGGGGCTGGTACGCCGTCCCCAGCGCCTCCGCCTGCCGTACCGCCCGCTCCGTCGCGGTGATGTACGGGCCCTCGAAGAACCGGGAGAAGGCCCAGCCGTCCGCGGTGAGCATCGTGTCCGCGGCGGCGACGGCGCGGTCACCGCTGCGGATCAGGAAGCGCCAGCCTGCCAGCCTGGTCCGTGACGTACGTCCCGCCGGGGCGGTCGCCCGGGCTGCCGGGCTGACGTGGTCGAGCACATGGACGGGCAGCGGGAGTTCGGGGCTCAGCGGTCCCTGGACGGACTGCAGAGCGGGGGTGCGGGCATCGCGCACAGCGGTAGGGGAACCGAGTGCCGCGAGAACGCTGCGCAGGGCGGGCGCGGGAGCCGGGGGAACATGCAGCGGCATGGTGGGTTGCCTCTCACTCAGGAGACAGGGGTGACGCTTGAGGTGGAGCATGGGCGGGTGCGGACGTCGCTGTCAGCGTGCGTGGTCAGAGGTGGGCTCAGGGCTGTACGGCCGGACGCCGACTCTCTGCCTCGTATACGGGAGTTTATACGACACGTGTTCGTGCCATGTTTCTGCTAGCTCTCCTGCATATTGCGGACAAGGCACTATTAAGTCCATCTCCTGCGTAGTTTCTGCTGATAAGCGCGGAACGCAGGCGTCTGGCCTGGGGTGATTCATTCGCCACGGACGGCCGAAACTCGTCGGCGTTTTTCGCGGCCGGTCGGGCAGTGGATGCAGAACACCACGCCATGCCAAAGGAATGTGCCGCACGACCGATGTCCACACTGTACCGGGTACACGGTGTCGGCGGGGCGTTACGGATCACTCAGTGTGGGCATTATCGATCGTGACGCGAGCGCCCGGTGCCGCGGGCTGCCCACTCGATCGAGGAGGGACACTTCGATGGGTGAGAAGGTCGAGGCGGGCGGTCCCGGACTGTCCGATCGGCAGAAGTACCGCAGAAAGCTGCAACAGTGCCTGGCGGTGCTGGGGCGGCTCCTGGCGGAGGAGGGGTTCGACCGGCCCAAGAATCTGATGGGACTGGAGATCGAGCTGAATCTCGCGGGGTCCGACGGGATGCCCCGGATGATGAATGCCGAGGTGCTGAAGCGTATCGCGAGCGGTGATTTCCAGACCGAACTCGGAATGTTCAACCTGGAAGTGAACGTGGCTCCGCACCGGCTGGCCGGACGGGTTCTCGACCAGCTCGCCGAGGAACTCCGTACCGGCCTCGGATATGCCCACCGCAAAGCGAGCGAGGTCGACGCGGGGATCGTGATGATCGGAATTCTCCCGACCCTCACCCGGCATGACGTGGTCTCCGCGAATCTCTCCGACGTCGACCGCTACACCCTGCTCAACGAACAGATGCTGGCGGCCAGGGGCGAGGATTTCACCCTCGACATCGAAGGCGTCGAGCGGCTCACCTGCACCTCGTCGTCGATCACTCCGGAGGCCGCCTGCACCTCCGTACAGCTCCATCTCCAGGTCACGCCCGACCGGTTCGCCGATGTGTGGAACGCCGCCCAGGCCATGGCATCGGTGCAGGTGGCACTCGGTGCCAACGCGCCGTTCCTGTTCGGCCGGGAGCTGTGGCGGGAGTCCAGGCCGCCGCTCTTCGAACAGGCCACCGACACCAGGCCGCCGGAGCTGAAGGCCCAGGGGGTGCGGCCCAGAACCTGGTTCGGGGAGCGCTGGATCGACTCCGCGTACGACCTCTTCGAGGAGAATCTGCGCTACTTCCCGCCGCTGCTGCCGATCTGCGACGACGAGGACCCGCTGCGGGTGCTCGACAACGGGGGAGTGCCGGAGCTCCAGGAACTGGCGCTGCACAACGGGACGGTCTACCGCTGGAACCGGCCGGTGTACGAGGTCGCCGACGGCGTACCGCATCTGCGGGTGGAGAACCGCGTACTGCCCGCGGGTCCCACCGTCACCGACGTGATCGCCAACACCGCCTTCTATTACGGGCTCGTGCGCGCGCTCGCCGAGGACGCCAGACCGGTCTGGAGCCGGCTGCCCTTCGCCGACGCGGCGGCCAACTTCGACCTCGCCTGCCGCTATGGCATCGACGCGGAGCTGCGCTGGCCGCGCCCCGGCCGGGCCGCCGGTCTGACGACCGTGCCGGTGGTCAAGCTCGTACGCGACGAACTGCTGCCGCTCGCCGCGGCCGGTCTGGACGCGTGGCAGATCGAGCCGGCGGACCGCGACTTCTATCTCGGTGTGATCGAGGAGCGCTGCAAGCGGCGGATGAACGGGGCCTCGTGGCAGGTGGACACCTTCCACCGGGCGCTGGAGGCCGGGCTTGAGCGGCACGCCGCCCTGGCGGCCACCACCCGTCGCTACTGCGAGCTGATGCACCAGGGCGAGCCGGTGCACAGCTGGCCGCTGGGGTTCCCGGGGTCCTCTCCCGACGGGACGGGATGAGGGGTGACGTACGGCCCGCCGCCCCCTCGCGGCCGCCGTACTCAGGACCGGTCGGACGCCGTCGGGCCGGTCAGTCCGGCCGACAGCATGACCGCCCGCAGCATCACCGCCTGGATCTCGGCCGGGTCGCTCACCTCGTAGCCCGCGCCTCCGGTGGCCCTGGCGATGGTGTCGACCTCGCCGCGGTCGGCGTCGGGGCCTACCGCGATCGCGATCAGCGGTACCGGGCGGCGGGGGTCGACGACGGTCTTGAGCTTCTTGATCAGTTCGGTTCGTGAGAGCGAGTCGTCGTCCTTGTTGGAGCCGTCGGTGAGGATGACGAGCGCGTTGAACTTGCCGCTCACGTACGTGGCCACCGCTTGCCGGTACGCGGCGAGCATCGTGTCGTACAGACCGGTGTCGCCGTCCGGGACCGGCTTGAGCGCGGTGAAGGCGTCCGAGAGCCGGTCCCGGTGCGTGCCGCCGCCCTTCACCGGCTCGCCCAGCCGGGCCGTCTTCTCCAGCTCGCGGTAGTCCTTGGCGCCGTCCAGCCGGGTGGCGAACTCCCACAGTCCGATCTCGTCCTCGGCGGTGAACCCCGCGAGAGCCCGGAGCAGCGAGGCTTTCGTGATGTCCATCCGGCTCTGGCCGTCGCGGCCGGGCACGGGCGCCGCCATCGAACCGGACGTGTCCACGACCGTCGTCAGCCGCGCGCTCTGCACCGTCACCGTCCACAGACCGAGCGCCCGCTGAAGCGACTCCGGGGACGGCGGTCCGGCGTCGATCCCGTCGTACGGCTGGGGTGCGAGGCCGCCCGCCGTACGGACCAGGGTCGGGTCCAGCGCGGTGTCCGCCACCCTGAAGCCGCGCTTCTGGAGCGTGCGGCAGGCGGCCTCGTCGCCGAGCAGCGCCATGAACCGCATGGCGGCGCGGCTCCGGTCGGTGGTCAGCTCCGTCTCGTCGACCAGGCTGTACGGGTAGTCGAGTACGGGGGCGCCGTCCGTGGGGTAGAAGAGATTGAGGTTCGCGGAGCCGTTGCCCTCGGAGTTGTGGGCGAACGCGGCCTGTTCGGAGAGCAGCACCGCCTCATTGCGGCGGGGATTGCCCTTCTCCGCGCCCGAGTCGTCCTGCGCCAGTGTCTCCAGCACGCGCGTGTCGGTGTCGGAGACGCGCTGGGTGAGGAGTTCGGCGGTGGCCGCGGTACGGGTGTCGCTGTCGGCGCCCTTCTGCCGCGAGGACTCGGCGATGCTGCTGAGCGCGAGCAGCCCCGTGGCGCTGCGGGCCGGGTCGGCCGAGCCGAGCAGCAGTCCGTCCGGGCCGGTCGCGGTCGCGGCCAGTTCGGCCCATGTATAGCTCTTGCGGGGCCAGCCCAGGGTGCGCGCGGTCGTGGGGACGGTGGCCAGCGTCACCGGGGAGGTGGCGACCGTGCCGGCCGGGGTCAGCGGGATGCCGTCGCCAAGTCCCTTGGCGCGCTCCACCCAGATATCGGAGTCGGGCACCCATACCTGGTAGCCGGGTGTCCCGGAGCCGTCGGCGAGCGCGGCGGCGACCTGGTAGTTCTCGCGTGCCTCGACCCGTACATCGAGACAGTGGCCGTCGGTGGTCACCCGGTCCTGGCGCGCGCGGTCCGCGATGGCGCGCAGCGCGGGGGCGATATCGGGGGAGGCCGCCAGGTCCAGCCGTACCGGAGCGTCCGCGCAGGGATCGTCGAAGGAGAGAAGGCCGCTCTGTGCGGCCACCCCCGTCCCCGCCGCCACGGCCAGGACCAGCGCGGTGGCGATGGAGACGGTGCGGCGGCGCGGTGAACGGGCCCTGCCCGCGCCGCTCACCTTCGCGTCGGGCAAGCTGTGACGTCCCATGACGGTGGCGCCCCTCCTTCATGAAGGGTGTACAAGGGCTGGAAGAGTGGACGAGGACGAGCCTCGCCACGCGAACGGCGAATCGCTCCCCCGGCCTGTCGCGCGCGATCTTCGTACCTGCATTCGAGACCCTAGCGGCACCGCGTGAGGCATGAGGCGGGAATACTCAACTGGAGGCAGGTGTGCAGGCGGAGGCGGGCCAGGAGGACGGTTTCCATCCCCGGGAGGCCATCTCGCGCGGGATGTTGCGGTCCGAGACGGTACTCGTACTGGCGCTCTCGCTCGGCGCGAGCGCGGTGTCCGCGCTGATCAGTTTCATCGGCTCGCTGACCAGACCGGAGGCGCTGGGTGACCAGGCGGCGAGGCTCAACACGTCGGCCGCGCCCGGCCGGCCCTGGCTCGATCTCACCTGGCAGCTCTTCGGGATCTGTACGGCGCTGGTGCCGGTCCTGCTGGTCGCGCATCTGCTGACCCGGGAGGGCAGCGGGCTGCGTGACATCGGCTTCGACGGCCGGCGGCCCTGGCCGGACCTGGGCCGCGGCACGCTCGTCGCGGCCGGTATCGGGAGCGCCGGGCTCGCGTTCTATCTGGTGATGCAGGCGGCGGGCTTCAATCTGACGGTGGAGCCGGAATCGCTGCCCGATGTGTGGTGGAAGTTTCCGGTGCTGATCCTCTCCGCGGCGCAGAACTCCGTGCTGGAGGAGGTCATCGTCGTCGGCTATCTGCTGCGCAGGCTCGGACAGCTGGGGTGGTCGCCGATGGGCGCGCTGGTGGCCAGCTCGGTGCTGCGCGGCTCGTACCACCTGTACCAGGGGATCGGCGGCTTCATCGGCAACATGGTGATGGGCGTCGTCTTCGTACTGCTCTACCGGCGCTGGGGGCGCGTCGGGCCGCTGGTGGTGGCCCACACACTGCTCGATATCGGGGCGTTCGTCGGGTACGCGCTGCTCGCCGGGAAGGTGGACTGGCTGCCGACGGTGTAGCTCCGGGCCCGGAGGGCGGGACGGTGAGGGGGCGTACGGGCTGTCCGTGCGCCCCCTCCGCCGTGGTCACGGGGAGCTGAGCAGCTCGCCGTCGATGACCGTCACCGCTCGTCCGGTGAGCAGGGTGCGGTCGCCGCGCAGTGAGGTGCGGACGAGGCCGGTACGGGCGGAGGCCTGGAGGCCGGTCAGTTCGGTACGGCCCAGCCGAGCGGACCAGAACGGGGCGAGCGCCGTGTGGGCGCTGCCGGTCACCGGGTCCTCGTCGATTCCGACGCCGGGGAAGAAACCGCGGGAGACGAAGTCATGGCCCAGGCCCGGGTGCTGGGCGGCGGCGGTGACGATGATGCCGCGCCGGGAGAGTCCGGCGAGCGCGGCGTGGTCGGGGGTGAGCGCGCGTACGGCCGGTTCGTCGGCCAGTTCGACCAGCAGATCGCCGACGTGCTCCGAGGTGTTGTGGACCGCGACCGGCTCGGCGCCCAGCGCGGACGCGAGCCCGTCCGGGACCGGTACGGGCGTCAGCGAGGACGTCGGGAAGTCCAGGGTGAGCGAGCCGTCCTCGTGCGCGAGGGCGCCGAGGATCCCGGAGCGCGTCGCGAAGCGCAGGGCGCCGCTCGCGCGTCCGGTGGAGCGCAGCACATGCGCGGTGGCGAGCGTGGCGTGGCCGCACAGATCCACTTCGGTGGCCGGGGTGAACCAGCGCAGCGCCCAGTCCGCCTCGCCGCCGGGCGGCAGGGGGTGCGCGTAGGCCGTCTCCGAGAGGTTCACCTCGGCGGCGACCCGCTGGAGCCAGTCGTCGTCGGGGAAGCCGGTGGAGTCGAGGAGCAGCACCCCGGCGGGGTTGCCCGTGAAGGGGCGGTCGGCGAAGGCGTCGACGATTCGAATACGCATGGGCGGAGCGTAGAAGGCGTGGAAAGCCGCAGGCCAAGGCCAATCCGGGAAGCGCGGCCCGAGAATGCTTGCCGAACGAGCTGTTCCGATATATCGTTGACGCATCGCGACAGATCAACGATGTAGAGAGTGTGAGAGCGATGCGTTCACATGGACATGACCATGACCATGGACACGGGCGCGGACACGGTCCGGGCCCCGGCGCCTGCGGACCCGGCCACCAGGGCAGGGGCGACTTCGAGGCGCGGCGCGGGGCTTTCGGCCCGTTCGGGCCCGGCTTCGGCGGCCCCTTCGGTGGCGGTGGCCGCGGGCGCGGCGGTGGCAGGGGAAGGGCGCGGCGCGGCGATGTGCGCGCGTCGATCCTGGCCCTGCTGAAGGACCGGCCCATGCACGGCTACGAGATGATCCAGGAGATCGGCGAGCGCAGCGGCGGGGCCTGGCGTCCCAGCCCCGGCTCGGTGTACCCGACGCTCCAGCTGCTGGAGGACGAGGGGCTGATCACCAGCCAGAGCGAGGGCGGCAAGAAGCTGTTCACGCTGACCGAGACCGGGCGGACGGAGGCCGAATCGGGGCCCGAGGCCCCGTGGGAAGAGGCCGGCCGGGGCATCGACTGGGACACGATGAACGAGATCCGTCAGGCCGGCTTCGGGCTGATGGAGGCGTTCGGACAGGTCTGGAAGACCGGTACGCCCGAGCAGCGCCAGAAGGCTCTGGCGGTCATCACCGAATCGCGCAAGAAGCTCTATCTGATCCTCGCCGATGAGGACTGAGCGCGCTTCGGCCCGTAGTGGAGGCCCCGCGGCCACGCCTGTAGCGCAGGCGCCGCGGGGCCTCTTCGTGTTGTGGTCCACCGCGCGGAGGCAAGGCGGCGCGCTTCACCGGGGAGAGCAAGGGGGCGATCTCATTCGTAAGGAGGAGAACCGGTCCAGATGTGCCCAACTCCGGTGGGACGTGAGAATGCTCCCCGGCGGGGATGCTCCGCGAGTCCGGGGCTGATGGGGTGAGAGGGTGCAGAGCCCACCTCCGGGGGTGCCGGAACCGTCCGCACCGAACCGACCCGATACCGCGTCCGTGCGCGCCGATGTCGAGGCCCGGCTCACTCCGGAGCTGGCATCCGTCGTCTCGGGCGCGCGCAGAAGGGCGCACCGCGACGGGGACCGGCAGATCGACACCGCCCATCTGCTGCACTCACTTCTGGAGACCGACCCCGGGGTACGGGCCGCGTTCGGCGACGGTCCCCAACTGGCCCGGGTGCTCGGCTATCTCGTGCAGCGGAGCATCGGCTACGGACTGCGCTGGCAGGGAACCGTGGAGGACTCCGGGGCCGTACCCGTGGTGCGGGAGCGCCCCGTGACGGGCTGGTCGCCCCCGGCCGTCACCGCCATGGCGAGCGCGCTGGAACGGGCCGAGCTGCGTGGTGAGCCACTGGCCGGCGGGCTCGATCTGCTCGCCGCGCTCGCCGCCGACCGGGAGTGCCGGGCGGTCGATGTGCTCGAACGGGCCGGGGTGGACGCGCGATCGCTGGCCGGGCGGCTGTCCGGTACGTCACGATCGGTCTGACCGCGGGCGATTCGGCCGGCCGTGCCGCGTCACCGCGCCGGACATCTGCTGTCTCGACAGGTGTCATGAGGATGACGCTCCTGACGTCGGCTGTCATGATGACGCCATGCACATGTCTCAGGGGAGGAGCGTCGGCCTGGGCCTTGCCCTGGCCTCGGCGTTCGCGTTCGGCGGTTCGGGCGTGGCGGCCAAGCCGCTGATAGAAGCGGGGCTGGACCCGCTCCATGTCGTCTGGCTACGGGTCACCGGCGCCGCCCTGGTCATGCTTCCGGTCGCCTGGCGCCATCGGGCGCTGGTGCGGCGGCGGCCCGCGCTGCTGGCCGGATTCGGCCTGCTGGCCGTCGCGGGCGTCCAGGCCTGCTACTTCGCCGCGATCTCCCGTATCCCCGTCGGGGTCGCGCTGCTCATCGAGTATCTGGCCCCCGCGCTCGTCCTCCTCTGGGTCCGGTTCGTCCAGCGGCGGCCCGTGACCCGCGCCGCCGCCGTCGGGGTCGTTCTCGCGGTGGGCGGGCTCGCCTGTGTGGTCGAGGTCTGGGCCGGGCTGGGCTTCGACCCGGTCGGGGTGCTCCTCGCGCTCGCCGCCGCCTGTTGCCAGGTCGGCTACTTCGTCCTCTCGGACCAGGGCGCCGACGGGGAGCACCCGGCCGATCCGCTGGGCGTGATCGCGTACGGACTGCTCGTCGGGGCCGTCGTCCTGACGGTGGTCGCCCGGCCCTGGGGGATGGACTGGGCGCTGCTCGGCGGGAGCGCCGACCTGGGCGGAACGAGCGTGGCCGCGGCCCTGCTGCTCGGCTGGATCGTGCTGATCGCCACCGTGCTCGCCTATGTGACCGGAGTGATCTCCGTACGCCGGCTCTCGCCGCAGGTGGCGGGCGTGGTCGCCTGTCTGGAGGCGGTCATCGCGACCGTACTGGCCTGGGTGCTGCTGCGCGAACACCTCTCCGCGCCGCAGATCATCGGCGGCTTCGTGGTGCTGACCGGCGCGTTCATCGCCCAGTCGTCGACGCCGAAGGCGCCTTCCGGGCCGATGGCGGGCGGTACGGGGACGGGCGACCCGGCGCGGTTGTCCGCCGGACACCCCACGACGTAGGGTGCCGATCATGCACTTGACCGTTCTTCCGCCTCCCGCGTCATAACGCGGGCGGCCCTCCGCTGACGAAGACCGGGCTCGGACAGGACCACGGCCGTACAGGCCCCTTGTCCCGAGCGGTTCGTCGCTGCCCGCGTGACGGCTGAGCGACCACACCCATCCCGTTCTTCACACGGAGACGTCACGTGTCGAATCCTGTTTCCTCCGCTGCTTCCGGCCTGCCGGTCGGGCGGAGTCTGTTCTTTCTGATCGTCGCCGGGGTCGCCTGGGGGACCGCCGGCGCCGCCGCCTCGCTGGTCTACCGGGTCAGTGACCTCGGCCCTCTCGCGCTCTCCTTCTGGCGCTGCCTGGGCGGCCTCGTCCTGCTGCTCGGCGCGCTCGCGCTCCGGCGGCGCCGGGAGGCCGCGCCCGCGGAACCGCGCCGGCGGCGGCTGCTCCGGATCCTCGGGACCGGTATCGGTCTCACCGTCTTCCAGAGCGCCTACTTCGCCGCCGTCGAAGCGACCGGTCTGGCGGTCGGTACGGTCGTCACCCTCGGCGCCGGCCCTGTCCTCATCGCGCTGGGTGCCCGCCTCACCATGGGCGAGCGGCTGGGCGGCGGCGGTCTGGTCGCGGTGACGGGCGCGCTCGCCGGGCTCGGAGTGCTGGTGCTCGGCGGTGAGGGCGGCTCCGTACGCCCGGCCGGTGTCGCGCTCGCCATCCTGTCCGCCGCCGGGTACGCGGGGATCACCCTGCTCACCCGATGGCTGGGGCGCGACGGCGGCGGTGGCGACGCGATGGCCACCACCGCCTGGGCGTTCGCCATCGGCGCGGTCCTGCTGCTGCCGGTCGCCTGGGGCGAGGGGCTGCTGCCGCACACCGCGGAACCGGCCCGGGTGGTCTGGCTGCTGGTGTATGTCGCGGCGGTGCCGACCGCGCTCGCCTACGCCCTCTACTTCGCCGGGGCGGCGGTGGTGCGGGCCGCGACGGTCTCGGTGATCATGCTGCTTGAGCCGGTCAGCGCGGCGGTGATCGCGGTCGTTCTGCTCGGTGAGCGGCTGACCGCCGCGACCCTGCTGGGTACGGTCCTGCTGCTCGCGGCGGTGACCGGTCTCGCACTGGCCGAGGCGCGCCTCGCGGCGGTACGGCGCCGGGCGGCGGCGGTGGTCTGACCGCTGCCGCCCGTACTCCGCGTGGTGTCGTCCGTGGTGCCGCCGTCGGCGGTGTCGCCTCAGAGCGCGGAGAGATAGTCCGGCAGCGCGATGGCCGGGTCGAGATCGTCGGACCGGACGGGGGCGCCGTAGCCGCGCGCGAGCGGGACGACCCCGGCCCAGTGCGGCAGCGAGAGGTCCTCGGGATCGTCGTTGGGGCCGCCCGTACGGACCTTGGCGGAGACCTCGTCGAGATCGAGTCGGATCACGGCGGTCGCCGCCAGCTCACGGGCGTTGGCCGGGCGCGAGTCGTCGGAGCGGCCGGGCACGACATGGTCGACGATCGCGTCGAGCGCGGTGCGCCGTTCCCCGGGGTCGGTCACCTGGCGTGCGATGCCGTGGACCACGACGGAGCGGTAGTTGATCGAGTGGTGGAAGGCGGAGCGCGCGAGCACCAGACCGTCGACATGCGTCACGGTCAGACAGACGGCGAGACCGGGGCCGGCCTCGTTCTCGCCGCCCGCGCGCTCCGTACCGCCGCCCGCCGCTGTCATGCGCAGCGGCCGTGAACCGGTCGAGCCATGGACGTACAGCCGCTCGCCCACCCGGCCGTAGAGCGTCGGCAGGACGACCGGAGCGCCGTCGCGGACGAAACCGAGGTGGCAGACATACGCCTCGTCGAGTATCCCGTGCACCAGCTCGCGGTCGTATGCCGCCCGCTCGCGGGCACGGGTGGGGACGGTGCGTGGGGTGGGCTGGTAGGCGGCTGTGCTCTCCGGCATTGCGCTCTCCATTGCACTAGTGCATAGTATTCTTTGTGCTAGGAGAGTATCGGATTATGGGTCGGCGCGCGGCGGAGATTTCCGCCAGCGTGGAGCGCGCGGTGGGTTCCGGGGAGCTGGCTCCCGGGCAAGTCCTCCCGCCGATGCGGGAGTTGGCGACGGAACTCGGGGTCAATCCCAATACGGTCGCCGCCGCCTACCGGAGCCTGCGGGAGCGCGGGGTGATCGAGACGGCGGGGCGCCGGGGGAGCAGGGTGCGGGCCCGCCCCGCCAGTACGGCGCGCGGCTCGATCCGGGTCGACGCGCCTCCCGGCGTACGCGATGTGTCGGAGGGCAACCCCGATCCGGCGCTGCTGCCCCCGCTGCACGACGCCCTCGCCGCCGCCGCGCGGCACAACGCGGACCATCCGGGGCTGTACGGACAGGCGCCCGTCGACCCGGAGTTCGCGCGGCTCGCCCGCGCGGGGCTCGACGCCGACGGGGTGCCCGCCGGACCGGTCGCCGTGACCTCCGGATCGCTGGACGCGATCGAACGCGTACTGGCGGCCCATCTGCGGCCCGGTGACGCGGTCGCCGTCGAGGATCCGGGCTGGGGCAGTCTGCTGGACCTGGTGCCCGCGCTCGGGCTGCGGCCCGAGCCGATGGGGGTCGACGACGAGGGGCCGCTCCCCTCCGGGCTGGCACGGGCGCTGCGGGCCGGCGTCCGCGCGGTCATCGTCACCGACCGCGCGCAGAACCCGACGGGCGCCTCGCTGGGGGCGGCACGGGCCGGGGAGCTGCGCGCGCTGCTCGCCGACCGTCCCGAGGTGCTGCTCATCGAGGACGACCACGGCCACGGCATGGTCGATCTGCCGCTCCACCCGCTCGCCGGGACCACCCGCAACTGGGCGTTCGTCCGCTCCACCGCGAAGGCGTACGGACCCGATCTGCGGATCGCGGTGCTCACCGGGGACGCCCTGACCGTGGACCGGGTGGCGGGGCGCCAGCAGCTGGGTCCCGGCTGGGTCAGCCGCCTTCTCCAGCGCGCCGTCGTGGAGCTGTGGACCTCGGGGGCCGTGGAAGTGCCGGCCGTGGCGCGGTCCTACGGCGAGCGGCGCGACGCGCTCGTACGGGCCCTGGCGGAGCGGGGCATCGAGGCGCACGGCCGGAGCGGGATGAATGTCTGGGTGCCGGTGGCCGACGAGACCGGGGCGGTGGCGCGGCTGCTGCACGCGGGCTGGGCGGTCGCGCCAGGGGCGCGCTTCCGGATGGCCACGCCGCCGGGCGTACGGCTGACGGTGTCGGAGATGACGGGCGACGACATCGGGCCGGTCGCCGACGCGGTGGCGTCGGCGGCCGGCCCGGCGCCCGCGCGCACCTACGGCTGAGGCGCGGCCGACGCAGGTGTGTCTACGGCCGGGGCGCGGTCGGCGCAGGTGTGTCTACGGCCGGGGCGCGGGCCGCTTCCTGGCCCTGCTCTGGGTGAGTGCCGCTCCCGCGAGGACGATCAGGGCGCCGACGGGGGTGTTCCAGCTCAGCTCTTCGCCGAGCAGGGTGACCCCGGCCGCCGTGGCGATGACCGGGATGAAGTACGTGACCATCTGGCCCGTCGTCGGGCCGACTTCGGCGACCACCCCGTACTGCAGCAGGATCGCCAGACCGGTGCCCAGTGCGCCGAGCACGATCACGGCGAGCAGCGGCCCCGTCGGGAACGAGGTCGGCAGGGTGGTGAACAGCGGTGTCACGAGAGCGAGTTGCAGGGTGGCGAGGAAGAGCTGCGCGCCGGTCAGCGAGAGATGGGAGCTGCTGTTGCCCGCCAGGGTGCGGCGTACGTAGATCCAGCCGATCGGATAGCTGAGCGAGGCGAGCAGCGCCATCGCCGTACCCGTGACATCCAGACCGGAGAAGCCCTGCCAGGCGCCCAGCACGGTCAGCACACCGAGGAAGCCGAGGCCGAGCCCGGCGACCCGGCGCCGGGTGGGCCGGTCCTCGGAGAGCGCGACCAGCGACAGGGCCATGCCCCAGAGCGGCGAGGTGGCGTTGCAGATGCCCGCGAGCGTCGAGGGAATCGTCAGCTCGGAGTAGGCGAACAGCGAGAACGGCAGCGCGTTGAGGAAGAACGCCGCGACGGCGAGATGCCCCCAGGTGCGGAGCCCGCGCGGCAGGCGGTCCCGCTTCACCGCCATCGCCACGGCCAGCACCGCCGTACCGAAGAACAACCGGCCGAACGTGACCTGGAAGGGCGCGAAGCCATGGGTGCCCACCTTGATGAGCAGAAAGCTGAAGCCCCAGATGAGCGCGAGCACCGCGAACCGGATGCGCCAGTCCACGGTGGGGCGGGTACGGGCGGTGTCCGGCCGCGCCGGATCGACGACGGCCGGTATGGCCGCGACGGCGGGGAGGGGAGTGGGGGAGGCGGAGTCCGGCCCGGGACGGGGCGGGGTGGCGGTGCTCATACGGACAGCGTGGCGTGAACCATCTCGTAGAACAAGCGAGATTATGTGCACCTATCTGATTAGTATTGCTTACATGTTGAATCTGGAGCGCCTGCGCACACTGGACGCCCTGGCCCGCCACGGCTCGGTGAGCGGCGCCGCCGAGGGGCTGCATGTCACCACCTCCGCAGTTTCCCAGCAGCTGGCCAAACTGGAGCGGGAGGTGGGCCAGCAACTGCTGGCCAGGAACGGGCGCGGCGTACGGCTCACCGACGCGGGACGGCTGCTCGCCGACCACGCCGCGCGGATCCTCTCCCAGGTGGAGGTCGCGCAGTCGGACATCGAGGCGCAGCGCGGCCGGGTGGTCGGAGAAGTGCGGATCTCGGCCTTCCCGACGGCCGCCCGCGGGCTCTTCCCGCTGGCGATCCGCGCGCTGCGCGAGGGCCATCCGGAGCTGCGGGTCCGCTCGCGCGAGCTGGAACCCGAGGCCGGGATCCGGGGGGTCATCAGGGGCGATCTCGATCTCGCCGTGGTGCTGGACTGGAGCAACAAGCGGCTGCCGGTGCCCGGCGGGCTGGCGACGGCTCATCTGCTCGACGATGTCCCCGATGTGGCCATGCCCGCGGACCATCCGCTCGCGGACCGGTCGGAAGTGGACCTGGAGGAGTTCGCGGACGACCCCTGGGTCTCCTGGCCGGAGGGCGAATTCTGTTACGAGTGGCTGATGTTCACGCTGCGCTCGAAGGGGTTCGAGCCGCGGATAGCGCATCTCGCGGGGGAGTACCACACCCAGCTCGCGCTGATCGCGGAGGGACTCGGAGTCTGTGTCGCGCCCCGGCTCGGCCGCGGCGCCGTGCCGGAGGGCGTGGCGGTCGTGCCCGTACGGCAGCGGATGCGCCGGCACGTCTACGCCGCGTGGCGGACGGACGCGGACCGCCGGCCGTCGATCCGGGCGGCCGTCGAGGCGCTGGAGGAAGCGGCCGGCGCCGCGAACCGGGTGGTCGGCGGCTGACCGGAGGCGAGGGCGGAGCGGGGCGGCCGGAGGGCCTCACCTTCTGCCGACGAAAAGTGAGGCCCGCCGGCCGCCGGTCATGGGTGCGGGCGGTCGGCCACGGGCCGGCTCACGCGAGCGTGATCGTGTCCCCGGTGACCTTGATCGGCGTCGCGGGCAGCGGCTGCCTCGCGGGTCCGGCCTTCACACTGCCGTCCGCCACGCTGAACTGACTGCCGTGACACGGGCAGTGGATGGCCCCGCCGGAGATGTCCTTCACGGCGCAGCCCGCGTGGGTGCACTTCGACGAGAACGCCTTGAACTCGCCCGCCGTCGGCTGGGTGACCACCACTCCCTGGTCGGCGAAGACCTTCCCGCCGCCCTCCGGGATCTCGGTGGTCTTCGCGAGGGCATCCGCCGGTCCCGGGCCCCCGTCCGCGCCGTCGTCGGGCTTCGCGGGCTTGCCGGCGGCGGACTCCGCCGGCGTGTCCGAGCCGCCGCACGCGACCAGCGCCGCCGCCAGCCCCGTCGCGCCCGCCGCCGCGACCACGGTCCGGCGAGTGACGATCCGTGCGGTCCCCTGCGTTCCCGTCATACCGAGCTCCATTCCCTGGTGGGCTCTGCGCCGGCCGGTCGGCCGTTCAGCGATAGGTACGTCTCTACCCGTCGTGGTGTTCAGATGCCGAGAGACTTCCTGAGGAAGCCGAGTTCGTGGCACAAAAGAGTGTCCGCCTGCCCCACACGGGTGACGAGATGGCCCGCCCCCGGCAGCGGCAGTACGGTGTGCGGCCGGCCCGCCGCGAGCAGCGCGGCCGAGAGCCGCAGCGTATGGGCGGGGAACACATTGTCGTCGGCGAGCCCGTGCACGAGCAGCAGCGGCCGGGTCAGCCTGTGCGCGTGAGGGAGCAGCGAACAGCGGTCGTAGTTCTCCGGCTGGAGGCCGGGATGGCCGAGGTAACGCTCCTCCCAGTACGTGTCGTACAGCCGCCGGTCGGCCGGCGCCGCGCCCGCGACCGCCGCGTGGAACACCTCGGGCCGGTGCAGTACGGCCGCCGCCGCCAGATAGCCGCTGAAGGACCAGCCCCGGATCCCCACCCGCGCCAGGTCCAGCGCGCCGTACCGCTCGGCCGCCGCGTGCAGCGCGTCGACCTGGTCCGTCAGCACGGGGGTCAGCCGGTCCCCGACGATGGCCCGCTGCCACCCCACACCGCGCCCGGGGGTGCCGCGCCCGTCCGTGGCCAGTACGGCGAACCCCTGCTCCGCGAACCACTGGCACACGGCGGTGTACCAGCCGCCGCCCTTCGTCACCACCTGCATACCGGGTCCCGCGTACGGGCTGAGCAGTACGGGCAGCTTGCCCGTGTCCGGTGTGTACCAGGACGGAAGATGCAGCCGGCCGCGCAACTCCCGCTTCCCGAGCGTGAGATGGACCGGCTTCGGGGTGACCAGCGGCTGTTCGGCGAGGACCGCGATCCGGCCCGACGGGACGCCGCCGCGCAGCACCGTCACCGTCTGTCCGTCCGGAGTCCTGCTGTCGAGGACGACGGTGTCGCCGCCCGCCGAGGCGGTGTGCACCCCCGGCTCGTCCGTCAGCCTGACGAATCCGGTGTCCGGGGTGTACGACCAGACATGGGTCTCCGTCGGCTCCTCGCTCGCGGTGAACAGGACCCGCTCGCCCGCCGCGCCGAGCACCGCGCGGACCTGGAGCCCGTCCGGCGCGAAGGCGCCGCCGATCCGCAGCGAGCGGGCGTCGCCGCGTACGCACGGCAGGACCGCCGTCCCCGACGCGGTGTGCAGGGGAGCGCCCGGCGGCCACTCCACCCAGTGCTCGTCGGTCTGCCGGAACAGCCGCTCGACCTCGCCGTCGGCCGGGTCGGCGCGCAGGACCCACAGGGTGCGCTGGTCCCGGGTCTGGAGACCGATCACCGGCCCGCCGCCCGTCTCCCAGCCGGCGCTGACGACATACTCGAAGGCCGGGTCCCGCCAGACACCCGCCGGAGCCTCGTCCTCGGGGGCGCGCTCCGGGAGCCGTACGGGGGTGTGCCGGCCGTCGAGCGTGACCACGCTCAGCGAGGTACGCGCGTTGGCGGTGCCCGCCGCCGGATACGGCACCGCGCGTGGCGCCCGCGCCGGATCGGACGGATCGCCGAGGTACCAGCGGCGCACCATCGAGGTGTCGACCCGGGCCACCAGCAGGGCGTCCCCGTCGGGCGACCACCAGTGGCCGCGCGTCCTGCCGATGGACTCCGCGGCGGTGTGATCGGCCAGCCCGTACGACACCTCGGGGGCCTCGGGCGCGGCGAGCGGCCGGTCGTCCGTGCCGTCGGTCCGTACGACGCGCAGCGCGCCGTCGCTGACATAGGCGATGTGCGCGCCGTCTGGCGAGGGGCGCGGATCGACGACCGGGCCCTCGGTGCGGACGTGCCGTGGAGCGCCGCCGTCCGTCCGTACGATCCAGAGGTCGCCGCCGAGCGCGTACGCCACGACGCGAGCCTCCCGGTCGGTGGCGTACCCCACCACTCCCACCGAGGTCTCGCGGGCCCGTTCGCGGCGGATCAGTTCCGCGTCGGAGACGGGCTCGTCGCGAGCGGGGGCCGTCGGGTCGGAGCGGTCCGAGGGGCCGGCGAGAATCCGCTCGTCGCCGTCCTCGTACACCCACAGCAGGCCGCGCGGATCGACGCCGGACACCGACCGTACGAACAGCACACGCTCGCCGTCCGGTGACACGGTGAACTGCCGGGGGACACCCAGCGAGAAGCGGCGGGTACGGGCGAACTGCGGGGGAAAGCCGGTGGTATCCATGGTCTCCAGATCTCTCTCGCGGGCGCGCCGAGGCAACCTCCGGCGCGCTGTGACAGGCGAAAACGCCCGTGCGGCGCTCCACCACCCCGAAGTAACCTGGCGCAATGCTCACCGAAGTCACCGCGACCCGCTATGTCACGCCCTTGCGTGAGGGCGGCTCGCTTCCGGGGATCGTCGAGGCCGACGATCTCGGTACGTACGTCATGAAATTCACCGGCGCGGGACAGGGCCGCAAGACCCTGGTCGCGGAGGTGATCTGCGGACAGCTGGCCCGCAGGCTGGGGCTGAGAATCCCCGAACTGGTGCGTATGCAACTCGACCCCGTCATCGGACTCTCCGAGCCGGACCAGGAAGTACAGGAGTTGCTGAAGGCGAGCGGTGGGCTGAACCTCGGCATGGACTTTCTGCCGGGATCGATCGGCTTCGACCCGCTAGCTTATCAAGTGGGGCCGGAGGAGGCCGGACGGATCGTCTGGTTCGACGCGATCATCAACAATGTCGACCGCTCCTGGCGCAACCCCAACATGCTTGTCTGGCACGGCGACGTGTGGCTCATCGACCATGGCGCCACCATGATCTGGCACCACAACTGGCCCGGTGCGCAGGCTTCCGCCGCGAAGCCGTACAACGCGTCCGACCATGTGCTCGCCTCCTTCGGACCCGACATCGCGTCGGCCGCCGCCGAGCTGGCGCCGCTGGTCACCGAGGAGTTGCTGACGGAGGTCACCGCCGACGTACCGGACGAGTGGCTGGTCGACGAGCCCGGATTCGACTCCACCGACGCGCTGCGCCGCGCGTATGTGGAGCCGCTGCTCGCGCGGGCCGGCACGATCCATGAGCGCATCACTCTCGACGCGCCCACCACGAACGGCCCTTCCCGCGCCCCCGGTTGGCTCGCCGACCGGCTGGCACCAGGAGCGCGGACCACGCGGCGGACCGCGGACGAGCAGAGCGTGAAGGACGGCGGCCAGTGAGCACGAAGGACGTCTACGAGTACGCGCTGCTGCGGGTCGTGCCGCGCGTCGAACGCGGTGAGTGTTTCAACGCGGGCGTGCTCGTCTACTGCCGCGCCAGGTCCTACGTTTCGGCCAGAACCCATCTGGACGAGGCGAAGCTGAGGATCCTCGACCCGCGGGCGGATGTCCTGGGGGTACGGGCGGCGCTGCACGCGGTCGAGAGCGTCTGCCGCGGGGGCGACGCGGCCGGGCAGGCGGCGGACGACGACGCGGGCAGGCGGTTCCGGTGGCTGATCGCGCCGCGCTCGACCGTCGTACAGCCCGGTCCCGTACACACCGGACTGACGGACGATCCGGGGGCGGAGGCCGAGCGGCTGCTCGCTCTGCTGGTGCGCTGACACGTCGGCTCGCGAGGGCGTGCTGACGCGGGCGGGTGTCGCGGGCGGGGCGAAGCCGGGGTGTGACGTCCGCCCCGGATCCCGCCATCGGCGCCGTCGGCCGTTGACACCGCGTGCCGTGGCTTCTAGCGTCTGTCTGCTGGACCTACTAAGCGGTTGCTCAGGGGTCTTGGTGATCGGGAGCCGCAGGAGTCAGGCGGGATGTGTCAGACAGCGCCTAGGGCGAGGAGAACAGGGATGTCCACCACCGAGCAGCGCGTAGCGGTCGTGACCGGGGCGGCGCGTGGCATTGGCGCCGCCACCGCGGTACGGCTGGCGGCGGAGGGCCGCGCCGTCGCCGTACTCGACCTCGACGAGGCGGCGTGCGAGGACACCGTCGAGAAGATCACTTCGGCCGGCGGCACGGCACTCGCCGTCGGCTGCGACGTCTCCGACAGCGCGCAGGTGGAGGCCGCCGTCGCGCGGGTCGCTGCCGAGCTGGGGGCGCCGACGATCCTGGTCAACAACGCGGGTGTGCTGCGGGACAACCTGCTCTTCAAGATGACCGAGTCCGACTGGGACACGGTGGTGAACGTGCACCTCAAGGGCGCGTTCCTGATGGCCAAGGCATGCCAGAAGTACATGGTGGACGCCGGGTTCGGCCGTATCGTCAGCCTGTCCTCCAGCTCCGCGCTGGGCAATCGCGGCCAGGCCAACTACGCGGCGGTCAAGGCCGGTCTCCAGGGCTTCACCAAGACCCTCGCCAAGGAACTCGGCAAGTTCGGCATCACCGCCAACGCGGTGGCGCCCGGCTTCGTCGTCACCGAGATGACCGCCCAGACCGCCGCCCGTGTCGGCATGGGCTTCGAGGAGTTCCAGGCCGCGGCGGCGAGCCAGATCCCGGTGCAGCGCGTCGGCAGGCCGGAGGACATCGCCAACGCCATCGCCTTCTTCGCGGGCGAGGAGGCCGGTTTCGTCTCCGGCCAGGTCATGTACGTCGCCGGCGGACCTCTCAACTGAGGCCGGGGGCAACGGAGATGACGGAGGAAACGCGGCGGCCGGAGTCCGGGGGGCGGCTGCCGGACAGCGGGAAGGCCGCCCTGGTCACGGGCGCGAGCCGGGGTATCGGATACGGAGTGGCCGAGGCGTTCGTCGCCCGCGGCGACCGGGTGTGCATCACCGGCCGGGACGAGGACGCGCTCAAGGAGGCCGTGGAGAGGCTCGGTTCCGACCGGGTGATCGGCGTGGCGGGCAAGGCGCATGACGAGCGGCACCAGGCGGCGGCGGTCGCCCGTGTCATGGAGACGTTCGGCCGGGTCGACTTCCTCGTCAACAACGCGGGAACGAACCCGGTCTTCGGCCCGATGGCCGAGCTGGACCTGAACGTGGCCCGCAAGGTGTACGAGACCAACGTCATCTCGGCGCTCGGGTTCGCCCAGCAGACCTGGCGGGCCTGGCAGAAGGAGAACGGCGGCGCGATCGTGAACATCGCGTCCGTCGCCGGGATCTCGGCGTCCCCCTTCATCGGCGCGTACGGCATGAGCAAGGCGGCGATGGTCAATCTGACCCTTCAGCTGGCGCACGAGTTCGCGCCGGTGGTACGGGTCAACGCCATCGCGCCCGCCGTGGTCAAGACCAAGTTCGCGCAGGCGCTCTACGAAGGCAGGGAGGCGGAGGCCGCGGCCGCCTACCCGATGGGACGGCTCGGAGTGCCCGAGGACATCGGCGGCGCCGCCGCGTTCCTCACCTCCGACCAGTCCGACTGGATCACCGGCCAGACACTGGTCGTCGACGGGGGCATCTTCCTCAACGCCGGGGTGAGATGACGGTTCCCGGCCCCAACCTCCCCAAAAGCCCTACCGGATCAGCGTATTGATCCGGTGAACGCTGCGGTATGGTCTGCCGATCCATGGCTGAACAAGGAGTGTGCACGTGTTCAACCGGACCATTCGGCGGGCCGCCGCGGCTCTGGCGGTCATGTCTCTGCTCGTGGGATGCGGCCTGTTCTCGGACGATGACGCGGAAGCCGAACAGAGGATAACCGTCGGCACGACGAGTGAGCCGAGCACGCTCGATCCGGCGGCGTCCTGGGACAACTCCTGGGAGATGTTCCGCAATGTCTTCCAGACCCTGGTGAGCTTTCCGACCGGCAGTTCGTACCCGCAGCCCGATGCCGCGCGGAAGTGCCGGTTCACCGACGCCGCCAACCAGGTCTTCCAGTGCGTGCTGCGTGACGGCCTGAAGTTCTCCAACGGCGATCCGCTCGACGCGGCGGCCGTCAAGCACTCCTTCGACCGGATCCGGAAGATCAACGTGCCGGGCGGTCCCGCCGGCCTGCTGGACTCCCTCCGCACGGTGGAGACGAGCGGGGACGACACCGTCGTCTTCCGGCTGCGCAAGCCCGACGCGACCTTCCCCTTCATCCTGGCCACGCCCGCCATGTCCCTCGTGGCCCCGGACGAGTACCCGATGGACAGGCTGCGCCAGGACGGCGCGATCACCGGCTCGGGGCCGTACGTACTCGACTCGTACACCGGCGGGGACCGGGCGGAGCTGAACCGGAACAAGGACTACCGCGGATTCGCGAAGCACCGGAACAACGCCGTCACGATCCAGTACTTCAAGGACTCCGACACGGTTTTCCGCGCCCTGCAGAAGAAGGAGATCGACGCCATCTACCGGGGCCTCACCTCGGAACAGGTCGTCGAACTCGAACACAAGGGACCCCGGAACAAGGATCTCCAGCTGGTCGAGACCGTCGGTGCCGATATCCGCTATCTGGTGTTCAACCCCGCGGATCCGGCGGCCGGCAAGCTCGCGGTACGCCAGGCTGTGGCACAGATCGTGGACCGCGACGCGCTCGTGGCGAAGGTCTACCAGGGCACGGCCGAGCCGCTGTACTCGATGGTCCCCAAGGGCATTTTCGCGCACACCACCGGCTTCTTCGACCAGTACGGCGACCCCGATGTGAACGAGGCGAAGGCGATCCTCAACGGCGCGGGCATCAGCGCGCCCGTGCCCCTCACGCTCTGGTACACGACGGACCGCTACGGGTCGGGGACGGCGGCCGAGTTCACCGAGCTGAAGCGCCAGCTCGAAGCGTCGGGGCTGTTCAGGATCACCGTCCGGGGCAAGCCGTGGAAGCAGTTCCAGGCGGGCTACCAGAAGGGGGAGTACCCCGTCTTCGGGCGCGGCTGGTTCCCCGACTTCCCGGACCCGGACAACTTCATCGCGCCCTTCGTGGGCAAGAACAACGCGCTGAGCACACCGTACGAGAGCCCGGAGATCACCCAGAAGCTGCTGCCCCGGTCCCGCCGGGTGAGCGACCGCGCCGCGGTGAACGCGGAGTTCGAGCGCGCCCAGGAGATCTTCGTCGATGATGTACGGCTCCTCCCGCTGTGGCAGGGCAAGCTGTACGTGGCGTCGACCGAGGACATCGGCGGCGGTGAGCGGGCGCTCGATCCGCAGACGGTCATGCAGATGTGGGAGCTGAACCGGAAAGCCAGCTGGTAAGGGCGCTTGTCACAGGCGCTTGTCACCGGCTCTTGTCACCGGCCGACTGAGGCCGTTGTCAGTGGTCCCCGGTAGGTTCAGTGGTGCACAAGTGATCGCTTACCGGAGGTTGTTGACGTGACCGACACCGACATGCTGCCCGAGTCCTGGCGCGGCGTCCTCGGCGATGAGCTGCAGAAGCCCTACTTCAAGGAGCTCACCGAGTTCGTCGAGGAGGAGCGGGCGAAGGGGCCGGTCTATCCGCCGCGCGAAGAGGTCTTCGCGGCGCTCGACGCCACTCCGTACGACAAGGTGAAGGTCCTCATCCTGGGCCAGGATCCGTACCACGGCGAGGGGCAGGGGCACGGCCTGTGCTTCTCGGTGCGGCCCGGTGTCAGGACCCCTCCCTCCCTGCGGAACATCTACAAGGAGATGAAGGAGGAGCTGGGCCACCCGGTGCCGGACAACGGCTATCTGATGCCCTGGGCCGAGCAGGGTGTGCTGCTGCTCAACGCGGTGCTGACGGTCCGCGCGGGTGAGGCCAACTCCCACAAGGGCAAGGGCTGGGAGAAGGTGACGGACGCGGTCATCCGCGCCGTGGCCGAGCGGCCGGACCCGGCGGTCTTCGTCCTGTGGGGGGCGTACGCGCAGAAGAAGCTGCCGCTGATCGACACGGAGCGGCATGTGGTGGTGAAGGGCGCGCACCCCTCGCCGCTGTCCGCGAAGAAGTTCTTCGGGTCGCGGCCGTTCACCCAGATCAACGAGGCCGTCGCCGCGCAGGGGCATGAGCCCATCGACTGGCGCATCCCCGACCTCGGCGACCGCGGCTGATCCGCCGAGCCTGCCGACAGGCTCGGGTCGTCCGCCCGAGCCTGAAGGCCGTGGCCCGTCATGCCGGATAGCGTCGTGTTCGTCGGATGTACTGGACGGTGTGTGGACGGCATGCGGAGGCGGCGGCAGTGAGGGAGCGGCAGGAGGCGTCGGAGGACGCCGTCATGACCAGGATCGGGCAGGCGGTCATGCTGCTCCACGGCGGCGACCGCGAAGAGGCGCGCAACCGGTTCGGCGAGCTCTGGGCGGAGCTGGCGGAGGCGGGCGACGCGTTTCACCGCTGCGCCCTCGCGCACTACATGGCGGACACGCAGGACGACCCGGGCGATGAACTGGCCTGGGATCTGCGGGCGCTGACGGCCGCGGGCCCGCCCGGGACCTCCTCGGTGGTGCGGGCCTTCTATCCGTCGCTCCATCTCAATCTCGCCGCCGACTATCTGAAACTCCAGCGGCCGGAGGCGGCGCGGCTCCATCTGGACCGGGCGCGTGACGCGGCGGACGCCCTGGGGGACGAGGGGGATGTGAAGGGGGTCCGGGCGGGGATCGACCGGCTGGAGCGGCTGCTGCGCGAGCGGTGACAGCGAGAGCGACGAGGGAGCGGGGGTGAGAGCGTGGGCGGGGGGCGCTGGGGCGGGGCGGCGCGGGGCGCGCGGGGTCAATCGCCATAGGTGTCATGGCAGATGCGGGCCTGGGGGCTGTCCTCCGGCCACTGGCCGTACCGCTCCCCGAGGGCGCAGACATCGGCGATGGCCGGTGCGGACGACGGCGCGGAATGCCGCTGTCCCTCGCGGTGGTCCTGAGCCCACCGCTCGGGCCGGGACGTGGCCGGGGGCCGATCGGATCCGCTCGTCCACTCCGAGGCCGGCCGGTCCTGGGCCGGCGGGCGGGCTTCGGCGGACGAGCGCGGCGCCGCTTCCGGGGCGGGCGGAGGAACGGCCGCCTCCAGCGCTTCCTTGGCCGGGGCCTCGATGATCAACGGCTCAGGCGCCCCCGGGCCCTGGATGCCGCTGCTCGTTCCCGGGCGCGGCGAGGGACCGGGCGAGGGGTGCGGCTCCACGGCCACACATCCGGAGACGGCGGTGACCGCCACCCCCATCAGGATCATCGCCGCGCTTCTCGTTCGGTTGGTTCGGTGCACTCGGGCAACTCTGCTGGCCGGCGGCGCTGTTGGGGAGCGGAAGAGCGCGGATTGGCCCGGACGGGTGACGCCGGGCCCGTGTGCCGCTCCCTCGGTCGAGTCCGTCGGCCGGCCGGCGGGGCCGCCGGGGTCAGTCGCCCGTCGCGCCGTCGATCCGCTCGCGGAGGAGATCGGCGTGGCCGTTGTGCCGGGCGTACTCCTCGATCATGTGGGTGTAGATCCAGCGGAGGTTGTACGGCTCGCCGGTGTGCCGGCTGGGCGGTCCTTCGCCGAGGTCGTCGAGGGAGCGGGGCGCGGCCAGTTCGCGGGCGCGGGCGATCTCGGCGTGCCAGGTGGCGTACGCCTCCTCCCAGGTGTCGGCCTCGCCGGGGTGGAAGTCGCCGTCCGGGTCGGCGTCGGTGTAGTAGAGCGGCCCGGCCTGCTCGTCGGCCAGCCGGTTACGGAACCAGCCGCGCTCCACCTCGGCCATATGCCGCACCAGACCGAGCAGGGTCAGGCCGGAGGGTGGAATGGACGCCTCTTTGAGCTGTTTCTCGTCCAGGCCGGAGCATTTCAGGGCCAGGGTCTCGCGGTGGTAGTCGAGCCAGCCCTCCAGCATCTCGCGTTCGCCGGCGACGGTGGAGGGTTCGGTGCGCTCGGGTGTTGCCTCGGTGGTGGTCATGGCGGACATCCTGAAGGATGAGCCGCCGATGTGGCGAGCGCTTAATTGTCCAGGCCGGCCGGGGTCTCATCGTCCTGGGCGGACGGGGGCCCGTCCGCCGTTCCGAGCATGCCGCGCAGCAGCTCGGTGAATCCGAGGCGCAGGGCGTCCAGGGAGGGTACGGAGTCGTGGTACGACCCGGCCGCGCAGGAGAACATCAGCCCCTCGCACCAGGCCACCAGCGAGAGCGCGTGCCGCGCGGGGTCGGGGGAGCCCGCCGCCGTCATCATCGCGACCAGCGGCTCACGGAACCGCTGCCCCGTCGCGTCGTAGTAGGCCCGTAGCTCCGGCCGGCGCGTGGCCTCCAGCGCCAGTTCGTAACGGGCGACGAGCAGTTCGGGGTGGCCGGTCAGATAGCGGTGCAGCGCCAGCGCCAGCGCGTCTACGGGTGCGCCCCGGCCGCCCGCGCCGACGGGCATCTCGTCCGGGGTGAGCACCCGCGCCTCGCGCTCCGCCTGCCGCCGTATCGCCGCCTCCAGCAGCGCCTGCCGGGTGCGCGCGTGGTTGGAGGTGGAGCCCTGGGGGAGCCCGGCCAGCTCGTCCACGGCCCGGTGGGTCAGCCCGCGCATGCCGCGCTCGGCGAGCAGGGTGAGGGCGGCGTCGGCGATCAGTTCGGCGCGGGAGGAGGACCCGGTGGAGCGGGTGGAGCGTGTGGCCATGGAGCCAATCTATCCCGTGCACTACAGCTGTAGTACGGTGGATGTGCTCACTACGGCTGTAGTTCCGGCTTCGGTGTGAGCGGCGATCCGAGGAGAGTGAGACGTCATGGACCAGCCCCGCGCCCTCGTCATCGGCGGTGGAATCGGCGGACTGACCGCGGCTGTGGCCCTGCGTCAGCGCGGGTGGGAGGTCACCGTGCTGGAACGCGCACCGGAACTCACCCCGGTCGGCGCCGGACTCGGCCTCGCGCCCAACGCGCAGCGCGCGCTCGATGTCATCGGACTCGGCGACCAGGTCCGCGCCCTCTCCGCCTGGCAGGGCGACGGCGGGCTGCGCGCCCCGGACGGTCGCTGGCTCTCCCGTACGAGCAGCGAGGCCGCGGCCGACCGCTTCGGCGGCCCCCTCGTCCTGGTCCATCGCGCCACCCTCGTCTCCCTCCTGGCCTCCGCGCTGCCCGAGGGCGTGGTGCGCACCGGCACGGCCGCCGTGCTCACCGATCCGGGCGGTGACGGCCGGCCGGCCGTCGTCAGTACGCCGGACGGCGAGCTGGAGGCCGAACTCGTCGTGGCCGCCGACGGCATCCGCTCCGCCGTACGCCAGGTGCTCTTCCCGGACCATCCCGGCCCGCGCTACACGGGACTGACCACCTGGCGCGTGGTCGTCCCGGCCCCCGAGCGGCCGTTCGCGCCGCACGAGACCTGGGGCCGGGGCCGGTTGTGGGGCACCCAGCCGCTCAAGGACGGCCGTGTCTACGCGTACGCCGGCACCACAGCGCCCGAGGGCGCTCACGCGCCCGACGACGAGCGGGCGGAGCTGCGCCGGCTCTTCGGCGACTGGCACGACCCCGTACCCGCGATCATCGAGGCCGCGGACCCCGGGCAGGTGCTGCGCCATGACGTCCATGAGATGGCCGTACCCCTGCCCGCGTACCACCGCGGCCGGGTCGCCCTGCTCGGTGACGCCGCGCACGCGATGCAGCCCACGCTCGGTCAGGGCGGCAACCAGGCCATCGAGGACGCCATCGTCCTCGCGCACCACATGGGACCGGCCGGCGGCTTCGGGTCCGACGCCACCCCCGCCGCCGGGCTCGCCGCCTACTCCGCCGACCGGCTGCCGCGTACCACCGCCATCGTCCGCCAGGCCACCAGGACAGGCCGGATGACGGCCGTCAGCAATCCGGTCGCCGTCGCCGTACGGAACGCGCTGATCGTCGCCGTCTCCCGCTTCGGGCCCGGACTCATCCTGCGCGGCTTCGCCGGGATCGCCGACTGGCGGCCTCCCCAGCACACGTATGCTTCCGGGACACCACGTCGGTAATGCGGACGGACAACGCGTACAGACGTACGGACAGATGGACGAACGCGCATGTCAACGACGCGTAGGAACAGGCAGGGGAGGCCCTTGTGAAGGTCGGCTGCATCGGGCTCGGCGACATCGCGCAGAAGGCGTATCTGCCGGTGCTCACCACACTGCCCGGGGTCGAGCTGCATCTGCAGACCCGTACCCCCGCCACCTTGACGCGTACCGCCGAGGTCCACCACATCCCGGCCGAGCGGTGCCACGCCGATCTCGGCTCGCTGCTCGCCCAGGGCCTCGACGCCGCGTTCGTGCACGCCCCCACCGCCGTGCACGCCGAGATCGTCACCCGGCTCCTGGAGGCGGGCGTACCGACCTATGTCGACAAGCCGATCGCGTACGAACTCGCCGACTCCGAACGGATCGTGCGCCTCGCCGAGGAGCGGGGCGTGAGCCTCGCCGTCGGCTTCAACCGCCGTTTCGCGCCCGGGTACGCGCAGTGCCTGGAGCATCCGCGCGAACTGATCCTTCTCCAGAAGAACCGGGTGGGTCTCCCCGAGGACCCGCGCACCTTCGTCCTCGACGACTTCATCCATGTCGTGGACACACTGCGCTTCCTGCTCCCGGGACCGGTCGAACACACCGACGTACGGGCGCGGATCCGCCAGGGTCTGCTGCACCATGTCGTGCTCCAGCTCTCCGGCGACGGCTTCACCGCGATCGGCGTGATGAACCGGCTGAGCGGTTCCACGGAGGAGATCCTCGAAGTGTCGGGGCAGGACACCAAGCGCGCCGTCCACGATCTCGCCACGATCATCGACCACAAGGGGCAGCCCAGCGTCCGGCGGCGCGGCGACTGGGTGCCGGTGGCCCGCCAGCGCGGTGTCGAGCAGTGCGTGCTGGCGTTCCTCGACGCCGTACGGGCCGGAAGGACGCTCAGCGCGAGGGACGCGCTGCTGACTCACGAGCTGTGCGAGCGGGTGGTACGAGAGGCGCTGGACCAGTCCGCCGCCTGAGCGAACGGGCGCCCTCCACCGCGAAGAACGCCGCGAGGACGGCCAGCGCGCCATGGACCGCCCAGTCACCGAACCGTACGTAGAGGGTCGTGCCCCGGGCCAGCGGGAGATCGAAGACGGCGGCGGCGGAACGGTCCGTACCGATCGCGCCGCCCACCCGTTCGCCCCCGGGGCCGAACACCGCGCTGACGCCCGTGAGCGTGGCGTGCACCATCGGCCTGCCGGACTCCGCGGCCCGCAGCGCCGCCAGTGAGGCATGCTGCTCCGGCGCCCAACTGCCCTGGAACGACGAGGTGGCGGACTGCGCCACCAGCACCTGCGCGCCGTCCCTGACCAACCGTCTGCTCATATCGGGGAACGCCGACTCGAAGCAGATCAGCGGACCGAAACGCAGCCCGCCCCTGCCCTCGCCCGGCAGCACCATCACCGACGGGCGGGTCCCGCGCACACGGTCCTCACCGGCCGCCTTCCCCACCGAGGTCACCCAGCCCAGCGCGGCACGGGCCGGGATGTACTCGCCGAAGGGCACCAGCCGCATCTTGTCGTACACATCGCCCGTCGGACCGTTCGGCCCCACCAGGACACCGCGCTTGAATATGCCCGCCCGGCCCGTCGGATCCGTACTGCGCGCATCGACATTGACCAGGATCTCGGCGCCGACCGTGCGGGACAGCACGGCGATCCGCGCCGCCAGATCGGGCCGCTCCCCCAGATCCGCGCCGACGCTGCTCTCGCCCCACACCACCAGATCGAGATCCTGTCCGGCCAGCGTGCGGGTCAGCTCCTCGCCGCGTGCGAACCGGCGCTCCACGGCGTCCGCGCCGGCGACCACGCCCGGCTGGACGACCGCGATCCGTGCCAGGCCCGATCGTTCGGGCTCCGGGGCCCACCACCCCACTGACCCCACGGTGACGGCGCACACCACGATGCCGAGGGCCGCGGCGCTCCGCGCCCGGGGCACCGACAACAGCAGGGTCAGCGCGGTGTTCACCGCCACCACCAGCAGACTCACCAGCCACACGCCGCCCACCGAGGCGAGCCGCAGTGCGGGGGAGACTTCCCACTGGCTGGCGCCGAGGAGTCCCCATGGTCCGCCAAGTCCCTGCCAGGACCTGACCAGTTCGATCATCAGCCAGCCCGAGGGGAGCACGGCGAGCGCGGTGGCGGCGCGCCTCGCGGACGGCGCGCCGGCGAGCATGGCGCGTACCAGCCACCCCCACGGCGCCCACAGCAGCCCCAGCAGCGCCGCCAGTACCAGGATGAACACATGGAGGCTCGGTATCAGCCAGTGGTGCACGGCGATGATGAAGCCGAGTGCGCCCAGCCAGCCGTCCAGCGCCGCGCGGCGGCCCGTGGGCGCGGACCGTATGAGCAGCATCCAGGGCACCAACGCCCCATACGCCAGCCACCAGAGCGAGGGCGAAGGGAAGGTGAGGGCCGGCAGCGCGCCGGCGGCCACGGCGAACGCGCCGCGCCACCACGGCGATATGGACGCGCCGTGCCACCACCGCGATATGGACGCCCCGTGCCACCACGGTGATGCGGTGGCACCGCGCCACCACGGCGATGCCTTTCGCATACCGCGCCTCCTCGCCCCGCCCGTCCCCCGTCCGTGTAGCAGTCCCTTCCCTCGATCGGGGGAACCGAAGCGGATACGGAGCAGGTGCGTCCAGCGCGTACCCCGCAGGTCAGCCGAGGCCGGCCGGTACGGAGGCGCGCCGCCACTTCTCCTGGGCGGTCACGGTGCGCAGCAGCCAGCCCTCCTCACCGCGCAGCAGCCCGAACGTGAACCCGCCGCCGCTCATCAGGTCCTCACCCGACTCGTGCCGCAGCGGACTGAGATAGTCGGCGCGCAGTTCGGCGCGGTCGCCGGGATAGCCCCCGAGGTCCTGGATGCGCAGCCGTCGGTTGACGATCAGATGCTGACGGACGGTGAAGGGCCGCAGCGTGCCGGCCAGCCAGTCGGCGACCTCGGCGGCGGGCCCCTCGATACCGCCCGCCGCGGTGTAGTCGGCGCGGCCGTCCGGGGTGAACAGGGCACGGAACCCCGGCCAGTCGGCGTCGTCCATGGCCACGGCGTAGCCGGTGATCACCTCATCGATCGCCAGACGGTCCATCACGGTCGCGAGATCCACACGCTGTGTCATCGGTTCAGTCTCCGGCAGCGGGAGCCCCAGGCCAAGGGCCATGAGTGGTCGGATCGGCTTCCGGACACCTACGTGGCCCATTCGGCGCCGCCCGGATTCAGCCGCGGATTCATCCTTGGCCGACCGGCCGGCGAAGACGACCAGTTTGAGTATCCGTACCGGCTTCTCGAAGTCCGCCTCCAGATACTCACCGAGCCCGGGCCGGCACCGAGCGCGCCCGCGTCGACTTCGCCACCGCCGAGCTGCGGATCCCGCCCGGCCACGCGGACTTCGCGAAGCTGCGGGTACGGTCGGCCAAACGGCTGTGGCACGGGACTCAGGAACGGGTGCGGGCGGCGCGCGGGGGGCGGGCGCGCCGACGAGCGCGCCCGTCGAGGTCAGGGACGCCGTGGGCGGTGGCCCGGCCACCGGAACCGCGTACCGGGTGCCGGCCGGCAGCACCTTCGAACTCACCGACATCGTGGTCCAGAACCCGCAGGGCGACGCCGGAACACTCGTGGTGTCCAGCCAGGACGATCCCGTGCTGCGCCTGGCGCTGGAGAACTTCCGCGACTCCGACTACCACTTCGTCAACCCGCACCCGACACTCGACAACCAACCGCCAACAGCCGACCCATCGACGGCCCATGGTGCGCCACATTGCGATGTGACATGGTACCGACATGGGCAACTCGGAGAGATCTCCAGATGTGGTTGTCATCGGGGCGGGCATGGTCGGTGCCGCCTGTGCTTACTACTGTTCGGCGGCGGGTCTCCGCGTCACCGTGATCGAGCGGGGTGCGATCGCCGCCGGAACCACCTCCGCCTGCGAGGGCAACATCCTGCTCTCCGACAAAGAGCCGGGACCCGAACTCGATCTGGCGCTGCTCTCCTCGCGCCTCTGGAGCGAGGTCGCCCAGGACGTGGGCGCCGAGCGGCTGGAGTATCAGCGCAAGGGCGGCGTTGTGGTCGCCACCTCGCGGGCCACGGCCGACGGTCTCCGGAAGCTCACCGCCGTACAGCGCGCGGCTGGAATCGACGCGGTCGATGCGTCCTCCGGCGAGGTCGCCGATCTGGAGCCGCACCTCACGCCCGACGTGGTCTCGGGCGCGTACTACCCGCAGGACTGCCAGGTCCAGCCCATGCTGGCGGCTGCCCGGCTGCTCCAGCGTGCGCGTGGCCGCGGGGCCACCGTACTGACGGGGACGGAGGTCGTCGGATTCGTACGCGACGGCCATGGCGCCGTCACCGGTGTCCGTACGGACTCGTCCACGGCGCCCGTGATCCACGCCGGCCGGGTCGTCAATGCCACCGGTACCTGGAGCGGACAGACCGCCCGGCTCGCGGGTGCGCCGGTTCCCGTGTTGCCGCGCAAGGGGTTCATCCTGGTCACGGAGCCGCTGCCGCGGGTCATCCGGCACAAGGTGTACACGGCCGAGTACGTCGCCAATGTCGCCAGCAGCGACGCCGGGCTGGAGACCTCGGTCGTGGTCGAGGGCACCCGGGCCGGGACCGTACTGATCGGGGCCAGTCGCGAGCGCGTCGGCTTCGACCGCTCGATGTCGCTGCCGGTCCTGCGTACGCTCGCCGCACAGGCCGTCGCCGTTTTCCCGTTCCTCGCCGAAGTCCGGTTGCTCCGCAGCTACTTGGGCTTCCGCCCCTACTGCCCGGACCATCTGCCGGTCATCGGCGCCGACCCGCGCGCCCCCGGGCTCATCCACGCCGGAGGACACGAGGGCGCCGGGATCGGCCTGTCCACCGCGACCGGCCATCTGATCGCGCAGGTCATCGCCGGTACGGAACCCGACCTGGACCTCACACCGTTCCGCCCGGACCGGTTCGGGGAGGAGGAGATGACGGCGTGAGCGCCGAGGGGGAGGCTCAACTCCCTTTCCAGTTCCGGTTCGACGAGCGGACCATCGACGCCACGGCGGGCCAGACCATCGGCGCCGCGCTCATCGCCGCCGGGCACCGCTCCTGGCGCCGTACCCGCGCCGGCGGCGCTCCGCGCGGTGTGTTCTGCGGCATCGGGGTGTGCTTCGACTGCCTGGTCACCGTCAACGGGCAGCCGAATCAACGGGCTTGTCTGGTCGAGGCCGCGCCCGGTGACCGGGTCCGTACCCAGGAGGGAGCCGGCCATGACGACCTCGCGTGCTGACCCCGACGCCGCACGGCGCGACCGCTATGACCTCGCGGTCCTCGGAGCCGGCCCGGCCGGTCTCGCCGCCGCTGTTACGGCCGCCTCCGCCGGGGCCCGCGTCGCGCTGATCGACGCGGCCCCGCGTCCCGGCGGCCAGTACTGGCGCCACCGCCAGGGTGACAACGGGGCCTCGCGCCATGGCTGGCCGGTATTCCAACAGCTCCTGCGCGGGCTCACCGAACACGCCGACCGGATCGCGCACCTACCAGGGCGCTCCGTCTGGCACATTGAGCGGTCCGCCGAGGAGTTCCCGAACGGGTTCCGCACGCACACCGTTGCCACCGACGCCGTCCACGCCACCGACGCCGTCCACGCCACGGACACCGTCCACGCCACGGACACCGTCCACGCCACGGACACCGGCACCGCCCGCGGCAACACCGAGCGCGTCATCGACAGCCGTACGGTCGTGATCGCCACCGGCGCCTACGACCGCCAACTCCCCTTCCCCGGCTGGACATTGCCCGGCGTCTTCACCGCGGGCGGCGCGCAGGCACTGCTGAAAGGGCAGGGTGTACGCGCCGGCCGGCGGATCGCCGTGGCCGGCACCGGCCCGTTCCTCCTCGCCGTCGCCGCCGGTCTCGCCGAGGCGGGCGCGGACGTCGTCGGGGTCTTCGAGGCCGGGCTGCCCACCGCCTTCGTGCGGCATCCGCTCGCCGTGGCCCGTAACCCCGGCAAACTCGCCGAGGGCGCGGGGTTCCTCCGTACGCTGTTGCGCCACCGCGTGCCGTACCGGACCCGTACGGCCGTGGTCGCCGCCCACGCCGCCCACGCAACCCACGCCGCCCACGCAACCCACGCAGCTCACGGGACCCACGGCGGCGGCGAGGTCTCCGGCGTCACGGTGGCCGCGCTCGACGCGCGGTGGCGCGTCGTACCGGGCAGTGAGCGCCGCGTGGACTGCGACACCCTCGCCGTCGGCTACGGCTTCACGCCCCAGATCGAGATCCCGCTCCAGCTCGGCTGCGACACGCGCCGTGACATCGACGGAAGCCTGGTCGCCACCGCCGACGGCCGCCAGCTCAGCACGCTCCCCGGGGTCTATCTCGCCGGGGAGGTCTGCGGGGTCGGCGGCGCGGAGCTGTCCGTGACCGAGGGGCGGCTCGCCGGACTCCATGCCGCGTATGCCACGGTCGGCGCCACCCCGGAGCCGGCGGCGGTACGCCGTCTGTCGCACCGCCGCGCCGCGCTGCGCTCCTTCGCCACCGCCCTCCACGAGGCGTATCCGGTGCGGCCGGGGTGGACCGGATGGATCGACGACGACACCGTGGTGTGCCGCTGCGAGGAGGTCACGGCGGGGGCGATCACCGAGGTCATCGAGGAGCTGGGCGCCACCGACTCCCGCGCGGTGAAGCTGTTCGCACGCCCCGGTATGGGGCTGTGCCAGGGGCGGGTCTGTGGGTACGCCACCAGCTGTCTGGTCGCCGCGCGCACCGGACGCGCACCGACCGAGGCCGATCTGCGCTCCATGGCGAGCAGACCCATCGCTCAGCCGGTGCGGCTCGGCACCCTGGCCGCGACCGCGACCGCGAAACCCGCCGCTCAGCCTCAGCAAAGCCGACCGAATCACCAGAGTCTTCGCGGAGGTCGCATGAACGCGTCAGCGCACGGACAACCACAACACATACAAGAACCACAAAAACCGCAACAACCTCACCGCAAGCCCTGGCACGGCGTGCTCGTCGCCACCGCGCTGCCGCTGCGCGACGGCTCCACCGGCCGGCTGGAGGTGGACTTCGACGGTTACGCCGACCATGTCGGCTGGCTCGCCGAGAACGGATGCGACGGCGTCACCCCGAACGGCTCCCTCGGCGAATACCAGACCCTCTCGCCGGAGGAACGCGCCCGTGTGGTGACCACGGCGGTCGAGACCGCCCCCGAGGGCTTCACGGTCATGCCGGGAGTGGCCGCCTACGGCGCCGACGAAGCCCGCCGCTGGGCCGAGCAGGCCGCCGAGGCGGGCGCCGCCGCCGTGATGCTGCTCCCGCCGAATTCCTACCGGGCCGACCCGCGCGCCGTGGTCGCGCACTACCGCGAGGTCGCGCGGGCCGGCCTGCCGGTCGTGGCGTACAACAACCCCTTCGACACCAAGGTCGATCTGGCGCCCGAGCTGCTCGCGGAACTTCACGCCGAGGGACTGATCGTCGCGGTGAAGGAGTTCTCCGGCGATGTCCGCCGTAGTTACCGGATCGCCGAACTCGCCCCTGGTCTCGATGTGTTGTGCGGCGCCGACGATGTCGCGCTGGAGCTGGCCATCGCGGGTGCCCCAGGCTGGGTGGCCGGTTATCCCAACGCGTTCCCCCGCGCCTCGGTCGCGCTGTGGCGCGCCGCCTCGGCCGGTGATCTGGAGACCGCCCTGCCGCTCTACCGTGCGCTGCACCCGCTGCTGCGCTGGGACTCCAGGACGGAGTTCGTGCAGGCGATCAAGGCGAGCATGGATCTGGCCGGCCGCTACGGCGGTCCCTGCCGCCAGCCGCGCGTTCCGCTCACCCCCGAGCACGAGGAGATCGTGCGCCGGGCCACCGAGAAGGCGCTCGCGGAAGGGCTCGGGTAAACCGTATGCGCAGCAGCAGGGTCTTCCACGCTGTCGATTCCCACACCGAGGGCATGCCCACCCGGGTCATCACCGGCGGCGTCGGTGTGGTGCCCGGCGCCACCATGTCCGACCGACGCCGCCACTTCATCGAACACCTCGACCACATCCGTAAGTTCCTGATGAACGAGCCCCGCGGCCACGCGGCGATGAGCGGGGCCATCCTGCAACCGCCCACCCGCCCCGACGCCGACTACGGCGTGCTCTACATCGAGACGTCCGGCTGTCTGCCGATGTGCGGTCACGGCACCATCGGTGTCGCCACCGTCCTCGTGGAGACCGGCATGGTCGAGGTCACAGAACCGGTCACCACCATCCGCCTCGACACCCCCGCCGGGCTGGTCGTCGCCCAGGTCCGGGTGACGGACGGAGCCGCGAAGTCGGTCGTCCTGCGGAACGTACCGTCGTTCGCGCTCGGTCTCGACCGTACGGTACGGGTCGAGCCCTGGGGCGACATCCCGTACGACCTCGCCTTCGGCGGCAACTTCTACGCCATCGTCCAACTGGACAAGCTGGGCATCCCGTTCGCGCGTACGGAGAAGCAGCGCATCCTGGACGCGGGCCTCGCCATCATGGCCGCCGTCAACGATCAGGACCGGCCCGTCCACCCACTCGACCCCGGGATCAGCGGCTGCCATCACGTATATCTGGCCGCCCCCGGGTCGGACGCCCGGCACTCCCGGCACGCCATGGTCATCCACCCGGGCATGTTCGACCGCTCACCCTGTGGCACCGGCACCAGCGCCCGGATGGCCCAGTTGCACGCCCGCGGCGAACTCGCCCTCGACACCGACTTCGACAACGAGTCGTTCATCGGCACGCACTTCACGGGCCGTCTCATCGAGGAGGGCGTCCTCGGCGGGCAGGACGTTCCCGGCGCATCGGACGGTCCCGCCGCACTGGACGGTCCCGGCGGCCAGGAAGCGCCTCGCGGCCTGACCACGGTGATCCCCACCATCGAGGGCCGCGCCTGGATCACCGGAACCGCTCAGTACCACTACGACCCGGACGACCCGTTCCCCGAAGGCTTCGAGCTATGACCGCACGCAGCCGGAAATGACCGTACGAAGGCGGAAGATCGTGCCCGAGGGCGACCACATCACACCGGTGCTGTCCTCCTGAGAGTGGTCTTCCGAAGCTCCTGTTCCGTTATCGGGTGTATGCCGCTATCACGGGAATGTATGAGTGAAAGCGCCTTTCGGGACCTCCGGGCTGTCGCCCTTCGGCCGGCCCGTCCCTCGAACAGGAGACGGTGGTCATGAGCGTTGTCGGCGACGTCCCGCACTACCCGTTCAGCTTCCGGGGCGATGTTCTGGCGAGTGAGCTGGGCAGATTCGTGGTCGAGGAACCCGTCACCCGCGTGGTGACCAACGCCGGCGCGCGCGGCTGGCTCGTGACCGGTTACGCCGCCGCGCGGGAGGCGCTGAAGGACCCCCGGCTCAGCCGCAGCCTGATCGCCGACCCCGATATGCCACAGGAGGACAGCTCGGCGCCGCCGCTCAGCGTCGTCGGCACGATGACCATGCTGCGGCGGGCGGGGCTGCGGGACGAGGCCGTGAAGGGCATGGGGCCGCGGCAGACACATATCCCGCTATGGCGGGTACGGGAGATCGCCGACACCCTGCTCACCACGATGACGGCGAACGGGAACGAAAACGGGGGCACGGACGAAAACGGGGGCGCGGACGGAATCGGGGGCGCGGACGGAAACGCCAACCCGACCGCCGAACCGGGCGACCTGGTGGCCGACTTCGCTCTTCCCTGGGCCTCCCAGGTGACCTGCGAACTGCTCGGCCTGCCCACCGAAGCGGCTCCCGAGCTGGCCGGCTGGTTCCGTCTGCTCTGCACGGGCGAAACGGCCGACGAGCACCTCTTCTCCGACTGGACGAAGGCGCTGAGCCGCTTCGACGACTGGATGACGGGCATCGGCACGGACGGGCTCCTCGGCCGCCTCGCCCTGCTGAACCGCTCCTCCGACCGCCCGCTGAGCCACCAGGAGTTGGTGGAGATCGCGCTGTTCCTGTTCGTGTCCGGCCTCGGGAACCCGGCCGGATTCCTGGCCCTCTGCGGTCTGGTGCTGGCCCGCGACCCGGAGTTGGCCGCCCGGCTGAGGCGCGAGCCGCAGGCGCTGCCCGGCGCGCTGGAGGAGCTGTACCGCTGGTCCGTCATGCTGGGCGATTCCATTACGCGTATCGCACGGGAGGACACCGAGGTCGGCGGAGTCCACGTCCGTGCCGGTGAGTTGGTGCTGATCTCCACCGACGCGGCCAATCGCGACCCGGCCGTCTTCGACTCGCCCGAGCGGCTGGACATCGACCGTCGGCCGCCGGTGCCGCATCTCCGGTTCGGGCAGGGGCGGCATTTCTGTCCGGCCGCCGCGCTGAACCGGGCACAGACCGAAGTGGCGTTGCGGGCGCTGCTCGACACCGTCCCCGGGCTGCGGCTGGCCGTCGCGCCCGAGGAGATCCGCTGGCGGCAGGACCACGCAGTCCTCCTGCCGGAGACGATTCCGGTGCGCTGGTGACGGGTCACACGGTCGTCGGATCGCGCGCGGCAGGTCGTACGCGCCCCTGGCAGTACCGGCGTTGGGGCGGGGGAGCGCGCCCCGCCCCACCACCGCCTACGGCACCGTCGCCGCCGCGCCGACCGGAGCGACCGGTGCGACCGCGGGCCGGGTCATATAGCCCGAGGTGAAGAAGTACTCCAGATAGCGGTCGAGCATCACCGCGTCCACCGGCGGGCAGTCGAGCCCGCTCCCGGCCAGAGCCGCTTCGGTGTTACGGCGGCTCAGTCGCGGGAAGACGCCCTCCAGATACATCTCCTTGACCGAGATGTCGCCCTGGTTCGCCCGGTCCACACAGAGGGACACGAAGGGCGCGGTCGGGCTGGTGGGATGGAGCGAGACATGACGTACCAGCTCGCCCACCCACTCCCCGTACGGCAGCATGCGCATCTCGCACCCCGCCACGCGCATCCGGTCCAGTACGTCACGCAGCACGGCCGGGCGCGGATTGGTGAGGTGGTACACCCGGTCCGTCGCCCGGTGCCGCGTGGCGATATACACGACCGACTCCGCCACATGATCGACCGGTACGAAGTCCATCGGCAGCGCGATGTCCGGGGCGAGCCCCGTCTCCGCGATGGTCTTGAACAGTGAGCAGATCGCGGTCTCCGTGTTGCAGGCGCCGTGCAGCCGGTCCCCGGTCACTTCGTACGGACGGTAGACGGCGACCGGAAGCCCCTGCTCCGCCGCGTTGCGCAGCAGGCCCTCGGCGACCCACTTGCTCTCGGCGTACCCCATCGTGAGCCGGTCCGCGTGGTCCAGCCGTACGTCCTCGTCGACCTCGCGCGCACCGGCGGTGCCGAAGCCGGCGAGGACCGCCACCGTGGACAGGAAGTGCACGGGCACCCGGCGGGGGGCCGCCAGCCTGATGATCTCGCGGGTGCCCTCGACATTGGCGGCCCGCAGAGCGCTGTAGGGATAGAGGAAGTTGACCTGGGCGCCGTTGTGCACGATCAGATCCAGGCATGCGGCCAGACCGTCGGCGTGTTCCTGGGACAGACCGAGTCCGGGAGCGGCGAGGTCCGCGGGGAAGCAGACCAGCCGCTGCCGCGCCGCGTCGTCCGCGCGCAGACCGTAACGGGTGAGCGCGGCCAGGACGCGTCGCTCCGCGTGCGCCGCGCCCGAGGCTCGGACCGGGCAGTGGATACGGGCCGTGGTGTCCCGCAGCAGCCGGTCCAGGAGGAACGCGCCGACGAAACCGCTGGCGCCGGTGAGCAGGATGTCCGAGGGGTCGCCGGGTCGCGGGAGTGGCGTCCGGGCGGGCGGCAGCGAGAAGCCGAGTGCGGTCTCGCGTACGAAGTCGGCCTCCGCCTCCTGGGCCCCCGACGCGGTTCCCGTCTTCCGCGGGCCGGCCTGGCGGCCGCGAAGAGCGCCGACGGCTGCCGCGAAACCCTCCAGCGTCGGGTCGGCGAGCAGGGCGCGGATCAGGCCGCTGCCGAGCGCCGCGTCGAGATTCAGCAACGCGAGCGTACGGGCCACGACTTCGGCCGCCAGCAGGGAATCGCCCCCGATGAGGAAGAAGTTGTCCGTGGGCGCCGGCCGTACGCGCAGCGCCAGATGCCACACCTCGGCCAGCGCCTCCAGCGGGCAGTCCGCCTCCGCGCCCGCGCCGGTCCGGGTCTCCCGGCCGGGACCGGATCCGTACGCGGTGCCTTCCCGCGTCTCCCCACTCGTGTCGGTCCTCGTCTCCCCGCGCGGCGCGCTCACTTCGCCGTGCCGTGACTCGGCCAGCAGGCGTTTGCGGTCGACCTTGCCGCCGCTGGTCACCGGGAACCTGTCCCGCGCGATGAGCGCCGGCACCGCCTGGGCGGGCAGCCACCGCACGCAGTACCTCCGCAGCGCGTCCACCGGAAGGGTGCCGCCGGGCCGCGCGGGGGTCAGATAGGCGGCCAGGACACCGTCGCGGAGTTCCACGACGGCCTCGCCGACCTCGGAGTGACTGCGCAACCGCGCCTCGATCTCGTCGAGTTCGATGCGCTGGCCGCGCACTTTGACCTGCCGGTCCAGCCGTCCTCGGTACTCCAGCACGCCGTCGGGGCGCCGTACGACACGGTCACCTGTCCGGTACAGCCGGCCACCCGGTTCGTCGGGCAGGCTGACGAACCGTTCCGCCGTCAGCTCCGCGTCCCCGATGTACTCCAGCGCCAGACCGTCCCCGCCCACGTACAGCTCGCCCTCCTCGTCCGGCGCGGCGGGCGTGCCGTCCGGGCGCAGTACACGGCAGGTGGAGGTGGCGAAGGGGCGGCCGATGGGGACGCAGGTCTCCTCGCCGGTCAGCTTCGGCAGGACGTACGCGGTGGACACCACGCTGTTCTCGGTGGGCCCGTAGAAGTTGACGAGGGTCGTGCCGGGGCAGGCGGTCTGTACGGCGCGGGCGAGGCCGGGGTCCATCGCCTCCCCGCCGGCGGAGGCGAACCGCAGTCCGCTCAGGGCGCCGGGCCGGGTCCTGGCCAGATGGTGGAAGACGCTGGTGGTGAGGTAGGCGACGGTCACTCCGTGCGCACGTAAGCGCTCCTCCAGGACGGCGGGGGCGAGCAGTTCCTCCCGGTCCACCAGTACGAGGCAGGCGCCGCCGAGCAGTCCGCTCCAGATCTCGATCGTGGAGGCGTCGGAGGAGAGGCCGTAGCCGTGCAGCACCCCGTCGCCGGGGCCCGGCGGAGGCAGTTGGGGATCCGACAGGACCAGCTGGGCAACACCGCGGTGGGCGATCGCGACGGGCTTGGGCCTGCCCGTGGAGCCGGACGTGAACATCACATAGGCGCGGTCGGTCGCCGCGGCGACCGGCAGCGGGGCGCCAACCGCGGCGTCCGGGGGAGCGGCGTCGGTGACCGGGCCGAGCTCGACGCGCGTGTGCAGGCCGCGGATACGGCGGGTGCTGCCCGGCAGCACGACGGCGACCTGGACGCTCGCGTCCTCGGCCATCGCGCGCAGCCGGGCCGGCGGATGGTCCTCGTCGAGGGGTACGTAGGCGCAGCCGGCCTTGAGGATGCCCAGGAACGCGACCAGCGCCTCCAGCGAGCGGCTGCCGCACACCCCCACCGCCGAGCCCGGTTGGACACCGGCGGCGAGCAGCCGGGCCGCGAGGCGGTCGGAGTCGGCGCTGAGCTGCCCGTATGTCAGGACGCGGTCCCGGTGGCGGGCCGCGGGCGCCGGCGGGGCGGCCGCGGCGCGCGCTTCGAACAGCTCCGGGAGGCCGACGTTGCGTGGATAGCCCGGGTGCGGCAAGGCGGAGTCCCGTGGGGCGCCGGAGTCCGGTGGATGGCCGGGACGCGGAAGGTGTCCGACGCCCGGAGCGAGGGGCGTGACGGCCGGTCCGGGGCGGCCGGTCGTGGGGTCGGGATGGCGGTCGATACCGTCCGTGCGGGGGTCGGTGTCGGTCATGCGGTCCTGCCTTCCGGCGCTGTCGGGGTCGGATCAGCGAGGGCCGTCGGCACCGGCGAACTCGGCGGCGAAGGCGGCGAAGTCGGCGCTCCGCCAGTGCTCCGGACGCATCCGGAAAGTGATGTCGTCGATGAGCTGGTTCCGCGTCCCGGCGAGGTAGTCGCGCGCCTCGGCGGCCCCCAGATAGCGATGGGCCATGGCCTCGCGCTCCGCCGCGTCCATCGGATCCGCGACGGACGTGACCGGACCTTCCACGCTGACGTAGCGGTAGGGGGCGGTCTCGTCCTGTACGCACAGGCTGAACCGGCCGGCCTCCTTCAGCAGGCGCGCCTTGAGCGACGTCCTGCCGGTCTGCACGACCACCTCCTCGCCCGGCTCGTACCGGTACCAGACAGGTACGAGCAGCGGCGCTCTGACTCCACGGGGGTCGGTGACTCCCAGGACACCCACATGGGTGTCGGCCAGGAATCGTTCGCGTTCGTCACGTCGCATGGCGGGCACCATCGACAGCCTCCACATCTCGGTCCGGACCGGTAGGCCGTCATGGGCCCCGGTAGTAAGGGGGAGAGCGGCGGAGCCGGGCTCACCGCGGCCGGGGAAGTCCGGCCGCCACGCCGCGGGCGGGCCGTACCGCTCCCGCCGTGCTCCACAGCAATCGTCTTGCCCCAGCGGTATGCCCCTGACTGCTCCACATGACCCGGTAAGTAATCCCTTCGGGGGTTTAGTGCTACTAGTCGGCCCATGTGGAGAGGTGCGCTGAGCGGGAGCGGCGGACGCCCTCTTCGCTTAACGTAGCCGTTCGGATACTTTATGTGTCGATCGGGGCCGGGCCAGAGAGACGGAGACGGATATGACCATGCCAGCGTCGCGGGTGGAGCGAGTCGGTGTGTTCTGCGGCGCCCGGCCGGGCGCCCGCCCCCAGCACCTGAGGCTCGCCACCGAGTTCGGCGAGGCGCTGGCACAGCGCGGGACGGGACTGGTCTACGGCGCGGGAGGCGTCGGCATCATGGGCGCCGTCGCCGACGCGGTACTGGACGCCGGGGCGCCGGTGACCGGTGTGATCCCCCGTCAGCTGTACGAACGTGAGCGGCCCGACGAGTCACGCACCGAAGTGATCGTCGTGGAGACGATGCATGAACGCAAGGCGCTGATGTACCGCCTCGCGGTCGGCTTCGCGGTGCTCCCCGGCGGCCTCGGCACGCTCGACGAGCTGCTCGAAGTGGCGACATGGAATCAACTGGGCATCCACCACAAGCCACTTGTCCTGGTCAACCAGGGCGGATTCTTCGATCCGCTGCTGACGCTGCTGGACAATATGGTCGCCGACGGCTTCATCAGCCAGGAGGAACGCTTCGTTGTCCAGGTCGCGTCCGGGGTGGAGGAAGCACTCGACCGCCTGGTCAGCCCGGAGTCCCGCCCCGACCCCGGGCGACCGGTGATCCCCCCGGCCCCCGCCCGGACGCCGGTGGCCCCCACCGCCGCGACCTGATGAACCGACAGGCGGCGTGGGGGTGTGGCTCACACGGGAAGGCGGCTCATCTCAGGCGCGATCGGGCGTACTTGGGGTCCGGTCAAGGTCCAGGGGTTCGCCATCCGGGGTGGGCCACGCAGGTGGCGTCGCGACCCACCGGCCCCGGCTGTTGCCTGGGCGGGGCGAGTTGTGCGGGACGGCCGGTGCGGATTCTCGCGGCCTGCGGTGAGGTGATCGGCGCCGGGTCACTCGCCGTCGAACATGCGCTTCAGGCGGCCTCGTCCACGCTGTCGTGGAGCGCCGCGGCCCACTCCAGCAGCAGGACCTCGTACGCCTCCGCCGGCCATGTCCCGTCGGACGTCTCGGCCGCGTCGACGAGCGCGCGGATGCGCTCGTTGGCCGCGACGGCGCCGGATGCCGGGGATGCGGAGGCGGAGGAAGAGGACATGTGGCAAGCCTAGGGGGAGGCGACCCCGTCCCGGGGCCGATCAGGGAGCGTCCTTGCTCACACTTCGCTCACACATTCCCCGCACGGCCATCCGGGCCCCGTCCGGCCGCCCCGCTCCGCCCCTGCCGCCCCGGTCAGCCGGCCGACTCGCCCGCGTGCGGGCTCAGTGTGTCCGTGCCGACCAGGATGAACAGCGCGATACCGAGCAGGATTCGGTAGATCACGAACGGCATGAAGCTCTTCGTGGTGATGAACTTCATGAACCACGCGATAACGGCATATCCAACGACAAAAGCGACAACTGTCGCGAAGATGGTCGGCCCCCACGCGACATGCCCCTCACCCGCGTCCTTCAGTTCGAACGCGCCCGACGCGAGCACCGCCGGGATCGCGAGCAGGAACGAGTACCGCGCCGCCGCCTCACGCGAGTATCCCATCAGCAGACCACCGCTGATCGTGGCGCCCGAGCGCGAGACGCCGGGCACCAGGGCCATCGCCTGGCAGAAGCCGTAGATCAGACCGTCCTTGACGCTCAGATCCTTCAGCGACTTGCGCTCCTTGATCGCGCGGTGCTTGCCGCCGGTCTCGTCGCGGGCCGCCAGCCGGTCGGCGATGCCGAGCACGATGCCCATCACGATCAGGGTGACGGCGATCAGCCGCAGATCACGGAACGGGCCGTCGATCTGGTCCTTCAGCGTCACACCGAAGACACCGATCGGGATCGAGCCGACGATGACCAGCCAGCCCATCTGGGCGTCGTGGTCACTGCGCATCGACTTGTCGACCAGCGAGCGGCACCACGCGGAAACGATTCGGGCGATGTCCTTGCGGAAGTAGATGAGGACCGCCGCCTCCGTGCCGATCTGGGTGATCGCGGTGAACGCCGCACCCGGGTCGTGCCAGCCGGCGAAGGCCGCGGTCAGCCGCAGATGCGCGCTGGAGGAGATGGGGAGGAACTCGGTCAGCCCCTGGACGAGCCCGAGGATGAAAGATTCGAACCAAGACATGAGGTACTACGCCATCCAAGAGATGATCAAGCACTGGCCCGCGGAACAGCGGCGCAGTGACGGACTGAGGGCTGACGGTCGAAGCGCGGGTTCGATCCTATGGATGGGTGAGAGGGTGGTCCTGCTCATGCCTGCACTTCACTGAGGTGATGGTGGGCAGCGTAGCGTCTGTGGGTTACGGGACGGGGGTGACCCCTGTTGCCGCGGGTTCGAGCCCTGGCACATGCCGCGTCATGAATGACCTACACCCGTGTCATTCCGACGAGGGCAACGTCACAGCGATGCGCTCTGCTGCTCGTTGGCCGGGCTGTCCTAACATCTGGGCATGACGGTCCTGCCTGACGACGGGCTTTCCCTGGCCGGCGAGTTCCCCGATGCGACCCGCGAGCAGTGGCAGAGCCTGGTGGCAGGTGTGCTGCGCAAGTCGGGTCGGGATCTCTCGGGGCCGGCCGCCGAGGACGCGCTGTCCACCACGCTTCAGGACGGGCTCACCACCCGTCCGCTGTACACCGCCGACGACACGCCCGGCGACTCCGGCTATCCCGGCTTCGCGCCGTTCACCCGGGGCGGGCGGCCCGAGGGGGGCGTCGTCTCCGGCTGGGACGTACGGCAGCGCCATGCGCTCCCCGATCCCGTACGCGCCAACGAGGCCGTGCTCTCCGACCTGGAGAACGGGGTCACCTCCCTCTGGCTGTCGGTGGGTGCCGCCGGAATCCCGGTGTCCGGGCTGGCCACGGCGCTCGACGGTGTCTATCTCGACCTCGCGCCGGTCGCGCTCGACGCCGGCGCCGAATTCCCCTCCGCCGCACGGGCGTTGCTGAAGCTGTACGAGGAGCGCGGGGTGGCGCGTGACGCGGCGCGCGGCACCCTCGGCGCGGACCCCGTCGGCGAACTCGCCCGTACGGGACGGGAAGTGACGGGGCTGACGGAAGAGGCCGCCGAACTCGCCGCGCTCTGCGACCGGGAGTACCCGGGCCTGCGCGCGATCACCGTCGACGCGCTGCCGTACCACGAGGGCGGCGCCTCCGACGCGCAGGAACTGGGCTGTTCCCTGGCCACCGGGGTCGGCTGGCTGCGCGATCTCACCGCGGCCGGACTCACCGTCGAAGCCGCCTGCGACCAGATCGAGTTCCGGTACGCGGCGAGCGCCGACCAGTTTCTGACGATCGCCAAACTCCGGGCCGCGCGAAGGCTCTGGGCCCGCGTGGCGGAGGTCTGCGGGGCCGGCCCCGGCGCCGGGGCGCAGCGCCAGCACGCCGTGACCTCATCGGTGATGATGACCCGGCGCGACCCCTGGGTGAACATGCTGCGCACCACGGTCGCCTCGATGGCGGCCGGGGTCGGCGGCGCGGACGCCGTGACCGTACTGCCCTTCGACCACGCGCTCGGGCTGTCCGACGCCTTCGCCCGCCGGATCGCCCGTAACACCTCCACGATCCTGCTGGAGGAGTCCCACCTGGGACGGGTCATCGACCCCGCGGGCGGCTCCTGGTACGTGGAGCGGCTCACCGACGATCTCGCGCACGCCGCCTGGGCGTGGTTCCAGGAGATCGAGCGTGCCGGCGGCCAGCGCGCCGCTCTCCACGACGGACTGATCGCCGAACGGCTCGCGGCCACCTGGCAGGAACGCTCGGGCAGGCTGGCCAGGCGGCGCGAACCCATCACCGGCGTCAGCGAGTTCCCGCAGCTCTCGCAGCCCCCGGTGGAGCGCGACCCGGCGCCCGCGCCGCCCGGCGGCGGACTGCCGGTGGTACGCCGCGACGAGGCGTACGAGACGCTGCGCGCCCGCTCCGACGCGTATCTCGCCGCCACCGGCGCCCGGCCCCGTGTCTTCCTGGCGGCCCTCGGACCGGCCGCCGCGCACACCGCGCGCGCCACCTTCGCCGCCAGTCTCTTCCAGGCCGGCGGGATCGAACCGGTCCACGACCCGGTGACGGTCGACGCGGAGAGCGTCGCAGGCGCGTTCACCCGGAGCGGGGCCACCGTCGCCTGTATCTGCTCCAGCGACGCGCTCTACACGGAGGCCGCCGCGCCCGTCGCGGCGGCGCTCAAGACGGCCGGGGCGCTCCAGGTGTTCCTCGCCGGCCGCCCCGGCGAACAGCGTGAGACCTATGTACGGGCCGGAGTCGACGAGTTCGTCGTCGCGGGCGGCGACGCGATCGCCGTCCTCACCTCCGTCCTCGACCGGATGGGAGTGGCGTGATGGGGATCCCGGACTTCTCCGAGATCGGGCTCGGCCCCGGCGACAGCGTCGGGACCACCCAGGACCAGTGGCGCGCGGCCGTCAAGGAGCACAGCGGCAGGACCGACCACGAACTGTTCTGGGACACGCCCGAGGGCATCGCCGTCAAGCCGCTCTACACCGCACAGGACGTGGCGGGGCTCGACTTCCTCGGCACCTACCCCGGCATCGCGCCGTATCTGCGCGGCCCGTACCCGACGATGTATGTCAACCAGCCCTGGACCATCCGGCAGTACGCGGGGTTCTCCACCGCCGAGGAGTCCAACGCCTTCTACCGGCGCAATCTCGCCGCCGGGCAGAAGGGGCTGTCGGTCGCCTTCGATCTGCCGACCCACCGCGGCTACGACAGCGACCACCCCCGGGTGACCGGCGATGTCGGCATGGCGGGCGTGGCCATCGACTCGATCTACGACATGCGCCAGTTGTTCGACGGCATCCCGCTCGACAGGATGAGCGTGTCGATGACGATGAACGGCGCCGTCCTGCCCGTACTCGCGCTCTACATCGTGGCCGCCGAGGAACAGGGCGTGCCGCCCGAGAAGCTGGCCGGGACCATCCAGAACGACATCCTCAAAGAGTTCATGGTCCGCAACACCTATATCTATCCGCCCACACCCTCGATGCGGATCATCTCCGACATCTTCGCGTACACCTCGCAGAAGATGCCGCGCTACAACTCCATCTCCATCTCCGGCTACCACATCCAGGAAGCCGGCGCGACGGCCGATCTGGAGCTGGCGTACACCCTCGCCGACGGCGTGGAGTATCTGCGCGCCGGGCTCGGCGCCGGACTCGACGTGGACGCGTTCGCGCCCCGGCTCTCCTTCTTCTGGGCCATCGGCATGAACTTCTTCATGGAGATCGCCAAGCTCCGCGCGGCCCGGCTCCTCTGGGCCAGGCTGGTCAAGAAGTTCGACCCGCAGAACGCCAAGTCGCTGTCCCTGCGCACCCATTCGCAGACCTCCGGCTGGTCGCTCACCGCACAGGACGTCTTCAACAACGTCACCCGCACCTGCGTCGAGGCGATGGCCGCCACACAGGGCCACACCCAGTCGCTGCACACCAACGCGCTGGACGAGGCTCTTGCCCTGCCCACCGACTTCTCGGCCCGTATCGCCCGCAACACCCAGCTGCTGCTCCAGCAGGAGTCCGGGACCTGCCGGGTGACCGACCCGTGGGGCGGCAGCGCGTATGTCGAGAAGCTGACCTACGACCTCGCCAGGCGCGCCTGGCAGCACATCGAGGAGGTCGAGGCGGCCGGCGGAATGGCACGGGCCATCGACGCCGGAATCCCCAAACTCCGGGTCGAGGAGGCCGCCGCCCGTACCCAGGCGCGGATCGACTCGGGACGCCAGCCCGTCATCGGCGTCAACAAGTACCGGGTGGAGACCGACGAGAAGATCGACGTGCTCAAGGTCGACAACTCCTCCGTACGCACCCAGCAGATCGAGAAGCTGCGGCGGCTGCGCGCCGAACGCGACGAGGCCGGCTGCCAGGACGCGCTGCGCGCGCTCACCGCCGCCGCCGAGGCCGGCTCGCGCCCCGGGCTGGAGGGCAATCTGCTCGGCCTCGCGGTGAACGCGGCCCGTGCCAAGGCCACCGTCGGTGAGATCTCCGACGCCCTGGAGAAGGTGTACGGGCGCCACTCCGGCCAGATCCGTACCATCGCCGGTGTGTACCGGAACGAGGCAGGCACCTCCCCGGCCGTCGAGCGCACCCGCGCCGCCGTCGAGGACTTCGAACGGGCCGAGGGACGCCGGCCGCGCATCCTGGTGGCCAAGATGGGCCAGGACGGCCATGACCGCGGCCAGAAGGTGATCGCCACGGCCTTCGCCGACCTGGGCTTCGACGTGGATGTCGGCCCGCTGTTCCAGACGCCCGCCGAGGTGGCACGACAGGCCGTCGAGGCCGACGCGCATATCGTCGGCGTCTCCTCGCTCGCCGCCGGGCACCTCACGCTCGTACCGGCGTTGCGCGAACAGCTCGCCGAGGAGGGCCGCGAGGACATCATGATCGTGGTGGGCGGAGTGATCCCGCCCCAGGACATCGAGGAGCTGCACCGGGCGGGGGCCGCCGCGGTCTTCCCGCCCGGCACGGTCATCCCGGACGCCGCGCGCGATCTGCTGACCGCGCTCGCGGCCTCGCTGGGCCACGACGCCTCCGGAGAGGCCGACTCCCGAGAGGCCGCCTCCGGATCGGCCGCTTCCGGCGACGCCGCTCTCGGCGCCGAGCGGTGAGCGCGTGCCCCCACGGATCGACATCGACAGCTACGCCAAGGGCGTTCTGGACGGCTCCCGTTCGTATATCGCCCGTGCCATCACGCTCGTGGAGTCCACCCGGCCCGACCACCGCGGGCTCGCCCAGCAGCTGCTGACCGAGCTGCTGCCGCACTCCGGGAAGGCCCGCAGGATCGGTATCAGCGGGGTGCCCGGCGTCGGCAAGTCCACCTTCATCGACGCGCTGGGGACGCTGCTCACCGGTCTCGGCCACCGCGTCGCGGTGCTCGCCGTCGATCCGTCCTCCAGCAGGACGGGCGGTTCCATCCTGGGCGACAAGACCCGGATGGAACGGCTCGCGGTGGACCCGGCCGCGTTCGTACGGCCCTCACCGACCGCGGGCACACTGGGCGGTGTGGCCAAGGCGACCCGCGAGACCATCATCGTCATGGAGGCCGCAGGCTACGACGTGGTGCTCGTCGAGACGGTGGGCGTCGGCCAGTCCGAGACCACCGTCGCGAACATGGTCGACTCCTTCCTGCTGCTCACCCTGGCGCGCACCGGCGACCAGCTCCAGGGCATCAAGAAGGGCGTCCTCGAACTGGCCGACGTCATCGCCGTCAACAAGGCCGACGGCCCGCACGAACGCGACGCGCGTGCCGCCGCGCGCGAACTCGCGGGCGCGCTACGGCTGATGCACCCGGCGGACGCGGCCTGGACGCCGCCGGTGCTCAGTTGCAGCGCCCGGGAGGGCAGCGGCCTCGACACCGTGTGGGAACGGCTCGAACAGCACCGCGCGGTGCTCGGCGCCGACGGCCGGCTGGCGGACAAACGCCGGGACCAGCAGGTCGACTGGACCTGGGCGATGGTCCGCGACCACGTTCTGGACCGGCTGCGCGAGCACCCGGGCGTACGGGAGCTGGCGCCCGCGCTGGAGCGGGAGGTTCGGGACGGGACACTGACCGCGACGCTCGCCGCCGAGCGCATCATCGAGGCATTGGCGAGCCCGGGCCGGTGAGTGACCGGCGGCCCCCGGCCGGTGAGTGGTCCGGCCGGTGAGGAGCCCCCGGATCAGCGTGTCCATACTGGACGGGCGCGACGCGACGGAGGCGTCCGCCCAGGGAAGGAACCAGCGAGAGCATGGCCCACGACGAACCGGTACTGACCGCCCGCGCGGGCCGCACGGCCCATCTCGTCCTCAACCGGCCCCGCGCCCTCAACGCGCTCACCCACCCCATGGTGCGGACGATCGACGAGGCGCTGGCCGCGTGGGAGGGCGACGCCGACATCACGGCCGTGGTGATCTCCGGCGCCGGTGAGCGCGGGCTCTGCGCCGGTGGCGACATCCGGGTGATCCACGAGGACACGCGCACCGGCGCCGGCGCCTCGCCGGCCTTCTGGCGCGACGAGTACCGGCTCAACGTCCGGATCGCCCGCTATCCCAAGCCCTATGTCGCGCTGATGGACGGCATCGTGATGGGCGGCGGCGTCGGCGTCTCGGCGCACGGCAGCGTACGGATCGTCACCGAACGGTCGGTCGTCGCCATGCCGGAGACCGCCATCGGGCTGGTCCCCGACGTCGGCGGGACGTATCTGCTGTCCCGGGCGCCCGGCGAGCTGGGCACCCATCTCGCCCTCACCGGGCACACGATCGGCGCGGCGGACGCCCTGCTGTGCGGGCTCGCGGATCACTTCGTACCCTCCGGCCGGCTGGACGACCTGCGCGCCGCGCTCGCCGGGCCCGAGGTGCGGGAGGCGGCGGACGTACGGGAGATCGTGCGCCGGTACGGGACGACCGCGCCGGAGGGGCGGCTCGACGCGGACCGTGAGTGGATCGACGCCTGCTATGCGGCCGGTTCGGTGGAGGAGATCATCGACCGCCTGTGCGGCAGCGGGGAACCGGCGGCCAAGGACGCGGCCGAGACGCTGCTCAGCCGCTCGCCCACCGCGCTCAAGGCCACCCTCGTCGCGGTGCGCCGGGCCCGGCGGACGGCCACGCTGGAGCAGGTGATCGACCAGGAGTACCGCGCCTCGTGCGCCGCGCTGACCTTCCCCGACCTCCAGGAGGGCATCCGGGCCCAGGTCATCGACAAGGACCGCAGGCCCCGCTGGTCGCCGGGGGAACTGTCGGAGGTCACGGACGCCGACGTGGCGCGCTTCTCCGCACCGCCGCCCGGCGGGGACCTCGGACTCGCCGCGCGCCCGCTGTGAGCTCAGCGGCGGCGGAGGCGGTGGCGCTGACGCCAGGCGACGACCGCCGCGGCCACTCCGGTGAGCACGATGAACCCCGTCGAGATCAGGAACATCGGTGAGGTCGGGGACGACGCCTCGCTGCCCGCGATCACATACGCGGCGGTGTTGGGGATGGTTCCGATCCCGGTCGCGAGCAGGAACGGCGCGCAGCGCATGCGTGAGACGGCGGCGCAGTAGTTGGCCGCGGCGAACGGCACCCCGGGAAAGAGCCGCAGCGCCATCATCGACCGGAAGCCGTGCTCGCTCAGCTGTCCGTCGGCCGCCCGCAGCCAACGGCCCCGCAGCAGTGGCCGCAGCGCCCCCTGCCCCAGGAAGCGGACGAGCCCGAAGGAGATCCAGGCGCCCAGTACCGACCCCGCGACCGCGGCGAGCAGCCCGAACGCCGAGCCGAAGAGCGCGCCCGCGGCGAGGCTGAGCAGCGGACGCGGTACGAACGCGACGGAGCACAGCCCGTACGCCACGGCGAACAGCACCACGGCCGTCGCGCCGCTGAACTGCGGTGGCCAGCCGTCGGCGAGGAGCTTCTGCGGTTCGTACAGCAGCACCGCCGCGCCCGCCGCACCCAGCACGGCGACGAGCAGGGCGAACCGCGACCAGGGCGAGAGCAGCGCCCGGATGCAGCGGACAGCGAGGCCCGGCGAAGGCTCGGGGGCCGGCCTGGGGAGGGGCCTGGGGGCGGTGTCGAGCATTCTGGGGATGCTAGCCGACCCATATGAACTCCCGTGGCGGAGAAAACCATTCGACGTGAACAGTGGCCATGGGTCAGGATCGGCGACATGTTCCGGTACGCCTTCCCCGCAGCGCCGTCCGCAGTCGCGGACGCGCCGAAGGCTGCCGGTTTCCCCGCCGGTTTCCTCGCCGGTCTCTCCCTCGCGTACGTGGCCTGCGCGGCGGCGTTCACCGCGACCGCGCCCCCTGCGGCGGCAGCAGCCGCGGCGGCGGCGCCCGCAGCGCCCCTCGGCGGCGCCCGAAGCTGACCCTTCCCGGATCGTCCGGCGGACCCCGCAGGGGGAGGGTCGGCAAGGCCCGGGGGTCCCTCTCAGCTTCGAGTTCCTGGAAGGAACCACGCGAACCATGCCCAAGACGGCATACGTGCGCACCAAGCCGCATCTGAACATCGGCACCATGGGCCACGTCGACCACGGCAAGACCACCCTGACCGCCGCCATCACGAAGGTCCTCAGCGACCGGGGGACCGGCACGTTCGTGCCGTTCGACCGGATCGACCGGGCCCCGGAGGAGGCCGCGCGGGGGATCACCATCAACATCTCGCACGTCGAGTACGAGACCGACACCCGGCACTACGCGCATGTCGACATGCCGGGCCACGCCGACTACATCAAGAACATGGTGACCGGCGCGGCCCAGCTCGACGGGGCGATCCTCGTCGTCTCCGCGCTCGACGGGATCATGCCCCAGACCGCCGAGCATGTCCTGCTCGCCCGCCAGGTCGGCGTCAACCACATCGTCGTCGCGCTCAACAAGGCCGACGCGGGCGACGACGAGCTGACCGACCTGGTCGAGCTGGAGGTGCGCGAACTGCTCACCGAGCACGGCTACGGCGGCGACGCGGCGCCCGTCGTCCGGGTCTCCGGGCTGCGGGCGCTGGAGGGCGACCCGCGCTGGACGGCGGCCGTCGAGGCGCTGCTCGACGCGATCGACACGTATGTGCCGATGCCCGTCAGGTACACGGACGCGCCATTCCTGCTCCCGGTGGAGAACGTCCTGACCATCACCGGGCGCGGCACGGTCGTCACCGGCGCCGTCGAACGCGGCACGGTACGTGTCGGCGACCGCGTGGAGGTGCTCGGCGCGGGGATCGAGACGGTCGTCACCGGGCTGGAGACCTTCGGCAAGCCGATGGAGTCCGCCGAGGCCGGGGACAATGTCGCGCTGCTCCTGCGCGGCACGCAGCGCGACGCGGTCCGCCGCGGCCATGTGGTGGCGGCGCCGGACAGTGTCGTACCGAGCAGGCGCTTCACCGCGCAGGTGTACGTCCTGTCCGCCCGCGAGGGCGGGCGGACGACCCCGGTCACCAGTGGCTACCGGCCGCAGTTCTATATCCGTACGGCGGATGTCGTCGGTGACATCGACCTGGGCGAGAGGGCCGTCGCGCGCCCCGGGGACACGGTCACCCTGACCGTGGAGCTGGGCCGTGACGTCCCGCTGGAGGCGGGGCTCGGCTTCGCGATCCGCGAGGGCGGCCGTACGGTCGGCGCCGGCACGGTCACGTCCCTGCTCTGACCTGCCCCGCCCTGCCCCGGCCCGGCCTGTTCCGAACCGGTCGGGCCCGCTCCGGCCGCGCCCGTCGCCCCGTACCCCGGGGAGAGGCGGGCGCGGTCGGCGCACAATGGGGAGCGTGAACGAAGCGATCCCCGTCCTGCGCGCCGTCGACAGCGGCACCGCCAAGCTGCTGCCCGATGTGGACCGGGAGCGTGCCTGGCTGCTGACGGTCGACGGCGCGCCCCAGTCCTATGTCGATCTCGACGAGCCGACCCATCTGGAGTTCGAGTACGTACGGCGTCTCGCCCATGTCGTCGACCGCGCGGGCGACGAGGGCGCTCCGCTGGCCGTGCTCCACCTCGGCGGCGGGGCCTGCACCCTGCCCCGCTATGTGGCCGCCACCCGCCCCGGCTCCACGCAGTGTGTGGTGGAGGCGGACACGGGACTGCTGGCGCTGGTCACGGAGCTGCTGCCGATACCGGACGGCACCGGCATCACCGTGCACGGCGCGGACGCGCGCCGCTGGCTGGAAGCCGCCCAGGACCGCTCCGTGGATGTGCTCGTCGGCGATGTCTTCGGCGGCTCGCGGGTGCCCGCGCATCTCACCTCCGTCGAGTACGCGCGCGAGGCCGCGCGGGTGCTGCGTACGGACGGGGTCTACGCCGCGAATCTCGCCGACGGCGCGCCCTTCGGCTTCCTCCGCTCCCAACTGGCCACCTTCGCCACGGTCTTCGCGGAACTGGCGCTGATCGCGGAACCCGCCGTGCTCCGTGGCCGCCGCTTCGGCAACGCCGTGCTGGTCGCCTCGCACACGGAGATCGATACGGCGGCCCTGGCCCGCCGTACCGCCGCCGACGCCTTCCCCGCCCGGGTCGAACACGGTGCGTCGCTCCGGCGGTTCATCGGGGACGCGAGCCCGGTACGGGACAGCGGCGCCGTGCCGTCACCCCGCCCGCCCGACGGCGCCTTCAGCATCGGCTGACACGGCGGCGGTGTCCGCGGCCTTCCGCGTCCCCGCCGCCGGCGTGGCGGTCCGGCGGGTCAGCCGGCGTACGTCCGGCACGGTCAGGACCGCGGCCGTCAGCACGATGACCAGCGCGGAGCAGCCCCACAGCGCGTAGGTGCGCCCGAAGGCGCTCTCCACCGGTCCCGCGAGCGCGGTGGCCACCGGAATCATCCCGATCGAGCCGAGCATGTCGTACGCGGAGACCCGGGAAAGCTTCTCCTCGGCGATCTCCTGATGCAGCGCCGTCATCCACGACACCCCGAAGACCTCGACCGAGAGCCCCGTCAGGAACATCACCGCCATCAGCCCCGCGGCGGGCAGCGGTACCGCGAGTCCGGCGGACGGCAGGGCGAGGGGGAAGACACAGAGCGTGCCCGCGAGCAGCAGCCGGCGCGGCTTCCAGCGCATCATCACCAGCGCGCCGCCCACGGTGCCCGCGCCGAAGGCGGCGAGCGCCAGACCCCAGGGGCCCGCCCCGCCCAGCTCGTCGCGGGCCACCAGCGGCCCGTACACCGCCTCGGCCGCCACGACGACCGCGTTGACCACCGCGAACTGGACGACGATCGCCCACAGCCATGGTCTGCCGGTGAACTCCCGCCAGCCGTCGCGCAGATCGGCGACCATCCCGCCGCCGGGCTCGCGCGGCGGGACATGGCTGACATCGAGGAAGGCGCGCAGGGCCCCGGCCACCAGGAAGGCGGCGGCGTCGACGGCCAGCACCCAGCCCGGGCCGATCACCGCGATGAGCGCCCCGCCCAGGGCGGCGCCGCCGATCCCGGCGCCGTGCATCGACATCCGGTAGAGCGCGAAGGCCCGGCCCGCCTGCTCGCCGCTGACGCTGGACATCAGCATGCCCTCGGAGGCCGGACTGAAGAAGGCGTGGCCCGTACCGCCCAGCGCGGCCAGCGCCATCATCTGCCACAGCCGCGCGTCGCCCGACAGGACCAGGACGGCGAAGGTGCCCTGCGAGACGCAGTTGACGGCGTTGGCGGCGACCATCACCCGGTGCCGCGGCAGCCGGTCCGCCAGCGCCCCGCCGACCAGCAGAAACAGAACGAGCGGAATCGTACGGGCCGCCGCCACCAGCCCCACGTCGCCCGCGTCGCCGCCCGTCTCCAGCACCGCGAACGCCGAGGCGATCAGCGCGCCCTGGCTGCCCAGGTTGGTGGCGATCGCCGCGGCGGTCAGCAGTGTGTAGTTACGGCCGGCCCACGAGGGTCGGTGAGGACGGCGGGAGCGTCGCGGGCCGGCGTCGGCGTCGGCGGGAGAGGTCACCCGGGGACTATCCCGGCGGGCGGTCCCCCGTGCCAACCGGTTTTGTCGCTTTCCGGTCAGGAGGACCCGGCCAGCCGGACGGTGCCCATGATCTTCTTGATCGTCTCGTCCGGGATCTCGTCCGGCACGCCCTTGTTGGCGTAGAGCACCCAGGTGGAGAAGTCGCCCTTGGCGTTGGCGAAGGTGAAGGCGATCGACTTGCCGTCGGTGTCGCACTTGTTCTTCTTGGTGAGGCCCGTGGCCGTGGCCGTCGCGAAGTGCCCCTTGAGCCCGGACGTGGTGGTGAACGCCTCGGCCTCGCTGACCTTCATCTTGTCCTTGAGCGCTGCCTCGGGCTCCTCCTGGGCGTACGGGGCCCAGACCCAGCTGCCGGCCTCGTTCCGCGCGGCCGACGCGGTGTCCTTGGCGCCCCTGCCGCCCTTGGTGCCGGTGCCGCCGAGGCTGGTGTCCTCCATCTTGCCGTCGTTGTCGGTGTCCTGGGAGCACCACGTGGACTTGTAGAAAGCGGGAGCCGAGAACGTGACGAGGGGTGAGCCGTCGCCCTTCTTCGCGTCCTCGAAGCCGGATATCACACCCGGTTTGTCGACCTCCCAGTCGGGCGGCACGTCGAACTGTGTCCCGTGCTTCGGGTTGGTCACGACCTTCCAGCCCGGGATGGTCGGCTCGGCGGCGGTGCCGTCCCTGGGGTTGTCGACGGACGGGGCGGCGGACGGCTCCTCGGACGCGGATGCGGAGGAGGACGCCTTGGCATCGTCGGCGGCCTTGTCGCTCTTCTCGTCGTCCCCGCCCACCACGAAGAACGCGGTGCCCGCGGCGACGATCACGACCACCGCGGCGGCCACGGCAGCGACGACCGTCGTGCTCTTCTTCTTGTCCGGTCCGGGCCCGGACGGACCGGGCCCGCCCGGTACGGCGTACTGCTGCGGCACGGTCGGCTGCTGGTACGGGTTGGGCTGCTGGTACCCCTGCTGCGGATAGCCGGGCTGCTGCGGATACCCCGGCTGCTCCTGTCCGGGCTGCGGCGGGTAGGCCGGCTGCTGATATCCCGGCTGCTGATAGGGATTCGGCTGCTGGTACCCCGGCTGCTGGTACGGATTGGGATTCTGGTCCTGCGGGTTCTGCTCGCCCCCGGGCGGCTGCTGTCCTGGCCACATGGCGAGTAACGATAGAGGTGCCCCGCGAGAGCTGCCATCTCCGGCCCGTCAGGGGATGGTGAAGCTCTTCTACTCGCAGGTAACATCGGGCTCCATGACCACAGATCAGATGTCCGTCGGAGAGCTGCTCGCCGCCACCGTTCCCATGGTCAGGACCCTGGGACTGGAGTTCCTGGAGGCCACGGCGGAACGGGCCGTCCTGCGGCTGCCCGACCGGCCCGACTACCACAACCACGTCGGCGGACCGCACGCCGGAGCGATGTTCACGCTCGCCGAGTCGGCCAGCGGAGCCATCGTGCTCGCCGCCTTCGGTGACCAGCTCCAGCGCGCGGTCCCGCTCGCCGTCAAGGCGGAGATCGGCTACACGAAACTCGCCAAGGGGATCGTCACGGCCACCGCCACGCTGGGCCGGCCCGTGGCGGACGTCGTCGCGGAGCTGGACGCCGGAGAACGGCCCGAATTCCCGGTCGCCGTCACCCTCACCCGTGAGGACGCGGCGGTCACCGGAGAGATGACCGTGATCTGGACCCTCCGCCCCCATTCCTGACCAGCGCCCGAATTCCTGACCTCCCCCGCCCACCAGGTAGGCTGCCCGGCGTGCGCCTGGCCAGGCGCACGCCGGGCAGCGGAAACAATTGGGGGAAACGGGGGTGGTCGGCCAGGAGTGGGTGGTGTGCGTCCCCCC
>NZ_JBHTZS010000040.1:0-70787 GCF_042790125.1 Streptomyces scopuliridis
CGCCGCGCCCGCGAAGCCCGCTGCCGCCGCCCCGGCGCCCGTGCGGCCCGGCGCCCCCCGGCAGCCCCCCGCGGCCCCCCCCCCCGGGGATGCCCAACCCGCCCCCCCCCCCCGCGGGGGCCGGCCCCCCCGGGCCGGGGGCGACCATGAGCGGCAGGGGTTCTACCGAGAGGGGTGAGCGCGTCGGCGCTCACCGGGCGCTCACCTACGCGCCCGGGGCGGCCTCTTCGACCTGAGCGCGCAGACGCTGAGCGGTCGGACGGGAGACCGGCTCATCGGACAGGCCCGCGTCGGTGAGCGCGTCGCGGATCTCCGTCCACTGCGGGCGGCGCCCGAGCTCGATGTAGAGCAGACGGATGCGAGCGTGGCGGCGCTCGGTCAGCGCGTCACTCTCGCTGCGCGTGAGCGCACCGTCCGCTCGCTGAGCGTCGTCGTCCTCCGTGGCGCGCTCACCCTCGCGAGCGCCGGAGGTGAGCGCCGGGCGCTCACGCTCGCCGTCCGTCTCCCCGGAGGCGAGCGCGCTCACGTCGGGGTGAGCGCGCGCGCTCTCCTCCACCCGCTCGATGGTGTGAGCGCCCTCGGGGGTGAGCGTGTCGGCGAGCGCGGCGGGCGCCTCACCGAGCTTGAGCGCCATCCGCTGGTCCAGCGGCGCCTTGCTCCGCCACCGCCGGCCGTACTTCTCCTTGAGCTGCGCTCGCAGGTAGGTCTGCTCCTGGAGGCGGGTGAGCGCTTCGTCGTAGGAGGTGATCTCCCACAGGATCATCCGGCGGCGAAGGCGGGCGGTCGGGATGGGAGCGAGGATCCAGCGGGAGCGGCGCACCGCCTCCATCCGCTTCTTGCCTGTGACCGCGCCGATCCGCGTGCCGTACACGTGCGAGGCGATCTCGGAGAAGATCACCCAGAGCAGCGTGAGGGCGGCGTGCCCGAGGCGGCCTCCGGGGGTGCTCGATGCCTGCCAGTTGAGGTAGACGGTCACCGCCGTCAGCGCGCGGGGCACCCAGCGGATCCAGCGGAGCTCCATGCCCATCCGGATGAGGATGAGGTTGGCGCCGGTGAACGCGGGGATCGCGACGTCGATGCCGACGGGGAGCAGCCACGGCCAGTCCCAGCCCCAGGCGGCCGCCTTGGTCTCCAGCGCGGTGTAGGAGGAGAGCAGCCCGAGGGTGGAGACGACCGCGGCCGCCAGGACGATCCCGACGACCAGCACCAGCTCCTGCCCGGACAGCGGCGGCACCCCGCCGGCGGGCCGGGCCTCGTCGCGGGCCTTGCGTCGTGCGGCGCGCGACTCGGTCCGGATCTCCCGGCGCCGCGCCCGCTGCACGGTGCGCTGCGTCGCTGCCTCCAGGATCCGTTCGCCCTCGGCTCGGGCCTGCGCGGCGGCGGCCTGGTCGGCCGTGGCCTTCGCCGCCGCCTCCCGGGCCGTCTTCGCGTCGGCTTCGGCCTGCTCGCGCAGCCGGGCGACGTCCTTGTCGACCGCCGTCCGCAGCTCCTCAGCAGAAGTGCGGGCGTCGGCCAGGGCGCGGTCGGCGTCCCGCCGAAGGCCGGCGGCCACCTTCTCCGCTCCGGCCCGCACCTGCACGGCCTGGCCGTCCGCGCTCTCGCGCATCCGGTCGGCCTCGCCCCGCGCCCGCTCCAGCACCTGTTCGGCGTCGGTGCTGGCACGAGTGCGGGTCTCAGCCGCGGTGCGCTCCGCACCGGCGAGCAGCTCGGTGCGCTTGGCTTCCGCGTCGGCGAGGGCCTTCGCGGCGGCCTGCCCGGCCCCGGTCCGGACCTGCTCGGCTTCCGCGGCCGCCGTGGTGGTGACCTCCTCCGCCTGGCGGCGGGCGTCGGTGAGGACCTGGTCGGCCTCGCCGGTCGCCGTCGTGGTGACGGTGTCGGCCTCGCGGCGCGCGTCGGTGAGCAGCTGCTCCGCCGTCGCTTCGGCGTCGGCGCGGACCTGGTCGGCGTCGGCGGCCGCGGTGGTGGCGGCTTCCGCGCGGACCTGGTCGGCGTCGTGCCGGGCGCTGTCCAGGATGCGGGCCTGGTCGGCGGTGGCCGCCTCGGTGATCGAGGCGGCCTCGGTGCGCGCGCCGTCCAGGAGTTCAGCGGCGCGGGTGTCGCCGTCGGCGAGGATGCGGGCGGCCTCGTCGGCGGCCTGGTCCCGGAGGTCGGCGGCGCGGTCGGCGGCGTCGGCCAGGACCGGGTCGGCCTCCGGGTACACCAGCAGTGCGGTGTCCTCGGGGCCGGTGCTCTGGGCGGGGATGGCGGCCGGCGTCGTCGACGCCTTGCCACGCCCGCCGTTGCGGGGCTTCGCGGTCGGCGCGGGCTTGTGCCTGCGCCGGGTGGCGGTGTTGGGGGCCACAGGGACTCCTCTCTTACGTTCCGGCGCCTCCGTGGAAGAGGTCACCGCGGGTCGGCGTCGATCGGTAGGGTCGTGACCAGGCCCTCCGAGGCCCCGGCAGCTCTCATGCCGAGGACTCGGAGGGCCGTCTTGCTGTGGGCAGGCGGTCAGCGCTGGGCGGGCAGCTTGGTGCCGTCCTGCACGAGGTGCTGGCGCAGCCAGGCGACGGCGGCCGGCGTCATCGCCCCGGTGTCCGGCTCGCTCAGCGGCGCGGTGTCGATGTCGTGCATCGCGTCCGTCGCCGGGAGCGGCCGCATGTAGTCGGGGTCGATCCCGGCGCGAGCGCGGTTGCCGCTCAGCTCGACCAGGTCGTAGAGGACCTTGCCGGTGTAGGCGTGCCGCCAGGACCGCTCCACCCGGCCGACGAACGTGTGGCCGGGCAGACCGAGCCAGAACCGTTCGACGTCGCGGAACAGGACCATGTCGCCCTTGATGTAGTAGGCGGTCGTCGGCTTGGTGGCCTGTGTCTGAGGCTGCTGTGCCATGTCGTGTCCTTCCGTTGAAGTGCACCGGCTCCGGGCTTATCCCGGCCGGAGGCGTGCGAAAACCCGGCGGCCCGTGGGGCGGGCGGCCGGTCTGCGATGTGCTGTGGGGCGGGCCGGAAACTGGGTGCGGCTCCCGCCGGGCGGGAGTGGCATCAGCTGGTCTGGGCTGTCCGGCTCCCCGTCACCGCCCGACCCGGCCGCCGTGGTTCAGCGGTCGGTGCGGGCGGATCAGGCAGCCTGCAGTCCGTCAGGCGGCAGAGCGGCGGGCCGGCCGGGTGCAGGTCCTGGCGTGCTCCTGAGCCTGGTCGCGGGTGGGGAGCAGCGGCCAGGCGTACTCACCGCAGGCCGTGCAGTCGCTGATCACGGCGCCGTCGGCTGTCCGGTGGCGGGTGACGGTGGCTCCGCCGGGGGTGGGGGTGTCGTCGATGAGCACGGGCTCGCGAGCGTCAACGTCGCTGATCATGGTGGGCTCCCTGTGATTTGGGATCGCGCTGCCGCCCCGGGGCCGGTGCCGGGGGCGGGTGGATCTCTTGAACGCGGTGCCCGGCCTCCCACGCCTTGGCGGCCACCGTCGCGGCGGCCGCCAAAAGCGCGCGGGCGAGGGGATGCGCGTGCCCGAACTGGGCGACCGCCCACGCCGCACGGTGCTGTGCGGCGCGGGCGGCCCGTATGTGCGGGTCCGGGATCAGGACTCCCGCTGGCCGGAGTAAGAGGGGTGCGGGCGCGCGGGTGTCGTGCCCCCACTACGCCCGTCCCTTTCGTGAGGTGTCGGCCTGATCGGCAACTGCGGCTTGCTGGTCACAGGCCGCGCCGATTCTGCTGGCTGAGCTTGTTCCGCTCGGCGACTTTGCGGGACAGCTCCTTCTGCTCTTCCTCCGTGAGGTTCGTCATCAGGCGACCGCCGATCCCGTGAAGGCCAGCCGCGGCTGGACGGCGCTGCCCGGGGACATCTCCCGGAGCGTGCGCCGGGCGCGGCGTCCGGCTCGTGCGGCCCGCTGGTCGCCGTCGGCGACCAGATGACCGACCAGGCGGTGCAACGCGTCCTCAGGCTCGAGGGTCTTGCCCGGCTCACGCTGCGGCAGCGGCTGCCGGTCCGGGTCGGCGAGCAGCGGGGTACCGAGCGAGAACGCGACGGGGCGGAACCGGTTGTCCGTCTCGTCCCGCTCGGGACCGCGCTTGTCGTCGTCTTCCGTCATCTCCTTGATCAGTCCGGCACGGACCGTACGGCCGGTGCAGAGCAGACCGGCGTGGGTCGGAGTCGGAGGGATGCCAACGGGCCGGTCGCCCCGCGGCCTCGGCTCAGTGGGGGTGGTGGTGGGGGTGGTGCCGACCTGGACCGGCCGTGTCATGATCGTGGCTCGCACAGGGGGTTTCCTTCCTACAGGGTTCCTGTGTGGTGCCGCCCGGGAGGTCAAGTCCCGGGCGGTTTTTGCGTGGTGTCCTGCGGACACCCCACGGCCGCCGGACCCTCAGCGGGGCCGGCGGTCATGGCGCGTGCAGGACGGTCAGGCCGCCGCGCCCCAGCCGGTGCGGGCGCGCCGGGCGGTACGGATCGTGCGGATCTGCTCGGTGAGGCTGTGGATCCGGCGGTTCTGGGCGGCCTGGGACTGGGCGCTCTTGCGGGGACCGCCGGCGCTGCGGCGGTCGGGGTTCTTGAGCGCTTCCGTCCGCGCGGCGACGGTGAGTTCGACCAGCTGCTGCCATTCGTCGTCGCGGTCGGCGGCGGTCGCGGCGGTGATCCGGTCGGCCTGGCGGATCTCGCGGGTGATCGCGAGGTTCTGGCCCGAGACGCCGCCGCGGACCAGGTCGTCGGTGGCCCGGTCCCCGTCGCCGTCGCGCAGTGCGAGTTCCTCACAGGCCGCCCGGACGGGGCACAGAGCGCAGACGCCGATCGCGGCTGCGCGCCGGGCCTGCCAGGCGACGGCCTCCCCTCCCTCGCTGTCAGCTCCCTCGCTGTCAGCGCGGAAGAAGAGAGCGGGGTCGAGGTTCTGACGCGCGCAGCGGGCGCCGGAGTTGACGGCGGCCTGGAGCACGGTGCGTCGCGTACGGCGGGCGGCGGTGGCTGTCATCCTGACTGTCACGGTCGTTTCCTTACGTCGAAAAGGGGGGCGGCCTGCATGGAGCGAGCCCCCGGGGCGGTACCCCCGGGGGTTCGTTGTTGGCGCTCTTTGTCTGTTGGTTGGGCTCGTGCGCGAGCAGCCACGGCCCCGGCCGCCCCCTTGGATGCGGGGCGGCCGGGGCCGTGTTCGATCGTCTCTGGGTGCGGGTCAGGCGGCTGACGTGGCCAGGGTCTTCTGCGCGTACTGCTTGCCCAGTTCGGCCTGTCGCTGTTCGTGCGCCTTCACGTCCTGTGGTGCCAGCGGGAGCCGGGGGCCGCGGAACTCGGAGAGCGATCCCGAAGTCCGCTCCGAGCAGCGGTTGTTCGCCTTCTCAACCACCTCGCCGCCGCGCTTGGCCCACTGCTCCTTGCGCACGGCCGACCACTGCTCAGCCTGCTTCCGCGCGGCACGCCGCTCCTGGCGCTCCAGCTGCTCGCGGGCCTCGCGGCGGGCGGGCTCCTCCTGGAGGGCGAGGACGTAGCGGCGGGCGAGGACGTCGCCGTCCGTGCAGTGCTGACCACTGACGCACCGCGTGCATCCCTTGCGGTGGGCGAGGTAGGACTGGCGGGTCGTCTCCAGCGTGACCTCCGCCGTGATCCGGGAGACCGGGGCGGCGGGGGCCGGGAGGGGCTTGTAGAACTGCTGGGCCGCGCGCCGGTTGTCCTGCGGCATCGCGTCCCGCAGCAGCCAGTTCTGCCGGGCCTGCCACCGCCGCACGTCGATGTCGACTTCCACGACCTGGTCACTGCCGGGGCAGGCTGTGTGCTTCTCGCCTTCCGCGACCTTGTCGGAGATGCAGTGCTCACGGATCTTGAGGACCTTGTCGCCCATGATCCGGCGCCAGGTGCGGCAGTCGGGGCAGGCGATCGACTTCACTTCGTCCGGACGGACGTTGAAGTCCTCCGGCGCCATGCTGCTGAGCAGCAGGGGCGCACGGCGGTTGGTGTTCTTGGACCGGTTACGGCCGGGACGGATGCGGGGCATCGAAACCTCCTGACGACGGGGTTGCGGGTGCTGCCTTCTCTGCCGCGCCAGGCCGGCCTTTCGGCTGGTGGTCCTGGCGGACAGACAGCGCAGCAGCGCTGTTCGAGGTGAATCAGGTGGAGCTATTCGGTACAGGCGCCTAGGCCGGGGGAGCTCGGCTCACCCCACTGCCGCCGCTCCGAAGAGCAGTGACTCCTGCTGTTTTGCGGTGGTGCGCGGGCGCTTGAAGTGCAGATATAGCTGACGCAACGAGTGGATTTAGCGCCCTAAACCTCCCCGCCACCGAAACCATAGGCTCACCGACAGCACGCGTCAACCACCTTGAACAGGTAGGGTTTAGTGAGGTAAACATGACCCATGAAGGGAGGCACACATGGAGCAGGAACGACTCGACGGAGATCAGCTGTCGTTGAAGGAGCAGCTGGACGTGGCTTTCGACGTCACGTTGTCTCAGTTGAAGGAGTTGGCCGACCCCCTGGAGCGGGCGAAAGTTGCGCACGGTCTCGTCGGCCGAGTGCAGGACTACGGCAACGAGTTCCAGGTCGTACGCAACGAAGCGATGAACGAGACGCTGCGTGTGGGCACGCTGAACAGCACTCAACTGGCAGCGGAGCTCGGCATCAGCAAGGGTCGTGTGAGTCAGCTCGCCAAGGGGGCACCACCCGAGCGTCTATTCTTGGGTTCCGGGAGGGTCGTTGTCGCCCTCGCCGAGAAGCTGGAAGACGGCAAGCTGCAGGACGGTCGGAACAAGCCCGTTCAGGGGCCCGTCATCGCCACAGAGGATGTTCAGACCTACGAACGCCTGCGTGAACTGGCCGAAGACGTGGGCCTTGAGATCGCATTCGAGCGCATCCCTCTCGGCGGCAACGTTCGGCTCAACCGGAACAACCTCGTCGTCATCTGCGGCCCTCGGCTGTCATCTCTGATCGAGCAAATCCTCGAAAGTGATCTCCACCTGCGGTTCGGCAAGGATGCTGACGGCTGGTACTTGACTGACCGGAGCACAGGTGAGGTCTACCGCTCACCGATGGACCATGGTGAGAACGGGGACATCGCATACTTCGGCCGGCTCCCGCGCCCCGACGGTCAGGGCACCTTCCTCTACATCGCCGGCATCCACGCCCGCGGTTCCGGAGGCGTCGTCCACTGGCTCAACAAGGAGCTGGCCAACGTTCACCGCGAGCTCAAGGCGAAGCGGTTCTCAACCTTGATCTCCAGCCGCTTCGATCCTGAGACACTGCAGATCGTCGAGAGCCAGCGCATCACGCCGTTCTACCGCCCGGAAGGGGCATGACGTGCAGGTATCCATGGCATCGACCCAGGGTGTGGGCACTGCGAACGAAGACACGGTCCAGGTCAGCCCTACCGGGGTAGTGGTACTGGATGGCCTGTCCGCCCCGAAGGACTTGCCGATGGGGTGCATCCATGGCACCCCATGGTTCGTACGACAGCTCGGCACTCACCTGATCAACCTGATCGGCGACAACGCGGTCTCCCTGCGTGAAGCACTACGGACCGCCATCGCCAAGGTCAACGACCTTCACAGCGACACCTGTGCGTTGAACCAGGAGGCTGTCCCGGCCTCCACAGTCGTGATGATCCGCAAGCGTGACAACGTCCTCGACTACCTGGTGCTCTCCGACAACGTGCTGGTGCTCGACCTCGGAGGCGAAGGTATCCAGACGGTCACCGACAAGCGGGTTGAGGAGGTGGCTGGCGAGAAGATGCAGGCCGCTCTCCAGGGGCCCACGGGCACCCCCGAGCACGCGGCTCGCGTTTCCGAACTGGTCTCCGTACAGCGGCGTCTCCGCAACCACCCCGGTGGCTACTGGGTTGCTGCGACCGACCCGGCCGCAGCGGACGAGGCACTCACGGGCACCGTCAACCTCGCCAAGGTCCAGCAGGCCGCACTGCTGACGGACGGTGCAAGCCGTCTCGTCGACTCGTTCGGCGCCCTCACGTGGGCCCAACTGCTCGACCTCCTACGGATGGAAGGACCTGCGGCCCTGATCGCTCGTACCCGCGAAGTCGAGCTCGCCGATCCAATCGGCGAGCGGTGGCCGCGGTTCAAGCGATCAGACGATGCAACAGCCGCGTACGTCCGTATCGGGCAGCCCACACTGGTCTCCTACGACGGGCAGCCGGAGAGAGTACTGGCCGAACTCCGCGCCCATCTGCGGGAACTGCGGGGGTTGCATTGATCGTCCGGCGACCGGCCCTGTTCAACGGCCCTCCGGTGACGACACGTGAACCCCAGGGGCACCCAGAGTATCGCCGGACCGGTACAGTGGCCCCCGACGTTGATCAAAAAGAAAAGTGGCCCCGTCGATCGCCCTTGAGTAAGGCGAGAGGGGCCACGTGGCCGAAGGACCTTGTAGGAGGGGTCCTGGGGCCTGCCGCACACCTTTTCTATCCACAGGAAGGTGCCGACGTGATCAGGGTACCCGTACCCGACACCCGACACACCGCACCCCGCCGTGGGGTCAGCAGCCGCATGGGTTGCTGGTTCTTCGACGGGGTGTTCGTGCTGTCCACGCACGCTCCGGTCAACTCCTCCGATAAGGGGGCCGGGATGACGTAAGTCTGCGGGGGCGGCGCCCTTTCGGGTCTTCATGCCGCCCCGGGTCACTCAGCCACCAGGTGATTGGCGTCACCTGGGCTCAGTGCCCATCACGTCTCCGGTCTGGCCTGCCAGGGCTTCCCGGAGGGGTTGTTCGACCCGGTGCCAGCCGGCTTCGAACGGTCCAACTTTCAGGTTCCACCAGAACCAAGCCACCCTCGCGGGAGGCTCCCATCGTGCTTCCCGCCGTGCGGGAAGGACGGTTTCATTTTGCACGACACCCAGGTGGGGCGCCAGCTTTGGCGTGCCCGTGTGCTGCATGCGTGCCTGTGCTATTGCTCGGTTGAGAGCAACGTCACACGCGCCCGTTCCGTAGTTCGGACGCGTCACGTGGTCCGCGCCGTCCTGTGGGACGGGACAGTTTCCGTGATCGTTTCCCCCTCTGCGGGATATCCCTTGGCGGATGCCCGCCGCGCGGGACGGCGGTCTCTGTCCACAGCCTGCGCGGCCGACGCTGCCGGGATGCATCAGCCGTACCTCCACCAGCAGCTGGGACCGCGCGTCCTTCGGCCGGCCATCGATCGTGTTCCCGGAGGGACTTGCGGGGCTAACCCCTCGGCGGCCGAGTGTGCCGCCGTGATCTTTCCTTCCTTCATCACCAGGCCCGGCGGGCTCTGTCCCGATCTTGAGTTTCCGTCCATCTGCGTGGGTGCCCAGTGAGCGCCGCGGCGGCGGTGGCCGCTCCGCTGGAGTATTCCGGGGACGACGTTGCGGCTCTCCGAGGTGGTACTGACGGCTCGTCGTCGGAGTTCGTCGCCAACTCGATCGACGGTGCCGTGGCTGGGTTCCTTCCTCGTCAGCGGCGTGCGCTGCCGGTGCCGGCCTCCGGGCAGGCGGGCGGCGACGGTCCGGCCGACCCGCTGCGCCTCGGTCGCACGATGCGGCTGCGGCTGCGCGACGCGGTCCAGGCGCTGCTGGCGGACCCGTCAATCGTCGGGTTGAAGGACGCACCGAAGCTGGCGGCGGTAGTGCTGTACGCGAAGTCCCGGGCGCCCAAGGGCGAGATGAACGACCTCCAGACCTCTACCTGGGGAGCGGAGCTCGGTCGGTGGATGGGCGTGAAGGAGTCGACGGTCCACCACAAGGTGCTTCCCGTGCTCCGCGGCTCAGGCGCGGTGCACACGCAGGTGGTGACGGATGCGAAGGGGCACCCGACCGGGCTGGACTGCCTGGTCATGCCGCTGTGGAACGCCCACCACGGCTCGGGAGCGGGCCACCCGCTGGCGCTGACGAAGGCGGAGCTGGCGACGCTGCTGCGCCTGTGCGAGGCGCTGTTCGGGCACGGCTGGACGCCGGAGAACAAGGAGCCGACGCCGCCGGGGCTGCTGGCCGGCCGGACGGGCAAGGGCGCGGCGACCGACCGGCTCGGGCTGTTGCTGATGGTGCTGAACACGAGGGCGTCGGGCTGGCTGCAGTTGTGCGGCGGCTCGGTGAAGAAGCGCGAGGGGCGCGGGGCGGCGACGCTGGCGCGATTGCTGGGCTGCTCACCCTCGGGTGCGCGGAAGGTGCTGGCCAGGTTGACGGAGGCCGGTGTCGTGGCGCGGCAGCGCAAGGCGACGTCGACGCGGATGTGCGGTCGAGGCCGGGTCATGCTGCTGCCGGTCGCCTGCGCATACGGCCGCAAGCTGGCCTCTGTGGAGGCCGTTTCGGGGCCCGGGTCCGTGTTTTCGGCGCGTCCCAATGGTGCGTTCGGAGATCATGCTCCGGCCGGTGCTGCTGGTGCCCTTGGTACGCCTGGCGTCGGTGGTGCTGAGGACACTGAGGGGGCAGCAGATCAGGAGCGTCCTGATGGTGCAGAGCTCCACGCAGACCACGCTTCTGTGGTTACTCCCGTAGTTCCTCCGCAGCTCTCTGGTGGTTTTTCCGGCGAAGGCCGTGGGGCTGAAGGCCGTCGGCCGGAGCGCGCGTCCGCGGGCGAGGACCAGGCCGCCGACGGCGAGAACGCCGTTGCCGAGACCGGGTCGCCGGTGGCGGAGGGCGGCCCGCTTCGCGGGGAAAAGCCGAAGGAGTCCCCGGTCGATGAGCGGGTGGAGCAGCGCGCTGCCGGGGCTGGTACCGGTGGCCGGCCGAAGGCCGTGGGTGGTGGAAAGGCGCAGCAGCGGCGGAGGGTGGGTCTTCCGGCTGATCTTTGTCTGCGGGTGGCACTGGGGCCGGTCTCGTGGCTGTGGGAGCGGCTGTCTGGGTGGCAGCAGGACCAGGTGGAGGCGGCGGCGAAGACGGAGCTGGCTCGTCTGGAGGGTCTGCTGGCGCTGCCGGGCGGTGCGCCGCGGCTGTTGGCCGACCGGCTCACCGACCGCCTGGAGGAGACCGGCGGCGAGGCCCTGGTCACCGGCCCGTACGGGTGGCTGATCCGGCGGGGCCTGGTCCAGCGGCCGTCCTGCTCGGACCGGCGCTGCGACGACGGGATCCGGCTGGACACCGGGACCGGGTGCGAGAACTGCGCGAACGTGATTCACCTCCGTCGGGCCCGCCGTGCGCGGATCGGCGCGGAGGTCGACCGGGAGCTGTCCGGCCTGTCCGACGGCGAGCATCGGCGCGTCATCGAGGAGCGGCTGCGCGAGCAGGCGGCCATCGAGGCGGAGGACTTCGTGTGGCGCCGGGAGCAGGCCCGCGAGCAGCAGGCCCGCCGAGATGCGGCCCGCGTGGCTGCCCAGGAGCGGGCGGAGGCCGAACGCGCGGCGGCGGCCGCCGCCGCCGGCGCGGTGCGCCAGGAGCTGGTGTGCGCGGACTGCGGGCAGCAGCGGGCGGCCGGGCTGTGCGAGGCGTGCGGCTACCGGCGCCGGACCGAGGCCCTGATCGTGGAGGCCGGAATGGTCGCCGCGACCTGGGCGGCCGACCTGACCGACGCGGCCGACGTCGCCGCCGTCACCGACCACGTCCGGGAGGCGCTGGCGGCCGACATCGCGAAGGCTCAGGGCGAGTTCATGGCGATGGTGGAGCCGGGCGAGCTGGACGCGGACCCGGCCGGTGCGGCATCCGTGCTCGCCTTCGCCGCGCTCCAGGCGGTGGAGCAGGCTGTGCCGGAGTACCGCAGCAGCGCGCTGGGACGGCTGGGTCGGACCGAGGAAGCCGAAGCGGAGGCTCGCCGGGCGTACAAGACCGAGCAGGGACGGCGCTGGTTCAAGCACAACCCGCACGGCGCGGACGCCGTCGCCGCCGCGACGAAGGCCGCCGACACAGCGAGGGAGCGCACCGCGCAGTACCTGCTGGCGGCGCGGCTGGAGCAGCTGCGCGAGCAGGCCGCCGCCCGTACCAAGGCGTCCGGGTCCGCGCCGTGGGCGGACCGGCTACCGGATCTCGCCGCGCGCCCGCTGGACGACGACACGGCCGGGGCGGTGATGGCGTGAGCAGCGAGCTGAGCGGGGTCGACCTCGCGCGCCAGGCCCTGGTCGCGGCCCGGGAGGCAGCGAAGAAGAACGGCGCCTCCCGGAAGGAAAAACCGAAGCGGCGCACCGGCACGGCCGTACGCCGTGACGGACGCGAACCGCTCGGGCTCGGCGCGGCGATCGGCATGATGATGACCGAGCGCGGCATGGTCGCCCCGGCCGCCGGCGGAAGCGTCCTCGCCCAGTGGGAGACCATCCTCGCCGCGGCCGCGCCCGAGCTCACCGGGCACGTTCAGGCGGTGAGGTTCGACGCCGAAACCGGCCGCCTGGACGTCGCCCCCGACGCCCCGGCCTACGGCACCAAGTTGCGCTGGACGTCGGAAAAACTGATCGCCCAGGCCAACCAGCAGGTGAAAAGAGCGGCGGTCCGCACCCTGCACGTCCTGCCACCCGCACCCGTTATGAGCGGCCCCGCCACGGCGGCCGCCGCCCCGGCGCCGCAGCCGGCTGCGCCCGCCGGGCCAGCGAGGAAACGTCAGACCGCGCCTGCCGGCTACCACCGGGCCAAGGCGGAGCTCCGTGCCCACAAGTCCGACCGGCCGGTCGACCCGGAGGTCCAGGCCGCGCGGGACCGGCACACCGCCAGCCCCCGCATGCGCGAGCCGGAGCGCCTTTTCGGCTACAGCCAGGCCGCCCTGGAGGAGACGCTCGCCAGAGCTGAGGCGGTGAGGGTCGCGTCCGAGGCGGCGGAGAGGGCGGCGTCCATGGAGGTCAGCCACGCACGGGCGCTGCGCAGGCTCGCAGCCGAGCGGGCCGGGCTGGTGCCACAGGGCGAGTCGCCGCTTGGGCGTACGGCGTGAGCCGGCCAGCAGCCCGGGAGGCACTGGCGACACCCCGGGCGGGAGAGGGACTGAGCGGTGCTCGCGGTCCTCCGGTGCCGCATGTGTCGTGGCTGCTGTGCAGGTCGTGGATACCTGATGGGCAGGCGGTGTTGGGGTGGTTGGATGGCCGGGTGTCGACGCCCGTTCTGGTTCGTTAAGCATGCCGTCCCGCGTCAGGTGGGAGCGGTCGGGCGGCGGGGAGGAATTGAATGAGCGATCGAAGCGCGATTGAGTGGACCGAGGCGACATGGAACCCGACGACGGGGTGTGACCGGGTCTCCTCCGGGTGCGACAACTGCTACGCGCTGACCTTGGCCAAGCGGTTGAAGGCGATGGGGGCGGCAAAGTACCAGAATGACGGAGATCCTCGGACGTCGGGGCCGGGCTTCGGCCTGACGGTGCATCCGGACGCACTGGATGTTCCGTACGGGTGGAAGAGCCCGCGGACCGTGTTCGTGAACTCCATGAGCGACTTGTTCCACGCCCGGGTTCCGCTGGACTTCGTCCGGCAGGTCTTTGAGGTCATGGCGGACACCCCGCAGCACACGTACCAGGTGCTGACCAAACGGGCGAGGCGCCTGCGGCAGGTCGCCGACCAGCTGGTGTGGCCGGCGAACCTCTGGATGGGCGTCTCGGTGGAAACCGCGAAGGAGCTACCCCGGGTCGACGACCTGCGGCAGGTGCCCGCGGCCGTGCGGTTCCTGTCCTGCGAGCCGCTGCTGGGGCCGCTGGACGGGCTGGACCTGGAGGGCATCCACTGGGTGATCACGGGCGGCGAGTCCGGGCCCCGGCACCGGCCGATGGACGAGGAATGGGTGACGCAGATCCGTGATCTGTGCCTGGACGAGCAGGTGGCGTTCTTCTTCAAGCAGTGGGGCGGCCACACACCGAAGGCGGGCGGCCGCGCCCTGCAGGGCCGTACCTGGGATCAGATGCCCATCCTCACCGGTGCCTGATCTTCACCGAGGGGGCTCCACGATGAGTTCGTGAGTCCTTCCTCCGACGCCCGTACTGGCCGTCAGGCCGTTGCTGTGCAGCAGCTTGACGGCCTTGCGTGCGGCGGGCTCGGTGACCTGACCGAAGTAGTCGCCGAACACTTCCAGCGTGTGGTTGAGCAACTTGAAGGGCCGCTTCTGCCGGTCGAGGATCCGCGCCATGTTGTCGGCCATGGCCGGCACCGCAGCGTCCGTCACCTCCTGCGGATCCGGACGTACCACTGAAGCCACGGAGAAGAGAGCGTCCTCTTCTCTCTCTTCCTTGATCTCAAGTTTCTCCCACCACGCGTCTCGGGCCCGGGCGGCCGCGTCGCCGAAGAACCACAGGCCGTGCTCGCTGCGGGTGCCGAACACCAGGTGGTACACCGCTTTCTGGCCGGGCTTACGGATGACCGGCACCGAGTGCACGAACATGCCGGTCTTCTCCCTCAGCCGCTGGGCGTACTGGGCAGCCACGACTTCGTCCACGTTCGCTACGGCCGGCTGGTCCGGGCGGAAGTGCTCTCGCCACCACGGACCGCCGCACGCTTTGTCGAAGGTCTCGGAGGAGCGTTCCAGCCCCCGGACGGAGCGGGCGTTGCCGCCCAAGCGGCGTACCGCGTCCATGCTGAAGTTCATCAGGAACTCGGTCGGCTGCCACCGGCCCGGAGCGCTGCGCCGCTGGTTGAGCGTTTCCACGATCCGGTCGAACGGCAGCCCCAGACCGCACGGATCGAGGAACAAGAACAGCGGAAGACCGCCAGCGGCGCGCAGGACCTCATCCAGCACTCCGTCGACATCGCCGTGGTGCACCCTGGCGTCCACGCCCTTGGCCCGGTAATCGGCGGCGACCTGCTCCAGTCGGGCGACCGAATCGGGTTTCTGCTCAACGAAGAAGCAGTTCCACAGCAAGGCGTTCTTCTCCAGGTGATGGGCCGCCACCTGCATCGCGAGCTCCGCAGAGCCGGCGTCACCGCTTTCGTAGCGGCCCTCGCCCGCATACCCGTCCAGGTACACGACCTTGCCTCCCCGGGAGCCGGTCATCCCGCCGAACCGAGGGATGTACTGACCCAACAGCTTGTGCTTCAAGACACTGGGAAGCGCCTGCGAGGCCCAATAGTCCCTGTCCGTACCCGTTGCCATGAATTTCTCCCCGCCCCAGAAATGCATTGCACTAACCGATATTGACGCAACGGTAACGCTCCGTAAAGAGGATGGGGGGTACTTTCGACCAGTTGGGGCCAGCGAGGAAGACCCGCGCCCCCAGGCGCATCCCTTCAGGCAGCCCTGGAAGGCTCGCGTACGGCTGCGCTTCGTGGTCCGACCGCGAGTGCAGCCATTGTGAAGAGCGCGGTGCGGCCGCAGACTCGTTCCGGTGATCTTCGGAGGAATCAGCGGTGAGGGAGACCGGGTTCCTTGTAGACATCACCGGTGAGCTCATACCAATGCCTCCGACGTCTACGGCGCGCGGACCTGTGCAGCAGCTACACCAGGCAATGAGGGGCGGCCGGCGGGTCGGCGGACTCGTTTTGGTGATCTCCGGGAGAACCGGCGGCAAGAACGGATGGGTTCCCGTAGACATTGCCGGTGAGTTCATACCAACGCCTCCGGCGCCTACGGCGCACTGTCGTCCTGGCCTCCGCCCTCTCCCTCACCACCGCCTGCGGCGGGATGCTGACACAGTCGCCTCCTGAGCACGCCTCGCGGCTCGACAAGGCGGCTGGTGTCGCCAGGTTCGAGATCACGTGCACCCGGGACATGTGGGACGAGACTCGCGACAGCATGCGAGGTGATTCCGGCTCCACGACGTTCGACGAGGTCAAGCCCCGCAAGCTCGGCGGCGAGCAGGGGGCGCGTGGTCTCGTCACTGTGACGCTCACCGGTCCGCAACTGGTCGAATACCTACGCAAGCTGGATTACGAAGCTCACCCCGGCCACATGACCAATGCCAGCGACGACGACGGTCCGCTGGCGCGGCGTATGTACAACGCGCTCGCCCCGGTGGTCGACCGGATCAAGCCCGGCCAGATGCCTGCGGAGATCCCCCAGGCCGTCGTCGACGACGCGGCGGTGTCCGCCGGTTCGCAGCCCTCATCCGGACCGTCCGCAAAGAGCTGACCCCCCAGGGGTCTGGGTTTCGCCCGTACGAGCCGAACCCCAAGGCCAGGCCATGACCGCCGCGCCGACTGTGCGATCCGACTTCCGGCGAGAAGCCGGGGCGGTTGTGCGGGCGGGCGTACCGTACGAGGCAGGAAGGAGGCCCACCGTGGACGCCACCCTCAAGACCGTCATCGGCGGCGAGCTCGTAGAACTGCCCGGAACCATCGCGGCCATCCGCGCCACCATGAAGGCCGGACAGGCAGCCGAGTTCGACCGCGAGATCGAGCACGTCCCCGCCGCCGAACTCCCCGCCGCCCTAGTGCGCTGGGCGCTGGCCGGCACCGGCGCCGACGAAGAGGACGACTCCCTCTTCGAGCGCCTGGCCCGCGGCGAGGACATCGGCGCCACACAGGCCGACACCACCGACTCGGAGGTGGCGTGAGCCGCTACCTGATCCAGTACGCCCCGCCCGCCGACCAAGCCCGCCACGCCATGCCCCGAACCCTGCGGGCCGCTTTCGACGCAGGGATGCAACGCCTGGCCGCCGACCCGTACGGACACGACTCCACCCCCGTCAAAGACGCCGAAGACCGCCGCGAGGCCACCATCAGCAGCGTCGTCATCCGCTACTACGTCAGCGACACCGTGCTCACCGTCACCGTCGTCCGCGTCGTCTACATCTGACCGCGCCAGGCGAGCAGCGCGGCACGACGGACGCGAGCCGATGGGCCTTGGAGCGGCGATCGGCGCGCTGGTCACCGAACGGGCCTGGGAACTCCCGGCCGCCGGCGCCACGCTGCGCCAGCGGTGGCGGCCATCGCCCCCGATCTGGCCGGGCACGTCGCCGCCATGTCGTACGACCTGGACTCCGGTCGGCTCACCGTGTGCCCGGAGACATCAGCCTGGGCGACGCAGACCCGCCTGGAGCAGACCCGCGTCATCGCGGCCGCCAACAAGGCAGCGGGCCGAACCGTCGAAGGTCGCCCAAGGCCTACTCGACGCCCTCTGAAGGTCTCGCAGTTTTACCGCGTAAAAGTCTGGCCGCGCGAGCAACTGGTGGCCTCGGACTTTTACGCGGTAAAACTCGGCCGCCGAAGGCATCTGATGCTCCGGAGTACCGGCACGACCTGGGGTAGCGCCGTTGCGGCTACCCCACCCAGTGATCACCATTCGTCGACCTCGCATCGGACCGGGATCGACATACCTAACCCGAGGATGCGGCGCGTGAGAGTGTGAAGGGCGTTCAGACGGCTTCGGCAGGAAGGCAGGACACGGTGCAGGCGGGGAAGATAGCGACGCCAATGCAGCTGACACGCACGCACCGGATTCTCATCGGGATCGTGGTGTTCGGCGCGGTGATCATCGCCGCGATCGGATTCGCTGGTTCGTACACGGCTGTCCGTAAGCTCGCCACACAGAAGGGCTTTGGCGACTTCTCGTACTTCTTCCCGATCGGTATCGACGCGGGCATCTGCGTCCTGCTGGCGCTCGACCTCCTCCTGACCTGGATGCGGATCCCGTTCCCGCTGCTGCGCCAGTCGGCGTGGCTGCTGACGGCCGCGACGATCGCCTTCAACGGCGCCGCCGCCTGGCCGGACCCGCTGGGCGTCGGGATGCACGCGGTGATCCCTCTTCTGTTCGTTGTGTCCGTCGAGGCGGCGCGCCACGCGGTCGGCCGGATCGCGGACATCACCGCCGACAAGCACATGGAGGGCGTACGGCTCACGCGCTGGCTGCTCTCCCCCGTCCCCACCTTCAAGCTGTGGCGCCGAATGAAGCTGTGGGAGCTGCGTTCGTACGAGCAGGTCATCAAGCTCGAACAGGACCGGCTCATCTACCAGTCGCGCCTTCAGGCGCGGTTCGGCCGCAACTGGCGCCGCAAGGCGCCGATCGAGGCGCTGATGCCGCTCCGGCTCGCGAAGTACGGCGTACCGCTCGCCGACACCGCGCACTCGGGGCTGGCCGCCGCCGGCATCGAGCCGGTGCTGCTGCCGCCCGCGCCCCCGGTGGCCGAACTCCCGCAGGGCGAGGCACCGGTGGTCGAGCACAAGCGGGTTCCGTCCGCAGTTGAGGAGCGCGACACGGGGGCCGGCCACGAGGAGCACTCCGATACGTGCCAGGAGTACGGGCGGGAAGGTGCGTTGGCGGTGGCTGCGGGGGATGAGCGGCCGGAGGCGTTGGTGCCGGATGAGTACTTCGATGCCCTGCGTACGTACGTGGCGCGGCACGGCGGCTTTCCGAATGCCCGCCAGTTCAGCCTCTTCCTGCAGAACGCCTACGGCGTCACCGATCCCTCTACCGGAGGTCCGCTCCCCGAGGCGCGGCTCCGTCCCCTTCTGCAGGAGCTCCGGCAGCGGCCCTATGACGAGACTCCGGACGCCAGTCGGGAGCCAGTGACCGATGAGGTGTCGGCGCTCAGCGAGCTCGTTGGCGGCGAGTCGGCGGTGACCGATGACCGGTCGGCTGGTCAGGCCGGGGGCGATGTGACCGATGGCCGCGGCGCTGGGGCGGTGACCGATGTGAAGCCGCACCCGTTCTTCGGGCCGGGCCCGCAGCCGGCCACGGGGCAGCCGATGGAACCTCAGCCGTACGTACGCGAACCGGTGCCGGCGCCCGCCGCCTCGGCGGCAGATGAGTACCGGCCCGGCGATGGAGTGCCGCAGCAGACGGCGCGTGAGGTCCCGTCGGCCACGCCGGCGGAGGTGCCCGTCGGCGAGCCAGGGGTGTGGGAGGCGGCGGTCACCGACACGGGAGCGGCCACAGCGCGGCTGCCCGAGCAGCAGACCGATGAGGGTGAACTGGACCCGGTGCAGCAACAGATCGTGACCGTCGCCGGGTGGCTGGCCGAGGCCGAGGATGCCGGACAGAAGCTCTCCGGAGCGGAAGTCGCCCGCCGCCTCGGGCTGTCTCCGAAGACCGGACAGCGGCGCGTGAACGCCGCAGTCGAGTACCTCGAAGCGGAGCGCCGTCAGCAGGGCCGGGCGCACCTCCGGTCGGTCAGCCCCTGACCGACCGGCGTTTCACGCGTGGCCGATGACCGTGACCGGTCATCGGCCACTGTCGTGCCCGCACCGGCCAGCCGTGACCGATGGCAGGGTGACCGACGGCCCGTGACCGATAGCGGTAACCGATGACCGACGGGGTGGTGACCGATCCCGCCCGGCGTGACCGGTGACCGATCCGGGGCTCATCGGTCATCGGTCATGACCAATCTGACGTGCGTCGGCCACCCCGGCCCGTGACCGATTGCAGCCGCGCGCACAGGCCTTCCTTCCGTCTGCGGCCGGACGCGCCCAGCCACGGGTGAGGGCTTGCCCGGGGTTGCACAGGCCGGTCACGCCGGCTTGCCCAGCGCTCCGCAGGGGCTTGCCCGGTACCCCGGGAGGCTTGCCCGATCCCTTCCAGGCGGCTTGCCCCGTGCAGGGGCAAGCCTCTCACCTGCTCTTTCAGTGGGTTGGGCAAGCCTTCGGGCAAGCCCAGCTGAGGAGAGTTCACGGCACGAGATCCGGAAGGAGACGTGCCGTGTACGTACAGCACCCCGCCCCCACCGTCGGCGGGATCTTTGACCGCCTGGACACGGAGTGGACAGCGTTGTGCGCCGACCACGCCGTCCACGCCGCGGTGACCGACTGGCTAGTGACCGATCAGCTGACCGACGACGTCGCGGCCGTGGCCGACGCGGTGACCGATGGCGTGACCGACGCGGTGACCGACTCGCGGGCGCGCGTCCTCGGGCCCGCTCAGCTGCTCGCCGCGCTCCGCACTCGTGACGGTCACCTGTCCGACGCGCTGACCGATGCCGTCCTGCGGACCTTGCTGCGCCGCGCGGCCGGCCGTGACCGATCGGCCACCCTCGCCGCGCGCATCGTCGTGCAGGCGATGATCCCGGCCGCTGTCCGCATGACCCGCGGACAGGTCCGTGGCTCTGGTGGCCGCTCCTTCGACGACATCGGCCAGATGACCGTCGCGGCTCTCTTCGAAGTGGCGCGCTCCGGATGCATCCACACCCGGCCCGGCCGGCCCGCCGCCAACCTCGCTCTGGACACGTTGCGTCACCTCTGCCGCGATCTCGCCGCCGACCGTGAAGAGCGCGGTGAGGACCTGGCCGCCGCCGAGGACCTGGCCGACAGCGCGCCCGGCCCGGCCGAGAGGGCCAGCGCTCAGGCAGTCCGCGCCGCCGCTGCCACTGCCGGTCTTCAGCCCGCCGGGGCCGTCAGCGAAGGGGACGCCGGCCGCGCCCGCCTGGAGCTCCTCGAACTGGTCCTGGACGCGATGGAGACCGGCACCCTCTCGCCGGCCGACGGCCGTGCCATCGCCTGGCACTACAGCACAGCGCCGGTCCCGGACACCACCGCGGCCGCGCGCGCCGGTACGACGGCCGGCGCGTGGCAGCGCCGCCGTTCCCGCGCCGTGGCCCGGCTCACCGCCTCGCTCCAGCTGAGGCCCGCGGCATGACCCCGACTCCCCCCGGCCACCGTCCCCCCGCTCCCACTCAAGGAGAACCGCATGCCCCGGACTGCCAAGGCGCCGCTGGACGCCGATGAAGAGCGCGTCACCCGCGCCCATCGTCTGCTCATCCAGTTGGGCGCCGCGCTGGTCTGTCAGCCCTTCGACTCCCGCACCCACGACCGGCTCCGGCGCTTCCTCGCCGACGACGCCGACGACGTTCTCACCTCCCTGGAGGCGCTGCGGCAGCGCCCGGAGGCCGAGCTGCGCCGGCGGATCACGGAGCTGGATGGCCACACCCTTCTGCCCGTTGGAGGCTCGTCATGAAGCCCGTATGGCCCCGTCGCTCCGCCGAGGAAGCGGACGCGCCCGATTCCGAAGCGCAGTGGGACATCGATGAGTGGCCGCAGGACGTGGTCGGCTGGTCGACCGGTGCCCAGGCGAACACGGCCACCGTCATCCGCTGGACGGCGTGGGGCCTGCTCGTTCTGGGCCCGCTGCTCGGCGTGTTCGCGTACCTGTCGGCGCCGGCCCAGACCGGCCCGTCACAGAAGAAGCCGACGGCGGTCGCCCCGGCCGCCACCGGGGCGCAGGGCGCGGCCGGCTTCGCGCAGCTCTTCGTCGCCGCGTTCATCTCGGCGGGGGAGGGCGACCAGGACGAGCTGGCCGCCTACTACCCGGACGCCACGAGCCTGCGCCTGGAGGGAGATTCAGGCCGGCGCCGTGGCGAGCAGCTCATCGTCGTACGGCTGCGGCAGACCGACCGTGGCGTCTGGTCGGTGACGGTGGCCGCCCGCATCACCGACACCCAGCTGGCCGCCGACGGCCGGCCGGACCGCAAGGCCGACGCCCAGGCCGCGGCCGCCCAGAGCGTGCGGTACTTCCAGGTCCCCATCGCCACTGCGACCACGGCCGGTGGGGCGAGCGGCTACACGGCGCTGGCCATGCCGGCCGAAGTCGCCGCCCCCGAGCGGATCAAAGCGCCCGGGCTCATCTACGGGCCGATGCGGCCGGCTCTTCCCGCGGACCCGCGCACGCAGGCCGTCACGGAGTTCCTGACCGCTTACCTCACCGGTGCCGGCGAACTCGACCGCTACCTCGCGCCGGGGACGCAGCTTGCCCCGGTCGTCCCGGCCCCCTACACGGGCGTCGCCGTCGACACCCTCGCCATCGAGGGCGAGAAGGGCACCGAGCCGGTCACCACCGTGCCTGCAGACGGCACCGTGCTGCGGCTGCTGGTCGCGCTGCGGGCCACCGGCCACGACGAGGTCCGGGTCCCGCTCACCTACGCACTCACCCTCAAGGCTCGTGCCGGACGGTGGGAGATCGCCAGCCTCGACGGCGCCCCCACCCCCGCTGCGCCTGCGGCCATTACCGCCCCCAGCAGTAGCGCCGGCGGGACAGCCCCCTCCGCTGCCCCCACCTCCGCGGCTGGCACTGCCGCCCCCTGACAAAGGAGAAGACGCCATGCATGAAACCGTCACGCTCGCCGCCGGCTGGATCCAGACCGGCACCGGCCTCGGCAACGACATCAAGAACCTCATCTTCAACGTCGCGATCCCCGTGCTGTGCGGGTTCTTCGTCGTCATCGTCGGGATCAAGACCAAGGCCCCTGGTCCCACGATCATGGCTGTCATCTTCGCGGCGATCGTCTGGGGCGGCTCCGCGAACATGGACACCCTCAAGGACAAGACGACCGAGGACATCAGCCAGTACGACGGCACAGGCGGCACACTCACCGGGCCGGGTGACCAGTGACCACCCACCCGGCCGACGCATCCGAGGCCGACAGTGAGCTGATCGGCCGCTGCTACACCAAGGCCCGCCGCGCCCCGCTGGTCCACGGCGTGATCCGCGACATCAACGGCGGCCGCGGGATCCGTCTGCCGGGCGGCCCCTACACGCTCACCCAGCTCGCCGCGATCGTCTCCACGTTCGTAGTACTGATCCTGACCCGGGCCATCTGGGGCGGGAACGGGCTCGTGGACGTCGTGGTGCTGCTCGGAGCGCCGTTCGCGGCCGCGTTCTTGCTGCGGCACCTGCACATCGACGGCCGTAACCCCGCCGCCGCTCTGGTCAGCGTCGCCGTCATGCTCACTGGCCCGCGGTGGGGGCGCCTCCACGGCCGGCCCTTCCGCCCGGTCCGCGCGGCAGGCGGCGACACCCTCATCACGCTCACCCCCGGCACAGCCCGGGCCAACACCGCACCCGCCGCCGAACCGCCGCGGCCAGCCACCCGCCCTGCCCCACCGGTCGCCCGGGCAACTACCGAGCCAGTCACGGCTCCACCCGCCCCTGCGGCGACTGCCGGCGCTCCCGTGAGGTCCGGGGTGCAGGCCCTGCTCGCCCGCCGCACCGCATCCACAAGCAAGCAGAAAGAGGAGGAGTGATGGGCCTGCCGATCCGACACATCGAGGGCAACCTCGTCTTCACCACCCACGGCACCACCTGGGCGATCTGGCGGGTCGCCGCCGCCAACTACTCCCACGCGCCGACGACCGCGAAGAGGCGCCGGCTGGGGGCACTCGAATCGCTCTTCAAGAGCCTCACGGGCGAGCCGATGCTGATGTCGCTGTGCCCGCAGGTCAACCCCATCGCCGTCGTCCGCACCATGGTCGCCGACGTCGACCTGAAGAAGTCCCCGCGCTACGAACAGCTCGGACGCGCGGTGCTGGACCAGTTGGAGACCATGGAGCTCACCGGCCGTACCGACTGGCTGGCGATCCCCCTTCCGCCAACGTCCCGTAAGGACGCCGCCTTGGCCGCGTTCTCCGCGGCCAAGGCCGACCTCGCGCGGCAGCTGGGCCTTATGCCCGCACCCGTCACCGCAGGCGAAGTCGAGCGGTGTGCCGAGCAGGCCCGGCGGATGCAGGCCCAGTGGCCCACCGGGGTGTCGATGCGGCCGGCCACCGAGGCGGAAATCCTGTGGATCTACGGCCACAGCACGCGCCGCGGGCTGGCGGAACCGTTCCTCCCCGACGGCACCGAGTCCCCCGTGCGCGGCCGCGGCCGGACCGTCGCAGCCTTGGGGGGCGTGCTGCTCGCCGAGGGCGGCGCCGACTTCCACGACCGCAAGACGGTGCCCGGCAATCCGTTCGCGCGGCGCTTCGTCCAGGTCTCCTCCGAGTGGGGCGACTCCTACCAGGCCATGCTCGCCCTCTCCGAGATGCCGGAGGCCTTCGCCCTGCCCGGGGCCGCCTACCTCCAGCAACTGGACGACCTGGCCTACCCGGTCGACTGGGCCGCCCGCCTGGTCATCACCCCGGGCGTCACAGCCGAGGCCAAGTCCCGTAAGCGGGCCCGCCACCTGAAGGCCCAGGCCGAGGAGTACCAAGGCGACCCGGCCGGCCCGCCGGCAGCGGTCGAAAAGCACCAGGCCGACAACGAGGAGTTCCGCGACCGGCTCGCCTCCTCCGCACGCGAAGTCGAGATCCGCGCCATGGTCACCCTCGCCGTCTGGGGCACCACCCCGGACGACGCCCAGGACCGCGCCGCCGCCCTCGCCAGTGATTTCGGCGCCACCGACTACACCTTCGCCCGCCCGGTGGGGGAGCAGACCAATCTGTGGCACGCCATGCTGCCCGGCTGCCGCACCCCACGGGTGCTGACCGGGTACGCCCAGTACCTCCTCGCCCGGGACTTCGCGATGTCCATGCCCTGGTGCGGCTCCCAGCTCGGCGACGACAGGGGAGGCCTGTTCGGCCTGCAGGTCGCCTCCGGCGGCGCCCGCCCCGTCCTGCTCGACCCCGCCCGCGGCCCCCGCGAGAACGCGTCCGCGTCGATGGCGTTCATCGGCGAGCTCGGCGCCGGCAAGTCGGTGGCCATGAAGTCGGCCGTCTACAACGTCCTCGCCCGCGGCCACCAGCCCGGCAAACCCCACTCCCGCGGCCGCGCCGTCATCGTCGACCGCACCAAAGAAGAAGAGTGGGCCCGCTTCGCCGCCGCCTGCCCCGGCACCACCCAGCTCATCAGGATCGACCAGAACGCCGAAGTCTCCCTCGACCCGCTGCGCCTGTACGTGAAGGACAGCCCGAAGGTCGCCGCCCGTTTCTGTGAGTCCTTCCTGACTCTGCTCCTCGGCGTGAAGCCGATGGACCTGGAAGGCGTCGCGCTCTCCGAGGCGGTCCAGGCGGTCCTGGAGCACCCCGAGCCGTCCATGCGCGCGCTGACCGACGAGCTCACCCGGCGCGGGTCAGAGGACGCCTCGTCCCGCAACCTGGCCCGCAAGCTCAAAGCCGTCGCGCGCAAGGACCTGGCCGCTGTCGTCTTCGACGACCAACTGCCGATCGTGGACACCGCCCGCGCCGACTCCGTCGTCTTCCTCGTCAACTCCCTGGCGCTGCCGAAGAAGAGCGAGCTCGCCTCCGACCACCGCATCGAACGCCTGGAGTTCGAGAAGGTCCTGGGCCGATCCCTCATGTATTTGATCGCCGCCGTCGCCCGCGAGACCGTCATGCGGCACAAGGACGAGTTCGGTGTCGCCGTCTTCGACGAATGCTGGTGGCTCACGTCCAGCGACGAGGGCCTGGAGCTGCTCCTGGAGCTGATGCGTGATGGCCGCAAGCACCACGCCGCCGCCTATGTAGGCAGTCACGACCCGGACGACATCGGGCCGGCCAACAGCGAGAAGGGCGCGATCATCCGCGGACTGATCCCGCACCGGCTCCTCTTCCGTCAGACCACCCGCACGCTGGCCTCACGCGGCCTGGAGTTCCTCGGTGTCGACGCCACCGACGCCGACCTCCTCGACCTGGTCACCGCCGGCCTGTCCCCGCTGGGCCTGCCCGACGAGGAGAAGCTGGCCCGCGCGGGGGAGTGCCTCTACCGCGATCTCCTCGGCCGCATCGGTCTGATGAAGGTGCTGATCCCGCACGACCCGGCCGTCATGCGCGTCATCCACACCACCCCCAGCGACTACCGGACCGCCGCATGACCACGGTCCTTCACGGCCGGCCACGATTGAAGGTCCTGGGCTCTGCCCGGCTGCGCCTGGCACTGCTCTTCGCCGCGCTCGCCGCCACAGCTTTCACCGTGCTCACGTCGCTGCCCGCCCACGCGGAGCCCACCCCCACGCCGAGTGCACCGGCCGCTCCCGGGCAGCGCACCCCATCCCCGGAAGAGATGGAGGAGATCGAGAAGCTCCTCAAGGAGCAGAGTGAACGCCTGGGCAAGGCCGCGCAGGAAGGGATGCTCGAAGCGGAGAAGGACCGGCTGCGCAAGATGCTGCCCGACGAGGGCGGCGTCCTGGGCGTCTTCAACGTCACCGACCAGAACCGTCTCCCGGTCAGCGTCTACACCGTCAAGTCGGACACCGGCGGGCTGCTCGACTGGGACCTGGGCATCCAGAACCTGCTCACCGAACTCTGCTTCCTGGCCACGAAATGGGCGATCGCGTTCTGCTGCTGGCTCATCGCCTGGGCGCTGTCCTTCGGCCTGGCGAAACTACTGCTCGCCCCGGTGCTCTCGGTCGCCAGCAGCCTCCACACCCGGGTGATCCTGGAGATGGGCCTGCCCGGCCTCTTCCTGTCGGTGTGTGCCCTCGTCTGCGTCGCGCGGATCTTCTTCGGGGACAAGGCCCGCGGCTGGGGCGACGCAGCCCTGTCCCTGCTCCTGGCGGCGCTGACCGCCACCCTGCTGTCCTCCCCTCCACAGATGCTGCTGGGGGAGGAGACCGGTGCCCTCGCCATCACCCGCGGCCTGGCTCTGGAGGTCGCCGACGTCATCCTGGACGCCAACCCGGCCACCCCCGAGAAGAACGACGGTGTCACCACCCCGGCCACTGGCAGCAGCCTGTCCCGGCCGCTGACCGACGCACTCACCGACGCGTTCATCGTCAAACCGGCCATGCTCCTGCAGTACGGACGCGTCTTCGAAGGAGAATGCGCGGCCGAGTACGCCGACACACGACTGGAGCAGCTCGCCTTCGACCGCGCGGTCCGCTCCCGCAGCGACAAGATCAAGAAGTACACCCCGTACGCCGACTTCGTCAGCCCCCTCGGCTGGGTCGGCGTCCCGGTGAACTCCACCATGCTCAACTTCCAGTTCGACCTGTCCACTCAGTGGGCCATCGACCACTTCGGCGACCCGCCGATGGAACGCTTCGAAGCCAAGTGCGTGCCCGGCGACGCCAGCGCGGCGAAGAAGGCCTCGCTCGACAAGCTCGGCGGCGGATTCTTCCTCATGATCGCCGCCTGCATCGTCACCGTCCTGATCACCGCACTGGCCGGCTCCTTCCTCGTCGCCCAGTGCGGCATCGCCTGGGACGCCGTACGCGGCGAACCCGCCCTGATCGCAGGAACCGTCCCCGGCCCCGGCCGCGCGTTCCTGTGGGACTGGGCCACCTCCGTCCTGCACAGACTCGGCCAGATGCTCGCATCCGTCATCGGACTCGCGGTCCTCATCCTGATCATCCAGGCCGTCCTGGACCCCGTACAGCAGGACTGGGGGCGAGAACTGACGCTGCGATTCCTCATCGTCGACGTCGTCTGCATCGGCGCGATCAAGAAACGCAAACAGCTCGCCGCCCGCTCCCAGCAGGTCGCATCAAACTTCCGCGCCAAGATGTCCAAGGGCCGCATCGGCGGCACCCACGGCTCCGTCTTCACGCCGACAGCCACCGCGACTGTTCCGAAGAACCGTCACATCGTCCGCAAGACCACCCGCGGCCTCGTCCGCGGAGCGATCGCCGGCGTCGCCCTCGCCCAGGGCAACCCCCTTGCCGCGATCGGCTACGCCATGCCCCAGACCATCGGCGCCACCGCCCTGATGTCCCGGATCCAGACCGGCGGCCGCCGCGGCCGGCCGCACCCGGCCCGGCCCGCCTTCCCCGTCCCTCGCCCGGGATTCCCGCCCGGCATGCCCGCAGGACCCGGCATCCCGCCCTACGGCCCCCACGCCGGGCCGCCCCCGCGCCCTGGGCATCCGCCCCGGCCGGCGCACCCGCCGCGTCCCACGGGACCAACCCGCCCCCGGCCCACCACCGCCCAGCCCAACCGTCCCCGCCGCCACGCCCAGGCACAGCGGGCCGCAGTCCGACGCACGCAACGAGCCGCAGTCGCGCGCGCAGCGGCCACACCTCCCAGCCGCGCGGCCAACGGGCCGGGTGGATTCGATGACTGGCTCTCCGAGCGGGAGGAGCACGAACTCGCCCGCCGGCGCAGGCCATCACGGGGGGCATCGTGACGAAGAAGGCCACCGCGTGGCTGGCCGGCGGCATGACTCTGACCGTCCTGACAGTGGTCCTGATAGGGGCGATCGCCGCGCACGTCGCCGGCATCGGGCAGAGCCAAGCCGAAGCAATGGCCGCCCACACTCAATGCACCACCGACGGCACCGGCACGGACATCGACACCGCGCAGCTGTCCCAGCAGATAAACGGGATGCTCGCCGACAGCAGCAACGTCACGGTTCCCGGCCTGCCCTCGCCCAAGGAACAGCTCCCCAACGCGAAAGCGATCGTGGCGACCGGCGCCCAAATGAAGATCTCGGCACGCGGCCAGACCATCGCACTCGCCACGGCCCTGCAGGAGTCGGGCCTGCGCAACCTGGACCACGGCGACCGCGACAGCCTCGGACTGTTCCAGCAGCGCCCCTCCCAAGGCTGGGGCACCCGCGAGCAGATCACGGACCCGGTGTACGCGTCGACGAAGTTCTACACGGCGCTCAAGTCCCTGAAGGACTGGAAAAGCATGCCGCTCACGGTCGCCGCCCAGAAGGTACAGAAGTCCGGCTACCCCGACGCGTACGCGAAGCATGAAGCACTGGCGACCGCCCTGCAGCAGGCCATCGCGCCGACACTCGACCTGGCAGCCTCCCCCACCGGATTCCGGACTGACTGCGTCACCCAGGCCGGCACCGACTACGGCGACATCCCTCCCGGCACGCTGCCCGAGGGCTACCAGATCCCCGTCACCGCTCCCATACAGGCACGCAACGCGATCCGCTGGGCCCTGGGCCAGCTCGGCACCCCATACCAATGGGGCGGAACCTGCACTAACCCCCACGGCAACAACCCACGCGACCGCTGCGACTGCTCCTCCCTAATGCAGCGCGCCTACGGAGTGGCCGGCATCGAGATCACGCGCACCACGTACACGCAGATCAAAGATGGTCGCGCAGTGTCAGCCAACGCGCTCCAGCCGGGCGACCTGGTCTTCACCGAGGGCAGCGCTTCCCGCCCCGAGCACGTGTCCATGTTCATCGGTGACGGCCTGGTCGTCCACGCGCCGCAGCCCGGACGCGTCGTGGAAGTGGCCCAGTTCTCCAACCACGGCGAGATCCTCATGGCCCGTCGGATCGTCGGGCGACCTCCCTTGTAGATTCCGAATAGAGATGTCGTTTACTGGTCGAGATAGACGGCGCCTGCTCGCTTGATCAGTCACACTGGCATCGCCTGAGCCGCTCGGCGCCGCCGCCGCACGCCCAGGGCTACATCGTGTGCACCTCGACCGAGAAGCCGCGGGCGAGGACACTGTTGAGGTGTTCGGCGTGCGCACCGAGCCACTGCTCGGTAGGGATGCCGAGGGCGCTGATCCCGAGGAGTACGTAGTCGTCGGCGTCGGCGGTGCTCTGGCCGCAGATGCAGCACAAGAGGCGCTGGAACATAGTGTCGGCGGGTGTTATGGCGCGGGGCATGAGCGGCAGAGTAACGAGGCGTGGGGCGCTCGGCTTGGGGATTACGCCGGGGGCGCCGTCCTCACGGCTCCTTCGGTGTTTCGCGTTTGACGCCTCCGCAGGCCAGTAGCTGTGTCGCGTCCGCGTTGAGGAACAGCGTGAAGGCCCAGTACCGGCTCGTGATGCACCCGGTGCGCACCGGCTCGTCGCCTTGCTGCCTGAGGATCTGAATGGCTTCGTCGAGGCCGAGCGCCGTGCCTCCGTGCCTTTCGACGCTCCTCAGGCGTCCTCGGTAGACGCCGGCGTGCCGTGAAGCAGGGGCCAGTCCGTCCCAGACGGTGACTTCACCACCAGCGGCGATGGCGTCGCGTGCTGCGCTGCAGACGCTCGTCTGGTCGGTGAGCATTGCGGCGATGTCGGGCTGGGGCGGGTGTTGGTCCTCGGTAACCATGCGGTGACTGTAGGGACCGGCCTCGGACATTGCCACGGGATTCCGCCCCGCAAGTTCCGTTGGTACCAGGGCCGGAAGCATTATTCGGGCTGGTATCACGCTTCGACGACGGGCCGGTTGGTGGCCTACGAGAGCCGGTTGGAACTGGCACGCATCCTGATCGCCGACTTCGCCAGCGACTCACCCTCGGTGCAGAAGCACGAGGCCGATCTCTGCATGATGACCGTCACATGGGCGCTGACTCCGGAGAGGTGCGCAACGCCTGCGTGGAATTGTTGATCGCTCACACTTCCGCTTGTGGGGTAGGTGAACGCCGCGATACGGGACCAGTTGGGGCTGCGGGCGACGACAACTACGTGCATGGCGCGAGCAGTTCTGAGTATTCGAAGACGTTCTCATTTTCAGAATCTGACTTTCTCGGATGCACGATCGGCACTTGGCGGACGCCATGGGAGGCAGAGGCGCACCCGCGCCTCCCGGGGCCCGGCGAGAGGCCCCGCTACTGACAGTGGAGGGAACGAGAGCCCGTGGCATTTCGTTTGCTTGAGGACCTGCTCCTCATGGCGCTCGCCATCCGTGTATTGGGGCGCGACGCGATCGCGCTGCTACGCAGCGCGGCGGCAGTCGGTGTGCGGGTGGGTGCGGACGAACTGCGCCGTACCGACTGCGAGGGGGAGAGGCCGGCGTGACGCAGGACGTCCCCGAATACCTACCCGGCGCTGCTTCTGCCCCGATGACCGATTTGCCGCTGGACGCCCTCCCGCTGGACTTCGAAGCGTTCCACCAGATACACCGGCCCGCGTATGTGCGCTGGGCCAAGACGTACCTGAACAACAAAGCCGACGCCGAAGAGGCGGTCGACTGGGCCTTCGAGCAGCTGCTCATTGCCTGGAATGACGTCCTGTCGAAGGAGAACCCCGCCGGCTATGCCTGGCGGGTGATGAAGAACCGCACGATCGACGTCGCCCGCGCGCGCGGCCGCCGCGAGGCCCTGGTCGACACCGCTGCCTTCGAGACGGCCGCGCTGCGTGAGGCGGTCGATCCCATCGGGCAGCTGGCGGAACACCTCAGCCTCTACCGTGCGATTGAAGAGCTTTCCGAGCGGCAGCGCGACGTTGTGATCCTGCTCTACAGCCACGAGCACACGGTTCGCGAGGCCGCCGAGCATCTCGGCATCACCCCCGCCGCCGTACGCTCCACCGCCCGCTACGCCAGAATCCGTTTGCAGGAAAAACTGGGACTGACGAGGGAAGGACGTGACGATGACGTCGCCCATTGAGCAACTGCTGGCCAGGGCCCGCCTGGTCAACGAGCCCTACTCGCAGGAAGACATTCGGGCCGGCGCCGACCGCATTGCCGCGCGCGTCGCTGCACGTGTGCACGGCACAGCAGGGACTCCGGCCGGAGAGGCCGGAGCCCAGGATCCCGTCGGAGCGGCTGCCGGAATGGCGGCGCAGGACCTGCGCAACCTGTGCGAAACGGTTGTCACGAGTGGTGGCGCTCTGGTCAGTCTGCGACGGCGGTTCTTCGCCAGCGTGATGCCCGAACCGCCGGGCGCCCGGGTACTGGGCTGCATTTTGCTGCTGGCCGAGCATGAGGACTCGGCCCAGTTCTGGTGGCAGTACGCGGCGGGCGCCGGTGATCCGACCGCCACCTACTGCCTCTACCTTCACCACCGAGCCCGCGGTGAAGACGGGCAAGCCGAGTGGTGGCACGTGCAGGCCGATGTCCCGCCGGCCACCCATGATGAGGGAGAGGCCGCGCAGGAGCTCGCGACTGCCCTGCGCGTCCTAAGCTGGCTCAAGATGGATGCCGACGCACGCCCGGATGAGGTATCGAGATCCGTCAGCGCTGTCCTCGGCTACGTCCCCGCGGCGCTCGCGTACGTCGATGACGACCTGGAACTCCCGATGCCCATCGACGCCGACTTCGCTCACCGCATCAAGGCACTGGCCTCAGCTCCTTCTCCAGTACCCCGTACGACCTGCAGAGGCCGACGAACGCGCGCGAGGCTGCCCGAGCGCAAGAAGTGACAGTGCGGGCGTCACGCTCAGTCGAGACAGAGCATGACGCCCGTTCCGCCGCCCCTGCCTCCCTCTCAGCAACTGCGCTCGCCGCAACAGCAGCGCCAGCACAGGCCCACGAAGCGCGGCCGCACGCTTCATGGCTGTCCTTGAACCGTGGTCCGGACAGACAGGCCGAGCACCCAGACGCCCCAAAGGCAAAGAGGAAGTAAAGCCTCTCTGGCTGTGTCTGAATCGGCGTTCCGGCCTGACTTGGTCCAGGTGAAGGGGATTTTCCCGCACCGACCAGGAGGCCATTGTGAACACCGTCCTCGCTCTCCATACGACCGCCCAGCGGCCGGCATGAACGCCGAGCTGCCCGGCGCACAGCTGTTCTTCGACATTGCGCACTGGATCGCCTGGTCCTCCCCGTACCTGGCGGCCCTTGTGCTGATCGCCGGCGTTGTCTGGGTTCGGCGGGAGCGAAAGCGCTCCAGCCTCGTCCATGAGGCTCTCTCCGACCGGGTCACGGTGGAAGTTGTCCCGACCTCGACCTTCGACCCGGGCGAGGGCGAGGTCGGCCGCTGGGCGCGCCATTTGGGACGCGTCCACCACTCCGCTCAAGGCGTCCCGGCCCGCGGTTCGGCGGCCCGGCTGCGCTACAGCGCCGAAAACAGCAAGATGCGCTGCTACCTCGAAGGCCCGGCCACGGCCGTCGCCGTCCTGGCCATGCCCGGTTTCGCCGAGGTCGAAGTCCGCGCCCACCGCGCACAGAAGGACCTTCATCCGGTCCGCTTCCCCGCACCGCGTGAGGAGGCGGAGTGACTGCCGCTGTTGTCGACTTCGCCAAGCCGGCAGCCGTTCTGCGGTCGCCTGGGCGCCGCTATGTGCAGCGGGTCGAGCTCACCCTGGCCATGGCGGACCGGAAGCCGTTGACCTCTCTCGGCCTTACCCCCGATCCGCTGCAGCAGCTGGCCTCGGCCATGGCCTCGGTACGCACCGAGGCCGGAGAGCGTGCCGACGTCGTCCTGGACCTGGTCCCCGTCCGCGAACGTCATCTCGCCCGGCGGCGGCGCCGGCTGCTCGCCCAGTCCAAACGGCGCGGCCCATCCGCGTACGGTGAGCGCCTGACCGGCGGGCTCGGCGGGGGAGGGGTGTGGAACTCGGTCACCGCGGCCTGGTCCGGCGGCAAGACCGCTGGCGGCGGGCGCGGCGAGCGGCTGCCGCGCATGACCGATCTGCGCGATGGAGTCGGCAAGTTCGAGCCGTCGGCCGGCGCGGTGTTCGCGGTGCAGCTGCTGCTGCGAACCGAGGCCGGGCATCCGCAGGCGGCTCTGGCCCGGATGCATCAGCTGCTCGCCGCGTTCGCCGCAACCTCCGGTGAGAACTACCTCAAACCCCATCGGCCGCGCACCCGTCGGCGGATCGCCCACTTCGACCGGTGCTTCGTCACCGGCGAGTTCGCCCCCCGCAAGCGCCAGTGGCTCACCGTCCCGGAACTGGCCGGCTTCCTCAAACCCCCGACGGTGAAGTGCCGCGCTTCCAGCGTGGTGCGCTCCGGCGGTCTGGTCCCCCCGCCACCGTCGGACCTGCCCGTCTACACCGGGCAGCGGGACTTGGTGCCGCTCGGCGCCGTCGTCTACGCCGACGGCCGCGAGCGGATCGGTGCCGCCCGGGCGAAAGACCTCCTGTTCGGGCTCCAGCTGGGCAAGTCGGGTCACGGCAAGACGGAGGCCGCCCTGGTGCAGTGCATCGCCATGGCCCACTCCGGATACGGCACCTGGTTCCTGGATCCGCACGGCGAAGGATGGGTGCGGGCCAAGCCGTACCTGGCCCACCCCCACATCGCTTCACGCGTGTGGGAAATCAACCTGGCCCACTCCGAACCGGACCAGCTGGTGGCGTCCTGGAACCCGCTGTCCATGGAAGGCCGCCCCCTGAGCGCCGTGAAGGACGTCGTCCGCTCGGTCACCGAGGGCATCGCCGCAGCCCAAAACTGGGGCGACAATGCCCCCCGCGCCCGCACCATCCTGGCCCGCGCCGCCCAGGCCCTGGCGCTGCTCAACCACCGTGCCGTCCAGGGCGGTACACCGGACGCCCAGTGCACCCTGTTCCAGATGCGGAGCTGGCTGACGGATGACGACTGGCGCGAACAGCTCCTGCCGAAGCTGCCGCAACGGGTGCGTGACTACTGGGAGAAGACGTTTCCGAAGCTCGCGTCCGACGCGGTGCCCACGGTCACCTACGCCATCGACCGGCTCGACACCTCTCCGGCGCTGCAGGCCTTCTTCGGCAGCCCACGGTCCACGTACGACGTCCGCACCGCGATGGACACCAACCGCGTCGTCTTCGTCTGCCCGTCCGGCAGCGAGAGCGACGCCCTGGTCTCCTGCCTGCTCATCCACGATCTGCACCGCGCCGGCCTCTCCCGCCAGGACACCCCGCGCGAGCAGCGAGCCACCTTCTGGGCCTGGGGCGACGAGCTCACCGCCCTGGACTCCTCCAGCAAGGGCTTCCTCGCCGCCATCGCCGAGCAGCTGCGCAAATACGAGGTCCGGTTCATCGGCATGACCCAGATGGCGTTGCGGCTGAGCGCCATCACCCGCCAGTCGCTGCTGCAGAACCAGTCGCTGCTGTCGACATGCGCAGCCGACTTCGACGAGGCCGCCTTCGTCGCCCGTCGCTGGAACGGCCACGTCACCCCGGAAACCATCACCGAGCTCCCGAAGTACCACTACGTCATGTCGATCAACCTCAACGGCACCCCGACCAAGCCCTTCCGGGTCCGCGGCCTGCCGGTCGAGGAACTGTTCGCCCACTACGACAACCCCGCCGGCGTGCCCGACCTCGACAAGGCGATCGACACCAACCTCCGGCGCCGGCCCGTCGCCGCGATTCTCGCCGACCTCGAGGACCTGGACGCCGCCGTCCTCGCCCACCACACCGCCCACCACACCGGCCGCCGCCTCGGACCCGGCGCAGCCGACGACCCCACCACCCTCCTCGACTGAAACGGAGCACCGCAATGCCCTACCCGCACGCCGGCCCCACCGGCCTCGGACAGATCGCCCAGCAGGCAAGCCAGGTCCTCTACCAGCATCGTCTGGTCTCAACGACGCTGCTCCACCAGCTGATCACTCCGCACCACACCCGCGCCGAGTACCTGCGCCGCCAGCTCCACACCCTGCGGGAGACAGGACTGGCCGAGACGGTCGGTCGCCGCATCTCGGGCCAGACCGAGCTGCTGTGGTGGCTCACCGAGAAAGGCGCCACCGCCGTCGAATCGGTAGGACTGCTGCCCCAGCGTCCCTACCGCATGACTCCGGAAGCGGCCCTGGGCCCGCTCCAGGAGCACACCCTCGCCACCGTGGAGACCGGCTTGGCGTTCGTCGACTGGGCCCGTCGACTCGGCCACGAATGCGGCCCGCTCGACTGGTCACCCGAAACCGCGCACTTCTACCGCGACGACTCCCGCCCCGGCGCAGAACTCAGCCTCGTCCCCGACGCCGTCCTCAACTACGTCCACACCGACAAGCAGGCCAGGCAACGCACCCTGCTCACCTTCTTCATCGAGGTCGACCGCACCCAGATGACCATCGCGCGCCTCGCGCAGAAGCTCCACGCATACGCCGCATACCACGACTTCGCACCACAGCCGCCCTCCGGCCGCGGAACCAAGCCGGGCCGGCGCACCGCCATCCCGGCCTGGCGCTACCGCTACCCGGCCTTCCCCAGGCTGCTCCTGGTCCTCACCGGCGCCTCCGAATCACGGCTCGCCCGACGCATCGCCGACCTGTGCAGTCTCGCCGCCAGCACCCCCGCGCTCACCAGCAGCGGGGTACGGGCCGGCGTCACCACCCTCGCCCAGCTCCGTGAACTGGGGCCGTTCGCATCGATCTTCACCCCAGTCACCGGCCCGTCCGAGCCCACTGACGCGTGGCTGCACCCCACCACCCAGACCAACTGAACCGAGGAGACCACATGTTCTGGCGCTGCTTCTCCCGCTCCCGCGTACGCACCCGGCCCCACTCTCAGCCTGCCGGCACACGGCACACCTGCTCCGAGCTGGACGCGATGCCGCTGCCGTTTTCCCCCCTGGTCAGCGAGATGCTCGCGATGCACGCCCACACCCGCCAGATCACCTGGCTCGCCGAACGCGAGCACTGCCCCGACGAGTTCCGTCTGGCCGCCCGCTCCGTCCTCGGACAACTGCTCCAGGCCTGGGACCACCAGAGCGGCGGCCACGGCACGATAGACGACCTGCTCGTCGACCGCCGCACCCCCTCATCCACGGGATACACAGCCCGGCCCGCCGCCACCGGAAGCACTGTGATGCCTCGTGACATACCGTCACCCGCCTTCCCTGGCACTCGTTGTCGCTAAGCCAGGACATCGCTCACCGAACGACACGGATGAAAGAAGAGCAAGACCCGTGCAAGCCGATACGACAGGAGCACTAGGGTGGTGTCGCTGCGTCTCCCGAATCCGCCGGACACGGGAAACGGAGCCTCGGACACGACAAAGGCCCCGAGTAGCTCCAGGTCGGCGAAACCTGGACCAGCGCTACTGGGGCCGAGCCGGTGCGAGGAAGCTCCACAGAAATAGGTCTCGCACAAAGCGAGACCGAGGTCTCAGAAAACGAGGTCTCGCTGCGATGCAGCGTACCCGCAACTGTCTTCCGGGACACAACAGACACCAGCAGGCGGCATCCGTGTCAGCTCCGGGCCACTGCTGGACTTCCCCATGCCCACCGGCATGCGGGCACCCAACGATCCCCCATGAGGGGAGCTGGATGACGTAACCGAACGAGGGGCAGCTCCTCGGCGGTTCCTTCCCCAAGGCCCCGCACCTGCTGCCCCGGCCAGTCCACCCGATCCCCATCGGGCCATCTGGCCACCTGCCACCGCCGTCTCCAGGGCCAAATCCCTGGTCAGGCGAAGTGTCCGACCCGTAGGCCGGACAGATAACCGGTTCTCCACGAACCCGAAGCACCGTCACCGGGGCTTCGTGCTGCTTCGCACCAGAAGCACGAAGCGAACGGAGGTAATGATGCACGACGTTTCGGCGTACCGCCATATCGACCTGGCGGCATGCCCAGATGTGTCCGAGACGCGACCGTTCCAGGACGTCTCGTGTCACGCCTTTGCCCTGGTCGAGGACGCTGCCGACCACGAACTGGACGCCACGGCATCGCGCCAGCTGCGCCGAACCGACGACCTCCTGTCCGCAGCACGATTCATGATCGATGGCGGTTTCCACCCGAAGGCCAACCGCACCACCAAGCGCCTCGCCGACGTCTTCGCCGCCCGCATGAAGGACAGCAAGAACGGTCACTTCCCCTTCAACATCACCGCGACCGCCCACGCGCTCGGCCTGCGCCGCCGGGCAGTCCTCAACCACGCCCGCTACCTGCGTGAACTCGGACTGATCGCGTACGTCGAGCACGGGACGAAAGCGAACGTGCTCCGCACCCGACACCGCAAGACCTGGCAGCCGGGCGACGGCTATGCCGGCACCGCCACGATCTTCACAGCGGTCGCGCCCCCCGTGTGGGACCAGGCACTGGGACGCCGCATCCAGGGCAAGGGCTACCGGGCGCGCCTCATCGGCGTCACCGATCACGGCCGGGACCTGGCGGTCAACGAGGCCCGCCGGAAGGCATCCAAGAAGTCCCCGCCGCGGCGCACTTCGTGCACCCCTTCTTCTGTGGTCCCCAAGGACCACAGTCGGCTGAAGGTTGAGGGAGGTATTAACTACACTCCGCGCAAGCGCGCGACGTGCCGCAAAAACTCACCCCCCACGACCAGCAACCAGCCGCGCGTCACGCCCGCCCAGTGCGCCGCCGGCATCACCGTCGCCGACCAGCTACGGTACGAAGTCTGGTGGCTCCACCGGGCATGCCCCCGCCGGCTCGCCTACGCACTTCGTCCCCTGATCTCCACCGGCTGGACCTGGCAGAGCCTGGCCGCGGAACTGCTCACCTGGGGCGTCCCCGGCTTCCTGCGCGACCCGGCCGCCTTCGTACAGCACGAACTCGCCCGCCGACAGCGCACCGGCATGCTGATCCTGCCGCATCCGCCGGCCGCGGACGGCGCGGACAACCAGGTCGACGAGGACCACCGTCGGCACGCCGAGATGCTCCGGCAACGACACGAACGCAGCGACCCGGCCTGGCAGCGCTACGCGGCCCTGCTCCAGCCCGCACTACGCCAACACCTCGCCCAGAGCAGGCAACAGCAGCACGAGCCACAGCTGGCACGACTCGACTGCCCCCTGCTGCGGGAAAACGCAGATGACTTCGCCCGCTCCCTCCCGGCCCAGTCCCGTGGAGCGGACATCAGCCCGCAGGACATCTACCGGGCCCGCGCCTACGGACTGCCCGAGCCCACCGGCCGACGGGCCCCGGCCAATGAACAAGGCTGGCTGGCCCATCTCAACGACCAACTGAAGGCGCAACGAGCGTTCGCCGCGCTCCGCATCGAATTGGACGACTGGGAAGACGGCCACCGGACACTCCGCGAAGCCGCTGGGTCTGTAGACGCTGCACAGTGGGGCCGGTCGTAACCACTGGTTGCGACCGGCCCCAGGGCCGCGCGCGGGCAGACGTACGTGAAGGAGGCCCCGGGGTGCGCGAGCCGCCCTGGCTCTTTGCGCGCCCCGGGGCCCAGGGAGCCCGTGCCCACGGGGGAGGGCAACGGGCGGTTCAGGGGGCCACGGTCGGCCGCACGGCGTCGAGCTGATCGAGCGCCCGGTACAGCGCCTTCACCAGCCGGGCCCGGTTCCGCGCGTGCGCGACCGTGCTCTGGGACGGTACCGACAGACGGCGCACCGACTCCCGCAGAACCGCTTCGGTCACCGGCCGCAGCTCGCTGTCCTGCGGCAGCGCCTCGAAGCGCTGGCGCACGTCGGAGGCGACGCACCGCGCGTGTCCGGTAAGCTCCAGACTGATCTGTGCGCAGTCGGCCGCCCGCAGCCCAGTCGGGGCCGTGCCCCAGGCGAGCACGGCCGCAGCGAGCGCCAGGTGCGGGCCACGGTCGAGCGGCAGCGTCTCCGCCAGGATGCCCTCCGGGTCGTACAGCACGGTGTGGTTCATGACCACGATTCCTCCGGCTCCAGGCCCACCGGGACGTCGGTGGGGTCGGTGGCGATGACGAACAGCTGGTGAGTCATCACGTCAGTACTCAACGCAAGCAGCTGGAGTGCGGCGAATGCGACGCCATGGTGATGCAAGTCCGATGTAAGAACGGCACATTGGGGTGACGGGGAGGGCTGTCCCGGGCACGAGGAGGAGTGGGAGCGGTACGGTCACCGCACCTCTCGCCCGTGGACGCCCGGAGCCCGGTATGACAGACCGCCGCAACAGACCCAATGCCCAACTGCGTGCCGTGCGGGTCGACGAGTTACAGATGTCCCGCCAAGAGTTCGCCAAGGCAGTCATCGGCGCGGGCGCCGAGATGAATGAGACTGTCGGGTGCACGGCACGGCTGGTCGCCGCGTGGGAGGACGGAGAGGTCGCCTGTCCTCGCGCCGTGTACCGGCGGATCCTCACCAGGATGACCGGACGAAGCCCAGCCCAGCTTGGCTTCCGCCTCACAGCACCAGCACCGTCCGTACTGCCGGCCTCCGGATCGTACGGACCGGAACAGGAGAGTGACGAGGTGAAGCGTCGCGCTTTGCTCCTCGATGGCACGGGTGTGGTCCTCGCGCTGCCGCTCGGCTCTTCGCGGCGGGTCCCGGCCCGGATCGGCGCGACCGAGGTGCGCTCCGTCCTCCAGGCTGTCCACAAGCTCTACGCCACAGATCACGACCACGGGTCCGGACCGCTGCGTCATGCCGCCGGCGAAGCCCTGAGCACCGCGTACCAGTGGCTGCAGAGCGGCTCTTACACGGAGTTGATGGGCAGACGACTCCGTTCCGCGACCGGGGCTCTGTCGATCGCCGCCGGATGGCTCAGCTTTGACTCCGGCCGGGCAGGAGATGCCCACTCCCTCTACGGCGAGGCCCTCGCCGCCGCACGGATCGCCGACGACCCGGAGCTGGAGGCCCATGCGTTCGGATGTCTGTCCCTGCTCGCCAAGGCAGCCGGCCGCCCGCGCGAGGCCATCTCCGCCGCCCAGGGCGCACAGACCGTCGCCCGCAACCTCGGATCTTCCCGGCTCCTGGCCCTGTTCCACATGAGGGAAGCTCGCGGCTGGGCACTGATGGGCGACCGGTCAGCGACCGACCAGGCCATCGTCCGCGCCCACACGCTCTACGCCAAAGGGCCCTCCGGCAACGATCCGGACTGGCTCGACTTCTTCCACCCGGGGGAACTGTCGGGCCTCGAAGCGCTCGCACGCAACGACCTCGGCCAGCACGAGCGAGCGGCCAGCGGCGCGGAGCAGGCTGTCCTGCTCCACGGCGACACCTTCGTACGGAACAAGGCCCTGTACACCGCCGACATCGCCATCCAACATGCCGTCAGGGACCGTCCCGAGCCGGAGGCAGCCGCCGAAGCCGCGGGCCGTGTCCTGGCCTACCTCCCCGAGGTGCGCTCCGACCGGCTGCTGCAATCGCTGCACGACGTCGCCGGCGCGCTCCAGCGGCACTCCCGTGTCCCCGCGGTCGCCGACTGGATCGAGGAGTACCGAACCGCCACCGGAGGAGGACGCGCGTGACCCCCAGTACCCGCGCAGACGTCGTGATCCGCACCTACGGCCCCGGACAGATCCCGCCGATGATCGACACCCTCGCGGACATCTGGTCCGACGCCCACCCCGAACTCGTCGACACTCCCGGTGCGAGTACGGACGGACTCTCAGCCAGCGCGCTGCGCCGCCAGATCACCAGCCATTGCCGCCACGAGGGCTTCACACTGGTCGCCGCGTACGCGACCGGCAACATGGTGGGCTTCGGCTACGCCTTCCCATGCACGCCCGAGTACTGGTTCGGCCCCGACCTGCTCCCCGAGATCCCCGAACACGCCCGTACGGGGGGACGCCTCATGGGACTGTGCGAACTCGCCGTGCTGCCGACTCTGCAGTCCCAGGGCATCGGCTCCCGCCTCCACTCCGCCCTGCTCCAGGCCATCGCCCCGCAGTGGTCCAGCCTGCTGGTCCGCCCCGACAACCCCCGCGGCCGACAGATGTACAACCGGCTCGGATACACGTACGCAGGCCCATACCGCAACGCCCCCGACGGGCCCGAGTTCGACCTGCTGCTCCTCGAAGTCGATGCCGAACCTCCTGCTGCGCGCGGGTGACCCGCACATCTCCGCCCTGCTGTGCGCCCGACGCCCCCTGTTCCAGGGGGCGCGAGTAGGACCGCGCAGAGAATGCAGTGCAGATGGTCCTCGGCCCAGCATCCGGATCAGCCGGATCTGAAGAACCTGGCGCTGGACTAAAGATCCGCGCGGCTGGAGCTGAGCCCTGTGAGGGCGCCGGCTGGCCAGGTACCGGCCGCTCAGGGAGCTCCGTACGTATCGCGGTCTGATGTCGGACCCGACCGAACTATTGGCATGTGCCCCCAATGTCGATGAGCAACTGACGCAATCCCACCTCGGCCGGGCGGGTCCCTCCCGACGGACCGGCCCTGAAACGGCGAAAGCGCTCGGCCCGCAGTCGTGGCCTCTCTGTGCCTGTGCGCGAGCTTCTCTGACCGGGTGCGTTGCCGGTACGCCATATCCGGTTGCCCCGTTTTCTGCCAGGCCGGATGGAAGTCCGCTGTTGCCCGAGTTGCGGATGACCGCGCCGGAATGCCGATGAGTTGATATTTCAATGAGCCTGCGAATTCACGTCGTCCAAGAGGTCCCTCTGGGCGGGACGGTGCTGGCTGAAAACTTTCTGCGGAGCCCGTGGTGCGGGATTGTGATGGTTTAGGACCGGTTCAATGGGCCTGAAGTGCTGAATCGGGCTGGGCTGTTGGAGATTCTTTGCGTACCGTATGGGAAGAGACCAGCCATACGGCGGTTGAGGCCGTAACGGGGTCATCACCATGCGCAGTACACCGCAGGTCGACGGCGCCCGTTGAACGACACACGAGGAGGCGCAGTGGCACCGTCGGCACGACCAAGCCGGACACTATTTCGCGGACGGAATGGCAGGCGTTACAGCGCTCCGCTTACCGCTCTGTGCGCTCTCATGACCCTGTCCGGCTGCAGTTCTGACGATTCGACAGACAACTCGCCGAGCGCGACCACTTCTCCTTCCGCGCCCCAGTCCTCGAAGGCGGCAGATCCCACAGAGACGGCCAAGAAGGACGCCGTCGCCGTCTACCGTGCCTACTGGCAGGAGATGGAGAAGCTCTACGCCGACCCCAACGGCAAGAACGTCGATCTCCCGAAGTACGCCGCCTCGGCAGCCCTCAAGAATGCCGAGGCTGACGCCAAGCGTGCACACGACGGGAAGCGGATCTACAACGGTGAGGTCACGGTGGTGAATCCGACCGTGACGAGCCTCAACATCGACCGTGAGATCCCCAATGCCACGATTTCCAGCTGTCTGGACATCTCCCGCTGGAAGGTGACGCACGCCGACACCGGGAAGCCGGTGGAGCTGCCGGCCTCCCGGCTGACGAAGTACCTCATCGTCAGCACCGTCGAGCGCTACCCGGACGGCTGGCGGGTCATCCGGGACGATCCCCAGGGCAAGCCATGCTGACCCGCAGACGCTTCGCGGTCACGGCCCTTGCCGCGGCCGCGCTGATGCTGCCGGGCCAGGCGCGCGCCGAGAAACCCCCACCGGGGACCGGAGTCGGCCAGTGCGACCTCTTCACCTGTGTCGAGGCCGAAGCTCCCGGCAAGCCCGGAGCCAGCAAGCCGGGATCAGGCGGAACGGAGCAGACCGGCAACAGCAGCGGTAAGGGTCCCAGCTACAAGACCTGCACCTACAAGCTGGCCGATCCGCAACCGCCGGCGGGAAGCCTGGACTGGGAGGGGCACGAGGCGGGCGACGGCGCCGTCTATGAAAAGAAGTGCACGTTCGACGGCAACGACCAGTTCACCGTCACCACGATGGTCTGGGCTGCCGACCCGCCCGCGGCCGTAGCCGTTGACCCGGCGGTGCTGGCGCAGCAAGCCGTGGACAAGATGCTGCTGCGCGGCCCGGAGATCGGGATCACCCCGAAGCCCGGCGGCAAAGGCGTTGTCGGGATGCCGGTCTACATGTGGACCGAGACGGGTGCCGAGACCTACGGCCCCAACGTGGCCAGCGCATCCGCCGGCGGCGTCACCGTCACCGCCACGGCGAAGGTCAGCAGGATCGTGTGGACGATGGGCGACGGGAAGACGGTCACCTGCACCACCGCCGGCACCCCCTACAAGGCCGAGTACGGCAAGAAGCCGTCCCCGGACTGCGGTCACCGCTACACCGCCCCCTCGTCGACAAGCCCTTCGGGGAAGTGGCACGTCACCGCGACGTCGACCTGGGCCATCGACTGGCAGGTAGCCGGCGCAGGCGCCAACGGCCAGCTCACCGAGGTCCGCGGCAGCGCCGTGGACATCACCGTCGCCGAGGTCCAGGTCCTCAACAACTAGCCCCCAGCACGCAGAACGTGAGAGGCAGTCCCCGCATGGAATCCCCCGCCGCGCCGCCGGTGCCGCGTCCGGCCGCCCCGGCACGCCCCGACATCCCGATCACCACCACGGCACCCGTCAAGCGGGAGCGCCGCTGGTCCGTGGCTGCGCTGTGTATCGTCCTGGCCGTCCTCGCCGGCCTCGGCGCGGCCGCGGCGGTCACCTCCGCCAGCGACCGCACCCGGGTCCTCGCCGTCGCCCGCGACGTCCCCGCCGGCCAGGCCCTGACCGACGCCGATCTGACCGTGGCCGAGGTGAGCGCCGACGGCGCGCTGACTCCCGTACCCGCCGCCGACAAGGCGTCGGTCGTGGGGAAGCGGCCGTCCGTCGATCTGCGTCAGGGAGGTCTCCTCACCGCCTCCCAGCTTGCCGCGGGCAGCGGACTGGGCGATGACAAGCAGCAGGTGGGTGTCCAGGTCAAGCGCGGCCAGGCCCCGGCCGGCACCCTCGCCCCCGGCGACAAGGTCCTCGCCGTCACCACACCCGCCCAGGGCGAGCAGCAGACCAGCGAGGACGCCGAGGCGCCGCCGTCGACCCTCAACGCGGTCGTGGTGACCGTCTCCCGTCCCGATGCCTCGGGCAATGTCGTGGTCAACCTCGCTGTCGCCGATACGGACGGTCCGCTGCTGGCCACCCGCGCCGCCCTGGGGCGCATCGCGATCGTCCGTGAACCGCGGAGTAGCTGACATGCCGGTCACCGCGCTCGTCTCGGCGAAATCGTCCGGCGTGACCACTGCCGCGCTCGCTCTCACTCTCGCTTCGAAACGCCCCTCTCTGCTCGCCGAATGCGACCCGGCCGGTGGCACCGTACGTGCCGGCTTCCTGCAGGGGCAGGTCAGCGCGGGCTTCGGCCTCTACCACCTCGCTGCGGCCGAACGGACCGGGACGGAAGCGCTCGCCAACGCCTTCGCCAGTCATTTGTGGGGCATGGACGAGGCCGGCCACCGCAAACTGCTGCCCGGTCTGACCGACCCGGCCCAGGCCGCCGCACTGGGCCGGACCTGGCCTGCCTTGTCCGAGGTCATGCACGTGATGGCCACCGAGGCCGGATACGACGTCTTCATCGACACCGGCCGCCTCGCCCTGGAATCCGGCCGCCTCCACACCACCCTGACCCCCGCGCCGCTTCTCCACCGGGCCGACCTGACACTGATGGTCGTCCGGGGCACCGAGCAGTCCCTCACTCTGGCCCGCCACCTCATCGATCCGCTGCGTACCGAGCTGGCCGAGCGCGGTTCCGGACCGGACGCGCTGGGCCTGCTGCTCATCGAGGAGGGCCCGTACCGGGCCCACCAGGTCACCGACGCACTCAAAGCCCCCGTGATGGCCGCCCTGCCATGGGACCCGGACACCGCCGGCTACTTCACCAACGGCGGGCGCCCGCCTCGCGGCTACGCGCGCAGCCCCCTGCTGCGCCACGCCCGCACGGCCACCGAGCAGCTCGAAGCCGCCACGTCCCGGCGTCACATTCACCAGCAGTACCCGCCCCGGCCGGCCAACGCGCAGCTGGCGGGGATCTTGCAGCGGCTGACGGAGAGGGGAGGACCGCGTGGCTGACATCCACCAGCGCCCCGGTCCGGGTGGCCCCGCGCCGATGGGCCGCGACGATATCGCCGGCCTCCTCGCCGGAAAGCTCGGCCAGCGCCGCCCGCCGGCTGAACCCTCGCCCGGCCCCGCCCAGCCCGTACCAGCGGGAAGCGGGCCTGCGCCGGCCGGGCCGTCGTCGGCACCGCGGCTGGCCGGCCTGCCTGGCGCGATCCCTGTCGGCTGGGACGTCATCGAGGACCTCCAGGCCGTGGTGTCCAAGCAGCTCAGCGACAACGACCCCGACAAGCTCCTCGAAGAGGCCGACCGCCGGGCCCTGGCCAAGTCCCTCGTCAGGACCGCCGTGGCCGACTGGGCCGCGAAGTACGCCCAGGGCAACCCCCCGTTGTCCGACGACCAGGAGACCGCGATCGGCGTCGCGGTCTTCGACTCGATGTACCGGGGCGGGCGCCTGCAGGCGCTGCTCGACCAGGAAGGCGTCGAGGACGTGATGGTCGACGGCCTGCGCGCCCATGTCGAGTACCACGACCGGCCCCGGCAGACGATCGAGAAGGTCGCCGACAGCCACGAGGAGCTGATCACCTGGGTCAACCGGATGGCGCGCCTGTCCGGGCACGGCGAACGGTCGCTGACGCAGGCCACCCCAATGGTGGGCTTCCGCATGCCCGACGGCTCCCGCGTCACCGCCTCGCTGCTCACCACGCGACCGTCCGTCGTGATCCGCCGGCACCGCATCCGCCGGCACGGGATGACGGAGCTGGTCCAGTGGGGCTCCATCAACCCGATCCTGGAACGGTTCCTGACCGCGTGCGTCCGCGCCAAGAAGAACATCCTGGTGGTTGGTGGCATGGGCGCGGGAAAAACCAGTCTGCTGCGCGCGCTCGGCCGGGAAATCCCGCCTGATGAACGCCTGACCACCATCGAATCGGACCGCGAGCTCTACCTGGACGAGCCGGGACCGAAGCCCGGACCGCTGACGTTCGCGTTCGAGGCGCGGCAGTCCAACGGCGAAGTCCGCGGCGGCGGGGACAAGGCCGGCGAGATCACCATCGCCCAGATTTTCGCCGACGCCGCACTGCGCTACAACGGCACCCGCGTCATCGTCGGCGAAGTCCGGTCCAAGGAGATCCTGCCGATGCTGGACGCCATGTCGGGCGGCGGGTCCGGCTCGATGTGCACGCTCCACGTCCGCCGGCCGCACGCCATCATCGGCCGCCTGGTCCAGCTGTGCACCCAGGCCGGCATGAACACCGAGACCTCTCACCACCTCATCGCCGCCTCCATCGACGTCATCGTCTACCTCACCTACCTGGACGAGACGGGTATCGGCGGCCGCAAGCACCGGTTCGTGAGCACCGTCTACGAGGTCCACGACGTTGTCGGCGAAGGAGGCCGCCCGGTCACCACTGAACTGTTCGCACCACAAGGCGGCGAACTCCGCGCCGTCTACAAGATCATGCCGACGTTCATCGACGAACTGGAGCTCACCGGCCTCTTCGACCGGCAGTGGCTGACCGAGAACCCGTACGGCGCGTGGCTCGGCCCGCTGCAGACGGTGAGGACGCGATGACCACTTCCCAGCTCTCCCTCGTGGCGGCCTGCTGCGCCGTGCTCACCCTGCTGGCGGTTCTCGCCGCCGTCCGTGAACTCCGCGGCCGCGTCCCCGACCCCGGCAAACCGAAGTCCCGTATGACCGGCCGGATCCAGCGTGTCAGGACGGAGCTGCCGGAGAAGTGGCAGCGCCGCTGGCGCCACCTGCTCACCACCGCGGGGATCGTCGCGCTCGTGGTGTGGGCCTGGACCGGCTGGCCGGTCCACGGTCTCCTCGCGGGCGCCGCCGTCCTCGGCCTGCCCTACGTCCTCAATCCCGGTACCGCCGCGACCCAGCGGATCGAGCGGCTGGAAGCGCTCGGGCAGTGGCTCAACCACCTGGCCGGCGTTCACCAGGCCGGCATCAGCCTGCCCCAGACCATCCGCGCCTCCGCCAAGGCCGCGCCCGGACCGATCGCGCCGAACGTGCGGGCGCTGGCCGACCGGCTGCGGTCCGGCATGGAAGCACCAGTCGCCTTCGCCCTGTTCGCCGACGAACTCGCCGACGGCGTCAGCGACCATGTCGTCCTGCTCTTCCAGAGCCACGCCGTCTACAAGGGACCGGGCCTCTCCGACGCCCTGGAGGCGATGGCGGTCACGATCCACCAGCAGGCCGCCGACGCACGGGACATCGAGGCCGACCGTGCCAAGGTCCGCAAGTCCTCCCGGATGGTGTCCATCGTCATCTGCGTCGTCGTGGTCGGCTGCATGCTCAACGACGCCTGGTCCGGCTGGTACCAGTCCCCGCTCGGGCAGATCGTCCTCGCCGTTCTTGGCGGCGCCTTCGCCTGGACCCTGTCCTGGCTGCGCCGCATCGCCCGCACCGCGCCCGACCCGCGGCTCATCGACCCGCTGCCGGCCGCGCAGCTCACCACCGCCACGGGAGGCGCCCGATGATCCCCTTGGAGGCCGTGCTGCCCGCGGCCGCCGCCGGCGCCCTGATCGGCCTGGCCGTCCGCGCGGCCATGCCCGCCCGCCGCGACCTCGCCTCCGCCCTGGACCGCCTGGACGTGAGCAAGACCAACGGCCCCACCAGCAACCCTCTGCTGGCCCCAGCCGCACACACGACTACCGGATCCCTGCAAGACCGCGTCGGCACCCGCCTCCTCGGCGAGCTCGGCGGACGCCTCACCCTCCCGGCCGAAGACCTGAACCTGCTGGGCATCAGCCCGGCCGCCCACCTCGGCAAGAGATTCCTGTTCGCCCTGTACGGACTGCTGCTGCCGCAGCTGCTCCAGGCCCTGCTCGCGATGGCCGGCGCACCCTTCCCGTACGCGGTACCCGTCCTGTTCTCCCTCGCCCTCGCCGCCCTGTTCTGGCTGTGGCCCGGCAAGGAAGTCGCCCGGGAAGCGGCCGCGGCCCGGCTGATCGTCCGGCACGCCGCCGCCTCGTACCTGGAACGCGTCGCCCTGGCCCGCATCGCCAACTCGGGTGCGGCGCAGGCCCTGACCCAGACCGCGGAAGTCGGCGACGGCTTCATCTTCGTCCGCATGCGGCAGGTCTTCCACCAGGCTGACCTCTCCGGCGTCACCGTCTGGGACGCGCTCAAGCAGCTCGGTGACGAGCTCGACATTCCCGAGCTGACCCGCCCGGCCGACACCCTCGCTCTTGCCGGCGACGGCGCGGCCGTCTACACCACCCTCCAGGCCCAGGCCCGTCAGCTGCGCATCGCGCTGCTGACGGACGCGAAGGCCCAAGCCAATGCGGCGAGCGCGGCGATGATCCTGCCGGTCACTTTCGGCGTCATTCTCATGCTCGTCTTCGTGATGATCCCCATCACGATCACCATTCTCGGAAGCTGAAGGAGCACCGACACCCATGGACATCCAGATCCTGACCATGTGGGTCCGCGGCCGGTACGAAGCGCTGAAGGCCGGCAAGGAGGCCGGGCAGACCTCCACCGAACTGGCCCTGATCGCCGGGGCCCTGCTGGTCGGCGCAGGCCTGCTGGTGCTGGCGATCCGCACCAAGCTCGCGGAGAAGATCGGCATCATCAACGGCGGCTGACCGACCCGCCGCCTACGACCACGAGAGGGGAGGACAACAGCGTGCGATCACGGATGCTCAGCGGCCTGCGAGACGCCGTCCGACGCCGTCGGATGCGGGGTGATGGCGGGTTCGGGAGCGTGGAGTTCGCGGTCCTGGCCGTCGTCGTCCTCGCGCTGATCTTCACCGTCATCCAGGTCGGCCTCTACTACCACGCGCGCAAGGTCGCCCAGTCCGCCGCCCGCCAGGGCGTGGAAGCCGGGCGCCAGTTCGGCGCCAGCGCCGGCGACGGCGTCGCCCAGGCGCAGACGTTCCTGAACCGCTTCGGCGGCAGCGTCCAGGGCGCGAGCGTGTCCTCAGCCGGCAGTGGCGCAGAGGAAATCCGCATCACCGTGCGCGGCAGCGTCGCCACTCTGGTCCCCGGCCTGACGCTTGACGTCGTCCAACACGCCGAGGCACCCGTCGAGCGCTGGACGACGGCACCATGAGAATCCGAATCTACGACCGGCGGCTGGCGCGGGGGCCACGCCGCGACCGGGGCTCCTACTCGGTGGAGACGGCCGTCCTCGCACCGGTGATGATCGCCCTGCTCCTGCTGATGATCGCCTTCGGACGAGTGCTGGACGCTGACGGCGCCGTGGATTCCGCAGCGCGCGCGGCGGCCCGCGCCGCCTCGCTGGAGCGCGACGCCCCAAGCGCCCAGGCCGAAGCCCAGGCGGCGGCAACACGCAGCCTGCAGGGCGAGGGCATCACCTGCCAGACCTCCAGCGTGGTGGTCGACACAGCCGGCTACGCCCTCGATATCGGAGTGGAGGCCAACGTGACCGCGACGATCGCGTGCACAGCGGATCTCTCCGATATCGGCCTGCCGGGCCTGCCCGGTTCCAAGACACTCACCGCGTCCTGGACCAGCCCCATCGACACCTACCGGGGACGCCAGTGAAAACCCGAACCCGCCTACCCATCTCGCGGTGGCCCGCGGCACTGTCCGCGCGCTACCGCGACCGCGGTTCCATGTCCCTGTTCTTCGCCCTGTCGACACTCGCGATCCTGATGGTGATGGGCCTGCTCGTCGACGGCGGCGGCGCCCTGAACGCCGGCAACCGGGCCACCTCCCTCGCCCAGGAAGCCGCCCGCACCGCCGGCCAGCAACTGGACCCCGCCCAGGCCATCGAGGGCACGGCCATCACGATCGACCCGGACGCCGCCGTCGGAGCAGCCCAGGACTACCTCGCCGCCGCTGACGTCCAGGGCGACGTACAGATCACCGACGGCGGGCAGAGCCTCACCGTCACCGTTCACGACACCTACATCACCGCCTTCGCCCAATTCATCGGCAAAGGCACGATCAACGTGACCGGCACCGCGAAAGCCCAACTGCAGACCCAAGCTGGAGGCTGAGCCGCGATGGCCCACCGCACCCCCGCCCCGCTGCGCGCCGCCGGCACCCTGCTCAGAGCCCTGCTCGGCCTGGCACTGCTGGTCGCCCTGGTCGGCGGAGTCCCCTACCTGCTCCTGACGGTGGGCCATCAGCCGACGGAACTGTCCGGCGGCGTCGGACTGCTGATGGAACAGGACGACGGATCACTGTTCCTGGTCGCCCTGACCTGCATCGGCTGGGCGGGGTGGGCGGCCTTCACGTTCTCCGTCCTCGTGGAGACCGTCGCCGTCCTGCAGCGCCGCTCCGCACCCCAGATCAGGGGCATGAGCAGCCTGCAGTCCCTCGCCTCGTTCCTCATCGGCGGGATCGTGCTGCTCGCCCCCACCGCGGCATCCGCGGCCACGACCGGGCCCGCGATCGCCGCGACCGCCGTACACACCGTGGGCGAAGCCGACAACGACGCGACCCCAAGCGGCACTCAGGTTGTGGAGGAGAGTGACTGGCCCGAGCACACCGTTGCCTCTACCACCGAGCTCCCCTGGGACCTGGCGGAGGAATACCTGGGTGACGGAAAGCGGTGGAAGGACATCGCCGCTCTCAACCCGGACATCCCGCAGCTCGCCGCAGGCGACCAGTTCCTTCCCAAGGGCGCCGTCGTCAAGCTGCCGGCCGACGCCCGGCCCGTCGCACCCGCCGCCAGCACGGCGCCCGCAGCGAGCACGAGCCCAGCCGCGGACAAAACTGCCGAGCAGCAGCCGAGCCAGACAAGACAGGACGGCACGCAGCAGAGCGAGGCGGACGACGGCAACTCCGCCAGCGACGCCAAGACGGTCCGCCCCGAGAACGTCACCGTCCGCGAGGGAGACAGCCTCTGGTCGATCGCCGACGACCACGGCAACCCGGAAGACTGGCCCGCCATCTTCGAAGCCAACAAGGGCGAACCGACCCCGGGCGGCGGAAAGTTCACCAACCCGAACCTCATCTTCCCCGGCCAGCAATTGGACCTTCCTCCAGCCGGCGATCAGCAGCAGACGCCGCCGACCACCGACCGGGCCCCCGACCGCGAAGCCGACGTGGCACCCGCCCCGGACAAGGAAACCAATCAGGGATCCGAGGAGAAGCAGGCTGCTCCGCCCGCCGCCACTCCTGCACCGTCCCGGACGGAAGATCTCTCACCGGCCCCGAGCACCACCGCACGCACCCCGACCGCCCCAGACACCGGCCACGCCCAGGCGCCCGCCGCACAGTCGAATGGCGACGGCGAGACGGCCCTTGCCCCGGCGACTGTATGGACCGGCGCCGGCGCCCTGGCCGCCGCCCTGGTCGGCACCCTGGCCACCCGCCGCATCCTGCAGCAGCGTCGCCGCCGCCCCGGTCGGCGCATCCCCATGCCACAGGGCCGCGCAGCCGCGACGGAGCAGGGCCTGCGCGCCGCCCAGCACCCCACCGGATTCGATCTGCTGGGCACCGCACTGCGCTCGCTCGCGCTCAATCTCGCCGGGACCGGCCGTGAGCTGCCCGTCATCGAGGCGGTCGTACTGCACGAAGCGAAAGTCGAGCTCCACCTGGACCAGGACACGGCGCCCATGAAGCCGTTCAGCGCGGCCGCCGGACGTCAGGACCTGTGGGTCTGCGCCGCATCCAGCCCCGACCTCGCCGACGAAGAGCAGCTGAAGGACGCCGACGCCCCGTACCCGGCACTGGTCTCGATCGGCTGGGACGGCGCAGGCCACCTGGTCCTGGTCGACCTGGAGCACGTGGGCATCCTGCACCTGGCCGGCAACGAGGACTTCGCCCGGCATGTCCTGCAGGCCATCGCGGTCGAGCTGGCCAGCACCCCCCTGCCTGGCCACCTCGAAGTCACCGCACTGGCCGACACCGCGCCCGGCCTCGATACCGCAGCCCCCGAGCGCGTCGTCCGCATCGACAACATCGCCGACGCCACCGCCGAACTGGCCAGTCACACAGACGACCAGCGCCGCGCCCTGGCCGCTGTCGGCGCGGACAGTCTGCGCGCCGCCCGTCTCATGGACGACGCCGCCGGCGCCTGGACCCCGCACATCCTGCTCGTGACGTCCCTGCCGGACAGCGCCGACCGCACCACGCTCTTCGGCACGCTCACCGATGAGCCTCGCGCGGCAGGCGCGGTCATCACCGCCGACGCGCCCGCCGAGCTTCCGGCCGCGGCGTGGACCCTCGACTGCCAGGGCCCGGACCACACCATTGCCCTGCCCGGCTCCAGCCTGCCCGTCAAACTTCAGGGCCTGAGCGACGCACACTTCGCCGACGCCATCGAACTGCTCACCCTGGCCGCCAGCGACGCCGATGTCCCGGCCCCCGACTGGATCCGCGCCGACACGGACGGCCAGGACGACGCCGAGCGCGGCCTGGAAGATCTGCTGCGCCCGGATGACACCGCGGACAGCGCGACCGGCGCCGAGACAGAAGAACCCGAAGGAAGGGCCGAGGACCCAGCGGACGAAGACGGCCTGCCCGCCGAGTACGCCGAGCTCGAACTGGACACCGTCACCGAGAACGCCGGGCAGGTGCCCGGAACCGGGAGCGCCCAAGACAGCACCGGCCAGGGGCCGTCGGCCGCCCTGACCAAGCGACAGGACCAGGGCGAGGACAGGCCGCAGGGCGACCCCTCCACTGGCCCCTCGCTCGCCGAGGTCCTGGCCGCCGATGACGAGGACGAGACATCCGGATCTGAGGCGAAGGCCGACGGAACCGTCCCGGCCGCAGGGCCGGCGGATGTCACGCCCGCCCTGACAAGCCCCTGTACGACACCTGCCGCGCCGGCCGCCCACATCACCATCCCCGCACCGGCACCCGCGACAGCCGACGAGCCGATGGCTCCCACGGCAGCAGACACAGCCGACACCGAACCGCCAGAACCAGTTGCGGAGGCCGGACCAACCGTCCTGCTGCTCGGACCCATCAGCATCGAAGGGGCACGCGGCCGGATCGACTCCAGCCGCCGCAGCGCCGGCATCGAGCTGGTCACGTTCCTCGCCCTCAACCCCGGCGTCGACCACCACGCCATCGACGACGCCCTCTGGCCCGGACGCCTGGTCGGCAAGGACATGCGTAACGCGGTCATCTCCCGCACCCGCTCCTGGCTGGGCAAGGACACCGATGGCACAGCCCATCTGCCGCGCGTCCAGGACACCGGAGACAGCCGGTACCGCCTCGGCACCACCGTCACCTGCGACTGGACCCGCTTCCAGCACTTCGCCCGCACCGGCCTGGCCCGCCACGACGAAGACGGCGACCTCGCCCTGCGCCGCGCGCTCGCCCTGGTCCGCGGACGCCCCTTCACCGGAATCGCCCCCCAGCGCTACGCCTGGGCCGAACCCATCATCCAGGAAATGGTCTCCGCCATCGTGGACGTCGCGTACGAACTGTCCTCCCGCCGAAGGGAAGACAGCGATATCCCCGGCGCACTGTGGGCGGCCAAGCGCGGCCTGCTCGCAGCGGAGGAAAGCGAACTGCTGCACCGCCAGATCTTCCACGCCCACCACGCCGCTGGGAACATCGACGCCCTACGCGAGGCAGCCGCAAGACTGACCCGTATCAACGAACAGCTGCTCGGCGGCGCCGACATGGAAGCCGAGACCGCTGAACTCCTGCGCAACCTGCTGCCACGTCCGGTCACCCGCGCCCGCTGAGATAAGGACTTCGGGGATGAAGAACGCGCGCGAGAAGCGTCCTCACGGCCCGGGCCGGCTCGTCTCCGCCGGCGAGATCGGGCCCGAGCCCGAGACCTTCCAACGCCCGCTGATCTGCCAATTCTGCGTCAGCCCAGTCGGCCCAGTCCGCGGCTACAAAACCGTGCCGAACCTCTTCCGACTCCTCAAAGGAGCCCTCCACGAACCCGGATGTGAACTGAACCCCACCGAGTTCATCCAAGACATAGCCCGCGGCTCCCACGGCCTCGCCCACATCACCGACCAGAAATTCCTGCGCCTGGAGCTACCCGAGCGCATCGACGCGATGCCGCCCTACTCCGACCCGAACAGCGCGAGCGCCCCCGAGGACCCCGTCCGCAAGCGCGACACCACCACCGTGCGGCCCTACCTGCCACCGGCGATCACCAGTGCCGCAAAGATCGCCCGCTTCCTGCAACTGCACGGATTCAACCCGGACACCGTAAGCCGCTTCCGCGTCAAACCACACGGACAACGGGCCGTCCCCTGGGATCGGTTCTGCTACGGGCCCTCTGAGCACTCATACGCCGCCCTGTACGAGCGGCTGCAGGCCGGGAGCCCCATCACCCACCCGATCGCCGTACACGGAACCGTCCAACAGATCCTTCGCGACAAGAACGGCGGCCTCTACACCGCACTCGCCGTCAATGCTCCCGCTGGCGACCAACGCTTCCACATACTGCTGCGCTCGCCCCACGAAACACTCATCCACCCACTCACTGTCGGCACTCACGTCCTGGCCGTCGGAAACTGGGGCATCTTCGAGGGCAGCTTCACCCCACATCTGAGAATGTTCGCCGATCAGCACTGGCAAATCGCGTACTGGACCACCGACGAGCACACCGGCCGGCTCACCGAACCCTCCTGCCCGCCATCCATCACCTCGCGCCAGCGAGTCGCGGCGCAGACAGAGGACCGCAAGCGCCGTCTCGAGAAGCAGCGCCCCACTATTCCGCCGGAGGCACCGCCGACTGCACCAGCCAACCCAGCTCCCGCATCACCTGCCGAGACAGCCCCACCATCAGTCAGCGAACGACGCGAACAGCCGGACGCCCCCGAACCCCAAGTGCCCCTCGGTCATTCACGAACGGAGCCCTCCGCCGCCGCACGAGAACTGCCGCCGCCAGTGACGCCTGAACGGCCGCCCATGCCACCGCCCCCGCCTATCCCGCCGCTTCAGCCCCCGCCAGAAGCCGCCAAACCCACACGGCGACGAGGTCTGCTGCGCTGGTTTGAACGACGGCGTTAAAAGCGCCGCAACGCTCTTCCTTCGAGCGGAAGCTGCCGGGCAGGCCGCTGAGGCCCGCGCCCGCGCCGCCGAGCTACGGGCCGCCGGGAACCGACCAACATCGACTGAAGAGTAGAACGTGGTGCACGGTTGACCGTCTGTCAAAGAAGGCCTCGGTGGAAACCTGATGTTCTATGGCTCATCCTGCGGTCGGTCCTCTCGTATCGCGCGACCGACATCATCAGCGGCCTTACGGAACGAGGTCGCACATTCAAGCAGCTCATCCACGGTTGAATGGCAATGGTCACCAGCGCTGAACCACGAAGAACTTGCGTCGATGTCCACGTCTATCACGTGCTGCTCCATGCGTCGTTCAAGGTGCCGGGCCGCCGCGGCGAGGCCTTCAAGCGCTGTCGCCCAATCGCGCAGCCCAGACTCCCAAGTCTCCCGCCGCGCATTCCTCCGCATCCATTGTCTGGGCCGAGGACTCTTCATCGTCATGCCAAGTCAAACGACTGAAGCTGAGAAACGGCTTCTGACGCGTAGCTGCACGCGCCGGTCAACGGCGAGCGACTGGCATGGAATTGCAGACAACTCATCCGGCTCGGCGTCCTCGCCCGTGCCCCTCGGACGCGGTCCCGACGTATGCCCGGGGCTGGGGCCGGATGCGCGAAGGGCCGGCCCCGTGGAGTGGGTACCGGCCCTTCGCGCGGGGCACGAGCCAACGTGGTCCTGCGAATCCCCTGGTCAGTCTGGTTGGAGCCAGTAGTGGAGCAGGGTGTTGCCGGATCGTCTCAGCATGAAGACGGTGGCGGCAAGTGAAAGTGGGCCACGCCTGGGTGAATGTGTGATCAGTTCACCGGTGGGCGACCGGGTGTGTCACAGGGTTGGGCTAATCGGCTCAAGACCAGTCGAAAACAGTCGCTTCGCCCTCGCGGTGACCCCGGAGAGTGGCGGGCTTCGGGGTGAGTTTCACACCGAGTGTCGGCCTTTGGCCATAGATTTCAGAGTGTGCCGGACTTCTATCGCTGGGACAGGCATGAATGAAATGCCCTGATCCGGCGTTCCGGGCGTCCGGCAGATGGCACGATTCTCGGCATCGCAATGCGGCGGAGCCAAACGCCCTTGCGAAAACCACTGGTTGGAGCCGGTAGTCCGGGCTGCTCATGTCAGCCCGCCCAGCAGGAAGGCATTACAGAACATGTCCACCGTAACCGCCGCGTGCGTGACACCGCGCAGGCGCCTGGGGGCCGCAGAGGCCACCGTCATCGTCGTGATCATCATCATGGCGGCGTTCCTATCCCTCCTGGACCCCGCCCGCCCGGTGTCCGGGCTCCCTGGCCTGGCGGGAGTACTGGGCGGCGCCGGCGCCATCGGCGCGCTCATCGTCCGCCTCGCGGCCGGAGAGCCTCTAGCCCACCTCCTGCTCCTGCGGCCACCCGCGGGTGCCCTCCCCAGTCCGGTGCGGGGCTGAGGAGTGGAGCGTGCGCAGCGGCAAAGGACGGCCGATGAAGGCGGTCTCCGAAAACGCGATCGGCAAACTGGCCGACCGGCTGCGAGACGGCCGGAAGAAGAACAGCCTCACCCGTGCACAGGTCGCCGGCAGCCTCGGCTGCTCGGTCTCCACCGTCCAGCGCGCTGAAGCGGGACACACTCTCCCCTCACTCGCGACAGCCCACGGATACAGCCGTCTGTGCGACCTGGACCCTGCGGAAATCGAAGCACTGTGGAAGGACGCCCACCGGTACCTCGTGGGACACACCCGGCGGAGTCTGACCCAGGCGCCGCACTTGAACCTCGTACGCAGCGCCGACGAACTCGCGGCGGCGCTGGTACGGGTGTACGAGATCAACGACCGGCCCTCCGCCCGGACTATGGAGGACCGGGCCGAACTCCGGTACACGGAGTTCGCACCGCTCTCCAGAAGCACGGCGTGGCGTATCGCCACGCGCCAGACGCTGCCCAGCTCGGTACGGATCCTCCAGGCATTCCTGGTCGCCTGTGAGGTCCCGGAACGGGCCTTCCCCGCCTGGGTGGCGGCCTGGGCCCGTGTCTCCGCTCGCGAGAAACGCATCGCAGCCCGGCGCAAGGCCGAAGCGGTGACAGCGGAGAGCCGGAAGGCGATCCGGGTCACCGCGGCCGAAGCCAGAGAACGACTGCGGGCGGCCGGGTTCACCGCCGCCGAGAAATACCCGGGCCATCGGGTGCCGTGGACGGTGCTCTGCGACCCGTGCCAGTCGCTGAGCCGTATCCGCCTCTCCTCCCTCGACAACGGGACACGCTGCCCGGTCTGCGACACGGGGAAATAGCCGGCACCACCACACCAGGCGAGGAGACAACGAGTACGGGGCGGCATCGCCGCCCCGTAAGTAGGTGTTTTTCTTCCTGACGGTCTTGAGGGGCCAACGACCACGGCCCGGCTGGTGAGGTCACCAGCCGGGCCGTGGTCGGGTGGGTCAGAGTCCCATTCCCACCCAGTCTTCGTTGGCGAGCTTCCGGGCTTCGTCCTCGGTGTCCAGCAAGTCCACCATCATGCAGGTCAGGTGATCGAGGCCGGGGATCCGGTCGATCATCCAGAGGCCGAACTTCTGCCCCCAGCGGGTGGTCTGAAGGGTGATCATGATTCCCCGGTCCTTCTGCTTCTTGCTCATGTGGCGGGCGACCACTTCGCCGATCTTCGGGCTGCCGTTGACGTACTCAGCAAGCATGATCTGTTCCCTCCGCTGTTCACCGCCGGTTTCTGTTAAACAAGAATGCGGCAGGGGTGAACCCTTGTCAACCCGTCGCCGCAGATGGATGCTAGATTCTGTTAAACACAAATCGAGGGGGAGCGATGGGGCGACCAGCCACCGGACAGACCAAGGTCATGGGCTTCCGCCCGCCCAAGCCGCTGCGTGACGAGTTCGAGGCGCTCGCCGAGGCCGAGGGGCGCACGCCTTCCGACGCGCTCATCGAGGCCATGCACGACTGGGTCGGCAAGAGGCGTCGCCAGCGCGGGACGGACGACGCCGCGAGCTCGCTGCCCTGACCCGGCGGTTTGAAGAGGTTGCGGAGAAGCACGACCGTGAGTTCGGGATCATCAAGTCTGACCTGACCGCGGTGCGTCTCCAGATCGGCAACCTGGACCAGAAGGTCGAGGCTCTCGATAAGAAGATCGACCGGAACCAGGCCCAGATCATCGAGCTGCTCAGCCAGCTTGTGGGTCAGCGCCCCGACGCCGACTGATTTCTCCGGGCGCGGTGCCCGGTCCTTGCCCGTATATGGGATGGCCCCGACCAGAGAGGCATCTGGTCGGGGCCATCGCGCGCGTGGGGGTCAGTTTCCGGTGCGGAGGTGTTCCTGCCGGGTCTGGACCAGGCCGCGCCATGCGGAGCGGACGTCGTCTTCGTTCTTGGTCCAGCGGGTGGTCGCCGGCTCCGGCAAGGGCAGGGCGGCCATGAAGTGGGCGATGTCGCTGAAGTAGGCGAAGTCGCCGGTGGCGGTGAGTTCGCGCAGGCGGCCGATGGTGGCTGCCAGGGCCTGGTCCTCGCCGTGGACAGCGTGGTGGAAGGCGAGGGCGAGTTCCACGAAGCGGTGGAGGAAGGGGAGACCTGCGGTCTCGATGTCGGCGTGCAGGCTCTGGGCGCGGTCGGTGACGCCGCCGGTTCCGGCGTCCTTGATCAGGGCGACGACCTGGGCAAGGAGGCTGTTGGAGCGCTGGTCGAGGCCGTCCAGGAACTGGTCGGCGAGGGCGAGCTCGTCGTCGGCCCGTACGGGGTCGGCGAAGGAGACGGCGAGGGCGAGACGGACCTGCGTCATGGCGCGTTCGCCGGCGGCACCGTGCTGCTCGGCCTCGGCGCGGCCGGCTTCGAAGGCGGCGACGGCGGCGGCGGTGTCGGCCTGGGACCAGTGGATGTCGCCGAGGACGCGGTGGTGGCGGCCTTTCCAGCCGAGGGTGGGGACGGCGGCCAGGGCCGTGGGGAAGTCGCCGGCCAGGCGGGCCAGGTTGGCCAGGCCGCGGCGGGCCCGGGGCGCGAGCCGGCCGTCGGCGTCGGCGACCTGTCGCATCCCGGCGCGGGCGGCGTCGTTCTGGCCGAGGTCCTTGTGGGCCTTGGCCCGGTAGTAGAGAGCCATCTCGGTCAGTTCGGCGGGCAGCAGGCGGGTGTCCAGAACGGCGGTGAGGCGGTCGGCGGTGCGGTGGCGGTGCTCGTGCTGGCGCCGGGCGATCGCGGTGAGGAGTTCGGCGAGGGCGTCGGCCGGGGTGTCCGGGTTCTCGGCGGTGGTGGTGGGGAGGGCGAGGGGTTCCCAGACGGAGTCGTCGGTGTAGACGAAGGCGGCGTCGATGAGCCAGCCCAGGCCGGGCAGGCGGTGGTCGCGGGCCAGGCGCAGGCCCTGGCGGAGGCAGGCCACGAGGAGTGTCCGGCTGGGGGCGAGGGCGGTGGCGCTCGTCCATTGGTCGCCGAGGGCGGTCAGGGCGCGGGTGGCGGCTTGGTGCCAGTCAGCAGGGGTCCAGCGGTCGTCGCTGTGTTCGTCGTCGTGTACGGCGCTGCGGATCGCGCGGTGCAGGTGGTAGGGCCACAGCGCGTACGGGTTCTCGGTGACCAGCGGCCGCTCGGCCAGGCGCCGGGCCGGGGCCTGGTGGGTGAGGCCGGCGGTGCGGGTCGCGAGGTCGAGGTCGAAGGCATCCAGCAGGGCGACGGAGCGCAGCAGGTGGCGTTCTTCGGGGGTGAGGTCGGAGAGGGTGCGGGCGAGGAGGGCGGGAAAGGTGTGGTCGAAGTCGGCGGGGGTGGGGGTGCGGCCGGTGCGGCGGATCTCCAGGAAGCGGCTGACCGCAAGGTCGAGGTGGAGGGGCAGGCCGTGGGAGCGGGCGGTGATCGCGGCGCGGATGCCGGCGCCGATGAGGGGCTGGCCGTCCTGGACCAGGCGGCGGGCGAGATGGGCCTCGCAGTCTTCGGGCGAGAGATCACCGATCAGGTGCTGGCGGCCGGCCGGCGCGGCCGTCCTTGGCTGCGGTACCAGCGGGGCAGAGGGGGCCAGGCCGGGCCAGGCGGCGGGGCCGGTCCAGTCGAGCTGGCCGTGCAGCGCGGTGTCGGCCCACGGCAGGCGGCTTCGGCCGCCGATGACGAAGAAGGTGTTCGGCATGAGCCAGACCAGGCGCTGCAGCAGCCGTTCGAAGTCGCGGTGGCGGTCGCCGGTGTCCTCGAAGGTGTCCAGCAGGATTACGGGGGTGAGCCGCTTCTTCGCGGGCAGTTGGTTCAGGTCCCAGGCCAGCAGGTGCGGGTAGTAGGACAGCGCCTCCAGATCGGGCGTGGCTTCCAGCAGGGCCGCGGTCCGTGTGGCCCCGGCCAGAGCCTGGGCCCGTTCCTGCCGCTCGCGCAGAGCCGTCACGAGCGCGGAGGTGAGCTGTTGGGCCGCGGAGCCGACCAGGCCGGGCAGCTGGAGGGCGGCGGCGACCTCGCCGACGCCAGCCTGCAGCTGCTGCGGGAGCATCCCGGCGAACCGGCCCGTCAGCCCGGTCCGCCGGATGTACTCGTCCAGCGGCTCACCGGGGTGGGCGTGCTCCCAGTAGTGGCGCAGCGCCACGTCGAAGGAGGGCAGTGTGCGGCCGAGCTCGCCGGCGAGCGCGAGGCGGATCGTCAGGATGACCCGCTCGAAGTCCGATCCGGTCGACGCGGAGCGGGCCAGGTCGATCCGGATGGGCAGGAGCCGCTGAGTCCAGGTGGGTGCGCCCCACTGGTCGGGGCGGTGCTCGGCGGCGGTCAGCGCCGCTTCGATCTTGCGGAGCAGTGTGGACTTGCCGACGCCGCCCACGCCGTGAAAGACGATCACATTGGTGCGGGGCGCTTCGAGGTCTTCCACGTCGAACCCGCGGCCGGCGGTGTGCCGCAGGTGCTCTTCCAGAGCGGAGGCGACCAGGGCCCACTGGTGCTGCCGGTCGGTGAACGCCTCCGCGGCGTCGAACGACGGGTTGTTGGAGCTGAACAGCGCACGCAGGTCGGCCACGGTCGGTCCCCCCAGGAATGATCATCGGCGGTACCAACCGTAGGGCCTGGGGCGTGCGGCGTGGCTGCTTTCCGCAACGCGGGCGGCGTGGCCGCACCGTCTTGGCCAGAGACAATGACGCCCCGATCCCAGCCCATACGCGAAGGAAACCCCTTGTCAGAGAACGTGAGTCCCGAGGCCGCCGAGCAACTCGTGCAGGACGTGAGCAACTGGTACGCGGAACAAATCATGAAGGAACAGCGCGCCCCCGGGCCTGCCTCTGAGCGACTGAAGACCCTGAGGGAGGAACTGGCGATGTGCGCCGCCGATCTGCAGGCGCTTCAGGACGCCGGCCCGGAGGAAGTGGCCGAGATCGCGGCCCGCTACGCGGCCCGTTCCCAGGAGCTGGGCGGCCAGTAGCCGGAATTCCGCTGAAGAACGGGCAGCGGCGCCGCAGTGATCGTGGAGGCGAGGGTGCGCGGCTGCAGGTGAGCGGGCATCAAGGGCCAGGCCAGTGCGGCGATCTCGACCAGATCCGACCGGTACTGCGGCAGTTCGCCCCGCAGGCGCTGAAGGGTGGCGAGGAGCTGGGCTGCTTCGGCCTGCGTGTACGGGCGGCTCTGTTCGGCCTCCACTACGTGCGCGCCCTGGGGCGGCCTGCTCCAGGCTCCGTCCGGGGTGCGCTCGTTGCGGTACACCGCGGTCAGGTCTCTGCGGATGACGGAGACGCAGTGCACGTACGGTGAGCGTTCGGCGGCGTCGACCACGTTCGGGACGACGTTGAAGGTCGCCGCGTGGGCGGCGGCCGCGGTGAACCTGGGGATGCCGCCCAGGCGGGCGACCTCGGCGCACCGGGTCGCGGTGCCCAGCCTGCTGTCCGCGGCGCGCGCCCCGATCACGACCAGCTCCACGCGGTGGCCCGCCTGGTGATGGCGGCGCGCACCGTCGAGGAAGTGACTGACGCTGTCGGGGGCGATTTCGATCAGCAGGTCGCCACGGCGCGCCCGTACGTATGCTTCGGCCATCTCCTGCCAGGCCCGGTAGTCGGCCCTGATGCGGGCGGAGGCCGTGCGCGGCTGTTCTGCGAGGAGCTGGCGGTAGTCGGGGTGCATCGCTTTGAAGATGCCGCCCTCGATCCGGGTGGGCCTGCGCTGGCGCAGCGCGCGACGCAGAGCGCGCGCCGCGTGGGTCTTTCCCGCTCCTTGCGGGCCCATCACGTACAGGGTGACGGGGTCGTCCTGGGGGGTGATGGCGCTCAGGTGCATCGGGACGATCAGCTCGTTGAAGATCCACGTGTGCTCGCTGGTGGACAGGCGGTGGTAGTCGACACCGGGCGGCACCGTGAGGGGCTGGGCGATCCGGCGCACCGGCTCGGCCAGCGCGAAGGCGCGCTCCAGGCCGCCGGCCACCGCCAGACGGCGCTCCGGGGTGATTGCCGATGGGTGCGACAGCTGTTCTGTGGTGGCCAGGTGGTGCCGGAAGTGCCATGTTTCCGGTGCTGTCCACGGCCGGGCCCAGTCCGTGGTCAGTGCCTGGGGTGCGGCCGGTGCACTGAGCCAGGCCCCGCTCTCGGTGAGCTCGTTGCGGTAGAGCACCTGGAGGTCGCGCCGTACGACCATGACCTGGTCCGCCAGCCGCCCGGCCTCGACGGCCTCCAGGAGCACCGGCAGGTTGCGCGCGCACTGGTCGAAGTTGCCCCAGGAGACGTACCGGCCCACGCCCTGCTCGCTCACCTGTGTCAGGTAGCGGTTCATCGCGCTGAGCTGCGCGACGGCCTCTGCCGTGGCCAGCGCTACCAGCTCGACGCGATAGCCGGCCGCGCGGTAGGAGCGGGCCGTCGCGCAGACCTCCTCCGGATCGGCGACGGCAGTTTCCAGTACGACGTCGAATCGCTTGTGGCGTACGTACGCCTCGACCGCCGCCTGCCACCGCAGGACGTCCGGACGCACCCGCACACCGGCCGTGCGGTCATCGCTCTGCATGAGGTCGTCGTACGCGGGGTGGACGGTTTTGTAGAGGTCGCGGCCGATCACTACCGCGCCGCCCCGCCGGTCAAGGACTGTCCGTAAAAGGCCACAGAGCTCGGATTTCCCGCTGCCCGCAGGCCCGGCGACGACCACTACCACCGGCCGGTCCTGAGGGACGGCGTCCCTGGTCCAGGTCGGCAGGATCTCGGTCACCAGGATCTCCTCGTGCTGGCGCTCGGCCAGGGCGACCGGAACGACGTCCTCGTCTCTCAACGCAACTCCCTGCTTGGTTTCGGCCGCCACCGGGCGACGCCACGCAGCATATATTAATCGAACGGGCTAAATGCGCAGGTTAAATTGAATCTTTCGTTGGGGTTAAAGCGTGCTAGTGTTCAGGGTGGAGGTAGACAGATATGGCATCTGAGGAAGAGCTGTTCGCGAACATCGACGCCCTGCTGGCGGAGGAGCCGCAGCTCCCGCCCCCGGCGGAGCGCGCCCGGCTCCGTGAGGCCGCCGGCATCACGCAGGCCCGTCTCGCTCAGGCCCTGAAGTCGACGACCCAGACGGTGAAGAACTGGGAGAACGGCCGGAGCGAGCCGAAGCCGCCGCGCCTGGAGGCGTACCAGCGGCTGCTGAACGGCTGGGCAGCGAAGTACCCCGCACACGGAGCTCCTGCCGCGCCGCAGCCGGAGGTACCGGAGACGTTCACCGGCCCGGCCGCGCCCGACGCCACCGAGACGGCGACCGCCGCACCGGTTCAGGCCCCGGCCGTCCAGACCGCTCCCGAGCGTCCGGCGACGTCGCGCCGCCCGGCGGCGAAGAAGGCGGCGAAGCCCGCGACCGACCCGCGGTTCCCGCACGGCCCGCTCGCTGTGCTGGACGGTGACGGCTCCGCATACGGCGTCGACGGCATCGTGCTCGACTGCCCGGCCGCCACGGTGCCGGAGCTGGTGGAGTGGGCCCTCAAGGAGTCCGGCCTCGGTGCCGCGAAGCTCAACCGCTACGGCAAGGACAGCGACCCGCTGATCGTGCTCACCGCCGCGGCCGCGGTAAAGCTCGGTCTGCCGGAGCGCCTGGAGGGCCACGAGCAGCGCCGCTCCCTGCGCCTCCCGGAGGACCACCCGGTCGTCAAGCAGGTAGCGAAGGCGAAGTGGCAGCTCACGCAGCGCGGGTTCGGCCCGTGGGGCCGGATCTACCGCAAGGCGCAGGGACGCGAGCGGCAGTGCGTGCAGCTCGCGATCCTGTCGTGGGACGCCCTCGATGAGCGGTCCTGGCCCGGCGTCGCGGAGATGGAGCCGGCCGACATCGCCCGCGTCCTCGGTGTGTACGCCCAGCGGGTCATCACGCCACGCGGGTCGACGGCCGTGTCCGGGCTGGAGCTGATGACGGCGCTGCGCCCGCCGACGAAGGCCGTGCAGGACCCGGAGACCGGGAACTGGGTGTCCGGCTACAACTCCGGCAGCTTGGGGACGGAGCCGATGGACCCGGCGCCGCCGGAGGCCACCGCGGAGCACCCCGTGGTCGTGAACTCCGGCTGGACCGGAGGGTTCCTGAACGAGGAGGCGTACCAGTGGGTGCGGTCGGTGGACACGCTCACCGATGAGGAATGCACGCTGCCCTTCGCGGTCGGCCTGGACCTCAACACGGCGTTCCTCGCCGCCGCGGCCCGCCTGGTCGTCGGCCTCAGCGCGCCCGACCACTTCCACGCCCCGAAGTTCAACTCGAAGATCCCCGGCTCCTGGCTGGTCGACCTGTCCCACATCGAGCTGGACCCGCGCCTGCCCTCGCCGTTCACCCCGGACGGCACCCGGCCGACCGGACCGGCCTGGTACCAGACGCACACCCTCGCCTACGCCCAGCAGCTCGGGCACGACGTGCACCCGATCGAGGCGTACCTGCGCCGCGAGACCGGCGCCTACCTGGACCCGTGGCACGACCGGCTCAAGAACGCGTACGTCGACACCCTCGCCGACCTCGGCGTCACCTCGGACCTGGACGACCGCCAGTTCCTCGCGGCGATGGAGCAGCACAAGCAGAAGGACCCGGCTCTGGCCGCCGTCCTGTCCGCGATCAAGGCCACAGTCAAGGGCGGCGTCGGCAAGCTCCGTGAGCGACCGCAGGGCAAGCACTACCAGGAGGGCGAGACGTGGCCGGCCCTCCAGCGGCCGACGTGGCGCCCCGACATCCGGGCCGCCGTGATCAGCAAGGCGCGGGTCAACATGCACCGCAAGCTGCTGAACATGTCCCGGATGACGGGCCTGTTCCCGCTGGCCGTGCTGTCCGACTGCGTCGTCTACCCCTCGCCGGGGGGGAGCCCGCTCGACTTCCTCCCCTACGCCGCGTCCGGCAAGCCGCAACCCGGCGCCTTCCGCCTCGGGCCCACGCCCGGCCTGGCGAAGCTGGAGGGCGTCCAGTCCATGCTGTGGGCGGTCGATCTCATGGAGAAGGGCCTCAACCCGGCCCGCCACATCAAGGGCGGCGACGCCGTCCTGGACGAAGGGGAGTAGAGCCGTGGGGGAGATCGAGGAAGCCATCGAGCGGGCCGACCGGGAGGCGTTCACCCGGGAACCGCCCAAGACCCTCCAGGGCCGCATCAACTTCCTGATGAAGCAGCTCAAGACGACCAGGGCCGTCGCCCAGGAGCTCGGCGTCAGCCAGCGCTCGGTGGAGCGTTACCGCAAGGGCGAGCGCAAGCACCCGCCGAAGGACATCGCCGCGAAGATCGACGACGCCGTCCGCTCCCGCTGGCAGCCCCAGGTCCGCAAACGCCGGCGCAAGCAGGCCGCCGCCACCGGGATCACGGTGGAGACCAGGGCCAGGTTCGGCTACACCGCGCCGGTCGGCACGACCGACGACGGACGCTTCCGCCGCCTCACCGTCCGCCTCCCCGCGACGTACGCGCAGCGCCTGTTCGACGCCCGCGACACGGGGGCCAGCGACCAGCAGATGCGCGGGATCATCGCGGAAGGATTCAAAGAGGTCTATTTCCAGGATGGCGGTGGCCGCGCTATGGGACTGTCGGACGTGGAAATCAACGACATTGATTACCTAGATCTCGACTACTAATTTCGGAGCCCTTTGGGGGTTCGCCCCGACCACAGCCACAGGAAGCTTGGAATCCGCCTCGAAACGGTATCCATGAAAACCGGCACAGCCACCGCGCTGCACACTGCGACTGTCCACATGCGCCAGCGCCGGAAAAAGGGATCACCGCATGTCCGTCCCCACCGCCCCGCACCGCGCGTACATCTTGTGTGTTCTACAGCGGGTCGGGTCCGCACATGGCGCACCGTCTCCTGCGGCATCCCTTGAGCCGCAGCTCTTGCGCGGTGTAGAGGTCGGGCAGCCGGGGCCAGTAGAGCCCACCCGCCTTGCGGGCATAGGGCCGTGAGGTTTCCAGTTGGGCCATGCTTTTCTCTGGCGAGTTCAGGCTGGGGCAGTCCCAGCGGTGCAGCCGGGTAGCTGTGGCGTAGGTGGCTCCGGCGTCCCGCTGCCGCTTCCAACGGTCGATGTCCTGCCGTGCCTGATCTTCCACGCGGCCGATCTGGTCGCAGATGCGGCATAGCCCCTTGGTGTGCTCGCAGGAGCATTCACCGCACTGTTCGCACGGGACGCACCCGTGTGTACGTCGTTCCTGTGACAGCGGGGATCGGTAGACCAGGATGCTGGGTGGCTGGCCATGGTGCGGGCGCGTCTCGACGAACCCGGCGTCGACCAGCTCGTCAAGGAACGGCTGCACCTGCTGCCCGTCTTCCAGCCCGATCAACGGAGCCACGTCCTGCGTAGTAATCCCGTCGTCTGCTCGGGCCTGGAGCACGACGTAAAGCAGGCGGCTGGTGACGCTCAGCCCGTTGTTGAGGACTACGTCCTGGTGAATGACGACGAACGGCGAGTACGAGTCTCGGTACACACGCATGATCACGCTCCGGGAGGGATGGGCACGGGCGGGAGTCAGGCGCCCAGGAAGAGCTGGGGCAGCCGCTCGACCGTCTCCAGGGCCGCGGCGTAGTTCTCCCGGGTCTGCTTGATGCGGCGAACGTCGGCGATCAGGTCGGCGTACAGGTCGTGGACGTTGCGCTCACGCTGGTCACACAGCCGCTCCAGGGCTTCTGCGGCGGCATCCCGCTCCTTCTCGGCCGTCGCGACGGCCTCGGCACGGAAGTTGGGGACGTTGGGGTGCGCGTGCACCGGCCAGGATCCGGCCCGCTCTGAGGCGGCGTGATGTTCCTTCCTGGCGGTGTGCAGCTTCAGCACGGCGGCGGAGCACGACAGGTAGACCTTGGTCTCCTCGATGGTCGCCGCGACCTGGTTGTCGCGGATCAGGTCGAACAGCCGGCCCTGGAAGAAGTCGGTGGAGCCCTGGTGGGTCTCCAGCGCGCAGGCATCGATGAACTCCCTGTCGACGCAGGACCGCGGCTCGTACGGGCCACCGGCGATCAGGTTGTACGGAGCGTTCCTCGCCCCCTGCCGGAGGAACCACACCGCCAGCTCACCATCACACTCGTACAGGACGTGCCAGTGCGCCCAGTCCTTCGCGTGCATGGTGTGGCAGCACTTCGGGTCGACCACGACTCCCCAGAGGCGGCCCCGAACCGTGCTGTCGTGATCAAACGGGCTTCGGCGAGGCAACTGGCTGTAGATGGCCTTCGACATCCGCTTGCCACCTACAGAGACGACCTTGATGGTCACCGCGGCCTCTTCGAGTACGAGCTCCATGCCCTGGAGAACGCGCACAGCGCGACAGCGACGCGGTGCCATGGCGCGGTTCCCGCTTTTGGCCCATCCAGGCGAGTCAGGTGATGTCACGTACCCGGTGTCACGCTGTGAGGTCTGTAAGGCTCACAGCCGGTTTCCCCAGGTAGGCGCGGTGAGCTGTGAGGTTGTGAACTTGTGAGATGGGGCTCGCGCTCGTGCTCCCGTACGCCCTGGTCCCGCCCGTCGGCCTGGAGGACGATGGAGTCGTGGGCGAGGACAACGAGGACCAGGAGCACGGCGTCGAACCGGAGCGGCCGCCGCTGACTGCGGCCCGCGCCTGGGAGATGACGGCCGGGCTGCGCGAGGCGATGGACGCCGTCCAGCGCTCCGTGGCGGTGCTCGCCGCCCGGGTCCGCGACGCGCACGCCGCCCGCGTCTGGCTCCCCCTCGGGCACAGCAGCTGGGAGTCGTACTGCCGGGCGGAGTTCGGCATCAGCCGCGCCCAGGCGTACCGGCTCCTGGACGTCGCCCGCTCCCTCGCGGCGATCCACGGCGCGGTCGCCGTCGGCACCGAGACGTCTCGCACGCGAGACACCGACCCGGCCGCCGCGGCCGCGCTCGACTACGGCCTGTCCCAGCGCGCCCTGATCGCCGTCTCCAGCCGCGCCGACGTCGTCGCGGAGCTGATCACCCGCCGACTCACCACGCTCGCCCACAGCGGCCTCCAGGCCCTCGATGAGCCCACGGTGCGCGCCGTGGTCCGCCAGGCCGTCCGCGACATCCGCACCGCACCACCACCGCCCGCCGATCCGCCGGCGGACCCGACCGTCGCCGCGCTGCGCCGCGTCGTCGACGACCTCGCCGCCAGCAGCCACGCGATCGGTGAGCTGATGCTCGAAGTCGCTCCGGCCTACCTCTCCGACACCGAGGCGGCGACCGGCGCCCTGGCGCTGCTGTGCGAGCAGATCGGCGAGCCCCTTGAGCACGGCCTCGCCGCCCGCCGCTACGCGATGTCGGGCGATCGGCGCGCCCTGCACGGCACCGTGCTGTAGCCGCTGCTCCTGGTGCTGCTGCCCGGTTGCTGCTCGTGCTCCTGGTGGTGGTCGCCGGGTGCAGCAGGGCGGTGTCCGAGGTGCAGCGCAGCATTTGCATGGGCCGGGCGCCGCACGGGTGCTGCACCGGCCGCCGGCTGCTGCTCCGAGGGCTCCAGTACGAAGGTGGGCCCGCCCCAGCGCTGCATAAGATCGCAGATCTGCGATGTTCCGGGCGGGATCTATGCACGGCTGCTGCATACAGCGCCGTAGCCGGAGCCTGCTGACCTACGGCGCTGTTCTGGAGAACCAGAACGAACCGGTTTACCCAGTGCTACCGCTCGCTTCGCCGCCGGGTGCTCGCCGCTCGGGCAGACGTGTGCCCCTGCCGCACATCTGTCTGCAGCAGGGGCACAGTTCACGGTTGGTCATCGCCGCCCGGACGGGGCGGCGGCCGATGTCACCCGGCGGCGCGGACGGCCCGGAGCGGCTGGGTCTGGCGCTTGGGCGGCGCGGTCTCGTACACCGGGGCGGTGATGTCGGGCAGTTCGCCGGCCTCGATGCGCTCGGCGGCGTCTTCGATCGCTTCCTCCAGCTCCTCCTGGGAGGCGTAGGAGGCGACGTAGGGGTGGAGGTAGTAGGTCCGGTACTTGCGGTCCTTGGGCCGCAGCACGAGGTTCCGGCTCTCCAGCAGCGACATCGCGGTGTTCGCGGAGTTTCTGGACAGGCCCACGCGGGCCCCCAGCTCGGCCTGGGAGGCGTTCACCTCGCCGCCGGGCTCCTGGCGCTCGATGAGGGCGCTCAGCAGCTCCATGGCGGCCTTGGTGAGGTCCAGCCGGTACAGCATTCCGAAACCGGCGCTGGCCTGGATCAGCATGCCTGCCCCTCCTCGTCGACGACTCCATCTTCCCCGTCTTCGGCACCGAGCTCCAGCTGCACGCTGCGCGGCGGCTGCGGGGCGTTGAGGGCGGGGAAGACGTCCTCGGGCAGCTTCCCGGTCTTCGGGTCTCGCAGCGCGTCCAGGATCTCGCGCTGGACGTCGCCGTTGCCCTCGAACCCGAGCATCGGGTTCACGAAGATCAGCCCGTTGTCGACGCGCTGGATCATGTGCCAGTGCTCCAGGCGGCCGATGGCCCGGGTGACGTTCGACCGCTCCACGCCCAGCTTGTCGGCGATCTTCTTGTGCGTGGCGCGCAGCCACCCCTCGCGCTGCCGGCCAATGCACCACAGGAGGACCGCGGACTGGATCGGCGACATGCCGTGCTGCGCGATGAGCACCGCTAGGACGTCGGCGAGGAAGTCGTTGGAGACGACGCTGTAGCCGGACCGGCCGTACATGTCGTGGGGCGCGCGGTACGTGTACCGGACGCTGACGTCCATCTGCTGCACGGCCCGCTTGCGGGTCGGCGGCTTGATGTCCTTGCCCAGCCTGGAGGACAGGGTCTCGCGGAAGGCACTGTCACCACCGGGCGGAACGGCGGCGATGCGGCCCTTGCCGCGGCCGGCGGAGGGGCGCTTGGGCTGGGGTGGCATCGACGGGGGTCCTGTCCTCGATCTTGCGGGGTACGCGGCGGACACTAGCAGTTGTTCAAGCTCAGTTGGCAGATTTGTACACGCTGGCGTGGCGCTTTGGTGTCGACGCCGACACAGCGGATTCGGGCCGTGTTCCCTGGGAGTCCGTCGCCACCTGCAACGATCCGTACTTGTACAAGCTGGGTTGGCAAATAGGGGTGTCGGTGTGGCACCGCGAGCACATTTCCGCAGGTCAATGTGTTGCGGCTGACACATCCCCTCTCGCAAAACCGCAGGTCAAAGCATGTTTTCCCGAGGTGCTCTCTTTTCCCTAAGACGCACGCGCGCGCGAGGGCCGCACCAGGGCCTCGCCCTGTGTCGATGCCACCGCCTCCGACGGCACCGGCCACCAAAGCCACCAGGTGCGCACCCCCTGGCCCCTCGCCCCGGCGACCGCCGCCCGGCCCTCACCGGCCTCCCCCGCCGCGCACGGAGCTGCTCCGTGGCTGAGGCGGCTTCGCGTGCGGCTCGGCTGCTCCGGCGCGGGTCGTGGAGGGCACCATCGGCTCTGAGTCTCGGGTGGTGCCGGCCGTGACGATCCAACAGCCGAAGCGTGGCCGGGCCAGTGGACGGTTCCGCCGAATGGCCTGGGGGCCATTCGGCTCCGGTACCTCCGCACGTTGAATTTCGGCGTTCGCATATCGGGCTTCCGTTCTGTGGCTGAGCTATTCATGGCCGCGCAATTCTGAATTCTTCCAGTGAATCGTGGTCGGGGTCAGGGGTGGTGCGGCCAGAACCCAAACGCTACACACCAGCTACCTGTGATGCATCACGCCGCCTGTGCGTTCGCTCGCTCGGGTGATGCCTCGATGCATTCCGCCTCTCTGTGGCGGGTTGACGTGTATGCTGGCGGGGTATTGGTGAACGTCAGCGGCCGGTTTCGAGGGTGGGAGGGTTAGGGTGGAGCGCAGCGGAGCCCGTCACTACGGTGGGGCCGACACTCCGTCAGACCGACGGTCCGTCACTCTCGTTGCGGGGGTGGTGGCTGGGATTCCCAAGCCCTACACAGGCTCGCACGTGATGCACCTCCCCTTGCTGCCGGCCCTGGCACCCGCGCTTGCGCGGGTGCCAGCAATTCGCGCTTGCGCGAATTGCCACGCCCTTTGAATTCCGCTTGCGGAATTCTATTCCGGCGCTTGCGCCGGAATCCGAATTGCGCTTGCGCAATTCGTGCTCTATGACCCGGCTTGCCGGGTCATATCCCGCTC
>NZ_JBHTZS010000041.1:0-66526 GCF_042790125.1 Streptomyces scopuliridis
GAGCATGCCTCGGCCCCGCTGAGCGGGTGAAGTATTCGGCACACCGCGCTCTTCAGCCCGGTCGCCTCGTCGGCAGGCACGCTCAGACCGACGATCGCCGCCACGACCAGGGACACCACGCCGACCATCGCGGCGTACTCGGTCCCGCTCTGCCCTGTGTCTCCAAGCCCACCAAGCCGCCGACCGCTCCGCCTCTCATCATGCCCATGCCATAGCTGGAACCTGCCGGAGCCCTTCATCTGTTCTCCTCGCCAACATCACCGCCCGTTCCCCCAAGGGACAGCAGCCTAAGGATGGGCCCGGACCCAAACGCAGGGTCCGCAGACCCAAACACAGGGCCCGCGGGCCCAGTCGAGGGACCAGCCGTCGAACGAGCCCGGCCGATCCGGTACTTGAGCGCGATCCGAACGACGCCGGGTTGATACGTTCGGCCGCATGGCTGATGACTGCTTCGCGCATCCCCGGCTCGCCGCGATCTACGATCCGCTCGCCCCCGATCGCAGCGATCTCGATACCTACCTGCGGATCACAGAAGAGTTCGGGGCACACCGGGTGCTGGACATCGGCTGCGGCACAGGGGTGTTCGCCCTTCTCCTGGCGGACCGTGGGGTCAAGGTCGTCGCCGTCGATCCCGCCCTGGCGTCCATCGACGTCGCTCGGGCCAAACCGGGCAGTGAGCGCGTGCGCTGGATCTGCGGCGAGGCAACAGATCTCCCCCCGCTCCAGGTTGACCTCGCGACAATGACAGCGAACGTCGCCCAGGCCATCGCCGACCCGCATACGTGGCAGAAGACGCTGCGGGGAGCCTACGAAGCACTACGACCCGGCGGGCATCTGATCTTCGAGACCCGCGACCCCGACCAACGCGCCTGGGAAGAGTGGACCCGTGAGAACTCCTACCGCGTGACGGAGATCCCAGGCGTCGGCTCCGTCGAGAGCTGGGTCCAACTGGTCGAGGTGAGCTTGCCCCTCGTGACATTCCGCTGGACCTACCGGTTCGCAGCGGACGGACAGGTGCTCACATCGGATTCGACGTTGCGTTTCCGGGAGCGAGAGGAAGTTGAGCAGGACCTGATCGCGTACGGATACGTGGTGGAGGGGGTTCGCGATGCGCCCGACCGCCCAGGAAGGGAGTTCGTCTTCCTGGCACGGCGTCCGTGAACTTCAGTGATCCACGTTCCTCAAGCTGCCCCATCTTGTCAGCGCGGGACCGGGCGAGCCTTCGTATGAACACCGTGGAAGCAATGAGCGAGCACGAGGACCGTTGGGTCCTGAGTCTCCGCGACCTGACCGTCACCAGGATCAGCGTCGACTTCCAGCTGACGCTGACCCTCGACTCAGGCTGGGAAGTCGTACTGGAAGGGCCGACGCGACTCTCGTCCGGGTCGGTCCATGCCGATCTCGACGTGCTTCTCGCCCCGGAGTCTCAGGATGTGGGTGCGGCCCTCCCGCTGTTCGGGGCGACAGTGTTGTCCCTGGTCGCCTTCAAGTCCGGTGGCCTGCGGATGGTGTTCGACGACGGTACGCATCTGACCTGTCCGGGCGACCCATCGTTCGAAGCGTGGCAGATCACGGGGCCACAAGGATGGCGGCTCGTTTCGCTGCCTGGCGGTGACCTCGCTGTCTGGTCCGGCTCAGGAGCACGGGACCAACAGCGACAGCACCAGCGAGATCAGGATTGACGCCTCCGTGCGGTGGCTCGGCGCAGGCCACGTACCCTCGGTTCCATGCCCCGCCATCCGAAGAAGCCCCGCCGACTGGTCGCCGACGGGCGGGAGTATCTGTGGACGCTTCGCCACAGCCACCGCGTGCTGGACAGCGGCGCATCCGCGGACTGCCGCGAGACGCTCACGCTGTACCCGCAGCCGGCCGGCACCGGCGGCCCGCTGCGCATTGTGTTCGTGCAGGGGCCGGGCCGATACGTCCCGGGCGGCTTCCCCTTGGGCTCCGGGGACGTGGGGTACGTCCGGGGCGGCTCGCTCAACCTGCATGAACCGGGAGCCGTCCGGGCGCTGCTCGATGCGGTGACGGCCCGCGGGTGGCAGCCGGGGGAGCGGCGGGCGGTGGAGGTCGACGGCTGGCCCCTCCTGGAGGCGGCTGCCGCCACACGAGCCGGGAACGTCGACTCCGCAGGCTCGTAAGGGGTAACTCCGGCCTCCCCTCGGACCGGCTCACCACGTCGCGGCCAAATGTCGGGTCCGTCTCAAACAACGGGTCGGTGCCGCCCGGCAGACGCTCGACCACTCCCGCTCGCTCAAGGGGACCGGAGGCACCGTGCCCCTTCGCCCTGCAACTGGAATCGTGTAGTGAGCGGTTTCGCGGCCACACGCACGAATTCCGAGCACGTGTGACCCCCGGGAGACCGGATGCGGTTGACGTCGAGGTCACTCAGTCAAGGACCGCGAGGTGGTCGGCGGCGCCGCCGTGCCACTCGATCATGAAGAGGGTGGCGTCGTCGCTGGTGCGTCCGCCCCGTTCCCTCTTCAGGGTGTGGGAGAGCTGGCGCAGATCCGCCCGCACCCCCTGTGACGGCTCCTCTCCCAGGCGGTTGACGCAGCGGATGAGGCGTTCCTCGCCGAACGGCGCGCCGCCGGTGACGTGTTCATCGATGATGCCGTCGCTGTAGCACAGCACCCGGTCGCCCGGCTGGAGTAGGTGTTCCCGGATCCGGGGCTCCTCGCCGCCGAAGCCGACGGGCAGCGTCGTCGCACTCTCCAACTGCCGCACGACCCGGCCGTCGCGGATCAGCAGCGGCGCGGGATGGCCCGCGTTGACCAGCTCCAGTTCACCGGTGGCGATGTTGACGTGCATCAGCTGGGCGGTGACGAAGTGGTCGGGACCGAACTGACGGGAGATGGCGTCGTCCATGAAGGCGTACTTCTCGGCCAGGCTGACGAACACACGCCGGGCATGCCGGTAGGCGCCGATGGCGATGGTCGCCATCGCGGCGGCGTCCAGGCCGTGGCCCATCGCATCGATCACGGCCAGGTGCAGGATGTTGTCGTTGAGGGCGTAGTCGAAGCTGTCGCCGGCGACCCGGTAGGCGGGCTCCAGGATGCCGGCCACCGCGATCTGCGGCACGGTCATCGTCAGCGGCGGCAGCAGGCTCCACTGGATCTCCGCGGACACGCTCATCGGCTCCCGGCGCCGGGCCAGGAAGAACAGGTCGGTGTAGGCGTTCTTGGTGACCAGCATGTCGGCGACCAGACCGGCGAGCCTGCGCAGCAGACGCCGGTCGTCGTCACCGACGATGTCCAGGGTCAGAGCCATCACCCCCACCTGGTCGCTACCGTCCATCAGCGGCAGATACATCCGGACGCCGCCGTGCGCCTGTGGCACCTCGACGACGTCCGCGCTCAGGAAGGCCCGGCCGGCGGGGGATCCGGCCATCGGCTCGGGCTGGCCGACGTGCAACTTCCTGCCCGTAAGCGGCACCAGCACCTCCTGCGCGTAGTCCTGCAGCAGGATGGAGACGTCCCGGCCACCGATCCGGGCCACCTCCTCCGCGATCAACGGGGCGATCAGCTGCGGCGGCATGAGCCGCGCCCGATCCAGCAGCAGCCCGAGCAGCCGCTCACCGAAACCCTCCGACCGATCCACCCTCTTCTCGTCCATGACCCGCCTCGCCACCTCCTCACTGCCACTCATGCCGGTCACCGTCTCCGCACAACGTGAACCCGGGAGGCCGCGGGAGCGGCTCATTACGCCATGCGCAGCATGTCGGCGCGTGCTGTTCGCGCGGAGTGAGCAGGCGGCCCGGGCTGGCGAGGCCGCCGTCCCGGGCCGGCGGTGCGGTACACGCCGGCCCGGGACAGATCGGGATCCGCGAGCCTCCGCGCTACGTCATGGACGCGCGGGCGCCGCCCCACCAGGGGGCCGTTTGCCGTCGACCTCGGATCCGTCGCCGACCTCGCTGCCTTGGTAGCCGCCCTCGAAGGGATGCGTGGTGCCGTTCTCGTGGCCCGGCGTGGTGTTCAGCGTCCGGTGGATCCGCCAGGCCAGTTTCTGGATCGCGTTGATGCCGTACGACATGGTGGGGTTGTCCTCGCTGAGGAACGTCATCTGGTAGAGGTCGTCCGGGGAGGAGAAGATCCCGAGGCTGTTCACGCGCCAGCCGTGCGTGGCCCGTTGGAGCCAGCCGTTCTTCACTTCCACGTGCACATCGCTCGGTGCGCCGTACGGGGCTCCCCAACGCTGGCTCGGTACGACCTGGCTCATCAGCGTCCGGCCGTACCGCTTGTTCGCCGGTGTGAGGACGTCCGGGTCGACGGTGAAGACGTTCAGTTGGCGCATTTCGTCGGCGGCGGTCACCTGCGTCAGGCCCCAACTGGTGCCCAGGACCGTGTTCGTCATTCCCGAGAGGTTGAGGAAGCGCTGAAGGCGCTCGCGCCCCAGGCTGTTCCACAGCCGGGTGGTGGCATCGTTGTCCGAGACGGTGATCATGAGCCGGAGGTCTTCCGCTTCCTCCGGGGTGAGGGCACGGTCTTCGTCCTGGGCGCGTCGCAGCACCGCGCCCATCACCGTCACCTTCACCACACTCGCGGAGTCGTAGTGCCGGTCGGGGCGTTGGGTACAGACGAGAGCGGTCCGCCGGTCCCACACCGCGAACGACAGCGTCTCCAGGCCGCCTTCCTGGTCCTTGACCAGTTCGCGGGCGAGGCGCGTGGCCAGGGGCTGGTTCGTCGGAGAGGTGCAGACCACTGTCTGCTCCTGACCCGACGTGCCAGGTCCGGCGTGTGCGGCGTGGGGGAGCAGCAGCGGAAGCGCCGCCGCCGAGATCAGGGCTGCCGCACCGCTGCTGCGGTGCCGACCGGTGAAGTGCATGCTCTACCTTCGTTGCGGAGTTGACGGCACGTCCCGTGCCATGGCGATGATGAACGGCGCTGGGTCGGGCTCAGTGCTCCCGCCCGGAGCCGTACAGCGGGCTCGGTGAAACCGCCAGCCCGTACGGGGCGAACCAGTCACCGGGAATCGTGTGTTGCGGCCCTCCGTCGGCAGGAACCCTGATGACTTCGTTCCTGTTGAAATCGGCGATGTACACGTTGCCTTCGGTGTCCGCCGCGACGCCCGTCGGGAAGGCGAGGCCCTTGCCGACTGTCACCGCTGTCCCGCCCCGCACCGGAACTTTGAGGACCTGGCTGTTGTACGGATCCGCGACGATCAGGTGTCCTCTGCCGTCCAGGGCCAGGCTCGTCGGATCGGCGAGACCGGGAACGGGAATGACGCGCTGGGGTGAACCGTCCGACGGCACACGGACCACTCGGTAGTTGTACGGGTCGGCGATGTAGACGTCGCCGTTACGGTCCACCACGGCCCCGGTCGGGCTGTCGAACCCGGAGGCAAAAACGGTCTTCCGGCCGTCGCGGTCCACCTTCAGCACGCGGTGGTTGCCGGTGTCGGCGACGTAGAGGTCGCCTTGCCGGTCCAAGGCGACGCCGTACGGCGAGGAGAGCCCGGTGACGGCGAGAGTCTGCTTTCCGTCGGGCGTGACCTTGACGACGCGGTTGTTCCTGGTGTCCGCCACGTACACGGTCCCGTGCTCGTCGACGGCGACGCCGTTCGGGAGGTCGAGACGATCGCTCACCGTCTCATGGGCACCGTCGCCGTGCCCCCGGACCGCCACCACCCGGTTGTGGTAGGTGTCGGCCACGAACACGACGGCCCGCTCGTGGAACGCGCCGGCCGCCGGGCCGGCGGACGAGGCGTTCGCGGGCAGGCCGACCGCAGAGCTGATGACCATCAGCCCCGCGAGGATCGAACCGCCGATCAGGCGTCGCAGCCCCGGCCGTTGGGGCGTACGATCGCGGGCACCGTGCCAACGAGCACCCGGGAGAGAGTCCGGCATCTGTATCCGCCTCACACGAATCGTTGTGGCCTGCACGTGAACGCAAGGAAGAACCCCGCGAAGCAGACAATGCTCCACCAGGCATCACGGGCACATCACAACACCGGTCCGCACCCGATAGACCACCCGTTCGCCACGCCATGTACCAGCCGACCGCGTCCGCCACGCCACCGCACGCGCGTCCCAGGACTTGACCTGCGGTTACTTGGGCCGGATGCAGCACAGCCATGGCGCGATCTCACGCCCGTGGGCACAGGACGCCGGCATGACCCGTCCCGGAAGGGCACCTCGGATGAAGCGTCAACGCCGGGCGTGGCGGATCGTCAAACGTCCGAATCCCATGGTCCCGGAGATGCGGATCTTCGGCCCGCCGGGCCGGGAACGCCGGGCCTTGTAACGCAGGTCCTTCCACCCAGTGTGCAGACCCTCGACGTCGACGACCGCGTCGCGAGGCACCGTGATCTTGGCCCTGCCGGTGCCGAGCTGCAACTCGATGTCGACTGTCGGATGCTCGATGACCGCCCGGGACAGATCCAGGCGCACCCTTCCGAACGCGGACTCCACCTTGAGGATCCGGGGTACCCGCCACACGCCGCGCCGCAGGATCCGTCCGCCCGCGGCGGCGATCGTTGACGTGGTGCCCGGACGCTCCTCCGGGAGTGTGGCCAGAGCCGACACCAGCTCGCTCCGCGCCGTGGCGGTCAGCACATGGTGCAGGCGTTCGTCCAACTCCTCGTGCGAGATGAGCCCTTCGGTGTAAGCGTCCTGCAGGCGCTGCACGGCCGTATCGCGGTCGTCATCGCCGATCGGCGGCGGCGAGTTTTCCGGTATAGGGGTCACCGTCTCACCTTACTGTCGGGTGATCGATCCGGGGGCAACCTCGATGCTCGGGCGCACTTGCGCTGACAGCGTGCGGTCATGACGTCAACGCCTATGTCACGACGGGCTTTTGTGGGCGCCACACTGGCGGGGACCGGCGCGCACCGTGGTGCCTGGCGACGAGCGTCGGCCGGCAACTGGCGCGACTGGAGCCGAAGATCGTGCTCGAAACACTGCTGCGGCGGATCCCCGGCCTGCGCCTGGCCGTTCCGTTCGAGCAGATCGAGTTCAAGACCGACACCGTGGTGACCGGGCCCGTCGGCCCCCCCGGCCGCGTCCCGGCTGCGGTGAGGGCCGGTACGGTGGCGGTCATGACGTCGAACTTGGCCGCGGTGGCCGGGTTCTCGTCGATGTTGAGCTTGACGATCTCGATCCTGCCGCCGTGCTCGGCGGCGATCGCTTTGCCCCCTCCTGCGGATGCGGGTGGGAATCAGACGGTGACCGCGGCCGCCGCCTTCTCCGGCTCGGCCGGCCCACCGTCGGAGAGGGCGGCCAGGTACCGTTCGGCGTCCAGGGCGGCGGCGCAGCCGGTGCCGGCGGCGGTGATGGCCTGGCGGTAGGTGTGGTCGACGACGTCGCCCGCCGCGAAGACGCCGGGAAGGTTCGTACGAGTGGAGGGCGCTTCGACCTTGAGATAGCCTTCGCCGTCCAAGTCGAGCTGCCCGGTGAACAGTTCGGTACGCGGGTCGTGACCGATGGCGACGAACAGGCCCGTGGCGTCGAGGCGCCGCGTCTCACCGGTGAGGGTGTCGCGCAGCACCAGCCCGGCGAGCATGCCGCCCTCCTCCTTGATCTCCGCGATCTCGGTGTCGAAGGCGAAGGTGATCTTGTCGTCGGCGAAGGCGCGGTTCTGCATGGCCTGGGAGGCCCGCAGCGTGCTGCGCCGGTGGACGACGGTGACGGACCGGGCGAAGCGGGTGAGGAACGTGGCTTCCTCCATCGCCGTGTCGCCGCCCCCGACCACGACGATGTCCCGGTCACGGAAGAAGAATCCGTCACAGGTGGCGCACCAGGACACGCCCCGGCCGGAGAGCTCTTCCTCCCTGGGCAGTCCGAGCTTGCGGTAGCCGGAGCCGGTCGCGACGATCACGGCCCTCGCCCGGTGCACCGTCCCCGCGCTGTCGGTGACCTTCTTGATGTCCCCGGTGAGGTCGACGGAGACGATGTCGTCGTCGACCAGCTCGGCGCCGAAGCGTTCGGCCTGAGCCCGCATGCCCTCCATGAGGTCGGGGCCCTGGACGCCGTCGGGGAAACCGGGGAAGTTCTCCACCTCGGTCGTCGTCATCAGCGCGCCGCCGACGGAGACCGAGCCGCAGAAGACGAGCGGCTTGAGATCGGCACGGGCCGTGTACAGCGCGGCCGTGTAGCCGGAAGGACCCGAGCCGATGACGATGACGTCCCGGATCGCGCTCATGCCGCCGTCTCCGGCGCGATCTCGGCGATCAGACCCTCCACCCGCTGCTTGATCTCGTCGCGGATCGGGCGTACGGCCTCGACGCCCTGACCCGCCGGATCGTCCAGCGTCCAGTCCAGGTAACGCTTCCCCGGGAAGACGGGGCAGGTGTCGCCGCAGCCCATCGTGATGCAGACGTCGGACTCCTTGACGGCGTCCACGGTGAGGATCTTCGGAACCTCGGCGGAGATGTCGATACCGACTTCCGCCATGGCCTCGACCGCGGCCGGGTTGACCGCGTCGCCCGGATTGGATCCCGCCGAGCGGACCTCAACGCGGTCCCCGGCCAGGTGGGTCAGCCAGGCGGCGGCCATCTGGGAACGGCCGGCGTTGTGGACACAGACGAACAGCACAGAGGGCTTGTCGGACATCAGACGGTCTCTCTTGTCTCGCGAGTCTCACGACGGAAGTCAGGCGCACATGACATCAGCACCAGGTGGCGTCAGCCGCCACTGATGTGAGAGTATCAGTCCATGATGACGTCAGTCGACACTGAACTGATCCGGGTGCTGGCCGACCCGCTCAGGCTGCGGATCGTGACCCTGCTCGCCCACGAGACCCTCTGCACCACGCACCTGGTCGAGGAGACCGGCGCCAAGCAGACCAACCTCTCCAACCACTTGCGCGTGCTGCGCGAGGCCGGGGTGGTGGAGACGGAACCGTGCGGACGCTTCACGTACTACAAGCTCCGACCGGACGTCATCGAAGCCGTGGCAGGTTCCTTCGCCGATCTGGCCAAGGCCGCCCGTGCCAGCCAGGCGGCCGACACGAAGAGGGCCTGTCCGTGACCAGCACCGAACCGACCACCACAGCCCCCGCCGAGCCGGGAGACGACTCGGTCGTCGCGAAGCTCTCGACCCTCGACCGCTTCCTGGCCGTGTGGATCCTCCTCGCCATGGCGCTCGGCCTCGGCCTCGGCCGGCTGATCCCCGGACTCAACGACGCCTTGGCCGCGGTGGAGATCGGCGGTGTCTCCCTGCCGATCGCCGTCGGCCTGCTGATCATGATGTATCCGGTCCTGGCCAAGGTCCGCTACGACAAGCTCGACTCGGTCACCGGCGACCGCAAGCTGCTGGCGTCCTCACTGGTCATCAACTGGATCGTCGGCCCGGCCGTGATGTTCGCGCTGGCCTGGATCTTCCTCCCCGACCTGCCGGAGTACCGCACCGGCCTGATCATCGTCGGCCTCGCCCGCTGCATCGCCATGGTCATCATCTGGAACGACCTCGCCTGCGGCGACCGCGAAGCCGCCGCCGTCCTCGTGGCCCTCAACTCCGTATTCCAGGTGATCGCGTTCGGCCTGCTGGGCTGGCTCTACCTTGACCTGCTGCCCAACTGGCTGGGCCTCGGTGACGGTCAGAGCCTGGACATCTCGATGTGGAAGATCGCTCTGAACGTGGTCGTCTTCCTCGGCGTCCCCCTGCTGGCCGGATTCCTCACCCGCCGCTTCGGCGAGAAGAAGATGGGCCGCGAAGGCTACGAGGCTACGTTCCTGCCGAAGATCGGCCCCTGGGCCCTCTACGGCCTGCTCTTCACCATCGTCATCCTCTTCGCGCTCCAGGGGAAGACGATCACCTCCCAGCCGCTCGACGTCGCCCGCATCGCACTCCCGCTGCTGGTCTACTTCGCCGTCATGTGGGCGGGATCCTTCCTGCTCGGCAAGACGCTCGGGTTCGCCTACGACCGCACGGCCACGCTGGCGTTCACCGCGGCGGGCAACAACTTCGAGCTGGCCATCGCGGTCGCCATCGCCACCTTCGGCGTCACGTCGGGGCAGGCGCTGTCCGGGGTCGTGGGGCCGCTCATCGAAGTGCCGGTCCTGATCGGGCTCGTGTACGTGTCCCTGGCCTGGCGCAAGAAGTTCGCCGCCGCGGCTCTCACCACCCCGGCGAGGGAGTGCTGATGCACGGTCCGCGCCGAGGCCGGGGCGCTGACCGCTGCGGCCCGACCCGGTGACCTCGACATCCGACGTGGTGGTGATCGGCGGCGGCCAGGCAGGACTCGCCGCCGGCTACCACCTGCGCCGCCTGGGGCTGGACTTCGTCATCCTCGACGCCCAGCCCCGGGCGGGCGGCGCCTGGCGGCACGCCTGGGACTCCCTGCACCTGTTCTCCCCTGCCGCCTACTCCTCGCTTCCGGGCCGGCTCATGCCCGTACAGACCGGCGGGACCTACCCGGACGCGGCCCATGTCGTCGGCTACCTCACGGACTACGAACGACGCTACGAACTGCCGGTGCGACGCCCCGTGCGGGTGCGGGGTGTGCACCGCGACGGCGAGCGCCTACGTGTGGAGACCGACTCGGGTATCTGGGCTGCCCGTTGCGTGATCAGCGCGACGGGCACGTGGTGGAGGCCCTTCCTGCCCGCCGTACCCGGCCAAAGCGACTACCGGGGACGGCAGTTGCACACGGTCGAGTACCGCAGCCCGGACGAGTTCGCCGGGCGGCGCGTCGTCGTGGTGGGCGGCGGCAACTCCGGCGCCCAGATCGCCGCCGACCTCGCCCCGCACACCGATCTGACCTGGGTCACCCAGCGACCGCCCCGCTTCCTCGCCGACGACATCGACGGACGCGCCCTCTTCGACACGGCGACCGCCCGCCGCCGCGCACTCGACGAAGGCTCCGCCGACACCGGCGGCGTCGCCTCCCTCGGCGACATCGTCGCCGTACCGCCCGTACGCGAAGCACGCGACGCCGGACTCCTCAAGGCGCAGCCCATGTTCACCCGCCTCACCACCGACGGAGTCCAGTGGGCCGACGGTACGACGGCAGAAGCTGACGCCGTCATCTGGTGCACCGGCTTCCGGCCGGCGCTCTCCCACCTCGCGCCGCTCGGACTCCGCGGACCACGCGGCCGCATCGAAACGGTGGGCACCCGCGCCACGAACGAGCCGCGCCTGCACCTGCTCGGCTATGGAGACTGGACCGGCCCGGCTTCCGCCACCCTCATCGGCGTCGGCCGCCCCGCGCGCGACGCGGCCCGCGAAATCGCCGAACTGCTCAACCGGCCGGTCGGACGATGACGGGGCCGAGGCGCTCGATGCCCGCTCGACAGATCGCCGGCACCTGGTCGGCGTGTGCGGCCGTCAAGGGTCACAGGTGAACGCCGTCAAGGGTCACGGATGAACACGGATGAACATCGACGCCGGTGTTCACGCCGCGGGCTGTTTCAGCAGCTGGCCCATGGCCGCCAGGACGGACGGGGCGACGCGGTAGTACACCCAGGTTCCGCGCCGCTCGGAGGTGAGCAGGCCCGCTTCGCGCAGCTTCTTCAGGTGATGGGAGACGGTGGGCTGGGAGACCCCGACGTCGGAGATGTCGCAGACGCACGCCTCGCCGCCCTCGTGCGAGGCGACCAGCGAGAACAGCCGCAGCCTTACGGGGTCGCCGAGGGCCTTGAACATCGCGGCCGTGCGCACCGCTTCCTCGGCCGTGAGCGCCCGCTCGGACAGCGGCGGGCAGCACGGCGCCACCTCCGGCTCGGCCATCGGCAGCACCTTGGTATTCGACATACGTCTATGTTGACACACGTCGAACCAGCCTCACAGGGTCCGTCTCGCACCGCTGCCGTCAGAGCGCCACCGGTTCCGGTCCATGCAGGCGCGGGGCGTTCGCGACGGCAAGCCCGGACCGCCCGCTGCCGATAACCGTGACGTCGATACGTTCCACGGCGAGTCTTCCTGATTCGATAAATGCCTATGTTGACACTTGTCGAATCAGGTGCAAGCCTGGCAGCGCAAGCCATCGACAGATGTCGAAACAAGAGGAGTCACCGTGACCGTGCCGATGACCGAGGCGCCCGCCGGCGACCTGCCCATCGTGGTGATCGGAGCAGGCCCGGTCGGTTTGGCCGCCGCCGCCCACCTGGTCGAACGCGGCATCGTGCCGCTGGTCCTGGAGGCCGGGGACAGCGCCGGCAGCGCCGTACGGGAATGGAGTCACGTACGGCTCTTCTCCACTTGGGCCGAGGTGGTCGATCCGGCCGCCGAGAAGTTCCTCGCCCCCACCGGCTGGACCGCTCCCGACGGCGCCGGCTACCCCACCGGCGGCGACTGGGCCGCGCTCTACCTCCAGCCGCTCGCCGATGCCCTCGGCACCAGGGTCCGCTTCGGCGCCCGCGTCACCGGCGTATCCCGCCTCGGCCGCGACCGCGTCGTGGACGCCGACCGCGAGCAGCAGCCCTTCACCGTCCACTTCATCCACCCGGACGGCACCGAGGCACGGATCACCGCGCGCGCCGTCATCGACGCCTCCGGCACCTGGTCCACCCCTGGCCCCATCGGCGGCGACGGACTCCCCGCACTCGGCGAGCGCACGGCGGCCGACCGGATCTCCTACCGCGTCCCCGACCTCAAGTCCTCAGCCGTACGGGCCCGGTACGCGGGCAAGCGCACAGCCGTCATCGGCTCCGGCGCCTCCGCCTTCACCGCCCTGGCCCACCTCGCCGACCTCGCCAAAGAGGCCCCCGGCACACACGCGGTATGGATCCTGCGACGCGGCATCAGCGGCTCCACCTTCGGCGGCGGCGAGGCCGACGAACTGCCCGCCCGCGGCGCGCTGGGCCTCGCCGCCAAGGCGGCCGTGGACGACGGATACGCCGACGCGGTCACCGGGTTCCGTACAGCGGAGATCTCGGACAACGGCGAACAGCTGGTCCTGACCGCCGAGGACGGCCGCCGTCTCGACCCGGTCGACGAGGTCATCGCCCTGACCGGCTTCCGCCCCGACCTGACCTTCCTCGAAGAGCTGCGCCTCGGCCTGGACGAACGGCTCCAGGCACCGGTCGAACTCGCACCGCTGATCGACCCGAACGTCCACTCCTGCGGCACCGTCTACCCGCACGGCGCCAAGGAACTGTCACACCCGGAGCAGGACGTCTACGTGGTCGGCATGAAGAGCTACGGCCGCGCCCCCACCTTCCTCGCCATGACCGGCTACGAGCAGGTCCGCTCCATCGCCGCCGCACTCGCCGGGGACCACGAGGCGGCCGAACGCGTCGAGTTGACCCTGCCGGAGAGCGGCGTCTGCGGCGGTGCGGGCCTCTTCGACGAACCCGCCACGTCCGCAACGGACGGCAACGGCGGAGGCTGCTGCGCCACCCCCGCCACACTCCAGATCGGCGCCCCGGCCCCGTCGAGCGGCGGCTGACCCCCTCACACCCCAGAAGGGGGATCGTCATGTCCCGCGTACAGCTCGCCCTCCGCGTCCCCGATCTCGCTGCCTCCATCGCCTTCTCCACCGACCTCTTCGGTACCGAACCCGCCAAACTCCGCGACGGCTACGCCAACTTCGCCATCGCCGAGCCGCCGCTCAAACTCGTACTCGTCGAAGGCGAACCAGGCGAGGACACACGCATGGACCACCTCGGCATCGAGGTATGGCTACATCGCTCCGGGCGTCATCCTTTAGGCCGTGGGGATCAGGTCTGTCCGCGCTTCGAGGTAGAGCCGGCTGGTGGGCGAGGCCGGGTCGTACAGCGCGTTCATGTAGTCCCAGGTCGTCGTGAGTGCGGCCCGCGTCTCTGACGGGAGTTCCGGATCGTTGCTGATGTTCTTCCGGCTCTGGGTTTGCAGGTTGGTGATGAGCGCCGTGCAGTGCTCGGCGGCGCCGGACGCCTCGATCAGTCTGATGACCGTGAGGAGATCGGTGTCGGCGCCGTCCAGGTAGGCGGTGAGCTGCAAATGACCCGCCCTGGGGAGCCGGTTGAGGGCGGCTCGGACCAGTACGGTCCGGCGCCGCCGCGCCAGATCGGATGTGTTCGCGAGGGTCAGGGCCGACTCGGTTTCCGGATCGCTGGTGAGGACCCGCGCGAGTTCGGTGTATCCGGCGAGGTCGTTCTGTACCTGGAACGCCTGGCACAGAGGGACTCCGGCCTCGGTGATCCGCGCGAGCGTGGTGTCGCCGAGGCCGGCCAGCGCACTGGCCAGGTGGATCGAGCACATCAGGTACGGCGCGAACTGCCCGGCGTGGATACGGAGAATCTCGTCCTCGCTGACCGTGTTGGGTTCGCGGCGCACGTCCAGGTGGAGCTGTTCGATCTGTCCCGCGGCGACCAGGGCCGTGTTCGCCTGGAACAGTTCGCACAGACGGGACTGTACGGAGCCCGGCAGACCGGAGCGCAGGATGGGCAGGGGCGCCATGCCGGCCAGGATGTCGCCGGCGAGGAGGGCGGCGCTCGCTGCCTCTGTGCCGAACGAGTTCCGGAGGGCGTGGTGAGCGGTGGGGTGACCGCCGCGCTGGGTGTCCCCGTCCACGATGTCGTCGTGGAGGAGGATCGCGCCGTGCCGGATTTCCAGCGCGGCCGCGACGGCGACGAGGTCGCGGAAGCGGTACTGGTCGGCGCTGAGCATGTGTGCGGCGTGGAGGAACGCCATGCCGAGCAGCCTCTTGCTCGGGCGGGTCACGTAGGCGACGGCCGCTTGGTGCACGTGCGGCTCACTGATCCGGGCGGTGAACTGCGTGTCAGCGGCGAGGCGGAGGAGCTTCGCTTCCAGCACCTGCTGCCAGGAGATGAGTGTGCCGTGGGACGGTTCGTGCATGGCGTTCCTCAGGGGGTGTCAGGGGGTGTGGTCGGGCCAGGGGACATCGGTCTCGACCGGCTGGGTGTAGTCGATGCCGGGCACGGCGAAGCCGTAGAGCCGTTCGACCTCGGCGTGGAACCATCGGATGTCCGCGAGCTCGGTGATGTTCTCGGTGGTGGCGGTGTTCCACCGTTCGGCGACGGCGGCCTGGACGCCGGGGTCGAGTTCCCAGGTGTCGAGGCGTACGCGGCCTTCGTCGTCCAGGTCGAGTGGGCGGGATCCGGTGAGCTGGTCCCACAGTTCGGCGAGCTGGGTGATGGGCGGCACCATCGCGTCGCCGAGGACGCCGTGCAGCAGCCCCACGTAGAGGGCGATTCCGGGGATGGCGGTGCTGGACTGGGTGACGGCCGCCGCGTTGACAGAGGTCACCGCCCGGCCGCCGACGAGCTTGCCCAGGCGCTCGTCCAGCGTGCGCGCGGTCTGTTCGAGGTGGGTCTTGGCGGCGCCGATGGTGCCCTGCCGATAGATCGCGCCGGTCAGTGTGGAGCCGATGTACGAGAGTGCGGCCGTGGTGAAGCCGTCTGCGAGCAGGCGCCGATCGGCGAGGTGGTTGATCCACCGCTCCCAGTCGGCCCCGCCCATCACGGCCATCGTCTGGTCGATGTCGTCGCCTGCGGCCGGCTGCGTTTCGACGTCCTTCACCTCCGGTTCTCCGCCGCCGTCGAAGACGAGGGTCTTCGTCCGGTACGCCTCACCGATCGGCTTGAGCACGGAGGCATAGGTGACACCGGTGTCGGGATCGGTACGGCGTGGGGCGGCCACCGAGTAGATGAGATAGTTGAGCCGTCCGCTGAAGCGCTGCTCGATGAGTTCGGCGACTTGGTCCTTCATCGCGTCCGAGAACGCGTCACCGTTGAGGAACACCATGTCGCGGCCGTGCTGACGGGCGAGTTCCGCGGTGGCGGTGGTGCGATACCAGCCGGCGGTCCCGGTGCGCCGCTCGGGCGCCTTCTCGAAGCTGACACCGATGCCCCGGATGCCGACCCGTGCCAGACCGGCGATGGTGGCGGCCAGCCCGTACCCAGCGGACGATCCGATGATGAGCGCGACGGGCGCGCTGTCCGGAACGGGGACCGGTGGGGCGGCGGCCTGCCACATGTCCTTCACCACTCGCTCGCAGCCCGCGGGGTGGGAGTCAATGAAAAGGAAGCCGCGGTTTCGGGGCATGATGACGCGTTCGCTCATGAGGCTGTGTCCTTCGGGGTCGTAGACGCGGATGCGGTGTCCAGAGGTCGCACCGCATCCTGCAAGTCTGCGACCGTTCGGACACGGGCGGTCACCTCGTCCGGGACAGTAATGCGCAGTCGCTCTTGGAGGGTCTCCACCACTTCGAGCAGCGCGAGACTGTCCACGCCGAGATCGTGTTCGAGTACGGCGTCGGGCTGCCTGCATGCCTCCTGCGGGCGGCCGGTGATCGAGGCGAGGGCCTCTACGACGAACATCGCGGTCCGGTCACTCACGCTCCGCCTCCTGCTCCCGCCGTGGCGTCCCCACGGGAGAGCAGCGCGGCGATGGGGATCAGTGGGACCGGGCTGCTGCGCCCGGTCACCTGCCCGGTCTCCTTGTCGAAGCGGTCGATGAGCAGCGTGCAGGAGTCGCAGAAGCTGGTACAGGGGGTCTGCTCCGTGACCGAGCGCGGTACGACATCGTGCAGCGCCTTCAGCCCGTGGCCGGCCCGCACTCGGGCCACGTAGGCGGACCGGTTGGCGTGGCCGATGACGTCCGTCGCGCGCTCACGCAAGAGGTTCCCGAACGTCAGCTTCTCCGGCACATTGAATGCCGCGCAGGTGTACCAGTCCCCATTCTGCTTGAGCAGAGAGGTCGGCAGGATGTACGCGCCGACGGTGGGCGCGAAGCAGTCGAAACAGCGGTCCATCCACCGCGCGACCGGAGTGTGGCCGGGCCGGTTGATCTCTCCCTGCGAGTCCAGGCGCTTGTTGTTCAGGTACACCCGCATCGTGGAATGCACGCGGTCGTGCGGGAAGGTCCCGTACGCCTTCTCGTACACGGCGATCAGCTCATCGATCCGATGGTCGCGGGTGGTCGGATCGGCGAGCGAGGACACCGCTACGTTCAACTCCCGGTCGCTGTAGCGGCCGACCGCGTGGTGCAGGATGCGCGCGACGTTGTTCAGTGGTGTGGTCTGCTCGCCCACCGACAGCATCAGCAGGGGTACGAACAGCCGCGATTCCAGGAACCCCGCATGTTCCAAGCGGTCGAACACCGGCCCGCACCGCGCCCGTGTGCCCCACCACCCGTTCGTCGTCAGCTTCGAGATGTCGATCCGGCGCTCCCGGGCTCCCTCCAGCATCATCAGCAGGGCCCGCCACGCCGTGAACGGCTCTCCGCCAGTGATCGCCAAGGACGGAAGACCGATAGAAGTGAACTGATCCAGCAAGAAGCGGATCTGCGCGTTGGTGAGCGTCCGCCCTTCAGCCAACGGAAGGGCACCCATTCCACAGTGCGCGCAGGAGTCGTTGCACTTGGTGGTGAGTTCCATCTCCACCCGCATCGGTAGATATGCCGACGCCGGGTCGAGCCCGACCCGGGCCCATCCCTCACGCACCCGGGCGAAGACGTCCGGCGTCTTGACCGCGTACTTGCCCCGGTACGGCACCACCACGTCACGGCCTTCGACGAACTCGTGTAATCCCTCTTTGATCACGGCACACTCCTCCGCCAGGCACAGCACCGTGCCCGGCTGCCAGTGGAAAATGAAGAGCAGAGACCCGTTGGCCGCCCGCTCGCGGTGACCCTCGGAGCCGCGGAGCGCGTCTCTGAGGCACAGAGTTGTTCCTGAATTCCCTGTCCGATGTCAGTCGTAGTCACCTCACCCTGCCGGGGCACCGGGGAGGTGACCGTGCGGTCAACCGGACCGACGCGGCGCGCATGACCGCGCCGGCCCGGGCATCGCGGCGGTCGCATCCAGGCGTCGGCCCCCGTCCACCCCTAGGTTCCTATTCGCAGCGGCATGGGGGCTGGCCCGGAACTGAGCATGCGTCTCCTTGTCAGCGTGATGGCGTGTGATCTCAGCGGTGCGTGACGGTCCTCGGGGAAAGGACACCGGACAATTCCGGCCGACCGTATGCCGTTTCCCCTGGCTGGGCAGAGCGTGTGGGAACTACGTGGGCACAAGATCCTTCTTGTGAAGGCCCTCCAGGACCCGGACCAGGAGTGCCGTGTCGGGTTGTCGGGACTCGACCGCGGCGCGCCCCTCCTCGTACCACCCGCCGAGCGCCTTCTCCCAGGCGATCTCCGCTCTCATGACCTCGACGCGGATCTCCCCCAACACCAGTTCCGCCTCCACGCGGAGCCGAACAAGGTCAGCGGGAGTGATACGCAGAGGCGCGGGGACCATCACCATGTCCGGTTCGTCGGACGGCCGTAAGGGGCCGAAGGAGACTTCGACGCATGCCTCCGGATGCGTATTCCGGGTCAGCTCGCCTTCGGGAAGAAGCCGCAGGGCGATGCGAGGAGCACCCGTTGGCCACCTCATTGCTTGGGTTCCTCGGCCTTGAGACCCAGCTCCGCCCAGACGATCTTGCTGGAACGCTGGCACTCGTAGTTCCAGCGATCGCTCAGGACATCGACAAGTACCAGACCGCGGCCGTCCTCGGAGTCGTCACTGGAGCAAGCCATCCTCGGGATATCGCGAGACCCGTCGACGACCGCGACCCGAACCGAGTCGTCCGTGAGGCGCCATACCGCGACGTGGACCAGGCGGCACCGGGTGTGCTTGATGACGTTGGCAACCAGCTCGGAGACGATCAGCGTGCTCCTGTCTGCGAGGTCGCCGAGCCCCCATATGCTGAGCGCCGCCGCGACAAGCTGCCGAGCACGGCCGACGGACTCGGCCTCGCACTGCATAGTCTCGCTGTACCCGGGCAGGCCGGTCGCGTTCGGTTCGGCGGCGGTCATCGTCACGGAGCCATCTCCTTGGGGTGGGGCCCCGGCCCTGTCGGGGACTCAGGGCCGGGCTCTCTCCATGCCGCTGAGCGCGGGAAATCTTTGGCCCGGCCCGACGGCTGATAACCAGTCAACGACGTTGACGGAACCGCAGGAGACTCCGAGAGGTGACCTCGAGATGGAGTCACCCAGCGGCTGCTGCACGTAGCATCGAGCCAACGCGCAGTAGGGGGACGGCCGATGGACCGCCAGACAACGGACCCGCGCGAAATTGTCGCGGGGATGCTTGATGACGCTCGCTTGCTCGCGGCGTGTGCGGAACGTGACATGGGCGCCCTGTTCCGCCTCCTCAATCACCGAGGTGTCAGCACCCGGCGTCTCGCGTCCGCCGTCGAGATCACCCAGGGGCGGCTCTACGACTACATGAACGGCAAGAGCCGGGTGGAGAAGCTGACGCTGTTCGAGCAGATCGCGGACGCCTTCCACATCCCTGGGCACCTGCTAGGACTGGCCCGACGAGCCTGGGAGCCGCCGACTGTCGAGGCGCAGCGCCAGGACGTGGATCTACCGCCGGACGCGGACGACCTTGCCGCGATGGACGCCTTCCGTACCGCCGACCGTCAGACCGGCGGAGGACGCCTGTACGGGGCGGTCGTGCGGCACCTCGGCGACCGGGTCGCCGCGCGCCTGGTCGACGCCGGCAGCGGGCCGCAGATCTTCGCGGCAGCGGCGGCCCTGACCGAGATGGCCGGCTGGATGGCCCACGACTCGGGCCAGGACGACCTCGCCGCACGCCACTTCGCCCGAGCGCTTCCCCTCGCTCGTACGTCCGGTGACCTGCCGCTTGCCGCCCATGTAGCCGCCAGCAGCAGCCACCTGGCGCTACAGACCGGAGACGCACCCCGAGCGGCCCACTGGGCACAGGCCGGTCTCGACTTCGTCGGCCAAGGACCGAGAATCCCGGCCCTGACGGCCCGGCTGCACACCATGCGCGCTCGTGCCCTGGCCGCCGTATCTCAGTACGTGCCAGCCGCCCGCCCGTTCCCTCGAACAGGCCCTCGGCGCGCTGGATGCCCCCGCGGACTACGAGCACCCGTGGCTGAGCCCTTTCGACGCGGCTGCGCTGGCCAGCGAATCGGCGCTGATACTGCGCGACCTGGAGCAGTATGAAGAGGCGCTGACACAAGCTGAGGACGCGGTTCGGCTCCGGGAGGAGGGCCGGGCTCGTTCTCTGGCCCTGAGCCGCATCACCCTCGCCGGCATCCACGTGCTCCGGAGGGACCTCGACGCCGCAGTGAGCGTCGGTCACGATCTGCTCAGCACAAGCCCCACCCTGGGATCGATCCGTGTCGCACACCAACTCGACGACCTTCGCCGACTTCTGGAGCCTCACACGGGGTACCGGCCGGTACGGGAGTACCTGACGCGGTTCGACGACGCGCGGCGCGCGAGAATGCTGCTGCTCGCCGACATCATCACGCCCAGGGGAGGGATCCCTGCATGAGGCCCACACCCGCCGACCCCGACGCCTGGAACGCGTACCTCGCCGAGGGCAACGCCAAGCAGGCCCGTAAGCGCGTCGCGGCGGATGTGCTCCTTCGCGATCCATCTGGACGCGTGCTGCTCGTGAACCCGACTTACAAGCCGGGCTGGGATCTGCCGGGCGGCATGGCCGAGGCGAATGAGCCCCCGGAGGAGACGGTCAGGCGGGAACTGCGAGAGGAACTGGGCAGGGACATCGACGTACGCGGACTGCTGGTCGTGGACTGGGTCGCACCGCACGGCCCGTGGGATGACCAGATCGCGTTCATCTTCGATGGCGGAACCCTCGACGCCGCTGAGGAACTGCGCCCGCACGACGAGGAACTGTCCGAAGCCCGTTTCGTGACTCTGCACAAGGCACGGGAACTGGTGGGAGCCCGAATGCGACACCGGCTCGATGCCGCTGTGCGCGCACTGGACGAGGGACGGCCGGTGTATCTGCGCGACGGTGCGGCGGTCTGGTGAAACGTGACATCGGTGGGTGCGGGTGCGGGTGCGGGTGCTTACAGCGGGTTCAGGAATGGTTCAGGTCGTCCAGGTTGCCGTGTGCGGGTCGGCGGTAAGGCGAGGGTCTGCGGCCCGGATGCGGTCACCGAGGTCGGCGAAGAGGGCCGGTTTGCCTGTGGCCGTGCGTACGGATGCCAGGCTGAGGCTGTCCGTGTCCAGCGGGTCGTAGTTGGTGTGTTCACATGCGGTCTGGACGGCGAACACGTAGACATCGGCGTTGTTCCCACGCCTGGAGGTAGGCACCGGCGTTCACTTCGATGCGGAGGCTGTCGTCTGTCTCCGCTTGGTGGGATGGATGCAACCAGTCAAATGCGAACGCGGGTGCGATAGGGTGAGTTGATCTTCAGAGGCGACTCGTATGCATGGGGGCGCAGCAGTGGCGACCGATCTGACGCCCGAACTGGCCGAGGCGATCCAGCGTGGCTACGACCGGCGCGACCGGGCGAACATGGCGCCGACGATCGCCTACTTCCAGGCGCTGCTCGCCGAACACCCTGACCACCCAGTCCTCGTATACGAGGTGGGTGGTGCCTACGACACCGCGGGCCAGGAGGAGACCGCCCGCGACTACTACGAGCGGGCGCTCGCTCTCGGCCTCGACGGTGACGTCCTGCGCCGGTGTCTGTGCCAGTACGCCAGCACCCTGCGGTGGCTGGGCGAGCTGGACGAGTCGCTGGCGGTGCTCGACCGCGCCCACAGGGAGTTCCCCGACTCCGACTCCGTACGCGTCTTCCGCGCCCTGACCCTCAACGACGCCCAGCGGTCGGACGAGGCGGTGGCCGAGTTGCTGACCGTCGTCACCGGGCACGCCGAGGTCACCGACCTCGGGCGGTGGGCGGTCGGGCTGCGCGGCCTCGCCCAGTGGCTCGCCGACGGCCGCCCCGAGTAGAAGCGGGCCCGCCCCAGGGGCGGACGACGTTACTTCGGACTCACTCGTCCAAGCCGTGTTGTGCAAATCGATGATAGGCAACGGCCCGGCGAGCCTGAGCGTCTGTGGGTAGGGGGTCTCGGCTTGGGCCGGGCCCGTGCGAGGGGGACGTGTGGGGCTGGGGAAGCAGGACGGTGAGGGGCGAGAGCTGAACGCGTACGAGCGGGTCCTCGCGGAAGACCGTCGTGTCATGCGCGAGATGCTGCGTACGAGTACCGGTGGCGCCCATCTCGGGCTCGTCGTTGCCGTTGTCACGGTGGCATTGTTCGCTGCCTTTGGCGGCGCTCGGTGGGCACTGATCGTCGGTGGGGCGGTTGTGGCCTGGTTCGCCCTGGTCCTCATGGTCGTCGTCCTCCGCGGGCGCCGCCGGTGGACCGCGGCCAGGCGCGCGTACCTCCTGACCTTCGGCTGGGGCAGCTGGATGTGATCACCGGGGCGCTCGGACGCTGTCCCGGACGGCGACCGAAGCGGATCGATCCGCGGCCTGCGCGCGATACCGACCCGGTGTGGTGCCGAACTCCCTCTCGAAGGCGTGTGAGAGCGCGTACGGGCTGCCGTAGCCGACCCGGCCGGCGATGGTGGCCAAGGTGTCCGGGGTGCCGCGGAGCAGGGTGGCGGCGAGGATCACGCGCCACCACGTGAGGTACGTCATCGGAGGGCGGCCGACCAGGGCGGTGAACCGGCGCGCCAGAGTGGGACGGGAGACGCCCGCCTCCGCCGCCAGGCGGTCGATGCTCCACGGCGCGCCCGGGTTCGAGTGCATCGCCCGCAGGGCGGAGGCCGTCACCGGGTCGCCCAGTGCGCCGGGCCACGCTCCGCTGCCGCTCTCGGTCATCCAGGAGCGGATCATATAGACGAGGAGGAGATCGAGCAGGTTCGGGAGCGCGATGCAGGAGCCGGGCTGTCTCTCGTCCAGCTCGCCCGCGAGCAGGTCGATCGCGGCGCGGAGTTCGACATGGCTGCCCACTCGGTGGGGAAGGTGGACGACCTCGGGCAGCTCTGCCATGAGCGGGTGCATGCGGCTGCAGTCGAGCCAGTACGTGCCACAGAGCATCTCGGTCTCGGCGCGATCGGACCGGTCCCGCTGCCCCGTCTCCGCAAGCCACTCCTCGAACGGCACCGCCGTCTCCGCCGCGATCGCCGCGTCGACCGGGGAATCGGCGATCACATGTCCTGTGCCATGAGGGAGCAGCACCGCGTCGCCCACACCGAGGGACACCGGCGCGCCGCCGTCGGCCAGCAGCCAGCCGTGGCCCTTCAGGACGACGTAGAAGCCCGCGCCGTCATAAGGATTCTGCCGCGTGCACCAGCTCCCGCTCACGCGCAGTCGATGGGACCGGGGGTGCCCGAGGTGTACGGCGGAGATCGCGTCGCTCACCACATCCATCCACGCAGGGTATCTCCCCTATGAGGCGTGAGACGGATTCGTATTTCATTGAGCTGGGTGAGCATTGAGAGGATCGTTCGGCGTTCTTAGGGTCGAACGCATGACGAACGAGAACATGGGCGTGCAGAGCATGGTGCTGGGGGATGTCGAGGTCATCCGAGTCGTTGAGTGGCACAAACCGTTCCTGCCCGCCTCCGGCATGTTCCCGGGAGCCGGCGCCGGTGTCTGGAAGGCCAACGAGGACTGGCTGGCACCGGACCACTGGGAGCCGGAGAGCGACATGGTGGTGCTCGCGTTGCAGAGCTGGGTGCTGCGCAGCGGTGGGCGGACCGTCCTGGTCGATACCGGAGCGGGCAACGGGCGCGAGCGACCGGGCATGGGCCCGTTCCACCACTCCCAGGGTGACTTCCTCGGCCTCCTGGCGAGCGCCGGTGTCCGCCCGCGGGATGTCGACATCGTCGTCAACACCCATCTCCACGTCGATCACGTCGGCTGGAACACCGTTGACATGGACGGGCATTGCGCGCCGACGTTTCCCCACGCCGCATATCTCATCCCCGCCGCGGACGATTTCCACTACGGTCCGGACAACGCGTACGGCAACGGCGTGCGGGAGGTCGACCGCCTGATCTACGAGGACAGCATCGCGCCCGTCCACCGGGCCGGACAGGCGGTGCTGTGGGACGGCCTCCACCGTATCGACGAACATCTCACCCTGGAGTCCGCGCCCGGTCACACTCCCGGCTCGTCGGTGCTGCGACTCGTGTCCGGGAGCGACCGGGCAGTCTTCGTCGGAGACCTGCTGCACAGCCCGGTGCAGATCCTCGACCCCTGCTGCAACAGCAACGCCTGCCTGGCCCCGGAGCAGGCGGTGGCCAGCCGCCGTCGGATTCTCGGGCGGGCGGCTGATGAACGGGAGTTGCTCGTCCCCGCGCACTTCGGTGGTACGGGTGCCCTGGAAGTCCGACGGGAGAGCGATGGATTCGCCCTCGGCCCATGGGCGACAGCCGGCCCGGTGAAGAGCGCGTCGGCCAGGGCATCGGATGAGGGCGGCGTCAGCTCACCCATCCCTCCTGCCGGTACGAGGCCAGCTTCTCCGAGGTGAGCGTCCGGAGATCGTCGACGCAGCCGTAGTGCATGGCGATGGTCACAGCGCAGCGCACCACGTCGAGAATCTCCTTGGTGAGGTCGCCGACGTCCGGTTCGCCGTGGCGCTCGCGCTTGACGCCCATGCCCTCCAAGTGGTTGATCTGCTGGGCGACTTCGCCTGTCTCCTCGGCCAGGCGGGAGACGAGGTGGAAGATGTCGTTGTGGCGGGGGAAGCGCTCGATCGCCCCGGCGGCGATGCGTTCCACTTCGTCCAGCCAGTCGGCTTCAGGCTTCGGCACGTGGGCTCCAAGGATGATCGAGGGAGGAGGGCGGCGGTAGGTATGAGGAGAGAGTAGGGGAGGGGAGTGGCCCGGCTGTCACCCCGTCACCCCGTCACCCCGTCGCCCCGGCCGCTCCCGTGAGCCGGTGCAGCCTCCGGCTCAGCCGTTCCCTTTCGCTGTTCAGCGCGGCACGCGTCCTGGGCGCGACCCGTCCGGCGAGCGAGTCGAGCCGGTACAACTCGTCGCGGAGCAGGGCCGGTTCATCGCACTGCTCGCGGCGCTCCCGGTCCATCAAGGTGCTCCAGCACAACCGGACCTCACGGCCGTCGGCGTACCGTACCGTGCGGTGGCGGCGCCCCTCGAAGCCCCAGTTCGTGTACTCGCCCGGCCCGGAGCGGACCAGGAACAGCGGCGCCGTGGTCGCGTCCACCCCCATCGCGCTCTCGTTGAACTCGCTGACCAGCACGAATCCGGTGTACATCACCTTGTTGATGCCGCCCTGGAACATCTCATGGACGTTGGTGCCCTTCACGAACACGCAGTGTGCCTCGTCCAGGGCCCGCGCCAGCTCCGGGGACACCTTGCGCAGATTGGCCGTCGCCATGCTCGGGCCGGTGGTGCAGACGTCCGCGGCCCGCAACCGGTTGACGCCGAGCGCCCGCAGGCGCGGCGAGTCGAGCAGGCGCAGCACCAGCGTGGCGTCGGCGTCCGTGTAGCAGGGCAGGGATTTGGGCACCAGGGTGAGCTGGAGCCGGGGGTTGGCGGCCACGAGGCGGTCGAGCAGCAGGAGGTCGATCACCGTCTCGGCGCAGTCGTCGAAGAACCACACCAACCGGCATGGTCGGTCGAGTACTTCGGTACGGAATGCCTCCCAGTGGTCCACCTGCGGCGGGCGTTCGGCCAGCTCCCGGTACTTCGGCCACAACTCCCGTGCCACCACGGCGGGGTCACCCGAGGAGCCCACGGGCAGGGCGGTCCCGGGGCCGGGCGTGCGCAGCTTCTGCCCGGCGCCGACGAGTCCGGCGGCGAGGCTGTAGCGCAGCAGGGCGGCCAGGTCCTGTCCACATCTGCCGGCGACCAACGAGGCCAGTTCCAGGGCGACCTGGACGGAGCGGTGCGCGTACGTCCGGTGCGTGACGACCGGTGCCCCTACGTCGCCAAATACGCAGTGCGCGATGACGCGGTCCACCACCGATGGCACCTCCTGGTTGGCCAGCGTCCGCGCTACCGGTGCCCCCGCGACGGAGTGTTCGAGCAGCCGCATGGTCTGTGCGTGGCAGAAGGCGACGACGGCGGGATCCGCGTCCCCGCCGTCGGCGGGCGACGCCACCCGTCGCAGCTTCCCCGCGATCACCCCGGAGAGCCACGGGCCGAACTCGCTCTCCGAAGGGCCCAGCAGGACCTCGCCGTTCATCCGCTCGGCCGCCGTGAAGCCGTCGGGCACGAAGTCCGTACGTGACAGCAGCCGCCGCCACGCCCCACTGCCCCGGGAGTCGTCGCACAGCAGCCGTTCCACCAGGTGTGCGTCGCTCAGATCGAGCGCGTTCAATGGCCCGGCAAGCGACGCGAGTTGGGGTGCTAGCACGTCTGCTCCCGGTCGCTGAGGACCGTCACCCCGGCGGGTGAGATCTCCACCGTCATTCCGTCGCGCAGTCCCGCGGCACCGGCCGACACGATCGCCGGGACTCCGCGTTCGCGCAGCACGATAGCGGTGTGGCACAGGAGGTTGCCGCGCCGGAAGACGAAGCCCGCCGCGAGATCCACCAGCGGGATGAGCCCCGCCGACGGGTACTCGGCCACCACGATGACGTCCGTGGCGCGGCTGACCGCGTCGACGGCGGCGGTGATCCGGGCGTCCGCCATGACCGCGGCGTTGTCCGTGCCGGAGCCGACGACGCTGACTTCCAGCGCGCGGGCCGCCTCGTCGAGGTCCCCGAGGTCCGGCAGGTGGAGGACCGTACCCGAGGCGACTCCGCCGGAGATCAGCTGCCCGCCGGGGGCCGAGGGCGCGTCGAGACGGCCGCCTTCGAGGCTGACGTCGCGGATCATGGCGCGGCCGTCATCGGTGTACCACTCGACACGCGCCTCCCCCAGGGACTCGCACAGGGCGCGGGTGACGCGGGCGATGTCCAGGACCTCGGTGTTGGACCGGTCGAAGACGTACGGGGGTGTGTCCTCCGGATGCCACCACCAGCCCTCGCCCGGCTCGATGCGGCACCGGCGCGCGAATGTGGCGATGTGCTCGCGGGCCACCTTCCCGGCGGGCGAGACGGTGAACACCGACGGGACGAGCCCGCCCTCCTTGATGCCCGGGAGTCCGGCGGGGAACGCCTCGATGACAACGGTCCCGTCACTGAGCACGGCGGAGAAGCCGGACGCCTCGGCCGGCACGATCTCGCCGATGTGCGCCGCGCAGTAGGCGGGGTCGTCCAGTGGGTTGCGCTCGTGCCCGCGCTTGAGGTGGAGTGCGAGCTCCGCCAGCGGCGCGACGGTGCCGGTGCCGCGCGCGGCCCAGTTGATCTGGACGTACTCGGTGCGCAGATGACCGGCGAGTTCGTCCGCCAGGCGCCGCGTGTCCTCCGGGCGGTAGACGACATACGCTTCGCGGTACGTGGGCACGTCGAGAGCCGCGCACTGCCGCCGCAGCCAGATGTGCTTCATCAGGGCGCCTTCGAAGCGCCGTCGGCACAGGCCGAGGCCGACGTCGTGCAGCGCGCCGACGTCGGAGTCGGGCCACCAGGCGGCCGCCGGAGCGCGAGTGGCGGTGGTGGTGTGCGTGATCGGCCGGGCCTGGAGCGTGTGCAGATGGCCGTCGCTCCATACCCACTCGATGTCGAGCGGCCGGCCGAAGAGCTGTTCGCCTCGCTCGGCAAGGGAGTTGAGCGATTCCCGGAGGGCGCGCGGCAGTGTGACACCGGATTCGTCGTCACCGGCGGTGAGAGCGACGCGTCCGCCGTTCGCGCGCCCCGACGTGGTGTCGGTCGCGTTGCCCCAGGCGACATCGGTGATCGGCCCGTCGGCGTGGGTGACTGGATCCCGGGTGAACAGCACGCCGTGCGCGTCGGGCCGTACCCAGGACTGGAGGAAAGCGGCGTACTCACCGGGCAGTTGACCGCGTGCGTACGCCACGACACGGGCCGAGTACAGCGCCGCCCAGCAGCGGCCGAGCGCCGCGAGCACGTCCGGCACGGACTCCAGTGGGCCCTCGGACTCGAAGACCCCGGCATAGGACAGCCCGGCGCCGTCCTCCACCGGAACCGACGAGCGCACCATCACCGGGCCCGCCGTGAGCAGCCGCCGCGCCGCCTCGCTCACCTCCGCGACCAGGTCGCCGGGCCACGGTGTGCGCGTCAGGGCGCGGCGGATGAGTTCCAGGGAGCGGCCCGTGCCGGTCGGGTTCGCGCCGAGGTCGCGCAGATGGTGCTCGACCAACCGGCCGATGTCCGTGCGCGACGCCACCTCGGCGAACCAGCGCGAGGTCACGCAGACGCCGTCCGGCACCGAGAGGCCGGCCCCGTGCAGACGGGCCAGGGCCCCTGCCTTCGCGCCGGTCAGCGGCGCCGGGAACTCGTCGGCTCGATACAGCGGTACGACTCTGTCCTGCTTCACCTTGACTCCTGTCTTCTTGTGTCCTCCGCCCCGGCCTGTGCCGGACGTCAGCCGGCGCTCCGCAGATCGACGCGGAGCGGCGCGCCGGACTCGCCGGTCGCCTCGTAGACCTTGAACTCGTACATGTCGATGACCCGGACGCTGCCGTCGGGATAGATGCCGTACTGGTGGTGCGTGCGGGCCTCCGAGGTCGGCTTGAACCGCTTGCCGTCCCGGCCCTTGATGCTGAGCGCGTTCACGACCGGGCTGTCCCCGACGTACGAGCCCAGGTCGTAGATGTCCTTCGCCGACACGCGCCGCGGATCGGCCAGGGCCTTCTCCGACTCGCCGGGGCGCAGCCCGGCCAGCTCCAGTGCACGGGCCATGAACTGGAGCGCTTCTTCGTGCCGGTCCGCCGTCGATTTGAGGTTGATGCGGAACCGCAGCCCCGTGGGGTCCTCCATGCGGGTGGAGCCCAGGTCCCACAGCGGCGCGAGCGTCGCGATGTCCTCGGCGACGCTGTGCAGATAGCGCTCGCTGCCCCAGCCCGCGTCACAGGGCGTGACGGTCAGCTTGACCTGCGAGACGACCTCGGGCGCCGCGGCGACCTCGCGCAGCGCGGTCCGCGCGAACCGCTTGTTCTCGCTGCCGTTGGTCACCAAGTACAGTCCCTGACCCAGGTGTTCGCGCCAGACGCGGGCGACGTCGAACGTGGTCCGGGTGGTCCCGCCGTCCCTGACGTGGTAGTCGAGCGGATCACTGATCCGCCAGGAGGCGATGCTGCGCCGCGGGGTGATGCCGCGGTCCTGGAACGCCTCGCCGACGTCGCGTGCGAGCCGCGTCAGGGTCGCGAAGGGGGTCATCTCCACGGGACGTGTGTCGCCGAAGGCGGGGCAGTGTGTGCAGTTGCGGCGGCAGCGGTCGTTCGCGTGGAGGAAGCCGAGTCCCTCCAGGACCTCGTCGAGTACGCCTTCCTCGATCAGCGGGGTCAGTGATGCGTAGGCCATGGCGGTGCACCTTTCACGTGGTACGGGGGGAGTGGGGAAGAGGACGGACCGGACCCTGTGGTGCGGGCAGGTCGAGGAGGTGGAACTGGCCGGGGGACAGGTGCGCGCGGTGCGAACGCCAGGTCTCGGCGAGGTCCCAGCCATTGGCCTGTGCCGTCAGGACGGTGAGCGTGACCGCGTGGGACACGACGATCGCCGGTCGTCCGTCGTCGGTGATCAGCCGCAGTACCCGGGCCACCCGGACGGCGACGTCGGCGAGCCCCTCCCCGCCGGGCAGCGGGCGCATCGGGTCCCGCTGCCAGCGGCTGTACGCGGCCTCGCCCGCGGGGCCCGTGGAGGTGGACCGTCCGCGCAGCTCGCCCCAGTCGAGTTCGCGCAGCTCCGGTCGCGGTGTGACACGCAGGTCCGGGGCGATCAAGTCCCTGAGCAGGGCCGCGGTCTGGTGGGCGCGCTGGGCGTCGCTGCTGTGGATGACCTCGGGGCGGAAGCCCGAGGCGGCGATGCGCCGTGCGGTGAGCGTGACCTGCTCGCGGCCGGTCGCGTCCAGCGGTACGGCGGAGGAGAGCGGGAAGCGCGCCTGCGCGTTGGCCCGCGTACGTCCGTGCCTGACCAGGATCAGACGCACGGCTCGCCTCCTTGCCGTGTCGGACCGACGCCGGTGGCGGCCACCGCGCGGAGCGGTCGCAGGGCTCCGTCGCGCGCCAGGTGGTCACGGATCTCCTGGGCGACCCACTCGATGGGGGCGCTCGCGTCGAAGTCGGCCACGGGCGCCCCTGCGCGCGCGATCTCGGCCAGGGCGGGGAGGGTCTGCTCGACGTAGACGTCCGCCTTCCGCTTCATCCGGGTGAGGTCGCGCGGGGTCGGCCGGCCCGCGCCCGTGGGCGCCGCCCGGGAGAGCTGGCGGCGCAGCGAGAAGCCCAGCGGGTCGTCGCCCGGAGGACGGAGGTGAAACACCGTCAGCTTCTCGACGGGCAGGCCGCTCGTAAGCAGGAGGCGGGCCTGCTCGCGTCCGCGCGGCACGCTGTCGAGCACGATCGGTTCGCTCCCGGCGACCCTGTCGGCCAGTTCCATGAGCACACGGTCGAGTTCCGCGGGCATCAGCTCGCCCCGGTCGGCCCGCGCGTGCGCGGCCTCGCGCACCCGGGCCACGCGCGTCCGCTCCCGCGGTGTGAGGCGGGCGTCGACGGCGCGGTCGCCGCGCAGCAGCGCGGGCACCGACGCGCACAGGACCGGGGCGCCCCAGACCTCGCCCAAGGCCGCGCCGAGGCGCGCGGCCTGCGTGGTCTTCCCCGACCCGGGCGGGCCGACCAGGCTGTAGGCGATCGCAGTGCTCATGGGCGGCATCTCTCTGCTGGAAGCGGTGGGGAGTCGGGACGGAAGCGGTGGGGAGTCGGGACGGGAGCGGTGGGGAGTCGGGACGGGAGCGGTGGGGAGTCGGGACGGGAACGGGCGTCGGCGGAGGGGGAGCGGACCTCAGCGGAGGGTGAGGGTGCCGGCGCGGACCTGATGGCGGAGTGACCCGGTGAGCGTCAGCCAGCCGATCGCGCCCCACAGGAGCAGCACCCCGCACTCCGCGAGGACAGCGGTGAGCGGAACGCCGTCACCGGCCACGGCCGAACGCATCGCCCGCAGACCGTGCGTGGCCGGGAGCACCGAGGCGACGGCGCCGAAACTCCCTTGCGGGGGCTCCGTGTTGACCCCGGCGAGCGTCATCAGCAGGATCGTCGTCCCGGCCGTCAGATACATGCGGCACTCCGGCCACCGCAGGCTCACCCCCGCGAGGGCGAGGGCCAGGCTGTAGCCGCTGAGCGTGATCAGCGCCTGGAGCAGGAAGCAGACGGGCAGGACCAGCGGGCCGATCTCGACCCCCACCAGCCAGCGCAGCACGACGAGGGCGAAGCACGAGGCGACGATGGCGTCGGCGGCCCAGTACAGCCCCCGCGACATCAGCACGGGGAACGGGCCGTTGCGGCTGAGCAGCAGGAACTGGAGCGTTCCGCCCCGGCGTTCACCCACACTGGAGGACACGACGCCGAGCGCGCCGAGCGGTCCCAGGATCACCGCGTTGCCCAGTGCCATGTAGCGCTGCGCGCCGTCCGAGCCGATCGCCTGGCCCACCATCGAGAAGAACAGGACCTGGCACAGCAGCCGTGCCATCCAGCCGAACAGCCACGAGCGCCAGGTGTAGAGGGCGCGGTAGTCCTGGTAGCCGCTCAGCAGTCCGTAACCGATCTGGTGGAGCAGCGCCGTGACGTCACGCATAGAGCCTGGCCTCCCCTCGCCGGGCCCGTGACAGCGCGCGCCGCAGCAGGAACACACCCACGGTCAGTTGGAGGGCCGACAGGACGATCAGGGCCGAGAAGTGGGACCAGCGGCCGTGTCCGGACCCGCTCATCGCGTCACGGAGCAGCTGGGCCCCGTGGGAGAGGAAGAACAGCCGCGCGATCCATTCGAAGGGAGCCGGCAGGGCGGTGACGGGGAGGATGAGGCCGCCGAGAATGTAGAAGGGGTAGGTCAGAGCGTTCTGCAGGAGGCGCCCCAGGGGTACGAGGATCATGAGCGCGCAGACCAGGAGAGCCGATCCCGCGGTGCCGACGACGAGCAGCAGCGTGGCCGCGAGCGCGGTGAGGGGCTCGTGCACGGGCAGCGGGAAGCCGAAGCCGATCCGGCCGATCGCGATGACCTCCACCAGGACGGGCACGCTCAGCGCGGTGATGGTGCAGACCCGCGTCACCAGGGAGCGCACATAGGCGTCCGGGGTGAGCAGCGACGGCTCCAGGGTGCCGTCCCAGCGGTCGTTGTCGACGACTTCCGCCGCCACGAACATCGCCTGTGACCACATGCTCATCGAGAACGCGGTCAGCGCCACGGTGGTGGCCAGCTCCGGCGCCCCGTACGAGCGCACAGTGGTGAAGAAGACGACCGCGAACAGCGGGACGATGAACAGCGTGGCCAGCAGGCGCGGGGAACGCGTCAGAAGCAGCCACTGCAGGTGCACGAAGGCGGCCATCAGAGGGCGAACTCCCGGTCCTCGATGATGGACCGGTACACCTCGGCCAGGGTGGGCGCGGCCACCGACAGCTCACGCACGCCCGCGGCGGTCAGTACCCGGAGCACCTCGGACAGCGCGCCGTCCTCCGTGATCCGGAGCGTCACGAACCCCTCCGGCGTCGGCCCGTCCACGGTGACGCCCGGGACGCGCGCGACGGTCTCGGCGGCGCCCGCCGGCACCCCGCCCGCGGTCACGGTCCGCGGCGTGTCAAGGCCGGTGAGCAGGTCCTTCGGCGCGCCCTCCCGCAGGACGCGGCCGTGGTCGATCAGGGCGACCCGCGAGCACAGCGCCTGCGCCTCCTGCATGTCGTGGGTGGCGAGGAGCACGGTGGAGCCGCCGTCGCGCAGCTCCTCGACAAGCCCGCGGAAGCCCTGCGCGGCATGGGGGTCCATGCCGCTGGTCGGCTCGTCCATGATGAGCACGCGCGGGTCGCGGAGCAGCGCGCGGGCCAGATGGACCCGCTGCACCATGCCGCGCGAGTACGTCTCCACCCTGCCGTCGGCACGTTCGGTGAGACCGAGGCGCTCCAGCAGCTCGTCGGCCCGCTCGCGGCAACGGCTGCCGGTGAGGCCCTGCATGGCGCCCCAGTAACGGAGGTTCTGACGGGCCGTCAGGCGTCCGTAGAGCCCGCGTTCACCGCCGAGTACGAGGCCGATACGCTCCCGCACCCTGGGCGCGTCGCGCACCACGTCGAGGCCGTCCACACGAGCCGAGCCGCTCGTGGGCAGCAGCAGCGTCGTGAGGATCCGCGACAGCGTGGTCTTGCCCGCGCCGTTGGGCCCGAGGAGCCCCACGACCTCGCCTTCCTCCGCGCGCAGGCTGACCCCGTCCAGCGCGGTGACCTCGGCGCCCTTGCGGCCGCGGAACCGGCGGGTGAGGTCCCGGACGTCGACGGTGCTCATGGCCGCGCCCCGTCCAGGGCGCGCAGCCGCCGGAGTTCGACCAGCGCCGCCTCGTAGGAGGCGGGGTCCACGAGCTCCGTCCCGACCATCAGGAAGTCGCCCACCGGGCACAGCAGCAGGACGCCGTCGGCGAACGCGTGGAAGCGCACCCCGGTGTCCGGGCCGGGCGTCGGCCCGGCCGGCAGTCGCAGGCCGTGCAGCGCACGGCCACCGTTCAGACAGGGTTCCCGGGTCCAGGCGCGCTCGGCTTCGCCGGGGGTGGCCTCGCGGGCGTGCCGTTCCGCCATCTCACGCGCGGCGGGGTCTCGCAGCAGGGCCAGGAGACGGTCGTTGGCCGCGCTCGACAGCGCGCGGGCGCGGTGCAGCGCCTCGCTCAGCCGCAGCAGCTCCGGCGCGAGCCGGTAGCGCTCGGCGGCCTCGGCGAGCACCTTCGGGGGCGGGCAGCCGGGGCTGTTCAGAGTGAGTGCCAGGTCGAGGGCGTCCTTGACGCTGAACGGCCGCTGGAACGCCTCCTCCGCGATGGCCAGAAGGTCGCTGGTGACCTGGTCCCGCGGCGGTTCGGCGCGCACCGGCACCACGTCCGGCTCACCGGGATAGGCGAAGGTCACCAACTCGACGCGGTGATCGGGATCGAGGACCGGGTCCTGCGATGGCCAGCGCAGCACCACGACCCAGTGCACGTGCGCCCCGCTGCCCAGCACCGTCACACCGACGTCGCTCACCGGGCGGGTGCGCAGCACCGTTGCCACGGCCCGCCACAGCGCGGCCTCGTCCGGTACGTACGCGTCCAGGTCACCGCTGGGGCGCAGCACCCCGCTCGGGTAACGCGCCGCCAGCGACGGGCCCTTGAGGACGCGGACCCCGGGCACGTCGGCCGCCAGGAGCGCCGCGAGCTCGCGGTAGTCGTCGACGCGGACCCGCATGCGGCGCAGTTCGTCCCGGGCGCCGCTGCCGAGGACAGCGCCCTGACCGGCGGCGACGGAAAGGACCAGGGGAGCCAGGTGGCCGCGCAGCGAGCGGGCGGCGCGGACGAGATCCCGCAGCGGCTCCTGCGGATCCACACCCAGGGCGCCGTAGAAGAGGTCCACCGTGAGCGGGGACGGGGCGGCCGGAGGCGAGTCGGGAGGCGAGTCGGTCATACGTATCCCTTCGTGGGTCACCACGTGCGCTCCCAGAAGGCGTGGTCGACCGACCAGCCGGAGCGCAGCAGCGTCTGGAGCACCATGTCCGCGTGGCGGGCGGGCTCCGGCTCGTGGGGGTGCACCACATGCCCGCACAGGCGGCGTCCGGCGGTGGCCCGCACGGCGGCGGCGACCAGCGCCGAGGTCGCCTCCCGCCGGTGCTCCGCGTCGTCGACGAGGATGTCCACCAGCTCGGCGAACGCCTCACCGGTGACCTCGTCCCGCTCGTCGGTCAGGACCGTTCCGTGCCCGATGGGTGCGCCCGCGATATGGGCGATGAACGAGCGGCGGCCCGGATCCGCCAACACGGCCTTGACGCCGTCGTGCTGAGCGTCCACCTCCTGGCCGGGGTAGGCGTTGCGGTACGCCCGCACCAGCCAGGCGTGGACGCGCGCGTCGTCGTCGGGGGTGGCGGGACGTACGCCCACCGCCGGGCCGGGCGAACCGGGGCGTGGCGCGGTGGCGTCCGTGCGGCGGTCGTGGCGGATATAGGTGAGACGGGGCCGCCACGGCTCCGGCAGCGGAACGCCGCCCGGCACACGCAGCAGAACCGCCTCGGCGGCCGTGTGGCGCTTCCGTACGCGGTCACAGAGCTCGCCGAGCGCCTCGGCGTCCCCGGGCAGTTCCGGGTCGCAGTACTCGACCAGGACCTGCGGGCGCGCGGTGAACGGGTCGTCGTACTGGTCGGCCACGTACCGGTGCCCGCGGACCTCGTCCATCAGACCGGCCCGCCGGGCCCGCTCCAGGTAGTCGTCCGTCGTGTTCACGGCGCCACCGGACTGGCCACGGCCCGCAGGCCGTCCCGGACGTGGGCGGCGGCACGGCGCAGATCGTCCGCGGTCACCGCGTCGATGTACGCGACCTCCTCGGCGGGCGTCCAGGAGCCGAGTCCGCCGCCGCGCAGGGCGAGGAAGCGGGCGCAGTCCAGCGGGGTGTCCATGGAGGTGAGGACCCGCATCCGTGCCTGGCGGCGTGCGGAGGCCAGATCGTCGGGTGCGGGGCCCTTCGTCGCGACCTCGTCGAGCGCGGCGCGGATCACATCGAGCGCCGCGTCGCCGTTGCCCGGCTCCACACCGGCCAGGACGCGCCACACACCGGTGTCGGCGTAACCGCGGTTCCAGGCGTAGAAGGTGTAGGCGAGTCCCGCCTCGGCGCGCAGCCGCCGGTACAGAAGCGAGGACGGGCTCGAACCGAGCAGCTGGGCGAGGACGTTGAAGTGGTGCCTGCGCGGATCGTCTTCCGGTACCGAGCGCGCTCCCGCGCAGAGCCACGTGAACTCCGCCGACCAGCACACCGGTTGTGACGGCAGCGGGGCCGGCGAGGGCGGCACGGCCGCCGGGGCCGTGCCGATCGCCGCGAGGACGCGCGGCTCGATGCCGGCCACCACGGGGTCGACCGACTTCGGCAGCCTGGGGCCCACCACGATCACCGACAGCGGAGCGGTCAGCAGCCGCTCCCCGTGGGCGGCGGCCACCGACTCCGTGTCGCACCGCTCGACATCGGCCTTCGTACCGGCGACCGGACGCCCCATCGGATGCCCGGGGAAGAACCGCGCGAGGAACGCGTCCTGCGCGACGTCGCTGTGGTCTGCCGCGGCGGCGGCCAGTTCCTGGAAGACGGCCTGCTTCTCCCGTTCGAGGACGTCCTCGCTCCAGCGCGGTTGCAGGACCGCCTGATAGAGCAGACCGGCGACTTCGTCGGCGTCGTCGGGGTCCGTCTGCGCGTAGAAGAGCATGCGGTCGAGGCCGGTCTCCGCGTTGGCGTGTCCGCCGAGCCGCTCGACGTACTCGCTCAGCGACGGGACGGCCCCGACGGGTGCCGACATCAGCACGTGCTCCAGCACATGGGCGAGCCCGCACTGCCCCTCGGGGTCGAGTCGCGAACCGTACTTCGACGCCAGGCAGATGGTGGTCGTACTCAGCCGCTCGTCGATCATGCCGACGACGGGTACGGGGCCGTCCACCGCGGTGAACTGACGCACAGCGGTCCTCCATTCGGTAATTCGCTTTCGTCAAGCGGGTATGCCGCCACCCGAAGGTGGCGGCATACATCAATGCACCGCTGTTCAGCGGTCCTTCGGCTTGACCTTGTCGAGACGCGGACGCAGGAACGCAGCGTGCTTTGCCATGATTTTCCTCCTTGATCGAACTGATCGGGACGACCGCAACGTTAGGCACTGCCCGACAGCGGCAGCAAGAGCGCTTTCTGTATTCCGCACATGGAATTGAAGGGGGTCGCGATGGGTGCTGATTACGGAATGCCCGGAGCGCGGTCCTTGCCGCGTGTCCAGGGGCATAGATCGAGGCCCGCTCGCGCAGTGATCATCCGGTGATCGCGTTCTGAGAGTGTTGTCGGGCCAGCAGCCGCACCGGGGAGAGGTGATGTGACAGCCATGAACGATCGACCGGGCCGGTTACCCCCTGCGGTGCCCCGACCGGCGCCACCGCACCTCGTCCTCGATGAGCGCCAACTCAGGCTCATCGCACTCCTGTTGGCAGGCCACACGGACGTCAGTGCCGCGCATCGGCTCGGGGTCAGCCCCCGTACCGTGACCAATATGCTGCGCGCCCTGATGAATCGGCTCGGTGTCGACAACCGCTTCCAGCTGGGCGCCGCCCTCGGCACCCACATGTGGCGCGAGACCGCGCCGATACGATCCGAACACCGTGACCGCAATGCGTTCGCACGAAATTGAAGGGGTAATTCAATGTCCCGCCGAAGCAGGCTGAAGCACCATCGGGTAAAGGAGCTGGCGACCGGAGTCGTCCTCCTCTGCGCGCTCACGGGAATGTCCACGACAGCGGTTTCGGCGGTGGTGGATTCGGCGGAGGATTCGACGCACTCGATATCGCACCATGAGTTCGGTTCCGTGACGTGGAACAATACGGGATCCGACTGGAGGGCGCCGATGTAGACGGCGCGGACGGACAACGCCGTAGCGTCGGAGCCGAGCCCGGCTCCGACGATGCGGCCCCCGATCACCTGGAATCCTCAGTCACCCGAAGTCCCGGTTTACCCGAAGTCCAGGTTTGTCCGGGGCCCCGGTCAACTCGCGGGCCGGGCCGGGCGGCAGCCGGCCGCCTCGGGCAGGCCGAGACGCGTGAACAGCGCCCGCGCGCGCTCCCACAGCACCTGCGCCTCGGCCGGGCGCCCGAGGTCGGCGAGGACATGCCCGAGGACCATCAGGGCGTGTCCCCGGTCCCGTTCGAAAGCGATGTCCTCACACTGCGCCAGCGCCTGTTCGGCGTGCGGCAGGGCCTGTTCGAGGTCGCCGAGCAGGCGCAGGCTCTCGGCGAGGCGATAGCGCGCGTGCACACTGCGGGCGTGCAGACCGGCGCTCGCACACAGCTCCAGGCACGCTTCGAACCACGACACGGCCGCGCTGTGCTCGCCCAGGCGCTGGAGCGCGAAGCCGAGGACGTACATGGCGTACGCCCGTCCCGAGCTGTCCTGCGGGTAAGCCCCGCTGTCCAGGACCTGACGGCAGACCACCACCGCCTCGGCGGGGTTCCCGGCGCGCACCTGCGCGAGCGCGGCGTTCACCATGATCGCCGTCTCACCCGAGCGGTGCCCCAGCTTCCGGGCCAGGGAGAGCGATTCGGTGAAGCACGCGACCGCCTCGTCGTGCCGCGACATGTACTGGGCGATGAGGCCGAGGTCGTTGAGGACCTGCTGGAGCACGACGTCGTCACCCACCTCGCGGCACGCCGCGAGCGCCGCTCTCGCCTCGGTCTCGGCGTCCGCGAACCGCGCGGCGGTCAGGGCGATCGTGCACCGCAGGAAGCGGGCCCGCCCCTCGGCCCGGCGGTCGCCGAGCCGCACGGCGGCGCGCACCAGGGCATCCGCCGTGGGCACCAGCTCGGCATAGCGGTCGCCCATGCCGAACGGGCTGAGCGCGATGAGCAGATCGACGGCGCGGCGCAGTCGGCGCACCTCGTCCTCGGCGCGCGCGCCGTCCGTCGCCGCGCCCCCCTCGCCGGGCATACGGGCCGTCGCCGAGGCGATCTGGGCCGCCAGAGAACGGGCCTCCTCCGCCTCGACCAGCACCCACTGCCGTGCGGCACTCAGGCCGGCGAAGGACAGACCGGGCACCCCGGGCGGGGCGAAGGCGCCGGCGACCGGGTCGGCGGGGACGGCGTGCCGGAACGCCTCGCAGGCCGTCGACAGCAGAAAGCCGAGCAGCCGGTCCTGGATCGCCGCCGGCTCGTCGGCCCGTTCGGCGCGCGACTTGCGGCGAGCGAAGGAACGCAGCAGGTCGTGGTAGTGGTAGCGGCCCAGCACCCGCGACTCCAGCAGGCAGACGTCGACCAGCGACTCAAGGGTGTCCTCGGCGTCGGCCGGGTCCGTCGCGAGCATCGCCGCGGCCGCGGCGACGCCGATCTCCCCGCAGTCCACCGCGGAGAGCCGCCGGAACGCCGACGCCTGTTCGCCCGTCAGCTGACGGTAGCTGAGTTCGAACACCGCCTCGACGGCCAGCTCACCGGCGCGCAGTTCGTCCAGGCGGCGCGACTCCACGGCAAGCCGCTCCCGCAGGCTGGCGATGGACCACATGGGGCGGGAGGCCAGCCGCGCGGCCACGATCCGCACAGCGAGCGGCAGGAACCCGCACGCCTCGACGAGCCCGAGCGCCGCCTCCGGCTCGGCCGCCACCCGCGCGTCACCGATCGCCCGGCGCAGCAGCTCGGCGGCCTCCGCGCGGTGGAAGACGTCCACGGTGACCTGCGAGGTCACCGGCAGACCGGCCATCCGGCTCCGGCTCGTCACCACCACGGCACAGCCCTCGGCGGCGGGCAGCAGCGAGCGCAACTGACAGGCGTCCCGCGCGTTGTCGAGGACGATCAGCATCCGGCGGCCGTCGACCATGGACCGGAACAGCGCGGTTCTGGCCTCGGCACCGTCCGGCAGCGCGTCGGCGGCGATGCCCATCGCGGAGAGGAAGTTCGCCAGTACGACCTCGGGTCTGCTCGGCTCCGCGTCGCCGCCGTGCAGATCCGCGTACAACTGGCCGTCGGGAAAGGCGCCCCGCACCCGGTGCGCCACATGGAGCGCCAGCGAGGTCTTGCCGACGCCTCCCATGCCGACGAGGACCGCCACCGCCGGTGTGCTGCGCCCAGGTTCCCGCAGGCACCGGTCGAGCGCGTCGACGAGATCCTCGCGCCCGATGAAGTCGGGCTCCTGGGGAGGGAGATGAGCCGGAATGGGCAGCGGCCGGGGGTTCGGCGACGGCTCCGGCCGCTCCTTGGCCCGCTCCCTCGCCTCATCCGACTCCGCGCCGCCGCCGACGAGGCCGACCACCTCGGGGACCAGGGGTGCCAAGGCGGGGTCGCGCTCAAGGATGCGCTGGTGCAGTTCCTCCAGCGCGGGTCCCGGCTCCACCCCCAGCTCGTCGACGAGGAGCTGTCGGGCGCCGCGGAAGACGGCGAGCGCGTCGGCCGACCGCCCCGCCTGATACAGGGCCGTCATCAGCAGGCCGTAGGGCCGCTCGCGCAACGGGTGTTCCGTGGTCAACTCGGTGAGTTCCGGCACGCAGCGCGCCGCGTGGCCCAGTGTCAGGTCGTACGCGAGACGCTCTTCGAGAAGATTCAGGCGCAGCTCGCCGAACCGCTGGCGCTGACGCTCCGCGAACGGGCCGGGCATGCCGGCGAGGGGCTCGCCCTCCCACAACTCCAGGGCCTGCGACAGCAGTTCCCTCACCTGCTTGGGCCGTCCCCGCGCACCGGCCCGGTCGGCCTGGGCCGTGAGCTCGGCGACCCGGAAGGTGTCGATCGCCTGCTCGGGGACATGGAGCCGGTAGCCGTCGCCCGAGGTCACGAGGATGTCCAGATCCGGCTGCCCGGCCGCGAGCGTCCGCCGCCAGCGCCAGGCGTAGGTCCGCAGGGTCGACACGGCCTTCGCGGGCGGGGCCGTGCCCCACAGCGCATCGGACAGATCGGCCGCCCCGGCGACACGCCCCGGCCTGAGCAGCAGCGCGGCGAGCATCGCCTGCTGCTGCGGATACCCCACGCCCAGGGGGACGCCGTCCCGGAGTATCCGTAACGGGCCGAGCAGCGAGAACCGGAGATGTGCCATGGCGCCTGACTCTTCTCGTATCACAGTGACTGGTTGGGTCGGTGATGGAGAAGACCGTGATCCACAGGCGTTGGTTGCATAGGCGCGGGTACCAACCGAGGATCGCTGCCGGCCCGAGAAAGGCCGGATAGTTGCCTGGTGACCACTCGTGACGGTGGTGGGGGCCGCGGTGGTCGGCCACGACACGGTGCGTCCGGCCCGCCCGGAGGTGTACGCACCGGCGGCACACCGGGGCGTTTACCCGGTGCTGCCGGGCGGCTCGGTCCCGGTCTCGGAGCGCACGGGCGTGGTGCCGAGGTCGCACGTGCCGGATGCGGGGGAGCTGTCCTCTCCCCGCATCCGGACCGTCGTACGGCCGTCGGCGCCCGTCGCGTAGGTGATCGTGCAGATCAGCTGTTGGAGCGCGGTTTCGTCGAGGCCCTTCAGCGCGACGGGCACGCTGGTCCTGACGCCGTTCCGTGAGGTGTCTTCCTGCCACACGCCCTCGCGGGGCGTGGCCGGCGGCAGTGAGGTGCGGAGGCCGGCCGCCTCCTCATCCTTGTCCGGGCCGGCGAGAAGCACGAGGACCGCTCTCTCGGCCGCTGAGGGCGGAGCGGCGGTGCCAACCGCGCCGTCGTACGGGGCGATCGGCCGGGACACCGGCATCAGCTCGCCGTCCGGGGAGTGGAAGAAGAGCAGCATCTCGCTGGTCTGGTCCAGGGCAGCGGGGACGATGGCGGGGCGGCCCGCGCCGATGACATCGGTCGGCTGGATTCCGCAGCCACCGAGCAGCAGTACGGCCGGCAGTACGGCGGCAGCACGTCGATACCCGCCCCGCGTGCGCCTCATGCGTCGGCCTCCTCGGTGCGGAGCGGTATCTCGACGGTGAAGACGGCTCCGCCGCCCGGCAGGTTCCCCGCGCGGACCGTCCCCGCGTGCAGCCGTACGTTCTCCAGTGTGATCGCCAGTCCCAACCCGCTTCCCGGCGAGCGGGTTCGGGCCGCGTCGGCCTTGTAGAAGCGGTCGAAGATATGCGGAAGCGCCTCGGGGCTGATGCCCGGCCCGCTGTCGAGGACCTCGGTGATCAGCAGGGGGCCGCCGTCCGAACGTTCCTCGGTCCGCAGCCGTACGGTGACGGGGGCGCCACCGTGACGCAGCGCGTTGCCGACCAGATTGGCGATGACGACGTCGAAACGGCGGGGGTCGAGCCGGGCGCGGAGGCCGTCGGGCAACGCGGTGACCACCCGGCCATCGGTCCAGTGCCGGTTCTGCAGGGTCTTGCGGATGGCCTCGGCGGGATCGACCTCGTCGGTGTGCAGCTCGGCGGCACGGGCGTCGAAGCGGGAGATCTCCATGAGGTCCTCGACGAGCACGGCGAGTTTCCCGGTTTCGGCGCTGACGAGCCGGACCGCCTGGGCCGTGTCGGGGTCCAGCTGCTCCGCGTCCTCGTCGAGGACTTCGGTGACGGCGAGCATTCCGGCGAGCGGTGTGCGCAGTTCGTGCGAGACGTCGGAGGCGAAGCGGCGGGAGCGCGCCTCCGCCTCCCGCAGTTTGTGCACGGTGCGTTCGAGTTCGCGCGCGGAGTCGTTGAACGTATCGGCCAGTTCGGCCAGTTCGTCGCTGCCCCGGACCTGGATCCGGGTGTCGAGCCGGCCTCTGCCGATGCTCCGGGCGGCCCGTCGTAGTTCGCGCACCGGGCGCAGCACGCTGCGCGCGGTGAGCAGGGCGGGCACGAGAGCCGCGGCGAGTCCGGGCAGGGCGCCGTCGCGGGCCGCCGTGAGGAGCGCGTCGACGTTGGTCTTCTCGTCCGTCATCCGCATGACCGCGTACAGGATGAGCCCGGTGGGCAGCGCCCCGTCGGGGCCGACCTCGACGACGGTGGGCATGGCGATGGCCAGATAGGGCTCGCCGTCCTTGACGACCCGCTCGAAGGTGCCCTGCGAGCCGGCGCGGGCGGCGCGGCGCAGTTCGGGGGTGATCACGGTGGAAACGGGGTTCGTGCCGGAGGAGAGGCGGACCGAGCCGTACTCGGCGAAGACCACCCAGGGGCGGGGATTGCTCTTCCTGGCGATGCCGTGCAGGACCGTTCTGAGTTCGTCGGGCCGCACAGGCAGTTGGAAACTGGTCTGCTCGATCTGGTCGCGGAACGACGAGACCGCGGTGTTCTGGGTGGTTTCCAGCAGTGCGCTGCGGGCCTCGCGGTAGGTCAGTGCCGCGGTGGTGCCGGCGCTGACGGCGGCGATCAGCAGGAACGCGAGTATGAGCCGGGTACGCAGTCCGAACGCCACCATCCGCATCGGGCGTCCCCGCCGCGTGGTGTTTTCTTCCTCGGCGTCGTGCACGCGGCGAAGACGTGATCCGTTGCTCATAGCGGTCCGAAGCGGTAGCCGAAGCCCCGCAGGGTCTGGATGTAGCGGGGGGAGCCCGCCCCGTCTTCGATCTTGCCGCGCAGCCGTCTGACACAGGCGTCGACCAGGCGCGCGTCGGCGTGGTAGCTGTGCTCCCAGACGTGTTCCAGCAGTTGCTGTCTGCTGAACACCTGCTCCGGCGCGGCGGACAGATGGAGCAGCAGTCTGAGTTCGGAGGGTGCGAGCGCGAGGCGCTGCCCGGACTTGGTGACGGTCAGTCCCGCCCGGTCGATGGTGAGTTCACCGTGGACCTCCGTGGCCGGTCGGCCCTGGCCGGAGTCGTCGATACGGCGCAGCACGGCCAGGATCCGGGCCTCGATGACTTCGGTGCGCGCGGGTTTGATGATGTAGTCGTCGGCCCCGGCCTCCAGGCCCACGATCACGTCGAAGTCGTCGCCGCGTGCGGTGAGCATGATGATCGGCAGCTGACTGTTCTCGCGCACGCGCCTGCACACCTGGACGCCGTTCATTCCGGGCAGCATCAGATCCAGTAGCAGCAGATCGGGGCGGAACTCGCTCAGCGCGGCGAGGCCGGCCTCGCCCGTGGCGGTGGACCGGACGTCGTGGCCGCGGCGGCGCAGACCGAGTTCGACCCCTTCGCGTACGGACGGGTCGTCCTCGATGAGGAGCACGCGGGGCATCGGTATCTCCCTGGTCGGTGGTCAGCGTCGGGCTATCCGCCGGCGTGCACCGGCGAGCAGCGTGGTCAGTTCGGTGAGCCGCAAGGGGCGGGCGAGCAGGGCGAAGGTGAGGACGATGACGACCGCGCCGGCGGCCGTGGCGGCGAGTGCTCCGGCCGGTGCGGCGCCGTCGGCGGCCAGGCGGCCGAGCAGCGCGGCGGGTACCGCCGCCAGTAGCAGCCGGACATGGGCGCCGACGACGGACGACCGCAACGGCCGGGCGACGGCGAGCCGGCGGCTCAGCACCCGACCCGTCACCGCCCAGCCCACGCACAGCGCCAGCGAGTAGGCCGCGGCCATTCCCGTCACGGCCCAGTCGGCCGGAAGCAGCAGGTACGCGGCCGTCGACAGGCCCGCGTTGAGACCCACGATCACCAGGTTGAGCAGGAAGGGTGTGCGGGTGTCGGAGAAGGCGTAGAAGGTGCGGGACAGGACGTACTGGCCGGACATGGCGACGAGCCCGGGGGCGAAGGCCATCAAGATGCCCGCCATGGCGGCGGTGTCGCCCGCGTCGGTCCTGCCGTACCCGAAGACGAGCGCCATCACCGGCTGGGCGAGGGCGAACAGCATGCAGGCGGCGGGGACGATGGCGGCGGCGCTGGCGCGCAGGGCGTGGGAGACGTCACGCCGTACGGCCGCGGTGTCCGCGTCGGCGGCGGCCCCGCTCATCCTCGGCATCACGGCGGTGACCAGGGAGACCGTGATGATTCCGTGCGGTACGACCCACAGGACGTAGGCGTTGTTGTACGCGCTGAAGCCGGGGCCGCCCGCGAGACCGGCGGTCGTGGCCAGCCGGGTCGTGACCCAGTAGGCGGCCTGGTTGGCGAGCACCAGCAGCACCAGCCACCCGGCCGAGCGCAGCGGGCGGGTCAGCCCGCTGCCGCGCCAGTCGAAGCGGGGCCGCCAGCGGAACCCGGCGGCACGCAGCGCGGGGACCAGGGCGAGCGCCTGGACGGCGATCCCGGCGGTCGTACCCCAGCCGAGCAGCGCGGTCTCGGCCGCGCTGAGGGTGCCCGCGTCGCCCGCGCCCGTGCCCACGGCCAGATAGAGCCCGAAGACGGCGATGACGACGACGTTGTTGAGGACGGGGGTCCACATCATCGCGCCGAACCGGCCACGTGCGTTGAGTACCTGCCCCAGCAGGGTGAAGACTCCGAGGAAGAAGATCTGCGGCAGGCAGTAGCGGGCGAACGCGATCGTCATGGCGGCCTGGTCGCCCGAGTAGTCGGTGTACGCGTCGACGATCGCGGGCGCCGCCCACACGGCGGCCGCGGTGATCGCCAGCAGGGCGACGACGCAGGCGGTGAGGAGCCGCTCGGTGTAGGCGGCGCCACCGTCCGCGTGCTCCTTGGCCGCCTTGACCAGCTCGGGTACGAAGACCGCGTTCAGCGCACCGCCGAGGAGCAGCACGTAGACGATCGTGGGGAGGGAGTTGCCGACCGCGTAGCCGTCGGCGGTCAGCCCGACGCCGATGGCCGCGGCGACCACGGCGGACCGGGCGAATCCGGTGGCACGGGACACGAGGGACCCGGCGGCCATGACGGCACTGCCGCGCAGCACGGAGGACGACCGGCGGCCGGCGCTGGGCTCCCGCTCGGCGGTCGGACGGGGCCCGGTCTCGTCGCCGGGTGCGGCGGCGTGCTGCTCCGGGCTGCCGTGGGCGGTCCGCTCAGGGGCCGCGGCCGATGCGTGCGCGCCGTGCTCGGTGTGCGGTCGGCTGTCGCCGCCCACCCCTGGGCCACTGTCGCCGCCCGCACCCGGGTCGCGCACGCCGAGTTCCGCGGCCCCAGGCCCGGTGCCCGCCGGTTGTCCGTCGTACGGAACCTGCCGCGGCACCATGGGATGCCCGCCCATGGGAGAACCGGGAACCACCACTGCCGGGTGGCCGAAGGCATCCCCGTCCTCTGCCGCCGCGTCGGTGGGACCGGACCCACCGCGCTCCGCGCCCGGCCGCGCCGACGCCGTCATCGGCGGGCCAGATACGCCTGGAAGGCGCGGTACAGCGTGTGGTTGGCGGTGCCGTCCAAGGGTTTCTCCCATTCCCCCAGCGTCTCGACTACCTGCCCGCCGGTGCCGAGCTTCCAGCGCAGCAGTCCGTACGCGCGTTCGTCGGGGTCGAGTGTGGAGGGTACCCCGCGCATGTCGTACACATCGGCGCCGAGTGCGTGGGCGTCGAGCAGCATGCGCCACGGAAGGGCGTTGGAGGGCCGCACCTCGCGCCGGTGGTCGGCCGAGGCGCCGGTCTGGTACCAGACCCGGCGTCCCACTGTGATCATGGTGTGGGCCGCGAGGATCTCCCCGTCGTAACAGGCGAGGTACAGCTTCATCCGGCCCGGCTCCTCGGCGTTGAGCGCCGCGTACTGACGCTCGTAGTAGGCGAGCGAGCGCCCGAGCCGGAAGCCGTCGCGCTCCTCGGTGATCCGCAGCAGCCGGTAGAACTCGGGCAGCTCGGCGGCGCTGCCCACCACCACCTCCACCCCCTCCTTCTGGGCGCGGCGGACATTGCGCCGCCACTCCTGATTGAGCCCCGACCACAGGCCGTCGCCGGTACGCCCGGCGAGCGGCACCTGAAAGACATGACGGGGCTGGGCGTCCCCGTCCCCGTCGCCGCCGCAGCGGTGCCAGCCGCGGGCGCGCAGCCGCTCGGCGACCGCGGTGCCGAGCGGGTCGACCTCGCCGGCGAGGATGTCGGCCAGCCGTACGCCGGAGCCGGTGACCGACTTGAGGAGGGCGGCGTCCCAGCGTCGGTACGCGGGTGAAGGGCCGATGCGTACGGCGAAGGCACCCGCGGCGCGCAGGTGTTCCAGCACGGGAGTGAGCCAGCCATCGATGCCGGAGGCCGCCCAGTCGGCGACGGGCCCTTCGGGAAGGTAGGCGAAGTACTTGCGGGTACCGGGGAACTGCCGGAGCAGGACGAGGGCGACCCCGGTCAGCTCACCGGCCTCCGGGGCGGGTCCCCAGCCGAGCAGCCGGGCGCGCCAGCCCTCCTTGACGTCCGCCCAGGACGGACACTGCAGGAACCCGGCTCCGAGGGCCGCACCGGTGGCGGAGGCGAGGAAGGCGCGGTAGGTCTCGGCAGTGACGGGCGCCAGGCGAAGGGGCCGGTTCTGTTGTTCCCGACCGCGGCCGGGCGGCACGAGCAGCGCTGACACAGTGTGGGCCTCTCTTCCTCCCCGCGCTGTCGCGGGGACGCCGAGGATGCTCACAGCCGCCCATGACCGTCCCGCGCGGCGAATGTGACCGGACCATGACCGTTCCTCATCAGTCGCCGTCACACTGCGCACACCGCGCTCACCAGGGATTTTCCGGCTCTAGAGTCGCGACAGCCGCTCTGTTCCGGCTCCTTGCCCAGCTATGGAGGTTCTGTTGTCCCGCGTATACATCGGTGCCCGCACCCGGCTGCGGGCCGCTGTCGCCGCCGCTCTGCTCGCGCCACTCGCCGCCTGCTCCGCGCCCTCGTCCCCGCCCGCGTCCGGGGACGCCAAGGCGTCCGACGAAGGGCCCGTCACCGTCTCCGTCACACCGAAGGGACAGCGGGCCCCCGCGGGCCGGCCGGTCTCGGTCACCGCGTCCGGCGGGAGCCTCACCTCGGTAAAGGTCACGGATGCCGAAGGCCGCGCACTGCGCGGCAGGATATCGGCGGACGGCGCGGCCTGGACCTCCGACCGCAATGCCGCGCCGGGCACCGCGTACAAGGTCACGGCGGCGACCCGGACCAGGGGCGGCACCGCCGGCACGGCCCGCGCCTCCTTCGCCACCGCCGAGGCGGACAAGGTCAACAAGGTCGACTGGCGGCCGGGAGCCGGCACCACGGTCGGCGTCGCCCAGCCGATCTCCTTCGTCTTCGACAACCCCGTCAAGAACCGGGCCGCGGTCGAGAAGCGCCTCAAGGTCAGCACCTCGAACGGCACCGAGGGCTCCTGGGGGTGGATGCGTGACTGGTCGGGGAAGGACCGGGTGGACTGGCGGCCCAGGTCGTGCTGGAAGCCCGGCACGCGCGTCACCTTGAACGCCGAGCTGAACGGCACCGACTCGGGCGCGGACGGCGGCTGGTTCGTACGCGACTACACCACCAACTTCACCGTCGGCACACGGCAGGTCGTCGAGGTCGACCTCGACAACCACCGGCTCACACTGACACGCGACGGCAAGGCCGTCCGGCGTATCCCGGTGTCCGGCGGCACACCCGGCGGCGACAAGCGCTCCTGGCGCGGTACCACGGTGCTGATGGCCAAGGAAGGCACGATCAACATGAACTCCGAGACTGTCGGCCTCGGCGACGCCTACAACAAGATGGTCGACTACTCGATGCGGCTGACCTGGTCGGGGACGTACGCGCACGCCGCACCCTGGAACGCCCAGTACCTCGGCAAGGCCAACCGCAGTTCCGGCTGCATAGGCATGAGCGACGCGAACGCCGCCTGGCTCTACGGGCAGGTACGGCCGGGCGACCCGTTCGAGATCAAGGGCCGGGACACCAAGGGAACGGTCGCGCTGCCCAACGGATTCGGCGAGTGGAATCTGTCCTGGACCGAGTGGCGGCAGAAGAGCGCCCTGCACTGAGCCGGGCGGCCGGCACAACACGCCCCCGCCCGCCGAGGGGGCCGTCGCCGCGGTCGGGTGGCCGGGCGGCGGCATTCGGCCGACGGCGGCGGCCGGTTCGGTGAGGACGGGTACCGACTCACACCGTGGCCTGTCAGGATGGCCGCATGGGGAAGAACACTGCGGTGCGTCGACTCGACCTCGGGTACTTCATCCGGCCGGCTTCGGAAACAGGCGGCCCGGAACCGCGAGTTGAACCCGTGCTCGCCTATCTGGTGCAACGCGACCAGGGACTGATCCTCTTCGACACCGGCATCGGCAGCGCCGATCCCGAGACCGAAGCGCACTACCGACCCCGACGCCGTGCGCTGCAAGAGGCGCTGTCGGCGGCTGGAGTCACCCTCGGCGACATCTCTCTGGTCGTGAACTGCCACCTCCACTTCGACCACTGCGGCGGGAATCCTCTCCTGGCCGGCAAACCGATCCTGGTCCAGGAAGCCGAGCTGGCCACCGCCCGCCGGGGCGGCTACACCATCGACGAGCTTGTCGACTTCCCCGGCGCGGCCTACGAGGAACTCGCTGGTGAGACCGAGATCTGGCCGGGCGTCTGGATCATCCCGACACCCGGGCACACCCAAGGGCATCAGTCGCTGGTCCTTCGGCAGGACGACGGCACCGTGATCCTCGCCGGCCAGGCACACGACTTCGCCTCCCAGTTCGGGTCGGGCCAGCTGGCCCGCCAGGCCGCACTGCACGGCGTTGAACAGCCGCTTCCTGCCTATGAGCACTGGTTGGAGCGGCTTGCCGAATTCGACCCACGACGTGTGCTCTTCGCTCACGACTGCTCGGTCTGGGAACCCTCACACAGCGACTCCCAGGGCGGCGGTTCGTGCGTCGTTCGCGGTGCGGCGCCGTAGGCAGGCCCATCCATCGAGCAGCGAGGACGTGCACACCGCGGTCAACGGCTCGATCAGCCCTCACTGCCCGTCGGACAGACCCGACTTGCGCAGACCGGACTTGCACAGACCGGACTTGCACAGACCGGACTTGCGGGGCTCGCGCTCGCTCACGGTGTTGAGCCCAGCACTCCCGAGTGGTCCCGGGCGGGCGTCGGCGGCACCGTCGCCAGGGCGAGTACGGCGATCGCGGCGGCCAGGGCGAAGACGTAGAACCCCCACGGGTAGGCCACGCCCATCGCGACCAATTGCCCACCGAGGTAGGGCCCGACGATCGCGCCCGCCCGGCCGACACCGGCGGACATGCCCAGCGCGGTGCCGCGGATCGCGGGCGGGTAGAGGTGTCCGACGAAGGCGTAGACGAGAACCTGCGCGCTGAAGACGAAGACACCCGCGGCGAGTACGGCGGCGTGCACCAGGAGCGAGCTGCCGGTCCTGATGCTGAGGAGCGCGAGGAAGATCCCGGCGAGCCCGAACCAGGCGAGCACGGTCGCTTTGGTGCCGCGCAGGTCGGCGATCGATCCGGCGACGAGCAAGCCGATGACCGCGCCCACGTTGAGCACAAGCAGCAGGGTGAGTCCGCTGGTCAGGGAGTAGCCCGCCTGGCCCATGATCGTGGGCAGCCAGGTGTTGAGACCGTAGACCAGCAGCAGGCCCATGAACGAGGCGGCCCAGATGCCGAGACTGATCCGGCGGTAGTCGCCCCGCACCACGTCGCTACTCCGTGCCGGTTCGGCCTGCCCTTGTGCGACGCGCAGGTACGTCTCGGACTCGGGCAGCTTCGCCCACATCAGCGGCAGGCTGACCAGACCGAGGATCCCGCCGAGCGCGAACATCCACTGCCAGCCCAGGTTCGGGATCACCCACAGGGCCGCCAGCGCGGTGAGCACGGCACCGACGTGATAGCCGGTCATCATGCGGGTGACCGCCGTGCCGCCGCGGCCGGCGCCCGCGTGCTCGGACATGAAGGCCAGAGCGGTCGGCAGACAGGCGCCGAGACCGAGCCCGGCGAGGAAGCGCAGCAGCACGAAGGTCGCCACGTTCGGTGCGACGGCGATGGCCAGCGTGAACAGGGAGAACGCGGCGATGCAGCCGATCAGGCAGCGCCTGCGTCCGTAGCGGTCGGTGAGGGGGCCGATCGCGATGGCGCCGATGCCGACGCCGACCAGGCCGATGGTCGCGGCGGTGGTCAGTGAGGCGGAAGTGAAGCCGAGGGCTTGGGACTTGGCGATCGTGGGGATGACCGCGCCGAGCACGACGAGGTCGAAGCCGTCGAGGGCGACGGCGATCCAGCACAGCAGGACCGGCCAGCGGTTGCCTGGTCGCTGTTGCCCGGTGCGCGGGGTCGATTTCGCTGTTGGCATGGGGGCCTCCGTTCGGGTGTCCGTGAGCGTGACAGCTGTCACAGGCGACCCCAACGGTTCTCTTCCGCTGAGCGGAAGGTCAGTCGGGCGCGTGGGAACCGAGGCTCCGCCCGATGCCCTGGGCGGCCACCTGGAGGGCCGCGACCAGGCGCGCCTTGTCGCGGCGGAAGTTCGGCACGACGACTCCGAGCGCGGCCACTACCGCGGCGTCGCCGGACAGGGCCGGCGCGACGACCGGCACGGCCAGGGAGCAGGCGCCGAGCGACATCTCCTCGACGGTACGCGCGTAGCCGTCCCGCGCCACCCGCGCCAACTGCTCACGCAGCCGGGCGGGTTGGGTGATCGTGTACGGCGTGATCCGGGTCAGGTTCGCCAGCACCCGGTCGCGCACCTGTTCCGGCGCGTGGGCCAGCAGCACCTTGCCGACACCGGTCGCGTGCATCGGCAGCCGGGTGCCGACCGTGCTGACCACCGGGACCGATGCCCGGCCGGAGAGCCGTTCGACATAGAGGACGTACGTCCTGTCCCGGACGGCCAGGTGCACGGTCGCCAGCGTGGCCGCGTGGATGTCGTTCAGGAACGGCGAGGCGACCTGCCGCAGCTCGGTCTGTACGGGCGCGAGCAGGCCGACGTCCCAGATCCGACGGCCCACGACGTACTCCCCGGACGCCCTGCGCAGCAGCGCCCCGCCCATGACGAGTTCGCCGGCCAGCCGGTGCGCTGTCGTCAGGGGCAGGTCCGCGCGCCGGGCCAGATCGGCCAGGGTGAGCCTGCGGTGGCGGTCATCGAAGGCGTACAGCAGCGACAATGCCCGCGACACCACCGAGACTCCGGGGCTCGACGTGTTCCCAGCCATCAGGCTCCTTCCGCTCAGCGGAAGCATAGGCTCGCTCGCCCTCACCCGGAAGGCCCACGATGTGGGCCATGAGCACGAGCGAGGCGTCACAGGAGACGCAGACCACCGTGAGCGATCAGATCGCACGGCTGCACCGTGCGACGACGCCGGCGCAGACGCAGCCGCGGCTGGACTTCGCGCCGTACCGCAGTTCGGTGCTAAGGCACCCGACCAGAGCGTTGTGGCTCGCCGACCCCGAGGGCGCCGAGCTGGTGGCCCCCGCCTTCGGTCACAGCGACGTCGATCCGCTGGAGGCCGACCTGACGATCCAGGACGGCGGCGAGCCGATCGGCGAACGGCTCATCGTCACCGGGCGGGTCCTCGACGGCTGGGGCAAGCCGGTGCGGCACCAGTTGGTGGAGATCTGGCAGTCCAACGCGGCAGGCCGCTATGTGCACAAACGCGACCGGCACCCCGCGCCGCTCGACCCGCACTTCACCGGGCTGGGCCGGTGCCTCACCGACGACGAGGGGTGGTACCGCTTCACGACGATCAAGCCCGGCCCGTACCCGTGGCGCAACCACCACAACGCGTGGCGCCCGGCGCACATCCACTTCTCGGTGTTCGGCACCGAGTTCACCCAACGGATGGTCACCCAGATGTACTTCGCGGGCGATCCGTTGTTCGCGTTCGACCCGATCTACCAGTCGATCACCGACGAGGCCGCGCGCGAGCGCCTCGTCGCCGCCTACGACCACGACCTGACCCAGCACGAGTGGGCCACCGGCTACCGCTGGGACATCGTGCTCACCGGCAGCCACGCCACTCCGATGGAGCGCGACCATGGCTGAGCCACTGCCGCCCACGCCCGGCCAGACCGTCGGCCCGTTCTTCCACTACGCGCTGCCCTACCCGCGCGGCAACGAACTCGTGCCGCCCGCGACCCCGGGAGCGATCCGGCTGCACGGCACGGTGTACGACGGCGCCGGCACGCCGGTCCCGGAAGCGCTGGTGGAGATCCGCCAGGCCGACGGCGGGGGCCGGGTGCCGCGTGCGGAGGGCTCGCTCCGCCGCGACGGGACGGCGTTCACCGGCTGGGGACGCGCGGCCACCGACAGCGTCGGCCGCTACTCGTTCACCACCTGCGAACCGGGACCGGCAGGACCGGGGAGCGCGCCGTTCTTCTCCGTCGTGGTGTTCGCCCGCGGCCTGCTCAACCGGCTGTTCACCCGCGCCTACCTGCCCGGCACCGCCGCGGACCCGTTCCTGGACTCGGTGGAGCCCGCCCGGCGCACGACCCTGCTGGCCGCACGCGAGGACGATGGATCCCTCCGCTTCGACATCCGCCTCCAGGGCGACCGCGAGACGGTCTTCCTGCACTTCCCCGGGCACGGCCCGCGATGAGCCTGCTGTCCCCGGGCGCGCACCGGGCCGCCGGGCTGGCCGACGACGCGGCGCTGGTGGCCGCGATGCTCGCCGTCGAGGCCGCGTGGCCGCACGCGCTGGCAGCCGCCGGGGCTCTGGACGCCGCGGACGCCGCCGCGCTCGACCGGGCCGTCCGCGGCTGGCCGGTCGATCTCGACCGACTGCGCACAGGCGCCGAGGACGCGGGGAACCCCGTGGTACCGCTGGTCGGCGCGCTGCGCGACGCCGTCCCCGACGACCGGCTGGCCCGCATGATCCACCGCGGACTGACCAGCCAGGATGTGCTCGACACCGCGCTGGTACTGATCGCCCGGAACACCTTGAACCGTGTCCGGGACGATCTGGGCCACACCGCCCGCGCCTTGGCCGCGCTGGCCGGGCGGCACCGCGGCACCGTGATGGCGGGCCGCACGCTCACCCAGTACGCCGTGCCGGTCACCTTCGGGCTCAAGGCCGCGCAGTGGCTGTCCGGGGTACTCGATGCCCACGACGACGTCGAGCACGCGCTGCGCGGGCTGCCGGTCCAGTGCGGCGGTGCCGCGGGCACCCTGGCCCTGGTGGCCGAGACCGGCGCCGACCCGGTCGCGGCGGCTCGCGCGTTCGCCGACCGGCTCGGCCTGGTCTGGCCCGGCCTCCCCTGGCACACCACCCGTACCCCGGTCACCCGGATCGGCGCGGCCCTCGCGGGCGTCTGCGCGACGACGGGGGTGATCGCCTCGGATGTCGCCGTCCTGTCCCGGCCCGAGATCGCCGAGGTCCGCGAGGGCGCCGTCGCGGGCCGGGGCGGCTCCTCGACCATGCCGCACAAACGCAACCCGGTGCTGGCCGTGCTGGTGCGCGGCGCCGCGCTCCAGGCCCCGCAGCTGGAGGCCCAGCTCAGGCTCGCCGCGGGACTGACGCTGGACGAGCGGCCCGACGGCGCCTGGCACAGCGAGTGGCCCGCGCTGCGCCGGCTGCTTGAACTGACGGTCACCGCCGCGTCGCAGACCGCCGAGCTCACCGCGGGCCTGGAGGTGGACGCCAGGACGATGACCGCCCGCGCCCGCGCCGCCTCCGGCCTGCTGCTCGCCGAACGCGGCACACCGGGTGATCCGGCCGGCTATCTGGGTGCCTCGGGTGCGTTCGTCGACACCGTTCTGGCCCGGTTCCGGACGGCAGGGGCGGACCATGACTGAGGCCCCCCGCCTGACCTTCACGCGCCTGGCAGGCAGCCCCGGCAGGGGAGCCCCGCTGGTTGTCGGCCCCTCCCTCGGCACCTCGGTCGCCGCGCTGTGGGGCACCACCGCCACGCTGCTGTCCGGCCACTTCGACGTCATCGGGTGGGATCTCCCGGGCCATGGACGCAGCGCGCCGGCCACGGCGCCGTTCACCGTCGGCGGGCTCGCGGCGGCGGTGCGGCGGGGGACCGCCGGGCTGTGGGACGGCGACCGTCGCGCCTGGTACGCCGGTGTGTCGCTGGGCGGCGCGGTCGCCCTGGAGCTGGCGCTCACGCCCGGAGTGTTCGACCGGGTGGTGTGCATCGCCGCCGCGGCCCGGATCGGCGACACGGCGGCGTGGCACGAACGCGCTGATCTGGTTCGCCGCGACGGGACGAGCGCGCTGGTCCCCGGTTCCAGGCGGCGCTGGTTCGCCCCCGGCTTCACCGAACGCGACCCGGACACGGCCGAGCGCCTGGTGCGCTCGCTCATTGAGACCGACCGCGAGTCCTACGCCCTGGCCTGCGAAGCCCTCGCCGCATTCGACCTGCGCGGCCAACTGCACCGGAGCGTGGTCCCGTTGCTCGTCGCGCCCGGCGAACACGACGTCGTGGTCCCACCCTCACCGGCAGCCCGTACCGCCGCGATCGCGCCGGGCGCGGCGCTGCGCGTCCTCGACGGCTGCGGACACCTGCCGCCCGCCGAACGCCCGGCCGCCGTGGCCGCGTTGCTCACCTCCGACACCTGGGAGCTCCCATGACCAACCCCTACGACACCGGAATGCGGGTGCGTCGCCAGGTGCTCGGCAACGCGCACGTCGACCGAGCCGAAGCGGGCAAGACCGCGCTCACCGCGGACTTCCAGGCGCTGATCACCCGCTACGCCTGGGGCAGCGTCTGGACCCGCCCCGGCCTGGACCACCGCGCCCGCAGCGTCGCCACGCTCACCGCGCTGCTCGCGCTCGGGCACTGGGAGGAGTTCGCGATGCACGTGCGCGCCGCCCGTACCAACGGCCTCACCGAGGCCGAGATCGGCGAGGTGATCATGCACAGCGCCATCTACTGCGGTGTGCCCGCCGCCAACCGCGCGTACGCGATCACCCAGCAGGTCCTCGACGCGCTGGAGGCCGGTGATGAGTGAGGTGTTCCTGTACGACGCGGTGCGCACGCCGTTCGGCCGGTACGGTGGCGCGCTGGCCGGAACACGCCCGGACGACCTGGCCGCCCTGGTCGTACGCACCGTGGTCGGACGGAACCCGGACCTGGACCCGGCTCGGGTGGACGAGATCGTGCTGGGCAACGCCAACGGCGCCGGTGAGGACAACCGCAACGTCGCCAGGATGGCGGGCCTGCTCGCGGGCCTGCCGGTCAGCGTCCCGGCCACGACGGTGAACCGGCTGTGCGGCTCCAGCCTGGACGCCGTCATCGCGGGATCGCGCCGCCTCGCGCTCGGCGAGGGCGATGTGGTGGTGGCGGGCGGTGTGGAATCGATGTCCCGCGCGCCCTGGGTACTGCCGAAACCGGCCACGCCGTTCCCCGCGGGCAACGCCGAACTCGTCTCCACGGCGCTCGGATGGCGGCTGGTCAATCCGGCGATGCCCGGCGCGTGGACCGTTTCACTGGGCGAAGCGACCGAGCAGCTGGCCGAGCGCGAGAAGGTCGGCCGAGCGGACCAGGACGCGTTCGCGCTCCGTTCGCACCAGGCCGCCACGGCGGCCTGGGAACGCGGGTTCTACGACGACCACATCGTCGCCGTGCCGGGCGCGGAACTCACCCGCGACGAGTCGATCCGGCCCGGCGCCGGCCTGGCGAAGCTGGCCGCCCTGCCGCCGGTGTTCCGCGCGGGCGGCGCCGTCACCGCGGGCAACTCCTCGCCGCTCAGCGACGGCGCCTCGGCCGTCCTGCTCGGCAGTCCGAACGCCGCCCGTCTGCTGGGACGCGAACCGCTGGCCCGGGTCGCGGGCTGGGGCGCCGCCGCGAACGAACCGCAGTTCTTCGGGTTCGCGCCGGTCGAAGCGGCCAACCGCGCGCTCGAACGCGCAGGGATCAGCTGGTCCGAAGTCGCCGCGGTCGAACTGAACGAGGCGTTCGCCGCCCAGGCGCTGGCCTGCGTCCGCGCCTGGGGAATCGACCCGGTGATCGTCAACCGCAACGGTGGCGCGCTCGCCATCGGCCACCCTCTCGGCGCGTCCGGCACCCGAATCCTCGGCGCCCTCGCCCGGACACTCGCCGAGACCGGCGGCCGGTGGGGTGTCGCGGCGATATGCATCGGCGTCGGCCAAGGTCTCGCCGTGGTCCTGGAGAACGTCGGCACGGGGAACGGGGGCGCCTGAGATGACCACATTCGTCGTCACCCCCGCCGACGCGGTCGCGGGCATTCCGGATGGCGCCACCGTGATGATCGGCGGGTTCGGCACGGCGGGTCAGCCGGTCGAGCTGATCGAAGCGCTCATCGACTCCGGCGCCCGCGACCTCACCGTGGTCAACAACAACGCGGGCAACGGAGACCGTGGCCTCGCCGCCCTGATCGGGGAACGCCGGGTCCGTAAGATCATCTGCTCGTTCCCGCGCCAAACCGACTCGCACCGCTTCGACACCGAGTTCCGCGCGGGCCGGATCGAGCTGGAACTCGTGGCCCAGGGCAATCTGGCCGAACGCATCCGCGCAGCGGGCGCCGGGGTCGGGGCGTTCTTCACCCCCACCGGCTACGGCACCCCGCTCGCCGACGGCAAGGAGACCCGCGAGATCGACGGCCGGAACTACGTGCTGGAGTACCCGATCCACGCCGACGTCGCCCTCATCTCCGCGTACGCCGCCGACCGGGCAGGCAACCTGGTCTACCGCAAGACCGCCCGCAACTTCGGGCCGATCATGGCCACCGCGGCCACCACGACCGTCGCGCAGGTATGCGAGTTGCGCCCGCTCGGTGGCATCGACCCCGAGCACGTCGTGACACCGGGCGTGTTCGTCGACCGCGTGGTCCCCGTGCCCGCTCAGCCCGAGGAGCGACCGTGACCGTCACTTCGCAACGCCTGGACACCGACGCACTCGCGGCCTTGGTGGCCCGCGACATCCCGCCCGGTTCGTACGTCAATCTCGGCATCGGACGGCCCACCAAGGTCGCCAACCACCTCGATCCCGGCGCCGGGATCGTGCTGCACACCGAGAACGGGATGCTCGGCATGGGCCCCGAGGCACACGGCGACGAGATCGACCCCGACCTGGTCAACGCGGGCAAGATCCCGGTCACCGAACTGCCCGGAGCCGCCTACTTCCACCACGCGGACTCGTTCGCCATGATGCGCGGCGGCCACCTCGACCACTGCGTGCTGGGCGCCTACCAGGTCTCCGCCCGGGGCGACCTCGCCAACTGGCACACCGGCGAGCCGGACGCCATCCCCGCGGTCGGCGGCGCCATGGACCTGGCCATCGGCGCCAAGCAGACCTTCGTGATGATGACGCTGCTCACCCGGTCCGGGGCGCCCAAACTGGTCCCCTCATGCAGCTACCCGCTGACGGGCATCGGCTGCGTCAGCCGCGTCTACACCGACCTCGCCGTCTTTCTCATCGAGGACCACGCCGTGGTCGTCCGGGATGTGTTCGGCATCGCCTTCCCCGACCTGCGAGCACTCGTCGGGATTCCGCTCGTCGACGGCACCGACGCCCAGGAGTGACCATGTCCCGCACTGTCTCCCGCACCACGGTCGGGATCGTCGGAGGCGGCCCGGCAGGGCTGATGCTCTCCCACCTGCTCCATCTGGCCGGCATCGAGTCCGTCGTGATCGAAACCCGCACCCGCGAGGAAATCGGGGAGAGCCAGCGCGCCGGCATCCTCGAACGCGACAGCGTTCGCCTGCTGGTCGACTCCGGTGTGTCCGACCGCGTGCTGCGCGAAGGCCACGAGCACCGTGGCATCCAACTCCGCGTCGGCGGCGTCGGCCACCGCATCGACTTCCAGGAACTGGCAGGCGCCTCGACCTGGCTCTACCCCCAGACCGATGTCTTCCTCGACCTCGCCGAGGCCCGCGCCCGCGACGGCGGCGATGTCCGGTACGGCGTCGGCGAGTCCTCCGTCGCCGACGTCACCAGCGACCGCCCGGCGATGCTGTTCACCGACGCCGGCGGGCGGGACCACGAGGTGCGGTGCGATGTGCTGGTCGGCGCCGACGGCTCGCGCAGCATGACCCGGCACTCGGTGACTGACCGTCAGGAATACTTCCGGCGCTACCCGTTCGCCTGGTTCGGCATCCTCTGCGCGGCGCCACCCTCCTGCGACGAACTCGTCTACACCCGCTCCGACCGCGGCTTCGCCCTGATCAGCCGGCGTACCGACACCATGCAACGGATGTACTTCCAGTGCGCCCCCGACGAGTCCGTCGCCGACTGGTCCGACGACCGCGTCTGGGCCGAACTCCAGGCCAGGGTCGCCGGCGAGGACGGCTTCACCCTGATCGAAGGCCCCATCATCGCCAAGACCGTCCTGCCGTTCCGCTCCTACGTGTGCGAACCGATGCGCCACGGCAACCTGCTGCTCGCCGGCGACGCCGCGCACACCGTCCCGCCCACCGGCGCCAAAGGACTCAACCTGGCGCTGGCCGACGTCCGGGTCCTGGCCGAGGTGATCGAACGCGCCGTGCGCAAAGCCGACCGCTCCGCCCTCGACCACTACACCCCGCGCGCCCTGAATCGGGTCTGGAGAGCCCAGCACTTCTCCTACTGGATGACCACACTGCTCCACCGGACACCCGGCGCCCCGCCGTTCGACGAGCGACGCCAACTCGGCGAACTCGCCCACCTCGTGACCTCCCGCACCGCCTCCGCCCTCCTCGCCGAGGGCTACACCGGCTGGCCGCGGTTCGGCCGGGACGGCGGGGTGACCGACACCGGGAGGGTCTGATCAGCGGCTCACCGCCGTGCTCGGGCGTTCAGCGGTGATCGGCGCCCGTTCGCAGGGAGTTGATCAGTTCGGTGACCGGGCCGACGGTCAGGGGACGGCTCTGTGCCGTGTCGTCGATGACCGTCATGTGAGGTGCTGTGCTGGTGGCGGCGGGCCAGCGGGTGCCGTCGGGGCCGCTCGGCACACCGGTCCGCGCGAACTCCGTCCACGCGTGTGTCATGGTTTCCGAGACACGGGCGTCCACCTGGTCGTAGTCCCCGGCCGGGGTGAGGTGGCCGAACACGTAGGGGATCTCGGACATGTGGAAGGCGAGCTTGCCCGTACGGCGGTTGCCGGGTGAGACGCGCTCGAAGCGGTAGGCGTAGCTCGTGCGACCCAGCTCGGTGAACCGCCGGTAGGAGGTCAGGGCCGGCTCCGTCCAGATGGCGGTGGTGAACAGTTCCGCCAGTTCTTCGTACGGACCGCCGGTGAGCGAGGCCACGATGGGGTCGGCATGCTGCCGGCCGAAGACAGCGGCCATCCTGGCCAGCGTCACGGGCGTGTAGAGCCGGGCCGGGTCCACTGTTCCCGGCGGCGCTCCGTAGGGCCCCGTGGGCGTGACGAAGTAACGTGCCTCGTTCGCGGTGTGTCCGAACAGCACCGGGATGTCCGCTCGCCAGCAGGACAGATCCGCACCCACGACCTCGCCGTCCTCGGCCGGGCACCAGACCAGGTTCGCCGGTGTGTGCACCTGGCCGGGCGACGGCATGGCGCCCGAGAACAGGAACGATGCCTGGCGTACGCGCTCCACCGGTGCCTGGCGGAGATACTCGATGTCGCTGCCGCCCAGCTGCTCGAACATCCGGCCGCTGGCCTCGACGATGCGCGGGCGGGCCGTGTCGGGCAGGGCCGCGGCTCGCTCGAAGCCGGCGCTTTGCAGGATGGCGCGGTGGAACAGCCCCTGGGCGGACGGGGTGGCGAGCAGGGTGCGTACGGCGGTCGCGCCGGCCGACTGACCGAAGACGGTGACATTGCCGGGGTCGCCGCCGAAGGCGTCGATGTTGCGGGACACCCACGTCAACGCGGCGACCCAGTCCTGGACGGCGGCGTTCCCACCCACCCGCGGATGGTCCATGAAACCGAACGCGCCGAGGCGGTAGTTGAAGGACACGTAGGTCACACCACGCCGGGCGATCGATGTGCCGTGGTAGTCCATCATGGACCCGGCGCCACCGAGGAAGCCGCCGCCGTGGATCCAGACCATGACCGGTTGGCGGGCCTGCGGATCGACGGTCGAGGACCAGACGTTGAGGTAGAGGCAGTCCTCGCTCTGCTGCCCGCCGAGATCTTCGCCGTTGTCGGCGGTCTGAATCGCCACGTTGCCGAAGCGGGTCGCATCGCGCACGCCGTCCCAGGAAGCGGGGGGCTGCGGCGCGGCCCACCGCAGGTTCCCCACGGGCGGGGCCGCGTAGGGCACGCCCCGGAACCGGTACGCGCCGTGCTTGTGCCGGCCTTCGAGAATTCCTTGTTCGACACGGACCTGAGTCATGATGTTCTCCTCCCGGAATTGACTGCCGATGCCCGGTACATCACCGCGTCGAGTGATCACCGGTCGCGCAGGCATCGGTGGTGAGGCCGCGGCGGCCGGATCCGATCGAGGTCGCGCCCGTCACCGCAGCGGTCAGCTCGCGGCCGAGCTGAGCCTGGTGTTGAGCTTGTCGACCAAGAGCCGCGCGTAACCGGGGTCCGAGCGCTGTACCTTTCTCGCCTGCGGGGTCGAAAGGATCAAGCTCGCCGCACGCGCGGAGTGCGCGTCCACGGCCGCGGCCGCCCGCTCCGGTGACCGGTTTTCCAGAGCCTCGACGATCGCGAGCCGGTCGGCATGCAGCCCGCCGGCGACCCGCCGCCACTCGGACACGCGCCCGCCGCTCAATTCGAAGGCCAGCTCGACCTGGACGTCGGCGAGCAGCCGGCACAGCGGGATCAGCAGCGCGTTGTGGGAGATCTCCGACAGGCGCCGCATGAACGCCCGAAGGTCCTCGACCGTGCCATCGGTGTCGTCGATCACCGCCAGCCTTTCGGCGGCCTCCCGCAGCGACGCGATCTCCGTGTCGGTCGCCTCCTGGGCGGCGAGCTGGACCGCGTATCTGTTCAAGGCGGCGAACACGCCCAGCACGTCAAGGGCGCCCGCGCCGGCCAGCCGGACGACCGACGCGATGGACATCCCGATCATCGTGTCGGGTTCGGCGGTGACGAACGACCCGGCGCCGTGCCGCACGCTCACCAGCCCGACGGTGGACAGCACGCGAACCGCCTCGCGGATGGTCGCCCCGCTGACGCCGTACTGCTCGGCGAGCTCCCGTTCCGCCGGCAGCCGCGAGCCATTCGGGAGCTCCCCGCCGAGGATGCGCTCCCGCAAGTCGTCGACGATCCGGTCGGCGACCCGGCTGCGGCCGATCCTGCGGTCGGCCCCGCCGCCCGTTGAGTGCTGCGCCATGCCCGTCGTCTCCTGCCGATGCCCTCGCGTCGGGACCTGTCGATCCCGCCTCCCCGAACACTAGAAAGGCAGATTTCAGGTGTCAAGGTCACAGAGACACTAGGTGTCTAGCTCGCTCAGCGAACGGGGCCGGACATTGCCAACGCGCGGTTGCGGAAGTCGCGCGGCGTCCGGCCGTAGACGTTCTTGAATGCCCGGCTGAAGTGCCGGGAGTCGAACAGACCCCAGCGGGCGGCGATCACGCTGATGGACTGCCCTTCCGAAGCCGGACTGGACAGGTCGCGGGCACATCGCTCCAGACGGCGGGTCCGGATCCGGACAGCCACCGTCAGGTCCTCGGAAGCGAACAATTTGAACAGGTAGCGGCGGGATATCCCGTGTGCTCGCGCGATCGAATCCGGCGTGAGGTCCGGATCGGACAGGTGGGTCTCGATATAGGTGCGGATACGCACCTTCATCGCTTCCTGGGGATCCGGCAGCACGTCAGTCAGATTGTCCCGGACGAGTGCCGTGACCAGGGAGACGGTGCCGTCCACAAGGCCGGGGGCGGCGGCTTCGGAACAGAGGGACCGCTGCACACCGAGGGAACGCAGGAAAGGGCCCACCATGGCCCCCACTCCTCCGTCGGTGCTGAGCCGCCGGGCGGTGATGCTTCGCATCGCGTCCGGACGCACGGGCAGCATCGTGCGCGGCAGCATCATCAGAACAGTGCTGAATTCGCTTTCGTACGTGAACGAGTAGGGACGGGATGTGTCGCAGATGGCGATGTCGTCGGGCGCCAGGGCCGCCTCGTTGCCGTCCTGCTCGACCATGCAGGTGCCGGAGACCTGAAGAGCCACCTTGTAGAGGTCGTCCTCATTCCGAGCCGTCCGACGCCCGACTCGTCTGACGGTGAGCGGGCCCGCGTCGATGGAGACGACTCGCAGACGACCCACCGCCCCGCTCACGGCCGTCCCCCGGAACACGTCGCGGGCGACCGGCCGGCTGTCGATACCTCCGAACACCGTGGACACCGCATGCGCCCATTGATCGAATCGTTCCGCACGGGTGACGGTCTCGGTGGAAACGAGGGAATTCATAGCGCACTCCAACCTGCGAGAGGTCGTTCAGCGCGGCGGCCAGGCTCACGCCGCCGCCGCGTTCCCGAACGTTTCATACCGGGCAGATGGCGTAGAGGATTCAGGCGTGGCGACGGGAATGGTGCCGGGCGCGCTGAGTCCCCCATTCGTCGCCACTCTATGTTCAGGCCGCGAGTGATCCAAGATCGGCGGTGACGGATCCGTGCACCACCTGGCGGCTGTTCGTGCACCGTCCGGAGTCTCGGGTGGTGGACCGCGAAGCACACTCTCCGTAAGTCCCGTTCAGTTCAGTACGGGTGGCGGTTCACAGGGAGAGCGTTGATGAAGCATCGCCATGAGTACCTCTACCTCGGCGGTACGTGGGTCCGGCCGGCCGGCGAACGCCGGATCACCCCGATCAACCCGAGCACCGGACAACCGCTGGCGTCGGTCCCGGAAGCGGTGGAGGAGGACGTCGACCGCGCCGTCGGCGCGGCTCGCGAGGCGTTCGACGCGCCCGGAGGGTGGGCGTCCTGGGAGCCCGCGCGCCGGGCCGAGGTGATGGAACGCTTCGCCGCAGAGCTCGACGCCCGCGCCGACGCCATCTGCACGGCTGTCAGCAGCCAGAACGGCATGCCCGTCACCGTGGCCCGGCAGCTGGAAGTGGGCTACCCCACCGCGGTGCTGCGCTACTACGCCGACCTGGCTCGCACCGCTGAATTCACCGAGACCCGCGCCGGGGTGCTCGGCGGAACGGTGGAGGTGCGCCGGCTGCCGGTAGGCGTGGTCGCGGCGATAGTGCCGTGGAACTACCCGCAGGTCCTGTCGATGTTCAAGGTCGCCCCCGCCATGGCCGCGGGGTGCACGATCGTCCTGAAGCCCTCGCCCGAGGCGGTGCTCGACGCGTTCGTGGTGGCTGAGGCGGCGCAGGCCGCAGGTGTTCCGGCGGGCGTGCTCAACATCATCCCCGGCGGACGGGAGGCGGGCGTCCACCTGGTGGCCCACCCCGGCGTGGACAAGGTGGCGTTCACCGGTTCGACGCCGGCCGGCCGGGCCATCGGCGAGGTCTGCGGTCGGCTGCTGCGACCGGTCACCCTGGAGCTGGGCGGCAAGTCCGCGGGCATCGTGCTCGACGACGCCGTCCTCGACCCGGCGACGATCGGCGAGGAACTGGTCCGGGCGACGTTCACCAACAACGGTCAGACCTGCTTCCTGAGCACCCGGATCCTCGCCCCGCGCAGCAGGTACGCGCAGGTGGTCGAGCTCGTCACGGCGCTCGCGGAATCCCTGCCGGTGGGCGACGCGCTCGACGAGCGGACCCTCATCGGCCCTCTGGTGTCCGCACAGCAGCGGGAACGAGTGGAGGGCTACATCGCGAAGGGGCGCGCCGAGGGCGCCAGGGTGACCACGGGTGGCGGCCGGCCGGCCGGTCTGGACCAGGGGTGGTTCGTGCGGCCCACGGTTTTCGCCGATGTCGACAGCCGATCGACCGTCGCCCAGGAGGAGATCTTCGGTCCGGTCCTGTGCGTGCTGGCCTACGACGACACCGACGACGCGGTGCGGATCGCCAACGACTCCGGCTTCGGCCTCGGTGGCACGGTGTGGACCGCCGACCCCGAGCGCGGTGCGGCCGTCGCCCGCCGGGTGCAGACGGGCACCATCGGTGTGAACCGGTACCTGCCGGACCCGGGCGCCCCCTTCGGCGGGTTCAAGGCCAGTGGGCTGGGTCGTGAACTCGGCCCGGAGGGAATGCAGGCGTACCTGCAGACGCAGTCGCTCTACCGCTGATCGTTCGGCTCGGGCCCGCGCACCGTCTACGCCCTGTTCGGCAGGCGCGAAGCCGTTTCGCCGTAGGTGTACGGGCGGGGCGGAGCTTCGGCCACTCCGACAAGCCCCTCGTCGGTGTGCACCCGCACCAGTACGTGGTCGGCGGTGTGTACCTCGCGTTCCCCGGGCCAACCCGCCGACCGCTGCGTCCACTTCACGGCGAAGCGCTCGGCGAGCCGGTCCTCTCGCCGAGCTCGGTCCTTACGGCTTCAGCTCAGAAATGATCTTGAGGATGTCGCCGGGGCTCCGCAGCTCGCCCACGACGTTCACCTGGTCGAAGTAGGTGTACCAGCCGGCTGCTTCCAGTTCCTGTGAGAAGCGGGTCGCCACGGCGGCCGACGGCACGCGCCACACGGCGAAGAAGGGGTAACCGGCGTCCTTGTCGTCGATCGGCGCTGCCGTGCCCCAGCCGATGGATTCGGCTCCGAGCGCGTCCAGTTGGGCCATGCTGCCCGCGACGTCGGCCAGAAAGGACTCGCGTTCGTGCCGGGGCAGGTTCAGCCACTCGGGCTTGGCGTGCCAGAGTTCGAGGAAGGCGTGCATGATGTCTCCTGACGTGCGTGTGGTCAGCTGTTGTGCTGGGTGATGGCCCTGAGCAGGGCGAGGGTTTCCAGGTCCCGGTTGGTGGACTCGTCGGGCGTGGTGCCGAAGGCCCGGTTGGCCGACAGTTTCACGATGGTGGTCGCGGCCGACGGGTCGACGTAGACGTACTGGTTGTAGACGCCGATGGCACTGAACTCGCCGCGGTCGCCCTCCGGGATCCACCACTGGTAGCCGTAACCGAGCGGGCCGGGGCCCCGGACACGTCCGGGCGCGCAGTGAGGGGTGGTGACGGTCACGGAGTCGCGGACCCAGTCGTCGGACAGCACGCGGCGCCCCTGCCACACTCCGCCGTTGCGGTAGAGCTCGCCGAGCCGGGCATAGTCCCTGGCGGTGAGGGTCAGCCCGTTGTGGGACAGCTCGTCGCCCTGCGGATCGATGAGCCAGTGTCCCGGTGACGTCATGCCCAGCGGCTCACCGAGTTTCTCCCGCATGTAGTCGGCGAGGGTGCGGCCGGTGGCATGGGCCAGCATCCTGCCCAGCACCAGTGTGTCGGCGGAGTTGTACCGGCACAGTGTGCCGGGCGGGTGCTCGCGTTCCATCTCTGCGACGACGCGTTCCAGCGATCCGCCTGACTGGACCGCGTCGGCGAGCCGGAAGACCTCGGACCGCGGATTGCTGTAGTCCTCGTCCCACCGTGCTCCGGAGGACATCTGCAGCACGTCGCGCACCGGGACGCCGTCGTAGGCGGAGCCCGGTCGCACCGGCACGAAGTCGCTGACGGAGGCGGTGAGAGAGGGGATGTGTCCTTCGTCGAGAGCGATGCCGACGAGGGCGGAGACGAAGCTCTTGGCGACCGACATCGAGAGCCAGGGGACCTCCGGACCGCCTGTCAGCGCGTAGTGCTCGTACCGCACTTTCCCATCGGTGAGAACGAGCAGCGCCGCGGTGTCCGTTTCCGCGAGGAAGGTGTCGGTCGATCGCGCCAAGCCGTCGAACCGGTAGGTGGGGGGCATGGCTCCCGGATTCCCCATCGGCAGGGCGCTCGGTCGTGAGGAGGGAGCCATGGGGCGTGAGGGCAGCAGTTCGGCCATGCGGCAGAAGTTCTGGTGCTGCGGTTTCCCAGTGAACAGAGCAAGATCGCCGAAGGTCACGGGAGTGCCTTGAGTGGTCATCTTCATTCCTAGTCGGGAGGGGCGATGCCGACACGGGGAGTCGTCTGTGCGATCACCGGTCGGCAGGGCGGAAGGAGGCTCGCACCCTCTCTCAGCGGTGGCACACGACGTGTTGGGGATCGCGCGGAGCGGCGGGGGCGGCTCACCTCGACGTTAAGCGGGCGCACCTCGGAAGATGTGTCATCGAGCGCACCGGAAGTCGCCATCGCGCGCATCCGCGAACCGGTCGGTGCCCTACCGCTTCACCTGGGCCGCTGCGGCGGTCCGAGGGCGAAGGTCTTTCACCTCCACTCGCGGAAGACAACGAAGGGGTTGTATGAGCACGGACAGCCGTATAGGACTGTCCGCGTGACTGATCAACGCAGCTTCGCCCGTACCGTCATCGCGCTCTCCCTGGCCGTGATCGCCTGTTGTGCGCTCACGTTCACCATCATGCTGCTGGCCGGGAGTCCCGCCGTACAGCCGCAGCGCGTCCTGGATCAGGACGCGCTGGCGCGGGCCGTGCTCAACAACGTCAATTCCGCCGACTTCGCCAAGCCCCCGACCATCGACGACGTCAGCTGCCCCGCTTCCATCCCCGTCGAGGCGGGCCGGGAGTTCGAGTGCAAGGTCGACGGCGTCGGTGACGGCAACAGCAGCGGCCATGCCTGGGTCAAGGTGAAGATCAAGGACGATCAGGGCGACCTGTCACTGGGCTGAGGAACGGCGGAGCGAGCGGGTCGGCGGCCGTGGCATCGGGGCCGTCCCGTCCCCTGCGGGCGACAGCAAGGGCCACATACCAGAAGGGCTGCGTTCACGGCCCCGTTCCCATCGGCTGTCATGGCTCAGGCTGACACCTGAGAGTGTCGCGACCTCGTCACGCCGCGGGCCGGGCACCTTGCGCCGACCCGCGCCGGACAATCCCACCGCGGCAGGGCTGGGCCAGTGTCTACGCGGGGGGGGGGCAACTGGGCCAGCCCTACCCACGGGTGA
>NZ_JBHTZS010000042.1:0-59684 GCF_042790125.1 Streptomyces scopuliridis
GGCCTCCGCCAGATCCAGTACTGCAGCAACGCCATCGACGGATGCCTCACCGCGACTGGACTCACACTGACGACACCACGCCTACAACCTCAGTAGAGGACCCGACCCTGGTGGTGCTGGACACCCAGAGTGTCCACGTGGCCGCCGGGGTCCCCGCCTCCACGAGTGGCCATGATCCGGCCAAGCGGGTGCCGGGCCGCAAGCGCGGCCTGGCCGTGGACGTCCTCGGCCTGGTCATCGCGGTCGTCGTCCTCGCCGCGAACACGCACGACAACGCCGCGGGTGTCGTCCTGCTGGACAAGGTCGCCGAGCACGCCGGCGGAACCGTCCGCAAAGCCCTGGTGGACCAAGGCTTCAAGAACCAGGTCGTCGTGCACGGCGCCGGCCTGGGCATCGACGTCGAGATCGTCGGACGCGACCCGCAGGTCAAGGGGTTCGTGCCGCAACCGAAGCGATGGAGGGTCGAGCAGACCTACGGGATCCTGATACTGCACCGGCGCCTGGTCCGCGACTACGAGCACCGCCCCTCCTCCTCCGCCTCCCGCGTCTACTGGGCGATGACCCACATCATGACCCGACGCCTCACCGGCGCGAACGCGCTCACCTGGCGCGAGCCGCAGGCGGTGGCAGCGTGAACATCCGGCCCCTGCTCGACGCCCTGGACCTCCAAGAAGACGCCGCCCGGGCCCTGGCCGACGACTTCCGCGCACAGATCAACGACCTGCAGACCCGGTTGCGGGAGGCCGAGACCCACCTGGAGCACCTCGCGATCACCCGCAAGACCGTCACCGGCCTCGCCGACCGGCTCCCGGCCGTCGTGCCGGCCCTGCCCGAACACCCGGACTACCCCCGCATCCTGACTGCCTTCAACCACGCAACCGGGCCGCTACGGGCCAAGGACGTCTGCAAAGCCCTCGGCCACGATTCGCTGCCGAAGAACGTCGAAGGCACCCGCGCCAAGCTGAAACGCCTGGTCAAGCTCGGGATCCTCACCGAGGCCGACACCGGCAACTTCGCCAGAAAGCAATAGCCGACGGAACCTCCACCAGCGGCCTCGCTCCCACCCTCAGCCGGAAACGGACATCACCTTACGAACCGCCCACTAAGAAGTGGGGCGTCTTCGAGGAAACAGCCGTATTGCGCTGAGTGCTCAGGCTGAGCCGCAGGCGCCGCCATGATTGAGTCTCTGAATCTTATGCGGCTGTGGTAGGTCGCTTAAACTCCCAGTGGATCTCGGGGCGGGCCATCGCGAGCCTGCGGAGCATGTTCTGGAACCGATTCTCATTGACCTGAAACTGCCCGTGCGGGCCCTTGCTGAGCGCGTCCATGATGTAGTCGAGCGCCGCACGCTCTTGCGCCTCGGAAGCGAGCACACTTACGTCAAGGACGAGGAGTTCGGGCCTGTAGACGACGAAGGCCCAGCGCTCGTCGGAGTGGAGCAAGCGCTCTGGGAACGTGCGCAGACCTCGGCGTACGATCTGAGTGCGGACAGCTTGCAGGCGCGTGATCCGCAGACGATCCATCCCTTCCCGGTCGCGCACCCAAGCGTTGCGGATGACGGCCGAGCCGTTGTTCTTGTTCACCGCAGCTTCGATCGAGTCGAGCGTGCTGGTGCGTACGTAGACCATGGACGCGCCTCTCCTGTTAACCGTTCGTTAGCAGGAGACATCGTCACCGTCAGAGCGCGTCTATGAACCGAATTGTTGATTTCCAACCCGCAAGGCTGGCTTGAGTGGTAATGCGGACGTTCGGCGGTGTTCTTCATCGGCGGCGACGGCCTGGCTTGCCGCAACCGGAGGGATTGGCTGGTGGCGGCTCAGGTGAGGGAGGGGTGAAGCGGGCCAACTGCGTACTTGCCGCGAGCCTTGTTCATCCTGGGTGGCGCAGACCGCGTCAGAGGGTCTCGGGACCCGAGAAGCCTTAGTTGTCGTGCTGCGGTCTGGACGCCATCTGCCCCTTCGGCTGTGGATCGATCTGGGCGACTTGGGGCACGCGGAGGGCATGCCACTCTCTAAGAGGTCTAGACAACAAGGAAGCCCCGGGCCGCTGGCCTGGGGCTTTTGCGTGGAGCGGGTGACGAGAATCGAACTCGCGCTCTGAGCTTGGGAATCAACGACGCTCCGGAGTACCGCAGCGCTCTGACCAGGGATTACGTGGGTGAGCGAGCAGTACGGAAGCCGGTTCGATTGACCGCTTCTGACCCTGGTGTACCGCCCTGAAGGGCTGGAGTGGGGCTGGGTCTGCGACTGCGCAATTGCCAAGGCGGTTCGGGTGGTCGCGTCAGCATGGCAAAGCACTTCATGATAAAGATCATGGGGGCGGTGTGCTCCCGCGAAGATTCGGAGCACCTCCTCCGCTCGCGCGTGCGTCAGCACGCCTTCCAACTGTTCATACGGAGTCTGCCCCGGTTCGTCACTCCTGACTTGGCCAGAGCGATTCCATGGCGTGCCTCCGGTCCGTGCCGGCTGCTGTTCTGGCTCACTGAGCGTTTGAAGCCGTGCGCTTGGCCAAATAGGCATGCTTGCCCCCGCTCCAGGCGGGTCTTCAGGCTTTCGACATGGTCTATCGATGTCGTGCGCAGAAGCCGGACCGCACGTTATGCAAGAACCGAGTGAGTCGCCCGGATACCCGCTGTCATCACCATTTGGGCAAGCCAGCGGGCCGCGTTCCTACGCCTCGAAGCCGACCTGTCAAGCGTGTCCAGGCGCCGCGGCGAGTACCTCGCCCTTCGGCGGCTCGGGTTGCCCTCCCGACTCCACGTATCTCCCAGCCGCCAACGCGACCCGCGCGGGAGCGTCTGAGGGTTGAGGGGTCGGCAAGGGCGGCCTTGGACGTAGTAGAGCGCGGTGGCACTGCTGTCATCGCTGAGCGCGCGGTCGCTTACGCCTCGGGCGACTCTTGGAGCAGGTTGGTCAAGCGCCACAGCAGGAGAGGCTGTGACGATCTCGCGCTGCTGGCTCGCCGGATCCTGCTGGGGAAGGATCAGTTGCACGATGTCGTCGGCCGTGCGGCAGGTGGTCTTTTCGGGCTGCTGGGACGTCCCAGGATCGAGCGGGTCTTCGCGCAGGAACTGGCGCGGAGGATCCCGCTACCCGTCGACGCCCAACTCTCCACGGCGGCAAGAGGCTTGCAGATCGCCGGCATCTACGTCTGTGTCGTCGGCAAGCAGAGCCTGACCGATTGCGCCTGCCTGCATGACGTACTCATTGTCGACGGTCAGGAACGCCTGCAGCAACTGCTCCAAAGGTGCTTTGGAGGACTGGCAGTGGCTTCCCCGGCGACTGAGTGGGAGCGTCGCAAAGTGAGCACGATGCTGAGTGGTCCTCTCCTACAAGGCGGCGTCTCGCGCATGCCGACCTCCGACTCGTAGACGTTTACGTTGGCCACAGCCTCACCGCTTTTACACCCTCAATGAAGGCGGTCTCCCTTTCCTCGGATTCACTGAGGGCGATGACGTCCAGTGGTGGAAACGTAATTAGCGATCTAATTCGATTGCAGAGGATATGTGCCGCTTCTAGATTCCCATCCTCGTATAGAACAAGGACGTCGATGTCGCGAGGTTTGTCTCCGGATCGCAGAGCTGAACCGAATACGAATAGGCGAACCCCGCAAAGAAGATCCGAGCAGTAAGAGATCACCTGTGTGAGGGTGGCCTCGACGTATGAACTAGGGATTATTGATTACCCCCATAAGTTCGGCGAGGCTCAAGAGGCGTACGCCTGCATGCTCGGCGTGTTCCAACGCCGCAGAAGTCGCCCGTCCGCTTGGGTTGGAGTTCAGTACGACATCCACTCCAGGGTGCCTGCCCAGTGCCTTTACCAGGGATTCTTCACCGAACTCGTATCCATATTCGACCGAAACGGTGACGCTTGCCATTCCCCCTTTTCGGATGAGTGTCATCGATGACTCGCACACCATTTGAACCTGCTGCACCCTTGAGTGCTGCCCAAGAATCCTCCTAGTGGAGTCCACGTCCTTTGATAAGAACCCCTGAGGGTCATCCTCGGCCATGGACCAGAAAACCTCGCTCATCGTCTGTACATCGGATCCCAGCTCATTTGCACGCTCCCTCGCCGACCAAAGATAGTGTGCGGTCTTTGGAACTAGACAAATGATCGTCGCCTCATCTTCTCGGAGAATGGCTTCCACTAGGGGCGGGGTAAGGGTTTCTGTGCGAATCGGCGCGATGCTGAGCTGCACCCCATCACGCCTAATTACTCGAAGGCGGCGATCGGAAATGCTGGAAGTCGAATATACTGCATCATGGTCCGAAATCTTAGGAGTAAACCAGTTGGTTAGGTATTGGACTTCGGTCACTCTCCCTCCTCCGTAAAAATCTTCTCAGCCCGTGCGGGGAATCGAGGAGCTGGCCCGAGCAAGGGTTCTCCCTTGTGTTTGCTTTCAAGCGCGTCAGTATGCTGACGAAGAAGCTCTGCCGTTTCCATCTCTTCTGCGGTGGCCAAATCCTCATTCACCTCAATCAGTGCTACGAGTAGGCGGCTATTGGGGACGATCTCATTGAGGATGCAACTGGACCAAACGGCAGCCTTTTCTCGCGACCCAGTGGACCCAGTGATGGGGTCGGGCCCCTTGGTCTCAAATAGTATTCTATTTCGCAGCAAAATCCTCCTAGCCGCCTTTCGGGCTTCCATCCTGCTGGAGAACGAAGGCGTCCCGCCAATGCGAGAAACGGCTTGCTTTCGCGCCTCCTTTGCTTTGGTGAGATAATCGGCTGGGTAACTTTCCGGCGCTTTGTCTACTTTCGTGTGGCAGTTGGGGCAGAGGAGCACTATGTTTGATGGGGAATCGCGATCCGGTTGTGAAATCCCGGAATCTGCACGTGGTCCGTCGTCGCTATGGGCCACGATGTGAGCCCGTTCTGCGATCGGGATGGATCTTTTACGCTTTGGGTCCGAGGGAAAGAGTGTGGTGTTGCATAGGAGGCAAGTACCAGCCGACTCGGCAAAAAGGGCTCGGTCGGCATCCTGACCCAGAGTTGGCCGCCCTGAAGTACATGCCATCCCGCACTCCTCATGAAGATTACGTATGGCTACGGATCATGCCAGGTCGCCCCGGGACTTGCCCATCCCATGCGAGCTGCCGACTCAAGCGAGGTCGGTGGAGAGGCTTGGGCGCAGGTGCCTTTTCGAGGGACAGGGCGGGTCGAAGGCAGGAGCGTCGGCGGTGAGCTGGGGAGCGAGCCGCCTTGATGACGTAGGTAGGTTGCACCGCGTCGGGTCCTCCCTCCGGGCAGTTGTGGGCGCGCGCCTGCGGCGGCAGCGCCGAGAGAGCCGAAGACAGGAGCGCGAGCGCAGCCAGAGCCGGGTGCTTGATGGAGGGGGGAAAGTTCTACCGCGCTGGGATCAGGTGCGAGGGACATTGAACGTGGAGGTCGCATCGCAGCGCGCGCCCCTTTCCCGTTCAGTCCCTCCAGTCATCCCGCGCGTGATCGGCATGGGCTCTATGATGACCGAGTCTTGACCAGATCAGACTTCGCGCCTATCTAGTGCGTGGGATGAAGTCAGAAACAGAGGTCCCGTGTCGGAGCCCTCTTCCGGCCCGCAGGCGCAGCCTTCAGTGACGGTCTCGGGCGAGCGGGCCATTGCGGCTGGCCGCAACATCGGCGTCGCCGTGACCGGCGATCACAACGTCATCAACTACTACCTGATCTTCGGCAGTACCGGGGACGGGGCCTCAAAACCGACTGAAGCGGGCGCGGCGCCCCAGCCTCTGACTGCCGCCAAGGTCAAAGCCCTCGTTCCTGTGCTTGTCGGCATCGTCAACTGGGTCGGCCAGAGTGTCTCGCTACACCCTGGTCACCGTTTGGTGCGTTCCTATGTCAAGCATGCGCTGCGCCAGGTGGGCACCGACGGAGTGATCGCCTACGGTCAGGAACTCGACACCGGCGAGACTCTGCTGCTGTTCACCGGAGCTGAGGATGTACGCACCCTGGGGGCCTTCCTGCTTCACGAGCTGGACCAGATGATGGCGGCAGACTGGGATCACACCACACGCAAGGCAGGCTACCTGTTGCCGCAATTGCGACTGGTGCTGCACGCAGGGTTCGGCGAGTTCGACGGTTCCTGCATCTCCAGCCCGTTGCTTGTGCATGCTCTCCGGTCGCACTCCAAGACCACGGCAATGAATGATGCGTCCGTCGGGGACGCAGTAGGCGTGGTGGCGCTGATCGCGCACGACGCCTTTGACGCCGAGATCTACGCCCAGCGCTGTGGCAGGAGTCGGCGCTGGCTTCCTTTCACGCAGAGGGTGGACGGTGCGCCCAGTTTGGACTTCTGGTCCCGCAGCGCACTGGGCATGACACGTTGCGAACAGACTGATGATGCGTGACACGGTTTGGGGCGTAGGACGGTCAACTAGGTTGTGATTAACGAAGATGATCTGGAGATGCGATGATGGTCGGCTGGCGCAGGGGCATGTTGTGGGCAGTGGCGACGGCAGCCGGCTTGAGCGTTGTGGGGTTGACGCTGCTGCTGTGGCTAAAGGATCTCGACACGGCGGGGACTGCGGCAGGCTTTGTCGCCGACACCACCGCGATCGTCATGACTGTCCTCACCGTGCGGGCGCTGTTGCTCCAGTCCGTTCAGCAGCCGAGCCACACCACAGCATCAGGCCCAGGGTCCGTTGCGGCCGGGGGGAGCATCGGAAGGGCCGTGACAGGCGATGGCAATCAGGTCTCTGTGCTGGCCCCGGCCGTCCCGCCGAGTGCGCCGGCGCCAAACGGAGCGGTGGACGCACCGGGCTCAAAATCGGTCGCGGCAGGCGGCTCGATCGGTGAGGCTGTGACGGGCGACAACAACACCTGAGACACCCAAAGATTTATCGGCAGGGCGGCCGCAGGGAACGGAAATAGCACGTGAAGAGTTTCCATCAAGCAGGACGACGACTCGTCCCGTGGGCCGCAGCAGCATTCGACTCGCCGCGCGAGATGTCCGCGTCAGTGACGGGTCCATCGCAGTGGGCGGTCTGCCGGAATCGCTGTGACCGGACGTGACGACACCGCGGTGCTGCAACCGTGGCTTGAGGGGTCGGGAACGCTTGGACATGACTGACGCGAGTCGGGCCCGCATGGCGCAGCGCTGGCACGCGGTCGGTGTTCCGATCGCTATGGCGTCCGAGTTCGCCGACACCCCCCAGCTGGGAACCCTGGCCGCAGCGGTCGTCGCCTCGACGGAGAGCCGTGTCGTGGTGCTGGAGGTCGGCTTCGCCGCGTAAGACCCTGGCAGCCGAGCGTCAACACCAGCAGGGCATCACCGCCGCCCGCGCAGGCGGCGGTTCCCGTCTATCTCACTAAGCGTATCGAGAGCGCTGTGATCGACGCCTGCGATTCGGGCGGCACGCCCCTCGGCGAGTTCGCCGCACGTGGAGTTGCCCTGGTGGTGGACGGGCTGGATGAGCCTAGCCCAATCCACGGTAGGGAGCTGCCAGATCACGGTCTCAGCTGGGGTCGCATCTACGACCGGGCAGCGCTGGCGCGTCCTGTTCACGGCCCAGCCCGGCCTGGAGATGGATTCCCGAAATCTTCGATGCTGTGCCGACTGTCCGTTCGTGCCCGCCGCACCATGCGTGATCGCATGGGCCCCGCCCAGTGGCCCTGGGATTCTGGTGCTGACGCTTCACCTGAATGGAGCCGTTGGAGGGGTGGTTCTTACGGCAAAGGTTTGAGGGGCGTCGCATCGATCTAGGTGCTGAGCCCACACTGGCCTGCGGCTCTGTGCTTGGCCGGGTGGTCGTGAGCGGAGGCTGGCAGGTGTCCGGACGTGTTCCATGCTCGAACAGGGGCCTGGCAGTGCTGGAGGTAGGGCACTAGGTTGTCAGCGACGCTGGCGGTTCTTGGGGGCGATGTGGAGGAGCAGGCGTTCAACAGGGCTGTGGCTGGGCTCATCCGAGACGCGCGGAGGCGCGCGGGGGTGACCCAGGCGTATGTGGGGCGCCAAGCGGGGCTGTCGCGCGCTTCGATCGCGAACATCGAAGCCGGGACGCAGGCGCCGCCGCTGTACCGGCTCGCTCTTATCGCCGTGGCGCTAAACGTACAACCGGCGGAACTGCTGCCCCCTCTCCGCCCCGACGAGGCGGCCGGTCTGCCGGCCCGACATGCTGCGGACGTAGCTGCGGTGTGGGCGCAGGCCGCCAAGATGAGGGATGGTCATGGCGAAGGCTGACATCGTGGCACGTGCGCTGCTGCGTGAGTTCCGCATCGATGAGCCCCCGGTCGACCCGTTCGAGCTGGCCCGCGAACTCGATGTCCTCGTTGTTCCTCAACGCATGGATGACGATGTCTCAGGCATGCTCCTCCGCAAAGACGGCAGTTGCGTCGTCGGTGTCAACGAGACCCACTCGCGCGAACGGCAGCGCTTCACCGTGGCACACGAGCTGGGGCATTTGCGCCTGCACGAGGGACGTCCGTTGATCTTGGACACCGACGCACGCGTGAACTACCGCAACTCGTTGTCGAGCATGGCCACCGACCGTGAGGAGATCGACGCCAACCGCTTCGCTGCGGCGTTGCTCGCCCCGGAGGAGATGGTCCGCCGGGCTGCCCAGCGCATCAGTTTCCGGACGACGGACGATCTTGTCCGCGTGCTTGCCAAGCAGTTCGTGTTGAGCGAGATGGCCATGACGTACCGCCTGATGAACCTCGGCATTGTCTCAGGTCCTGCCCACTGAGAGCGCGCTCCGGCCGCCAGTAGGCGGACTGGCCGTCGGCTGCCCCGAACGGGCCCTCGGCTGAACTTGGCACGCCCATAGCCTGGCTGAAGCAGTGTCAGTGGCGTTTGCTGGAATGTCAGCGAGACTGACGCTCAAAATGTGTCTTGCGCGAGCATTGCTCTGTGTGGTGCACTGGTTACAGCAGAGAGTAACCGGTCTCTCTGCGTGTGAGGTGAGCCCTGCTCGGCCTGAGGCTGAGAGGAGTCCACCCGCGCGTATAACGGGCGTACCGAGTGCATGTGCCTGGCCGCGATGGCCTCGGCACCTCTGACTGGACTGCACCGATCTCCATCCGATGGCCAGCGTCGCGAGCAGTCATCCGCTGATGCCGCGGAGCGGCGGACCCTCCGCGAAGCGCCGCCGCCGTTCTCCCACGCGAGCACGCACCCCGGGACCGTCACTTCGCACAACAACCCATACGAGGGGGCGTACCCGCTCCACGAGCGGGTCCCCGTGGCGACCCGCTCCACGAGCGGGTCCCCGTGGCCTTCCGCCCCCACCACTCTCCGTGGCCTATGCCGTCGTGCCTGTCGGCGTGGCCGTCGCACCCGCGTGGCCCCGTCACGCCAGACAAGCGCCATCCGAGCCCTTCAGCCCCTACAGAAAGGAAGCACCGCCATGCAGCACGTCAAAGGTTTCGACGTGTTCCTCCGGGACGCTGTGAACCTCAGCCAGGCCAAGCTCGACCTCCTCGCTACCCGCGTCGAGGCCATTTACAACGCCCTCAAGGCCGACCCCGACCTCGGGCCGCTGGTCCTCGGCAAGAAGCCGCAAGGATCCTGGGCCCAGCGCACCATCATTAACCCCGTCGGCGGCAGCGAGTTCGATGCCGACTTCATGCTTCACCTCGCTGAGGTAATCGAGTGGGCTGACAGTCCCAAGACGTACATCGACAAGGTCTACGCCGCCCTCCACCGGCACAGTGCCTACGGGGACATGCCGCACACCCGCAAGTGCCGCTGCGTGCAGCTGAGTTACGCCAACTCCATGCACGTCGACATCGTGCCCTACCTCCACTTGGAGGATGGCCGCGAGGTGATCGTCAACCGCGACGACAACCTGTGGGAGGAGACCAACCCGGCCGGCTTCACCGCCTGGATGCAGAAGAAGGACGGCATCGCCGACGGCAACCTACGCAAGATCATCCGCCTGATGAAGTACTTGCGAAACCACCGGAAGTCCTTCACCGGCACCCGCTCCATCATCCTCACCACCCTTCTCGGCGAGCGCGTCAGCGAGACCAAGGTCGTCAGCGAGCCCGGCTCCTACAGCAACGTGCCCACCGCCCTGCTCACCATCGTCGAGGACCTCGACGTATGGCTGCAGGACCGCCCCGTCAAGCCCTCCATCCCCGACCCATCCGGGTCTGGCGTCACCTTCGACCACCGCTGGAACCAGGTGACCTACGCGTACTTCCGTGAGCGCATCCACACCCACGCCCGCCAGATCCGCGAGGCTTACGACGAGCCGGACTACGACACGAGCGTACGCCTGTGGCGGAACCTGTTCGGCGACTCATTCCCCGCCCTTCCGCGCCCCACTGCCTCGGTCAACCCGACGAAGCCCAAGTTCCCGACACCGCTGCTGATCACCACTACGTCCCGTAACGGGCGTGCTGGATGAGCAAGCGCAATATGCCTCGGGCTCGGCCCAACGCGTGGCAGCAGGAGCTGCTGGACCAGCTCAAGACGCTCGCGGCCGGGCACCGCCAGGACCTGCGCGTCACCGGCCACCCTCGCACTGGTCCCGGAGGCCCGGTCATCGTCCCCATCAGCGTCCGCACTGGCGACATGCCCCAGGGGCCGGGCGGCCTGGCCGTGGGGGAGGTCGAGGACTTCATCCTCGTACTCCCCCCTACCCCCAGGATCCCGCCGTGGGTGCAGACCACGCACACTCGGTTCGCCGGCACCCCGCACGTACTGCAGGGCAACCGGCTGTGCATCTATCTCGACCCCGCCCGGGAATGGGACCCCACCGCCGGAATCACCCCCGTCATGAACCGACTGTGGGAGTGGCTCGCTGACGCGGCGGCTGGCAGATTCGACCCCGAGACCGCCCTCTACCACCCCGTCGGAGGCATCCTGCACCACACTCCAGGTGCTCCTACTGTGGTCGTGCGAGAACCCGTCCCGCACCACAGCCACGGCACAGGTTGGCTCACCCCGCGCTCCCCCGACCGACTCGACCTGACCGGGCAGCCCGCAGACGCGCACAGCCGCCGCACCCCGATTCTGCCGGTGGACCACTCGCTGCCCCTGGGGGCCGGCAGCACTCTGGCCGAGCTCGTGACGCTCATCGATTCCACCACCGCCGACACGCCCGTGTTCGCCCTGCGGACGGGCGACGCATCCCAGGCGCTGCTGACCGCACTTGCTGCCAGCGCCCTGCGCAACCCCGAGGGAACGGCCCAGCACTTCGTCCTAGCCGTCAGGCACCCCACTGCACCGGCAGCACCACCTTTCCTCCTCGCCGGCCGACTGCAGGCCCAACCCAGTGACACGCTGCGCCTGCTTGCCCGCCGTCGAATACCAAGCCACCTGGGCACCCTGCCCGACGAACTGCGCCAGGCTGCTATCGAATGGTGCTACCTCTCCGACGAGCGCCCTGAGGTCACCACCCGCCGGGACACCCAGCGCCCCGTTCACGCCTTTCATGGCGCCCATGTCCACATCTGGGGCTGCGGCGGCATCGGCTCATGGGCGGCCGAACTGGTCACCCGCGCCGGAGCCTCACGGCTCACCCTCAGCGATCCCGGCCGTATCACCGGCGGACTCCTCGTCCGGCAGAACTACACCGAGAACCACATCGGAATGAACAAGGCGGCAGTCCTGGCCCAGCGCCTGCGCACTATCCGGGACGACGTCACCATCGATATCACCGACCCGCTCCCCGACTCCGCTCTCCTTGAGGCCGCCGACCACGCGGACATCATCATCGACGCCACCGTCAGCATGGCCACCGGACGCTTCCTCGACCTCCTTGCCCAGCGCCCCCACCGCAGAGCGGTTCTCGCCCAGATGGCCACGGACAGCCTCACCGCCAGCCTGGGAATCCTCACCATCGCCGCCCCCGACAACCCCGCCAGTCTCTCCGCTATCGACCACACCAGCGGCCAGCACGTCCTGGACACCCCAAGCCTTGAGCCCTACCACCGCCTGTGGACCGAACCGGCCCCAGGCGACGAACTACGCCCCACCCGCGGCTGTTCCACCCCCACGTTCCATGGCTCCGCCGCCGACCTCATGGCAACAACCGCCACCCTGGTCAACCTCCTGGGCACCCAGATGCGTCACCCCGTATCAGGAACCCACCTGTGTGCCCAGCCCCATACCGGCACCCTCCCGGCCCACCACTTCATAGCCCACACGAGCCTGGACCGATAGATGGGCCCATGCCTCGGCTGGGCATCAGGACGGGGCGGCGTTGTGCACGCGGACAGTCGCTCGCACGCGCACAGCGGTGCTGCCTGCCGCTGCGTCAGCTGGTGGTCTGCCCCACCTCGAGTGTGGACACATAGCTCCCCGCCAGCCGCTCGTAGATCACCAACTGGGGGTGGACCTGAGGATGATGGACACGGCCCAGTACCAACGCTGCGGACATGGGGATGGCAGGCAGGACGTGCAACCGTCGCAGCGTCTTCGCCTCGGTCTCCAGCCGTGCCAGGAAGTCTCGGAGAGTGTCCTCCAGATGCCGTAGGGACGCGCGCTGGCGCAGTATGTCCGGGCGGGTCGCCGCGTTGGCTGGGCTGATCTCGTAGCGGCGCAGGGCTGCGAGTTCCGCAGGGACCTCGTGGGGGATGATCGCCCCCGAGACATTCATGATCACCACGGCCTCGTCATCGACCAGGTCGCCGCCGACCACACGCACAGTGAACTCCGTGGCCGGGCCGGTCTCAGCCGGCCACACCCAGGATTGCTCGGGCCGGTGACGCTGATAGACATCCGTCGGCACAGTATCGTCCAGCCGGGACCCCAAGTACACCAGCAGCGGCAGGCGCGCGAACCCGAACACGCTCACATGCTGCACGGAGCCGCGCTCGACGCCCGGCCGCAGCTGATGCCTGATCACCTCATCGATGACCTGTACCGCCTGCCGGTAGTAGCTGCGGCTCGCTGCTGCTGCGGACAGAGCGTTCCCGGACGTCGTGTCCTCCTCGCCAGGCGTGCGCTGCAGATCGATCTCCACCCCATGCCGGGAATAGGACTCCAAGAACAGCGGAAATCGGTGCCGCGCCGTCACCGCGCTCGCGGCGGTCTGCCGCGACAGTTCCACAGCCTTCCCGTGCACCGGACCCATCATCCGCACCACTGTGGTGGCACGGCTGGGTCCCAGACCGGTCACGTGCCTGATGCGGTCCTCATGCTCCTGCTTCAGATCATGCAGCCACGTAACGGTGAAGATGTCCTGTGTGGCCTTCGCATCGATTTCGGTGTGCTCCTGAGCGCACACCAACATCAGGTTGTCCGCCTCGTCCCGCAGCGTCTCTTCCAGCGGATCCGCGCCTCGCGGTGAGCGCTCATGTGTGCTCTGCCCGACGATGTGCGCGATCTCGCCCAGACGCACCGTCCGCCCTGACATTCGCCCGTCCAGCAAGTATGTGTTGCACAGCACGCAGCGGCCCCCACTGCGAACCCACACCTCCAGAGCCACCTGCTGGGCAGACCGGCCCCCTCTGCGCACCCTGCTGCCCGCGCTCATCGCTGCCACTTCCGTTCGCCCTCGTCCATCGGATTAGACGCTAGGCGACGTTCGCTCTCCTGGTGGAGCAACTTGACAAGAACGGGGCGATGTTCATAAGGCCACCGAGTAAAGAGCCATAGGAAGGACGACGGGTACGAAACCGTCCGCAGGGACGTGATCGGTGGCTCGCACGAAGGACATCCCGTCAGACACGGAGTCGCCTGCTTCCTACCATCATGCTGACAGCAACCTGCTAGGGGGTGCCCCGGCTACGGTGCCAGCGGGGGAGAGGCCGGGGCAGGAGTGTGGGCCCGGCCGGGGCCGGGCCCACACTCGGTTCTCGAACAGTAGGGCGTCGTTAAGGGTCGAGGTCCGGGGTGATCGCGCCGGGTGGGTCGATTGCTCCTTCGAGGACGGTGACTGGGCCGGTGTTGGTGTGGCTGCCTGGTAGGAACATGGTGATGCCGGAGTCGGGGCCGGGGGCACTGAGGAAGTACGCGACTTTCACAGCGAGGCGGGGGACGCGGTCGCGGCCGAGGTCGGCGACCGACCCTGAGCACACCTACGCATTCCCCGGCGGCCGTGAACTGGTGCTGTCGGTCGGGGACCACGTCCGTCTTCGTACCAACGACTACCGGGCCAAGCGAAGCCGTGGTGAGCGCCTCCAGCAGCTCGAACAGCAGCTGACTGCCACCAGCCGTTTCGGACGTCCCACGCTGCGCGGAGACGACCGGGCAAGCGTCGAATCTGAATATGAAGAAGTGCGCCGAGGCTACGCGGAGACCGGCATGAACTGGAAGAACTTAGCCGTCGCCTTCGCGAGCGTTCGGCAGCGGCGGGACCCGACACCGAGCATGGTGACGTGCTGGCTGAGGCTGCCGACATCGCTCGCCGCAAGGGCGCGCTCGTCCTCCAGGCTCAGGGGAAGGACGACGAACTCGCCAAGACGCTCCGGGCCGACGCGGCAACAGCCCGAGGCACTGCGGACGGTGCCGCCCACCGTGCAGCCCGACTGCGGGCCGAACTTGATGGTCGTCGTTCCGATTCGACGTTCCAGAGCGACTCGGAGCCGTCGCGGAGTCGGAAGCATGGGCCCGTACACGGGTGGACACCGCACGATCGATGTGATCCAGCCGGATGCTCCGGGACCGGCAGAGCCTCCCGCTGCACCACTGCCATAGATGGTGTCCGCCCGTTTCGTTGCGGGGAAAGTCAACGCGCGGACGGCCCGGCACGAGGTTGGTCGTACCGGACCGCCCACGCGCACGGGAGGGCTACGAGGCAAGGACTGATTCAACGCGCTGGACGACGTCGCCTTCGAGGTAGGCCATTACGCCGATGGCGAGAGCCTGTAGGCCGAGGAGTAGCCGTGCCTGCGCGTTCTCGGGCAGTTCCGTGATGGCTTGCCCGGTGGGTAAGACTCGCAGCACGGCCCGAGGGTCGCGGTACGCGAGATCCGCGGTGTCCTCGTGGGTAAGCGGATGCGTCGCTACGAGGTGTGAGATGACCTTCCGGCGCCGCATCTGCATGTGGTTCACGGCGACCTGTCGAAGCACGGGTAAGCCGTGTCGCGTTCCTTGCAGCGCTCGTTGGGCGGCCTGCTCAGGTGATTCGTCGTTCTCTACTGAGCCGGTGGGGAGCACGATGTCACCGCAGCCCGTAGCGTCCGCGACGAGTAGTTCATCGGCACCGATGGGCACGAGGAGCATCACCCCGATCACCGGGGGCCGCCAGTTTTCGTACGGGGCGCGTGAACGCGGGAGCGCTGCGGCGGAGGCGGCGGTCGGTGTCATGGCCGCCCGCTGTCCCTGACGGCGTTCACGATGTCCGCGAGGTGCCGGGGGTTGCTGGTCCCTGGGATGGGAGCCACGTGAGGCCCGAGCTGGAGCAGCCAGGAGAGAGGGGTTGTGACGTTCCCGCCCAGCGCCGCGCTCCCCGCGTCGAGGGGGCGATAGGGCACGTACGGAATGCCTTCGTCCCGGCAGAGTTCGAGCATGGGGTCGTAGCGGTCGTGGACGTTGAGAACGTTCTGTACCGCCGCGACGGTGACCTCCTTCGTCACTCGCTGGAAGTCCTCGGGAACGACTTTTGACAGGCCGATGTGCCTGATCTTGCCCTCGTCCTGGAGGGCCTGGAGTGTTCCGATCTGGTCAGCGATCGGTACCTCCACGTCGATGCGGTGCAGATAGCACAGCTCCAACTGCTCGACGCCGAGGCGGCGGAGGCTCGCTTCGACACAGGCCCGGAGGTAGGCGGGGTGGCCATGAGGGGTCCACACATTGGGGGCCGGCCGCGCCATGCCGACCTTGGTGGCGATCAGCACGTCTTCGGGGTACGGGTGGAGGGCGTCCTTGATCAGGTGCTCGACGGTGTGGGGGCCGTAGGCGTCCGCGGTGTCGATGTGCGTGATGCCGTACGTATGGACGGCCTGTCGGAGCACGCTGAGAGCTTGGTCGCGGTCGGGCGGGTCGCCCCAGGCGCCGGGGCCGGTCAGGCGCATGGTGCCGAAGCCGAGGCGGGAGACGGCCTTCCCCGCGATGGTGATGGTGCCCGCTGGCGGTGTGCTGCTCATATGGCGGCCTCCTTGAGGCAGAGCTCAAGCGCGCGTTCCACGGCCCGCGCCTGGCTGTCGGCATCGCTGGTCACCCGCTCGTGTGGGATCTCTTCCTCGTCCAGCAGCGCGTGCGTGTGCCGGTCGACGAGCGTGCGGTATCGGGTGTCGTAGTCGTGCTTGGGCGCGAGCGGGACAGCCGAGTCAAGGACCGTCGCGAAGAGCAGGTCGTATTTCGGGGCCTGGGTGGACGCGAGGAGCCGCAGCCGCTCGCGCTCCAGGCGGTGCGCGTGCTCCTGGCGCCACTCCTGGGCCGCGTGGAAATAGGCGAGGGCATCCCAGGTAGCACGATCGGCCAGGACTACTCGGACGGCATCGGGGCCCGGCGGGGCAGCGGCAGCGATCTCGTCGGCGATGCCCTGTGCCATGACCCACTCGGTGGAGGCCGCCGTGTGGTTCTGCATCTTCGGCAGGCCGACGAGCGCGGCGCGTCGCCCGAGCCTGCCGGTGCGGGCCACAGGGATTCCACGGCCGCGCAGCTCCATCTCGATGCGCTTGAGCAGCATGGTCTTGCCGGTGGAGTGGGTGCCCATCACGCCGATGCGGATGGGCGAAGTCGCGGTCACCACAGCATGGGGTCCTGTTCTGGTTCGGGGGCTCCGGGCAGGCCGGGCGGCACGGCCGCGGCGACGAGCTGGTCCCAGGTGTCGTAGCGGGCGGCCATGGCGATCAGGAGTTGAGCCGTGGCGTAAGCGTCGAAGGTGGCTCGGTGCCGCTGTGCGGGAGCCGCGCTCAGGTCGGGGTGCGCGTGCTCGATCAGGGCATCGAGGGAGTACTTCGGCAGGTCGGAATAGGTGGCCTTGGCCAGCCGCAGGGTGTCGAGCACTCCGGCCGGCTGCCACTGCGGAAGATGCGCGGACAACGCCTTGTAGTCCACATGTGCGTTGTGGGCACAGACCCACGAGACGCCCAGGAGGGCGTGGACCTCGTCGGCGATCTCCTCCCAGCCCGGCTCCTTCTCCAGTCGTTCGTTGGTCAGGCCGTGGATGCGAGCGGCGAGCGGTGTGACGGGGTGCCGCGGCTTGGTCAGCCACGCCCCCGCCGTGCTCGTGTCCGGCCGCCCCTCGCGTACGGGAAGGGCGGCGACCTCTACCAGGTCGGGCGGGTTGGTGCCGTTGCCCTCGACATCGACAACGAGGAGCCGGGGCCAGGAGGAGAAGTTCATGCGCCGGTGGGTCCGTCCTCCGCCTTCCAGCCGATGGGGGCCCGGCCGTGCTGGCGGTAGTGGTGGGGCTTGGCTCGGTCGTGGCACTGGTAGCCGAAGCCGTGCTGAAGGAAGTAGCGCGGCGGCTCGTCCAGTCCCTCCACGACAATGGCACGGTCGTTGACCTCTACCTCGCCCGTCGCACCGAGTGCTCGGGCTTCCTGCGTGACGGCCACGAGATCCGGCTTGACCCACGCTCCCTGGCACCGCGCGATCTGCTCCGCGGGACAGATGTCGCACAGTTCTCGAACACCGAAGTGGCCGTTGTAGTCCGCCTCGCCATGCGCGTAGGCCACTGCGCAGGAGGTCTTGCGGAAGAGGGCGCCCCAGGCGCCGTCACGCTCGAAAGCGTCGAGTATCCGCTGCTCGGCAGCCTCGGGCATGATCTTCCGCCGGGCCGTCTCGTCGTACGGCATCGGCAGGCCGTGCGACTCGTAGTACGAAGCGATCTCTTCGCGGAAGAACAGCCCGGTGAAGACGGTGGCGTGCGTGTACTGGGACAGCACCCGTGCCCGCTCGATGTCGGTGGCGGAGTCGTTGAGGCCAGGCACGATCGGCCGCCAGTACAGGACTGTTCGGTAGCGGTCCGCGTGCTCGTAGAGGGTGCGCAGGCTCTGAGCTGCTATGCGGGAGTCCACAGGCTCGATGTCGGGGTTGTCGATGTTGGAGTGCGTGACCAGCACGGTCAGGCGCAGGTTGGTGAAGCTGTTGAGGACAGCGCAGTCCTCGGGGGTTACCCGCCAGCGCGTGATGACCAGGACATGGTTGGTCAAACCCTGCTCGTCAAGCTTCCGCAGCACGGAGAACACGTGCGGTTTGACGATGGGGAGCATGGGGTCGGTGGCCCGGTTGAGGAGCTGGATCGGAGTCTTGTGCGCTCGGAAGTACGGATGGCCGATGAGGCGAGTGACCGCCTCCTCGTCGCTCATCAGGCGCCGGGGCACCTTCATCTCGAAGTTGTCGAAGAGATGCCGGACGCAGTACCCGCAGTCCAGCGGGCAACCCACGATCCAGTTCAGGGACAGCCCCGACTTGCGGTACTCGATCACGTCAGCGAGTGACGGCTTCAACGCGTCGATCTTGTCGGCGGACAGGATTGGCAGAGCGCGGCCCGGTACGGCTGTGGTCATGGAGTCCTCCGTAAGTTGTCAGGTGGCCCGGGACGGCTGGGCGTGGACTGGAGCGGGACGGAAGGCGCGAGGAGCGCGTGACGATCGGCGCCGAACCAGGTGCCGAAGTCGCGGCGGGCGGCGCTCGGGTCGTCGGAGGTGTGTACAAGGTTCTGTACGAGCCTCTTCTCCGCGAGCGCCGCAGCGAGGCTGTCGTCGCCGAGGTCCCCGCGGATGGTGCCGGGTGCGGCCTGGGTCGGATCGAAGTGACCGAGGAGCTGCCGCAGACGGTCGTGGATTCCGGGCTCTCCGTGCGCGAGGGCGACAGCCACGGGCCGGTGGGCATACATCGTGTCCAGGCACGCGGGGATGTCCCGGCCGGGGAATCTGTCGGCGTCCACCAACAGGTCCCAGTAGTGGACGTGGGCCTGCCATGCCTGCGCGGTGAGTTCGCGGCGGTTGGTGACGGTGACGCCGGTGGCAGCGATCCGTTCGAGCACGGCGTTGACCAAGTCCCGCTGGACGGCGTCCGGTTTGCACAGGACGACCGCGCATCGGGAGAAGTCGATCACCTCTACTCCGATGCCGCTCGGCGGCTTGCGGCTCACTGTTCGGCTCCGGCGTTCGCGCAGGCCGGCCAGCGGTGTCCGAGGAGCCAGCGCAGGCCCGGGTGGAGCGCGTCCAGCACATCACGGCTCACGGCATCGGTCTGATCGTGCTCGATCTGACGGTAGACCTCGAAGAGCAGTACGGCCTGCTGCCAGTACGCGTCCACGTCAAGGCTCGCGATCGTGTCCGCGCTGTACTGAGCCTTGTTCGTGCGCAGCAACTCCTCATGTTCGAGGACCCGCGTGATAGTGGCGGGGGTGGTCCGCGCCGACATCGCCGGGAACGGAAAGTGCTGCGGGTGCCGTCGCTCGTCCGCCTCATTCAGCACCCGCTCGACGCGCTCGGCGTTCCGATCGTTGACGTGCGCCGAGCCGATGAAATGGGTGTACACCCCCAGCTCCAGACCGAGTTGCACGGCCGCGTACTCCTGGATCATCGTGAAGCTGAAGACGTCGCTGAGCAGACCGCAGTCCAGGTCGTTCGCGCGCATGTTGCACACCATGTGGAGTCGTCCTTGACGCGCGAGCAGGTGCAGCCCGGCCAGGCAGGCCACGTCGGGGTTGTCGCTGACAGCCAGTTCGGCGGCGGAGAAGACCGGCAGGTACCCGCGTTTGCTGTCGGTCTCCGTGCGCAGCAGCTCCAGAACCCGGTCGAACGGCGAGACCGTGTCGCTGTCGGCGGGGTTGAAGAGGGTGTAGCCGTAGGCGGACCCGCCGAGGTTGATGCCGTCTGGGGAGCTGGAGCGCATGGACGGCGCGTAGTAGCCGACCATCTCCAGGTCGCGGCGGCCGGCCAGATACCAGAGGGCTTCGGCGAATTGGAAGACGGGATTCGCCTTGCGCGTCGCCAGGTAGGGGAGTCGTTGGCGGGGGTCGGGCAGCCGGAAGCCGACACCGATCACCTCGCGGGCCTCGTTACCGCGGGCCGTGATGTGGTGATCGTGCTCGTGGGTTGCCAGCTTGAGCAGAGCCAGGTAGGCGCCTTCGACGCCCCGGAAGGTATTCGGTGTGAGCATGCGGGCTCCAGAGGACGGGGTGGTTGCTGAAGGGTTAGCGCATGAGGAGGAGCGAGGCAGTTGAGTGGGGCGGGCCGCCTGCCCCAGCAGCGACGAGAACAGCGCGCGAGGTCTTCATCCCAGCTCACCTTTCGTAGTGGTGAGCTGTGTTTTCCGGCTCTGGACGCGCCCCTGAGCTGAAAGGCGTTGGAAGCCGAGAAGTGGGCTTCCAGGCGCTGGCGTCTCCTTACGGGGAAATTCGAGGCTGTTGTTCGATGTGCTCGAATTGGTGCAAGAGGACGGGGCTCAGATTGTAGGTGCGCCTGCTTTTCAGGTCGTAATGCTCGGCCATGGACTCGATCAGGTCCAAGGAGTCAGGCGGTGATAGTGAACTCGCCGCAATCAGGCTGTATGCAAATTCGTATTGTGCCACTGTTTCTGGATCGTCAAACAACTGGCCAGATGCGAAGCATTTCAGATAGGCGAGTGTCGGTGCATCCGAGAAGGTCATCAGTTTCAGTGCGCCTTCAATTGCCGGGTGTCCGCCGGCCGTAAATAGCAGTACCTGTGCGATGATTCTGCGCCGACGCATCAGTGTGGCGATGTGGCGCAGTGCTTCGGCCATCACCGCAGGGCCGCCGATCATCCGCCGTAGGACGGCCTCGTCAAGTACGGTCCACACTGCGGGCCCTGTTGCGTCTTGGAGCATCTTTGCGCGTTCGAGCACTGGAGTAAGCAGGTCTTTGATCGCGTCCTCGGCTGCTGTTGGGAGGCCGGAATGGAGGGCCGCTTGCGCGTACGCCTTTGTTCGCAATATTCCCGGGATGACCTGTGGGGCATACTCTTGGATGCGTTTTGCGGTTTGTTCGGCCTTGGCTGCTTCAATGCTTTGGTCCGGCTGTCGTAATTTCTTCAGTGCGTCACAGTTTCGGAAGAAAAACCCTCCGGTGTCGAAGAGGTCGTCAAGCCTGGGCGCGATTTCCGGCCGGATCTTGCGCGTGCCCGCCTCCAGCATTCCAATGAACGCGCCGGTCACAAAAAGCTGATGCCCCACCTCTCCCTGTGACATTCCTTCCTTTTCGCGGTGGTATTTGAGTTCTGCGCCGAGTAAGGCATGGACTGACGGTGACGTGTCCAGCGGCTTTGGGTGCATGGGAATCCTAGGAGAGTCAGTAGAGGCGTCTTGTCCGCTGCAATCAGTCCTGCAGTGGACGAGACATCTGCTGTCCTTACAGGCCCTTCAGGGCTTGCTGTTCGTATCGGACGATCGCCTCGTCGGAATAGCCGAGGTGTTTCCAACGGGTCACGGCGTCACCGCGGGGAAAGTCGTCTCCCCAGACGACCGTTCGGCGCGCGCTGTGAGCGCTTCCAGTCCCGCGCAAACGTACGGAGGGGAATCCCTGTCGGCCGGCCAGCGCGGACAGCGTCGCCTCCGCCTCGGCATCGTTCGCGACGGTGAGAGATCCTGCCCGGCGGGAGCCGCCAACCGGCACGGCGAGCCGGTACCGCATCTCGCCGTCCGTCTCACCCACGGGCACGGCGAACGCCGAGTCCAGGAGCGTGGGGTCGGCAAGCCTTTCACGCATCGACGCGCGGTCAGTCTCCAGTGTGTGCTTCATGAGTCCCCCTGTCTGAGGTCAGTCCCGGCGGAGCCGGACGAGTGGCCCTGTGGTCAACCGGGCCGACGCGGGACGCATCGCCGCGTCGGCCCGGAGTGGTGCGCCGCTCGGCGCGCCAGGCTGTGACGTCCCTTCGCGCCGAGCGGCTGTCTGGGGTGGGGTTGCCGCCAGGCGAGCGCATCACTTGTCGTCTCCCATCAGGTCGAGGAGAGCGAGGATGGCGAGAGCAAACCGACGGAGGTGAGGCACGGCCTGGCCCGGTTCCGGGCGCTCGTCGCGCAGAGCAAGCAGGAGACGCAGCTCCTCGGCGGGGTACATGGCGACACGGTGCGGTACGACCTGTATGAGCTGGGTCGTTGCCCTGCGGAACCTGTCGCTGATACGCGCGGCTTCCTCTTCACTCAGCACATGAGTGGAATGCTGCCGCGTCCGGCGCGGCAGGGGGAGACAAAGACGGGCTAAAAGGCTGTTTACCGTGCGGCCCGGGGCCGTTGGGGCGGGGCCGGCCTGCTCGCAGAGCACCTCGTTCAGGACGTCGTAGAGGTCGTCGCTCATCCCGTCGTCCGCGAGCGAGCGGGTCAGGGCGTCAACGAGCCTGCGCATGGTCGTCTCTTGGGTGGAGACAGGCCCGCAGACCACAGGGGTGATGTCCGCGAGGGTGACCATTACGGCTTCCTTTCGGGGACGCGGAAGCTGCACCACGTCGTCATGCCGTCGTCGCTGACGCCCCAGTCCCGCGCGAAGACGGCGACCAGGAACAGACCGCGACCCGTCTCGTCCACGGCGTCCGCGCAGCGCAGCACCGCCCGGGTCGGGTTGCCATCGGTGACCTCGATGCGCAGCTCGTCGAGGGTGCGCAGCACTCGCAGCTCGACGTCTCCCCGGCCGTGCCGGATGGCATTGGTTACCAGCTCGGAGACGGCGAGCACGATGTTCTCGGCCTCGGGATCGGGGACCTTCCACAGCCGCAGGTGGGCACCGGTGATGCGGCGCATGCGAGCAACGCGGGTCTTGTCCGGGGGGAACGCCACCGCGAAGCCGTCGGAGGTCTGGGACAGCAGTTCTGCTGCGACCGTTGCGACGGGTGTGGTGGGGGTCATCGGGAGCCTCCCAGGTGGGCACTGCGGCGTGCGGCGTGGGTGTGTCGCGCGGTGGCACGCCTCGTCTCACTGATCACCAAGCGTGTCCGTACGGTGACCAGAGAACACCGCGCGGTGAAGGCTTGGGAATGACTTGCCGACGACGTTGACTCGTCAGTAACCAGCGTTGGGGTGCCGCCGGAATCGGCAGTCCTGACATGCTGGGCGGCATGGTGACACTCGATGGAAAGCCCGTATCCGCAGACGACTTGCTTCCCTTGGCCCTGACCAACCTGGGCCACTTCACGTCCATGCGCGTCGATGGCGACGGCAGCATTCGCGGCCTTTCGCTGCACATGGAACGTCTCGTGAGGGACTGCAAAGCTGTGTGGGGGGCAGACCTCGACACCGGACGCGTCCGCGACTATGTCCGCCAGAACCTGGACGGACAGAACGGCCCGTGCGTCGTCCGCGTCACGATCTACGACCCCAAAGTGGATATGGGGCACCCGGCGAACGCCGACGAGCCGCACGTCCTGGTCTCTGTGCGCGGTGCCGGCGCGATGCCCCCGGAGCCGCTGCGAGCCATGAGTGTCCCGTACGACCGCGATCTGCCGGCGGTCAAGCACGTCGGTCTCTTCGGTGCCCTGCACGCCCGCCGCGCCGCGCAGCTCGCCGGGTTCGATGACGCCCTGTTCGTCGGCCGCGACGGACTCGTGAGCGAGGGCGGCACCTGGAACGTCGGCTTCGTCGACCACGACGGCACCGTGGTGTGGCCGCAGGGGCCTGTACTTCCCGGCGTCACCATGGCACTGCTCCAGCAGCATGCCGAGCACCGGGTAGCCACCGTCACTCTGGAGCAGGCGAAGGGTATGACGGCTGCGTTCGCGACGAACACGAGTGTCGGCGTCCGCGCCCTGAAGTTGATCGACGAGGCCGAACTTCCCGACGAGCACCCCGTCTTGAACCAGCTTCGAGAGACGTACCTCTCGGTCCCCGGCGAGACTCTGTAGAGCGAGAACATGGCGGGGGTGATCAGGTGGACCGGTCATGAGGCCGGCCTGCTGCGTAAGGCGATGCGCAAGACCGGCAAGGCGTTCGCCGAACTGGTCGGTGTGAACCAGCGCCAGATCCCCCGGTGGGAGGGCCGCGGCGAGACCCTGGAACTCAGTCTCGTCAACCAGGCGGCCCTCGACACCGTTCTCGCCCAGGCGGACCGCGACGTACAGCAGCGGTTCGCAGCCCTCCTCACCGAACGCGCCGCCGCCGAGCACGACGAACGCGCCGAGGAACTGCTGCGCCGAGATGCTCGCACCAGCAAGCACCCCGTCGACGGCAAGCTGATGACCCTCGTCGCGGAAGGCATTTTCCTGTCCGGCGCCGACAACCGTTCGGTGTGGCTGGACAGCTTCCTCATCGACATCTACCCGACGACCAACGAGGACTACAGGAAGTTCATCGCCGCCACCAGGCACCGACCTCCGCGGCACTGGCCCGGTGGTCGCTTCCCCGCCAACCTGGCCACCCATCCGGTGGTGTGGGTGACATGGAACGACGCCTCCGCCTATGCCCACTGGGCCGGCAAAGCGCTGCCCACGGCCCGGCAGTGGGAGAAAGCAGCCCGCGGCTCGAAGGGACGCATATACCCGTGGGGCACCGAGCCCACAGCCGCGAAGTGCAACGTTGCCGAGACTGGCATAGACATGACGACACCCGTCGCCCGCTACCAGTCCGGCGTCAGCCCGTACGGGGCCTTCGACATGTGCGGCAACGTCTGGGAATGGTGCTCCACCGAGGAGACGCCCGGCAGCGGCCGGTACGAGCTGAAGGGCTCGGCGTTCACCAGCCCGTTCGAGCGCTCCACGCCATCACTGCGGAACGCGGCGAACGCGTCCATGCTGGACAACGACACCGGCTTCCGCTGCGTCAGCCCCGCGTAAAAGGTCTCCAGTTCGCCAGGTGTCAGTGGGGCAATGCCGCGCGGGCTCGCAGGCAGGAGCAGCGCCAGTTCGGAGAGGGCCCTGAGTCGCTGTACGGCCCGGGGGACGGGCTGCGGGAGTCGACCGTCCGACTTCCGGTGGAGGTATGCGGTGTGCCATGAACGGTTCCTTCAGCAACATGGCCAGCACATCAGAGTTCCGTCGCAGCGTTCGGACGCGTGGAGCCGCGTTTCGCCGTACGTACGCGGTGACGCTCGGATATCTCGGCGTCACGCAGATCGCGAGCCGGAGCGTGGAGGAAGCGTGTGCCACCTGGGGCGGCGTACTGGACGCGATGGAGGAGGGTATCTACTCCGGACGCGCACGGCAGGCAGCCGTGGATATGCGCCATCCCGTCTTCCGTACCGTCGTCGTGGCATCGCGGCGGTCGCCGACCTGGACGCGCGGGCTGCCGCGTATCTCGCCCGAGTAGATTGACGCCGTCGCCACGCAGGCTCGAAGGGGAGTGCGGATCGCATGACGAAGTCACTGGAGATCAAGCCCATCGCCACCGTGGTCGGCGGACGCACCGAGCCCATCGACGACCACTGGACGGGCACGGCCATCATCCGCCTGAATCCGGACTTCCCCGTCGAGGTCGTGGAGGGTCTGGAGGAGTTCTCCCACCTGCTGGTTGTCTGGCACTTCCACCAGGCGTCGCCCGACGACGTCGCTCTCCACGCCCGTAGTCCCCGCAATAATCCCGAGTGGCCGTCGACCGGGACGTTCGTTCACCGCAACCACCGTCGGCCGAACCAGCTCGCCCAGTCCTTCCCCCGGCTGCTGAAGGTCGACGGCCTGGACCTGCACGTCACGGACCTGGACGCGATCGACGGAAGCCCGGTCTACGACCTCGCTCCGTACTTCAGGGAGATGGGCCCGCGTGGCGAGGTACGCGAACCCGGTTGGCCGGGCGAGATGCTCGCGGACTACTGGGACGACGCAAGGAGCGCAACCTGAGTCAGTGGAGCGGCCTTAATTGGTGTCCTGCCCAGTTTGGGAGCTGCCCCAAGCGCGGGCCACGGCACGGCCGCGCTGTGTGTGCGGATGTGGCCCTCAGGGGATGATGGACAGGCTGCGTTTCGCAGGAGCCGTCACGTGTCGGCCCTCACCATCGAAGGTTGTGAGGGTGAGCCCGAAGAGGAGCCGATTCATCTCCTCGCTGGTGAGTCCGAGTTCTGTGGCCACGGACGAAGGGCGGATACGCTTCGAACGCAGTGCGGTGAAGACCTTCGTCAGCACCTGCGACGTTTCGCGCCGGCCCATGCCCTGCGGCTCGTCGGACCGGTACCCCAACCGGCTCAGCTCGGCGCATGTAGAGCGGTACTGCCAGTCGGAGAGCAGGCCCAGGTCGTGGATGCGGTAGGTCAGGGCCATGGCGGAGACATTCCAGATCTTCTTGCCATGAAGGATCTGGTCGACGTGCGCGCCCGACGGCATGTGTCCCAGAACGCTCGCTCGCGGCATCAGGAACGCGGAGGCGAAGTGGTTCGCTTGCCGTTCGGCCTCGGGCCCTGAACTGGCGTGCTCGCTACCGTGCATGACGAGATGTCCCAGTTCGTGGGCGGCGTCGAAGCGGCCCCGCTCGGCAGACTTGAGCGTGTTGAGGAACACGAACGGAACACCGTCGCGCCATACCGCGAACGCGTCGACCTCGGCATGGTCGGGATCCAGTGAGAACACCCGAACTCCGTGCGCTTCCAGAAGGTGCACCATGTTGGGCGCCGGCGCCTCTCCCAGACCCCAGCGGGTGCGGACCATGCCAGCGGCTGTCTCGGGGTCGGGTTTGCCCAGTGAGGGTACGTCCACTGCTGGGAGGCGGAATCTTTGGTCGATCCACTCGTACAGCATCGCCCCCAGCGTGCCGGCGGCCCGAGCGGCTTCGAGGATCCTCGCCGACGTCTTGCTGCGCGCTCGCCAGGAGATACCTTCGGCGGGGAGTTCGTCCAGCGCGGGGCCTTCGAAGAACGCGGCGGGAAAGTCCAGCGCCGAGGCGATCTTGTCGAGAGTGTCGGGACGTGGTGCGGTGCGTCCTGTCTCGTAGTTCGACAGGCTCTGCAGTGACACCCCGGCCCGGTCCGACAGCTCAGCGAGGGTGAGGCCCCTGCGCTTGCGGGCCAGTGTGATACGGGACGGGGTCACCATGTGGGGCTGCCTCAGTTATTGGCGGTGCACGGTGGGGCGACAGGTTTCGCCGCCCCACCAACGGGCCTCAGCGGAAGTCGACAGGGATGTCGATCTCTTCGGGCCCATCATCGTTCACAAGTTCGATTCCGTCCATCACCAGGGCGGGAAGTGGAATCCGTCTACCCCATTCGACCACGAAGCCGTCCTCGAATCTCTTTGGCCGCGACAGTTCGCAATCGATCCGCACAGTGTCGCCGATCTTGGTCCGGTAGGACAGCAGGAACCACGTCTTGAGGGCGTAAGCCTCTTCCTCGCTCAACGCAACCCCGTCAGGACCGGCACCGGCTACGAACAGAGCCGTCTGTACGTGCGAGATGACCTCACCGGCATTGGCGCGAGTCACCATGTCGGTGGCGGGGCCGCGCCGGCGTGCGTTCTTCGGAAACAGGCGTGCCTGCCCCGTGGCGGCATCGCCGATCATCACGCCCATCGCGACCGACCGGTCCTCGTTGCAGACAAGCTCGAGGCGACCGTGAATGAGCCGGGCCCACCGCTCCTTCTCGATGTGCAACTCGCGGATGGTCCGCACATGCGCTTCGTAGGCCCGTCGGCCCGCCGTTCCCGTCGGGTCATTGGGGACGGCGGTGCGCCTCGCCGCCTCGCCCGCGCGCAGTACCTCGTGCAGGAACTCCAACCTGGTCCCCAGTCCGCCCAACTGGGCCCGTACGTCATCGGGTTCAGGGGACGGCTTCGCGAGGGACAGGACCAAGGGAACCTCCGGGAATCGATAGCAGGCTTATAAAGATTCTACCGCAAACGAGGAGCGAGTTTTATAAGGCTCGTCGGGGTTCGTGTTTCGAGATGGCCGCTACAGCTCATGTCGGCGAGTCCACCTGGGACGCAGAAGTAGCCTACCTACAGCCTCGTTCGCGCAGGAGAGGGCAGATGTAACTGCCCTTTCGACCGCTTGGCTTCCTGAGCGCTGAGTTTCAGCGGCGCTGGTTGGCTGCCTTCGTCGGATCAGCGCGGGGCGGGGCGGGCAGTTCGGAGTGGACAGGTTCTGTTGTCCGAGTGGCTCCTGTGGTTGTGCGTGCTTGGGCGGCGCGTGCTCGGGCGCTCGGGACGGGGCGCTGGGTGAGGCGGTGGATTCGCCAGGCGAGGACCTGTGCAGGAGAACGTGCGTCGTCCAGGGCTCGTTCGTCGACTGCCTGCTGGAGCAGGCGTTCCGGGGTGTGCCCTGCGGCTTCGGCGTTGGTGAGGGCGGCAGCGAGGGACGCCCAATGGGGGCCGGTGAGGATTTCTTCGGCGTGCTCGGGTGCGTACGCGCGTATGTGTTGGGCGTGGCGTGTGATCGTGTGGGCCGGGGGCCTGTGTTGGGCGAGTAGGGCCAAGGGTGCTGCTGCGGCGTGCTGGTAGGCGGCCTGGAGGTGGTTGAGGGTCTGGCGGGCGGCGATGACTTGTTGGTCGTGGTGGCGCAGGTCGTGCCAGCGGATGGCGGCCATGACGACGAGGACGGCTGCGTCGAGGAACATCGCGAGTCCGGTGCCGTCTCCGGTGGTGGGCTGGCGGAGCATGGCGCGGACGGCGCCGCGTAGGGCGCTGGCGTGGTGGTGGTCGGCGTGGATGCGGGAGCGGGTGGCGCGTTTGAAGGCGTCTGCGGCTTGTCGGAGTTGGGGGCGGATGGCTGCGGGTGCGATGAGGGGGAGGGCGTCGAGGGCTTCGCCGAAGGCGGCGAGGTGGGCCTGGGCGGCTGGGTCGTCGGCCTGGTCGAGGTGGTGGGGGATGCGTTCGGCGGCTGCGCTGGCCTGGTGCCAGGGGTTGGGCCTGTGCCGGTCTCCGGTCTGCGGGGTGGCTTGCGGGGCGGTGGCGGTCAGGCGTTCGCGGACCTGGGGGAACGACAGGTCGGGGGCGAGGGTGGAGCCTGAGAACCAGATGGGCTGGCCTGCGGCGTTGGTGTCGCCTTCGAGGGCGATTTTGTAGCCGCGTATCCCGCCGGAGGGGAAGTACTGGACCTCGGTCAGCACCCCTTCGGTGTGGGAGAGGAGATGAAGGAACTCTTCCGGTGTGATGGCGATGGCGACCATGGTGCGGGCGGTGGAGCGCAGGTGCTCGCGGGCGGTGCGCTGTCGGCCGGTGCGGGTGGCTTTCTCTGTCTCGGCCCGGGTGGGGCGTTTGGCGGCGGTGCGGTCGCCTCGTACGACGTGGCGGAGGCCGTATTCCTTCTCAATGGCGGCGAGTTCGCGGTCGGCGGTGAGGTAGTCGTTCCAATGGCGTGCGGTGCGCAGGTCCGCGCGGACTTTGGTGGCGGCGATGTGGATGTGGTCGGGGGCGTGGCGTACGGCGACCCAGCGGCAGCCGTCGGGGTCGTCGTCAGGGGCGATGCCGGTGGCTGCGACGACGCGGCGGGCGATGTCGGCCCAGTCGTCGTCGCTGAGGATGCGGTCGGTTTCGGCGGCGCGGATCGAGCAGTGCCACACATGCTGCTCGGGCGCGCGGCCGAGGCGCCTGGCCTGGTTGACGTGTAGGTCGAGGTCCGCGACGAGGAGTTTCCTGAGGGCGTCGGAATCTTCGGCGCGTCCGGGGTCGGGGGCGAAGCCGTCCCAGGAGGCGACCAGGTGGGGGTCGGCGTGGTCCTTGGCCTTCTTGGTGTCGAAGAGGTAGCGGATCAGGCCGGTGGTGCTTTTGCCGCTGCTGATCTTCGCGATCATCGGCCCGCCGTCGTTGTGGCGGCCTGGTTGGCGGCGTGGGCGATGTGGCGGATGGTGGTGCCGATCGCGGTCAGGGTGCGTTCGGTCTGGGCGAGGAGGGCGGTGTCCCCAGGGTGTGGATGGCCGCCGGAGTTGAGAACGCGGGCGATCTGGTTGACGTTGCGGCCGATGGTGGCGACCTGGTGGCGCAGGGCGTTGAGTTCGTCGATGTAGTCGTCGAGTGGGGTGCGCTGGCCGGGCAGGGTGAGGTCGCCGTGGACGTGGGCCATAACGACGCCGCCGACGTAGTGGGCGCCGGCGATGTTCAGCGACCGCGCCTTGGCGAGGATGCCGGTCTTTTCGTCGATGCTGTAGCGCACGTCGACGCGCTCTTTTCGCTGCTCATTCTTGCGCGTGCGGCGGCGGGCGACACGGTGGAGTGCGGCTTCGTCGGCGGCGCGTGGCGGTGGCACTACGGCGACGTCAGCAGGCTTGTTCTGCTCGGGCGCCCCCTGGTGCCCGAGTTCCTCCGCCACCCCCGGGGCGGAGGCTTCCCCGTTGGTCCGGCCTGTGGACGGTCCAACGGGATACCTTGCTCCGTCTGTGGCTGGGGTGGTGTTCATCTGCTCTGGGTTGGTGGGAAGTCCTTGGTGCTGGCCGCGCATCTGTTTGCTCTCCAGGGTGGGTTCACGGTGTTGGTACGGATCGGTTGCGGGGGCCGAGGCCCGTCCCTGGCCTGGTTGATCGGCAGGGACGGGCGACGGGGGCTGCGGATGGCTTGGGTGCGCGTGGGATTTCAGACGTGGGCGTGGTCGAGTTCTTCCTGGAGCACGCGGGTGGCTTCGACCAGGCGGTCCTTGCCGATGGAGTGGCCCTGGGCGCGGATCGCTTTCTCGACGGCGCTGCGTGAGATGTTGCCGTCGGGGCCTCGGGGAGCGTCGCGGCCGATGGTGATGAGTTCGGCCATGGTGGCGCTCGGTTGGCGGCCTTTTGGCTTTGCGCCTTCCGCCGGGCGTTCCGCCACGTCAGGCGCGTGAGTCGCCACATGGCTGTTCGGCCGTGCGGCTTCGGGCTGGCTCGGAGAAGCCGCTGCGGCATCGGGGCCCGGGTGGCTTTGTGGTGTGGCGGATTGCGCTAGCCGAGGTGGCTGGGGCCGTGTGGGGTGGCGGCGTATGACGAGGTAGAGGTGGACGGATCCGGCGAGGGCGAGCGGTGCGATGGCGGAAAGGGCGCCGACGGTGAGGTCGTCGAGATGGAGTCCGGTGTCGTGGGTCTGCTGGTTGAGGCGGATGGCGTGCAGGGCGTTGGCCCAGATGCTGGTGGCGGTGGCGATGCCGACGAGCGCCCACACGTACAGGCGGGAGGGCAGCGGGGCGGTGCGCAGGATGAGCAGGGCGCCGACGCCGATGGCGATGAAGCCGTCGATGACGAGGGGGAAGGTGTAGGTCAGGAGCCCGCGGATGTGGATGGCGACGGCCATCTGGCGCAGGGCGTCGTAGGAGAGAGCGAAGCCGATGGTGCCGAGGAGTGTGATGCCGGCGCGGATCGCGGCGCTTCCGGGGGTGGGCACCGGGGCAGTGGTTATGGCGGGGGGCATGCGCAAGTACTCCGGGAAAGGTGTGTGGCGGCCACTGGCCTGGGCGGGGGCGGCGGTTGGCTGCCGACGGGTGGCGACTCGTACCACTCGTCGCGTGCCTGTTCAGGGCAGGTACGGGTGAAGTGGTGATGTCGGGTTGACTCGTTGCGGGTGCCGCACTCGTCCCCGCCCTGACCTGCACGGGGACGAGTGCGACGAGTGCCTACGGGTTACGGGCCGACCGCGGCGGCGGGCGCCGGTTCCTGTGCGGGGCAGTAGCGGGCCCAGGCGTCGAGGAACTGGTTGCGGGCGAAGCCCTTGGCCTGGGTGCCGCCGGGGAAACGGTGGTTGGCCGAGCTGATGCCGTAGTCCTTCAGCAGCAGTTGCAGGCCGCGCGGCGTGAGGCCCTGCGCGCTGTACTCGGCCCAGGGCGCTTCGGGGTCGGCGTTGAGCTGCTGGATGAGGCGGCCTGTGCGCAGGGTTGCCGGATCGCCTTCGGCGGTGAAGACCCGGCGGATGTCGACGAGGATGCGGGTGCGGAGTCCGGCGTCCTCGTCCTGTCCGGCCTCGTGGGCGGTCATGGCCGAGCAGGTTGTACGGGCGAGGGCCGGCCACTGGCCGCCTGCCAGGTCGGCGACGATGACCAGTGGTTCCCAGGTGTCCGCGGCGCGGTCCTCGACCGGCATGACGGGCTCCATGCTCATTGCTGTGGCGTGCAGCGGGTGCAGCCAAGCGGTGAGGCGGTCGCGCAGCGCGTGGAGCGCGGGGGTGTCCCGGCCGGTGCGGAAAGCGGCGACGCCCTCGTGCGATGCCCTGCGGCGCATGCGGATGACCACGGACCGGTCCATGATCGTGTCGGGCAGGTCGCCGATGCCGGCGAGGGCGGCCATCGCGAAGGTGGGGAAGGCGACCGGTGTGTGTTCTGGGCCGGTGACCCGGAGGGTGGGGCGGTTGCGCTGGTGTCCGGCGTTGAGCAGTCCGCGCAGGTCTTCGTTGCGTTCGGCTGCTTTGAGGGTGCCGAACAGGGTGTCGGCCTCGTCGACGAGCAGGGTGGGCGGGTTCTTTGCCGTGATCGACCGGAAGATCGCCGCTGGGCTGGCGTTGACGGTGATCAGCGGGGCGTGCACGGTCTCGGTCACCACGTCCAGGAGCCGTGATTTGCCGCAGCGTTTCGCCGGACCGACCACGGCCAGGCGCGGCGCGTGCTGCCACGCGGTCTGGAGATGGGTGGCCGCCACCCAGAGCGTGACCGCCGTGAGCGCCTCCTCGCTCGGCATCACGACGAACCGCTTGATCTCCTCCCGGAGGTCCGCCAGCACGTGCTCGCCTTCGGAGACCGAGACGGGATCGGGCTCGTCGGCGGGTGGCTCCGGGGACGCTGGCGTGGGGGGCGCGGGCTGGCCGGGTGTGGCGACGGTGGGCCATGCGGCGGGCGCGGCGGGGAAGGATGGCGTGTTCGGTTTCGGGTCGGGCATACTGGGATCTGCTCCTCTGCTTGCGGGCCATATGGGACGGCAATCCCGGCCTCGCGGGTTGATCGCTAGGGATGGCGGTTGAGAGGTTTGCGCTTGGCCCCCCGGCATCGCCGGGGGGCTTTTCGCGTCCTGAGGGCGGGGCTTCGTGGTGCTCTCTGGTGGGACTACCAGTGTGCCACATGATTGCGGATTGCAGAACTGTTTTGCGCACCGCAGAACGCGTGCTACTGTTTTCCTGTCCCTGCGAACAGCAGAGACCCGCTACAAACGGAAGGGGGTGGTCATGGTGGAAGAGGACTCCCAGCAGGGCGTGCTGATCAGCGGCGAGGAGAACGTCGCGGTGCGGATCAAGCTGGAACGCGAAGCGCGTGGCTGGAGCACCAACTCGCTGTCCGACCGCCTGAACGAGGCCGGCTTCGACATGAACCCGTCCGCGGTATGGCGCATCGAGAACCGCAAGCGCCGCATCAACGTCGACGAGGCCATCGGATTCGCCGAGGTCTTCGGCATCGACCTGCGCAACCTGGTCGGCCCGCCGAACCTCGCTGCCAAGGCCCGCGCCATGGAGCTCATCGACGCCGTCACCGACGCCTTCCGCCAGACGCAGCGCGCCAACGCGGCCTTCACGAAGGCCCGGGTCGCCCTCGACGCCTACCTCGCCGAACACCCCGACATCCGCGAAGAGGCCGACGTGATGGTCTCCAACGCCATCGCCCAAGCCGCCGACAGCCACCTGCTGGAAGCGTACGGACCAGGGCCGGGTGACCATCCGGCTGGCGAGAGCGGCCCCAGCGGCGACGCGTAGCCCAACCTCCGCCCCTGGCCCGCAAACCCCAGGGGCGGACGCCCGTACACACGACCGCCATCCCACACGATCAACCCCGCAGGCCGGCATTGCCGTGCCACACGCCTGCGAAGGAAGGACCCCGCCTTGCCCCGGCCGGCGATACCCCATGCCTCCACGCAGCCCCCGCGCACAGCGAAGGAGGTGACACACACCGCCGACCGCCTCCTCACCGTGGACGAGACAGCCGAACGCCTCGGCACCGGCGTCCGCTTCGTACGGCGACTGGTCTCCGAACGCCGCATCGCCTTCGTCAAGGTCGGACGCCATGTCCGCGTATCCGACAGCGTTCTCACCGCCTACATCGAGGCCCACACCGTCCAGCCCGTACGGCGGGTCCGGTCCGACTACGGCAGGGCTGCCTGATGGCGCGCAAGCCGCAGCGGCGGCGCGAGTTCGGCAGCGTGCGCAAGACCGAGTCGGGGCGCTTCCAGGCCCGGTACTGGGCTCCGGACGGTAAACGGCGCTATGCGCCACACACCTTCGAGACCAAGACGGAGGCGACGACCTGGCTCACGCTGACCCAGGCGGACATAGAGCGCAAGCAGTGGGCTGACCCCGACGCTGGCGCGGTCAACTTCGAGGACTTCGCCAATAAGTGGGTTCGGGACCGTGGCCTCGCGGCGACCACCGAAGACCTGTACACCCGCCTGCTCAGGCTCCACATCCTGCCCGCCTTCGGGGCATGGGACCTGGACGAGATCGAACCGGCGGACGTGCGCGTCTGGCGAGCCGAGCGGCTCAAGGCCACCAACGGTGCGAAGACAACGGTGGCCAAGTCCTATCGCCTGTTGAAGGCCGTGCTCCAGACTGCGGTCGACGACGATCTCCTCAAGAGCAACCCATGCCGCATCAAGGGCGCTGGCAAAGAGGAGGCGGACGAACGCGACGTCGCCGAGGTCGAACAGGTCTACACGCTGGCCGAAGCCATCGGACCGCGCTGGCGGATCATGATCTTTCTGGGTGCCTTCGCCTCCCTCCGTCCCGAAGAGCTCGCGGAGCTGCGGCGCCGTGACATCGACCTCGACGAGGGCGTCGTGTGGATCCGGCGTGCCGCGCCGGAGCTGACCAATGGTCAGAAGGTCATCGGCGATCCGAAGTCGCGGGCGGGTAAGCGCGCGGTCTACCTGCCTGACTTCGTGGTGCCTGAGCTGCGTCGCCACCTTCAGTGGTTCGCCGAGAAGGAGCCGGACGGGCTCCTCATCGTGGGTGAGCGAGGAGCCGCCCTGCGGCGGTCCTCCTTCGGGCGGAAGTGGCGCAAGGCGCGGACTGCGGCGGGTCTGCCGGACAACTTCCGCTTCTACGACCTGCGCCACACCGGCAACACCCTGGCCGCCGACTCGGGCGCCAAGCTCAAGGACCTCATGGTCCGCGCGGGCCAGTCCAGCCCGAAGGCACAACTGATCTACCAGCACTCCAAGAAGAAGCACCAGCGCAAGCTCGCGAAGAGCATCGACGCCGAAGTGCGCCAACAACGCGCGCAGTCGGCCGAGGAGTCCCAGACGGAGACGCGGAAGCGCTCCGGCTGAGAGCTGAGGCAACGATCCCTCACCGCAGGGGCAGCGTGGCGGAGGCAGGACTGCTCGGCAATGCCGGTTCTGTCTTCGCCGCCCCGCGCTCTCTACGGAGTTCGTGGAAAGCCGTATTGCATCCGCAATGTCGCGACGGCTCACATCCACGTGACCCAGTTCACATGAAATGCGTCTCGCCATTTGAGAAGCCTGGTGCGGAAAGGCTCTCAGGTGACACGGAAAGCCGCTCAAACGTGGCTCCTGCCAGCAGATAGGGCTGGCGGAGGGCTGGCTTGCCCGGAAATGTTCTAGACAACAAATAACCCCCGGGTCATTGACCTGGGGGTTTGTCGTGGAGCGGGTGACGAGAATCGAACTCGCGCTCTGAGCTTGGGAAGCTCATGTTCTACCATTAAACTACACCCGCGAGGCGGGCCGGTGATCGGCTTCGCATCGTCGGACACTCTACCTCATCGCGGGCCCCGGGCGTATTGCGCTGTGGGGCCCGTGGTGTTCCCGGGCGGCGTGGGGGCGGTTGTGGTGGGTGGATGCGGGGGGCGGATGTGGTGGGTGGTGGGCGGGAGTTGGGGCGTAGGGTCGGGGGCGGAGTGCCGTTGACGGGTGGGTTCTGTTCATCCCCTAGTGTGGGCTTTCGTCCGCGTTTGTTGGGGAAGGGACCTGATGGACTTGATGGAGCGCACCGTCGTCCGCTGTGCCGAAGGGCATGTGTTCAGTACCGCCACGTTTCCGATGCAGCAGCTTGATTCCGGGCGGATCGGCCCCGGGCGGCTCATCCGGTGTCCGCGGTGTGCGCGGTTGCGGCATGCCGTGCCCGTGGAAGCAGCCGGGGCTGTGGCCGAGGCAGTGACGGTGGACGCAGTGGTGGTCGAGGCCGTGGCGGTGGAGCGGCACTGACCGTCGTGGTTCAGGCGCGCGGGGCCGCCCGATTGGGGTGGGCTCGCGCGCTCTGCGTATCCTCGGGGCGTGCTTCTCTCAGACAAGGACATCCGGGCCGAGCTCGAATCCGGACGCGTACGCCTCGAACCGCATGATCCCTCGATGGTGCAGCCCTCCAGCATCGATGTGCGGCTCGACCGGTATTTCCGGGTGTTCGAGAATCACCGCTATCCGCATATCGACCCCGCCGTCGAGCAGGTCGATCTGACGCGCACCGTCGAGCCGGACGGGGACGAGCCGTTCATCCTGCACCCCGGGGAGTTCGTGCTCGCGTCGACGTACGAGGTCATCTCGCTGCCCGACGACATCGCCTCCCGCCTGGAGGGGAAGTCCAGCCTCGGGCGCCTCGGGCTGGTGACGCACTCGACCGCGGGCTTCATCGATCCCGGGTTCTCCGGGCACGTCACGCTCGAACTGTCGAATATGGCGACGCTGCCGATCAAGCTCTGGCCCGGGATGAAGATCGGGCAGCTGTGTCTGTTCCGGCTCAGTTCGCCGGCGGAGTTCCCGTACGGCTCCGAGAGGTACGGCTCGCGTTATCAGGGGCAGCGGGGGCCGACCGCGTCCCGCTCGTATCTCAACTTCCATCGGACACAGGTGTGATGCAGGCATGACGGAGACCCGAGAGAACCTCACGTACGAGAAGTTCGGCCGCGCCGTCCGCGAGCTGGCGCAGACGATCGCCGACGACGGGTACGAGCCCGATGTCGTGCTGAGCATCGCGCGCGGCGGTGTCTTCGTCGCCGGTGGGCTCGCCTATGCCCTGGACTGCAAGAACATCCATCTGGTCAATGTCGAGTTCTATACCGGGGTCGGGACCACGCTCGCGATGCCCGTCATGCTCGCGCCCGTCCCCAACGTCATCGACTTCTCCAACAAGAAGGTCCTCATCGCGGACGACGTCGCCGACACCGGCAAGACGCTGAAGCTGGTGCACGACTTCTGCATAGATCACGTCGCCGAGGTGCGCAGCGCCGTCATCTACGAGAAGCGCCAGTCGCTCGTGAAGTGCGAGTACGTCTGGAAGCGCACCGACGACTGGATCAACTTCCCCTGGAGCGTGGAGCAGCCCGTCGTCCGCCGCAGCGGACAGGTCCTCGACGCCTGAGGCGGCGGGCAGGCGGGCAGGCGGGCAGGCGGGCAGGCGGGGATGTGTACGCCGAAGGGGCCCGGCAATTCTTCCGCCGAGCCCCTTCCGCATGCGCACGTGCCACGTTCCGCATGACACGTGCCGCGTTCCGCTACAGCGTGCCCAGCTTCAGCAGTGACAGCAGCGCGATCAGCTGGATCGCCGACGCGCCAAGCGCCTTCGGCCACGGCAGGTCGTGCGACTTGCTCACCATCACCGTGAACAGCGCGCCCGCGCCGATCCAGGTGAGCCAGCCGAGCAGCTGCACCAGCGAGTTCTCCCCGCCCAGGAAGAGCGCGAAGACCAGGCGCGGGGCGTCCGTGATCGACATGATCAGCATGGAGAGGCCCACGGTCGGCTGCCAGGCGCCGTCGCCCCCGAGCTGGCGGGCGAGGGTGTGGGTCACCGCGCCCAGGATCAGCCCGCCGAGGACGAAGACGACTCCGGTGGTCAGTACGTACGGAATGGCCGTGGAGAGGGTCGCGTTGATCGCGTCCTCGCGGGCCGTGTCGAAGCCGAAGAGCGCCAGCAGGCCGTAGACGAACGTCACGATCAGGGCGGGCGCCCAGACCGGGTAGTCGCGCATCCGCAGGAACGTCTCGGAGGGGCGCAGTACGACGCCGCTCAGCAGTTCCTTCCAGTGCAGCCGGGGTCCCGCGGGGGCCGCGGCCGCGCCGGCGCGGTAGGCGGTGCCGTCGCCGTACGGGTCCTCGTTGACGCTGAACGCCTGCGTATGGCCCGGGTTGTTGGCGTACGGATCGCCGGGCTGGCCGCCCCGGGGAGAGTGCCCGTGCTGACCATGCGGGCCCTGCTGGCCGTACGGGTCGCCGAAGTACTCCGGTTCGCCATGACCACCGCCGTGCCCGCCACCGCCGTGCCCGCCGCCGTACCCGTTCGGTGCGCCGCCCGCGGGGGGCCACTGCTGCTGCCCGTACGGGGGCGCGGCTTGGTGCCCGCCCCCGTACCCCGGGGGCGGCGGCGCCTGCCGTCCATACGGCTGTTGCTGCCGCTGCTGCGGTTGTTGTCGCGAGGTGCGGTTGTCCCGGCCGCGTCCGATCCTGAATCCAGCCACGCGATCGAACGTACCCGGTCCGGGCGGGCGGGGCGGCTGAGGTAGGGAAACGGGAGGCCCTTTGCGGCCGAGCTGTGACATCCCCTAGGGGAACCCCATGGGGACCGCCCCCGGGCGCCGCCCCGAGCCCCGCCCGCCCCGTCCTGACTATCCGAGGAAGATCGACGTACTGAACGTGATCACCGGCCGGTCCGCTCCCGACGCGTACAGCGCGATCAGATCCGTACGCTCGCCGCGGTGGGTGCGGGTCACCAGATCCTGGCGCCCGTCCCCGGTGAAGTCGGCCGCGCCGAGGAGCTCCGTCACGGCCCTGCCGGACCCCGACGGGAGTCTGGGCGCGGTCGGGAACCGTACGGCCTTGAAGCGGTACGCGCCTCCCGCGCGCCCCGGACCCTCCGGGCCGCCGAGCAGCAGCTCGCCCTTGGCCGCGCGGCCAAGGGCGTGGGCCCGGGTCGAGTGGACGAGGTCGTCGTAGCCGTCACCGTTGACATCGGCCTTCGGCGTGGGTGCCTCCAGGACCGGGCCGCCGCCCGGGATCGGCGCGGAGGCGGCGCGCGGGGTGCCGGTGCGGCTGAAGGGGCCCCGCAGGTAGCTCACCTGGCCCGCGCTCGCGGTCACCGCGAGGTCCATCGCGCCGTCGCCGTCGAAGTCGCCGCAGACGGGGTGGTCGGGCCACTCGTTTCCGGCGCGGGCCTTGGCGGGGATCCGGAGGACCACCGCCCTGCCACCGTTCCCGTCACCACCCTTGCCGCTCGCGCCGAGGCCGTCGGGACCGCCGAAGAGGATCTGGAGCGGTACGGGCGGCGCACCGATCCCGTCGTACGGCGGGTCCGTGGCGACGATCAGATCCCCGAACCCGTCGCCGTCCAGATCGCACGCCGCCTCGGCGTCGAACGCCGCGGGGAGCGCGCCGTCTACGGGGGCGCCGTGCTTCCGCGGGCTGAGGATCTGGCGTACGGCCGGATCGAGACCGCGGGCCGTGGCGGTGCCGTACACGATCCCGATGCCGGCGTCATCGTCGTACGTGTCGCCCGGGGCCTTGACCAGGTCGTTCAGTACGAGGTCACGGTGGCCGTCGCCGTTGAAGTCGTCGGGGATGCGGCTGCCTTTGCCGCGGGGTACGGGACGACGTGGGGCGCCGGAGAGGCCGGAGAGCGGGGCGGTGTCGCCGTTCTTGCCGGCAGTCGTGCCCTTGCCCCGGTCCTGGCCATCGCCGGGGCCCGAGGGGGAGGTGCAGCCCGTCAGCAGCAACGCCGCGCAGACCACGGCACATACAGCCGTGCCGACACCGCGTTTCATCGCCGTAGCCGTAGCCGTAGCCGTAGCCGTAGCCGTAGCCGCAGTCGCAACCGCTGTCACGCGTATGTGCATGCCCCCCACCCGCCCCACCCGCCACGTCCACCTGATCCGCCCGGTCCGCCCGGTCCCTCACGCCGGCCCGGCCGTCACATGGTGCCGTACTCCTCGTCCCGCCTCGCCCCGCCCCCCACGCCGACCTATGTCACCCACTCCACCCGCCCACCCGCTACTTCACGGGCTGAGGCTCCGGATCCGGGTCCGGGTCCGGCGCGCTCTCCGGCTCCTCCGAGCCCTCCGGCCCCGCCGGCGTCCGTACCGAGTCGAGCAGCAGCTGCGCCACGTCCACGACCTGGAGGGACTCCTTCGCCCGGCCGTCGTTCTTCTTGCCGTTGACCGAGTCGGTGAGCATCACCAGACAGAACGGGCAGGCCGTCGACACGATGTCCGGGTTCAGCGAAAGGGCCTCGTCCACCCGCTCGTCGTTGACCCGCTTGCCGATCCGCTCCTCCATCCACATCCGCGCGCCGCCCGCGCCACAGCAGAAGCCGCGCTCCTTGTGGCGGTGCATCTCCTCGTTCCGCAGACCGGGCACCTTCGCGATGATCTCGCGCGGCGGTGTGTAGATCTTGTTGTGCCGGCCCAGATAGCAGGGGTCGTGGTACGTGATCAGACCCTCGACCGGTGTGACCGGCACCAACTTGCCCTCGTCCACGAGGTGCTGGAGCAGCTGCGTGTGGTGGATGACCTCGTACTCGCCACCGAGCTGCGGGTACTCGTTCGCGATCGTGTTGAAGCAGTGCGGGCAGGTCGCGACGATCTTCTTCGACGACTTCGGCTTCTTCTCTGCCTCGTTGTCGTCGTCCTCGCCGAACGCCATGTTCAGCATTGCGACGTTTTCCTGGCCGAGCTGCTGGAACAGCGGCTCATTGCCCAGGCGGCGGGCCGAGTCGCCCGTGCACTTCTCGTCGCCGCCCATGATCGCGAACTTGACGCCCGCGATGTGCAGCAGCTCCGCGAAGGCCTTGGTGGTCTTCTTGGCCCGGTCCTCCAACGCGCCCGCGCAGCCGACCCAGTACAGGTAGTCGACCTCTGTCAGGTCCTCGACGTCCTTGCCGACGACCGGCACCTCGAAGTCGACTTCCTTCGTCCACTCCAGGCGCTGCTTCTTCGCCAGACCCCAGGGGTTGCCCTTCTTCTCCAGGTTCTTGAGCATCGTCCCGGCCTCGCTCGGGAAGGCGCTCTCGATCATCACCTGGTAGCGGCGCATGTCGACGATGTGGTCGACATGCTCGATGTCGACCGGGCACTGCTCCACGCACGCACCGCAGGTGGTGCAGGACCACAGCACGTCCGGGTCGATGACGCCGCCCGTGGCGAAGCCGCTGCCGGAGTCCGCCTCCAGCGTCCCGATCAGCGGGCGTTCGGCCTCCGCGAGGGCCGCGGCGGGCACCCCGGCCAGCTGCTCCTCGGTGCCCTTCTCCTCGCCCTCCATGGTCTTTCCGCCGCCGGCCAGCAGATACGGCGCCTTGGCGTGCGCGTGGTCGCGCAGCGACATGATCAGGAGCTTCGGAGAGAGCGGCTTGCCCGTGTTCCAGGCCGGGCACTGCGACTGGCAGCGGCCGCACTCCGTACACGTGGAGAAGTCGAGGATGCCCTTCCAGGAGAAGTGCTCGATCTGGGAGACACCGAAGACGTCGTCCTCTCCCGGGTCCTCGAAGTCGATCTCCTTGCCGCCGCTCGTCATCGGCTGAAGGGCGCCGAGGGCCGTCCCGCCGTCCGCCTCGCGCTTGAACCAGATGTTGGGGAAGGCGAGGAAGCGGTGCCAGGCGACGCCCATGTCGGTCTTGAGCGCGACCGTGATCATCCAGATGAAGGACGTCGCGAGCTTGATCAGCGCGACCAGGTAGACCAGGTTCTGCAGGGTGCTGAGGCTCAGCCCGTCGAACGCCGCGACCAGCGGGTACGAGACCAGATACGCCGCCTGGTACGAGTCGACGTGGTGCAGCGCGCCCTCCAGGCCGCGCAGGACCAGGATCGCCAGGCCGATGACGAGGATGACGGCCTCGACGAAGTACGCCTGGCCGAAGTTCGACCCCGTGAAGCGGGACTTGCGGCCGGCGCGGCTGGGGAGCGAGAGCTGCCGGATGACGATCAGGGTCAGGATGCCGAGCGTCGTCAGCAGGCCGATGAGCTCGACGAAGACCTCGTACGGCGTCCAGTCGCCGATGACCGGCAGCAGCCAGTCGGCCCGGAAGAGCTGCCCGAAGGCGTTCACCAGGGTCAGTACGAGCGAGAAGAAGCCGATCGCGACGAACCAGTGCGCGACGCCGACCACGCCCCAGCGGTTCATCCGGGTGTGGCCGAGGAACTCCTTGGCCACCGTCAGGGTGCGCTGGGCGGGCTCATCGGTCCGGGTGCCCGCGGGGACGGGCTGGCCGAGCCGTACGAAACGGCAGATCTGCGCGATGGCTCGGCCGAACAGCGCCACACCGACGACGGCGAGTACCAGCGACACGATGATCGCGGCGAGTTGCATTGGGGGCTCCTCGGGCCTGCGAGGGTGGGAAATCGGCCCACTCTTCCACGGGCTTCTGCTTTACGGGACGGGCTACTGGCTTCCTGCTGCGTACCGACTACTGCGACCGACTGCCGCGTACCGGAGCAACGGCTACTACTAAGCGGTAACTTAATCGGCTTGTGCTGAGGTTACCCACTTATCCCGCCGCAATGTAGCCGCGGAGCCGGTGATCTGTGTCGCTCGGGGAGCCTCAGGGGAACGTGGCGGCCCTCAGCGCGCGTCCGGGCGTGCGCGCGAGGATCGCCAGGTCCAGGCCGATCCAGTGGTGCTCCACGTAATGCTGGTCAAGGAGCGGCGTCTCGTCCCACGGCAGCCCCGAGTGGCGCCGTACCTGTGCGAGGCCGGTCAGGCCGGGCCGTACGAGCTGCCGCCAGGGAGCCGCCCCCGCGGGGGAGCCGGGCCGCAGGGGCGCCGGCCCGACCAGGGACAGCTCGCCCCGTACGACATGGGGCAGCCGGGAGAGCAGGTCGAGCCGGAACCGGCGGGTGCGCAGGGAACTCAGCAGGAAGGGGCGACCGTTGAGCCCTGTGCGGTAGTCGCGTACGAAAACGCCCCCGGCCGGCCGGGACAGCGCGAGGGCGAGGGCGGCTGCCGCGAGCAGGGGCGCGGTCAGTACGAGGAGGGCCGAGCCGAGGGTCAGATCCAGAAGGCGCTTGGGCTCCGGGGGGCGGGGCGGGCGCCAGGTCGTGGGGCGTCGCTTCAAGGTCACACCTGACCGTTCTTTTCGCTATGCGTGCTCTGTTACGTTCGGCGGTGGTTTCGGTGACTGATGTTTGGCTGATGTGATTTGGGTGCTTTTGTCACGGAACGATCGCACGGGGAGGGCGCGACAGCCGGTCAGGCGGGCCCCATAGGCGCGTCCGGAAGTGCCCGTCGCCCGCCCCGAAGGCCCCGGAGTCCGGCGTCGGCGCACGATAGTTGAGTCGGACCGACTCAGGTCCTTTGACTCCCTGAGATCCGTGATGCATCCTTGAGTCAGTTCCACTCAAGTCAGCTGGAGGAATCGAAATGGCACGTGCGGTCGGCATCGACCTGGGCACGACTAACTCCGTCGTCAGCGTTCTCGAAGGCGGCGAGCCCACCGTCATCACCAACGCCGAAGGCGCCAGGACCACGCCGTCCGTCGTCGCCTTCGCCAAGAACGGCGAGGTGCTCGTCGGCGAGGTCGCCAAGCGCCAGGCAGTCACGAACGTCGACAGGACCATCCGGTCGGTCAAGCGCCACATGGGCACCGACTGGAAGATCAACCTGGACGGCAAGGACTTCAACCCGCAGCAGATGTCGGCCTTCGTGCTGCAGAAGCTGAAGCGGGACGCGGAGTCGTACCTGGGCGAGAAGGTCACCGACGCGGTGATCACCGTCCCCGCGTACTTCAACGACTCCGAGCGTCAGGCCACCAAGGAGGCCGGCGAGATCGCGGGCCTCAATGTGCTGCGTATCGTCAACGAGCCGACGGCGGCCGCCCTGGCCTACGGGCTCGACAAGGACGACCAGACGATCCTGGTCTTCGACCTCGGTGGCGGCACCTTCGACGTCTCGCTGCTGGAGATCGGTGACGGCGTCGTCGAGGTGAAGGCCACCAACGGTGACAACCACCTCGGTGGTGACGACTGGGACCAGCGTCTCGTCGACTTCCTGGTGAAGCAGTTCGCCAACGGCCACGGCGTGGACCTCTCCAAGGACAAGATGGCTCTGCAGCGTCTCCGCGAGGCCGCGGAGAAGGCGAAGATCGAGCTGTCGTCCTCGTCCGAGACCACGATCAACCTGCCGTACATCACGGCGTCCGCCGAGGGCCCGCTGCACCTCGACGAGAAGATCACGCGCTCCCAGTTCCAGCAGCTGACCGCGGACCTGCTGGACCGCTGCAAGACCCCGTTCCACAACGTCATCAAGGACGCCGGCATCCAGCTGTCCGAGATCGACCACGTGGTGCTCGTGGGTGGTTCGACGCGTATGCCCGCCGTCGCGGAGCTCGTCAAGGAGCTGACCGGTGGCCGCGAGGCCAACAAGGGTGTCAACCCCGACGAGGTCGTCGCCATCGGCGCCGTGCTCCAGGCCGGTGTCCTGAAGGGCGAGGTCAAGGACGTCCTGCTCCTCGACGTCACCCCGCTGTCCCTCGGTATCGAGACCAAGGGCGGCATCATGACCAAGCTGATCGAGCGCAACACGACGATCCCGACGAAGCGTTCGGAGATCTTCACGACGGCCGAGGACAACCAGCCGTCGGTGCAGATCCAGGTCTACCAGGGCGAGCGCGAGATCGCGGCGTACAACAAGAAGCTCGGAATGTTCGAGCTGACCGGTCTGCCGCCCGCGCCGCGCGGTGTGCCGCAGATCGAGGTCGCCTTCGACATCGACGCCAACGGCATCATGCACGTGGCCGCGAAGGACCTCGGCACCGGCAAGGAGCAGAAGATGACCGTCACCGGTGGCTCCTCGCTGCCGAAGGACGAGGTCAACCGGATGCGCGAAGAGGCCGAGCAGTACGCGGACGAGGACCACCGCCGCCGCGAGGCCGCGGAGACCCGCAACCAGGCCGAGCAGCTCGTCTACCAGACGGAGAAGTTCCTCAAGGACAACGAGGACAAGGTTCCCGGCGACATCAAGACCGAGGTCGAGACGTCCATCGCCGAGCTGAAGGAGAAGCTCAAGGGCGAGGACACCGCCGAGATCCGTACCGCCACGGAGAAGGTCGCGGCCGTCTCCCAGAAGCTCGGCCAGGCGATGTACGCGGACGCCCAGGCGTCCTCCGGCGCCGCCGCCGGCGGTGCCGAGGCCGGCGCGGGTGCCGGGCAGGCCAAGGCCGAGGACGATGTCGTCGACGCCGAGATCGTGGACGACGAGAAGCCCAAGAAGGACGGTGCGGCGTGACGGAGGAGACCCCGGGCTTTGACGAGAAGCCCGACGTTCCCTCCGGCGCGACCCCCGAAGATGCCGCGTCGAAGGGCGCCGAGTCCGACTCCGTAGCGGAGTCGGGCCCGGCGGCCCCGGGCGGGGACGTACAGGAAGTCGCTCTGACGGCGCAGCTGGACCAGGTCCGTACGGCGCTCAACGAGCGCACGGCAGACCTCCAGCGGCTCCAGGCCGAGTACCAGAACTACCGCCGCCGGGTGGAGCGCGACCGGGTCACGGTCAAGGAGATCGCCGTGGCGAGTCTGCTGACCGAACTGCTGCCTGTCCTGGACGACATCGGCCGGGCGCGCGACCACGACGAACTGGTCGGCGGGTTCAAGTCGGTGGCCGAGTCGCTGGAAGCGGTCACGGTGAAGCTGGGCCTCCAGCAGTTCGGTACGGAGGGCGAGCCCTTCGATCCGACGATCCATGAGGCCCTGATGCACTCGTATGCGCCGGATGTCACGGAAACGACGTGCGTCGCGATCCTTCAGCCTGGGTACCGGTTCGGCGAGCGGACGATCAGGCCCGCCCGGGTCGCGGTGGCCGAGCCCCAGCCGGGGGCCCAGCCCAAGGCCGCGGACGAGCCGGCCGAGTCCGCCAAGGACAAGGAGAGCGGTGGCCCGGAAGAGGGCTGACGCGACGGCAGGCAGTGAAGGCGGAGAGGAGGGACGTCGGGAATGAGCACGAAGGACTTCGTGGAGAAGGACTACTACAAGGTTCTCGGCGTCCCCAAGGACGCCACCGAGGCCGAGATCAAGAAGGCGTACCGGAAGCTCGCCCGCGAGTTCCACCCGGACGCCAACAAGGGCGACCTCAAGGCCGAGGAGCGCTTCAAGGAGATCTCCGAGGCGAATGACGTCCTCGGCGACCCCAAGCGGCGCAAGGAGTACGACGAGGCCCGCGCCCTCTTCGGCAACGGCGGGTTCCGGCCCGGTCCCGGTGCCGGGGGCAACGGCTCGTTCAACTTCGACCTGGGGGACCTCTTCGGCGGCGGCCCCGGGGGCTCCCAGGGCGGACCCGGCGCCGGCGGCTTCGGCGGCGGGCTCGGGGACGTCTTCGGCGGGCTCTTCAACCGAGGCGGCGCCGGGACCCGTACACAGCCGCGCCGCGGCCAGGACATCGAGTCCGAGGTGACGCTCAGCTTCACCGAGGCGGTCGACGGGGCCACGGTCCCGCTGCGGATGTCCAGCCAGGCGCCCTGCAAGGCGTGTTCGGGCACCGGCGACAAGAACGGCACACCGCGGGTCTGCCCGACCTGTGTGGGCACCGGACAGGTGTCACGGGGCTCCGGCGGCGGCTTCTCGCTGACCGATCCGTGCGTGGACTGCAAGGGCCGTGGGCTGATCGCCCAGGACCCGTGCGAGGTCTGCAAGGGCAGCGGGCGCGCCAGGTCCTCCCGGACCATGCAGGTCCGTATCCCGGCGGGCGTCAGCGACGGGCAGCGGATCAGGCTGCGCGGCAAGGGCGCTCCCGGCGAGCGCGGCGGCCCCGGCGGCGATCTGTATGTCGTCGTCCATGTCGACGCCCATCCGGTCTTCGGGCGCAAGGGCGACAACCTCACGGTCACCGTGCCCGTCACGTTCACGGAGGCGGCGCTCGGCGGCGAGGTGAAGGTGCCGACCCTGGGCGGTCCGGCGGTCACGCTCAAGCTTCCGGCGGGGACACCCAACGGCCGTACGATGCGCGCCCGCGGCAAGGGCGCGGTACGCAAGGACGGCACCCGTGGCGACCTGCTGGTCACCGTCGAGGTCGTCGTCCCCAAGGACCTCGACGCGCCCGCGCGGGACGCGCTGGAGGCCTACCGGAAGGCGACCGCGGCCGAGGATCCGCGGGCGGAGCTGTTCCAGGCGGCGAAGGGAGCATGACCTCATGGACGGGCGGCGGCGGCAGTCTTCATCGTTCACCAGGGCGTATCAGCTGACCGAGGAAACGCCGGTGTACGTCATCTCGGTGGCGGCACAGCTCTCCGGGCTGCACCCGCAGACGCTCAGGCAGTACGACCGCCTCGGTCTGGTCTCCCCGGACCGTACGGCGGGCAGGGGACGCCGCTATTCGGCCCGTGACATCGAGCTGCTCCGCCAGGTGCAGCAGCTGTCGCAGGACGAGGGCATCAATCTGGCCGGCATCAAGCGGATCATCGAGCTGGAGAACCAGGTCGCCGCGCTCCAGGCACGGGTCGCCGAGCTGTCGGCGGCGGTGGACGGCGCGGCGACGGCGATGCGCCAGCGCGAGGCGCAGGTGCACGCCTCGTACCGCCGGGACCTGGTGCCGTACCAGGACGTGCAGCAGGCGAGCGCGCTGGTGGTGTGGCGGCCCAAGCGGCCGACGGACTGAGACGTGCGTGAGTGGGCGGGCGCCCGGCCGGGGATTCCCGGCCGGGCGTTTCGCGTTGTCGTGGTGCCGTGGTGCCGTGGTGTCGCGTTGCCGAGGTGCTGCGGTGCCGAGCGGTCGGAGCGGGCCGGTCAGCCGAGCTTGCGCTCGTCCGCGGCGGCCTCGGAGCTCCACCACACACCGAGCGCGAACTGGGTGTCCACGCCCACGGCTTCGTAGAGCTTGTTCAGATCGCTGTTGACGGTGCGCAGACTGACGCCCAGCTCCGTGGCGATCTGCTTGAGTGTGCGGCCTTCTCGCAGCTTGTTGAGGATGCGTCGGGACCGGCCCGTCGTGACTGTCTCCGCATTTCGTAGAAAACGGCCGCCCGCCCAGGGCTCGGCACGCTCCCACTGCTGGTCGTAGATATGGCGGAAGAAGGCCAACAAGCCGGGGTGTGTCGCCTTGAAGGCAGCGTTCGCGCTGGTCCCGCCCCGGTGGTCGGAAATTATGGCGACTTTGTTGTCCACCAGAATCATGCGCTCGAAATCGGTGGCGAGGGTACGTACCGCTGCGCCGTGCTTGCTTACCTCCGCGGCCCATTCTTGTTCCGCGGATCGAGTGCGAGCGGTGTCCGGATAGATCGTGCGCAGCGCGATACCACGCTGGAGGAGCTTGATTTCGGAGGTGACCACCGCTCGTAGCGTCTCAGGCCTTCTGTTCTGCGGATGCGCCGTACAGATCTGGAGCCTCGCCGAATCGACCGCTTGCATGATGGCGGCGGTGACCAGTTCGTTCCCGTCGAGGAACTCGATACCGTCACCTCTCGATGACTCCGCGTTTCTCAACTCACTGTGCAGCTCGGAGAGTTGGTCCATGCGGTGGAGGTGATGGGCGATGGCGGCACGCTCCTCCGCCAGGGCGGTTTGCTCGGCGTGCCACATGTCCGCCGAGCCCCATCGGTCGTACTGCGGGTTGTGCACCGCGAGGCCGAGGGCGGCCAACTCCGCGCGGCCGGGCTCGGAACCATCGACTTGATCGCCCTGGACGAGCCGGTGCAGCAGGGCACGCGCCTCTTCTGACATGTCGAACGCCGGCGTCTTATGTGAGGCTATGTTCTTTTCCCCCACTTGTTCCTCCCTGCGCGATTCCGCAGTGCATATCAGTGCAGTCGCATTCCGCTTGACCGGTGTGCTCCGAAACGGCAATCTCAAGCAAACGGTTCAATTGGTTCACTGCTTCAGTGGCTGCCCGGGGGTGCGCGTCCGTCACCGATCGCCGCCGCCGCGGCTCTCCGGCTCAGTGTTCTTCGTCCAGGATTCCCGAGTGCGCGATGAGGTAGCCGAGTTGGGCGCGACTGCCGCTGCCGAGCGTATTGGCGAGTTTGGCGATATGGGCCCGGCAGGTTCGTACGTTCATCCCCAGGCGACGGGCGATGGCTTCGTCGACGTGTCCCTCGACGAGCAGCTTGGCTATGGTCCGCTGGAGGCCAGTGATGCCGACCGGGGTGGGCTCGTACGAAACCTGCTCGTTGAGGGGCGTGGCGCGCCGCCAGAGCTGCTCGAAGACCTTGACGAGATAGGTCACCAGGCCCGGGTGGCGCAGCTCCAGGGCGACCTGCTGGTCGTCGCGCGCGGGTATGAAGGCCACGGTCTGGTCGCAGATGATGAGCCGCTCGATCAGCTCTTCCAGGGTCCTTATCTCGATCTTGCCGCTGGCCATGCGGTCCACATAGGCCATGGTGCCCTGGCTGTGCCGGACGGTGTGCTGGTAGAGCGTGCGCATGCTGACGCCGCGGTCGATCAGTGGCCGGTCCCGCTCCAGCGCCTGACTGAGAATGTGCTCGCGTCGGCCGCCTCCGGGCTGGATCGTGAGCATCTCCGTATGGCACTCGGCTGTGGCGAGATTGAGAGCGGCGTTGATCCGGTTGAAGCCCTCCAGAACGGTGATCGAGTGGGTGGGGGCCGGGTTCAGTGCGCTGATCGCCATGAATGGCTCAAAGGATTCTGTTAGATCATTCGAGAGGCGCCTCCGGTCCAGGATCTCCCGCTCGATGGGATGGAGTCGCTGCGCGAGCGCGACGGACGGCGGGACAGGGCGCAGCCAGTTCGGGTCGTCCGGATCGGGGTGCAAAAGAGCAAATTCGAGAAGGCACGGTGCCTCCTCCGCCTCCGCGCGGGAGATGCGCCCGGCGCTCAGGGCGCTGGCGTAAAGGTGCGCTCCCTCGTCGCACAGCGCGGTCACAGCATGGGGATGTGTCGGTTTTGGAATGATCTTAGGCAAATCTCCACCCCCCAGGGTCCTGAACGTACAGGAACATGATGCATCGGCCCTGTGGCATTGACGTGCCTGAATGAGCCATCGTCTTGTGACGCGGGGGAGAGGAATCCATCAAGTGAGGACGAAGCCGACTATGTACAAGAGATTGCTTCGCTCGGTGCTTGCCGCAGCTTTCTCCGCGGTCGTGGCTTACGGGGTTCTGGGTGGCGCGGACAGTGGTTGGGGATTCGCGCCTCAGGCCGGCCAGTCGGACAGTGGCTGGGGCAGTGCACCGGCCGACAGTGACTGGGGCAGCGGCACGAACTCGAATGACAGTGGTTGGGGCTCCACGGCGGCGAACGAACCGCCGGACAGCGGCTGGGGGAGCTCGCCGGCCGATGTAAGCGCATGACTGTCCCGCCGGACGACCGGGTCTTCCGGCGCGAGATGGCCACGGCCTACCGGTCGGGGTGGCACTTCATCGATCTCGTCACCGCTATTCCTCACCGTGGCGACTCGTTGATGGTCACCCTCTTCGGAGAGCCGATTGTCGTCGTACGCGAGGAGGACGAGGACGTCCGTGCCTACCGCTGCCTTCGGAGGCCGCGGGGGGCTCCGCAGCCGGTCCGGTGTGCCATCCGGTACGACATGATCTTCGTCAACCTCGACCAGCGTGACCACCAGCTGGTCGGATCGAATACCACCATCGCCACCCCCCGCAGCGCCTGAGCGATTCCCCCGTCGTTGTAAATCGCTCGGGCGCTTCCCCCACACAGCGGCGCCATCGTGGACCTGAAACACGATGGCGCCGTTGTGCTGCCCGCGTGCGTTTCCGCGTGCGGGCTCGCGTGTGCGCGCCGGGCCTCCCGGCTCTCGCGGTCAGCCGCGGCCGAGCGCCCGTTCCAGGGCGATCTCGATGACGACCCGGTCCGGGTTGGGTGAGGGCGTACGGCCGTAGCGCTCCGTGTAGCGGCTCACCGCGTCCGCGACGACCTCCGGCTCCGTACGGACCGTCGCGCGGCCCTCCAGCGTCGACCAGCGGCCCTTCTTGACCTGGCACACCGCCACCCGCGCGCCCTCCGGGCCCGCCGCCAGGATGTTGGCGACCTTCGTGCTGCTCTTGCTGGTGATGACGCGGGCGAGCCCCGCCTCCGGGTCGTACGTCACGCCCACCGGCACCACATGCGGACTGCCGTCCGGACGCGGGGTGGTGAGGGTGCAGACAAGGCGCTCGCGCCAGAAGGCGAGAAAATCGGGGCTGGGATCGCGTACGTCGTGGGCCATGCCGGAAGCCTAGAACGGGTGACCCGCGAGCCGGGGGAGAGTGCGGGACGGCGCCGGAGGGCGCGGGAGGGCGCGAGGGGCGCGGAAACCCTGGGAGGGCGGCCCGCGCGGAAACCCCCGAGATAGCGGCCCGCCCGGAAACCCGGGAGAGCGGCCCCGATTCAGGCTTGAGTGGAATAGACTCAACTTTGCGCACGTTCTCGATGTCAGGGTCGGACGGAGACCCGAGGTCTGTGCAGAGGAGGAGAGGGCGCACGTGGACGCCGAGCTGACCAACAAGAGCCGGGATGCGATCAATGCCGCCACCAACCGGGCCGTGGCCGGCGGGCATCCCGATCTGACCCCCGCGCATCTGCTGCTCGCGCTGCTGGAAGGCCAGGACAACGAGAACATCACCGATCTGCTGGCCGCCGTCGAGGCGGACCAGGCAGCGGTACGGTCCGGAGCGGAGCGGCTGCTGGCCGCACAGCCCAGCGTGACCGGTTCCACCGTCGCGCCCCCGCAGCCCAACCGCGAGCTGCTCGCCGTCATCAACGACGCGGCGCAGCGGGCCAAGGAGCTGGGGGACGACTACCTCTCCACCGAGCACCTGCTGATCGGGATCGCGGCCAAGGGCGGCCAGGCCGGGGAGGTGCTCGACCGGCAGGGGGCGGGCGCGAGGAGACTGCTGGACGCGTTCGAGAAGACGAGGGGAGGGCGCCGGGTGACCACACCCGACCCGGAGGGTCAGTACAAGGCCCTGGAGAAGTTCGGTACGGATTTCACGGCCGCCGCCCGCGAGGGCAAGCTCGACCCGGTCATCGGCCGGGACCAGGAGATCCGGCGTGTGGTGCAGGTGCTGTCACGCCGTACGAAGAACAATCCCGTGCTCATCGGCGAGCCCGGCGTCGGCAAGACCGCCGTCGTCGAGGGGCTCGCTCAGCGCATTGTCAAGGGCGACGTGCCGGAGTCGCTGAAGAACAAGCGGCTGGTTTCGCTGGACCTCGGTGCGATGGTGGCGGGTGCCAAGTACCGCGGTGAGTTCGAGGAGCGGCTCAAGACCGTTCTCTCCGAGATCAAGTCGAGCGACGGCCAGATCATCACCTTCATCGACGAGCTGCACACCGTCGTGGGCGCGGGCGCGGGCGGCGACTCCGCGATGGACGCCGGGAACATGCTCAAGCCGATGCTGGCCCGCGGTGAGCTGCGGATGGTCGGCGCGACCACGCTGGACGAGTACCGCGAGCGGATCGAGAAGGACGCGGCGCTGGAGCGGCGCTTCCAGCAGGTGCTGGTCGCCGAGCCGACCGTCGAGGACACCATCGCGATCCTGCGCGGGCTCAAGGGCCGGTACGAGGCCCACCACAAGGTGCAGATCGCGGACGCGGCGCTGGTCGCCGCCGCGACGCTCTCCGACCGCTACATCACCTCGCGCTTCCTGCCCGACAAGGCCATCGACCTGGTGGACGAGGCCGCGTCCCGGCTCCGGATGGAGATCGACTCCTCGCCCGTCGAGATCGACGAACTCCAGCGCTCCGTCGACCGCCTCCGCATGGAGGAGCTGGCGCTCAAGAACGAGTCCGACCCCGCCTCCAAGCAGCGGCTGGAGAAGCTCCGCCGCGATCTCGCCGACCGCGAGGAGGAGCTGCGCGGCCTCAACGCCCGCTGGGAGAAGGAGAAGCAGGGCCTCAACCGCGTCGGCGAGCTGAAGGAACGCCTGGACGACCTGCGCGGCCAGGCCGAGCGCGCCCAGCGCGACGGCGACTTCGACACCGCCTCCAAGCTGCTGTACGGCGAGATCCCCGGCCTGGAGCGCGAGCTGGAGGAAGCCGCCGAGGCGGAGCAGGAGGCCGCCAAGGACACGATGGTCAAGGAGGAGGTCGGCCCGGACGACATCGCCGATGTGGTCGGCTCCTGGACCGGCATCCCGGCCGGCCGGCTGCTGGAGGGCGAGACGCAGAAGCTGCTGCGCATGGAACAGGAGCTGGGCAAGCGGCTGATCGGCCAGAGCGAGGCCGTCCAGGCCGTCTCCGACGCCGTACGCCGTACCCGCGCCGGCATCGCGGACCCCGACCGTCCCACCGGCTCCTTCCTCTTCCTCGGCCCGACCGGTGTCGGCAAGACCGAGCTGGCCAAGGCGCTCGCGGACTTCCTCTTCGACGACGAGCGGGCCATGGTCCGTATCGACATGAGCGAGTACGGCGAGAAGCACTCGGTGGCCCGGCTGGTCGGCGCGCCTCCCGGCTATGTCGGCTACGAGGAGGGCGGCCAGCTCACCGAGGCCGTACGCAGGCGCCCGTACTCCGTGGTCCTGCTGGACGAGGTGGAGAAGGCGCACCCCGAGGTCTTCGACGTCCTGCTCCAGGTCCTGGACGACGGCCGGCTCACCGACGGCCAGGGGCGGACGGTGGACTTCCGCAACACCATCCTCGTCCTGACGTCGAACCTCGGCAGCCAGTACCTGGTCGAGCCGCTGACCAGCGAGGAGACCAAGAAGCAGCAGGTCCTGGAGATGGTACGGAGCTCCTTCAAGCCGGAGTTCCTGAACCGCCTGGACGACTTGGTGGTCTTCTCCGCCCTCTCGCGCGACGAACTGGCCCATATCGCCAAGCTCCAGATCGACCGCCTGGCCCGCCGCCTCGCGGAACGCCGGCTCACCCTGGACGTCACCCCGGCGGCGCTGGAATGGCTCGCCGACGAGGGCAACGACCCGGCCTACGGAGCCCGGCCACTGCGCCGCCTGGTCCAGACGTCGATCGGCGACCGGCTCGCGAAGGAGATCCTCGCGGGCGAGGTCACGGACGGCGACACGGTCCGGGTGGACCGCTTCGAGGACGGCCTGATCGTGGGCGCGGCGTCCGCGGAGCCGACGGGCAAGACGCTGTAGCAGCGGGACTCCGGCACGGCCGGGACAGGGGCCGGCAGGCGCGTGGGCGCCTGCCGGCCCCTGTGTACGCCGGAAGCTGCGCGCCTGTACGCCGGAAGCTGCGCGCCGGATCCTGCGCGCAGATGGTGCGCACCGGATCTTGTGTGCCGGATCGGCGGGCCGGGGTTGCCAGAGCCTCCCCGCTATGGGGGAGGATGGAAGGAACCGTACGAAGGGAAATACACGGTGAGCATCGACCCGTCCTCGATTCCGAATTTCGGGGGCCAGCCCCAACCGCAGGGTGCAGGACCGGCGGGCCCCGTCGTCCCCGACCAGGATCTGGTCAAGCAGCTCCTCGAACAGATGGAGCTGAAGTACGTCGTCGACGACGAGGGCGACCTCGCGGCGCCGTGGGAGGAATTCCGTACGTACTTCATGTTCCGGGGCGAGGACGACCAGCAGGTCTTCTCGGTGCGGACGTTCTACGACCGGCCGCACCCGATCACGGACAAGTCGAAGGTCCTCGACGCGATCGACGACTGGAACCGCCGCACGCTGTGGCCCAAGGTCTACACCCACGTCCACGAGGAGGGTGACGGTCCTCCCACCGTCCGGCTCATCGGCGAGGCCCAGATGCTGATCGGCATGGGGGTCAGCCTGGAGCACTTCGTGTCGTCCACGGTCAGCTGGGTGCGCGCGTCGATCGAGTTCGACAAGTGGCTCGTCGAGCAGTTCGGCCTGGAGCCGGGCGACGAGAAGCCCGAGGACGCCTGAGCCACGCCTCCTGGGGTGGGCACGTGTACGCACGCACGTGCCCACCCGCGGCGGGACTACGCCGCCTTGCGGAGCCGCGCGATGACGCCGTTGATGTCGTCGGTGAGCCGCTCGGGGCGTACGAAGTGTCCGCCGGGCTCCTCGCGCCACTCGTGCGGGATACCGGCGTCGCCGAGCAGCGCCCGGAACTCGCGCTGGCCGGCGAGTACGTGGGTCTCGTTGATCGTGTCGAACCAGTTGACCGGGTCGGGGCTGGTACCGGCGACCAGGAAGACCCGCTTGTTCCGGTAGCGCTCGATGTTCTGGACCGGGTTGTCGGCGGTGACCCTGGCCTCGTCCCACAGCGGCGCGCCGTAGATCGTGCCGCCCGCCAGGTCCAGGGCCGCGGATGTCACATTGGCCCAGTGGGCGACCGCGTTGTTGTCGCGGCGCAGGCTGGCCGGGCCGGAGTGGGCGCTCACGGAGGCGAAGTGGCCGTAGTACTTGGCCGCGTACTTCAGCGCGCCGAAGCCGCCCATCGAGAACCCGGAGACGGCGCGGCCGTCGTACTCGGCGTACGTCCGGAAGTTCGCGTCGATCCAGCGGAGCAACTGGTCGATGTGGAAGGTCTCCCAGTTCCGGGGGCCGGTGTTGGAGTTGACGGGGTTGGAGTACCAGCCCGCCTGCCCGCCGTCGGGCATCACGACGATGAGCGGCTTGCCGGCGGTCAGGTCACGGATCCTGAGGTCGCGGTCGAAGGTGATGAAGTCCTGGCCGGGACCGCCGCCGTGGAACAGGTAGAGGACGGGGTAGGTGCGTCCGCTGGTGTGGTAGTCGTCGGGCAGCAGGACGTTGACGGCCGGGTTCCAGCCGATCGCGCTGGTCGCGAACCGGTAGTACCACATGCGGGGGTCGTTCTCGTTGCGCTCCTTGATGGTCAGCCCGAAGCCGTCGCCGGCCGTACCGGCCGCGGACGCTGCCGTGGCGAAGGCCCCTCCGCCCAGTGCCATGGCCGCGGTGAGTCCGCCGGCGGTCTTCAAGAGGGTTCGGCGGTTGAGGCGGTGTTTGCTCAAAGCGTTCTCCTGGTCAGGGAGTTGGACGATTCCGCCGCACGCTAGCGAGCCGCCTCTTCACACCTGCGACGTACTCATAGGTCCCCCGAAGACCTCCACAACTGTTCTCACAGGCTCCGCAGGCGGAACGTCGCCTCCCGTAGAACATCCTCACGTTTGCAGAACGCGAATCGAACAAACGGAGCGCCCTGCTTCTGGTGGTCGTAGAAGACGGCGTTGGGGACGGCGACCACGCCGCACCGCTCCGGCAGGGCGCGGCAGAAGGCGAAGCCGTCGCTCTCCCCGAGCGGCCGGATGTCGGTCGTCACGAAGTAGGTGCCGGCCGGGCGGTAGACCTCGAATCCGGCTGCCGCCAGGCCCGCCGAGAGCAGATCGCGCTTGGCGCGCAGATCGGCGCGCAGCCCTTCGAAGTAGCTCTCCGGCAGCCGCAGGGCCTCCGCGATCGCGTACTGGAACGGGCCCGACGCCACATACGTCAGGAACTGCTTGGCCGAGCGCACCGCCGTCACCAGCTCCGGCGCCCCCGTCACCCAGCCCACCTTCCAGCCGGTGAACGAGAAGGTCTTGCCCGCGGAGCTGATCGTCAGGGTCCGCTCGCGCATGCCGGGGAAGCTCGCGATCGGTACGTGCTCGCCCTCGAAGACCAGGTGTTCGTACACCTCGTCGGTGACGACCAGGAGATCGCGCTCGACGGCGAGTTCCGCGACGGCGGCCAGTTCCTCGCGGGTGAGGACCGTGCCGGTGGGGTTGTGGGGGGTGTTGAGGAGGATGAGGCGGGTGCGGTCGGTGACGGCGTCCCGCAGTTCGTCCAGATCCAGGTGGTACGCACCGTCCCGGGGATGCAGGGTGACCGGTACGCGGGTGCCGCCGGCCATACCGATACAGGCGGCGTACGAGTCGTAGTACGGCTCCAGCGCGATCACCTCGTCGCCGGTGCCGACCAGGGCGAGCAGCGCGGCGGCGATCGCTTCGGTGGCGCCCGCCGTGACCAGGACCTCGGTGTCCGGGTCGTGGGCCAGTCCGTAGCGCTTCAGCTGGTGTTCGGCGATCGCGGTGCGCAGTTCCGGGACGCCGGGCCCCGGCGGGTACTGGTTGCCCTTGCCCTCGCGCAGCGCCCGTACCGCCGCTTCCCTGACCTCCTCGGGGCCGTCGGTGTCGGGGAAACCCTGACCGAGGTTGATCGCGCCGGTGCGTACGGCCAGCGCCGACATCTCCGCGAAGATCGTGGTGCCGCCGAGCCATTCTTTGGTCATGGCCGCCATCCTCCGCCGAACCTCTGGAGTTGCTCAAGTCGGCTTTGGGCCCGGGGCGCCGGGGGGACACCCAGAACACGCGGTGAGTTCACGCGACACGTTCAGGTGGGAAGCCGGTCGGTGCGGAGCCGGTCGCGCGTCGGCGCGGGGCTTCGCGACGGGGGAACAGAAAGACGGTGAGGACGATGGTTGGCGTAGGAGTGGTGGTCGTACTGGTCGCGGTCGCGTTCGTCGGGGTCGTGGCGAGCGTGGGCAGCAGGGACAAGCGCAAGAAGCCGCTCGGTACGGCGCGTAACCGCACATCGAGCCCCTCGCTCAAGAAGAGGGGCGCCAAGCGCCGCTCCAGCGGCAGCTGGTGGGCCGGCGGCAGCGGCGGTGGCGGTGACGCCGGCGGTGGTGTGTCCTGCGGGGGCGGGAGTTCGTCCTGCGGCGGTGGTTCGTCGTGTGGCGGTGGTGGCGGGGGTTGCGGCGGAGGAGGCAGCTGACACGGGGCAGCTGATCCGCTGTCACGACGATGCCCGGTGGGGAACGAACTCCCGCCGGGCATCCCCGTGTTGGCGGTTCACGGCCGCCGTTCGGACCGGCGGAACCGGGCCTTCCGCACCGTTTTTGGTTGAACAGTTGAACCCTTGGGCCCCCGGGGGGATGGAAACCCTTTCAAGTTGGGTAAAAACGCTGTGAGCGTCGCGTACTTCGTGCTTCCCTCGCTGTTGAGAGCTTCTCAGCCCTCGGACCTGATACGGAACCGAGCAGGCGATCTCCCCCCACAAGCCACTCGCTCATCGTCCGGGACATCCCCGGTCACCCGTCAAGCGTGTTTGCGGAGCCGACCCATGCTCACCACCCTCAATACCGCCTACACCGACACCCGCGCCGCTGATCTGGCCTGGGCGTTGGGCCGGGAGCCGGTCCCCGCCCTGGCCGTCCTCGATCTCGATCTCGCGGGCGCCGGGCTCCAGCTGAGACTGCTCGGCGCCTCTCACCAGGTGATTCTGGAGGAGGAGCGGGGCACCTGCTCCGAGACCGTCGCCTGTATCCCGGGCAGCAGCACACCCCTGCCGCTCGGTGTCTCCAAACGGCTCGGGGACTGGGAGTACGAATTCGCCGCCCGCGTCGAGACGCTCTCCCAGGGCTCGTTCGCCGGGCGTGCGCAGGAACTGCTCGCACTGGTAGCCGACCACCCGAACGGATTAGCGGGGACGTTCCCCGGCGACCCGAACGCCTTCACCGCGATGCTGGCGCAGCGCGACGGCAGCCAGGTCCGATGGCGTACCTGGCATGCGTATCCGCAGGAAGGCCGCCTGGTCGTCACTCGGACGCGGGTGGGGGTCCGTATGCCTGCCGTGCTGTAGATGCACCCATGTGGGTGACAAACCGCAATGAATTCGTGACGTAGCGTTACGAACATGATCGAGCAGTCCGTCTCCTCGCCGCCCCGAGGTGGCGCGCGGCTTCCCGTGCGCGCGGGCGCCGGGCGTTACCTGATCCTCACCGTGGTCTTCATCTGCGCCGCGTGCGGGCTGGTGTACGAGCTGGAGCTGGTCGCGCTCGCCTCGTATCTGATCGGGGACTCCGTCACGCAGGCGTCGGTCGTCCTCTCGGTGATGGTCTTCGCGATGGGCGTCGGCTCGCTGCTCGCCAAGCGGCTGCGGTGCCGTGCCGCGTTCGGATTCGGGCTGCTGGAAGCGGTGTTGGCGCTGCTGGGCGGTTGCTCCGCACTCGTGCTGTACGCGAGCTTCATATGGCTGGGGGAGTCCCACTACGCACTGGTCGGCTTCTCGCTGGCCATCGGCGTCCTCATCGGCGCCGAGATCCCGCTGCTGATGGCGCTCATCCAGCGCTTCTCCCGGCAGGACGCGCAGGGGACGGTCGCGGATCTCTTCGCGGCCGACTATGTGGGCGCGCTCGTCGGCGGGCTGGCCTTCCCGTTCCTGCTGCTGCCCTGGCTGGGCCAGCTGACGGGCGCGCTGCTGACGGGCGCGGTGAACGCGGTGGCGGGGGGCGGGCTGGTCCTCTGGCTCTTCCGGCGCGATCTGACAGCGCACTCACGCTGGGTGCTGGTGACCGTCAATGTGCTGGTGCTGGCCCTGCTCGCCACGGCCGCCGTCCTGGTGGACGACTTCGAACGGGCGGCGCGGCGGGCGGTCTACGGCGACCAGGTGCGGGTCGCCGTCCACACCGACGTCCAGGAGATCGTCATCACGGGCGGTCGCGGCGGGCCGCTGGAGCTGTATCTCGACGGGCGGCTGCGGGTCAGCGCGCGCGACGAGTTCCGCTACCACGAGGCGCTGGTGCATCCCGCGATGCGCGGGCCGCACGCGCGGGTGCTGATCCTGGGCGGGGGCGACGGGCTGGCCGCGCGTGAGGTCCTGCGGTACGGGGACGTCCGCGAGGTCACGGTCGTCGAGCTGGACCCGGCGGTCGTCCGGCTGGCCCGCACGGATCCCGCGCTGCGGAAGCTGAACGGGGGGGTGTACGGGGACGGGCGGGTGAGGGCGGTGTACGCGGACGCGTTTACGTGGCTGCGCGGAGCGGGGGACGCCGGAGGCGTCGGGGGCGGGGGCGGGGTGTATGACGTGGTCATCTCGGATCTGCCGAATCCCGGCGTGACGGCGAGTACGAAGCTGTACTCCGAGGAGTTCTACGGTCTGGCCACGCGCGTGCTGGCGGACGGTGGACGTCTGGCGGTGCACGCCGGGTCGCCGGCGACGCAGCGGCGTACGTACTGGACGGTGGACGCGACGTTGCGGGCGGCCGGGTTCGGGACCACGCCGTACCACGCGACGGGGTGGCCCTCGGGCTTCGCGGCGGGCCCCGACCGGGTCAAGGACGGCACGCCGGCCGTGAGCGACTGGGGGTTCGAGCTGGCGGAGGTGGGCGCGAACCCGGGGCTGGGGCTGGCGCGGGACGCGCCGCGGTTGAGATCGCTGGAGGGGTCGATGCTGGTGGCGGGGGCGCGGGGGGTGGAGCGGACTCGGGTGCGGGGGCTGCCGCCGTCGACGCTGGTGCATCCGCGGTACGGGGGGTGACGGTCGCCTCCCGGCGGGGGGTCGTTGCGCGGGCCGTCGCTGGTGCCGGGGGCCGGGGCCTGCGGAGGTGCGTGTCCGGACTGCTTTCCTCACCGCGCTTCGCGCGAGCTGCGACGC
>NZ_JBHTZS010000043.1:0-58484 GCF_042790125.1 Streptomyces scopuliridis
TCGTCCTCGACCACGGCACGATCGTCGAATCCGGGACCCATCACGACCTGCTGTCACGCGCCGGCACCTACGCCCACCTGCACGACGCGCAGAACAGGCCAACCGCGCACCAGGCATGAGCATTCTGAGAAAGCCGTGTTCAGCGGCGGTGGTGGTCAGGAGGCGTTGTATGTGGTGGGCATAAAGAATATTGCTTAAATCCGTGAAACGGCCTTTGCGCTCAGATGGTGCAATGCACTCTGCCCCCGGTGGCGGCCCCCGGCTGTCGACCGGCTTCGAACGGGGGAGATCAGAGAGGAAAGGCATATGCGCGTACTCGTCGTCGAGGATGAGCCGCTGATGGGGCGGGCTCTGGTGGCGGGGCTGCGCCGCGAGGCGATGGCGGTGGATCTGGCGGCCGACGGCGAGCAGGCCCTGGAGAATCTGGCCTGCCATGACTACGACGTGCTGGTGCTGGACCGGGATCTGCCCGGGGTGGGCGGTGACGAGGTGTGCCGCCGGGTGGTGGCCGAGCACCGGTCGGTGCGTGTGCTGATGCTGACGGCGGCCTCGTCGCTGGACGACCGGGTGGGCGGGCTGCGGCTGGGCGCGGACGACTATCTGCCCAAACCGTTCGACTTCCCGGAGCTGGTGGCCCGGCTGCGGGCGCTTCAGCGCCGGGCGGGCACTCCGCCGCCGCCGGTCCTGGAGTACGCCGGTCTGCGGCTGGACCCCTTCCGCCGCGAGGCCTACCGGGACGGCCGGTATCTGCGCCTGACCCGCAAGGAGTTCGCCGTGCTCTATCTCCTGACGGCGGCCGAAGGCGGGGTCATCAGCGCGGAGACACTGCTGGAGAAGGCATGGGACGAACACGCGGACCCGTTCACCAACTCCGTACGCGTCACCGTCTCCACACTGCGCCGCAAGCTCGGTGAACCGGCCCTGCTGCACACCATGACCGGAGTCGGCTATCACCTGATACCAGCTCCGTGAGCACCGTCCGGGGCCGGCTCACCATCCGCGCCCGGCTGACCCTCACCTACGCGGGGCTGTTCGCGGTGGCCGGTGCGGCCCTGATCGGCCTGCTGTATCTGTTCATGAACTACGGGCCGACCTATGCCCCGGACCTTGTGAGGGTCCCCTTTCCGCCCAGTGCGAGTGCTGCTGAAGATACGAGTGCTGCTGAAGAGGCGGGCGCCGCACCCAGTGTTCCTACGGGTGCCAGTGACGAGGCGGGTGCTGTACCCAGTGCTCCTACGGGTGCCGGTCATGAGGCGGGCGTCGCGCCCAGCGAGGAGTCCAGGGGCGCGAGCACGCATGAGGGTGCTGAACCCGGTCAGGCTCCGCGTAACGGCACAGACGACGGCGCCGCACCCGACACGGGTTCGTCAGCCGCACCCGACACAGGTGCCTCAGAGGCCAGGCCGACCACGGGCGTGATCTCGTTCGAGGTCGCGTCCAAGGCGGACTTCCTCTACGCGCTGCTGATCTTCAGTGCGGTGGCGCTTCTGGTGTTGCTGGTGATCGCGGTGTTCGTGGGCTGGTTCGTGGCGGGCCGGATGCTGGCACCGCTCCAGCGGATCACCACGACCGCGCGGAGCATCGCCGGGTCCACTTTGCACGAACGCATCGCGCTGACCGGGCCCAAGGACGAGATCAGGGAGTTGGCCGACACCTTCGACGCGATGCTCCAGCGCCTGGACAAGGTGTTCCAGGCGCAGAGCCGGTTCGCGGCGAACGCGTCGCACGAGCTGCGGACCCCACTGGCCGGGATGCGGACCATCCTCCAGGTCGCGCTCGCCGCGCCCGAGGAGTACCGGCTGGAGGATCTGGGCCCCGACCTGCTCACCCTCAACCGGCGCTCCACCGAGATTACGGAAGCACTGCTGGTCCTGGCCCGCGCGGACCACGGTGCCATCGCGGAGGAAGTCGTCGAACTGGGCGCCCTGGCACGGGAGGTGTGTATCCAGGCCGCGCCGACGGCCGAAGCGGGGGTGGCGCTGACCGCATCGGTGGGCCGGGGCCGGGTCCTCGGCGACCGGGTGCTGCTGAGGCAACTGGTCACCAACCTCGTGGACAACGCGGTCCGCCACAACCACCCGGGCGGAACGGTGACGGTAGCGGTGGACGAGCGGCCCGGCGACGAGGTCCGGCTCGTGGTCCGTAACACCGGACGGAAGATGAACCGGACCGAGGCGGACCGCATCCTGGAACCGTTCCACCGCCTCGACACCCGCCAGACAAACCGTTCGGGACAGCCGACAGGGCACGGCCTCGGCCTCGCCATCGTGGAATCCATCGTCCGCGCCCACAACGGAACCCTCCACGCGGAACCACTTCAGGCCGGCGGTCTCGACATCACCGTCACCCTGCCCACCGCGACCTTTTGAAACCGCCGCGCGCATACGGCATGTGGAAAGCATAAAGAAATCAGCAGACAGTCGCTAAATGCCCTTCGTGGTGTGCTGGGCCCCGGTTCGCCGACCCGGCTTTCTTTCTCTTCCTGGGATGGCGGCTTCGTATCTGTTCTCCGTGCGCCTTTTCCGAGCCGCACCGTTTTCCGGAGGTTCTTTTATGCGTCCGTCCGTCCGTACTACCCGCCGTCGTCTGGCCACGAGCGCGATGGTGGTGCTTTTGGCCGTCGGGGCAGCGGCCTGTGGGGGGAATTCGGAGAAGCCGCCCGCCGCTTCGTCGCAAGGAGCCGATGAGACGGGCGGCGCCTCGACCGGCGGCGCTTCGGGAGGCGGCACGGGCGACGGCGGTGAGTCCGGTACGGGTACGGATTCCGGCGTCGAGTACGCGTCGTGCATGCGGGACAACGGTGTCCAGGTGAAGGACCCGAAGCCGGGTGAGCCGCCGCAGATTCCCGACGGTACCTCGAAGAGCGTCCTCGACAAGCTGGAGAAGGTATGCGGCAAGGCCCCCGGCGGTGGGACGGCGGGCGGCGACCCGCGGACGCAGGCCCTCCTCGACGACCCCGACTTCCAGGCGCTCCGTCTGAAGTACCTGTCGTGTATGCGTAAGAACGGTTACGTGCCACCCAAGCCGAACGCGGACGGCAGCGTGCGGCTCATGGAGAGCCCTGAGTACACGGCGGCGCAGAAGGCGTGTAAGCGCGAGCAGGATGCCCTCGACAAGATGGAAAAGGGCTTCATGTCGCAGGGCGGTGAGCGGTGAGGGAGGTTGCTGAGCCCGTAGGGCCCGGAGCCGAGCCCTACGAGGAGGCTGCCGGGTCCCACGGGGCGGAGGGACAGCCCTATGGGGAGGAGGCCGAGTCTGTCGGGGCCGGGGAGGGAAGGCGTCGGCGCGGGCGACGGCGCGGGCAGCGCTGGCTGTTCGTCGGCGCCGCCGTGGCGCTCGTGGGCGTGGCGGTCGGCGCGGGTCTGCTCTACACGCGGGCGAACACGCCGGAACCGTCGACCATGAGTGAGCCGTTGCCGCCCGCCACGGAGAAGGTCGTGCGAGGTGATCTGGCCTCGGAGGTGCGGTCCTTCGGCGTCCTGCAGTTCTCCGGCGACCGCCGGGTCAAGAATCAGATGCGGGGGATCTTCACCTGGCTGCCGTCGGCGAGCAGCATCGTCGAGCGTGGGGAGCGCCTGTACGCGGTCGATGACATGCCGGTGTTCCTGATGCGGGGTGAACTTCCCGCCTGGCGTGAGTTCAAGGCCGGTATGAAGGACGGCAGGGATGTGCGCATGCTGGAGGAGAATCTGGCGGAACTTGGTTATGTCGACTTCACCGTCGACGAGGAGTTCACGGAGAAGACCGAGGCCGCGGTGAAGCGCTGGCAGAAGAACAACGGCCTGCCGCAGAGCGGAAAGATCGAACTGGGCCGGGTGGTGTTCGCCCCCGACATCCTGCGGATCAAGAAGGCGTCGGTGCGCCCGGGTGACCCCGCGGAGGCCGGCGCCGAGGTACTCCAGGCCGGCGGTTCCCAGCAGCGGGTCACCACCGAGGTGCCGGAAGAGGCACAGGAACTCGTGGTCAAGGGCGCCAAGGTGGAGATCGAGTTGCCGGACGGCAAGCGGATACCCGGGACGGTCTCCTCCGTCGGGGCGCAGAAGCTGAACAAGGACAACAAGAAAGTCGTTCCCGTCAGCGTGAAGCTCAGCTCTCCCGGGGGAGTCAAGAACGTCCAGAGCGCGGACGTCATCGTGGTGCTGAGCCGGGTGGAGGCCGAGAACGTGTACTCGGTGCCGGTCACGGCACTCCTGCCGCTGGAGGGCGGCGGGTTCGGGGTGCAGATCGTGGAGGGCGGGAAAGTCCGCCGGGTGGAGGTGAAGACGGGTGCGTTCACCAATGGCCGTGTGGAGGTGAGCGGCCCGGGGATCTCCGAGGGCGCCCGGGTGGGGGTGCCGAAGCTGTGACCGTCGTCCTGCACGACACCGCTGTCCTGCCCGCCGTTTCCTCCGAGCCCGTGGTGCGGCTGACCGAGGTGGGCCGCTCGTACGGGAGCGACGAGCACCGGGTCCACGCCCTGCGCGAGGTCACGGCCTCGATCGATCCGGGGGAACTCGTCGCCGTCGTCGGGCCCTCCGGATCGGGCAAGTCGACCCTGCTCAATCTCGTCGGCACTCTGGACCGGCCCACCTCGGGGCAGGTCGTCATCGACGGGCACGATGTGGCCCGGCTCGACGACCGGGGCCTGTCGTCGCTGCGTGCCCATCGGATTGGTTTCGTCTTCCAGCACTTCCACCTCGCCGAGGGCACCCGCGCCGTCGACAATGTCGCCGACGGACTGCTGTACACGGGAATGCCCCGGCGTCGGCGCCGGGCACGCGCCGAGGCGGCGCTGCACCGGGTCGGGCTGGGCCACCGCCTGGACCACCGGCCGCACCAGCTGTCGGGCGGTGAGCGGCAGCGGGTCGCCATCGCCCGCGCGGTCGTGGGTGACCCGCCACTGCTGCTGGCCGACGAACCGACCGGCGCGCTGGACACCCGCTCCGGCGCCCTGGTGGTCGAGCTGCTGCGCGAGCTCCACACCTCGGGCACCACCGTCGTGATCATCACCCACGACACCGGGCTGGCCGAGAGCCTGCCGCGCCGGCTCCTCATGCGGGACGGACAACTCGTCGACGACATCCGCGAGACGCCGCCCGGCCCGCACCAGGACGGGGTGACGACATGAGCGGCCGTACGAACCTGGCGCCCTCACGCCTGCGCGGCGGCGATCTCTTCCGGCTCGGTGCCAACGGGCTCCGGACGCGTCCGCTGCGCGCGGTGCTCTCCGCCGCCGGCATCGCCATCGGGATCGCCGCGATGATCGCCGTCCTCGGGATCTCCACCTCCAGCCAGGCACACCTCGACGCCGAACTGGACAAGCTCGGCACCAACCTGCTGACCGTCGCCCCGGGCCAGGACCCCCTGACCGGCGAGCCCGTACCCCTTCCCGAGACCGCCGTGGACACGGTCGCCCGCGCCGACGGCGTCGACTCCGTCAGCTCGACCGGCGAGGTCAAGGACATCGGCGCCTACCGCAACGCGCGGGTGGATCCCGCCGAGACGAACGGGCTGACCGTCCTCGCCGCCGACGGGAACCTGGTGAAGACCCTGCGCGGCACCCTGGCCCGGGGCGGCTGGCTGGACCGGGCGCCCGACCGCTACCCCACGACCGTGCTCGGCCACCGGGCCGCCTACCGGCTCGGCGTGACCCACGCGGGCGAACAAGTGTGGATCGGTGACCGCTACTTCACCGTCCTCGGCGTCCTCGACCCGGTACCGCTCGCACCGGATCTGGACGCCGCCGTCCTGGTCAACAGTGCCGCGGCCGAGCGGTATCTCGGCTTCGACGGCCGCCCCACCATGGTGTACGAACGCTCTCCCGACCCCCTCGTCGAGAGCGTCCGCGGGCTGCTTCCCCGTGCCGTCAACCCCGAGAACCCCGAGAATGTCGCCGTCAGCCGTCCCTCGGACGCGCTGAAGGCGCGGCAGGCGGCCGAGGCGTCGTTCACCGGCCTGCTCGTCGGACTCGGCGGGGTGGCCCTGCTCGTCGGCGGCATCGGAGTGGCCAACACCATGGTCATCACCGTCATCGAACGACGCAGGGAGATCGGCCTCCGACGCGCCCTCGGCGCGGCCCGCCGGCACATCACCCGTCAGTTCCTGGTCGAGGCCCTGCTGCTGTCCACCCTGGGCGGCCTGGGCGGAGCGGCGCTCGGCGCGGCCGTCACCGCCGGATACGCGTTCAGCCAGGACTGGCCCACCGCGATCCCCCTCGTGGCACCCGTGGGCGGGGTCGCCTCCACGATGGTGATCGGCGCGATCGCCGGCCTCTACCCGGCGCTACGTGCCGCACGCACACCCCCGACCGTGGCACTGGCCGCGGCGTGACCTGCCGATCCGGCGCACCGGGATGCCGGCGGCTCATCAGGACCGAGGAGATAACAATGTGGTAACGCACAGGGTGTGGGTCCGCTAGGGTTCGTTGCGGGAAACGCCGTCCGTCGCCCTGCCTTCCGTCGCGCGCTCCATGACCTGACTCGCCCCAGCGTCAGCTCATGCGCCGGCCCAATCGGTGACATGGGTGTCGCTCTGTCTCCTGTGAAAGCGGGAAACCATGGTGAACAATCCCCCCACTCCCGAGTACGAGAGCTCCCTCGTGAGCACCACGCGCGGGGAGAACCGACCCCGGGCGGCGGACGCGGAGAAGGGCTGGTACGTCGACGACCGCTGTCTGAACTGCAACATCGCCCGTCAACTCGCCCCCGGCATGATCGGCTACAAGGAGGGCGGCGAGTACGGCGGTCTGTCGACCGTCATCCGCCAGCCGGAGACCGAGGCCGACGTCGAGAAGCTCTACCTGGCCGCGCACGCCTGCCCCACCCGGTCCGTGCACCCGCCGGCCGACGACCTCGGCGCGGACTCGGACCCGTACCCGAAGGCGCTGGACGAGGACGGGACCGTCCTCCTGTGCGGGCATGCCTCGGCGCGGACCTATGGCGCCACCTCGTACCTTCTGCGCCGCCCCGACGGCACCGCGATGATGATCGACACCCCCCGCTGGGGGCCCGCGCTCGCCCGCCGTTACGAGGGGCGGGCCGGGAAGATCACCGACGTACTGATCACCCACCTCGACCACGTCGCGCACGCCCGCACATACGCCGACGCCTTCAAGGCCCGGCTGTGGATCCACGAGGGGGACCTGCACTCCCTCCCCGACGCCGACCACGTCATCCGCGGCACGAACCCGGTGGAGATCGGACCGGGCGTCATCGCCCACCCCTTCCCCGGGCATACCAAGGGCACCACACTGTTCATCGCGGACGAGAAGTTCTGCTTCTCCGGCGACGCGTTCTTCTGGTCGAACTCCCAGCAGACCCTGGAAGTCGCCCACAGCGTCGTCTACGACTCGATCAGGACGCTCGCGGAGTCGGTGGCCCGCGGGGCCGAGGAACTGACCTTCGAGTGGGTGCTGCCGGGCCACGGCGATCTGCGTCACCTCCCCGCCGATGAGATGAGACAGCGGATGCGGGGGCTCGCGCGCCGGAGCGCGACGTATCCCGCGGAGGAGATCGACTACGGCGCGGTCCGCTACTGACGGACCGTACGGACCGAACGGACCGGCCGGGCCCTGGTCCGACCGCACCCACCGGCGGCCGGACCGGGCGCGGGGCCGATCGGTCAGCGGCCGCGTGCCTGGTGTCTGCGTACGGCCACGATCAGGCCCACGCCCGCGACGATCGCGACGACGCCGATCAGACCGGTGGCCGAGGCGTTGCTTCCCGTTGTGGCCAGGGACGGCGTGCCGGAGGCCTCGCTGCGGACGGCGTCGAGGATGAGGCTGGTGACGGTCCCGGGGTGGGAGATCATCGCGACGTGCGAGGAGTTCACCTCGATGGTGTGGGAGCCCGACCGCTTGGCCTCGAAGCGCTCCAGATCCGGGGCTATCGCCCGGTCCTTGGTGGCCACCAGGAACCAGGACGGGATGCTCTTCCAGGCGGCGGCGCGGGCCTTCTCGGTGAAGGCCGAGGCGCTGATCGGGCGCTGGGTGGCGGACATCTGGGCGGCGGTGGAGGCCGCGAGGTCCGCCGCGAAGACCTGGTGGAACTTGTCGGGCTTGATGTACAGATCGGTGCCCGTGGTGCCGTCGCCGTTCTGGAACGGCACCTGTCTGAGCGCCGGACTGAGCCGGCTGCCGGGGAACTTCGTGCTCAGCGCCCCGAGCGTCTCCCCCTTGTCGGGCATGAACGCCGAGATGTAAACGAGCGCCTTGACGTTGCGGTTGCCCGCCGCGGCCTCGCTGATCACCGCGCCGCCGTAGGAGTGCCCGGCCAGGACGATCGGCCCCTTGACGCTCTTGAGGACGCTGGCGATGTAGGCGGAGTCACTGGCCAGCCCGCGCAGCGGGTTCGCCGGGGCTATGACGGGATAGCCGTCGCGCTGAAGCCGTTCCACCACGCCGTCCCACCCGGAGGCGTCGGCGAACGCGCCGTGCACCAGGACCACGGTCGGCTTGGCTGTGCCGCCGCCCGCTCGGGAGGAAGCGCCCTCGGCTATGGCGGGGGCGGGCGCTGCGAGCGCCGCCACTGAGCACACGGAGGCGAGGGCGACGACGGGCCGCGAGCGTATGAGCTCCCGGGGCGGACGCAGCGTCATGGCGTTCTCTCTTTCTCTTCTGCCGAGCGGTGGTTCGGGAATCAGCCTTTCCGGTTTGCGCCGATACGGCGCGCCCTGAGCGGCAGGCGGGTGACGCCGCGAGGCCGAGCGGCCGGTGAGCCGAGCCCGGCGGCGATCTCTCCGAGTGGCGGTCCGGCGGAAGTCGTGCCTCGGTCGGCGAAGAGAGGCGGGCGGGGGCGCCGGAGAGGCGCTGGAGGGGCGCTGACGTGCGCTCGTACGCGCCGGGAGGCGACGGGGAAGCGCTGCTTCAGGTACGGCTTCTGGCGCGCTGAGGCCGCGAATTCGCGGGGCCGGTTGGACCGTACGAGTGGTGTTCATCCGAAGAACTGCCGGACGGCGGCGTAGCTCCGTGGATTCTCAAGATGCGTCCACATCATGAGGAAGGTATGTAAACCGCTCAACCCGAAAGCGAGGGGTCATGGCCGCCTTCAAGGTCAAGAAACTGTGGACTGTCTTCATCACCGCGTTCTTCGCGGTGCTCGCCTCCCTGGGGCTGACCGCCCCGGCCGCCGCCGCCGGCAACGCCGTGCAGCAGCCGGCCGAGCAGCCCGCGCCGGCACCCGCCGCCGCGCACCACGACACCGAGGCCACTCCGGCCAGAGCGGCCGTACCCAGGTCGCTGCCACGCGGCAGGTCGCTGCCGCCCACGATCAAGCAGCGTATCCACGCCGAGGCGCACGGCTCGTCACCGTCGGTCCGTCATCTGCCGGCGGACGTCCCGAGCGAGACCGATCCCCGCGCGGCGCGGGTGAGCGCGTACGCCGCCGACGCGGCGCTCGTCGCGGCATGAGGCGCCGGGAACCCCGCGGTCTCCCGGCGCCCCTCACCTCCGGTGCGCCCGTCGCCGAACCCGGTACGCCGGTGGCGCGACGAGGACGACGTGGCCAGCAACTACGTGGCCAGCAACTACGTGGCCAGCAAGTACGCGGACAGCAAGAACGCGAACAGCAGAAGCGCAGACGCCACGTGTGCAGCCGGCGAGCGCGCAGGCACGTCGGACACCACGGACCGCATGGACCACAGGCGCGGCGAGTGCCACGCCCGGTCTGTGATCCCCGTGGTCTGTGTGATCAGGGACGGTCGTCCCGGTCGTTCTCCGACGCGTCCGCCTGCTTCGCCTGGACCTCCGGATCCAGTGGATCGACCACATGGCTGCCGTCCACGGACGTCAGCGGACCACGCTCCGAGACCTCGGTAGCGGCCGGCGGCTCCACGAGCCAGTCCGGGTTCGCCTGCTTGTCCCACCACTTCCAGGCGGCGAAAACCCCGCCGGCCAGCACGCCGAGGACCGCCAGGCCCTTGGCCACCCGGCCGGCCCTGGCCCGCCGCTCATGCTTTCTCACCAGCTTCTGGATCTCCTTCGCCGTGACCTGTCCGCGCAGAGCGGCCAGGGCCGCCGCGGAACGTGCCGCGGCCTGTTCGACCACCGGCTGTGCGGTGGCCACCGCCTGATTCACTCGCGGCACCGTGTAATCCGCCGTCTGACGGGCGGCCTGACGAGTACGCACCACGGCGCGGTGCGCGGCTTCATCGACCTTTGGGGGTACCCGGGGCGCCACATGGGCGCCGTACTGAACACGAGCCTGCTGAGCGGCCTTCGATACTGTCGGGGCGAGCCGTACACGCGCCTCGCGGGCGTAGAGCGCGGCCTGTGCCTTGGCCAGAGCGGCCTGTTCCTTGGCCGTACCGGCGTAAGGGGCCACCACTACCGCGGCGTGCTGCACGCTCTCCTTCGCCGAACCGGTAGCGGCGCGCACGCTGTCCATGCGGGTCACAGGATCATCCTCCTCGGTGGCGTTCCGTATTTCGCCTATCCACCCTTTTCGAGATCATGCCTGTCGGGCTCGGTCTCGGCATGTGTTGCGGGCATCCGGGTCATGAAAGGCGACGTGGGTGATGCCCGGACATCGCGGTCCTCCGCGAACGTTCCGTACGTACCCGTGTCCGTACGTACCCATGGGCGACGATGCCGCCCCTCTCTCCAGCATGCGCGGGTTCCGGCGTGACCACACCGCCGCCCGCGCCTTCCGCTGCCCCCCGGCATGTCTCCTTGCGTCCCCCTGCCGTCTTCCGCCGCCTTCCGTGCGAGGATCGTGAGAGTCAGAGAAGACTTACGGAAGGCAGATCGTGGCCGAGCAGCTTTACGCCACCCTGAAGACCAACCACGGCGACATCGAGGTCCGGCTCCTGCCGAACCACGCGCCGAAGACGGTCAAGAACTTTGTCGAGCTCGCGCAGGGCGAGCGGGAGTGGGTCCACCCGGAGACCGGCCAGAAGACCACGGACAAGCTGTACGACGGCACCGTCTTCCACCGTGTGATCAGCGGCTTCATGATCCAGGGCGGGGACCCGCTGGGCAACGGCACCGGTGGCCCCGGCTACAAGTTCGAGGACGAGTTCCACCCGGACCTCGGCTTCGACAGGCCGTACCTGCTGGCGATGGCGAACGCGGGCCCGGGGACCAACGGCTCGCAGTTCTTCATCACCCTGGCGCCCACCACCTGGCTGAACCGGAAGCACACCATCTTCGGCGAGGTCACCAACGAGGCCGGCAAGAAGGTCGTGGACGCCATCGGCGGCACCCAGACCAACCCGCGCACCGACCGCCCGCTGAAGGAGGTCGTGATCGAGTCGGTCGTCATCGAGACGCGCTGACCGCTCACGACCGTACGGTTCCCCGGTTCGGGGAACCATCCCGCCCTGCCCGTCCGTAGTGGTTACATACCGGACGGGCGGGGCGGTGCGCTGTGCCGTGCCGGGCACCGTCCGCCGTCACGAGGACCGAGGGGACCGATGGACCACCCGCCAGGCGGCCACGGAGGCCAGGACCAGCCTGCCGTCACCGAAGGCCTGCCCAGCTGTTACCGGCATCCGGGCCGGGAGACGGGCATACGCTGCACGCGCTGCGAGCGCCCCATCTGCCCCGAGTGCATGATCAGTGCCTCCGTCGGCTTCCAGTGCCCGGAATGCGTCCGGCAGGGCTCGGGTACGGGGCACGGAGCGTCCGCCAACCGACCGCGCACCCTCGCGGGCGGCACGGTCGCGGCCGATCCCCGGCTGCTCACCAAGATCCTGCTGGGCATCAATGTCGCGGTGTTCGTCGCCGTCCTGGCGGTGGACGACCGGTATCGCCTCGTCCAGGACCTCGACCTGATCGGCTACGCCTACAGCCCCGGGTTCGGCCATATCGTCGGCGTCGCGGACGGCGAGTGGTACCGGCTGATCACCGCCACGTTCCTGCACCAGGAGATCTGGCACATCGCCTTCAACATGCTCGGGCTGTGGTGGCTCGGCGGGCCGCTGGAGGCGGCGCTCGGCCGCGTCCGCTTTCTCGCGCTCTATCTGCTCTCCGGGCTGGCCGGCAGCGCGCTCACGTATCTCCTGGCCGCGCCGAACCAGCCCTCGCTGGGCGCTTCCGGTGCGATCTTCGGGCTCCTCGGCGCGACCGTCGTCCTGATGCGGCGGCTCAACTACGACATGCGGCCGGTCCTCGTCCTGCTGGCGCTGAATCTGCTCTTCACCTTCACCTGGTCCAACATCGCCTGGCAGGCACATGTCGGCGGGCTGGTGGCGGGCGTGGTGATCGCCATAGGGATGGTGCACGCGCCGCGCGAGCGGCGGGCTCTCGTGCAGTACGGAACGTGCGCGCTGGTGCTGGCGGCGACGATCGTGATCGTCGTGGCCAGAACGGCTTCACTCACCTGAGCGTGACCCCGTGAGGACGGCCCGTACTCCACAGTTGTCCACAGTGTGTGGCGGATCTTGTGCATCCTGTGGGGAACGTGCGTGCCCCTTGTCGCCGATGTGGGTTTGACCAGCGGCGACAAGGGGCGAGCGCGTCATCAGAATGGCGGACGCAGTCACACCGGCGTCAACGTCCCGTGGAGTTATCCACAGATCGTCTGACCTTTTCCCCTGCTGTGGACAACGCTGTGGATAAGTCGGGGCAGAGCTTGACGGCGGAGCGGTGGACCCGCTACTTCCACTGAGTCGAGACACCGAAGCCGGCGGCGATGAAGCCGAACCCGACCACGATGTTCCAGTTCCCGAAGCTCTGCAGCGGAAGATCGCCCTCGGTCACATAGAACACGACGATCCAGGCCAGCCCGATCAGGAACAGGGCAAGCATGACCGGGGCCACCCAGCTCCGGTTGGTCAGCTTGAGGTTGACCGTCTGCTTCGCGGCCGGAGGCGGCGTGAACTCGGCCTTCTTGCGGATACGTGACTTCGGCACGAGGGACTCTCCTGTCGATGCGCTGCGTGACCGCGCAGGGGGACTGAAACGGTGTGCCGGGGCGGGGAGCAGGGGGAACACCGCCGCCCCCGGGCGTCCGTTAGCGTAGTGCTTCCGCGGCGCCTAAGGAGATAAGGGTACGTTGAGCAATTCCGCCGACTCTCCCCCAGGGCCGGTCCGCCGACCGAACAGGCGGCCCGTCCGGCTGCTCACGGCTGCCGTCTTCGCCCTCGCCGGGCTGATCTTCGTGACCAGCTTCAACACGGCCAAGGGCACCAACATCCGCACCGACACCTCGCTGCTCAAGCTCTCCGATCTGATCCACGAGCGCGACCGCAAGAACGCCGAACTGGGCGATGCCAACGCGGCGGTACGGCACGACATCGACACCCTGGTCAGCCGCGACCACGGCACCACCGACGCCGAGGACGCCAGGCTGGACGCCCTGGAGAAGGGCGCGGGCACCAAGAAGGTCACCGGCCAGGCGCTCACCGTCACGCTCGACGACGCCCCGCCGGACGCCACGGCCAACCCCGGCTATCCCGAGCCCCAGCCCAATGACCTCGTCATCCACCAGCAGGATCTCCAGGCCGTCGTCAACGCCCTGTGGAAGGGCGGCGCGGAGGGCATCCGCGTCATGGACCAGCGGCTGATCTCCACCAGCGCCGTGCGGTGCGTGGGGAACACGCTGATCCTCCAGGGCCGCGTCTACTCGCCGCCCTACAAGATCACCGCTGTTGGTGACCAGGGAAAGCTCCGCAAGGCGCTCGCCGACTCCCCGGCGGTCCAGAACTACCAGCTCTACGTCAAGGCGTACGGCCTCGGCTGGAAGGTCGACGAGCACGGCAAGGAGACGCTGCCGGGCTACACGGGCACGGTGGATCTCCACTACGCGAAGCCGGTCGGCTGACGCCGGAATCGCTGACCGTGGGGCCCTGTGACGAAGAGCAACCCCCGAACCTCTGTGCAGCTGACCGATGAACCGCCCATGTGTCGGTGGAGCCCTTTAGTCTGGTGCCGTACCGCCTGGCGCGGTACCGGACGGAAGGGACAGCATGTACGGCTGGATCTGGCGGCATCTGCCGGGCAACGTGTGGCTGCGGGCGGCGATCTCGCTCCTGTTGGCGCTCGCTGTCGTCTATGTGCTGTTCCAGTACGTCTTCCCGTGGGCGGAGCCGCTGCTGCCGTTCAACGATGTGACCGTCGACGGAGCGGGGGCGGCCGGATGAGCGCGCGCGTTCTCGTCGTCGACAACTACGACAGCTTCGTCTTCAACCTCGTCCAGTACCTCTACCAGCTCGGCGCCGAGTGCGAGGTGCTGCGCAACGACGAGGTGACGACCGCTCACGCCCAGGACGGCTTCGACGGCGTGCTGCTCTCTCCCGGGCCCGGTACGCCCGAACAGGCCGGTGTCTGCGTCGAGATGGTGCGTCACTGCGCCGGGACCGGCGTGCCCGTCTTCGGGGTCTGCCTCGGGATGCAGTCGATGGCGGTGGCGTACGGCGGTGTCGTCGGGCGCGCCCCCGAGCTGCTGCACGGCAAGACGTCGCTCGTCACGCACGAGGGCAAGGGCGTCTTCGCGGGGCTGCCTTCGCCGTTCACCGCGACCCGGTACCACTCGCTGGCGGCGGAGCCCGCCACGCTGCCGGCCGAGCTGGAGGTCACGGCGCGTACCGCGGACGGCATCATCATGGGCGTACGCCACCGTGAACTGGCCGTCGAGGGCGTGCAGTTCCACCCGGAGTCGGTCCTCACCGAGCACGGGCATCTGATGCTGGCCAACTGGCTGGCGCAGTGCGGCGATCCGGGTGCCGTGGGCCGGTCGACGGGGCTGGCGCCGGTGGTGGGCAAGGCACTCGCGTGACGGCACTCCGCCCCGAACACGACGCGGGTTACGGAGCCTCGTACGAGCAGGGAGCGTACGAGGACTCCGGAGCGTTCGAGGCGGCGGTGGACGGGCTGGCGGACCCGCTGAACGATCCGCTCCCGGGACAACAGGCGCACGGGCAGGGCCAGGAGCGGGGACCGCGGCCGGCCCGGAAGCAGGGGCGCCACCGCGGCCCCTGGCAGCCGGAGCCCGTACCGGAAGCCACGGCCCCGGGTCCGGAGTGGTCCGGCGACTACTACCGCCAGTACGCGGCGGAAGCCCCCCGGGGGCCGGAGTCCGGCACGCCCTCGTACTACGCGGACGGTACGACGCCGGCGGCCGACCCGGCCCTGATACCCGCACCCGGGCCGGATCCCGCGCCCTCCCCTCAACACGCGCCCTCCCCTCAACAACACGCGCCCTCCGCTCAACACGCCCCCGGGCCCGCACAGGTACCCGCGCCCGCGCCTCCTGCTCCCGAGCCCCGGCTGGATGACCGGACGGTGGGACTCCGGACCGCGGACACGCGCCGGGCGGCCGAGCCGGAGCCCGTGACCGGGGGCCGGGCCGAGCGGCGCAGGGCCGCCAAGGGCGGTGGCCGGGGCCGTAGACGGGCCGAGCCCGCCGGGGCCGACGCCGGGCACGGCTCCGAGGAACAGGCGCCCGCCAGGCCGCTCTCCCGGGTCGAGGCGCGGCGCGCGGCGCGGGCCAGCAAGGAGAGCCCCGCCGTCATCGCCAGCCGGGTGGTCGGCGAGCTGTTCATCACCTTCGGCGTGCTGATGCTGCTGTTCGTCACGTACCAGCTCTGGTGGACGAACATCCGCGCCGACCAGTACGCCGGCAACGAGACGGACAAGATCCAGGACAGCTGGACCAAGGACCGTCAGCCGGGCGTCTTCGAGCCGGGGCAGGGCTTCGCCATCATGCACATCCCGAAGCTGGATGTCGTCGTGCCGATCGCCGAGGGGATCAGCAAGTCGAAGGTCCTCGACCACGGCATGGTCGGCCATTACGCGGAGGGCCGTCTCAAGACGGCGATGCCCGCCGACAAGCAGGGCAACTTCGCGGTCGCCGGCCACCGCAACACCCATGGCGAACCCTTCCGCTACATCAACCAGTTGAAGCCAGACGACGAGATCATCGTCGAGACGAGGGACGCGTACTACACGTACGACATGACCCGGCTGCTCCCGCAGACGTCGCCGTCGAACGTGAGCGTGATCAGTCCGGTACCGCCGGGTTCGGGGTTCACGAAGCCAGGTCGCTACATCACGCTGACGACGTGTACCCCGGAGTTCACCAGTACCTATCGGATGATCGTGTGGGGCAAGATGGTGGACGAACGGCCGCGCAGCAAGGGCAAGCCCGACGCTCTCGTCGGCTGACGCCGCTCGGAGCGCGGACACACTTCGGGACTTTGGGGACGGGTGCGGTGGCAGCGAGTACCGAGCACGACGAACAGGCCGACGCACCGCCGCCGTCGGCCGCGGCCGACGACCCGGCTCCCGTACGGGCCCGCCGCCCGAGGGGCCCGCTCGCGGCGGCCGTCAGCGTCTTCGGCGAACTGCTCATCACCGCGGGCGTGGTGCTCGGTCTCTTCGTCGTCTACTCGCTGTGGTGGACGAACGTGCTGGCCGACCGCGAGGCCGCGAAGCAGGGCGACGACGTACGCCACGGCTGGGCGCAGGAGAAGAAGCCGGGCGCCGCTCCCCGGACCTACGACTCCGAGGACGGCATCGGCTTCCTGCACGTCCCCGCGATGGACACGGGCGAGGTGCTGGTCAAGAAGGGCACCTCGACCTCGTCGCTGAACGACGGGGTCGCCGGCTACTACACCGAGCCCGTCAAGTCGGCCCTTCCCTGGGACGAGAAGGGCAACTTCACGCTGGCCGCGCACCGGGACGGCCACGGGGCGAGGTTCCACAACATCCACAAGCTCAAGACCGGCGATCCCGTCGTCTTCGAGACCCGCGACACCTGGTACATCTACAAGGTCTTCAAGGAGCTTCCGAAGACCTCGAAGTACAACGTGGACGTACTCCAGCCGGTCCCCAAGGAGTCGGGGAAGAAGAAGGCCGGCCGCTATCTCACGCTGACGACCTGCACGCCGATCTACACCTCGGACTACCGCTACATCGTCTGGGCCGAGCTGGAGCGTACGGAAAAGGTCGACAAGAACCGCACGCCCCCGCCCGAGCTGCGCTAGGGCCTAGTCGCCTGAGCCCTACCCGGCGACGGCACGGAACAGCCCCGGCACCCTTTCGCGAGGGTGCCGGGGCTGTTCGCGTACCGCCTGTCCTGCTTGTCAGTCCTTGTTACGGGCGTTGACGCCGGAGGGGCCGCCGAAGAAGCCGCCTCCGTTGTTGTTATTGCCCCCGCCGCCATCAGCCGTGGTGACGTTGATGACCGTGTTCGCGGGTACCTGCTGTCCCGCCGGCTGCTCCTGGTTGATGATCCGGGCCTTGTTGTCGTTCGGCCCCTGGACGTTGCCGAGCTGCAGACCGGACTGCTGAAGCATCTGCCTGGCCTCGTCCAGCGTCTTGAACCGCAGATCCGGTACCTGTGTCATCTGCTGCTGCGGGCCCTTGGAGACGTCCAGAGTGACCTGGGTGCCCTTGGCGGCCTTCGCGTTGGCGTCCGGGTTCTGCTTGGTGACGACGCCTGCGGGCTGTTCCGAGTCAACCGGGTTGCGTACGACCTGGAAGCCGAGGATCTTGAGCTGGGCTTCCGCATCGTCGGCCGTGCTGCCGACCAGCGGAGGAACGGTGATCTGGCTCTGAGTGGCGATCGTCAGCGTGATCTTGGACGCCTTCTCGACCATGGAGCCGCCCTCCGGGTCCTGTGCGAGCACTGTCCCGGGGTCCTCCTCCGACTCCTCCGTCTTGTAGTCGACCTGGAAGTTCTCGTCCTCCAGTATTCCGGTCGCCTTGTCCTTCTGCTTGTCCGTGACGTCCGGGACCTTGACCTGCGGAGCGCCCTCCGAGACGACGACCTGGATGGTCTCGCCCTGGCTCATCTTGCCGCTGGCCGGGACCTGGCTGCAGATGGAGCCCTTGGGCACGTCGCAGCGTTCCGAGCCGGACTCCGCGACCTTCACGCTCGCGTTCTCGGCGAGCCCCTGGGCCTCGGCGAGCGTCTTGCCGACGAGCTGGGGGACATCCAGCCGGCTGGCGCCGCCGCCGTTGTCGCCGAAGACCGACTTGCCGATCAGGATGGCGCCTACGAGCACCAGGACGCCCGCGACCGCCAGCAGGATCGTCGAGGTGTTGGACTTCTTCTGCCGGCGCCGGGCCGGGCGGTCGTCGTAGCCGCCGTAGCCGTCGTCCGGCCCGACGGGCGGGAGCATGGAGGTCTGGCCGCCCGGGTCGCCCTGGCGCATCGCCGTCGTCGGCTGGTCCGGGGGACCGCCGTATCCGCCGGCGCCGTATCCGACCGCGCCCATGGCCGCCGTGGCGGCGACGGGCTGGCCGTCGAGGCACGCCTCGATGTCGGCGCGCATCTCGTCGGCCGACTGGTAGCGGTAGTCGGGGTCCTTGACGAGGGCCTTCAGCACGATCGCGTCCATCTCGGGCGTGATCTCCGGGTCGAAGACGCTGGGCGTCTGCGGCTCTTCCCGTACGTGCTGATAGGCGACGGCCACCGGGGAGTCCCCGATGAACGGGGGCCGGACCGTCAGCAGTTCGTAGAGCAGACAGCCGGTGGAGTAGAGGTCCGAGCGCGCGTCGACCTGCTCGCCCTTGGCCTGCTCGGGGGAGAGGTACTGCGCGGTGCCGATGACGGCGGAGGTCTGCGTCATCGTCATCCCGGAGTCGCCCATGGCGCGGGCGATGCCGAAGTCCATGACCTTGACCTGGCCGGTGCGCGTCAGCATGACGTTGGCCGGTTTGATGTCCCGGTGGACGATGCCGTTGCGGTGGGAGTACTCCAGCGCCTGGAGGATCCCGACCGTCATCTCCAGCGTGCGCTCGGGCAGCAGTCTGCGCCCGGAGTGCAGCAGCTCTCTCAGGGTCGATCCGTCGACGTGCTCCATCACGATGTACGGGAGGGACACCCCGTCGACGTAGTCCTCGCCGGTGTCGTAGACCGCGACGATCGCCGGGTGGTTGAGCGAGGCGGCCGACTGGGCCTCTCGGCGGAACCGGGCCTGGAAGGACGGATCGCGGGCGAGGTCCGCCCGGAGCGTCTTCACGGCGACGGTGCGGCCGAGCCGGGTGTCATGCGCGAGGTAGACCTCCGCCATGCCACCACGGCCGAGCACCGAGCCCAGCTCGTACCGGCCGCCGAGGCGACGCGGCTCTTCCATAACGTTCCAGCCCTCTCCGTCAGTCCCGACCGCACCGGTGTGTGGTCCGGCGGTGTGCTGTTCGCGCCTACGCTACCGGGCACGCCGCATGCGGTTGGCCCGTAACGGTCACCTGATATACGACCGGTATCGCAATGTGCAGGAATGGACGTGAGCCGTGACCGGCGTCACTTCTTGCTGTCGAGAACCGCCTTCATCACGCTCTTCGCGATCGGGGCCGCGAGGCCGCCGCCGGAGATGTCGTCACGGCTGGCGTTGCTGTCCTCGACGACGACCGCGACGGCGACCGGGGAGCCGTTGTCCGCCTTGGCGTACGAGATGAACCAGGCGTACGGGTTCTTGCTGTTGTTCTCGCCGTGCTGGGCGGTACCGGTCTTGCCGCCGACGGTCACGCCCGGAATGCGCGCGTTGTGGCCGGTGCCCTCGTTGACGACCGTCTCCATCATGCTCTGGAGCTTCTGCGCGTTCTCCTGGCTGAGGGGGCGGCTCAGCTCCTCGGGCTCGTTCTTGTCGAGCACGTCCAGGTTCGGCGCCTCAAGCCGGTCGATCATGTAGGGCTTCATCAGCTTGCCGTCGTTGGCGATCGCGGCGGTGACCATGGCCATCTGGAGCGGGGTGGTACGGGTGTCGAACTGGCCGATCGAGGAGAGCGCGGTCTGCGAGGCGTTCAGCTCCTCGGGGAAGACCGACGCGTCGGCGCGGACCGGGATGAACTGCTCCTGGTTGAAGCCGAACTTCTTCGCGGTCTCCAGCATCTTGTCCTTGCCGAGGTCCGCGCCGAGCTTGCCGAAGACGGTGTTGCAGGAGACGCGCAGCGCGGTGCGGAGCGTGGCGTTCTTGCAGGGGATGTTGCCCTCGTTCTTCAACGGGGTGGTGGTCCCGGGCATGATCCACGGCAGCGGGGTGTCGGTGGCCGCGTCGGTGTCGGTGACCTGGCCGTGCTCCAGGGCGGCGGCCGCGGTGACCACCTTGAAGGTGGAGCCGGGCGGGTAGGTCTGGCGCAGCGCCCGGTTGAGCATCGGGTCGTCGGGGTTGTTCTTCTTGTCCAGGCCGACCCAGGCCTTGGTGTCCTTGCTGCTGTTGCCGGCGAACGTGGCGGGGTCGTAGCTGGGGGTGGAGGCCAGCGCGAGGATCTTGCCCGTCTGCGGGTCGATCGCGGCGACGGCGCCCTTCTTGTCGCCCAGCCCCTCGAAGGCGGCCTTCTGGGCGGCGCCGCTGAGGGTGGTGACGACGTTGCCGCCCTTCTTCTCCTTGCCGGTGAACATGCCCATGGTGCGGTCGAAGAAGAGCCGGTCGTCGTTGCCGGTGAGGATGCCGTCTTCCAGCTTCTCGATCTGGTTGGCGTCGAACGCCTGCGAGGCGTAGCCGGTGACGGGCGCCCACATGGGCCCGTTGGTGTACGTGCGCTTGTAGACGAAGTCGGTGTCGTCCGTCTTGACGGAGCCGGTGATGGGCTTGCCGTCCACGATGATGTTGCCGCGCTCGGCGCTGTACCGCTCGATCAGGACGCGGCGGTTGTTCTTGTGCGTGTTCAGCTCGTCGGCGCGGACGTACTGGAGCCAGTTGTCCCGGATCAGCAGCGCGAGGACGAGCAGCCCGCAGAAGATCGCGATGCGGCGCAGGGGCTTGTTCACGGTCGGACCACCTGGGTCATCTCGGCGTCGGGTGAGGGAGCCGGGGCCGGTGCGGGCCGGCGCGCGGTGTCGCTGATGCGGATCAGGATGCCGATCAGGGCCCAGTTGGCGAGTACGGAGGAGCCGCCGGCCGCGACGAACGGCATGGTCATACCGGTCAGCGGGATGAGCCCCATGACGCCGCCCGCGACCACGAAGACCTGGATGGCGAAGGCGCTGGAGAGGCCGATGGCGAGGAGCTTGCCGAAGGGGTCGCGGGCGGCGAGGGCGGTACGTACGCCGCGCTCCACGATCAGCCCGTACAACAGCAGGAACGCCATCGTGCCGGCGAGGCCGAGCTCCTCGCCGACGGTGGTGAGGATGAAGTCGGCGTTGGCGGCGAAGCCGATGAGGTCGGAGTTGCCCTGGCCGAGCCCCGTGCCGAGCGTGCCGCCGGAGCCGAAGGACAGCAGGGCGTCGCCGATCTGCTGGCAGGCGCCGTCGGTCGCGTAACAGGAGAACGGGTCCTGCCAGGCGTTGACGCGGGCCTGGACGTGCGGTTCGAAGGTGGCGACGCCGACGGCTCCGCCGACCGACATCAGCAGGCCGAAGACGATCCAGCTGGTCCGCTCGGTGGCGACGTAGAGCATGACCACGAAGAGGCCGAAGAAGAGCAGGGAGGTACCGAGGTCGGTCTCGAACACCAGGATGAGGATCGAGAGGGCCCAGATGCCGAGGATCGGTCCGAGGTCGCGTCCGCGGGGCAGGTAGAGCCCCATGAAGCGGCGGCTGGCGAGGGCCAGGGCGTCGCGCTTGACCATCAGGTAGCCGGAGAAGAAGACCGCGATGATGATCTTCGCGAACTCACCGGGCTGGACATTGAAGCCGGCGATGCTGACCCAGATCTTCGCGCCGTTCCTGGCGGGGAAGAACATGGGCAGGATCAGCAGGAACAGCGCGACGGCCATCGAGATGTACGTGTAGCGCTGGAGGATGCGGTGGTCCTTGAGCAGCATCAGGACGGCCGCGAAGAGCGCGATGCCCAGCGCCGAGTACATCAGCTGCTTCGTCGCGGACGGGCTGAAGACGCCGAAGCTGAGCTCGGCGAGCCGGATGAGCCGGGGTGACTGGTCCAGACGCCAGATCAGCACCAGCCCGAGGCCGTTGAGCAGCGTCGCCAGCGGCAGCAGCAGCGGGTCGGCGTAGCGGGCGAATTTGCGCACCACGAGATGGGCGACGCCGGCGAGCAGGCCGAGGCCGAGGCCGTAACCGAGCATGCCCGTGGGCACCTTGCCGTCGAGCGCGAGCCCGACGTTCAGGTACGCGAACACCGGGATGGCGACGGCGAAGGCGAGCAGGGCAAGCTCGGTGTTGCGACGGCTCGGTGCTTCGATGGCGCCGATGGTGGTCGTGTTGGTGACTACGCTCATGGTGGTGAAGGGCCCCCTACGGCCGGCTCCTACTGCTTACCGCAGTTGGAGGCCACTTTCTGCTCCTCTTCCGAGAGGCTGGGGCCCGGACTCGGAGCTGCTTTCGGCTTGGTGTCGGTGCTCACATTGGCCTCGCGGTCGGCCTGGCGGCGCTGTTCGTCCTTCTTGCAGGCGGATGCCTGGACGGCGAGCTCGTCGATCTTGTCGCGTCCCCCGGCGAGGCTGCCCTCGGCGATGGTGGCCTCGACCTGCTTGCGCTGGTAGTCCGGAAGGTACTTGAGTTCGATGTCGGTTTCCTTCTCGATCTTCGAGAGGGAGACCCAGCCGAGATCCTGGCTGATACCCCGGTAGAGCGCGACGTTCTCCTTGTTGGCGCCGACGTAGTACTGCGTCTGCGTCCAGTAGTAGCCGCCGTACAGGCCCCCGCCGACGACGGCGAGCGCGAGGACGGTGTAGAAGGACGTCTTGAGCCATCGGCGGCGCGGGCGGGGCTTGACGAACTCCTCGTCGTCGTAGGCCCCGAAGCTTCCTCCGGGCGGCATTCCGTCGTAGCCGGCGCTGTCGCCGCTGCCGGGCGGGCCGAAGCCGCCTCCGCCGGGCTGCGGCGGTACGCCGCGGCCGAGGCCGGCGGCGCGGCCCGCGGGGGTCTGCATCGCGGCGGCGTTCTCGGCGGAGCTGAGCGGGAGCTGGTTCTCGGCGACCGCCCCGACCACGACCGGGGTGTCGCTGAGCTGCCCGGCCAGGGTGTCGTTGGACTCGACGTCCAGGACGTCGGCCACGATGCAGGTGATGTTGTCGGGGCCGCCGCCGCGCAGCGCGAGCTGGATGAGCGCCTGGATGGTCTCCTGCGGGCCCTGGTAGCTGGCGAGCGTCTCCTCCATCGTCTGGTGGGAGACGACGCCGGAGAGGCCGTCGGAGCAGATCAGATAGCGGTCGCCGGCCCGGACCTCACGGATGGAGAGATCGGGCTCGACATGGTCGCCGCTGCCCAGCGCGCGCATCAGCAGGGAGCGCTGCGGGTGGGTGGTGGCCTCTTCCTCGGTGATCCGGCCCTCGTCGACCAGCCGCTGCACCCAGGTGTGGTCCTGGGTGATCTGGGTCAGTACGCCGTCGCGCAGGAGATAGGCGCGGGAGTCGCCGACATGGACGAGGCCGAGGCGCTGGCCGGTCCAGAGCAGGGCGGTGAGCGTGGTGCCCATGCCCTCCAGCTGGGGGTCCTCCTCGACCATCACGCGCAGCTGGTCGTTGGCTCGCTGCACCGCCGTACCGAGCGAGGTGAGGATGTCCGAGCCCGGCACATCGTCGTCGAGCTGTACGAGGGTGGAGATCACCTCGGAGGAGGCGACCTCGCCCGCCGCCTGGCCGCCCATGCCGTCGGCGATGGCCAGCAGCCGGGGACCGGCGTAGCCGGAGTCCTCGTTTCCCTCCCGGATCATGCCTTTGTGCGATCCGGCGGCGAAGCGCAGAGACAGACTCATGCGCACCTCGCCCGTCGGCTCGCCAGTCGACTGTCGCGCCAGCCGGTCTCGAGCCACACTGCCCACCCTCCGGTCGGGAGCCGGCCGCGGTCCGCCGTGGGTACCGCCGCGGCTCGCTCGCTCCGCTCGCTCATTGTCGTACTACTTCCGCAGCTCGATGACGGTCTTGCCGATGCGGATCGGAGCGCCAAGCGCGATCGGTGTCGGGGTCGTGAGCCGGGTCCGGTCGAGATACGTGCCATTGGTGGAGCCGAGGTCCTCGACGATCCACTGGCCGTCACGGTCCGGGTAGATCCTGGCATGCCTGCTGGACGCGTAGTCGTCGTCCAGCACGATCGTCGAGTCGTGCGCGCGGCCCAGCGTGATGGTCTGCCCCTGGAGCGCCACCGTGGTGCCGGTGAGGCTGCCCTCGGACACGACGAGCTTGGTGGGGGCTCCTCGGCGCTGCCGGCCCCCCTGCTGCTGCTGGCGCTGCTGGGGCGGCGCCGGTGTCTGGCGTGCCTGCTGCGGTCGGGCGTCGGCGTTGCGGCGTGAGCCGCGCTGCGTGACGCGTGTTCCGAACAGGTCGCTGCGGATGACCTGTACGGCCACGATCACGAACAGCCACAGAACGGCCAGAAAACCTAGCCGCATGACCGTCAGGGTCAGCTCTGACATTGCCCCCGCTTCACCCTTCGGCTTGCCTGTAAACGATGGTGGTGTTGCCCACGACGATCCGCGAGCCGTCGCGGAGCGTAGCGCGGGTGGTGTGCTGTCCGTCTACCACGATGCCGTTGGTCGACCCGAGATCCTGGATGGTCGAGGGTGTTCCTGTCCGGATCTCGCAGTGCCTGCGCGATACACCGGGGTCGTCGATCCGTACGTCCGCGTCGGTGCTGCGGCCCAGGACGAGCGTCGCACGGGAGATCTGGTGGCGGGTGCCGTTGATCTCGATCCAGCGGCGCGCCTGGCCGTGCGGCGGCGCGCCGGGGCCAGGGGCCGGGGGGCGGTTCGCCGCGGGCGCGTGGCCGCCGCCGGGAGGCGGGGCGGCCGGCATGGGAGGAACCGCGGCGGGCGGGTACCCGTAACCGCCGGGTGCACCGCCCCGCGGGGATACGGGCGCCGGAGGGCCCGCGGGAGCGCGCTCGGGCGCCTGGGAAGTGCTCGACGCCAGTGTGCGGCTGCGGACGCGGTACAGGCCGGTGTCGAGATCCTCGGCCTTCTCCAGATGGACCTTGATCGGGCCCATGAAGGTGTAGCGCTGCTGCTTCGCGTAATCGCGGACGAGTCCGGACAGTTCGTCGCCGAGCTGGCCGGAGTACGGGCTGAGACGCTCGTAGTCGGGCGTGCTCAGCTCCACGATGAAGTCGTTGGGTACGACGGTCCGCTCGCGGTTCCAGATCGTTGCGTTGTTGTCGCATTCGCGCTGGAGGGCACCCGCGATCTCGACGGGCTGGACCTCGGACTTGAACACCTTCGCGAAGGTGCCATTGACCAAACCTTCGAGACGCTGTTCGAAACGCTTCATGACTCCCATGGGGCACCTCCTCCGTAGTGGCCGTCCTGGTACTGCTTACTGATCGTATCCACGCGTCGGGAAATCGGCTGGTTCCCCTTGTCTGCCCCGTCGATGAGTGTCACCTCTCACACGGATCGTAGAGGCGGCCTGACGCCAGTGTCCCGCACCCGGGGTGCACTCAGGAGGAGTGGGGGGCGGCCGCTGTCCGTTCCCTGTTCCGCGGCCGGGTCCCCGAAACAAACGGATGTGAACCCACCCTCCGCACCGTGCTAATCTTCTCGATGTCGCCAGGAGCACACACCAGCAGGTGAGGCACCGAACGACACACCCAATGCGCGGGTGGCGGAATAGGCAGACGCGCTGGATTCAGGTTCCAGTGCCCGAAAGGGCGTGGGGGTTCAACTCCCCCCTCGCGCACAGATGGAAGCCCCGTAGGTCATCGACCTACGGGGCTTCTTCGTCGTGTCTGTCGTCGTGTCCGGGTGTGAGACATGCCTCCCCGCGGGCGGGGTGCCGGGGGAGGCATGGCTGTGTGAACGCTGTGCGCGTGGGCGCGTCGCGCGCTCTGGGGCCGTGAGCCGGAGAGCTGGGTGCCGGAGGGCCGCGTCCCGGAGGGCTGCGTGCCGGAGCGCTGGGTGCCGGAGGGCCGTGCGCCGGAGGGCTCTGTGCTCAGGCGGCGAGGCGGGTGGCGAGGGCCTTGGCCTTCTGGGTGGCCTCTTCTTCCGCCTTGGCGCGGGACGCCTCGGCGAGCGGGATCAGATCGGCCATGCCCGGGTTCGTGTGGGCCAGGGTGAGCTCGGGGACGATGAAGTCGATCTGGGTGGTGCCGAACATGTTGGACAGCACCTTCTCCAGATAGTTCTGGACGAACTCGCAGTCCTCGCGCGGGGTGCCGGCGGCGTACGAACCGCCGCGGCTGGCGACGATCGTGAACGGGGTGGCGGCCAGCGGGGCGTCGGGGATGCCCGCGTTGTGGCCGACGATGATCACCTGGTCGAGCCATGCCTTCAGGGTGGACGGGATCGTGAAGTTGTACATCGGCGCGCCGATCAGCACGGCGTCCGCCTCGGCCAGTTCGGCGGCCAGTTCCGCGCGCAGCGCGTCGTCCGCGCCCGCTGCGGCGGCCGCGACGTTCAGGTGGGGCAGCGGGGTGGCGGCGAGGTCGCGGTAGACGACCTTGCCCTCGGGGTGCTGCTCCCGCCAGGACTGGACGAAGGAGGCGGTGATGTCGCGCGAGGCGGAGCCTTCGGGGAAGACGGCGGAGTCGAGGTGCAGAAGCGTGGCCATTGGGGGTCTCCATGAGGGGTGGCGTATGACGGCGAACGGACAGAACTTCCGTTCGCTCCTATGAATAACATAGTCGCTTACTTTTTTTCACCTCACCTCGGGAAACCAGTACTCTATGCGTATGGCGGACCACACTGAGGACGCGTGCAAGAAGGTCGACGTGGGCATCACGCGCGTCTTCGAGCTGCTCGGCAAGCGGTGGACCGGGCTGATCATCTCCGTACTGATGGAACGGGCGGTCTACTTCGCGGAGCTGCGCCGTGCGATCCCGGGCATCAGCGAGCGCATGCTCTCGGACAGGCTCACGGAGCTGGGGGCGGCGGGGCTGGTGGTGCGTGAGGTCGATGAGGGGCCGCCGCTGCGGGTCTCGTACCGGCTGACAAAGGCGGGCGCCGCGATGGAACCCGCGCTGAAGGAGCTGTCGCTGTGGGCCGAATCCCATCTGGGAGGGGTCTCGGAGGGCGGCTGTTAGGCCCCCTGTCCACAGGGCCGGCGGGTGAGCGGTCCGGCGTTATCCACAGGGGGAGACGGCGGTTGGGCCCGGCGGTAACGTCGTGTGCGGTTGATCTCGCACGAGTACGGGGGAGGCGGCACGCCATGGGCGATGTCGGGTCGGCGGAGGGCAAGCCGCGCACGGTTCCGGGGGGCTCTGGGGTTTCTGGGTTCTCTGAGGATTCGGGGAGCGAGCGCATTCCGGTGGTGCCGGGTTTCGCGCCGCGTACGGCCGTGGGCGGGGCGGAGACGCCCAAGGGCCGGGGGAAGGCGCTGCGGCGACGGGTGCCGAGGTCCGCGCACGACTCGGTGGTGTTCACGGCGGGGCGGCCCGACGCGGTGCGTACCGTCGAGGAGTCGAGCCGGGGCAGGGTGCCCGAGCTGGCGCCACTGCGGGTGGGGCGGATGGCCGCGACGCCGTTCGCCTTTCTGCGGGGCTCCGCAGGGCTGATGGCCCACGATCTGACGGGCACCCCCGTCACCGGCGTCGGCGCGCAGATCTGCGGTGACGCGCACGCGGCGAACTTCGGTCTGTACGGCGACGCGCGCGGCCGGCTCGTCATCGATCTCAATGACTTCGACGAGACCGTGGTCGGCCCCTGGGAGTGGGACGTCAAGCGGCTCGCGACCTCACTGGTGCTGGCCGGCCGCGAGGCGGGCGCGGACGAGGACACCTGCCGGCAGGGGGCGCACGACGCGGTGGGCGCCTACCGGCGCACGATGCGGCTGCTGGCGAAGCTCCCCGCGCTCGACGCGTGGAACGCCATCGCGGACGAGGAGCTGGTCTCGCACGCCGACGCCCGCGATCTGGCCGGCACGCTGGAGCGGGTCTCGGAGAAGGCGCGCAACAACACGAGCGCGCGGTTCGCCGCCAGGTCCACCGAGACCGTGCCCGACGGGGGCGGGGACGGCGGCAGGGCCGCGCCGCGGCGGTTCGTGGACGCGCCGCCCGTCCTGCGGCGGGTGCCCGACGAGGAGGCCGCGGCGGTCGCCGCCTCGCTGGGGGAGTATCTGGGCACTCTCTCGGAGGACCGGCTGCCGCTGCTCGCGCGGTACGCGATCCACGATGTGGCGTTCCGGGTGGTCGGCACCGGCAGTGTCGGGACGCGGTCGTATGTGGTGCTGCTCCTCGACCACCGGGGCGAGCCGCTGGTGCTCCAGGTCAAGGAGGCGCGGGCCTCCGCCCTGCTGCCCCATCTAGCGGCCGTCGGATTCGAGCCGCCCGAGGTGGTCCACGAGGGGCGCCGCGTGGTGCTCGGGCAGAAGCGGATGCAGGTGGTCAGCGACAACCTGCTGGGGTGGACGACGGTCCTGGGCAGGCCCTGTCAGGTACGGCAGTTCAGGAACCGCAAGGGGAGCGTGGACCCGGCGGCGCTCCCGGCCGACCAGATAGACGACTACGCACGGATGACCGGCGCGCTGCTGGCCAGGGCCCATGCGCACAGCGTGGACCCGCGGCTGATCGCCGGGTACTGCGGCAAGAGCGAGGAGCTGGACGGGGCCGTGGCGGCGTTCGCCATGGCGTACGCGGACCGTACGGAGGAGGACCACGCCGAGCTGCTCGCGGCCGTCAGGAGCGGGCGGATCGCGGCCGAGCTGGGGGTGTGACGGGCCGGGACGGGGCGGGGGCCACCGCGTTCGCCCTTACGCTGGACGGGTGATGCACGACGCCCCTGGGGAGCCGACGATCCGAAACGACGACGAGCAGGACGTACGAGACGCGCCGGACGCGGGGGCGGCGGCGCGTCCGGAGGCCCGGCTGGAGACGGCCGTGCGCGCCGCCGAGCAGGCGCTGATCGAGTTCGAGATCGCGCTGGAGACCTTCCGGATCGAGGTGGAGAACTTCTCCCGCCTGCACCACCAGCGGCTCGGTCCGATGTACGCCCGGCTCGATGAGCTGGACGCGCTGATCGCCGAGGCGCGTGCGGCACGCACCGGCGACCCCGAGGATCTGCGCAAGGCGCGCGAGGCCCGTGCGCTGGTGCAGCCGATGCCGGGTGTGGAGGAGCTGTTCCACGACTGGCTCGACTCCGACGGTCTGTCGCCGGAGGCCGCGGCGATGCTGACGGATCAGCCGGTGCGGCCGCCCAAGCGGGTCAGGCCGAGCGACGAGGCCCGCAAGCTCTACCGCGATCTGGTGCGGAAGGCGCATCCGGATCTGGCGCAGGACGAGAAGGAGCGGGCACGGCGTGAGGAGTTCCTCACACGCGTCAACGCCGCCTATGCGCGTGGGGACGAGCCGCTGCTCCAGGAACTCGTCGCGGAGTGGGCGGCGGGGCCGGCGCCGGAGGCTCCCCGGCTGAGCGAGAGCGAGGAGCTCTACGCCCGGCTGGAGTGGCTGGCGCAGCGCAAGGAGATGCTGACGGTGGTCGCCAAGGAGCTGGAGGAGAGCGCGATCGGCGCGATGCTCAGGATGGCCCCGGACGACCCGGACCGGCTGCTGGAGGAGATCGCCGAGCAGCTGCTCGCGGAGGTCTCCGAGCGTGAGACGGAACTGGCCAGGCTGGTGCAGTAGGTTTTTCGGAGCCCCCGGCCGGGAGTCCGCTGATCCGGTCGGGAGCCCCTGGGACCGGTCGGGAGTCCTTCCGGGCCGGTCAGAGGCCCCCGTTCCGGGCGAGGGCCGCGAGGCCGGTCCTGGTCCCGGTCCGGACTCCGCCCGCCCCGGTCACACCCGGTCACGCCCGGTCACGTACGAGAGAGAAGGCACAGCCCATGAACTTCGCCCCGCTGCCCTCGGTCGATGCCGCGGCGGTCCCTGCCGACGGCCTGGTGCTGGATGTCCGGGAGAACGACGAGTGGACGGCCGGCCATGTCGAGGGTGCGCTGCATGTCCCGATGAGCGACTTCGTGGCCCGCTTCGGAGAGGTGACCGAGGCGGTGGCCGAGGGGCGCAGGGCCTATGTCATGTGCCGGGTCGGCGGCAGGTCCGCTCAGGTCACCCAGTATCTGGTCCAGCAGGGCGTCGACGCGGTGAACGTGGACGGCGGGATGCTCGCCTGGGACGGCGCCGGGCGTCCGATGGTCACCGACAACGGCAGCCCGGCGTTCGTCCTCTGAGACGCGCCTGGGACCCGCCTGAGACCCGCCCCAGGGCGCTTCCAGGGCGGGGAGTGAGTCTCAGCGGTCGAAGTCCAACTCCACTTCGGCGGTGGCCGGATGGGACTGGCAGGCCAGCACATAGCCCGCTTCCGTCTCTTCCGGTTCGAGCGCGAAGTTGCGGTCCATCCTGACCTCGCCCGAGACCAGGAACGCGCGGCAGGTCCCGCAGACCCCGCCCTTGCACGCGTACGGCGCGTCCGCGCGGCTGCGCAGGACGGTCTCCAGCAGGGAATCCCCGTCCCTGACCGGCCAGTTGCCCGAGCGGCCATGGAGGGTCGCGGTGAGCGTGCTGTGCGCGGGGGCCGGCGCGGCGGCCGGGCCCGGCGCCGCCGTGGTCATGGCGACCGTGTCGTCGACATGGAAGATCTCCTGGTGGATACGGTCGCGGGTCACTCCGAGACCGCGCAGCGCCCGTTCGGCGCCGGCCACCAGCCCCAGCGGGCCGCAGAGGAACCACCCGTCGACGTCGGCCACCGGCAGCAGCGCCGGCAGCAGTCCGGTCAGCCGCTCGCGGTCCAGCCGGCCGGACGGCAGCCCCGCCTGCTGCTCCTCCCGGGAGACCACGCTGACCAGCTGGAACCGGTCCGGATAGCGGTCCTTGAGGTCGGCGACCTCCTCCAGGAACATCGTGGACGCGACGGTCCGGTCACTGCGGACCAGACAGAACCGGGCTCCGGGCTCCCGCGCGAGCAGGGTGGCCGCGATGGACAGCACCGGCGTGATGCCGCTGCCGCCGACGACCGCCGCGAAGTGCCCGGCACGCGGCTCCAGCGTGAAGCGGCCTGTCGGCTCCATGACGTCGACCATGTCGCCCACGGCGAGTTCCTTGAGGGCGTACGTCGAGAACTCGCCGCCCTCGATCAGCCGGATCCCCACCCGCAGCACGGGATCGGCTCCCGCGGGCGCGCAGATCGAGTACGTACGCCTGATCTCCTCGCCCTGCGCGCCGGTACGGCGCAGAGCGATGTGCTGGCCGGGGGTGTGCCGGAAGGACGCGCGCAGCTCGGGCGGGACGGCGAAGGTGACGGCCACCGCGTCGTCCGTGAGCGGCTCGACCTCGCTGACGCGGAGCGGATGGAACATCTACAACTCCTTGAAGTGGTCGAACGGTTCACGGCAGGCCGCGCAGCGGCGCAGCGCCTTGCACGCGGTGGAGGAGAACCTGCTCAGCAGCTCGGTGTCGGTCGAGCCGCAGTGCGGGCAGCGGATCGAGAGCGAGAGCGGTACGGGCCCGTCCGCGGTGCCCGGGCGGGGCGGCGCTATGCCGAACTCCGCGAGCTTGCGCCGGCCCTCGGCGCTGATGTCATCCGTCGACCAGGCCGGGGAGAGGACCGTGACGACCGAGACGTCCGGTATTCCGCGTTCGCGCAGCACGCGCTCGATGTCCTCGGACATCGTCTCGATCGCCGGGCAGCCCGTATACGTGGGGGTCAGCTCGACCCGGACCGTTCCGGGGCCCGACATCACGACCGTACGCAGCACGCCCAGCTCTTCCAGCGTCAGCACCGGCAGCTCGGGGTCGGGCACCGCGCCGGCGAGCGCGCGCAGCTCGGCCTCCAGCGCGGTCGGGTGCGTATCGCCGGAAGCGCCCGAAGTGGCCGGGGCGGCGGGAGCGGGCCGGGAGCCCGTGCCGGTCACCATGACGCCCCCGGGTGGCTGCGGTGCAGATGCTGCATCTCGGCGAGCATCGGCCCGAACGGCTCCGTGTGCAGCCCCTGCCGGCCCGCGCCCGCCCGCCAGGCGCCGGTGCGGGGCCCGTCCGGCAGCGTCAGCGTCGCCCGCTCCAGCACATCGGCGACGGATGCGCGCCAACTGTCCTCCAGGGCTTGCCAGTCGACCGCCAGCCCCTCCACCGGCTCGAACATCTCGCCGGTGTACCGCCACAGCGCCCCGCAGGCCCGCGCCATGCGCTCATGGCTCTCGGCCGTGCCGTCGCCGAGCCGCAGCGTCCAGTGCGCGGCGTGGTCCTGGTGGTACGCGACTTCCTTGACGGCCTTGGCCGCGAGAGCGGTGAACGCGCTGTCCCCGGCGGCCAGCTGCCGGTACAGGAAGAGCTGGTAGGTGGAGAAGTAGAGCTGGCGGGCGATCGTCTGCGCGAAGTCGCCATTGGGCTGTTCGACCAGCTGGAGATTGCGGAAGGCCCGCTCCTCGCGCAGATAGGCCAGCTCGTCCTCGTCCCCGACGAGGGAGAGCAGGATGCGTGCCTGTCCGAGCAGGTCCAGCGCGATATTGGCGAGCGCGACCTCCTCCTCCAGCACGGGCGCGTGTCCCGCCCACTCCCCCAGCCGGTGCGAGAGCACCAGCGCGTCATCGCCGAGCGCGAGGGCCGCTGCCCGGGGCGGGGCCGTCACCGGAGCGTCGTTCACAGGTGCTTCACCCCTTCCGGGATCTCGTAGAAGGTCGGGTGCCGGTACGGCTTGTCGGCGGCCGACGCGAAGAACGGGTCCTTCTCGTCGGGGGAGGAGGCGGTGATGGCCGAGGACGGGACGACCCAGATCGACACGCCTTCGTTGCGCCGGGTGTAGAGATCGCGGGCGTTGCGCAGAGCCATCTCCGCGTCCGGCGCGTGCAGGCTTCCCGCGTGGGTGTGGGACAGCCCGCGGCGGGAGCGTACGAACACCTCCCACAGCGGCCAGTCGGTCGAGCTGCTCATGCCGTCGCCTCCATCATCCGGACCCCGTCTTCCGCGTCTTCCGCCGGCACGCCGCCGGCGTCACGCTTCGTCGCGTACGCCGCCGCCGCGTCCCGTACCCAGGCACCCTCTTCGTGCGCCCGGCGGCGCTGGGTGATGCGCTGTTCGTTGCAAGGGCCGTTCCCCTTCAGGACCTCGCGGAACTCGGACCAGTCGATGGCGCCGAAGTCATGCCGGCCCCGCTCCTCGTTCCAGCGGAGATCGGGGTCGGGGAGGGCCAGCCCGAGGGCCTCGGCCTGCGGGACACAGATGTCCACGAAGCGCTGGCGCAGCTCGTCGTTGGAATGCCGCTTGATCTTCCAGGCCATGGACTGCGCGGAGTGCGCCGACTCGTCGTCCGGCGGGCCGAACATCATCAGCGACGGCCACCACCAGCGGTTCACCGCGTCCTGCGCCATCTCGTGCTGCGCCGGGGTCCCGTTGCTGAGCGCGAGCAGCAGCTCGTACCCCTGCCGCTGGTGGAAGGACTCCTCCTTGCAGATCCGGACCATCGCGCGGGCGTACGGACCGTACGAGCAGCGGCACAGCGGCACCTGGTTGGTGATCGCCGCGCCGTCCACGAGCCAGCCGATCGCGCCGACATCGGCCCAGGTCAGCGTCGGATAGTTAAAGATCGACGAGTACTTCTGGCGGCCGGCGTGAAGCTTGTCGAGCAGCTCCTCGCGGCCGGTGCCCAGCGTCTCGGCCGCGCTGTACAGATACAGGCCGTGTCCCGCCTCGTCCTGCACCTTGGCCATCAGGATCGCCTTGCGGCGCAGTGACGGCGCGCGCGAGATCCAGTTCGCTTCCGGCTGCATGCCGATGATCTCGGAGTGGGCATGCTGCGCGATCTGGCGGACCAGAGTGGCGCGGTACGCCTCGGGCATCCAGTCGCGCGGCTCGATGCGCTCATCGGCGGCCACCGCGGCGTCGAACGCCGCCTCGAACCCCTCCGCCGTCGTCTCCATCGTCGCCTCCGCAGCTGTCCCCGCGGTCACTGCCGTCATCCGAGCCCCCTACCGACCGATCGTTCGGTTCATGGACTTCAATGGTGGGTCGGCGGCCCGTAGGGTGTCAACCGCTGTGGATAACTGACTGTGGCACCAACGGGGATCGGGGCGGGATGGATTCGTACGACGACGAGGGTGTGCCGGCCGGGCCACCGCCGGGCGCGGGGATAGCCGGCCTCTCCCTGCGCTACCAGGTGGCGGCCGCCGTGGCCCTCGCTGTCATAGGGGTGCTGGCCTGCACCCATGTGGCCATGGTGTTCCTGCATGTCGCCCCGTCGAACACGCTCACCAAGCAGCACGGCGAGACCGTCGACGGCTGGGTCTACCCCGAGTTCGAACAGAACTGGAAGCTCTTCGCGCCCAACCCGCTCCAGCAGAACGTCGCCGTCCAGGCGCGCGCCGAGGTCGAGGCCCCGGACGGCACGCGCAGGACCACCGGCTGGATCGATCTCTCCGCCGAGGACGGCGCCGCCATCCGCGGCAATTTCCTGCCCAGCCATGTCGACCAGAACGAGCTGCGCCGGGGCTGGGACTTCTTCGTCGGAGCCCGCGACGACAAGAACCGTCCCAACGGTCTGCGCGGGCAGCTCTCCGAGAGCTATATCCGCCGCATAGTGATGCTGCGCCTGGAGGACCACAATCTGGGCGGTTCCGTGGAACGCCTCCAGCTCAGGTCCGCCACGACCTCCATCGCGGCCCCTTCCTGGAGCAAGGAGAAGGTGAATACGCGCCCGTTCTACCGGGTCTTTCCCTGGTGGACGGTGAACGCGTCCGATCTTCCCGGGGGCGTACGGAACGGCCGTACGGAGGCGGGCGAATGAGCGAGCGGGTGGAGCATCAGCGGACTGGCCGGCCGGGCGGGGTGCCGGAGGGGCCGGGTGGCCGGAGCGCTAAGCGGGTCACCTTCGACCGCTGGGTGGCCCGCGGTATCCAGCGCGTCACCGCCGGCCCTCTCGGCCGGTACCAGAGCGCCGTCGTCCGGATCGGGTTCGCCGGCACCTGGCTGCTCTTCCTGCTGCGCGAGCTGCCCCAGCGCCATGAGCTGTACGGCCCCGACTCCCCGTGGGGCTGGGAGCTGGCCCGGCAGCTGATCGCCAAGAACGGTGCCTTCACCGGGCTGATGTGGTCGGACAGCACGGTGTGGTTCGAGATCGTGTACGCCGTCGCCGTGCTGTCCAGCGCGCTGCTGATGGTCGGCTGGCGCACCCGCACGATGTCCGTGGTCTTCATGTTCGGCGTGCTGTCGTTGCAGAACCGCTCCATCTTCATGGGCGACGGCGGCGACAACATCATCCATCTGATCGCGATCTATCTGGTCCTGACGCGGTGCGGTCAGGTCTGGTCGCTGGACGCCAGGCGGGCGGCGCGCGCCGCCAGCAGGGAAGCCGATGCCGTACCCGAGGGCGGCGCACCGGAGCGCGCCGTACCGGACCGTGTCGGACCGGTCCTGTGGGTCGTTCTCGGAGGGTTCCTCCTCGTCGGCACATGGCTGGACCAGGTCCATGTCGAGCTGTGGATGCTGATCCTGTTCTGGGGACTCTGGGTCGCGCAGGGCCTGTGGTGGACGGCGAACCGGTACGCGCCCCACGGCGAGCCCCGCGCCCTGCTCGACATCCTCGCCAACCTTGTCCACAATGCCGGACTCGCCGTGATCATGGCGGAGGTCTGTCTCGTCTACGCCACCGCCGGCTGGTACAAGATCCAGGGCTCGCGCTGGCAGGACGGCACCGCGCTGTACTACCCGCTCAAGCTGGACTACTTCTCGCCCTGGCCGGATCTCTCCGGGCTGCTGGCCTCCAGCGGCGTCATGGTGATGCTGCTCAGCTACGGCACGGTCATGGTGCAGGTCGCCTTCCCGTTCACGCTCTTCAACCGCCGCGTCAAGAACGTGCTGCTGGTCGCGATGATGCTGGAGCACGCGGGCATCGCCGTACTGCTCGGGCTGCCGTTCTTCTCGCTCGCCATGATCGCCGCCGACGCGGTGTTCCTGCCGACGAACTTCCTGCGCTGGCTCGGCGGCCGGGTCGCGGGCCTGCGGGACCGGCTCTTCCGCCAGCGGGGCAAACCGCTGCCGGAGCAGCGGAGCGAGAGTCCTGACCAGCCCCGGACTCTCGTCGGCTGAACTGCCTGGTCACCGAGGGCACGCCGTACTCTGAGGCGATGAACGACGCTGATGCCGCCCTCGCCGTACGGCAATGGCGCGAGGCCGGCCCCGACCTGGTGGTGCTCGACGGCTTCCACGCGCTGAAACACGCCCTCCGGTTCGGGGCGGACGTACGGTCGGCCGTCACGAGCGACAAGGACTCCGCCCTGGCCCTGGCGGCGGAACTGGCCGGTGATCTGACCGACGTGTTCAAGGAGTCCGTCGTACAGATACCGGCCCCTGTCCTGCGGGAACTGGTGCCGCGGGTCCACGCCACGCAGATCGCCGCGCTGGCGGTCAGACGCGGTCGCCGGACCAACCTGGACGCGCTGTCGGCGCTGCCCCGTCCGTCTCCCGTCGTCGTCCTGGACAACCCGCGCAATCTGGGGAACGTCGGGGCCGTCGTGCGGCTCGCCGCCGGGTTCGGGGCGACCGGGGTGATCACGACCGGCGATCTGGACCCCTGGCACGCGAACGCCGTACGCGCCGGCGCCGGGCTCCACTTCGCCACCGCCGTCGAGCGGCTCGCTCCCGCCGACTTCCCTCCGGGACCGCTGTACGCACTCGACCCGGAGGGCGACGACATCCGGTCCGTGACCATCCCCGATGGCGCGCTGCTCGCCTTCGGCTCCGAGCGGCACGGGCTCTCGGCGGACGTCCGGAGCCGGGCCACCCGGCTGCTGTCGCTCCCGATGCGACCGCAGGTGTCCAGCTACAACCTCGCCACCAGCGTGGCCATGACGCTGTTCCACTGGGGCGGGCCTGCCGCGGGCACGGAAGGGCAGTCGGCGCCGCCCGCCCCCTGACCGGCGGGCGGCGCCCAGGCCCCAGGCCCCGGGCCGGACCTCGCGAGACCGGGGCCTCACGAGACCGGGGCCTCACGAGACCGGGCCTCACGCCTGGCGGCGTACCTCCACCATCCGGAAGCGGTTCGCCACGAACGCCGCGTCACAGAGGGCCGCGTTCGCCGCCGGGTTGCCTCCGGAGCCGTGGAAGTCCGAGAAGGCCGCCGTCTGGTTCACATACACCCCTCCCGTGAGGTTCAGCGAGAGCTGCGCGGACTCCTCCAGACAGACGTCCTCGATCGCGCGCTCCGTCTCGCGCGACGTCGTGTACGCGCCGACCGTCATCGCGCCCTTGTCGCGTACCGTGCGCCGCAGCAGCTCCAGCGCGTCCTCCGTCGAGTCCACGGCGACCGCGAAGGACACCGGGCCGAAGCACTCCGCGAGATACGGCAGCTCCGCGTCGGCGGCGCCCCCGGCCGCGCCTTCCCATGCCTTCTCCCAGGCCTTGCGGGCGCCGTCGGCCTTCACGATCGCGGGCGTACGGACCACCGCGTCCGGGAAGTCCGGGTTGGTGATCTCCCGCGAGGCGAGCGCGACGTCCCCGAGCCCGCCCGCCGCGTCGAGACGGGCCTTCACCTCGGGGTTGACCAGCGCGCCCAGGAGCGCGTTGGCGCGGGCGTCGTCGCCCAGCAGCCCGCTCACCGAGGCCGCGAGATCGGCCACCACCTCGTCGTACGACTTCTCGCCCGCGTCCGTCGCGATGCCGTCCCGGGGGATCAGCAGATTCTGCGGGGTGGTGCACATCTGGCCGCTGTACAGCGAGAGCGAGAACGCGAGATTGGAGAGCATCCCCTTGTAGTCGTCGGTGGAGTCGATCACGACGGTGTTGACGCCGGCCTTCTCCGTGTACACCTGCGCCTGGCGGGCGTGGGTCTCCAGCCAGTCGCCGAAGGCGGTGGAGCCGGTGTAGTCGATGATCCGGACCTCGGGGCGCACGGCCAGCGTCTTGGCGATGCCCTCGCCGGGCCGCTCCACGGCCAGGGCGACCAGATTCGGGTCGAAGCCGGCTTCGGCGAGCACCTCGCGGGCCACCCGGACCGTCAGCGCCAGCGGCAGGACCGCCCGCGGGTGCGGCTTGACCAGCACCGGATTGCCGGTGGCCAGGGAGGCGAACAGGCCCGGGTAGCCGTTCCACGTCGGGAAGGTGTTGCAGCCGACCAGCAGCGAGATCCCGCGCGCCGCCGCCGTGAAGGTCTTCCGCAGCTCAAGAGGGTCCCGCTTGCCCTGCGGCTTGGACCAGTCGGCCTCGGCCGGCGTACGGACCTGCTCCTGATACGCGTACGCCACGGCCTCCAGGCCGCGGTCCTGGGCATGCGGCCCGCCCGCCTGGAACGCCATCATGAACGCCTGCCCGCTGGTGTGCATCACCGCGTGCGCGAACTCGTGCGTACGGGCGCTGATCCGGGCCAGGATCTCCAGACAGACCAGCGCCCGCGTCTCGGGCCCGGCCTCGCGCCACGTGCCCATCCCCGCGCGCATGGCGGGCAGCAGGACCTCCACGTCCGCGTGCGGATACTCGACCTCCAGCGCCGGGCCGTAGGGCGAGACCTCGCCAGCCGTCCAGCCGTCCGTCCCGGGCTGGCCCAGCTCGAAGCGGGTCCCGCGCAGCGCCTGGAAGGCGGCGAGCCCGTCCGCCGGGGCGGTCTCCCCGTACCCCTTGGGGTGCTCGGGATGCGGGGACCAGTAGGCGCGGGTGCGGATCGCGTCGAGAGCCCGGTCGAGCGTGGGCCGGTGCTTGTCGGAGAGCTGCTGGGGACTGAGCTGGGCGGCGGCCATGACGGACCCACTCCTCGGTCGGGCTGAGCATCAGAGACACGGACAGGGACATGAACTGGCGGACAGAGTTAGAGTAACCGAACGATCGGTCGGGACAAGGGTGCCCGGCGAACCTGTGCATAACTCGTCCGTACTCGTCCAAGACTCGTCCGTGGACCACCCGTCTGTGGACAACCGGTTCACTCAGTGGCTCACTCATACGGGAGGATTGCGTCCATGACAGCAATCGAGCCCGGCCGCGTCGTCGCGGTCGTCGGCACCGGCACGATGGGGCAGGGCATAGCCCAGGTGGCGCTGGTCGCGGGCCATCCCGTACGGCTCTACGACGCCGTGCCCGGCCGTGCGGAGCAGGCCGCCACCGCCCTCGCCGGGCGCCTCGACCGGCTGGTCGAGAAGGGCCGGCTCGACGCCGTGGCCTGCGACGCCGCGCGCGCCCGGCTGCATCCGGCCCGGGACCTCGCCGAGCTGGCGGACGCCGCGCTCGTGGTCGAAGCCGTCCTGGAGGAACTTTCCGTCAAGCGGGAGCTGTTCGCGGCGCTGGAGGACATCGTCGCCGACGACTGTCTGCTCGCCACCAACACCTCCTCCCTCTCCGTCACGGCCGTCGCGGGCGCGCTGCGCCACCCCGGCCGGTTCGTGGGACTGCACTTCTTCAACCCCGCCCCGCTGCTGCCGCTCGTGGAGGTCGTCAGCGGCTTCGCGACCGACGAGACGGCCGCGGCGCGCGCCCACGCGACGGCGCTGGCCTGGGGAAAGACCCCGGTGCGCTGCGCCGACACCCCCGGCTTCATCGTCAACCGCATCGCCCGCCCCTTCTACGCGGAGGCGCTGCGCGTCTACGAGGAGCGCGCCGCCGGCCCCGCGACCATCGACGCCGTCCTCCGGGAGTGCGGCGGCTTCCGGATGGGCCCCTTCGAGCTGACCGATCTGATCGGCCAGGACGTCAACGAGGCCGTCACCCGGTCGGTCTGGGAGTCCTTCTTCCAGGACCCGAAGTTCACGCCGTCGCTCGCGCAGCGCCGGCTGGTGGAGTCGGGGCGGCTCGGGCGCAAGTCGGGCCGGGGGTGGTACGCGTACGGCGAGGACGCGCCCCAGGCGGCCGCGCACACGGCGGGGCCCGAGAAGGCGCCCGCGTCCGTCACCGTGCGGCGCGAGCTGTTCGCGGCGGACGCGCTGCCGGGCCTGATCGAGGCAGCGGGGATCGGCGTCACCCGTAAGGACGACGCGGTTCCCGGCTACCCCGGCTGGATCGAACTGTCCGACGGCACGCGTCTCTTCCTGGCGGACGGCTCGGCCGCCGACGACGCGGGGATGCCCGTCATCCACTTCGATCTGGCGCTGGACTACCGGGAGGCGACGCGGATCGCCCTCGCGCCCGCCGCCCGGGTGGCGGAGACGGCCCTGAAGGAGGCCATCGGCCTCTTCCAGGCGCTGGGCAAGGACGTCAGCGTGATCGGCGACCTCCCGGGCCTGATCGTGGCCCGTACGGTCGCGATGCTCGTGGACTTCGCGCTCGACGCGGCGGCGCGCCAGGTGGCGTCCCCCGAGGACATCGACCTCGCGATGCGGCTCGGTGTCAACTACCCGCGCGGACCCCTCGACTGGGGCGACCGGCTCGGCGCGCGGTGGGTGCTCGACATGCTGGAGGCGCTGCACGAGGAGTACCCCACGGGCCGCTACGCCCCCTCCCAGGCACTGCGCCGCCTGGCCGCCGCGCAGGAGGACGACGCGTCATGACCACCGCGAAGCGCGACACCTATACGCCGGAGACCCTGCTGACCGTCGCCGTCCGTGTCTTCAACGAGCGCGGGTACGACGGCACCTCCATGGAGCATCTCTCCAAGGCGGCCGGGATCTCCAAGTCCTCGATATACCACCACGTCGTGGGCAAGGAGGAGCTGCTGCGCCGTGCGGTCAGCCGCGCCCTGGACGGCCTCTTCGGGATCCTCGAAGAGGAAGGGGCCACGCGCGGACGGGCCATCGGGCGGGTGGAGTACGTGACCCGCCGTACGGTCGAGGTGCTGATCGCGGAGCTGCCGTATGTGACGCTGCTGCTGCGGGTCAGGGGCAATACCCAGACCGAGCGCTGGGCGATGGAGCGGCGGCGCGAGTTCGACCAGCGGGTCGCCGATCTGCTGAAGGCCGCCGCGGCGGACGGCGATCTGCGCGCCGACATGGACATCAGACTGGCGACCCGGCTGCTCTTCGGCATGGTCAACTCGCTGGTCGAGTGGTACCGGCCGCACGCGCCGGGCGGCTATGACCGCGACCAGGTGGCGGAGGCGGTCGTACGGCTGGCCTTCGACGGGCTGCGGACCGACGCCCAGCAGGGCCTGTAGCGGCGGCCTCCTTCTGGAGCTTCAGAGCTCTTGAAGCTCTTGAAGCTCTTGAAAAGGGGGCCGTCTACGACGGAGGGGGCCCGTTCAGGTCCGTCTCCTCGAAGACCAGCAGCGTGCGGGTGGAGAGCACCTCGGGGATGGACTGGAGCCTGGTCAGGACCAGCTCCCGCAGGGAGCGGTTGTCCGGGGCGTGCACCAGCAGGAGTACGTCGAAGTCGCCGCTGACCAGCGCGATATGGGTGGCCCCGGGCAGCTCCTGGAGCTGTTCGCGCACGGTGCGCCAGGAGTTCTGGACGATCTTCAGGGTGATGTACGCGGACGCGCCCTGGCCGGCGCGTTCATGGTTGACCCGCGCGCTGAAACCGCGGATCACGCCGTCGTCGATCAGCCGGTTGATCCGGGCGTACGCGTTGGCGCGCGAGACATGGACGCGCTCGGCCACCGACCGTATCGAGGCGCGGCCGTCCGCCCGCAGGATGCGCAGGATGTCCTGGTCGATGGCGTCCAGGGGGCGCGCCGGAAGCATGGCTTCCGTACCGCCGCCGCCTCTCTCGGCGCCGGGTCTGACCCCCACCCCGTCGATCTCCCGGTCCGTGCCGTCGGCCATTTGTTCAGCTCCCCTGTCTTCTCGGCTCCGCGCCATGGACGGCCTGCGTCCATCCCAGGCTGTGGAGAACCGTTTGTCCACAGGCTGGAGCCGCGTGTAGCCAAAATGCCCTCACGACCGAACAATCGGTAGGTGAGGCGTGCCACATCTTGGCACCCGTTCACCCGCTCCCACGAGGAGGTGCACGCGTGAAGGAAAGCAGTACGTCGGTCCAGGAACCGCCCGGTGCCGCGGGCCATCTGCCGCACCCGCCGCCGGCCTGGCGGCCGCGTACCGACCCCGCACCGCTGCTGCCCGACCCCGAGCCGTACCGCGTGCTGGGTACGGATGCCGCGGCCGGGGCCGACCCCGCCCTGTCGCTGCGGCTCTACGCCGAGCTGGTCCGCGGGCGCAGGTACAACACGCAGGCCACGGCGCTGACCAAGCAGGGCAGGCTCGCCGTCTACCCGTCGAGCACGGGCCAGGAGGCCTGTCAGGTCGCCGCCGCGCTGGTCCTGCGGGAGCAGGACTGGCTCTTCCCCAGCTACCGCGACACCCTCGCGGCCGTGGCGCGCGGGCTGGACCCCGTACAGGCGCTGACGCTGCTGCGCGGCGACTGGCACACCGGCTACGACCCGCACGAGCACCGGATCGCGCCGCTGTCGACACCGCTGGCCACCCAGCTGCCGCACGCCGTCGGCCTGGCGCACGCGGCCCGGCTCAAGGGGGACGATGTGGTCGCGCTCGCCCTCGTGGGCGACGGCGGCACCAGCGAGGGCGACTTCCACGAGGCGCTGAACTTCGCCGCCGTATGGCGGGCCCCGGTCGTCTTCCTCGTCCAGAACAACGGCTTCGCCATCTCCGTGCCCCTCGCCAAGCAGACCGCGGCGCCCTCCCTGGCCCACAAGGCCGTCGGGTACGGCATGCCGGGCCGGCTGGTCGACGGCAACGACGTGCTCGCGGTGCACACGGTCCTCGGCGAGGCCCTGGCGCGGGCCGGGCGCGGCGAGGGACCGACACTGGTCGAGGCCGTGACCTACCGCATCGAAGCGCATACGAACGCCGACGACGCCACGCGTTACCGGGCGGGCGACGAGGTCGAGATCTGGCGCGCGCACGACCCGGTCCGGCTGCTCGAACACGAGCTGACCGCGCGCGGGGTGCTCGACGAGGACGGCATCAGGAAGGCCGCCGAGGCCGCCGAGACGATGGCCGCGCGGCTGCGCGACCGGATGAACGCCGAGCCGGTGCTCGACCCCATGGCCCTCTTCGCGCACGTCTACGCGGATCAGACCACGCAGCTGCGTGAGCAGGCGGCCCAGCTCCGGGCCGAGCTGGAGGCCTCGGCCGAGGAAGGCTCCGGAGAAGGACCAGGAGAAGGACCGGGGGAACACTCCGGGAAGGGACACGCGGAAGGATCCGGTGAGGTGCGATGACCACCGTCGCGGTGAAGCCCGCCACCATGGCGCAGGCCCTGCGGCGCGCGCTGCGCGACGCGATGGCCGAGGACCCCTCCGTCCATGTCCTCGGTGAGGACGTCGGCACGCTCGGCGGGGTCTTCCGGATCACCGACGGGCTCGCGGCCGAGTTCGGCGACGACCGCTGTACGGACACCCCGCTCGCCGAGGCCGGCATCCTGGGGGCGGCCGTCGGGATGGCGATGTACGGGCTGCGGCCCGTCGTGGAGATGCAGTTCGACGCCTTCGCCTATCCGTCGTTCGAGCAGCTGATCAGTCATGTGGCGAAGATGCGGAACCGCACGCGGGGCGCGATGCCGCTGCCGATCACCGTGCGGGTGCCGTACGGCGGCGGGATCGGCGGGGTCGAGCACCACAGCGACTCCTCGGAGGCGTACTACATGGCGACCCCCGGCCTCCATGTCGTCACGCCCGCGACGGTCGACGACGCGTACGGGCTGCTGAGGGCCGCGATCGCCTCCGACGATCCGGTGATCTTCCTGGAGCCGAAGCGGCTCTACTGGTCGAAGGCCACGTGGTCGCCGGATGATCCGGCCGAGGTCGCTCCGGTCGGACGGGCCGTCGTGCGGCGCCGGGGGAGCAGCGCCACGCTGATCACCTACGGTCCTTCCGTGCCGGTCTGTCTGGAGGCGGCTGAGGCGGCCCGCGCCGAGGGCTGGGACCTGGAGGTCGTCGATCTGCGCTCACTGGTGCCGTTCGACGACGAGACGGTCGCGGCGTCCGTACGGCGCACGGGGCGGGCGGTCGTCGTCCACGAGTCCACCGGCTTCGGCGGACCCGGCGGGGAGATCGCCGCCCGCGTCACCGAACGCTGCTTCCACCACCTGGAGGCGCCGGTGCTGCGCGTGGCCGGATTCGACATTCCCTATCCGCCGCCCATGCTGGAGAGGCACCATCTTCCGGGAGTGGACCGGGTGCTGGACGCGGTCGCGCGACTCCAGTGGGAGACGGAGAGCTGATGGCCCAGGTGCTGGAATTCAAACTGCCGGACCTCGGGGAAGGGCTGACCGAGGCGGAGATCGTCCGCTGGCTGGTGTCGGTGGGGGATGTCGTCGCCGTCGATCAGCCGGTCGTCGAGGTCGAGACGGCCAAGGCGATGGTGGAGGTGCCCTGCCCCTACGGGGGCGTGGTGACCGCCCGCTACGGCGAAGAGGGCACGGAGCTGCCTGTCGGGGCGCCGCTGCTGACGGTGGCGGTGGGGGCGTCGGCACCGGCCGACGCGCCGACGGCGGCCCACCCGGCCCCCGAGCCGGCCGCTTCCCCGGCCCCCGCGCCCTCCCCCGCATCGGCTCCGGCCTCCGACGAGACATCGGGCAATGTGCTGGTCGGGTACGGCACGGGCGCTCCGGCGGCGCGCAGGCGCCGGGTCCGACGGGCGCCGATGAGCGGGTCCGCCGCTGCCCCCGCGCCCGCTCGTGAACCGCTGAACGGCGCGGCCGGGGCGGTCGCGGTCGTCTCCCCGCTGGTACGCAGGCTGGCCCGCGAGCACGGCGTCGATCTGCGCGAGCTGGCGGGCTCGGGGCGGGACGGGCTGATCCTGCGGTGCGATGTCGAGCAGGCGATCAGCCAGGGCGCCACACAGGCAGCACCCGCCGCCCCTGCCCCCGCCGCGGCCTCTGCCCCCGCCCCCGCCACGATCCGGACCCCGTCCCCGGCTCCTGCTCCGGTGCGGGCCACCCCGTCCGCGCGGCCCGGCGTCACCAGGGTGCCTCTGCGGGGCGTACGTGGCGCGGTCGCGGACAAGCTCTCCCGCAGCCGTCGTGAGATCCCGGACGCGACCTGCTGGGTCGACGCGGACGCCACGGAACTCATGGCCGCGCGCACCGCGATGAACGCGGCCGGAGGGGCCAAGATCTCGCTGCTCGCGCTGTTCGCCCGGATCTGCACGGCGGCCCTCGCCCGCCACCCCGAGCTGAACTCCACCGTGGACCTGGCGGCCCGGGAGATCGTGCGCCTGCCCGAGGTGCATCTCGGCTTCGCCGCGCAGACCGACCGCGGCCTGGTCGTCCCTGTCGTACGGGACGCGCACGCACGCTCCGCGGAGTCGCTGAGCGCCGAGTTCGCGCGGCTGACGGAGGCCGGCAGGGCGGGCACGCTCACGCCGGGCGAGCTGACCGGCGGGACGTTCACCCTCAACAACTACGGGGTGTTCGGGGTCGACGGCTCGACGCCGATCATCAACCATCCCGAGGCGGCGATGCTCGGGATCGGCAGGATCGTGCCCAAGCCATGGGTGTACGAGGGTGAGCTGGCCGTGCGTCAGGTCGTCCAGCTGTCGCTCACCTTCGACCACCGCGTCTGCGACGGCGGTACGGCGGGCGGCTTCCTGCGCTATGTGGCGGACTGCGTCGAACAGCCGGCGGTGCTGCTGCGCACGCTGTAGGCCGGGGCGAGCCCCCCAGGCCTGGGCATGAGTGAGGTGGTCGCTCGAAAACAGGCCACCTCGGGTGCTTCGGGCGTGCGGTCGCGGCCCATACTTCAGCCATGACCGCGTATGACGCCATCGTGCTCGCCGGAGGTGCCGCCAAGAGGCTCGGCGGCGCCGACAAGCCAGGGGTACGTGTCGGGGGCCGGTCGCTGCTCGACCGGGTGCTGGCGGCCTGCGAAGGGGCCGCCCGCACCGTGGTCGTGGGCGGCAGGCGGCCCACGGCGCGGCCGGTGCGCTGGGCGCGCGAGGATCCGCCCGGCGGCGGGCCGGTCGCCGCGCTCGACGCGGGGGTGCGGTGCGCCGAGGCGGACACCGTGCTCGTGCTCTCCGCGGATCTGCCGTTCCTGGGGGAGCCGACGGTGCGCCGCCTGATCGAGACGCTGGACAGAACCGGCCGGGAGGGGGCGCTGCTCACCGACGCCGAAGGCCGTGACCAGCCGCTGGTCGCCGCCTACCGTGCCGAGCCGCTCCGTCGTGAACTGGCCCTTCTGGCCACTGAGTACGGCAGTCTGCCCGGCCTGCCGCTCCGGTTGCTGGTGGAAGAACTCGACCTCGCCCGGGTCGACGCCGATCCGCTCGCCTCCTTCGACTGCGACACCTGGGAAGACATCTCCACAGCGCGGGCCAGGATCAGAGAGCATGGGACCGTGCTGGACGAATGGATCACCGCAGTCAAGGACGAACTCGGCATCGAGCTTGATGTCGACACCCATGTACTCCTCGATCTCGCCCGCGATGCCGCGCACGGCGTCGCCAGACCCGCCGCACCGCTGACGACCTTCCTGGTCGGTTACGCGGCGGCCAAGGCCGGCGGGGACGGTCCCGAAGCGGTCGCCGAAGCCGCCCGCAAGGCCGCGGCGCTCGCCGTGCGCTGGGCGGACGAGACGGAGGGCACCGACGGACCGGGCGCCAAGGGGGCCGACGCCGGATGACGGCCCAGGACCGCGAGGTCGACGGGTTCGACGACGCCCTGGCTCTGGTCGGCAGAGAGCCGGGCGCGAGGGGGGCGCCGGGACCGGCCATCGGCCCGGCCCGCGACCCGCAACACAGCCAGAGCCTGGGCGAGGGCCAGGAACGGGACCGTACCCGCGGCGCCGCACCCGGCCACGGCGCCGGCTTGCCTCCGGCCGCTCGGCACAGCGCCGAGCCGTGGGAGGCCGCCCGCGCCCTCGCGGCCCGCTCCGCGCAGTCGGTTCCGGCCGCCCGCGCCACCTCCGTACCTCTCGACCGGGCCGTGGGCCGGGCACTCGCCGAGCCACTGACCGCCCTCACCGACCTGCCGTCGTTCGACACCTCCGCCATGGACGGCTGGGCGGTCTCGGGGCCGGGCCCCTGGTCCGTGCGGCCCGTCAAAGGCTCGTCACGAGAACCCGTCAAAGGCTCTCCACGCACAGGGGCGACGGCCGACGCCCCCGGCGGCGAGGCCGCCGGCACCCCTGACCGCCGGGGCGCCGACGACCTCGGCATCCTGGCCGGCCATGGGGCGGTGGCGCCGCTCCCGGACGGCACGGCCGTACGCATCGCCACCGGCGCGCGGATCCCGGCCGACACGACTGCGGTGGTCCGCAGCGAGCATGCCCATACGGACAGCCGCGGCCGTCTCCACGCCGACCGCGAGGTGATCCCCGGGCAGGACATCAGGCCGCGCGGCCAGGAGTGCCGGACCGGCGACCGGCTGCTGCCCGCCGGCTCCCTGGTGACCCCGGCCGTCCTGGGGCTCGCGGCGGCGGCCGGCTATGACGAGCTGCTGACCGTCCCGCGCCCGCGCGTGGAGGTGCTGATCCTCGGCGACGAGCTGCTCACCGAAGGGCTGCCCCATGACGGGCTGATCCGCGACGCGCTGGGGCCGATGCTCGCGCCCTGGCTCCGTACGCTCGGCGCCGATGTCATCGCCACCCGCCGGATCCGCGACGAGGCCGAGGCGCTGTGCCGAGCGGTCACCGGATCCGAGGCGGATCTCGTCCTCACCACGGGCGGCACGGCCGCCGGCCCGGTCGACCATGTCCACCCGGTGCTCCACAAGACGGGCGCCGAGCTGCTGGTCGACGGGGTCGCCGTACGCCCCGGGCACCCCATGCTGCTGGCCCGGCTGGCCTCGGGGCGGCATCTGGTCGGGCTGCCCGGCAACCCGCTCGCCGCGGTCTCCGGACTGCTGACGCTCGCCGAGCCCCTGCTGCGTGCGCTGGCCGGCCGGGCTCCCCGGCCCCCGTACCGCGCACCGCTGCGGGACGCGGTGCATGGCCACCCGTACGACACCCGGCTGGTGCCGTTCGTGCACCATGACGAGGGCCTCGTACCGCTGCACTTCAACGGTCCCGCCATGCTGCGCGGCATCGCCGCCGCCGATGGACTCGCGGTCGTGCCGCCGGGCGGCGCGCGGTCCGGAGACGAACTGGAAGTTCTCGACCTGCCGTGGGCGGCAGCGGTCGATGGAGGGTGTTTCACGTGAAACTTCCGGGCCATGATGCGATGGCCAGGCACGCCGACGAACATCTCGTCTCGGCGCGGGTCAAGCTTCCGCGCCGTACGGCCGTACAGCCCCTGCGTCAGGTCACCAGACGGCTGTTGATGGCGCTGTTCGTCCTCGCCCTGACGGTCTTCATCGTCTATATCGACAGAACGGGTTATCACGACAACTCGGATAAGTCGGTCGATTTCCTTGACTCTGTCTACTACGCGACCGTCACGCTCTCGACGACGGGCTACGGCGACATCGTCCCGTACAGCGACGGCGCGCGGCTGGCCAATGTGCTGCTGGTGACCCCGCTGCGGGTGCTTTTCCTGATCATCCTGGTCGGTACGACTCTCGAAGTGCTCACGGAGCGCACCCGGGAGGAGTGGCGGCTGAACCGCTGGAGGTCCAACTTGCGCGACCACACCATCATCGTCGGCTTCGGCACCAAGGGGCGCTCGGCGATGCAGACCCTCTGTGCCACGGGTCTGAAGAAGGAACAGATCGTTATCGTCGACCCGTCCAGCAAGGTCATCGACGCGGCGAACGCGGAAGGGTTCGTGGGCGTGATCGGCGACGCGACCCGCAGCGATGTGCTGCTCCGCGCCGAGTTGCAGCGGGCGCGTCAGATAGTCATCGCCACCCAGCGCGACGATACGGCCGTGCTGGTGGCGCTGACCGCACGTCAGCTCAACCGTGCCGCGAAGATCGTCGCCGCCGTGCGCGAGGAGGAGAACGCACCGCTCCTGCGCCAGTCCGGGGCCGACGCGGTCATCACCAGCGCCAGCGCGGCCGGCCGGCTGCTGGGACTGTCCGTGCTCAGCCCGAGCGCGGGCACGGTGATGGAGGATCTGATCCAGCAGGGCAGCGGCCTCGACATCATCGAACGCCCCGTCATAAAGGCCGAGGTGGGCCGGAACGTACGGGAGACGGACGACCTCGTGGTGAGCGTGCTGCGCGGCCACCGGCTGATGGGGTACGACGACCCCGCCGCCAGCCCGCTCCAGCTGACCGACCGTCTGATCACCATCGTCCGGGCGCAGAGCCCCTCGGCGCCGGACAACTCGAACTGACCGTGCCCAGGGGCCGCTTCGCACCCCGCCGGAGTAGCCTCGCGGCCATGCATGCGATCACGATTCCGGAACCCGGTGGCCACGAGGCGCTTGTATGGGCCGAGGTGCCCGATCCCGTACCCGGCGAGGGCGAGGTGCTCGTCGAGGTGGCGGCGAGCGCCGTCAACCGCGCGGACCTGCTGCAACGGCAGGGCTTCTACGATCCCCCGCCCGGCTCCTCCCCCTACCCCGGCCTGGAGTGCGCGGGCACGATCGCCGCGCTCGGCCCGGGGGTCGCGGGCTGGGCCGTCGGCGACGAGGTGTGCGCGCTGCTGGCCGGCGGGGGGTACGCCGAGAAGGTCGCCGTCCCGGTCGGGCAGCTGCTTCCCGTGCCGAGCGGCCTGGACCTGGCCTCGGCCGCGGCGCTCCCCGAGGTCACCTGCACGGTCTGGTCGAACGTCTTCATGGTGTCGCATCTGCGGCCGGGCGAGACGGTGCTCCTGCACGGCGGGGCGAGCGGGATCGGCACGATGGCGATCCAGCTGGCCAAGGCGGTGGGCGCGCGGGTCGCGGTCACGGCGGGCGGTCCCGAGAAGCTGGCGCGCTGCGCCGAGCTGGGCGCGGACATCCTGATCGACTACCGCGAGCAGGACTTCGTGGAGGAGATCCGCAAGGCCACGGACGGCGCCGGTGCGGATGTCATTCTCGATATCGTCGGCGCGAAGTATCTGGAACGGAATGTGCGGGCCCTGGCCGTGAACGGCCGGCTGGCGGTGATCGGTCTCCAGGGCGGAACGAAGGCCGAGCTCAATCTGGGCGCCCTGCTGGGCAAGCGCGGTGCCATCACGGCGACCTCGCTGCGCGCCCGGCCGCTGGCCGAGAAGGCGGCGATCGTCGCGGCCGTACGCGAGCATGTCTGGCCGCTGATCGCCGACGGCCAGGTCCGTCCGATCGTGGACCGGACGCTGCCCATGGCGGAGGCGGCCGAGGCGCACCGGGCCCTGGAGGCGAGCACGCACGTCGGCAAGATCCTGCTGCTCACGTCGGCGAGCGCCTGAACCACGTTCACCGGCTGATCGCGCCCGCGAGCGCCTGATACGGGCCGCGGCCCGGCACACCGCACGGTGTGCCGGGCCGCGCCGGACAGAGTGATCGAGAGCGATCCGGGGATCAAAAGATCCGGGGATTACAGGTACGGGCCCGAGCGGATCGCGCCGTGCCCCTGCTCTCCGTCGTCCTCCTGGACCGAGCCCGGCGGCAGCGCGCGGCGCATCTGCTCCAGCTGGGCCCTGGCCGCCATCTGCTGGGCGAACAGCGCCGTCTGGATCCCGTGGAAGAGGCCCTCCAGCCATCCCACCAACTGAGCCTGCGCGATACGCAGTTCCGCCTCGGAGGGAATGGCCTCGTCCGTGAAGGGGAGCGAGAGCCGCTCCAGCTCCTCGACCAGTTCGGGGGCGAGCCCGTCCTCCAGCTCCTTCACCGAGCCGGCGTGGATCTCCTTGAGCCGTACCCGGCTCGCCTCGTCCAGGGGAGCCGCCCGCACCTCCTCCAGAAGCTGTTTGATCATGCTGCCGATGCGCATGACCTTCGCGGGCTGCTCGACCATCTCCGTCACCGGAACCTCACGCGCGCCGTCGTCGGTTCCACCGCCGCCGAGCGCCATCCCGTCCTGTCCCACCACGAGGACGTGGGGGCTCTCCTGCGACCGTTCGTTCCTCGGCATCTCCATGCGGCCCATTGTCTCGCACATGTGCGTCACCACACGGTGTGCCCCCGTACGAAGGCGGATGACCTCGTACGGGGGCACGGATACACGGGGATCGGACGGCCTGTGGGGCGGGCCCGTGAGGTTACGTCGCCGCCCGGCGGCCGAGCACCCGGTGCGAGCGGGTGACCAGGGCCGCCAGGATCGCGGCGCCCAGCGGGACGACGACCAGCAGCGCGGCCAGCGTCCCCCAGGGGATCACGATCGGTACGTGCGGCATGTCGACGGCGCCCAGGCCCTCGTCGAGCGCCTTGCGGTACCAGTCCTCCTCGCCGCGTCGCTGGGTCAGCCGCAGCCCGATCGCCGGGAGCACCCCGGCCGCCGAGCCGAGCAGCACACCCATCACGGCCACCACCCCGCACTGGAAGCCGCTGAGCGTCCTGCGGACCCGTGCCGGGGCTCCGACCGCGGCGAGCGTCTTGAGGTCGGCCTCGGCGTCGGCCTGGGCGAGACCGGTGGCGATACCGGCGGCGCCGATGGTGACCAGCCCCGCGAAGACGGTCAGTGCCAGCAGCACGATGCTGTTCTCGCTGACGTAGCCGCCCTCGATGCGGAGGCTGACATCGCTGCCGGTCTTGTCGAGCTCGCCGTCCAGCTTCTGCTTCTGGGCGCTGCTCGGCATCGCGCCGGTCGAGTAGTACGCGCCGAGCGGGACGGTGCTGAGGCCCGCGGCCTCGGCCGTGGCCGGGGTCAGGATCATCGCGATCCCGTAGGCGTTGGGCGACCCCGCGACCTGGTGTGTCAGGACCGACTTGACGTCGCCCGGCGGGTCCTCGCCCTTCTGGTAGGCCGCGTCCGCCGCGTCCATGTCGGTGATCAGCCGGATGCCGATCTTGCCGTTCGCGTCGATGTTCCGCTTGTCGAAGGAGACGATCCTTCCGTCCGCCAGCGCCTTTTCGGCGTCGGCGTCCTTGATCCCGAGGACCGCGAGCAGCTTGGCGTCACCGATCAGCACACCACCGTCGACGTTGCTGTAGACGTCGCCCTCCTTGCAGCGCCAGTCCTTGATGAGCTTGCGCCGCTCGGCCTTGCTGAACTTCTCCGAGGGGTCCTCGTCCCCGTGGTTCATCCACAGCGGGCACTGGTTGGCCTTGGGTACGACCACCTCGTACCGCCCGCAGCCGTCCTCGCCGCCGTACATCGAGCAGCCGGGCTTCCCGACGGAGATCCGGTCCACATCGGCGCGAATCTCGGTGGGCAGATTCTTCTGGACGGCCGTGCGCACGGCCGGGACATCCCGGCCGCCGCCCTCGTCGAGCATGACCGAGACCGCGCCGTGGGGCAGCTGCGGCGTGTACGTGGCGCGGCTCTGGGCGTCGCTGCTCGCGGCATACGTCGAGACCGCGACCGTGCCCGCGACCGCGGCGAGCACCGCGGCCACGGCGGGGGCCGTGCGCCCCCGGTTGCGTACGGCGTCGCGCAGTGCCAGCCGCGGTGAGAGCGGCATCCAGCGGCCGATCCGGCCGAAGAGACCCACCAGGGCCGGCGTCAGCGCGACCACACCCAGCTCGGCGAGTGCGCTGCCGCCCGCGACGACCGCGAACTGGTCGGTCATCGTCGAGCCGTACAGCGCGATCGCGGCACCGAGCACGAACGCGATCAGCCCGAGGACCGGCAGCACCCTGCTGCTCCTGCGCACCCCGCGGCGGCCGGTGAGCGAGGCCAGGACGGTCTGGCGGGAGGCGGTGACGGCCGGGACGATCGCGGCCAGCAGACCGGTGAGCACGGCCAGCGCCGCGATGCCGATCAGTTCCAGCGGCCGGATCTCGAAGCCGCCGAAGCGCTGGCCGAGGTAGTCCTCCAGCAGGGGGCGCAGGGCGATGGTGAGGGCGATACCGAGGACCGTACCGACGACGGCCGAGGCGACACCGATCACCAGACCGCCGGCGAGCACGATGGCCCGGATATGGCGCCGGTCGCCGCCGTTGGCCCCGACGAGGCCGAGCTGACGGCGTGAGCGCCGGGCCCCGACCGCGAAGGCGGGCCCTGCCAGCAGACAGATCTCCAGCATGGCGAGACCGACGATGGTGCCGATCGCGGCCATCTCGGCGGTCTTGGCCGCCGTGCTCTGCTCGTACTTGCCCCAGCCGTCCTGCCGGTAGAGCGGGACGTCCGAGTCGGCGGGCGGGTTCAGCTGTACGGCGCGTGAAGTGACCGTGACGCCCTTGCGGTTGACCTCCTGCACCATGTTCCACGTGAAACCACCCGGGATGGCCACCAGCCGTGTGGTGGTCGGGGACGTGCCGGGCAGATCGTCGGCCTTCAGCGCCTTGTCCAGCGGGGCCAGGAACGCGCCGGGAAGCGCGTTGACCTGGTCGACGCCGAGGTCGCTGGGGAGTTCGTACTCGCCGACGATCCGGTAGTCGGCGTCGAGCCCCCGGGCGGTGAGCTTCGAGCCCACGCGCAGACCGCTGCTCTCCAGGAAGTGCGAGGTCGCGGCGACCTCGCCGCCCTTCTCCGGGAAGCGGCCGTCGAGGAGTCGCATGATGCCCCGGGCCATCGGGTCCGATGCCTTGAGCTCACGGATCTCGGTGTGCAGCAGCCCGTGCGTGGTACGGAGCTTTCCGGATCCGAGCGTGTCCTTCAGGACCGTGGCGCCCGCCGGGATGGTCTTCTCGACGTCCGCGGGACCGTCGGGCCACGGCTTGTTATCGAAGTTGCCCACCGGGGAGTACTGGTCGCCCGACGGATTCTGCTGGAGAGGCAGGCCCTCGAGGCCGGGGTCGGAGAAGCGCGCGTCGGCGCGGCCGAGGTCGCGGCTCAGGCTCTCCGCGGTGGAGAGTTCAGCGCTGCGCAGGGTGAGATCCGCGGCGCTCACCCCGAGGATGGGCAGCGCGATCATGGCGAGGACGAGGAAGCTGCGTCCCTTGAAGCGCCAGGCGTCGCGGCGGGCTATGCGTACCGCGGCGCGCCAGGAGTGGAACCAGTTCTTCACAGCTCGGCCGCCTGGCCCGTGAGCAGCGAGTCCGCCTGGCTGCGCAGCGTCTGGTCGACGACCGCGCCGTCCCGCAGGAAGATCACACGGTCCGCCCAGGCCGCGAAGCGCGGCTCGTGGGTGACGAGGATGCCGGCCGCGCCCGCGTCACAGCGGGTGCGCAGCAGCGCGAGCACGGATTCGCCGGTCTCGGAGTCCAGGGCGCCGGTCGGCTCGTCCGCGAGGACCAGACGCCGGTCGCCGACGAGGGCGCGGGCGATCGCCACGCGCTGCTGCTGGCCGCCGGACATCTCGTCGGGGAACCGGTCGGCGAGCTCCTCCAGACCCATCTCCCGCAGTGCGGCCAGGGCTTCGACACGGCCCTTGCGCGCGGAGACGCCGTCGAGTTCGCGGGGCAGCGCGATGTTCTCGGCGGCGGTGAGCGCGGGGATCAGGTTGTAGTCCTGGAAGACATAGCCGATGCTGCGGCGGCGCAGGGCCGCGAGCTTCTTGCGGTCGGCGGTGGTGATGTCGGTGTCCTCGACGATCACACGGCCCGAGCTGGGGCTGTCGAGGCCGCCCGCGATGGTGAGCAGCGTGGACTTGCCGGAGCCCGACGGGCCCATGACGGCGACGAGTTCGCCGGGGAACACATCGAGATTGATACCGCGCAGCGCGTGCACCTCGGTGGCGCCGCTGCCGTGGACGCGGGTCAGCTCCTGGAGCTGGAGCACGGGCCGCTGCGGCGAGTGCGGCTGCGGCGAGTGCGGATGTGCTTTCTGCTGCGGCGACTGAGGCTGCTCCGACGCCGGATGTGACGGCTGTGACTGGTGTGGCTGATGTGATTTGCGAGCCATGAGGGTCCCCCCTTTGGGCGTACGCGTACGTACGAGCGGTTCGGTGTGACGAGTGAGCCGGGGCGCGCGGTGATGCGGTCGCCCCCAGGGGGCCCCGCGGGCCCCGGCCGGACGGGTCGGGTGGGTCGGGTGGCGTCGGCGCCGTGGTCAGTCGGCCGCCGAGCCGGCGGAGGGCGCGGAGGCCGGTGCCGAGGCGCGCGCGGGGGTGGCGGTGGACGCGGGGGTCGTGGCGGGCGCGGGCGCGGACCCGGCGGCCGGATTCGCCGGATTCCCCGAGGGCGTCTCCGGCTGCGTGCCGCCTCGTCCCGGCACCATCGAGAGCCGGATCAGCCGGACTTCGCAGTGGTCGAGCCAGCGGGCCTCGGCCTCGGTCTGGAAGATGAGCTGCTCCAGGACGAGGAGCCAGGCCACCTCGTCCCGGTCGGCCGGGACGGCTTCCAGGGCCTGTGCCTTCAGCCGCGTGTAGTCCTGCATCGCCTGGATGGTGTGGTGCCGCTGCGACTGGATGACCTCCCGGATGTCGACCCCCGGGGCCCCCACCGCCATGGCGAGCTTGATCGCCAGTTCGTCGCGGGGCGGGCTGGCGCGGTCGACGGGCGTACGGAACCAGGACCGCAGCTCCGCGCGGCCGGTTTCCGTGATCACGTAGAGCGCGTGACCGGCCTCGTCCTCGCCGTCCTGCGTGACCATGCCGTCGCGCTCCAGCCGGCTCAGGGTCGTATAGACCTGGCCGACGTTGAGCGGCCAGGTGGAGCCGGTGCGCGACTCGAACTCCGTACGGAGCTGAGAGCCGTAACGCGGACCGCGTTCGAGGAGGGCGAGAAGCCCGTGGCGAATGGACATACTCAGTATGTATACCGAGTAAGTCATAGCCTGCAAGCGACCGGAGACGGACCTCATAAGTACGCCATAAGGAGGACCACCGGGAGGCCCCAGGGGGGACGAGGGGTGGTTCAGCGGCGTCGGAGCCGCAGCCCGAGAAAGCCGAGCCCCAGGCCGAGCAGCGTGATTCCGGCGCCCAGGGTCAGTACGGGAACCGGCCGTGTGCCCGATCGGCCGAAGGCCCTCGCGTCCGGCCTGCGGGCGGCGTCGGGGGGTGCGGAGTCGGCTGCCGTCGGCTCGCCCGTACCCGGCTGCTCCTCAGGCGGTTTCCGGGCCTCTCCCGGCTCGTCGGCCGCGTTCCACTCGTCCTCCGCCTCCTCGTCCGTACGCGCGGAGGCGGAGGCGGACGGCTTCGCGGGCGCGGAGGAGGGCGACGGCTTTCGCGAAGGGGCGGGCGGCTTCGCCGGGGACGAGGGCCGGCCGGGCCGCGCGGGGTCCGCGCTCTCCGCGCTTTCCGTGCTCTCCGTGCTCGCGCTCGGGGCCACGTCCTGGGGCGGCTCGTCCTCCGTATCCGGCTCGGGCGGTCTGCCCGGTCGTGGCTTCCCCTCCCCGGCGAGCCGTCCGGCCAGTTGCCCGGCCAGTTGTCCGGCCAGCGAGGATGCCTCGGGCTCGGGGGCCGCGGAGGTGCCCGGCGGGGGCGGGGCGAACTCGTTGGACTCCTCGGCGTACGCGCCGGGTGCGGCCAGCAACAGGGAAGCGACCGCCATAGCGCAAGGGGTGCGGAACCTTGGAGTCACCGATCCAGCGTCACATGACTGGACAACTCCGGCATCCCGGATGTTTCGTCAGTAACCGCGTATGGGTGGCCGGCGGGCCGGTCAGGCTACTCCGGGTCCCCCGTGGAGATCGTCAGCTCGAACTCCTGCTCCTTGGGCAGCACGGCGGCGCCCGGCCGCGGGTACTGGCCGATCACGATGTCCTCGGCCTGCGTGCCGTCGTTCTGCTTCTTCGGCTCCGACCAGGTCCAGCCGGCCGCACGGAGGCAGTCCTTCACCGAGAGGATGTCCTTGTACCGCAGGTCCGGCACGGTCACCTTGGCCGGGTCGAGGCCGTCCTCCGAGGCGTCCGAGCACTCCGTCGCGTCGATGGTGCGGTTCCGCTCCGGGTCCCGGTGGCCCGCGGCGGCCGGCGCGGCGGAGCCGCTGGTGCGCGGATCCGTGTTCCCGCTGCCGTCAGTGCCGTTCTTCATGGTGAGCGCCGTGACCAGCCCGGCGATCGCGAGGATCGCGAGCGCGGCCGAGCCCACGATGACCGGCATGTTCCGCGGGCCGCCGGGCCGGCCGCCGCCGTGCGATCCGTGCCCGCCGCCGTGTGCGCCATGGCCGGAGTGGGCCGCCATCTGGGACTGGGGGGAGGCCGCGTACGGCTGCGGAGCCGGTGACGCCGGCTGGGGGTAGGCCGGGGGCGGCGTCTGCGGATAGCCGTACCCGGGCCCCTGCATCGGGGCGGGCGTCGGCGGCCCGTAAGGACCGGGCTGGTACGGCGTCTGCACGTTCTGCCCGCTCGGCGGTCCCTGGTTCGACTGGTCCACCGGCGGGAAGACCGCGGAGCCCACGCCCGCGCCGCTGTTGTGCGGTATCCCCTGCACGATCACCGGCGCGCCCGCCTGCCCGCCGGGCAGCACCCGCGCGCATTCGTCGCGCATCGTCTCCGCGCTCGGGAAGCGCTCGTTCGGGTTCTTCTTCAGCGCCCGCGCGACGAGCGCGTCGATCGCGGGGGTGATCGAACGGTTGATGCTGGACGGAGCGACCGGCTCCTCCTGCACATGCGCGTACGCGATCGCCAGCGGCGAGTCCGCGTCGAACGGCAGCCGGCCCGTCAGCAGCTGGAAGAGCATGATGCCGACCGAGTAGAGGTCGGAGCGCGCGTCGACACCGCGCCCGAGCGCCTGCTCGGGCGACAGGTACTGCGGCGTACCGACGACCATGCCGGTCTGCGTCATCGACGTCACACCCGACTGCATGGCGCGCGCGATGCCGAAGTCCATGACCTTGACGACGCCGCGCTTGGTCATCATCACGTTGCCGGGCTTGATGTCCCGGTGGACCAGCCCCATCTCATGGCTGGTCTCCAGCGCGGCCAGCACATCGGCCGTCACCTTCAGCGCCTTGTCGGCCGGCATCGCGCCGTACTGGGCGATGTCCGCCTGGAGTACGGAACCGAGCGGCAGCCCTTCGACGTACTCCATGACGATGTACGGCATCAGCGCGCCGTCGAGCTCGTCCTCGCCCGTGTCGAAGACGGAGACGATGTTGGTGTGCGACAGCTTGGCGACGGCCTGGGCCTCGCGGCGGAAGCGCTCGCGGAAGGACTGCTCGCGCCCCAGCTCCGTATGGAGGGTCTTGATCGCGACCTGCCGGTCCAGCGCCGCGTCGTACGCCAGATATACGGACGCCATCCCGCCTTCGCCGAGCAGGTCGCGAAGCTGGTACCGGCCCCCCGCGACCGAACCGCCCGCATAGCGGCCCTGTGCGCCGTCCTGGCTCATGACTGTGCTTCCCCCTCGGCGCGCTGACGCGGTGGTACCACGCGATGCCCCGTTATCGAAGATCCCGCGAATACGCGAATACGCGCCAAGTCTGCCCGAGGGCACTGACACGTCAAGCCGGGTGCCCGTTCCGTGACCGTACACACGGCAAGCGTCTCGGAAGCGTTACAGGAAACCCATGGAATTTGCATGGGCGGCGCGCGAGCGGGTTTCATGGCCGGTCGATCCTGGACCGGCGTGTCACACGGAGGCTGTAGCGTGAGGTGGCATAGCCACCCCTGAGACATCCCCTGAGACACACAGACATACCGCGGACCGCGTGTGCGGCTGTTCCGCGGACAGAAACGACGGCGAGGACTGATGGCACCCGAACCCGAAGCAGGCGGCGGAGTGTCGGATGCGGCGGACTCCTGGGGCGACAACGGATTGGTCGGCGGGATGGTCGGGGACGGCCGTTACCGTATGACCCATCGCCTGGGCCGTGGCGGTATGGCCGAGGTGTTCGCGGCCGAGGATGTGCGGCTGGGCCGTATCGTCGCGGTGAAGCTGCTCCGGGCGGATCTCGCGGAGGACCCGGTGTCCAAGGCGCGCTTCACGCGTGAGGCGCAGTCGGTGGCGGGGCTGAACCATCACGCGGTGGTGGCGGTGTACGACTCGGGTGAGGACACCGTCAACGGTCAGACGGTGCCGTACATCGTGATGGAGCTGGTCGAGGGCCGGACGATCCGTGATCTGCTGGTGAGTGCGGAGGCTCCGCCGCCGGAGCAGGCGTTGATCATCGTGTCCGGGGTGCTGGAGGCGCTGGCGTATTCGCATCAGCATGGGATCGTGCACCGGGACATCAAGCCCGCGAACGTGATCATCACGGACACCGGTGCGGTGAAGGTGATGGACTTCGGTAT
>NZ_JBHTZS010000044.1:0-46845 GCF_042790125.1 Streptomyces scopuliridis
GCTCGGGGCCGTACACGGTGATCGTCGGGCCCCCCCCCAACCGCACCGTCGCGGGCGGCCCGGCCCCCGCCCGGGCGGGGGCGGGGGGGCCCCCGCCCGTCATGCCCCCCGTCTCCACCGGGAGTACCCGTGATCACGTACCACGCGCTCGGCTGCTACGCCCTGCCCGCGCTCCTCGCAGGTGGGCGTCATCGGGTCAGACGCCCCATTCGACGCCAAGCGGCGCCATTGGCGTCACTGGCGGCGGCCTTTCCAGTGATTGTCCAACGCCTCGCGAGGCGGAGAACTGCCGTGCGGGAATGGCGTCTCAGCAAAGGATCCACCCCGAACCTGCAAGGAGCGCCATGTACGCAGCAGTCCGCCGGTACGAAGGGGTAACCGATCCTGCCGAGGTGGGCCGCCTTGTGAACGAGGGATTCATTCCCCTCGTTCGCCAGATCCCTGGCTTCGTGGCCTTCTACTGGATCAATCCCGGGCACGGAGTGGTCGTCTCGACCAGCGTCTTCCGGGACCAAGCCGGTGCCGATGAGTCGATCAAGAGGGCGTCGGACTTTGTGCGGGACAACCTCGCGTCTCTACTTCCTCACGCTCCCCAGGTCATGGCCGGAGAGGTTGAGGCACATGCCTAGTGCCGCGACCGGCGACGTTTGCGCGTCGTGGAGCGGCGTCCGGTGCGTTCGGTCGCGAGGTGGCCAAAGGCCCTCGTAGCGGAGCTACTCGGGTCTTCGGCCAACGCGACGAGCGTGCGTGCCGGACACCACGGGGCCCATGACATTCCCGTCCGGGGTCCGGAGTACGCCGCCACCCGCTCTCCCGGCACCATCCAAAGATGCCGAAGATGTGGTTACAGATCAGTGTTCGAGGATCTGTCCCCGGGCCTGACGCTACGTCGCCGGTAACGGCGGGGTACGAAGCTCAGGTCTCCAGGCCCAAGGGCTCCCGTTCCATCCGGGAGCTACGGGTCACGGGGAAGGCCGACGGGGTGAACCCCTGGTGATGCCTCGTCATCGGAAGCCCCGCAGACGGGTTGTGTGACCGAGGATCGTAGTTGGCGGGTGAGGCTTCCTGCGGTGCTGGTCGTCAGCAGCCGGAGGGCGCTTGTTGGCGGATCTTGAGGGCGATAGTTGGCGGGCCGGGGTGCGTGCTGATCACGGTGTGTGAGTGACCGTTGCGATCAGCCGCCTGGCGTGGTCTTCAAGCGCTCTGCAAAGGTCGGCGGAGGGGATGGGTTGTTCTTGCGATTCCCAGCGTCGGAGAAGGGTCAAGTGCGGCAAATCGTCGGTTCGTGTTCGGTCGTGGGGCCGCATTGGCGGCTGGAAGACTGGTGCGAGGGCGAACTCACTGCCGGTGACGTAGCTCCAGACGAAGGCTGATGCGCACTCTCGGGTGCGTTCTGTCGGCTTGGGACCTCTGCCTCGACGGTGAAGGCGGCAGAGCTCGTCCCAGGTCCTGTCGTCGATGGACCAGCGGGAGAACTGCATGCGGCGGGCCCGGTAGTCGATGCTCTCCTGGCCGCTGACGTGCTCGGCCAGGCGTTTCAGCGTGGCCGGTAGGTCCCGGTCCTTGAGGTCTTGGTAGGGGCTCAGTGGTTTGACCCGGAGTCGGCCCCGGGTCGTCCAGGACGTTGGGATTCCGAGGAAGGCTGCCGCTTCCAGGAAGTTCATGTCGCTGATCGCTTGGACCCGGTGGACGGGGAGTATGCGGCGGAGTCGTCGGCGGCTGGTGAGGGCCTGCTCGAAGTCCTCCAGGGCGGCGGCCAGCAACCAGGAGCCGGGAAGGGACTGCGGGATGTGCTCAGGAGCGATCCCGAAGTCCGTGAGGGTGTGGGTGGGGGCGAAGAGTTTCTGGGTGGTGTTCGCCTTGGAGACCGGCAGTGTCGGGGCTCCTTGCCGGATCCATTCGGCAGGGAGTCGGTGCCGGTAGACCTGGTCGATCCGGCGCCGGAGCGAGGGCGAAGCCTCGTGAGCGAGCATGGGCCAGGTCCTGCCCCAGCGGAGATCGTCGCGGGTGGGAAGATTCTGTAGCAGCTGGGGCAGGGGGCTGCGTGGTCCGGAAGAATCCTCAGCGAGCAGGTGGTAAGCCGCAAAGAGGAGACCGGCCGTCGCGATCGCGTCACCGGGCGGTGCGCTCCAAACGCCTGCGGGTGGCGAGCCGGCGCTTTCGGCCGCTGGGCCGGGGCTGTGACAGTCCTGCTGCTGTGGTGCGAGATGCGCGTCCAGAATGGCCCGGGTCGCGGCAGGGGCAAGATCGGCCGCGACGGGCCAGCCCGCCTGGATCAGTGAGATGGCGACCTGGAGATCGGCGAACCGCTGGGAGACGACCTCTGCGGGCTCGTCACCGTCCAGGAGGCCCAGGAGGACGGTCTGCAAGTCCGCGAGTTCAGGGGTGAGGGCTGCGGCCGCCGGTTCGGCGCCGTCGAGGCGATGACCGCAGACTTCACGCTTGCCGGAACCGCCAAGCCAGTTGCGGCATTGGGCGGGGTGGAGCCTCGGCGCGTTGGCGGCGGGCAGCAAGGCCAGGGGACCACCTGATCTGCCGCTGAGCGCGGGCAGTCGGCAGCGCGGGCACCCACTGCGAAGGAAGGTCCAGTGATCAAGGCAGGCGAAGACGACAGCCAGCCGCCACTGGCGCTTCCAGGGCCCGCCATGGCGGTTCTGGATCGGGGTTCCATCACCTGCGAGACAGGCCGGGCAGTAGCGTGAATGGTCCACCAGCAGCCAGGGCTGGGACAGTCTGCGGGGGCGAGGAATGCTTCCCGGGCGGACCAGTGCCCGTGCAAGGGCGGGGTAGCGGTCGGCGTATGGCCTGAGCGTCAGCGCGTCGGCGTCTGCGGGGGTCATCCGGGTCACGTCGGCGAAGGTGTGCAGGCGGGCCGACTGCATCATCAGCAGATGCGCCGCTGAGACCCTGGCATGGGGATCATGCGGGGGGATCAGCGTGACTCGCCGTGCCAACTGGTGGGGGGCAGGTCCAGTCGGTGAGTCAGGCGGAGAAGGAAGCCGGGCAGGCTCTCCTCGGGCAGGGGGTCAAGACTTCTGGGCGGCGGGGCTTGGGCCGCGGGCATGGGTCAGCCCGTCCTGTCTTCGGCGGCGCGTGGTCCGTGATCGTCGAACACGGTGTTGCGACGCCGACGTTTCGCGTTATATGACCGGCGGCCGGCGGGCTGCCCGGCCGGTTCGTCAGGCGCGTCGGTCATCTCTTCCCGGCGCAGGACGATTTCGTCGAGCAGGTCCTCGTCCAGAACCTCCCTGCCACCGTCCATCGCTTCCTGGGCGCCGTCCTCGATGAGCCGCCCGAGCAGTCCGACGACGCCGCCGGTGCGACGCATCAGGTATTCCGGCATCGTGCCTTCGGTGAGCATGCCCCTCTTCGCGTTCAGCAGCCGCAGATGCTGCTCGATCCCGTCCAGATGGTTGACGAACGCCTGGATCTGCTTCGGCGTGGTGTAGCGGAAGCGGTCGAGCTCGATCAGCTCGAAGCGGTGCTCTGTCTGCGTGATCTCCAGGCCGTGAATGCGGGTCGACTCCAGCGGTGGCATCTCCCACTGCCCGGTCCTCTTGTTCCACTTGGACTCACGCAGCAGCCCGATCCCAGGGATGTTGACGGCGGTCAGGATCAGGGTGACGTCCAGACTCATGAAGGCCCGGATCAGGTCGAGGACGTCCTGGTCGTCGGCCCGGTGCATCCGCAGCCGGCTGACATCGTCCAGGATCATCGCCTTGACGCCGTGGTCGTGCAGGGAGTCGGCGACCTGCCGTACCAATTCCGGGAGCGTGGCCGACTTGCGCATCTCGGCGCGGAAGAAACCCAGGATCGCGGCGCAAAGGCTCTTCGGTGACGCCGTCACCGGAGTCGAGACGTAGACAACCGGCGCGTGGAGGTCACGGGTGCCCGGCAGAGTTCCGGGTATGAGGTAACTGTGCATTTGCAGGCAGTGGTCCTCGAAGACGGCCGCGGTTGAGCAGACGGATGCCGTCTTGCCGTAGTTGCCCCATCCGCTGACCATGACGCCCGCGCGTGTCGGGTCGTCCTGCTTCATCGTGTTGCCGCGAAGTCGGCGTCGGATCAGCCTGCCGACCTTGTCGTGCATGGGTGTGTCCTGCAGCGGGAGGTTCGCGTTCGTCAGATGCCGGAAGAGGTCATAGTCCGCGCGGCGGCTTTCCGGGATTGTCCTCCACTGCTGCAACGAGATCGCCGGAGCGGGAAGGAGCAGGCCGCGGCGGGACCGGTAGCTCTGCCAGCCGACGTAAGTGTCGCGCGGCGGGTGGCCGCCCAGGATCAACTCGGCGATCTTGGATCGAGGGGGCAGGCCCTCCGGCAGGTCACCGGGTGAGGGGGCTCGGGTCACGCGTCGTCCTCCCGGACAGTCGTCTCGGCATCTGCGTCCTCGCGGGGCGGCGGCAGGAACATGTGCCGCCGGTTCAGGGCCTCGTGCAGCGTTGGTGGAGCAAGGGGCCGGGTTCCGGCGAGAGCTTCCTCGCGGCGTCGGCGGCGGTCGGTGTCGACTGCCCGGTCGATCATGCGGGCGTGTCCGGCCCAGGCAGCGGGCATCTGAGCCGGAGTCGGCTCGTCCGCGGGGGCGGGTGCGGTGGGGCGGTCGGCCGCCGCGGTCTGTGCGCGGGAGATCTCGCGGGACTGGGCGGTCCGCCGCTTCCTTCCAGCCTTCTTCTCGGCCTGGCTTGGCCACTGGTCGACGGGGGTGACCGAGCCGAGGATCCCGAGCAGATGCTCCAAGAGCTCGCCCTCCGAGTGGATCTTGATGTTGTTCGCCCTCAGATGCCCCAGGAGAGCGTCGGCGGTCTTGTCGGAGAAGGCGGGAATCTCGCCTCGGGCGGCAGTCCCCGCCAGCGCAGGACGTGCCACGTGCCGGGCCCGCTCCAGCTGGTCCTCGGTCAGGTCGGCTAGTGTCCTGGGCTGCCGGGAGACCGGTGCTGGGCGCCCGGGCCCTTCGGCCGCGGGCAGGAGCCGCAGGTCGGCGTGGTTGATGAGCCAGCGGAACGAGCGGGTCTCAGCGTGGCCACCGCCATCGACGAGCACGAGTCGGCCGACCTGGCCGTGGACATCCTCAACCGTCCACTCGACGCCGTTGAGCGCGACCCTCCTGCCCGGCGCGATCTGCAGAAAAGCCCGCGCCGCCATCAAACCCCCCAGATCAGCGAGCTGTTGCGCAGGGGACTGCCCAGATCAACGCCGAGCTCGCGCTGCCAGAGCAGCCGGACGATGTTGGCCCGGCCAATGGAAGGCACGCTGGTCGCGTCCGCCAACGCGGAGAACGTCATCACGCGGCCCTCCTGGCCTCCAATGAATCGTCAGCAGCTGGTCCCGCATGCCCAGCAGATCCCTCACCGGCCGACGACGCGACGACAGGTGGTCGAGGACGCTCCAGACATGCGGGCGCCAGCCCGCGACCACCGAGTACTGCCAGCCGCAAGCCGCCGCCATCTCCCTGGCCGCCGCGAACTTCAGCGCGTCCTCGTCCTTGATCAGTCCCATCGGGCGGACGTCCAACAGCCGCATCCCGCCACCGATCACGGCCAAGTAATCCGGGATGTGCCAAGACGACCCGCTCTTGTGTCCGAAGTCCAGCCGGAACGGCTGTGACAGCACCTCCGACGTCCCACGAAGTCCAGCGCGACCAGCAGCAGCCGCATCTCCTCCAGCGACTCGAAGCCATGCCCTCTGCCGGTGGACGCCATCACCTCCAGGCCGGGACGATGCCGCTGCCTCGCCCGCCAGGTGAACCCCCGCACCGGCCGGGACGACAGCACAGGAACATGGGCCATGTCGCGGACCGGCCAGCAGACCTCGCCGGTACCCACCCGCCACGTCGAACTCCACCGCGCAATCCAGCCATCCGCAAGGTCGAGTTGGTCCCGAAATGCGGCATCTCCGCTGTACGCCGCGACAAGCTCGTCGAGGCGACTTGAGTCCGACCGGATCCTTGCCTTGGCTACCTCGCTCACTCACTCAGAGCGTCACCACCCGCATGGCGACAAGGCCCGATCTCCGGAACTGATCACAACTGTGATTTAGAGGCTGCACGGATAGGGCAGTTTCAGGGGCGTCGGATTGGGCGGTTGTCCCAGCGGTGAGTGGTCCAGGCGCGGCGGATGAGGCTACGTACGGTGATGACGGCGTCTGCGAGGTCAAAGAAGGCGTTGATGACGTGGAGACGGCGTTCGTAGCAGCGGGCGAGCCGATGGAAGGCGTTCTGCCAGGCGTGGGTGCGCTCGACGTGCCAGCGCTGAGTGGCCTGCAACGGCGCCTTCTCGCCTTTGTGGGCGATCTGGCCGCGGAGGCCGCGTTCGTCGAGGACTGAACGTGTTTTGGCCGAGTCGTAGCCGGCATCCAGGTGCACGGTGATGTCGTCGGGCAGCGGGCCGAGGTCGTTCAGGAGGTCCAGGGTGGGAGCGAGCAACGGGGAGTCGTGGCAGTTGGCCCCGGCCAGGACTCGGCCCAGGGGGGATGCCGTAACCATCCGTCATGGCTGAGCGTTTCATCCCCCGTTTGCCTCGGTCGACGGGCGAACGTCCGGCGGCTTCCCCGCCTCCGGGGGCCTTTGCGATCGACCCGTCGATGGCGATCTGCTCCAGCACGAGACCGACGTTTCGGTCGTAGGCGTTCAGGACGATCTCCCTGAGCTGGGCGAAGGCGCCGAGCCGGATCCACTCGTCGCGACGGCCTCGGATCGTGGTGGCTGAGCAGGTGGAATCGGCGATGGCTTGGTAGGAGCAGCCGAAACGCAGCACCTGCAGCAGTTTGTCGAAGACGATCCGGTCGCTGACCCGGCGGCGGTGGCAGCCCAGCGGGTGGGCCGGATCGTAGACCGGCCGCACCGTCAGCAGGGTCGCGAATTGGTCCCAAAGCGGTTCGGTCAGCCATGAGGGAAGCGCAGGCACAGGTTTCCCAGTGATCACAGAGCGCCATCACTGCAGTTCCATGAGGATGTCGGCGCGGGCGTAGTAGTCGGCCACGGGGAGACGGTCGCGGGTGATCCTGCCGAACCCGGCGTCCTCGTAGAGGTGAAGGGCGGGGGCCAGCATGCTGTTCGTGCCGAGGAACAACCGGGTCCCATCGAGTGCCCGGGCGCGGTCGATCGCTGCGGCTATGAGTTGGCGGCCGATGCCGCGTCCTTGTGCGGCGGGAGCCACGGCCATCTTCGCCAGCTCGAACACGGCGTCCGGATAGGCCAGAAGTGCGACGCACCCAACTACAGTGCCGCTGCCCGGCTCGCGCGCCATGAGTACGTCGCCGCCCGGGCCCACGATGCGGCCGAACGGATCTCCGAGAACGGCCAGGTCCTCTTCCTGCAGCGTGAACAGACGCGAGATCCACTCCTCGTTCAGCGCGTAGAACGCGTCTGCGTCACTCTGTGAGCCGATCGAGGAGATCATGGTCGGGGCAGAGGTGTGCGGCATGCGAAGGGTTCCCTTTCCGGTGTGGCTTCCCGTAGCCTCCGACTTCACTCACCCATGTGTCCAATACACGCCTTGATCTCTATCAATAAGCTCAAACTATGGATCAGCGAATCGAGCTCCGTCATCTGCGGTACTTTCTGGCTGTGGCTGAGGAACTGCACTTCGGCCGCGCCGCCCAGCGGCTGCACATCGCTCAGCCCGCCCTGTCCCAGCAGATCAGGCAGCTTGAGAAGATCGTCGGCGTTGAGCTGTTCCGGCGGACCTCTCGAAGTGTTCGACTCACAGAGGCGGGAGCGGCGTTCCAGCCAAGGGCCCGGAACCTTCTGGGCCGTCTGGCGGCCGACCTCGACGAGGCCGGGCGCGTCGGCCGAGGTGAGGCCGGCCGTCTGGATGTCGCCTTCATCACCTCCGCCACGGCGATCGTCAGCGAACACCTCCGTGCATTCTCCTGCCGCCGCCCGGACGTCCAGGTCAAACTTCACGACGGTTTCACCACCGATGTCCTGGCGGCCCTGGAGCGGGGTACGGCCGACGTCGGGATCGTGCGGGACGCCGAGGAGCGCGACGCCATCGAACTTTCTCTACTGGCATCGGAACGGTTCGTCGCCGTCATCCCCACAGAGCACCCCGCCGCAAGGGGTGACCGCGTGGAAGCAAGGGCGCTGGCCGCTGACCCGCTGATCCTGTTCCCGCGTTCAGCAGGAACTCACGCGTTCGACTTGAACACGCAGCCGTTGCGGAACGCCGGCATCGACGTCCAGGTCGCGCAGGAGTGCTCGAACTGGCACACCATCATCATGTTCGTCGCGGCCGGCCTCGGCGTCAGCATCGCCCCCTACAGCGTCACGACGCTGCTCCCCGCAGGCGCCCGCAGGCTCGAACTCGACGGGCCTCCTACCGTGAGCCGGATCTTGATGGCCACCCGCCGAGGAGACGACCGTCCTCTCCTACAAGCCTTCATCGCAGCATCTGAGTCCAGACAGGCCATTGCCACGACCGGACGATGAGCGTGCGCTGACTTGGAGCGAGCACCTCCAAGCAAGGGCCACTCGAAGGCGTACCGTGCGCAGCCTCATCCGCCGTGCCTGGAGCACCCACCGCCGCAACAACAGCCCAAGCCGACGCCCCCGAAACCGCCCCTATCCGCGCAGCCTCTTAGCGCTGCAATTTGGCCCCTGTGGCAACCCGAACACTCAGCGGCGGGACCGGGGGCTCGGCCTTCGGGAGTCAGTTGCCGGCCAGGCTGCATGCATCGAGCCCGCCGTAGATATGGGCCCTCAGGCAGTGGGGGGCGCTGAAGCCTGAGGCTTCGCCGCGGTAGATGGCGATGAGCGAGTCCTTGCCCCGCCACCAGGTGTCAGCGAGTCCCTGGACGTCGGGTACCGGCTCGAATCCGTCGAGGTTCAGGTCCTCGACGGCACTGCCTTTGACCTTCGTGATGGTCTTGGCCCAGTAGCCCGCGTGGCTGGCCAGTGCCAGGGCTTCCACCCATCCCTCTGTGCTGGCGTGCAGCGGCGTCCAGTGGTCAGCGTCGATCCCGAACTCACCTCCTGGCCCGATCATGAACCCGTGGGCCATGGAGACACGACAGTCGCCAGCCGGGAACCGCCATCCGTTCGCGGCCGGGCCCTCGGGGGCATCGGCTTGCAGAACGCGCGGGCCGCCCTCGTATTCGGGGGCCGGGGGCAGGGCGAGACCGCCCCAGCGCTCTTGGAAGGCGACAGCCCGGTCGATCTCGGCATCCGGAATCCCTTGCTTGAGCCATGCCTCCCGGAAAAGCCCGAGGTCGCGGTGTGGAACACGCAGCCCGTGTCCCTCAACGAAGTAACGAGCTCGCCGGCTCAAGCCTTCAGGCGCCTGAGGAATCACCGGCACTCGGGGGTCTGCCGTCACGGTTGCTGCCTCTCGCATGGAGAGGTCGGTGCGGCTGGGTGCGGCGGTGCCGACGGCTGCGGAGCGCTGGACCAACGGACGGGCCCGCCATCGGGGCCGCCGGTGAGCCAGGAATCGTCACCCAGTGGCACCAGCTCGTATGGATTGCTCGCCTCGACGGTGAATTCGCCACTGGGCGTGCCCGTGCGCACGTCGACTAGGTGGTAGCGGAACTCTTCCTCCTCGTCCTGGCTCTCACCGCCCAGGGTGACGATGGCCGTGTCCTCGGTCAGGTAGCCGCCGCTCCATTCCACGAAGGACTCCTCAGGGTCGTACCCGAAGGCTTCGACGGAGAGGGTGAAGAGCACGTCCCCGTTGGGGTGGTCGTGGAAGGCGACGTCCGTCTGGCCGTGGTCGACGGTCATGAACTGCTGCCCGGACGGTGCCAGGTCGATCAGGCAGCGGTCCGACCACGGGTACGTCACGAACTCCGACTCGCTGTCCGCCCCGTCCGTACCCCGGAGAATGACAGAGCCGTCCTGGCCCTCACCGATGTCGAGGTAGATGCTGCCGTCCACGGGATGCACGTGGTGGACGGCGCCGTGCCCGACCGTCTCCAGCTCCCGGCGGGCGAGCACCGCCCCGCTCTCAGCGTCGTGCACGACCCACTGGTCACCGCCCCCGCGGCCCGCCATCGCGTCCGGCCGGTAGACCCACACCGTCCGGCCGTCCAGGGACAGTGCGCAGCCAGGCCGGTGGCCATGGCGTATGTCAGAGTGCGGCTCGAAGTCCGAGGCCCACACGAGGTCGCCGGCACGCGTGAGGCAGACGACGCCGTTCAGCGTCGTGTACACGACCCGCTCCAAATCCTGCCGGACCACCGACGCTACGACCTCGTCGCCGTCCCGCGGCGGGAAAACCGCTGCGGGCTCCAGTGCCCCGTAGACCCCGGCGCCCACGACGTAGGCGTGGATCCGCCCGTCACGGTGACGCGTGATGACCTTCGATGGCGGCTCAGGAATCATCCGCCGAGGCTAACGCCCAGCTCCGGAATCTCAAGAGCCGGGGCGATGCGCGCCCAAGCCGGGTAGGCACGGGCTAGCTGCAGCGCTCAAGGGCAGACGAGAGTACTAAGTCTCAACAACACAGCGTTACGGAAGCAAGATCCGCCAAGTACTGCGCTCGTCCGCCAAGTAGAAATCTCGGTCGCAGGTTGTTGCGGCGGGGTCAAGGACTGGCCGTTGAGAAGCGGCAGGCGCCGACCAGAAGACGCTAGTTCGGCCGGGAGAACACCGCCGTCCTCGGGGTATAGGGGGCACCCGACCCGGCCGCACCTCACTCGTGCGGAACGTGACGACCCCGTTGGAGTCCGGGGACGCCGCCGTCCTCGGCAAGCCGGCCGTAAGGAAGGGCCGACTCTCCAACGGGTGCAGGATGGCCTCAGAAGCCAATGCCGGCGGCCGAAAGGCAGCAGGAACACGAGACACCATGACCGGCTTCTCCGCCGGCCGTCTCGCATAACCGGCCGGATACGGGTTGATGCCCGGACCCGAAAGGGTGCTGACGGAGGCCACTTGGCGTCGGCGGCGCGCTCTGAGCTGCGGCAGTGGTGCCGGGATCGGGGCGCGGCGCCAGGGACTTCCGGATGCCTCTGCGGGTGCGCCTGGGGGCCTGCCGTCTGCCCGGTGGGGCGCCATGGCGGGATCAGCGGCATCTCCGGCCCTCACTCTGGCTCAATGCGCGGCGGGTCGCGGCGGGCGTCATGACCGGTCCTTGAAGTAGGGCGGCTGCAGCGGCACCGGCTCGATCAGGAAGACGGTGTACGCGAGGAGGCCACCCTTGGGGTCGGCGGCGGTGATCGAGGCCTTCGCCCCCTGCCGGGAGGAGGAGGGTACGTCGAAGTACTCGTGGACGGTGCCCGTCGCGGTGGCGGTCACGGACTTCACCGGGCCGGAGACCCCCCAGGTCAGGTTCACCGGCGCGCCCGGGACGAACCCGCTCCCTCTGACCTCCAGCACCCGGCCCGGCCTGGCGACGGTGGGCGACACGCCCAGCACGGCGGTGCCGGCCGCCGGGGGCGGCGGCGAGGACCCCTCCGGCGGCGGGGGAATCGTGGAGGACGAGCGCGACGGCCCCGGCGGCGGGGGTGAGGACGAGCGCGACGGCCCCGGGGGCGGGGAGGAGGGCGGGGGCGAGGATGAGGGCCCCGGAGCCGGCGGGCCGGGCGGCGCGGTTCCGGCCGTGACCACCGCCCGCAGGACGGGCCCGGCCGTCTGCTCCGTGCCGCCCGCCGTGGTCGCCTTGACCCGGAGCGGACCGGTGAAGGTGCCGGCGGCCCGCGGCGCGAACGACACGACGGCCGTACAGGTGTCCCCCGGGAGGACCATCTGCCCCGCGCAGGCGCCCTGATAGCCGAAGGGCTCTTCCGGCACCACGCTGGTGATGGTGACCGGGCCGGGGCCGGCGTTCCCGAGGGTGACCTGGATGCCGAGCTCGGTGTCGGACAGTTTGGCGAAAGAGCCGAAGTCGACGGCGGCCGGTGTGACGGTCAGGCGCCCCGGCACCGCCTTCGCGTACACGTCCGGCTCGTCGTTGGTGTCCGTGCCCGCCAGCGACCGTGAGGTGGCGAAGACGGCCAGGGCGCCGTGGCCGTCCATGCGGGCGGCCGTGCCCGAGGAGCCCAGCGGGGCGAGGCGGACGATGCTCTGCCGGGCGCTCACCGTGCGCACGTAGAGCTGCGAATCCGCGCCGGGGTCCCCGCTCGTGAGGTTCGCGGCCTTCGAGGCGAAGCTGACGACGCGACCGTCGGAGGAGAGCGAGGGGCGGTCGCTGTCACCGTTCCCGGGCGCACCTGAGGCGCTCGTGGACACGGTCTGGTTCGTCCCGCCCGGTCCGGAGACGAGGATCTGCGGTGGCGGATCTACGGCACCACCCGCCCCTTCCCGTTGTACCGCGACATCGAGGACCCGGGCGAGGCGCCCACCGAGCCGGTCGCCGACCTGGTCCTGTGGCCGGGGGACGTCCTGTACGTGCCGCGCGGCGTGTGGCACGCGGTCTCCGCCGACCAGGGCACCCGCTCCCTGCACGTCACCTGCGGCCTGCAGACCCACACCGCCACCGACCTGATGGCGTGGGTGTCCGAGCAGCTGCTCACGCACGAGGACTGGAGGCGCGACCTGCCGCTGCTCGCTGCACCGGACGTCCAGGCCGACGCCGTGGACGGGATGTGCGAGCGGCTCGCCGAACTGCTGGACGACCCCGAGCTGCTCACGCGCTACCGGACGGCGATGGACGGACAGGCCGTCGGCCGGATGGTGCCGAGCCTGCCCTACATCGACGCCGTCCCCGTCGACGGCGGTCTGCGAGTGCGGCTGACTACCGCCCGCGCGGTGCTGGACGTCGGCGAGGACATGGTGACGCTGTCCGCCGCCGGGAGCACGTTCGAGTTCGCGCCCGAAGCGGAGGCGGTGCTACGCCCGCTGGTCGACGGGCGGACCGTGGACCTGGCCGCGCTCGCCGACACGGCCGGACTCGCCCTGGAGGACGTCGCCGGACTGGTCCAGGAGCTCGTTGCCGGGCAGGCCGCGACGGTGGGGAGCCTGCTGTGACAGCACAGCTCGCTTTGGGCACCTACCGGTGCCGTGCGATCCCGGAGGCGGCCGACCGTGCGGCCGCCTCCGGCGCGCAGTGGATCGACACCGCCCCCAACTACGCCACCGGCCGCGCCCAGGAACTGCTTGCTCCCGCCCTGGCCGCCCATCCGTCCCTGAGGATCGCGACGAAGGCCGGCTACTTCACCGCGGCCACCGGTGCCGACGCCGTGAACGCCGGTGTCCTCACTGAGGACCAGGCGGCGACCGGGCACAGCCTCGCCCCGGACTACGTGCGCTGGCAGACCGGCCGCAACCGCGAGGAGCTTGGGCGCGAGCGGCTGGACCTGGTCTTGCCGCACAACCCGGAGCGCGCCCATCCCGGCGACCGATTCGCCCTGCACCGCGCGATGCGGGACGCGTTCGTCGTCCTGGAGCAAGCCGTGGCAGCCAGGCACGTGGCCGGATACGGCATCGCCACCTGGGCGGGCCTGGAAGAGGAGGCGTTCACGGTGGGGCAGCTCCTCGCCCTGGCCGCCGAAGCCGCGGGCGGCCGGCACCACCTGGTCGCGATCCAGATGCCGGTCAGCCTGGTGATGATGACGCCGATTGCGCAGGCCCTTCACGGCCGGGGCCCGCTCCCGGCCGCCGCAGGCGCGGGCCTGCGAGTGATGGCCTCCGCCCCGCTGCACGGCGGCGAGCTTCCCGGCATGGTCGACCAGGAGCTCGCCGATCTCATCCGGCCGGGCCTGACTTCCGCACAGGCGTGCGTCCTGGCAGTCGCCTCCTGCCCAGGAGTGACGAACGTCCTTCTCGCCGCCTCCGGTACGTCACACTGGAGAGAGGCGGCCGACGCCGTCGCTCACCCCTCCCTGACCGCCGCCCAGTTGCGGGAGATCACTCGTGTACTCGCCTCCGCCTGACTCGGAAACCGAACAGCGCATGCGCGCCCACCACGCGCACACCGCGAAGGCCCTGGACGTCCAGGTGGAGCCGGGCTCGGAATTCTGGGGTTGGGCCGGGCGCACCCTGGGCGCCCCGGCCCGCACCACTACGGGCGCGCCCGTATGGCTGCGGCTGGTGTCCGCGCCGCAGGACAAGGCGTCGGGGAAGCTGTGGGACGGCGCCCTCGACGCCCAGCACGCCTTCGGCGATCTCGACGGGCATCGGCCCGCCCTCCTGGCTGTCCACGACGTCGTCGACGACGGCACCGCCTACCGGGCGGAGCTGTCGGTGCGCATCGATGAGCCGGTCCTGTCCGACGACCCGATCCTCCAACACGAACTCCCGTTGCAGGACCCCTGGTGGAACGACCTCGCCGGGACACCTCTCGCCGCCGATGACATGTCGATCTTCTGTGACCTTCTGGTTCTCTGTTGTCTCACCGTGATGTCACTCAAGATCAGTCTCAACTCGATGCCATTTCCTCGGCGGAACGATGAGTCTGCGCCTGAGCCACCGAGCACGAGGACTACATGTGAGCTCAGATCGCGCACCGATGAGTTTCCCGCGCCGCGCCGGTCTGTACGCGTGAGACCGACTCACGGAAGGCTGGCGCCATGCGGAAACTGATCTACGGCATGAACCTGACACTGGACGGCTACATCGCCGCGCCCGGCGACGACATCGGCTGGGGCGTGCCGAGCGACGAGCTGTTCCAGTTCTGGTCCGACCAGTTGCGGGCGACCGACCTGTCGCTGTACGGGCGCAAGCTGTGGCAGACGATGAGCTCCCACTGGCCGACCGGCGACCAGCAGCCAGGCGCCACCCCGGCGGAGATCGAGTTCGCGCGCCGCTGGCGGGACATGTCGAAGGTGGTGTTCTCCTCGACGATCGACAAGGTCGACTGGAACACCCGCCTGGTCACCGGCGACGCGGTCGCCGAGATCACCCGGCTTAAGGCCGAGGACGGCGGCCCGATGGACATCGGCGGCGCGACGCTCGCCGGGGCGGCCATGCGGGCCGGGCTGATTGACGAGTACGTGCTGGCCACCACGCCGGTCCTGGTGGGTAGCGGCACGCCGTTCTTCACCGCGCTGGACAACTGGGTGAACCTGAACCTGGTGGAGACGCGGACGTTTCCCGGCGGCGTGATCCTGACCAGGTACGAGACGAGGTTCTGAGCAGCAGCACCCACGCGCTGGTCTCACGGTGATGTCGCATACGACATCGGTACGACACGGCCCGTTGGGGGGCACCGACGAAACTTCCTTGCGGCGTCGACGAGTTGGCGGTCGATGTGTCCAGCTCGTCGGCCCGGTCGGCCCCGTCCGGTGGGAAACGATCTGCAACAGCGAGGGAACCGATCTCCCCGGAGGGGCAGAACAGTCCTGGTCACAGGGTTCCGTCGGTCCCCCATTACCTTTTTGGTGGTCCCGCAATGGGGCTCTCGGCCTCCGGGCCCGGCATGACTGCTCCCCCCTGTTGAAGGTATGGCCCGGGGGGTGTCACCAATCCCGGAGGCACTGACAGACCGCTGATTAGGGGCATGACCACCGACTCCTCCGGGAGGCAGGGAGGCTCTTCGTAATGTGGATGTGACGATCGGTGCCGACGGACGGCCGGGTGGGCACGACTGAAGGACGCACGTGATCGACACCGGCGACATCGACGTCTACCTCGGTCTGGACGTCGGCAAGGGCGAACACCATGCCACGGCCGTCACCCCGGCCGGGAAGAAGGCGTTCGACAAGCGCCTGCCCAACAGCGAACCGAAACTGCGCGAGGTCTTCGCGAAACTCCAGGCCAAGCACGGGACCGTGCTCGTCGTGGTCGACCAGCCCGCGTCGATCGGTGCCCTGCCTCTCGCGGTCGCGCGGGACATGGGCTGCCGGGTGGCCTATCTGCCCGGCCTCACCATGCGGCGGATCGCCGACCTCTACCCGGGCGAGGCCAAGACCGACGCCCGCGACGCGTTCATCATCGCGGACGCCGCCCGCGCCATGCCCCACACCCTGCGGGCGATCGACCTCGAAGACGAGACGGTCGCCGAGCTGGAGATGATCGTGGGATTCGACGACGACCCCGCGGGCGAGGTTCACCCGGGTCGGGAACCGGCTCCGGGGCCCGCTCACCCAGATCCACCCGCACCTGGAACGGGTGATCGGCCCGCGGATTCAGCACCCGGCCGTCCTCACCTCGCTGGAACGGTTCGGATCCCCGGCCCGAATCCGCAAGGCCGGACGCCGACGGCTGTTCACCCTCATACGCCCGAGGGCCCCCAGGATGGCCGAGCGCCTGGCCGACGACATCTTCACCGCCCTCGACGAGCAGACCGTCGTCGTCCCGGGCACGGACGCCGCCGCGCTGATCGTCCCCAGCCTTGCCACCTCGCTCCAGGCGGTGCTCGACCAGCGGAAAGTCCTGGCCGGCCGGATCGAGGAACTGCTGGAGTCCCACCCTCTTTCCCAGGTCCTGACCTGGATACCCGGCATCGGCGTCAGGACCGGAGCCCGCATCCTCATCGACGTCGGCGACGGCAGCAACTTCCCCTTCGCCGCCCACCTCGCCGCCTACGCCGGCCTCGCCCCCGCAACCCGCAGTTCCGGTTCCTCGATCCGCGGCGAACAACCCTCCCGTCACAGGCCCTCCTCCGCCTCGCCAGACGCCGAGCCGACGTGCTCTTCGCGATGCTCCGCGACGGCACCTTCTACAACCCCCAACCCGCCAGGTCAGGCTGAATCTCCCAGAGCCTGCCGCGCTTCAGCCCACAGCCGATCGAACTCCTCCGCGGAGATCTCGGCCGCCTGCGGCTGATCCTGCCAGCCGTCCATGGGGCCTACGGCGAGAACGCCGTACTGCCGTTCATAGCGGCCCATCGCCGCGAGATCGGCATGATCACGCGAGTGCAGCACCTCTTCCAAGGAGGCCGCCGTCACCGGACGCGAGCCCTGCCCCCGGACCTCAACCTGTCGCGCTGCCCAGCCTTCGTCATCGGCCTCGAAATACAGCCACAGATCTTCGTCCTCGTAATAGGTCCGGAACCAGGTCGTCATGCTGCAAATCCTGACCCACGGCCTTGACCAAACAGATAGGGACACCCCCCCCGTGAGATTACGACATCAGCCGCGAGACGCTACAAGCGGACGGTCGGTCAACTGGCCGTGCTGTGCTCGGTCGCCGACACCGAGGGCAGCCAGTGCACGGCGTTGTCGCGGAAGGACGCGTGGATCGGCACGAGGTCTGGGCCGCTGGTGCCGTCGAGGGCGGTGACGTTGATGCCGATCTCCGGGATGTCGCTGTCGATCGCCGCGAGGCGGCTGCCGCACGTCGGGCAGAAGCCGCGTTTCGCCTCGCCTTCGAAGGTCTCGTACCAGGTTGGCTCGCCGCCCTCACCGGTCCAGGTGACGGTCTCGAATCCCACCCACCACATAAGGGGGGCACCGCCGAGCTTCTGGCAATGCCCGCAGGCACAGGTGTGGGCAAAAACTGCTGGCCCCCGAGTGGTGAAGCGGATGCGGCCGCACAGGCAGCCGCCGGTACGCTCCCCGGCTGTTTCGGCTTCCTGGGCGTCGGCGGGGGTGGCATTCATCAAGTGATCTCCCGGGCGCGGTGGGAAAGTTGGGCCCATCAGTGTGCCATCGCTTCCCTGATCGCCAGGACGCTGTTGGCGTGACGGCGCCCGCTCCGGGGCCGGGAGGATCGAAGCGGGCGAAGAAGTCGTCCGGGGCGTCGGGGGTGACGGTCAGTCGGCGTCCTCGCGCTCGTTGCGTCCGACCAGGCACAGCAGCAGCTCGTCTCGGTCGGCCGGGAGGTTTTGGGGGAGCGGGTCGGCTCCCAATCGGCTCCCGGGGAGCCGTCCGCCGCGCTGCATCGTTGCGGGGGCAGCGCCGATCTCGTCCGCTCCGAGAGGGGCCGCGTATGGGTCGATCTGTCATCCGGTCAGGGAGCGCAGCGTGTACCGGCACGGGGCCGCCCGGCCGCGGCTGCCACGGCCGCGGCGGCCGCGCCACGATCAACCTCTCCGAGGCCGGTCTCCTCCTCTGCGTGACCCAGGTGCCGTGCGGCGTGTCGGTGCCGGTAGTCGCGCATGACTTCCTCGCGCCAGACGGCGAAGGTGGCGTCGCACAGCTGGTCACGGAATCGTCCGATTCCCATCCAGCGCAGTGCGGCCCCGGACCGGTCCAGAGGGAAGTAGGTCTCCCCGGGCCCGGTGGTGCCGGCCTTTGGTTCACCGGTTGGTTCAGGTGTCCATCCCAGGGCGGTGACCGTGTCCATGGAACGCAGGTTTCCGAAGACGCCCGGCATCTGACGGACCTGCTGTCCCAGGTTCAGGTGTTCCACCTGCACCGGCCCGGTGTCGTCGCTCGCCTCCAGGGACATGCTGAGATCCCCGCCCAACTGCCCGGCACGCCCCAGTACAACCTTCTCCTGCATCAGCACCTTGCCGGTGCCGTGCAGCCGGATCTGGGTGCGACGGTGGGTGGCGATCTCGTCCGAGACCACGAACGGCTTGCCCGCCCAGGTCAGGACGGCTCCGTCGCCCACGGTGGCGTCGACCGTCCAGGACGACGGTGCCTCGCCTTCGTAGGCGACCGTGCCGGTCGTCTCCACGACGTCGAGCCAGGCGCCGGCAGCGACGTCCACCTCGATGCGGACGTCGTCGCCGGACAGCAGCAGTGCCTGGGTGGCGAGCAGGCCCACCCTGGCTCCGTCTGCGTCCTGGTCCATGACCCGCACCGTCAGGTGCCCGGTCGTGTGGTGGACGCGGCTGCGGCTCCCCGTGGGTGCGACGCTCAGGCGGGTCGGGCGGGTCACGCGCTCTGCCCTGCGTTCGCTGCTGCGTGGTAGGGCGCGTGGTTGGTGCCGTCGGCGTGGGTGTGCGGGTGACCGCCCTCGCCGTCCTGGTCGGCGTGGAAGTGTGGGGCCATGGGGCCGGGGTCGACGGGGGTGTGCTCGCCGGTGCGGTAGTGGGCGAGGGTGTCGCGCACCCAGCCGGTCAGCATCCGGATGGACGCTGCGTCGTGCCGGGACAGCGCGACCACCGGGGAGCCTTGGCGGGCTTCGCGGCCCTCGCGGGCCATGCGCTCGACGTCCACGCCCACGTATTGGCCCAGGTCGGTCTTGTTGATCACGAGCAGATCGGCGCGGGCGATGCCGGGGCCGCCCTTGCGTACGACGTCACCGCCGCCAGCGACGTCCAGGACGAACAGTTGGGCGTCCACCAGGGCCGGGGAGAAGGTCGCGGTGAGGTTGTCGCCGCCGGACTCGATGATGACCAGGTCCAGCGGGCCGAAGTCGGCCTCCATGTCCTCGGCCGCCAGCAGGTTGGCGGTCACGTCGTCGCGGATCGCGGTGTGCGGGCACGCGCCCGTCTCTACCGGGCGGATCCGCTCGGGGTCCAGCACCCCGGCGCTCTTGAGGAAGCGTGCGTCCTCGTCGGTGTAGATGTCGTTCGTGATGACACCCAGGCGCAGTTCGCCGGAGAGTGCCTGGCACAGTGTCGCAATCAGCGAGCTCTTGCCGGTGCCGACGGGACCGGCTACGCCCAGACGCATGGCGCGGGTGGGGGCGGTGGTGTTCTCAGGCACTGAAAAGTCTTTCTGTGGTGGTGTCGTGGGTCTCGGCCCAGCGCTCGATGAGAGGGGCGCCGTGGGCCGGGATCTGTGCGGGGGTGTGCAGGTGGGCGACCTGAGCGGCCATCGCGTCGATGTCGGGCAGCAGGTCGTTCACCCACGCGGTGATGAGCAGCGGGTCCTGCGGCTCGAGTTTGAGCAGGGCCGCCGTGACGGTCTGGGCGTCGTCGTAGCCGACCAGGCGGGCCACTTCGGCGGGGTCCATCCCGGCGCGGTGGGCGAGCAGGCCAAGGATTACGGGGCGCGACCAGCTGCGTGCGCGAGCGTCGAGGGGGCCGGGCCAGAGCGTCTGCAGGACACGCAGGTATCCGCGGCCCAGGCGCCTCCCGTTGACCCTCAGCGCCTGGCTGGGGGTCCGGGCGGCCCATGCGGCCTCGACCTCGGCGAGGTCGCCGCCGCCGGCTGCCACCGCACGGGCGACCACGGCGGTTCCGGCCTCCACAAGGGTGACCGTGCGGAGCCGGGCGCGCAGGTAGGCGGGAACCTCGGCCGATGTCGTGCCGGCCCGCAGGGCTGGCTCCAGACCGGCGGACTGTGTGTGTCCCCCGGACGGGAGCCGCGCGTCGCCCAGTAGGGCGAGCAGGAGCGAAGAGGTGCTCACCGGGCGCCTCAGAACATCAGGTAACGCTGGGTGAGCGGCAGGTTCTTCGGCGGATTCGGCTGGTCGAGATACCAGAAACCAACACGGCTCCTGTGCTTGGCGAGGCTGTGATTCCGCGCCGTGGCGAGACCCGGGATCTCCACCGCGATCTTGAATGTGCTCGGGTCGATGTCGATGCCGAATTGCCCGCCGTTGAAGACCATGTCCGCCTTCTTGACGTCCTTGACAGGCTTCGCGCCCTTCAGTTCGCGCCGTAGACCAAGGGTGGTCTTCAATGAGTCCTTGAACACGCCCTGGTCCCTCACCGCGCCGTATGGGTCGGTGCCGGAGGGCGGGTTGAGGACCTTGTCCGAGACGAACGAGTAGGACAGCTGGGAGGCGAGCGCGTCGGCCATCGCCGGGCGCAGGAACGTCGGTTGCGGCGTCGACACCGAACCGTTGGGGTCGCCCAGGTTGCCGAGCACCATGGCGCCGCCCTTGATGACCATTTCGGGCCGAATGGCGAAGAACCGCGGGTCCCACAGCACCAGGTCGGCCAGCTTGCCCACCGTCACCGAACCGACGTACTCGTCAATGCCGTGGGCGATGGCGGGGTTGATCGTGTATTTGGCCACGTAGCGCAGTGCACGGGCGTTGTCGCCCGCTCCCCGCTCGGTCCGGTAGAAGAAGTTCGCGTCCTCGAAGGTCTTGTGGCTCCACTCCTTCATGACGTGGGCGACCTGCCAGGTGCGGGTCACGACCTCACCGATGCGACCCATGGCCTGGGCGTCGGAGGAGGTGATGGACATCGCGCCCATGTCGTGCAGCACGTCCTCGGCGAACATGGTCGTGGAGCGGATACGGGAGTCGGCGAACGCCTGGTCATTCTTGTTGCTGAGGTCGAGGTGGTGGGCGGAGGCCAGCATGTCGATGTGCTCGGCCACGGTGTTCCTGGTGTACGGCAGTGTCGGGTTCGTCGAGGCGGGCAGAACGTTTTCCTCGGCGGCCACCTTCAGGATGTCGGGGGCGTGCCCGCCGCCGGCGCCCTCGGCGTGGAAGACGTGAACTCCACGCCCACCGATGGCATCGAGGGTGGTCTCGACGAAGCCGGCTTCATTGAGGGAGTCGGCATGCAGGGTGACCTGCAGGCCCCACTTCTCTCCGGCCTTCAGCGCGGCATCCAGAGCCGCCGGAGTGGCTCCCCAGTCCTCGTGGATCTTGTAACCACCGGCGCCCGCCAGCGCCTGCTCGTCCAGGCCGTCCTTGCTGACTGTGTTGCCCTTGCCCAGCAGCATCACGTTGACCGGCAGGTCGTCGAAGCTGCGGTGCAGGTTCACCAGGTGCTGCGGGCCGGGTGTCACGGTGGTCGCCTTGGAACCCTCGGAAGGGCCAACACCGCCGCCGATCAGCGTGGTGGTCCCGGTGGCCACGGCCTCCATCACGGCGGAGGGGGAGATGTAGTGCACATGGGTGTCGACGGCGCCGGCGGTGAGGATCTTGCCCTCGCCGGAGATCACGTCCGTGGAGGGACCGATCTCCAGCCCGGGCGTGACCCCGTCCATGACATCGCTGTTGCCGGCCTTGCCGATCGCGACGACCTTGCCGCCCTTGATTCCGACGTCGGCACGTACGACGGCGTTGCTGTTTCCCCGCTCCTGGGCGGGAGCGACATCCAGGATGATCACGTTGGTGATCACGGTGTCGGGGGCACCCTGCGCACTGGTGGTGGTGCCCTGCAGCATTGACTCGCGGATGGTCTTGCCGCCGCCGAAGATCGCCTCGTCACCACCGAAGGTCAGGTCTTCGGTGATCTCGATCCAGAGGTTGGTGTCGCCCAGACGGACCTGGTCGCCCACGGTCGGGCCATAGGATTTCGCGTACTGCTCGCGGGTGATCTGCACCATTGCTTTCCTCCAGCTGGGTTTACGAGGGCCCTGTCAGTCCAGATCGGCGTCGCCGGCCTGCTTGTCCTTGCGCAGGCCCGGAACATGACGCCTCCCGCCGATCGGAACGACTTCGATCGCGTCGCTGGGCGCGTTCTCGGGGCTGAACCGCATGGAGTCCCCCGGAGCGATATCGAGGCGGTAGCCCCAGGGGGCCACTCCCGGCGTCTTCGACCGTTGGTGCGCCAACTCGCGGGCGGCGGCGATCTGTTCAGACCGCACGCGCTCAGGGTCGGTCAGCGCGGCCTCGGCAGCGGTGGCGGCGTCCAGGTCGGTGAAGAACAGCAGGTCCTCGTTGACGTCGGCCAGGTGGATGTGCGAACCGATCTGGATGTCGCGGTCACCGACGTTGACCACGTAGACAGTGGCCTTGCCCTCCTCGGAGTTGAGGACGTGCTCCGCGGTCGGGTCCTTGACCCACACTCCGCCCACCTTGTACCGGGAGAAGCTGTGGACCTGGCCCGGATCCAGATCGGAGGGCGGCAGGGGTTCGGGAGGACCAGCGCAGTCAGGCCGCGCGTCCGGACACACGATCGGCGTGGGCTTCGCTGCCAGCGGCTGGAAGTAGGGCATGGGTTCGTCCTCAGCGGATCGGGGTGGCCGTCGGGGTGATCTTCGGGGTACGGATCGGGTCGTAGAGGGTGACGAGCTTGCGACCGTCGGGGAAGGTCGCCTCGATCTGGAGGATGTCGAGCATCTCGGCGACGCCCTCCATGACGTCGACCGTCGTGAGGATGCTCTCGCCCTCGCCCCGGGTGTCGCCCTTCCGCCGCTCCAGGGGAACGTTGGCGTCGCTCATCATCTGGTCGACGGTGTAGGTGCCCGCCCGGGCCTCCTCGATGACCCAACAGCTGATGTAGGCCACGGCCTCGGGGTAGTTCAGCTTGATGCCGCGCTCTTTGCGGTAGCTGGCGAGCATCCCCGCCACGCTCAACAGCAGCTTTTCCTGCTCTGACGGAACCAGGTGCATCCGTGCTCCTCGGTGGTGGTGATGGTCTCTCTGGCCCCTGGTGACCCCGGCTCGGGGAAGGCAGCCAGGACGCCTCCGGGCCGACGCCCGCAAGGCGAGCAGGCACACATGTACTCGGGGAGTGAGATGCCTGCCGCCTTCCCGGATCCAGCGATGAATGTGAGTCCGCAGCCAGAGGGGGACCACCGGGTCCGCCAGCTGAGCCACGCTGCGCCGTAGTTGATCATCCTGCGGCCGGTAGGGATGCTGCCGCATAAACGCCCCGGACCCCTCGAACGGGTGCCGACGCGAGCGTTTGAACGAAGCCGGCGGCTACGAGAAGGGGTGCTGATTCGATGACCTGCACTCGACAGTGCCACCGCCGACCCGGATGGAGCAGGGGATCTCATCACCGATCGGCACAAGCCTGAACGCGAGCGTCTCCTCTGAGCTTGTCGCTTATCGTCCAGGTGTCGAACGGCCCTCGTACTTGAGCCGTGTTTTCGCAGTTCAGCGGACATGCGGGCGGCCTTCGCCCGATCCTGTGCTCCGACCGAGGAGCGCACGTGACCGTAACGAAGGCCGTGGAGTCGTGTCTGCTGGATGAGGACGTCCGCCGGGAGGCGTTCGCGGAAGCGTCACGCTTCCGGTCGGAGTTCTATGCGTGCCTGGCCCGACGGGGCGACGAGCTGTTTGAGCTCTGCGACGCGCTGCTGTGCTCCGATGGGCCGGTGAGGACCCTGGTCGACCTCGCGCTCGCGCCTGAACACCGTCGTGGGCACGGCGCGTTGTACGGCGGACTCAACCGTGGCCGCGTCGATGCCGCACGGCTGCGAAGGACGCTAGCCGGGCTGCCGCTGCCCCGGGCCGCGGACGGGCGCTTGGTGCTCGCGGCGGATGTCAGCCCGTGGCTGCGGCCGGACGCGAACACCTCACCAGACCGCTCGTTCTTGCCACACCTATGGCCGGGGCAAGAACGAGCGCCGCATGATCCCCGGCTGGCCGTACTCGATTGTCGCGGCACTGGAGGTGGGCCGCACCTCCTGGACCGCGCTGCTGGACGCGATCCGGCTCGAACCGGGTGCCGACGTCGCGGCGGTCACCGCTGTCCAGGTCCGCGAGGTGATCGATCGCCTGGTCGCCGCAGGTCAGTGGAAGCCCGGCGACCTGGACATCCTTCTGCTCCTGGATGCAGGTTACGACGTTCAGCGGCTGTCGTTCCTGCTGACCGATCTACCGGTCGAGCTGCTGGGCAGGCTGCGGTCGGACCGTGTGATGCGCCGGCCGGCGCCGCCGAGGATCTACGACCCGAAGGGCGGGCGGCCGCCCAAGCACGGCGGCGAGTTCGTCTTCGGCCAGCCGGACACCTGGGGTGAGCCGGATGTCCGCACGGTCACGGAGACGGAGCGGTACGGCACCGCGGTGGCCACCGCCTTTGACCGGCTCCACCCGAGACTGACCCGCCGGGCAGCCTGGCTCGCCCACCGGGACGAGCTGCCGATCAGCGAGGGCACTGTGATCCGGCTCAAGGTCGACCGTCTGCCCAACGGCGCGGACCCGAAGCTGGTCTGGCTGTGGTGGTCCGGGCACCGGGGCGAGCGAGACGGATGTCGACCGGCTCTGGCATGCGTTCCTGCGGAGATTCGATCTGGAGCACACCTTCAGAATGATCAAGCAGACGCTCGGCTGGACCCGCCCGAAGCTCCGCGATCCCGAGGCCGCCGACCGATGGACCTGGCTGATCGTCGCAGCTCACACGCAACTCCGCCTCGTCCGTGGCCTGGTCACCGATCTCCGCCGCCCCTGGGAACGGCCGGCTCTGCCGAACAAACTCACCCCCGCCCGGGTGCGACGGAGGTTCCGGAACCTCCGCATGAAGTGCCCTCTGCCAGCCCGTGCACCCAAACCCACCAAGCCCGGCCCCGGCCGCCCGCCCGGCGTGAAGAACCGTCGACGGGCTGTCGTTCAGGACGTCGGCCGGGTCCTCAGAACTGGCGAACCGCACTCACGCCCCAGCCACCACAAGAAGGGCACCAAGCCCAGACGCGTCACGGGATGAGCGACAAGTTCGGTGTTCCTGGACCAGGCACCGAGCAGTGAGGCAAGATGCGGGCGATGGCCCGCAGAACCTCGTCGCGGTTCTTAGCTTGCTGCATCCATGCGGGCAGGCAGGCCACCACGGTCATCCTCCGGCCGTGGTCGTGCCAGGGAGTCCCCTCGCGCAGCGGCGCCTGCACGAATCGTCTGATCAGGTCCAGGTGTTCCAGGTTGTAGGCCCATACCCACCCGTGCCGGGTCTCGGTCTGCAGCCACAGACGGACGCCGAAGTGCGGGTCTGCGGCCGGCTCGTTTGGGTCCCGGTGCAAGGCCACACAGCCACGCCTCCACTCCTTCGCCGTCCCGCAGTTCCGGCAGACGAGACGCCGTGGTGCGAAGAGGCCCGGGGTCTGCAATCCGGCCGGGTCTGGCGCCGTCCCGACGTGCGCAACCTTCTCGCAGCCGGGGCAGCGCACGAGGACAGACTCGAGGAAGTCGTACTTCGTGCTGCGCGGGTCCCGGAACCGATGGTGTGTGCGGATCGGACTCATCAGACCAGTATGCGAGCCAAGCACCGAAGGCTCCTACGGGATAAATCTCAAGCTGAGTGCTGACCTCGTCCTCGCCGGCCTGTTCCCCTTCATCCTCACTACCTGAGGCCGATGCCCGGCGCACCGGAGCCCCCGCGACGGGGGCTCCGGCCTGTCCGCGTCCACCGGAGACACCGAACCGGGATCTGCGCCGAGCTACCTGCGGGCGAGGCGGGGAGAGGGACGCAGCCACGCACTGTCACATTCGCGGCCAGATGACTCCCCTTCGAGTGACCGCAAGCGGGTAAACGCAATTGGCCACCAACACCCTGCCGGCCCTGCCGCGCATTCCTCATCGTGCTTGGGCATTACGGCTTCCGCGAAACCGGTTCGGGTCTGCAGAGGGCTGCGACGTCTGCGAGTCAGCTGAGGACAAGAATGACGAGACGACGGAAGGCTGGCGCCGAGGGCGCCGGGTTCCGCCCGTCGGGTGAACCCGGCCCCGGGGCAAGGTCCTGCAAGCTGATGACCTGTCAGGATCTGCTCGGACACGAATCACTATGGCGACCAGGGACATGCCGATGACTGACAAGCCGCAAGAGGGCCACACGCAGCAGAACAAACCCGGCCCGTACGATGTCGTCCTCGTCGGGGGCGCGTGGTGGACCCCGAGAGGAACGTCGACGAGGTCCTCAACGTGGGGATCACGGGACACCAGGTCACGGCGATCTCGCGCGAGCCGCTGGAGGGCTCGACAGTGATCGACGCCGAGGGCCTGGTCGTCGCCCCTGGGTTCATCGATCTCCACTCGCACGGCCAGCAGCTGCCCGCCGCGTGGATGCAAGCCTTCGACGGGGTGACCACCGCGCTCGAACTGGAATCGGGACTCCTGCCGATCGCGGAGTTCTACGACAACGTCGCCGCCGAAGGCCGCCCGATCAACTACGGCGCCTCCGCCGCGTGGACGTACGCCCGTATCGCGGAGAAGGAGGGCCGGGAGCCCGAGGCCAACCTGGTCTGGTTCCAGGAGGCGTTCTCGCACGACGGCTGGCAGAACAGCCTGGCCGGCGACGACGAGGTCGAGCGCATCATCGCGCGCGTCGAGAAGGGACTGCTGGAGGGCGGCCTGGGCATCGGCATCAACGGCGGCTACGCGCCGGGATACGGGCGCAAGGAGTACCACGCGCTCGCCAAACTCGCCGCGAAGCACAAAGTGCCGACGTTCACACACATCCGCTACCTCTCCGTCCAGGAGCCGGACAGCGGCTTCGAAGGACTCGGAGAACTCATCTCCCTCGCCGCGACGACCGGCGCGCACATGCACATCTGCCACCTCAACGCCAACGCCGGCCGGGACGCCAAGGCCTGCGTGGAACTCGTCTCCGAGGCGCAGGACCGCGGCGTGCCGATCACCGTCGAGGCGTACCCCTACGGCGCGTGCTCCAGCACCGTGAGCGCGGAGGTCTTCCAGGGCGACTGGCTCGCACGCTGGGGGGTGGAGGACGCCTCGGCGATGGAGGTCAACGGCGAACCGATGACCCAGGAGAAGATCGACGAACTGCAGAAGAACGAGCCCGGCACCGTCGTCAACATGCACTTCCTGCGCCCCGACGACCCCGACAAGCCCGAAGATGCTGAGTTGCTCGACCTCTCCGTGCTGTACCCCGGGGCCGCGATTGCCTCCGACGCGATGCCGTGGGTGAACAAGGACGGCACCCTGGTCGAGGGCGATGTCTGGCCCCTGCCTGAGGGCTCCTTCGCCCACCCGCGGTCGGCCGGCTGCTTCTCCCGCTTCCTCTCCCGCTGGGCGCGCGGGGGCCCCGGGGAGGAGCCCAAGGTGTCGCTGGTCGAGGCGATCCGCAGGACGAGCCTCATCCCGGCGCAGATCCTGGAGGCGTCGGTGCCGCAGATGCGTGGCAAGGGCCGGCTCCAGGTCGGTGCGGACGCGGACGTCGTGGTGTTCGACCTCGCCACCGTGCAGGACAATGCGACGTTCACCGAGCCCGCGCAGCGCTCCACCGGCTTCCGGCACGTCCTTGGAGCGGCACCCCCATCATCCGGGACGGCACAGAGATCCTGGAGGCGCGCCCGGGCCAGCCGATCCGCCGGGCCCGAGCTATCACCCTGCCCGCAGCGCCGGGTACCGGTGCGGCCTGAGGGCCGCGAATCGAGCTGAGCCGCACGCATTGCGTTCAGCGATCGTGCTCTGCAGGGTGTCCGAGTGCGTGCTGATCTTGTTCCGGACGACCTGTGGGAGCGGGCGGCCCCGTTGCTGCCACCCGCTCCCGAACGACGACACCGCCATCCCGGGAGACTTCGCGTTCCGGACAGGACAGCTCTCGTCGGCATCATGTACGTGCTGCGGACCGGTGTCGCCTGGCGCGACGTCCCCGCTGAGACCGTGGCTGCTCCGGTGTCACGGCCTGGCGTCGACTGCGGGACTGGACCGAGGCCCACGTCTGGCCCCGCCTGCACGCCGGCCTGCTGACCGAACTGTGTCGTGCGGACCTTGTGGGCCTGGACGACTTCGATCACCTGCCGGTGATCCCGCCACTTGCCACAACGCCTGCTGCTGACCGGCAGGAACGGCCGCAGCCGTTCCCACTCGGCATCCGTAAGATCACCCCGCCCCATATCCGCATCAACGACCCGAGGACGAAGTAGCCACATGATCGGCCGGACAAAACCTAGGCGCGCTTGCAGGCCTCGTTGATATGGGTGCCGTTGGTCATCCCGAGCTCTATCAGTTTCGCGGTACAGAAGGGATGGGCGCCGCCGAGGAACGTGCCGTGGCTGCATGCCGACCGAACGCCGTCCCTGACGACGTAGCCCTTGCTGGCCAGGTAGTTCGTGCACTGGCTCTGCGTGGCTTGTGCCGAGGTGGCGGTCGCCAGTGGTACTCCCACTGCTCCCACGGTCATCGCCATAGCGACCAGGGCTCGTTTCATCTTCATGTCTTCTCCTCGTTGGGCCCCGGGCGCTTCCCGGGGACTGGTGGTGACGGGATCAACGTTGCCGTGGTGTCGCCAGTGCGTCGTTGGCGTAGAGGCCAGACTTCTTGACGATGCGTCTACACCGCAGTCCCGAATGCAGGCAACGTTGTTGGCCTCGTATCCGTCGGCGAACCGGCGTGGACCTGGTACCGGTAGTCGCGGGGCGCGAGGCCGTATGCGGTAGTGAAGGCGCGGGTGAAGGCTGCGTGGTGGGTGAAGCCCCAGCGGGCGGCGATGCGGTGGACAGGGACCGTGTACTGGGCCCGGTCGGCCAGGTCGCGGCGGGCGTGTTCCAGGCGCTGGTGACGTATCCAGGCCGAGACGGTGAGGTTCTGGTTCCGGAAGAGGCTGTGCAGGTAGCTGGTTGAGATGCTGTGCGCGGCAGCGATCGCGCCAGGTGTGAGACCCGGGTCGTGGAGATGGTGCTGGATGAATGTCCGGATGCGCACGGGCAGGGTCCGGCGGTGAGTCTCGGGCGGCAGGTCATCGTCGGCATCGAGGTGATGGGCCAGCGTGGCGGTGAACAGATCGATCAGGATCGTCTCCAGCCGCTGTTCGTCGCCGGGCTTGTAAGAGCCACTGTCGTCGGCGAGGCGGGCCAGGAAGCCGGCGAGCTGTGCGCCCATCCCTTCCTGTGCCGACATCCGGCGGGTCAGCAGTCGGCCGACGGCGTGCGTGGGTAAGGGCACGAGTGTCTTGGGCACTTCGAGCCCCACGCCGCGAAGGGGCCCGCCGGATACACGGCATTCATAGGGTTGTGAGGTGTCAACGACGTACATCTCGTTGGCGCCGTGCACGGCTTCGCGCCCGGCTTGCGAGATGGCCATCGAACCATTCATCGGCAGGGAGAGGTGGTAGTTCTCCGGATCGGACTGCCGGATCAGCTTGGGAGTCCGCCGACAGCGCATCGGCTGCTGCATACCTCCCGGCCAGATCGAGACGGAACCGAGTCGGAGGAGTCTCGTCTCCGCGCGGAATGTGGAGTCGTCGTCACTGTTCATGTCCATGGGACACAGCAGCCGGGTCATGCACTCACGCCAGTAACCGAATCGTTCCGCTGCGGGCACTCCCTCAGTCCGGAACACCGTCTCGATCATCGCCTTCTCCTCTCGCGAGAGGGGCGCGGCGCTGGTTCGTACGGCGGGGCCCATGGACCCCAGTGGCCGCAGACTCCATGGAACCGGGCTTCCATGGTGCACTCCATTGCCCCGTCGTTGTTGGTGGTTGTGCCTCTGGGACGGGACAGCTCCCGCAAGTTGTGACACGAACGAAGGTGACCTGCGTCTCACTTCCTGCACTGCGGCCGGGAGCATCCACGCCGACATTCCGGTCCACTGCCGAGACGTCGCCCCGGGCCCCGAGCATCCCCAAACCGGACGACACGGCAGCTCTTCCGGCACACGGTGGCGACCCCGCTGTCGTCAACTGGCACTAGTTTCGGCACACCCTGGGCGCCAGAATGGCCAACGCAGGCGTATCCGGACCCACCATCCGCGAGGTCTGAGAACCTGAGGAGAGTCTCAGCACCAGTCGGCCGCCCCGTGCGGTCACCGGCCGCCATCGCGATGGCGGCGCCGGGCCGGGATGATCACAGTCCACGCCGTTAAGGGTGCCGCCTACACGACCGGCGGATTGATCTCTACCGCCCTCATCTGTTGGGTTCAGGCTCGCTACTAGGTGTATTGACCACAATCGTTGTTAACGCCAGCGAGAGGGATCTGGAGCAGAAGATGGCCTACGCTTCGTGGTTCGTGCCGATGGTCTGGCTGCTCAGCGGGGGCGGGTTTCGTCGGGGCGGTAGCTGGCTTTGATGTGGACGCGTTCGCCTTGCGGGCCGAGGATGCTGAGGAACTCAACGGGGTGTTCGTCGGCGTTGCCGAACCAGTGCGGGAGGTGGGTGTCGAATTCGGCGACCTCGCCCTCGGCGAGAATGAAGTCCTTGTCTCCGAGCACGACGCGCAGGTGTCCGCGCAGGACGTAGAGCCAGTGGTAGCCCTCGTGGGAGCGGGGATCGGGTTCGTGGCTGTCGGTCAGGCCGGCGGGCAGGATGTGTTTGTACGCCTGTAGTGCGCCGGGGGTGCGCGAGAGCGGAACGACCGTCATGCCGTTGCGGGTGAAAGGTTGCGGGTACACCCGTGGGTCGAGGTCGGTGGGTGCGCCGATCAGCTCCTCGACCGGCATCTGGTAGGCGCGGGCGAGTGGCAGCAGGAGTTCCAGACCCGGTTTGCGCTGCCCGGATTCGAGCCGGGACAAGATGCTGATCGGAATGCCGGTGGTCTCCGATAGGGCGGTCAGGGTGGCGCGGCGGCGGCGGCGCAGCTCGCGCAGCCGGGGGCCGACGGCGGCCAGTACCGCCTCGAAGTCGTCGCTCATGCATCTCACCCTGCATGGGGTTTTCACTTTCCGCAAAGAGCTTTGCCCGATTGTCGAAGCGGGTGCACCGTGACGGTCGGAGGTGGTCACGATGACCCGAAGCACGCAGCTCGACAGCGGCATTCAGGCGTGCAAGGGGTGGTCTGCCCAGCAGCGAGTGCACACGCCGGTAAGCCCGGCGACTGCCCCTCCGGCTGCGACTCGGGCCGGTTCCCGTACTGCGCCGTCACGGGCGACCGCGTACAGCCCGCAGCAGCCGCACCCGTTCGGATACCCGCAGCGGCTGTTCGACCGGGAACTGCTCGCCGACGGTCCGTGGACGTGCCCCGATCCGTCGCTGGTCGTCGATGTCCCACCGCTCGACCAGCGCGTTCAGCGGCTCGTCTCGTACCTGGTCAGGACCACACCACCGGGAAACGTCCGTGTCTCCACCAGGTTCAGGTTCGCCCAGCTGTCCAGCGCGGTGAAGAACGGTGTGCCGCGACCTACCAGGACCGGATGGGTGACGATCGTGTACTCGTCGATCAGTCCGGCCCGCATCGCCGCCCCGGCGAGCGCTGCGCCACCGACCCTCATCGGCCCACCGTCCTCGGCCTTGAGCCGGGTGATCTCCGCGACCGCGTCGCCGGTGACCAGGCGAGTGTTCCAGTCGACCTTGTCGACCGTCGAGGAGAACACCACCTTCGGTGTGTCTCGCCAGTTCCGTGCGAACTCGGTCTGCGCTGGAGTGACGCCCGGCTGCTCGTCGCCGGTCGGCCAGTAGGCGCTCATGGTCTCCCACAGTTTGCGCCCGTACAGCAACAGGCTGATCGCCCGCTCCTGGTCGAGCCACCACTGGAACAGCTCGTCGCTCGGCTCGCTCCAGCTGAGGTCGTCGCCGGGCGCGGCGACATAGCCGTCCAGGGACAGGTTCATGCCGTAGAGCAGTCTCCGCATAGCGCCAGCCTTCCGCCAGTCGGTCGGGGAAGTCTAGACGGGCCTTGACCCCGAATCCTGGAGGCGTGGATGACACCGGCTTCCTCAAGAAGGGCGTGCGGTCGGCGGGGGTCCAGCGGCAGTACTCCGGCACCGCGGGACGCACGGAGAACTGTCAGATCGGCGTCTTCCTCGCCCATTGCACCGACCGCGGGCGCACGCTGATCGACCGCCGCCTGTATCTGCCCACGTCGTGGACAGACGACCGCGAGCGGTGCCGCCGGGCCGGTATCGACGATGCAACCGGCTTCGAGACCAAGGCAGCCATAGCGAAAGCGATGGTCCGCCGCGCAATCGCGGAGAAGATCCCGTTCGGCTGGTTGACGGCCGATGCCGCCTACGGCTACAGCAAGGGCTGGCGGCACGAACTCGAACAGGCCGACGTCTTCCACATCATGGCCGCCGCCCGGCACGACACCGTCGTCACACGCTGGGCCATCGACCACCCCGTCCGCGACCTGTTCCCGGAACTGCCCCGGCAGAAGTGGAAACGCCGCTCGTGCGGCAACGGCGCCCACGGCCCGCGCGTGTTCGACTGGGCCCGCGTCGAAGTCCGCCCCTGGCACCGGCCCGACCGGCAGCACTGGGTCATCGCCCGCCGCAGCGTCCGCCGGCCGGAGGACATCGCCTACTACAACACCAGGCACGCACCAGCCACTACAAACAACGAGGCCACACACCACCAGAAACCGACCCACCGTCACACAAAAGACCGTTGCAGTACTAGCTAGCACCGCGCGCGAGCATCTGCGCGGCTGGTCCACGCGTTCCGGCAGAGTGGTCGTCCAGATGGGAGCCCAGTACCCAGCATATGGCGGCCGGCAGGAGGATCGCTGCGCCTGTCAGCTCACCGCGTCCGAATCCGGCCGGCAGCACGGCGACGCCCGCCAGGCCGAGCCGGACCCGGCCCATTCAGCGCCGCGCGTCGGCCGTCCCCTTGCGGTGTTCAGCAACACCCTCCACAGCGGAACCGTGGCGATGAACGAGGCCGGCGTGCCCGAGTCGACATACACCTCGGCCAACGCCACGCCGCCCATGCCCACGGAGAGGAGCAGTACCCGGACGAGCGTGGCCCGCCGTCGCCGAGGTGCCGTCAGCCGCGGCTCGTGGCGGCTTTCGGCCAAGCCACACAGCAGCAGACCCGCCGTCAGAAACCGGACCGAAGCAGAGCGTGAGGGATTCCGTGCCACGCAGCCCGAACGCGATCGCCAGATAGGTTGTTCCTCATACCAGCCAGGTGATGGCGAGAGGAACGGCGGTTCCTCCGAACGCCGGTGACACGGATCTCATGGCGAGGAGCGGAATTCGGCCGGCCGATCAGCTTGGCGTTGTCGGGCCGGATCCAGGTTCGCTCGGCCATGTCGCTCACTTCGACCGCCATGTGACCTCCTCTTGGGGGCGATTCCGCTCGACTTGACGGGAGTTGTCAGTCAGGACATACGTCACCTCACCTCGCCTAACTTGATACGCTGACGTTACCGCTTCCCTCACCTATCACTTCGAGCTTGACGTCCCAGCTCCCTCCGAACACACCGCAGCCAGTGACGGCGGTCAACGACAGGGCTGAAGCTGTCAGCAGCAACTTGGCAACGGGACTGGTCAGGGAGGGCATCACGGCAACTCCTGCAGGTAGGTGGTTTGCTTGTCGTTCACGCACGGCGGCCCTGCCCGGTTCGGTCAGAAGGTGGAATGTGAGGCCTGGATGTCAGCCGAAAGTACGAAGCTCTCCTTGTCCTCGAAGGGCCGCTCAGGCTTCAGCCCTTGAGCCACGGGGCGCCGGGGCGGGTGCGGCCTGACGGGCCCTTGCCCGCGGACTTGTGGTTGCCCGGACACACCCCTGCCCAGGAGGCGAGGTGGCCGGCCGAGGGGAAGCGGCCGAATGTCCGCGCCGATCTCGGCGAGGATCACCTTGGCGGTGTGCGCGCTCACCCAGGGAATGGTGGCCAGCAGCTCGACCTGCCGCTGAAAGGGCCTGGGTCCGCTCAAGGTTCACCTCGTCGCGGGGTCCGTCATTCCTCCGCGTCGCGAACCAGGAGCGCGATCTGTACCCGGTTCTCGACCGCCAGCTTGGCGAACAGGTTGCCTGTGTGTGCCTTGACGGTCGCGATGGTGATGTGGAGCCTCCGGGCGATCTCCGGGTTGCCCAGCCCGTCCGCGATGGCCCGGGCGGTTTCGAGTTCTCGTTCGGTCAGCGCGGCCAGCCGTTTCCGTGCGGCTTCCCGGGACGAGTCGCGAGCGTAGGAGGACCGTGGACCGGTGGCTGCGGCGATCACCCGTGCCGTGGCCGCTGGAGACAGTACGGGGTTGCCCTCCGCGACGGTCCGCACCGCGTCGAGAATCCGAGGCGGTGGGGTGTCTTTGAGGACGAACCCGAGTGCTCCTGCTTCCAGCGCGCCGAGCACCAGAGCATCGGAGTCGAACGTGGTCAGCATGAGCACCCGGGGTGGCGCCCGGCGGGTGAGGATTTCCCGGGTCGCGCTGAGACCGTCACGGCCGGGCATCCGCACGTCCATCAGCACGACGTCCGGCCGCTGCTCATCCACCACGGTGATCGCGGCGTCCCCGTCGGCTGCCTCCGCGACGACGGTCAGGTCCGGTTCGCCGTCGATGACAAGCCGCAGCACCACGCGCACCAGTTGGTCGTCGTCGACGATGACGACGCGCACCGGCTGCCGCTCGCTGTCCACTCATGTTCTCTTTTCGTGGGTGGGGTTCGGCCAGGGTAGTCGTGCGGTGAGGACGTATCCGTTGTCGGGTGTGGGGTGATGGTCGAGTGTTCCGCCGGCGAGGGTGATTCGTTCGCCGAGGCCGAGCAGGCCAAATCCCGACGCCGGTGGTCGCGCGTTTTCTGTGATGGCTGGGGAGTTGCGGACAGTGACCTCTAGTCTGTCGCCTTCTGTTCCTTCGAGGGTGATGTGTATGTGTGCGCCCGGGGCGTGTTTGGCGGCGTTGGTCAGTCCTTCTTGGACGATCCGGTAGCAGGTTCGCCCTACGACGTCGGGCGGATCTGCCGTCAGGCTGGTGGTGAGTGTGACGTCCAGCCCGGATGCGCGGGCGTCGGCCGCCAGTTCGGGGATGCGGTCGAGGGAGGGCTGTGGTGGTTCCGGGCGGGTCGGGTCGGCCCGGAGCACACCGAGGACATCCCGTAGTTCCTCCAGGGCTTGATGGGAGCCGTCGGCGATGGAGCGGACCAGCACGCGGTTCTCCTCCGCTGTGAGGTCGCCGCGGTGGTCCAGCACCCCGGCCTGCATGGCGACCAGGGAGATCCGGTGCGCGAGCACGTCGTGCATCTCGCGCGCGATCCGGTTGCGTTCCAGGGCCCGTGCCTGCGCCGCTCGCGCGGTCTGTTCCCGTTCCGCGCTCTCCGCCCGGTCCCGCAGGGAGCGCACTTCGGCACGCCGCGCGCCGATGGCCATGCCCACGGCCGCCGCGATGCCCGCGGTCAGTGCCGAGAGCGCGAGCTGGACCCACCACGGGCCGGGCGGGCTCGGGCCCTGGACCGGGTAGAGCCCGACGGCGAACTGTGACGCTGTCACGTAGGCCAGCCCGACGACCCCGATCTCCACCGGACGGCGACGGGTGGAGACCGAACCCAGCGCCACGAGCGCGGCGCCGGTGGCGAGTGCCGACGCGGTCGACGCGACCGCGACCGTCATGGCGACGGCGAGCGGGAACCGCCGCCGCCACACAAGCGCCGTCAAGCAGCCGAGCGCCACCAGCGGATCACCGATCAGGAACCAGGAGCCCGTTCCGGCCGCCTGCCACTTCAGCAGCACACCGGTGGCGAGCCAGACCGGTAGGCCCACTGCCGCGGCCGCTGCCAGCCGCCAGGCCTGCGGCCACCACCTGAGCCATGGTGCGATGTCCGTGTCCACCTGGCCATTATCGCGACACCGTATGTCCGGTGAATCGGACCGGGGGCTGATACCCCCTGGACCAAAGTCGAATGACCGTCTCGCCTGTGGTCGAAGGCCTTTCGAGCCGTCGGGCTGATGTGGAGGCCGCGCCTCACGGACAGACTCGTTCACGTGCCGAGACAACCGAACACGAGACGGAGAAGCGCGATGCGCGAGGGTGGCTTCGGAGCCCTTGAGGCGGTGGGGATGGTGATCACGGCCCTGGCCGCCCAAGCGGTGATCCACGGTCTGCTCGACCGGGACTCCGAGCTGCTGTGGGGCATCTTCGACTGGGTCCCGGGCGGCCTTGCCGGCCGGGTGACTCTTCTCGGATCCATCGCGCTCGTCGCGATGGTGCTCGGTGGCTGGGCACACACCCACCGGCAACCGGACACCGGTCGGCCCGGTGATTCCGGAGAAATCCACTGCCGAGAACCGGCCTGACGCAATCCCGTCACGCGCCATGCCCTGTCCGGCCGGCCTCCACGGGCCGGCAGGACCTGACGGCGCGCGTTCCGAACCCTCGATTCCGGCGTCCCCGCGGCGCCCCTTCAGGAGGACATCAGATGCGCAGAACACTCTCCCTCGCCCTTGCCGCCACCGCGGTGGCGGTGACCGCGATTCCGGGAGTGTCGTCGGCGGCGACGCCGGACACCGTGCGGTGGGGCCCGTGCCCGGAGGACATAGCCTCGCCCCGTCTCCAGTGCTCGACGCTCGAAGTCCCCCTCGACTACCGGGATCCCGACGGCCGGCAGATCGAGATCGCGATCTCGCGACTGGCGAGCGAGAACCCCTCGCAGCGCCGCGGCGTGCTGCTGACCAATCCAGGCGGCCCCGGCGGTACGGGACTCGACTACCCGGCACTTCTCGCTGGCTCAGGGCTGCCCCAGAAGGTGCTGGACTCCTACGACGTGATCGGCTTCGACCCGCGCGGCGTCGGCCGCAGCGCGCCGGTGACCTGCGATCTGACGCCGGAACAGGTGGCACGCCGCAACCTCGCGTCGTTCGCGCACACCGCGGCCGATGTCACGAGGGAGGCGAAGTACGCGCGGACCATCGCCAAGCAGTGCGCCACCTCGCGGACGGCGTGGATGCTGCCGCACACCACCACCGCGAACACCGCGCGCGACATGGACCGGATCCGGGTGGCGCTGGGCGAGCCGAAGCTCTCGTACCTCGGTCATTCGTACGGCACCTACCTCGGTGCGGTGTACACGACGATGTTCCCCGAGCGCGGCGACCGGGTCGTGCTCGACAGCAACCTGGGCCCGGGCGGGTACGACGTCACGGCCACGCGGTTGTTCGCCCGTGGGATGGAGGACCGGTTCCCGGACTTCGCGGCGTTCGCGGCCGCGCGTCCCGAGTACGGTCTGGGCACCACGCCGGAGCAGGTGACCGCGAAGTTCTTCGACCTGGCGAAGCGGTTGGAGGCGAAGCCGGTCCAGGGCATCGACGGGACGTTGTTCCGCGGGATCACGTTCGAGTACCTCTACAGCGATGCGACCATGCACCTGCTGGCCGTCACATGGCAAGCGCTCGAGAAGGACCAGCCTCCGCCCACACTGCCGTTGCCGGAGAACATAGAGAACAGCTTGGCCTCCCGCCTTTCAGTGATATGCGGTGATACACGCTGGCCGGGGACGGTCCGGGACTATCAGCGCAACGTCGCGGTCGACCGGCTGAAGTACCCGATGCTGGGCGGGTCCACGGCCAGCATCGGACCCTGCGCGTTCTGGCCGGACAAGCGGGTCGAACCGCCGGTACGCATCGGTGACCGGGGCCCGTCGAACGTGCTCATGGTGCAGAACGAACGCGACCCGGGGACACCGCTGGCCGGCGCCCGGAAGCTGCGGAACGCGTTCGGGAAGCGGGCCACGATGGTGACGGCCGACCAGGGCGGTCACGGCGTCTATCCGTTCGGCCTCAGCACGTGCGCGAACGACGCGGTGACGGGATTCCTGACCACCGGGCAACGCCCGCCGCAGGACCTCGCCTGCGCGGCGGAGCCGAGCGAGTAACGGGAACCGGGACATGCCCAAAGAGCGGCGGCGTCGCCGGGCCGTGCGGCGGATCCACCCCGGGGACGGGCAAGCCCTAATGCGCTGGACACAGCCGCGCTCACCGAACGCATACAGGATGCGACGCTTGCCGTGGAGATCCCCGAGCCGGGCCTCCGGCGGAAACCTCTTCGGCGATCCGCAGGAAGGCCTCTTCGAGGGAGGCCGACCGCACGTCCAGTCTGCGCAGCTCCACCCGGGCCTCGGCGGCCCAGGTCAGCAGTCCGGTGGCGGCGCGCTGGAGTTTACGGGGTTGCAGCTTGACCATCCGGTCGTCGACCTCGTGGTCGCTGATGCCGAGTTCGGCGAGCGGCGGGAGGTCGCCGACGAAGTAGCCATCGGGGAGCTGGAAGGAGATCCGGGCCGGCTGGGTGGCGGTGACTTCGGCGGGGGGCCCGGAGGTGGCGATCCGTCCGCGTGCATGATCGCGAGGCGGTCGGCGAGGTGCTCGGCCTCCTCCAGGTAGTGCGTGGTCAGCAGCACCGTCGTCCCGCCCTCGCGCAGCGCGCTCACCAACTCCCAGGTGTCCACGTCGGTCGGCGAACGGGCGCCGCTCACGGTCCCCGCCCAGATTCGGGCGGTATCCGCGACGGTCAGCTCGGAAGGGAAGACGCCTTCCTGAAGTATCACGCCGGTGCGGGGGCGTACGGCGGCCCGCTCGGTGTACGGGTCGTGCCCGAGGACGCGCACGCCCGCCGGCCGGAGCGGTCAGTCCCCTCCAGCCGTTCCACGGTCGATGTCTTGTTGGAGCCGCTGGCGCCGTTGGCGCCGAGCAGGCCGAGTGGTGCCGGCCAGGACCGCGGGTCGGGCGTGAGGCGATCGGTGTCACTGGTCCTCCTCCATCCCGCGCAGAGCCGTCCGCAACTCGTCCCGGCCGTTGATGCCCAGCTCGCTGCAGCCCCTCGTCAGGTGGCTTTCGACCGTGCGTCGCGTGACCTGGAGGAGATGGGAGATCTCGGTGTTCGTGTGGCCCCGGGCGGCGAGTTCGGCGACGCGGCGCTCACATCCCGTGAGGGATTCGGACCCTGTGAATGACGCCGAGGGACGGCGGACTCCCACGGTACGCAGATCCCTCTCGGCGTCGGTACGCAGACGCACCGAACCGAGCCGCTCCGCATGACAGGTTGCCTCCTGACAGTGCTCGCGCGCCTGCGTCCGCCGGCCCGAGGCGGCCAGCTGCCGACCGTGACTGAGCAGTGCCGAGATCAGATCCCGGGTGCCGTGGGACTGCCGCGGGATGCGCACGGCCTCTGCTCCCAGTTCGAGCCCGTCCCGTCCCGGGGTCGCGACGGCTACTCCGTGCAGCGCGTCCGACGGATCGAGGAGCGTTCCATGTTCGAGCCAGACGGAGCGCTTCCCGTGCCAGGGCCAGCGCCGCAGAGCGGTCTCCTTTGGCGAGCCGGCACATCGCCGCGGCCGTACGCCACGGCAGGAGAAACGGGCTCATGCCCGCGGGTGCTGAGAGTCGGCGGCCGCGGTCGAGGAAGTCGTGCAACGCCCCCGAGACGTCGCCCTGAGCTGCTCGCAGGACACCACTGGCGTACCGGAAGCGGCTCAGCTCCCACACGTCGCCCCAAGGGTCGAGATCCCCGTCCCGGACCAGCCGCCGCGCCTCCTCGAAGCACCCCGGTTCGGTGAGGGCGTGCAGTGCGAAGGAGGCCAGAGCAGAAGATCCCGGTCGCCGGGCCGGTGCATGGTCCGCGAGCAGCCCCTTGTAGTCCCCCCGGATGAGTGCGATCTCGGCCCGCACCGCGTGCAGTGCCTGTCCGGCAGGGTGCAGACGCATCCAGGAGGACGTCGCCAATCCCTGCTCCGCGAGGCACTCTGCCCTCATCGAGTTCGTCCGCCCGCCGCTGCTCGTACGGTGTCCTCAGCGGAGTACGGGGGCCGGGCCGAGGGTGCGGCCCCGAATCAGGGTGCCCGGGAGGAGTTCGTGCTGGGGCCGCGTGCGCTCCTGGAGTTGGGTGCGCATCACTTCGACAGCCCGGCGTGCCGCTTCCTCCACCGGGATACGGACGGTGGTGAAGCCCAGCAGGTCGATGCCGGGCATGATGCCGTCGAAGCCGGTGAGGGACAGGTCGTCCGGCACCTTCAGGCCCGCCTCCTGTGCCAGCGTCAGAAAAGTCAGCAGCCGCCAGTCCGAGGGGAACATAGCGGCGGTGATCCGTCCCTGGCGCCGCAGGGCCACGATCTCCTGGCCACCTTCGTCCAGACTGCCGAAGGTGGGGGAAGAGATCCGGTGCACCCGCACCCCACGTTCGGCAAGGCCCCGGGCCAACGCCATGCCACGGCGGTGTTCGGAGACCGAGTGCTCGGGGACCACGACCGCAGCGCTGAGATGCCCCGCCGCTGCAACGGCGTCGGCAAGCAGCTCGGCGTTGTGGTCCTCGTCGTAGGAGACGCTGTGAATGCCGGGGTGCGACTCCGGCCGGCCGACGACCACGACCGGCACCAGGTCCAGGAAGGGTTCGAGCATCTCGGCGCGGATGACACTCGTGGCCAGGAACATACCGCCGACGCGCAGCCCGAGCAGCCGGTTGAGTGCCTGGCGCTCGAAGTGCGCGCCCTCATTGCGTGATGGTGCCACGGTGACCATCTGCAGTCCGGCCGCGCTGACATGGGCCTGTAGTTCACTGAAGAGCAGCCCGTAGGCGGGGTTGTCCGGCGCGCGCAGCAGCAGGCCGAGAAGGTCGGAGCCGCGCGCGGCCAGCGATCGCGCCATGGTGTTGGGCACGTAGCCGAGCCGCTCCGCCGCCGCGAACACGGCCTGACGGGTGTGCTCGGCCACAGGCGTCGAACCGTAGAAGACCCGTGAAGCCGTCGCCCGGGAGACCCCCGCCTCCGTGGCGACCGCCGCCATGGTCACTTTCAGAGGTGAAGGGGATTTGTTGTCCATGCCCGATGTCACCTGGTCAGCCTATCCGTTGCCGCTGGGGCACCGACCGCCCCACCTGCCGTACTCGCGCACGGCGGTGCCGCGCACCCGCTGCCGGTAGCGGCCGAGCAGGTCGGGCCAGTCGGTCTGGATGATGTCCGCCCCCCGCTCCATGAGCCGGCCCCATCCGTCGTCCGGATCGCCGAAGACGGACGTGTGGTCGTCGATCCCGGCGTACAGGGGTACCCCGTCGGGGAGGTTGATCGCATTGAGCAGGCACAGCAGTCCCCGCTGGTGCATCTCGGCGATGACGCCGGGGTCGGCGAGTTGGTCCTTTGGGTGACGCGCAATGAGTTCGACGCCCACGAGGTTGATGTCCGGATCGCCGAGGACGGTGTCGAGGTCCGCGCGGGAGCGGACCATCGGCACGAACGGGTACTTAACGGGGTGCCGGCGCAGCTTGTCCAGCCACTGCCGATCCGCCGGGCTCTTGAGGACGAGCTGCCCAGCCATGTCGAACCGGTCGGCGAAGGGCAGCAGTTGGTCCCAGTACCACCAGGACCGGTCCACGTTGAACAGCGTCTCACCCCGAAAGCGGGCCAGGACCTCGGCCAGTTCGGAGAGGCCGGCCGCGTGGCTGCTCCACCGGTAGCGCAGCGCGCGGATCTCTGCCGAGCCGAGCGCGCGGATGTCGTCCTCGCGGTCGAAGGCGTGCGGTTCGGTGCCGTCGTGGAAGACGAAGAACGTTCCGTCGGACGAGCCGATGACGTCGAACTCGACCATGTCGGCACCCTGGCGGAGCGCGGCCTCGATGGCGTCGGCGGTGTTCTCCGGCACGTTGCCGAGCCCGGTGCCGCGGTGCACGCAGATCAGCGGGGTGCGCTGCGCGAGGTGTGCGTTGAGCAGCGCGTTGACGTCCTGGTACCGGGGATGCCCGAACATGGTGTTGGTGTTCCTCTGCTGTGTATGTGAAGGTCAGACGGCGGGGGTTCGGCGGGCGAGTGCGGCGGTGTCGCCGTCCATGGCGGGCAGGGTCTGCTTAGGGTCGGTCGCCGCGGTCAGCGACCGGGCACGCCACCGGCCGGACCGCCGGTTGCGCCGCCTGTTGAGCCCGGTGCCGGAACGGCGGCCGTAGACGAACCACATGGCGACGCTGGAGACGGCCATCAGGAGCACCGCGTAGACCAGGGTCAGGGCCGTGCTGTCGCCGCTGCCCTCGTTGCGGGTGGCGTTCTGGATGGCGATGCCGAGCGGTTCGTACAGCGGGTGGGCGAGGAAGACGGAGATGTCGTAGTCGTCCAGCAGGCTGTTGAAGTTGAGCGCGCTGACGGCCGCGGCGGTCGGCAGTACCAGGGGCAGCAGGACGCGCCGGAAGGTGTGCAGGCCGCCCGCGCCGAGCAGGGCGGCGGCCTCCTCCAGGGAGTCCGGGATGCCGGCGTAGGCCGCCTTGAGCATGCGCAGCGTGATCGGGATCTTCGCCGCGATGTACGCGACGGCCAGCAGCGCCAGCGTGCCGGTGAGCACCCTGCCGCCGGCCGCGGACCGGGGCACGGAGTAGGTGACGATCAGGCCGAGCGCCGTCAGAGTGCTCGGCAGCATCCAGGGGATGTGCAGCAGGTACTCCACGGCGACGGTGACTGGGTTGACGTACTTGTGCAGCACCCGGGCCACGAACAGCATCAGGGCGATGACGACGGTCGCGGTGACGGCCGCGTACCCGATGCTCACCACGAAGGGCCAGGAAGCGGTCGCGTCGGTCAGCACCTGACTGTAGTTGGCAAGGGTAAAGCTGCCCGTGGTGATCCGGCCAGAGGCGATGGTCGAGGCGTCGGTGAAGGAGAACACCACGATCAGCAACGGCGGGATCAGGTAGGCGGCGAACAGCGCGTAGGCAAGGACATGGACGATGGCGTTGGCCACCGGGTCGCCTATCCGCTGCCGGCGCAGTGCCGTGGGCACCTTGGAGACGGAGAAGTACGTCCCGCCCGCCTGCATCCGGTTGAGCACCGTCAGCAGGATCAGCGTGGCCACACCGAGGAGGACGGCCAGGGTGGCGGCGAGGTCGCGGGAGGACGGGATGCCCGCGAAGGTGAAGATCATCGGGGTGATCGTCTGGAAGTCCCGTCCGCCGATGACCTGCGGTGCCGCGAAGGCGGTGAGTCCACCGAGAAAGGTCAGCACGGTCACGGCGAACAAGGTGGGCTTGAGCACCGGCAGCACCACCTGGCGCAGAATCCGCCAGGGCGAGGCACCGAGCTGCTGGGCGGCCTCGATGGTCTGGTGGTCCACCCGGCCCAGGGCCGAGGTGAGGAACAGCAGGTGATAGCTGGTACCGGTGAGGGTCATCACCATCACCACGGCCGGCATGCCCGAGAACCACGCCGGGTCCATGCCCGGGAACACGGCAGACAGCAGGCGGGTGACGAAGCCGTGCTCGCCGTAGACGAAGGTGTAGCCGGAGACGGCCACGACTCCGCCGTAGACCAGGGTGGTCGCGTAGCCGAGCCACAGCAGCCGGGCGCCGCGCACGGCGAAGTAACGGGTCGCCAGGACGACGAAGACGCCGACGGCGTTGACCGTGACGGACAGCAGGGCGGCCAGCAGGAAGCTGTTGAGCAGCGAGGCCCGCGCGCGGTCGGAGGACCATAGCCGGGCGAAGGCACGGGTGCTGAACGAGCCGTCGGGAAGGAAGATCTCCCGCAGCACGACGAGGTTCGGGAAGACCAGGAAGGCGAAGACGAACCAGAGCAGCAGCGCGCCGGTCACCAGCACCAGCGGTGAGCGGGGCATCCTCCGCGCGGAGCGGTTCACCGTGTCGCCCCGGCCACCGCGACGACATCCTGCGAACCGGCGTTCGCGCCCGGGTACTGCAGGAGGGAGTCCGGGTCGACGACGAGGTCGACCCGCTCGCCGGTACAGGGCCGCCAGCCGTCGTGGGCCGTCAGCACCGCCCGCAGCCGGTCGTGCTCGGTGCGCAGATGGCACACGTTGTGCATGCCGTGATACGTGTGTGAGTCCACCGTGGCGGGAACGGCGATCCCCGCGTGCGCGGTGCCGGGCCGGACCACCTTGACCTTCTCGATCCGCGCATAAGTGGTGGCGTCGGCGTCGAGACCGGAGGCGCCGGCCGTGACGAGCGTGCCGACCAGGGCCCGGCTCAGCCGGTTCACCTCACCGACGAAGGTGCACACGAACTCGGTGGCCGAACGCTCGTAGATGTCCTGCGGGGTGCCGATCTGCTCGATCCGCCCCTGGTCGAGGACCGCGATGCGGTCGCTCATCGACAGGGCCTCGTCCTGGTCGTGCGTGACGTAGACGGTGGTGATGCCGAACTGGGTCTGTAGTTCCTTCAGTTGCACGCGCAACTGGCGGCGGAGCTTGGCATCGAGATTCGACAGCGGCTCGTCGAGCAGCAGCACCTTGGGGCGCAGCACCAGGGCGCGGGCGATGGCCACCCGCTGCTGCTGGCCGCCGGACAGCTCCGCGACCTGCTTGTCGAGCTGCTGCCGCGACAGATCCACCCGCTCGGCGATTTCGGCCACCCGGCGGTCGGTCTCGGCCTTGGACAGCTTCTGCACCCGCAGGCCGAACGCGATGTTCTCGCGTACGTTCATTCCGGGGAACAGGGCGTAGTTCTGGAAGACCATGCCCACTTCGCGCTTGCCGCTGGGCAGATGGGTGATCTTCTTGCCCGCGACATGGATGTCGCCGGCACTGAGGTCGACAAAGCCGGCGAGGGCACGCAGCGCGGTGCTCTTGCCGCAGCCGGAGGGCCCGAGCAGCGTGAAGAACTCACCCTCCTCCACATGGAGGGAGAAGGCGGGCAGCGCCGTGAAGCTGTCGAACCTCACCGTCACGTCGGCAAAGGTGATCATGTGGGTCCTCGGGTCTGGCGGGTACGGATGTGACGGGATGGGAGGCGTCCCAGGAGGCGGAGCGGCCGCGCGGGGCGGACGCCCCGCGCGGCGCGGTGTCAGCTCGACAGGTAGTCCAGTTCGATCTTCTCGACCCACTGGTCGAGGCGCTGGGCCACGAACGGCCAGTCGATGTCCTGCTCGGTGAAGGAGTCGGTCGCGCTGACTGCGGACGGGTCGGCCTGGGCCAGCGCGTCCTTGTTCGTCGGTACGGTCTGGAATTGCCTGGACCAGGCGGCCTGGACCTTCGCGCTGCCGATCCAGTCGATGAACCGCTTCGCCTCGGTGGACTTCTTGGTGCCCTTCACGAGCCCGACCTGCTGGACGATCACCGGAACGCCGACCTTCGGGTGCACCGCCTCGGTCGACACTTTGTACTGCTCCTCGCGAGTGGCCTTGCCAGCCAGCCACATCTGCCCGGCGTCGACCTTGCCGGACGCCATCTGCGCGTACAGGTCGGTGCCGGTGACGGCGGGGACGCCGTTGTGGAAGTACGCCTTCACCGCGTCCCATCCCGCCTTGCTGACGCCGAGGTCGCCCTTGTCGTCGCGGTAGCGGCTGAGGATGCCGGCGAGGACCATCTGGCTGGTGGCGCCGCCGAGGTCGGAGGGCACCTCGTACCGCTTGGCGAACTGCTCCTTGGTCCACAAGTCGGGCCAGTCCGACGGCGCCTGGCCGGGGTTGGCGTACACGGCCTTGTTGTAGACCAGCATGACCGGCTCGCGGACGATCGGCCAGAACTCCTTGCCGTCCGGATCGCCCGCCGAGGCGTCAACCTTGTCGGCCCAGGAGGGTGTGTACGCGTCGAGGACGTGGTCCTTCTTGAGGCTCTCGAAGTAGACGTTGTTCAGGCCGAAGGTGACGTCGGCGATCGGGTTGGCCTTCTCGGCGAGCAGCCGGTTTCGGATGTCACCGCCGCCGAGGTCCACGAGCTGGAGCTTGAACCCCGCGTTGTCCGCCTCCTTCTTCAGCCAGTCACCACGTCCGTCCGACACGGAGTTGCTGTACACCACGAGACTCTTGGCACCACCCGTATTTCCTGCCGACGCCGGCGAGGTACAACCCGTGGCGATCAGTCCGGTGACGAGCACCGCCACAGTGGTAGTGATGATCTTGCGCATCGACTTCTTCCGTTCAGATCCCTTGCCGCCCAGCGCGGCCAGTAGCTCCCACACGCCCTGAACGCGCGTTCATCGGGTACTGAACTCGCGTTCATCAACGCTTCCGGGATGAAGTGATGAACACGAGACGTCCTTCGGCTTGTGTTCTGGCGATCTCCGAGGCGTCACGAAGCCGCCGTTGCCCGGACCGGAGGCGTGGCACGATGGGAGCGAGTGCGCAGAGCGGTTCGGTCCGCGCCGGTACGGCGGGCGCCTTCCTGGATGACGGACCCTTCGGACTCAGCACCGGCGAGGGACCGAGGAACCATGCACCTGGAGATCCTCGGCGCGAGCGACTGGCTGCCGCCGTCGTGATTAACGAGCGGGAGCGGATGCTCCTGGTGCGGCGCAGTGAACGCGAACCGCGGCTGTACTCGGAATGAGGCGCGCCGGATGCTGACAGACGGGGCTCGCGCGCCGCGCGTACCGCGGTCCGCAGCCGCCCGGCATCCGGCCCGCCGTCCGGGGCGGCGAGTGGAGCCCGCCCGTGCGTGATCCGCTTACGCATCGCGGCCACGTCCGCACGGGCGGCGGCCACCAGGCGCCGTAGCTCACCCTCCGAGTGGCCGGTCACATGCCGGGGCTGGCCCGGGATGCGCACCCGCAGGACGTCGAGTGCTTCGCTCGGCACCCGTCCGGTGGGCGGCATCAGCCACAGTGCGTCCGCGACATGCTCGACGAACCGCCACGCGTACAGCTCCTGCATCATCGCGGCAACGCTGTCGGCGAAGTACTCGGCGTGCTCTACCCGAATCTGCTCCGGCCGCCGCGGCACGTTGTCCACCCAGGCGAGGGTGACCCAGCGGGACCAGGACGCGTAGCGGCGGACCTGGTGCTCGTCCAGAGCGGCCAGGCCTTTTCCTGACTGAAAGAACTCCTCCACCCGCCACCTTGATCCAGCGACTCGCACCAACTCGGCCAGCGGCACCGCGGCGGGCGAGCAACAGCGGTAGTAGGCGAGTTCGCCAGTGCTGCGATTGCGGCGGATCAGCAGCGGGCTGCTTCCGGGGCGGGGGGGGGTGCCCCTATGGGTTTCGTCAAGCTGATGGGGCGGGCTGTGGGTCGTAGAAGGTGCCGTCGCGGAGCATCGCGAAGAGCACGTCGGCTC
>NZ_JBHTZS010000045.1:0-45206 GCF_042790125.1 Streptomyces scopuliridis
CGCATAACCACTCTTTCGACGTGCACGGGGTGTAGACCACCCCCCCTATGCCCCCCCCTGCCCCTTAACAGCCACACCCCACGCGCCGGGCCCCCGGGCAAAACCCCGGGCGCGCGGCGCTTTTCCGTACGGGCGGGCTCGGCCCGGACCCGGCCCGACGCGGTCCCGCCCGGGTCAGCCCGACTTCGGCGGCTTCCGCGCGTCGAAGGCGAAGAGAGTGTTCTCGGCCGCGGCCACGATCACCGCACGCCCCGCGACGGTCACGCGCGGGCTGGCGCCCTGCTCACCCGTCAAACCGTCGGCCTGCGGATCTGTGGTCCACAGGGGTTTGCCATCGTGCGGCGCCAGCGCGACCACCCGGCCGGTGGCTGAGCTGAAATACAGTGCGCCACGTGCCGCCACGGGACCCGACGCACCTTCCACGCCCGTCTGCCGGGACCACTTCTCCCGGCCCGTCGCGGGGTCGAGCGCCGTGACGAGACCGATCTGCCTGCTCACGTAGAGGGTGCCGTCCGCCATGCCGGGCGTCCCCGAGTACGTCTTGGCCAGCCGGGAGTACGTGACCTTCCGCGAGGCCGGGTGGACCCGCGCCACCCCGTCGTAGCCGGCCAGCTCCGGTCCCTCCATGCGCACCTGAAGAAGTACGAGCCTGCCGTCGGCGACGCCCATGGGCACGGCGGGGCCGTCCACCGCGATGGGCCTGCCCAGATTTCCCGAGGCGCGGTCGACCGCGTACAGGGTGGGGTGGCGCACCTCCAAGGCATCCACCTCCGCATCCGTCGCGCACATCGCGAAAAGCTCGGGGCCCACCGGGACGGGAGCGCACTGTGTGCCCGCGGGGAACGGCGTCTTCCAGTCAACCGTCCCGCTGTGCGCGTCCCGGGCCTCGAAGCGGGAGTTGGAAGCGTCGACCGTCACAACGGCGGAGCCGACCACAACGGCGTCCTGAGTCCGGCCCGTGACGGCCTGCGACTGGGCACCGGACGGCACGGCCCACAGTTCCCGGCCATCGTTCGCGTCGATGGCCACCACCTCACTGGGAGGGCCCTGCGGGGCGTCCTGGTCGGCGAAACGGTATCCGAGCACCGTGTCGTCGGTGGCGCCCACCAGGTGCATCCCCTGGACGGGGACGCCCGGACTGTTCACCGTCCACACCCGCGAGCCGTCCAAGGGCCTGATACGGGTCGCGACCACACCGCCGCCTCCGCAGAACAGCGCGTCGCCGCGCGCGACGCACCGCAGCTCGTCGGGAATGTCCTCGCGACCGCCCAGCACAGACGTGCGCCACGGCTCGAAGCCGTCCTCATGCGCGGCACCCGGCGCCGCGACACCGTTGTTCTTGTCGCCGCCGCTGTCCGCCCCGGAGCCGCCCGCCCTCAGCGCTGCGGCTCCCCCGCCGATCGCGGCCACCGCGACCACGGTCGCGAGCACGGGACGCCACCGGCGACGCAGACGGCGGCCGACGGGAGCGCCGGTGCTCCCCGTACCGGGACCGGCCGGGGCGGTGGTCGGGGCAATCGGCGCCGGGGTGGCCGGCGCCGCGAAGTCATGCTGGGTGACCATGTCGCGGACGCGGCCCGCGCCCACCCCGTTCGCGTCGGTCCCGCCGAGGTCGGCCGGCAGGTCCCGCAGCAGCACGAGGAGTTCGTCCGTCGAGGGCCGCCCCTCCGGCTCCTTGGCCAGGCACGGCTCGACGACCGCGCGCAACGCCTCCGGCACGGCACCGAGCGAAGGCTCCTCGTGCACCACCTGATATGCCGTCATGTACGGGCTGTCCGCGTCGAAGGGCCCGTGGCCCGTCGCCGCGTACACCAGCAGCGTTCCCAGCGAGAAGACATCGGACCGCGGCCCCACGCCACGCGGCGCCTGCAACTGCTCCGGCGACATGAAGGGCGGCGTACCGATGACCCGCCCTGTCATGGTCAGCGTCTGCTGGTCCACGGCGCGCGAAATGCCGAAGTCGATGACGCGCGGACCCTCGGGCGAGAGCACGACGTTCGAGGGCTTCAGGTCACGGTGGACGACCCCCACCCGGTGGATGTCGCGCAGCGCCTCCGCCAGCCCGATGGCGAGCCCCCTCAGCTCTGCTCCGTTCACCGGGCCATTCGTCGCGATGCGCTGGGCGAGCGTCTGCCCCTCGATATAGGTCGTGGCCATCCACGGCTGCTCGGCCTCGGGGGCGGCATCGACCACGGCGGCGGTGAACGCGCCGCTCACCCGCCTCGCCGCGGCCACCTCCTGCCGGAAACGGATGCGGAACTCGTCGTCCCCCGCGAACTGCTGGTGGATCAGTTTGATCGCGACAGGTCGCCCCGAACCCGTGCGGCCCAGAAAGACCGTGCCCATGCCCCCCGAGCCGAGCCGCGCCTCAAGCGCGTAACCGCCGATCTCGGCTGGATCGCCTCCGCGCAGCGACACTCTTCCCGACCTCTCGTCCCCCGTGCACCTCTGCCACCACGGGCCCGCGTACCTGTCCTGCTTACAAACTAGCCGCAGGGCATGACGGGAGAGCAAAGAGGGTGACGAACAGGGAGCCCGGGGCTGCTCCCGCGCGGGCGCATTCCCGCTCAGCCCAGGAAGCTCAACCGGACCTGACGGTTCGGATTGTCCTTGTTGGTGTCGACCAGACAGACCGACTGCCATGTGCCCAGTTCCAGGCGTCCCCCGATCACCGGCAGTGTCGCGTGAGGGGGCACCAGGGCGGGGAGTACATGGTCTCTGCCGTGGCCGGGGGTGCCGTGGCGGTGGTGCCAGCGGTTGTCGGCGGGCAGGAGGGTCCGGAGCGCCGCGAGCAGGTCGTCGTCGCTGCCGGCGCCGGTTTCGATGATGGCCACGCCCGCGGTGGCGTGCGGTACGAAGATGTTCAGCAGGCCGTCCCGGCCCGCCGCGCTGTCCTGGAGGAATTCCTCGCAGGCATGGGTCAGATCGGTCACCGCCTCATGGGTTCCGGTGGTGACGTTCAGGGTTCTGGTGGTGAATGCGTCGGGCATGCCTCCATCTTCCCGCCCGCCCCGCGGGAACGCGCGTCCGCGTGCCGAGACGCCATTGACCGGATCCGGAAACGCTCGCTACGTTCTGCGGCATGTTGCGTTCAGCTCTGCTCACCACGCGCGGTCACATCGACCTGCTGCGGGTGGCTTCCGCCGCGTGTCGTCGCGGCTGCTGACGCCCTTCTCCCGCAGGGTCCTTCCCCTCTGGGGCCTTTCCCTCCGGAGCCTTTCCCTCCGGCATCGCCCCGTTTCTCCCGTCGTCCCGGTCGGCGTGTCCCGCTGACCGGGTGCCGTCGCCGTATCCCCGCGCGCCGGCGCTGAAGCGCGCGTCTCTTCCGTCCGCTCCTTCCCCCTCCCCCGCCCGAGGAGCCGCCATGACCATCGATCACGCCCCGCCGGACCTGTCCGCGCCGGCGAAGAACGAACCCCTCGCGCTGGAGCCCGTGACGCCCGCGGCCGGCTCCCGGCGCCGTGCCGCGCCGCGCTGGCTGCGGCGTACCGTCGGGCCGCTGCTGCTCCTGGCCGGCTGGCAGGTGCTCAGCACGACCGGGGTGCTGCACCCCGACATCCTCGCCTCCCCCGGCACCATCGCCGCGGCCGCCGGCGAGCTGATCAGTGACGGCACCCTCCCGGCCGCCATGGGTATCTCGCTCCAGCGCGTGGCCGTGGGGCTGCTGCTCGGCGGGGTGATCGGGATCTCGCTCGCGCTGGTCTCCGGTCTCTCCCGGCTCGGCGAGGATCTGGTCGACGCGACCGTACAGATGCTGCGTACCGTGCCCTGGGTCGGGCTGATCCCGCTCTTCATCATCTGGCTCGGCATCGGCGAAGCTCCGAAGATCGCGCTCATCGCGCTCGGGGTGGCCTTCCATCTCTATCTCAATGTGTACGCGGGAATTCGCGGCGTCGACGAACAACTCATCGAGGCGGGGCAGTCGTTGGGGCTCGGCCGCTGGGGTCTCGTACGGCATGTCGTCCTGCCGGGCGCGCTGCCCGGTGCGATGACCGGGCTGCGGTACTCGCTCGCCACCGCCTGGCTCGCCCTCGTCTTCGGCGAGTCCATCAACGCCGACGCCGGAATCGGCTTCCTGATGAACCAGGCCAGGGAGTTCTTCCGTACGGACGTCATCGTCGTCTGCCTGGTCGTCTACGCCTTCCTGGGCCTGCTCGCCGATGCCGTCGTCCGCACTCTCGAAAGGCTGCTGCTGCAATGGCGACCGACATTCCGGGGCAAGTGAGCCCCGCGAGCACGGGTCCGGTGTCCGACGGCGCGGTGGCGGTACGGGTCGAGGGGCTGACCCGGGCCTTCGACGGGCGTCCCGTGATCGACCGGCTCGATCTGACCCTGCGCCCCGGGGAGTTCACCGCGCTGCTCGGCCGCAGCGGCTGCGGCAAGTCGACCCTGCTGCGGGTACTGGCGGGCCTCGACCGCGAGATCGAGGGGACCGTACTCGTACCGAAGCGGCGCGCGGTCGCGTTCCAGGCGCCGCGGCTGATGCCCTGGAAGCGGGTCTGGCGCAATGTGCTGCTCGGTCTCGACGGCAAGCCCCAACGGGACGCCGCCGAGGGCGCGTTGGCGGAGGTGGGGCTCGGTCACCGGTCGGGGGCCTGGCCCAAGACGCTCTCGGGCGGCGAGGCCCAGCGCGCCTCCCTGGCCAGGGCGCTCGTACGGGAACCGGATCTGCTGCTGCTCGACGAACCGTTCGGCGCGCTCGACGCGCTGACCCGGATCAAGGCGCAGCGGCTGGTGGCCGAGTTGTGGCAGCGGCGCGGCTGCGCGGTGCTGCTGGTCACCCATGACGTGGAGGAGGCGCTGCTGCTCGCGGACCGGGCGCTGGTGATGCGGGAGGGGGTGATCGCGTACGACACGCCGGTCCCGCTGGACCGGCCGCGCGCCGTCGGCGATCCCGGCTTCGCCGCCCTCCGCTCCCGGCTCCTGACCGAGCTGGGGGTCGATGAGCCCGCCCCCACCGGCGCCGTCGCCTAGACGAGTAGGTCCGCTGTCCCCTCCTGCCCCCACAGAAAGTCCGCTGATGAAACGCTTCCTCCCCGCCGCCCTGCTCCCCCTCGCCCTCCCTCTCGTCCTCCTCCTCACCGCCTGCTCCGGCAGTTCGTCCGCCGACGACTCCGGCGGCGCGGGGGGCTCCGTCGACGGCAAGGGCTCCCTGACCCTCAACATCGGTGACCAGAAGGGCGGTTCGGAGGCGGTCCTCCGTGCCGCCGGTGAACTCGACGATCTCCCCTACCGGGTCACGTGGTCCACCTTCACCTCGGGACCGCCGCTGCTCGAAGCCGTCAACGCCGGTGCCGTGGACCTCGGTTCCGTCGGCAACACGCCGCCGGTCTTCGCCGCCGGGGCCCAGTCGAAGATCACGGTCGTCGCGGCGTCGCACGGCGACTCCCGGGGCGAGACCATTCTCGTACGGAAGGACTCGCCGCTGAAGAAGACCGCCGACCTCAAGGGCAAGTCCGTCGCGGTCGCCCAGGGCAGCTCCGCCCATTACCAGTTGATCGCCTCGCTCGCCAAGGCCGGCCTCACCCTCGACGACATCAAGGTCTCGCTGTTGCAGCCGGCCGACGCCCTGGCCGCGTTCACCACCGGCAAGGTGGACGCCTGGGCCGTCTGGGACCCGTACACCTCTCAGGTGCTGCGCGGCGGGCAGGGACGGGTGCTGACCGATGGCCGGGGCGTGGTCAATGGGCTGAACTTCCAGGTCGCCGCGCCCGCCGCGCTCAAGGACACGGAGAAGTCGGCGGCCATCGGTGACTTCATCGAGCGGCTGCGCCGGGCGCAGGACTGGGTCTTCGGCCATCCGGAGGAGTGGGCGAAGGTCTGGGCGAAGGAAACGGGGCTGCCGTACGAAGTCGCCCTGGACGCGGTGAAACTGACCCTCGGCACGCGCGTACCGGTGGCCCTCGACAAGGCCGCGATCGCCTCCGAGCAGCGGATCGCCGACACCTTCACCGAACTGAAGCTCATCCCGCGGGCGTTCGACTTCGCCGACTACGTGGACGACCGCTTCAACAAGGACCTCCCGCCGTCGACCTCGCCGGCGCGCAGCTACGGAAAGGCCACTTCCCGATGAGTATTCATCTGCACTGGTTCCTGCCGACCGGGGGCGACGGACGTACGCTCGTGGACCGCCACGCGTACACCGACGGGGGGATCAAGCGCTCCCGGATCACACCGGTGAGCGGGATCAGGGCCCCGGACATCGACTATCTGGCGCAGATCGCCAAGGCCGCCGAGCATCTGGGCTTCGAGGCGGTACTGACACCGACGGGCACCTGGTGCGAGGACTCGTGGCTGACGACGGTGGCGCTCGCGCAGCAGACCGAGCGGCTGAAGTTCCTGGTGGCCTTCCGCCCGGGGCTGATCTCACCGGTGCTCGCGGCGCAGATGGCGGCCACGTACCAGCGCGTCACCCGGGGCAGGCTGCTGCTCAATGTGGTGACCGGCGGCGACTCGACCGAGCAGCGCCGCTTCGGCGACCATCTCGACCACGACCGCCGCTACGCCAGGACCGCGGAGTTCCTCTCGGTGGTCCGGGGTGTCTGGGGCGGCCGGCCCTACGACTTCGACGGTGAGCACTACCAGGTGGAGGGCGGGCTGACCGCGCTGCCGCCCGACCCGCTGCCGGAGATCTTCTTCGGCGGATCGTCCGCGGCGGCCGGACCGGTCGCGGCCGAGCACACGGATGTCTATCTGACCTGGGGCGAGCCGCCGGCCCAGGTCAAGGAGAAGATCGACTGGATCCGTGGTCTCGCGGAGGAGCGGGGCCGTACGGTCCGCTTCGGCATCCGGATGCACACCATCTCGCGGGACACCGCCAAGGACGCCTGGGCCACCGCGAACCGGCTGCTGGACGATCTCGATCCCGAGACGGTCGCGGCGGCCCAGCGGGCGCTGGGCAAGAGCGAGTCGGTGGGCCAGCAACGGATGCTCGCCCTGCACGGCGGGTCGCGCGACCGGCTGGAGATCGCGCCCAATCTGTGGGCGGGGGTGGGACTGGTACGGGGCGGAGCGGGCACCGCGCTGGTGGGCAGCCACGCGGACGTGGCCGACCGGATCGAGGAGTACCACGAGCTGGGCATCGAGCACTTCGTCCTGTCCGGCTATCCGCATCTGGAGGAGGCGTACTGGTTCGGAGAGGGCGTGACCCCTCAACTGGCCGCGCGCGGGCTCCTCGCGCAGGTCCCGGCCTCGCCGCTGCTGGGCGTGCCGGCGGTGAACGGCCGCCCGGCGTCCGCGCCCGGTGGCGCTCCGCTGCTGCTCTCCGGAGGCCGGTGACAGAACCTCCCGGTCCGGACCGGGAGGCGCGGGGAAGATTCCCGCCCCGGAAGCTGTTGGTAGAAACGTGAACGACTTTGGGGTGCGGGACATCGATGTGGTGGTCGTCGGCGCCGGACAGGCGGGTCTGTCCGGCGCCTACCATCTGCGGCGGTCGGGGCTGGAACCCGACCGCGACTTCGTCGTACTGGACCATGCCCCGCGCCCCGGCGGCGCCTGGCAGTTCCGCTGGCCCTCGCTGACGTACGGCAAGGTGCATGGCATGCACGCGCTCCCCGGCATGGAGCTGACCCCCGCGGAGGGCGCTGAGGCGCGGCCCTCCTCCGAGGTCATCGGCGAGTATTTCGCGGCGTACGAGCGGCGCTTCGGCCTGCGGGTCCACCGGCCCGTGGACGTACGGGCGGTACGCGAGGGCGACGGCGGACGGCTGCTGGTGGAGACGTCCGAGGGGAGCTGGTCGGCCCGGGGGCTGATCAGCGCCACCGGGACCTGGGACCGGCCCTTCTGGCCGCGCTACCCCGGCCAGGAGACCTTCCGGGGGCGGCAGTTGCACACCGCGGACTATCCGGGCCCCGGGGAGTTCGCCGGACTGCGGGTGATCGTGGTGGGCGGCGGGGCCTCCGGCACCCAGCATCTGATGGAGATCGCGGAGGTGGCGGCGGACACCACCTGGGTGACGCGCCGGCCGCCCGTCTTCCGCGAGGGCCCGTTCGGCGAGGAGCAGGGCCGGGCGGCCGTCGCGCTCGTCGAGGAGCGGGTACGGCGGGGACTGCCGCCGCGGAGTGTGGTGTCGGTGACCGGTCTGCCGCTCACGGAGGCGATCGCGCGGGCCCGTGAGACGGGGGTCCTCGACCGGCTGCCGATGTTCGACCGGATCACTGCCACCGGCGTGGCCTGGGACGACGGCCGGACGGTGGAGGCCGAGGTGATCCTCTGGGCGACCGGGTTCCGGCCCGCCGTCAGCCATCTGGCACCGCTCGGGCTGCGGGAGCCGGGCGGCGGAATCCGGCTGGAGGGGACGCGGGCCGTACGGGACGAGCGCGTCCACCTCGTGGGGTACGGGCCCTCGGCGTCGACGATCGGCGCCAACCGGGCCGGGCGGGCGGCCGTACGGGAGATCAGCCGGCTGCTGGAGCGCGAACCGGCCGCGGCCTGACACCGTGAACGCCCTTATCTCGGGCCCCCGGCGGCGACCCGGTCAGTCCGAGCCGTTCGCGGCCTTGCGGTTCCGGTTGAACTCCTCGACGTTCTGCCGCTGTTCCGCGTATTTGTTGGTGAAGCGGGTGTCCCCGGGCTTCACGGTGACGAAGTACAGCCAGTCCCCGCCGGCCGGGTTGAGCGCCGCGTTCATCGCCTCCTCCCCCGGATTGCCGATCGGCGTGGGCGGCAGCCCCTTGCGCTCATAGGTGTTGTACGGGCTGTCGATCTTCGTATCCGCGTGACTGGTGTCCACCGTCGAACGGTTCAACGCGTAGTTCAGCGTCGAATCCATCTGGAGCGGCATGCCCAGCGACAGCCGGTTGTGCACGACTCTGGCGACCTTCCCCATGTCGGCCACCGAATCGGCCTCCGCCTGCACGATGCTGGCGATGGTGACCGCCTGATAGATCGACATCCCGGCGCGCTGCGCCCCGGCGCTGATCCGGCCTGCCCCGAACCGCTGGTTGGCGGTGTTGACCATATAGCTCAGCAGATTGGCCGGGGTCGTCGCGGAGCCGACCGGATAGGTGGCCGGGAAGAGGAAGCCCTCGGGGTTGCCCTTGGCCGCCTCGGGCAGCCGCAGCCGCGCGGTGGACGCCGCCTTGTGGGTGGCGCCCGGGGACAGGCCCAGCGCCTGGTCGACGGAGACATAGACATCGGCGGCGCGCCGGCCCTCCGGAATGACCAGCGTCGTCCGTTTCCCGCCCTCGTCGCCCCCGGTCAGCAGGAGTACGGGAACCAGCACCGCGGCGGCCACGACCAGGACCGCGGTCAGCAGTACGACCAGCCGGCCCCGGCGGGTCAGACGGGGTCTGCTCCCGGGTCTCGCCTCCCGGTGCTCGTTCATCATGCGGGCACGCTAACCCGGAGTGATCAGCGAACCCGGCACTTCAGGCGTGCCGACACGGGCGACGCGGCAACACCATACGAACGGCATACGAACGGACCGGGAGTCACCCGCCGACGGCGGTCCGACCGGACACGGAGAGTGCGCACGCCCCCCGCTCGCCGAACGCGGTGCCGTCGCTCGCCATCACACGGGAGCGGCGGCACGGCCGCGTCACGGGGAGACCGACGCCAGTGCCTCGGCCGGCTGCTGCGCCGGCCGGCTGTCCCTGCGCACGAGGGCGGCATAGCGGCCGTCCTGCTCGATCAGCTCGTCGTGGGTGCCCCGCTCCGCGATGGCGCCCGCGTCCAGGACGACGATCTGGTCCGCGTCCCGCACGGTCGAGAGCCGGTGCGCGATGGTGATGGTGGTACGGCCCTCGGAGAGCTCGTCGATGGCCTGCTGCACCGCGTGTTCGGTGCGGGTGTCCAGTGCGCTGGTGGCCTCGTCGAGGATCAGCACCGGTGGGTTCCGCAGGATGGTGCGGGCTATCGCGAGCCGCTGTTTCTCACCGCCGGAGAAGCGGTATCCGCGCTCGCCGACCAGCGTCGCGTAACCGTCCGGGAGCGAGGCGATGTGGTCGTGGATCTGGGCGGCTCTGGCGGCCGTCTCGATCTCCTCGTCGGTGGCTTCCGGCTTGGCGAAGCGCAGATTCTCCGCCACCGAGGCATGGAACAGATAGGTCTCCTGCGAGACGACGCCGACGGCCCGCGCGAGCGTGTCGAAGTCCAGATCGCGTACGTCGACGCCGTCGATGAGGACCCGGCCGCCGGTCACGTCGTACAGCCGGGGTACGAGATAGCTCAGGGTCGACTTGCCGGAGCCCGTGGGGCCGACGACGGCGAGGCTGCCGCCGGCCGGGACCGTCAGATCGATCTCCCGCAGCGTCCTGCGTCCCTTGTCGTCATAGCTGAAGTCGACGTCCTCGAACCGCACTTCACCGCGGATCGAGTCGAGCCTGACGGGCCGCTCGGGCTCGGTGATGTCGACGGGCAGATCGAGGTACTCGAAGATGCGCTGGAAGAGGGCGAGCGACGTCTGCATGTCCACGCCGGTGGAGAGCAGGCTCACGGCGGGCCGGAACAGGCCCTGCTGGAGCGAGACGAAGGCGACGAGCGTACCGATGGAGACGGCCGTGCCTCCGGCGCCGATCGCGAGGCCGGCGGCCCAGTAGATCAGGGCGGGCATGGCGGCCATGACGATTCCGATGGTCGACATCCGCCACCGGCCGGCCATGTTGGAGCGCACCTCCAGGCCGACCAGCCGCTCGGACTCGTCGGCGAAGGACTTGGTGAGCGAGTCGGCGCGCCCCATCGTGCGGCCGAGGAGGATGCCGCTCACCGAGAGCGATTCGGTGACGGTGGCGGCCATGGTGGCCATCTGCCGCTGGCGGTCGGTGGTGATCTTCTTGCGCTCGCGGCCGACGCGTCGGCTGATCCAGACGAACACCGGCAGCAGCACCATCGAGACGGCGGTGAGCCGCCAGTCCAGAGCGAGCATCGCGACGACCGAGGCGACGACGGCCGTGAGGTTGGAGACCAGGGACGTCGCGGTGGAGGTGACGGTCGCCTGCATGCCGCCGATGTCATTGGCGATACGGGACTGGACCTCACCGGTCCTGGTCTTGGTGAAGAAGGCGAGCGGCATGCGCTGGAGCCGCCCGTAGACGCCGGTGCGCAGATCGTGCATGACGCGCTGGCCGACCGTGGTCGAGATCAGGGTCTGGAGCACGCCGAAGACGCTGTTGACGACCGCCGTGAGGATCATGCCGAGGGCGAGCAGGCTGAGGAGGCCGGTCCGGCCCTGCGGTATGGCGGTGTCCAGGATCTCGCGCAGCATGAACGGCGAGGCGACCGTGACCAGCGAGGACGCGGCAACGAGCAGCCCGACGATCGCGAGCCGCCCGCGGTAGGGACGGAATAGGCCGAAGATGCGCCGCAGCTGGGCGGGCGGCTCCGGCTGCCCCGGATCACCGGGGCGGGACGACGGCGTCCACGTCGAGTGTTCGGGTTTCATTGGCTCCTTCGGTGGCTTCGGGGCTCGGGCGGAGGTACGCGGACGTACGCGGTTACGGGCGTATCCACGCGCCTCATCGAGCCTAGCTCACTGTTACCTATGTTCACAATGACCTTGGTCCTGATATTATTCCCCCATGAACACCCCCGACGCCGACGGCCTGCTGGCGGAGCAGCTGCTGCGGCTGACCCGCAGGCTCCACCGCATCCAGAAGCGGCAGTTGGAGCCGATCGGCATCACTCCCGCGCAGGCCAGGCTGCTGCGTACCGTCGCGTACTACGACAAGCCGCCGCGGATGGCCGACCTGGCCCAGCGTCTCGAAGTGGTGCCCCGGGCCGTGACCTCCCTGGTCGACGGGTTGGAGGCGAGCGGCTCGGTGCGCCGCGCCCCCGATCCGACCAACCGTCGCGTGGTCCGTATCGAGCTGACCGACACCGGCCGGGCCACGCTGCGGGCCCTGCGCGAGGCCCGCCGGTCGGCCGCCGAAGAGGTGCTGGCGCCGCTCGCCGCCGACCAGCGCGAGATTCTCGGCGGGCTGCTCTCGACGCTGGTCGACGGCGGCCCCGAGCGCCGCTGCTGACCCCGGCGCGGAAGAAGTCCAACAGCCCGTTCCCAAGAGTCCAATCAGACCCTTGCCCATCACCTTGCGCATCGCCCGCGTCGGCGGCCAAGGTCCTTTCCGAGGTTCAGGCACCAGCCGCGCACGTCAACTCCCCCCTTGGAGGGTCGATGCACGACGCAGCACCGGAGAACCCCGGTACGGAAGACACATCCCCCAGTGAGAACGACGCCCAGGGAAGCGCCCGAGGAGAGGTGAGCCGCCGCTCGGTCCTGCGGACCACGGCAGGCGTGGCGGGCGCCGGACTCGGCCTCTCCGCACTCGGCGGCGGCACCGCCGCCGCGGCCGAACCCCTCGGAGTCGCCGGAGCCGCGGAAGCCGCCGCGTTCACCGACTCCCCGGCACCTCCGCGCAAGGGCCGCACCATGGCCGGGGTCCCCTTCGAACGCCGCACGACGGTACGGGTCGGCATCATCGGCCTCGGCAACCGCGGCGGCAGCATGATCGACCTCTTCCTCGCCGTCCCGGGCGTCCGGGTCGTCGCGCTCTGCGACCCGGTGAAGGCGAAGACCGAGAGCGCCGCCGCGAAGGTGGTGGGCGCCGGCCAGCCCGCGCCCGCCGTCTACACCAACGGTGAGGACGACTACGAGAATCTCTGCGCCCGCGGAGATCTCGACTTCGTCTATGTGGCCACGCCCTGGGACGCGCACTTCGAGATGGCCAAGTCGGCGATGCTGAACGGCAAGCACGTCGGAGTGGAGTGTCCGGTCGCCATGCGCCTCGACGAGCTGTGGCAGCTCGTCGATCTCTCCGAACGCACCCGGCGGCACTGCATGCAGCTGGAGAACTGCTGTTACGGGAAGAACGAGATGCGGGTCCTGCGGATGGCCCACGCGGGCAAGTTCGGGGAACTGCTGCACGGCGCGGGCGCCTACAACCACGATCTGCGCGGCCTGATGTTCGACCCCGACTACTACGAAGGCCCCTGGCGCCGGCTCTGGCACACGCGGCTGCGCGGCGATCTCTACCCCAACCACGGCTTCGGCCCGGTCGCCAACTACATGGACATCAACCGGGGCGACCGCGCGGTCTCGATCACCAGCGCCGGCACGCCCGCGCTCGGGCTCGCCGAGTACCGCGCCGCCCATATGCCGCCGGGCGACCCGAGCTGGAAGGAGACGTACATCGAGAGCGACCGGACCATCAGTCTGGTCAGGACGGCGAAGGGCCGGGTCATCCGGCTGGAGCACGATGTGTCGACGCCACACCCGTACAGCCGGATCAACAGTCTCGGCGGTACCAAAGGTGTGTTCGAGGACTATCCCGAGCGCATCTACATCGAGCCGGACCACACCGATGACTCCTGGGGCGACTTCGGGAAGTACGCGGACTGGGACCACTGGCTCTGGAAGGAGCACGCCAATCCGCCCGGCGGCCATGGCGGGATGGACTACATCATGGTCTTCCGGCTGATGCAGTGCGTCCGGCTGGGCCTCGTGCCCGACTTCGACGTGTACGACGCGGCGACCTGGACCGCGCCGGTGCCGCTCAGCCACGCGTCGCTCAAGGCGAACGGGGCCCCGCAGCAGATCCCCGACTTCACGCGCGGCGAATGGCGGAAGGCCCGGGCGGGGGTGGACTCCGGCAAACCCTAGGAGTGAGCCGGACCTCGTGCCCGCGGGGGCCGTACGGAACGCTCCGTACGGCCCCCGCAGCTGTCCGGCCCGCACCCGTACGGCCCCCGCACCCGTCCGGCCCGAACCCTCCCGGCGCTCCTCCGAACGCCTCTCCCCGTACCCCTCCCGCTGGCTCGTTCTGGCTCATTCCGCGGAAAACCCATTGCCCCAGGGACTCCAATAAGGCGAACCTTGCACGGTTTGGGCCACCACACGAGTCATGGGACATCATGCAGATTCGCGACCTTCCGTATCCCGATCCGGGGATTCCCGATGCCAGGTCAGGCCCCCGGTTCCTGCTGTGGCTCGGACGCAGTCAGCTGGGCGGACAGATCAAGGCCGTGTGCTGGGGCCTGCTGCACTTCGCGGGCATCGCCGGGCTCTCGGTGGGCGCCGGGCTCGCCGTGCAGGCGGTGATCGACCGCTCCGGTGGCCGGCTCGCGTTCGCCGGCGGCTTCATCGCGCTGTGCGGCGCCGCCATCTCGGTCGGCGACACGATGCTGCACCGCACCGCCGTCACCAACTGGATCACCGCCGCCGCACGCGTCCAGCAGCTGCTGGCGCGCAAGACCGCCCAGCTCGGCGCGGCGCTGACCCGGCGGGTCGCCGCCGGTGAGGTCGTCGCCGTCTCGACCGGCGACGTCGAGAAGATCGGCTGGTTCGTGGAGGCGCTCTCGCGCTTCCTGGCCGCCGTCATCGCGATCGTGCTGGTATGTGTCGGGCTGGTGCTGTATCTGCCGGAGCTGGGGACGCTGGTCGCGGTCGGTGTGCCGGTCCTCGCCGTCGCCGTACTGCCGCTGCTCCCCCGCGCCGCCCAACGGGCCGACGTCCAGCGCGAGAAGGCCGGCAAGGCCACCGAACTGGCCTCGGACACCGTCGCCGGACTGCGGGTACTGCGCGGCATCGGCGGCGAGGAGCTGTTCCTCGGCCGCTACCGCGCCGCCTCGCAGGAGGTGCGCAAGGCCGCCGTGCGCAGCGCCCGGATGTGGTCGCTGATCTCGGCGATCCAGGTACTGCTGCCGGGCATCATGCTGATCTCCGTCATCTGGTACGGGGCCCGGCTCGTCCTGGACGGCAGGATCGAGGTCGGCGGGCTGGTCACCGTCTACAGCGCGGTGACGCTGCTGCTCTTCCCGCTGCGGCACTTCGAGGAGATCGCCATGGCGTACTCCTTCTCCCGGCCCTCCGCGAAGCGCGCGGCCCGGGTGCTCTCGCTGGAGCGGACCGCGTTCGAGGACGAGCGCGGCGGACTGGACGACGCCCGGCCGACCGGGGATCTGTACGACCCCGCCACCGGTCTTCGCGCCCCGTCCGGGCTGCTGACCGCCGTGGTGTGCGGTGATCCCGACGCGGCGGGCCGGCTCGCCGAGCGCCTCGGCGGGCACGCCGCCGCCGAGGAGAAGAGCGAGTCCGTGCTGCTCGGCGGGGTGGCGCTGGACGATCTCCCGCTGGACGCGGCGCGGGCCAGCGTCCTCGTGCAGGACAAGGACCCGGTACTGCTGTCGGGGACGCTCGCGGAGCTGCTGGACATCCCGGCCTCCGGCGCGGTCGATCCGGAGAAGGCACTGGCCGCGGCGCAGTGCGGCGATGTCCTCGACGCGCTCATCCAGGCGTCGGTGGACGGCAGCGGCGACCCCATGCGGTCCAGGATCACCGAGCGCGGCCGGTCGCTCTCCGGCGGCCAGCGCCAGCGGCTGGCGCTGGCCCGTTCGCTGGTGACCGATCCGGAGGTGCTGGTGCTCGACGAGCCGACCTCCGCCGTGGACTCGCATACGGAGGCGCGGATCGCGCAGAGCGTGAAGGAGCTGCGGGCCGGCCGTACGACGGTGGTGTTCGCGTCCTCGCCGCTGCTGCTGGACCACGCGGACCGTGTGGTGTTCGTCCATGAGGGCCGGGTCGCCGCGGTCGGTCTCCACCGCGAGCTGGTACGGAACGACCCCGGCTACCGGGCGGTCGTCACCCGCGAGACCGAGGACGAACAGAGCGGGACCGCGGCCGCGAAGAGACAGATCATGACGCCGGCGTCAGCGCGGGCACGGGAAGAGATCGAGGAATCAGCATGATCGGCGTGGCCCCTCCGGCGTACGACCCGGCGGCGCCGGAGTCGGCGACGACCCTGCCCGTCGGGACGCCCGCGACCGTACGCGCCTATGTGGGCGAGCTGCTGCGCCGTCACCGCACCCCGTTCATCCTGCTGATCTCGGTCAACACGGTCTCCGTGATCGCCTCGATGGTCGGCCCGTATCTGCTCGGCGACATCGTCGAGAAGCTCTCCGAGGGCGCGCGCGAGCTGCATCTGGAGCGCACCGCCGCGCTGTTCGCGATCGCGCTGGTCGTCCAGACCGTCTTCGTACGGATGATGCGGCTGCGCGCGGCGATGCTCGGCGAGGAGATGCTGGCGGATCTGCGGGAGGACTTCCTCGTGCGATCCGTCGGGCTGCCGCCCGGCGTGCTGGAACGGGCGGGCACCGGCGATCTGCTGTCCCGGATCACCACCGACATCGACCGGCTGGCGAACGCGATGCGCGAGGCCGTGCCCCAGCTCGCGATCGGCCTCGTGTGGGCGGCGCTGCTGCTCGGCGCGCTGTCGGTGACCGCGCCGCCGCTGGCGCTCGCGGTGCTGCTCGCGGTACCGCTGCTGGTCATCGGCTGCCGCTGGTACTTCAAGCGCGCGCCCTCCGCGTACCGCTCGGAGGCCGCCGGATACGCGGCCGTCGCGGCCATGCTCGCCGAGACGGTGGACGCGGGACGGACCGTGGAGGCGCACCGTCTGGGCGGGCGCCGGGTGGAGCTGTCGGAACGGCGGATCAAGGAGTGGACGGCCTGGGAGAGGTACACGCTCTGGCTGCGGTCGGTGCTGTTCCCCGTCATCAACCTCACCCATACGACGATCTTCCTGGCCGTGCTGGTGATCGGCGGCTCCTTCGTCCTCCAGGGCTGGATCACCGTCGGACAGCTGACGACGGGCGCGCTGCTCGCCCAGATGCTGGTGGAGCCGGTCGGCATCATCCTGCGCTGGTACGACGAACTCCAGGTCGCGCAGGTCTCCATCGCCCGGCTGGTGGGCGTGCGGGACATCGAGCCGGACGCGGGCGACGCGTCGGTGGTCCCCGACGGCCGGGATGTCAGCGCCGACGGCGTGAACTTCGGCTACCGCGAGGGCGTCGACGTGCTGCACCGGGTGACGCTGGACGTCAGCCCCGGCACCCGGCTCGCGCTGGTCGGCCCGTCCGGCGCCGGGAAGTCGACGCTGGGCCGGCTGCTCGCGGGCATCTACGGTCCGCGCACGGGCCGGATCACGCTGGGCGGCGCCGAGCTGTCGAAGATGCCCGCCGAGCGGGTACGGGAGCATGTCGCCCTGGTCAACCAGGAGCACCATGTGTTCGTGGGCGCGCTGCGCGACAATCTGCTGCTGGCGCGCACGGGCGCGCAGGACGCCGAGCTGTGGGCGGCGCTGGCGGCGGTCGACGCGGACGGCTGGGCGCGGGCGCTGGACAAGGGCCTGGACACCGAGGTCGGGTCCGGCGGTACGGCGCTGACCCCGGCCCAGGCCCAGCAGATCGCGCTGGCCCGGCTGGTCCTCGCGGACCCGCACACACTGGTGCTCGACGAGGCGACCTCGCTGCTGGACCCGCGCGCGGCCCGGCATCTGGAACGTTCGCTGGCCCGCGTCCTGGACGGCCGTACGGTCGTGGCGATCGCCCACCGGCTGCACACCGCGCATGACGCGGATGTGATCGTGGTGGTCGAGGAGGGCCGGATCAGCGAGCTGGGCAGCCATGACGAGCTGGTGGCCGCGGACGGCGCGTACGCCGCGCTGTGGCGCTCCTGGCACGGATGACATGACGGAGCGCGGGGGCGTCCCGTACGGCTCGTACGGCCTGTACGGGACGCCTCCGTGTCGCCCCCACGTCGCCCCCGCGTACTCCCACCGCGTCGGGAAGCGGGGTCAGAACAGATTGAGGGCGGACGCGCCGCCGACCCCGCCCAGCAGCATGAACACCGGCATCAGCACCTTCAGCTCCACCCAGCTGCCGGCCCGGAAGCGCATCGCCTTCGGCGGGCCTATCGGGTACCAGCGCTTGCGGCCCACCGGGATGGGCCAGAGGATCGGGCAGCCCGACACCGTCAGCGCGTCCCCGATGTCGTGCACCAGCGCGCCGAGGACGATCGGCAGACCGAGCCAGAGGTACTCCTGCCCCGGCGCGGTGAAGAGCCAGTCCGCGCCGTTGCCCGGCTCGTCCAGGATGCCCGCCAGCATCCAGGCGCTGGTCGCGCCGAGCAGCCAGACCAGGACATCGCTGGAGACCCTGGCGGCCCGCCACAGCAGGCCCTCCACCGCGAGCACCAGATGGACGAAGAGGATCGCGAGCACCCCCCAGCGCCCGGCGGTGATCGCCAGCAGCGAGGCACCGCCGCCGATCAGGACCGCCCACAGCCAGGTATGGGTCAGGGTGCGGTGGCCGCCGGTCCTGCGGGGGTCTCCGGGCTTTCTGGTCGCCTTGTAGACGGCGAACGACAGCTTGTCGACGATCTCGCAGAGCGCCTTGGAGACGGGCCCGAACGCCCGGGATATCGTCGCGGCCTTGTGGTCGAGGTCGGGGGCGAGCGCGGCGCCCGCGGTGATCAGCGCGCCGACCACCAGGACGGGCCACGGCATGGTGTGGCCGGCGGCGGCCGCGGCGGCACCCACCCCCAGCCAGGCCGCTGCCCCTGACAGAGAGTGTGCCGGTCCCATCATGGTCGTACCCGTCCCAGTGCGGTTGTGGTGAAGGCCAGTGTGGCGAGGCCCAGTTGACGGGCCAGCGTATCGTCCGTGATCTTCCACCCGCCGTCCGGTTCCCTGATCGGGACGGAAGGCAGGCAAGATGGGTGCGTGACCCTTATCGATCAGCTGCCGCCGGATGCCGACCCCGATGCCCTCTTCGAGGCTTTCTCCTCCTGGGCCGAGGGCCAGGGCATCACGCTCTATCCGGCGCAGGAGGAGGCGCTGATCGAGGTGGTCTCCGGGGCCAATGTGATCCTTTCCACCCCCACCGGTTCCGGAAAGAGCCTGGTCGCGGCGGGTGCGCACTTCACGGCGCTGGCGCAGGACAAGGTCACCTTCTACACCGCGCCGATCAAGGCGCTGGTCTCGGAGAAGTTCTTCGACCTGTGCAAGCTCTTCGGCACGGAGAACGTCGGCATGCTGACCGGCGACGCCTCCGTGAACGCCGACGCCCCGGTGATCTGCTGTACGGCCGAGGTGCTGGCCTCCATCGCGCTGCGCGACGGCAAGCACGCCGACATCGGCCAGGTCGTGATGGACGAGTTCCACTTCTACGCCGAGCCGGACCGCGGCTGGGCGTGGCAGATCCCCATCCTGGAGCTGCCGCAGGCGCAGTTCATCCTGATGTCGGCGACGCTCGGCGATGTCTCCCGCTTCGAGGAGGATCTGACCCGTCGCACGGGCCGGCCGACCTCCGTCGTACGGTCCGCGACCCGGCCGGTGCCGCTCTCGTACGAGTACCGCCTCACCCCGATCACCGAGACGCTGACCGAGCTGCTGGAGACCAGGCAGGCACCGGTCTATATCGTGCACTTCACGCAGGCCGCCGCCGTCGAGCGGGCGCAGTCGCTGATGAGCATCAATATGTGCACGCGCGAGGAGAAGGACCGGATCGCCGATCTCATCGGCAACTTCCGCTTCACCACCAAGTTCGGCCGCAATCTCTCCCGTTATGTGCGCCACGGCATCGGGGTGCACCACGCGGGCATGCTGCCCAAGTACCGGCGGCTGGTGGAGAAGCTCGCCCAGGCCGGTCTGCTGAAGGTCATCTGCGGTACGGACACGCTCGGGGTCGGCGTCAACGTCCCCATCCGTACGGTGCTGTTCACCGCGCTCACCAAGTACGACGGCAATCGCGTCCGCACGCTGCGCGCCCGGGAGTTCCACCAGATCGCGGGCCGGGCGGGGCGGGCCGGATTCGATACGGCGGGGTTCGTCGTCGCGCAGGCGCCGGAGCATGTCGTGGAGAACGAGAAGGCGCTCGCGAAGGCCGGCGACGACCCGAAGAAGCGCCGCAAGGTGGTGCGGAAGAAGGCCCCCGAGGGCTTCGTGGCCTGGTCGGACACCACGTTCGAGAAGCTCATCGGCTCCGATCCCGAGCCGCTGACCTCCCGCTTCCGGGTCACTCACACCATGCTGCTGTCGGTCATCGCGCGGCCGGGCAACGCCTTCGAGGCGATGCGGCATCTGCTGGAGGACAATCACGAGCCGCGCAAGCAGCAGCTGCGGCACATCAGGCGGGCCATCGCCATCTACCGCTCGCTGCTGGACGGCGGGGTGGTGGAGCAGCTGGCGACCCCCGACTCCGAGGGCCGTATCGTCCGGCTCACCGTCGATCTCCAACAGGACTTCGCGCTCAACCAGCCGCTGTCCACCTTCGCGCTGGCCTCGTTCGAGCTGCTGGACCCCGAATCGCCGTCGTACGCCCTGGACATGGTCTCCGTCGTCGAGTCCACGCTCGACGATCCCCGGCAGATCCTGGCCGCCCAGCAGAACAAGGCGCGCGGCGAGGCGGTCGGCGCGATGAAGGCGGACGGGATCGAGTACGAGGAGCGGATGGAGCGGCTCCAGGAGGTCTCGTACCCCAAGCCGCTCGAAGAGCTGCTCGTGCACGCGTACAACACGTACCGCACGAGCCATCCGTGGGTCGGCGACCACCCGGTCTCACCGAAGTCCGTGATCCGCGACATGTACGAACGGGCCCTGTCCTTCACGGAGTTCACGTCCCATTACGAGCTGGCCCGCACCGAGGGCATTGTGCTGCGCTACCTCGCGGGCGCGTACAAGGCGCTGGAACACACCATTCCGGACGATCTCAAGTCGGAGGATCTGGAGGATCTCACGGCCTGGCTCGGCGAGATGGTCCGACAGGTCGACTCCAGTCTGCTCGACGAGTGGGAGCAGCTGGCCAACCCCGAGGTGGAGACCGCCGAGCAGGCGCAGGAGAAGGCCGACCAGGTCAGGCCGGTCACGGCCAACGCCCGCGCCTTCCGGGTCCTCGTACGCAACGCGATGTTCCGCCGGGTCGAGCTGGCCGCGCTGGACCATGTCCGCGAACTGGGCGAGCTGGACGCCGAGTCGGGCTGGGACGAGGACGCCTGGGGCGAGGCGATGGACGCGTACTGGGACGAGTACGAGGACCTGGGCACCGGTCCCGACGCCCGCGGGCCGAAGCTGCTCTCCATCGAGGAGGACCCGGCGCACGGCCTGTGGCGGGTCCGGCAGACCTTCGCCGACCCGAAGGGCGATCACGACTGGGGCATCAGCGCGGAGGTCGATCTCGCGGCCTCCGACGAGGAAGGCCTCGCGGTGGTGCGCGTCACGTCCGTGGGTCAGCTCTGAGACGCACAACGCGGGCACAGCACCGAGCACCGAGCACCGAGCACCGAGCACCGAGCACCGAGCACCGAGAACGGGAGAACACCGCGCCATGACGAACCCCGCCGAGAGACTGGTCGATCTGCTCGACCTGGAGCGGATCGAGGTCGACATCTTCCGCGGGCGCAGCCCCCAGGAGTCCCTGCAACGGGTCTTCGGCGGGCAGGTGGCGGGCCAGGCGCTGGTCGCGGCCGGCCGCACCACGGACGGCGACCGTCCGGTCAACTCGCTGCACGCGTACTTCCTGCGGCCGGGCCGCCCGGGTGTCCCGATCGTCTACCAGGTCGAACGGGTCAGGGACGGCCGCTCGTTCACCACGCGCCGGGTCACGGCCGTCCAGCAGGGCCGCACGATCTTCAATCTGACGGCCTCCTTCCACCACCCCGAGGAGGGCGGCTTCGAGCACCAGCTGCCGCCCCGGCTGGACTTCCCGGACCCCGAGTCGCTGCCCACGGTCTCGGAGGAGGTACGCGCGCATCTGGGCCAACTCCCGGACCAGCTCGAACGGATGGCCCGGCGCACCCCCTTCGACATCCGCTACGTGGAGCGGCTGCGCTGGACCCAGGAGGAGATCAGGGACGCGGACGCGCGCAGCGCGGTCTGGATGCGCGCGGTGGGCCCGCTGGGCGACGATCCGCTGGTCCACACCTGCGCGCTGACGTACGCGAGCGACATGACGCTGCTGGACGCGGTGCGCATCCCGGTGGAGCCGCTGTGGGGCCCGCGGGGCTTCGACATGGCGTCGCTGGACCACGCGATGTGGTTCCACCGCCCGTTCCGCGCGGACGAGTGGTTCCTCTACGACCAGGAATCGCCGATCGCGACGGGCGGCCGGGGGCTGGCCCGGGGCCGTATCTACGACCGGGACGGCCACCTGCTGGTGTCGGTGGTGCAGGAGGGGCTGTTCCGCAAGCTGGACAGCTGACCCGCGACGATACCGATCGCGACGCGGCTGACCGTCGGCCCCTCCCCGCGACGCCACCGGGCCGCACACTGCAGAGGTCCGAGCCGTGGAGCGGGGGCTGATCGTTCCCCTTATAGCGCAGGGCCCCTCGCCTCTCAGCACTTGGGTCAAACGTGCCGAGTCGGAGAACACCAAGCCCGACCGCGATAGACGCGCACTTCAGGACCTTGGACAGAGCGGGCGAGAAGCGGGGCCTGGCGGCACCCCATCACGCCACCGGTCGGCGGTAAAGGCCCCCCTCGCCCATCTGCACAGTGAACGCACCGGGTCCACCGTCGCTTCGACGTTCCATAGCCGTGCTGTGCCGTCTTTGCCCCAGCTGGCCAGCGTTCTGCCGCCGGGGCCGAAGGCCACACCGGTGACATCGGCGATGTGTCCTTCAAGTGGACCGCCGATCTGGCGCCCGGTGGCGGCGTCCCAGAGCCTGACCGTGTGGTCCATGCTGCCGGTGGCGAGAGTTCTCCCGTTGGGGCTGAACGCCACGGACGTGACGCCGCTGCGGTGGCCGGTCAGCGGATCCCCGATCTGCTCACGTGTGGCCGCGTCCCAGAGCCGGACGGTGTTGTCGCGGCTCGCAGTCGCGAGCGTCGTGCCGTCGGGGCTGAACTCCACCGCCGTGATCTGCGCGGTGTGACCGGCCGAGGTCTCGCCGATACGGCGGTGCGTGGCAATGTCCCAGAGCGCCACTGTGTCGTTCTCCGTGTTGGTGGCAAGGATGCGGCCGTCGGGGCTGAATGCGACGCTCGTTGCCCTGACATCGAGTGCTGCGCCGGTCCGGCGATGTGCCACCAGATCCCATACGTGCACGGAGTCCGCGGCTGCACTGACGAGGGATTCGCCGTCCGGACTGAAAGCCAGCGCAGTAACGTCACTTGTGTCAAGCAGCGGCTTGCCGATGGGGCGGCGGGCTGCGACATCCCAGAGTCGTAATCCATTGAACGAGGAGATTGCAAGCACAGCATTGTCGGGGCTGAAGGACATGTCGAAGCCCCATCCTTCGACACCGTGGACCAGAGGATCGCCGGTCTGGCGACGTGTGGCGACGTTCCAGAAGCGCACGGCGTCATGAGTGTCCACGGCAGCCAGGATCCGGCCGTTGGGGCTGAGTGCTGTCCCCGTCTGGGCACCGGTGACGATCGGTGCTCCGGCCTGCTGTTGGGCGCGGATGTCCCAAAGGCGGACTGTGGTGTCGTCACTCGAACTGGCCAGGACCGAACCGTCCGGGCTGAAAGCAACGGCCCCGGCACTACTGGTGTGGCCGATGAACGGCCCTCCCATCTGGCTGTGCCGCAGGACATCCCAGAGCCGCACGCTGCCGTCGGCGTACCCGGCAGCGAGCACCGCGCTGTCGGGACTGAACGCCACCGACTCAATCCCTATGGACGTGGAAGCGAACGGTTTCCCCATCGGGGTCCGGGTGGTGGTATCCCAGAGCTGTACACCGTCGCCGGATTCACAGACGAAAGTCCTGCCATCGGGGCTGAAAGCCACCGACCCAACCGCCAGGCAGGTGGAGGCGAACGGTTTCCCCATCGGGGTCCGCGTGGCGGTATCCCAGAGCTGTACACCGTCGCCCGATCCAGAGGCGAAAGTCCTGCCATCGGGGCTGAAAGCCACTGCGCCTGCACCGTAGGTGTGACCGCCGAGTGGTGTGCCGATCTGACGGTGGGTTGCCACATCCCATACCTGCAAGAACCCGGAGTCTGTCCCGCCAGTGGTGACGAGGGTCCTGCCATCGGGGCTGTAGGCAACCGAATTGATCGTCCCGGCGTGGGCATCGAACGGGGCACCGATCTGTGTGCGGCTGACGACGTCCCAGAGCCGGACAGTGCCGTCACCGCTTGAGCTGGCCAGCGTCTTACCGCCCGGCCCGAAGGCCACCGACGTGACGCCTTGATGGTGCCCGATGAGCGGCTTCCCCGCCTTCTGCTGTTTGGCTGTGCTCCAGAGCCGCACCACGCCGTCGCCACCGCCGGAAGCAACAGTCTTGCCGTCAGGGCTGAAGGCCACCGCGGCCACGGGCCAGGAGTGGGAGAGCAAACCGGATTCCGGATTGACGGAGGCGTTGAGAACCGCGAAGCGGGATTCCGGCGAGGGGGCGATACGCCACGCTGCCAATGCTTTCAGCCGAGCGCCGAACGGATCCCGGGTCGCAAGCAGGGAACTCTGGATGATCAGTTGTTGCGCGACAGCATGGTCACGCTGGCGGGTGGCCTCGGCACGTGAGATCACCGCGATCACCGACACCGTGCTCGCGGCCAGGAGCAGAAAGCCCAACACGGCCGCGACGATCTTGGCTGTCCGCAGGTTGCGCCTGGTGTCGCGGAGACCTTCCGACCTGAGCTCACCCTCAGGAAGGCCGCGCACGACGGAAGCAATGCCGAATGCAACACTCTCGACATCGGGCAAGAAGCCCTTATGCCTGTCGAGGCGGCGAAGGTCCACAGATTTCCAGACCGGTTGCTGCTCGAATTTTCCCGACAGCCGGGCCGGCAGCGCCGTTGACAGTTCCGGATTCCAGTCGCCCCGCTGCTCGTCCCACACCAGCTGTCCGGCGGTGACGACAAGCAGGACGTTTTTTACCGCCTTGTGCTCCAGCCACCACTCGATCTCCCGGTCGACCCACACCGAGGCCCTCGACTCGGGCGACGCCAGGACCACGAGCCAGTCAGAGCGGGCAAGACCGGCTTCGATCTTGCCCCAGAGCTGCGGCCCGATCGACACACCGCTGTCGTCGAGGAATACCCTGATACGCGGTGGCTTGTACCACGGACGGGACTGCTTTTCGATCACACGCTGCAGATGCGGCAGCCATCGCCGGTCGCGGTCACCGCTGTAGGAGAGGAAAACGCCGTACCCGATCTCGGCCCTGACCCGCCTGCGGCGGGCCAAGGAGGACCGCAGCCATGCGAACGCCGTCCCGAGCCCCCAAACCCGTGCCGACAAGCGCCTCGGCATCATTCGGCCGGTAGGTAATCGTGACCGTTCCAACGCAACGTCACCATCGCCGTGGCGCCTTCGGCACAGGTGGGATCGCACGAATTGCTCGAACGGCTGATCGTGTATCGACCGTCTTCGCCGGGACCGGCGAGCCGTGCGTTGTAATAGGCGAACCTCCCGCCTCCGTAGTGATCCGTCGTATCGCTCCAGCCGATGTCCTCGAATCCGTCCGCGTTGGGTACGAGCACCAGCACCCCGTCGTAGCGCCCCGGGTTGTAGATCACGAAGGTGTTCTTGGTGGCATCGGTTGCGGGGTCAGCGAAGCGCAGGGATTTTTCGTAGATGTCCACGTCCGTGGTCGCCAGTGCGCGACCGCTGCCGGTGACGGCCGCGACGCACCCGACGGGCTCGCCGGAGGCAGACCGCCTGACCAGGAATACGCGGACCGCACCGAGGTCCGGATGCTGGATGTCCCGGTGATCGAGCACCGTGCCGGCGCACCGCGCGGCAGCCGGCGGGCTGGGCGGAAATGAGGCGGGCGAGGAGGCCGCTGGGGTTGCCCCGCTTGTGCCGTCGCATCCGCCGGCGAACACCATCGCCAGAGCCGAGACCAGCAGCGCGGTCCGAGCCGCCCCCGATCCGCGGGGGCGCCAGAAGGACCGCCAACGTAAACACGAGGATTGACTGGAAGGCATAACATTCCCCCTGTGTTGGAGTGGGACCGATCAGTTGGGTTGAACTACCCGAAGCGCTACCTAGCGGATGCGCGGCAGGAGACCCCGATCAAGTCCGGCTGTGGGCTCGCCGCCAGGTTGGTCGCGTCCCGGAACAGCTTCAGGTTTCGTGACCGGTGCCAGGGCCGGCCGAAGGACCGCAGTTGGCCGTGGAATGCCTTCGCGATGTCCTTGTCCCAGGCATGGCAGTAGGAAATGAACGCGTCATAGTCGGCCTGCCGACCCTCTGTCTCCATCCTGGCCTCCACAAGACGGCGCTTCAATGGCGGGCACGCGTGCCGCTGCCTGCCACAGGGCTGTGGTTGCCGCCGGGCTCGTCGTCGGGAGAGCGGGGGGCGGGGACAATTCCGATCAGCGTCTCGGGCTCACGCACACCGGCGAGGCGGGCGAAACCGACCGCGTAGTCGTAGATGTCGCGCTGGACCTCTCGCAGCGCGGCCCTGCAGTCCGCGTTCTCCGGCCATGCGGACTCCGGGCCGTCAGGGTGGTCCCTCTCGAATTCCTGCAGGCGAGGGTGCCAGTGGGACAGGAAAGGCCTGAGTGCCTGGTTGAGCATAGTGATGGCCAGGTACTCCACCGTCTGTCCGCCCGGGACCGCGGCGGAAGGGCGACTGGTCTTGAGCGTCTCGCGCGTCGTCGCGAAGAGCCCGTACATCGAGGTGAGTGCCTCCCGGACCACACCCTGGTCACTGGCGAGCGGCTGGGTGGACACCCTCGTCACCGTCTCCACGAACATCTGCCAGGCCACCTGGCGGGAGTCGTTGTTGACCGCGAAGGTGAGCTCGCTCAACTGCGGGACCGTGACCTTCACCTCGGTGAGCCGGGCGGTACGTTGGTACCACTGGACCGCCAGTACCGCCGCCGCGCCCGAGATGCCACCGGTGATGGCAAACAAAATGCGGCTCGTGACCTGTGTGAGGCTGAAGACGGCAAGCCCGGTGAGCGCGCCGATGACCGTCGCGCTCATCAGCCGGAACGTCGTGCCCCTCAGGATCCTCCACCTCCGGTTCGGTCCCCCACCGGGCTGCGTTGTGCTCATCCACTCCCACCGGTCCCTCGAGCCACCGTGCGATTTACCTCCCGGTGAGCTGACCGGGAACTACGAACATATCGCCAACAGCCTCCGGGCGGGACCAAAAAGCTCCACAGGTAAAGGTGTTGAACCTGCGGGCGACGGCCACGCGCCGCCTGAATGTGGAGCAGGCGGCGGCATTATCCCCATGGGCGCGATGTTTCCCTCACCCTGACAAGGGAATTGAAAGTACGACATGTGGCCGGGGGCTCATGGTGCGGACGCGCTGGGGGGAGCGGGTGAGCCGATGAGAAGTCAGTTGGGTCGCCCGGCCTCGCGGCTTCCCGTGGGCGCGGCGAGCGTCACTGTTCTCCCGTGCTACCGGCGCATTGCCCAGTTCACCGAGGCAAAGGTCACCGTCCCGCAGTTGAGGGAGTTCACACTCGCCGTCAAGAATGGTTCCCGCCAAGTCGTCTGGCGCAGGTTCGGCCTGAGTGGAGCGCCCAGACCGGCCAACGGCTGTGGCCGGAACCTGCGGTGAACATCCCGGAGGCGGGGTGAGAAAGTGAGCCGCAGACGCAGCGAGGCAATCGACGGCAAGACAGACGCAAGGCGGGGAGATGCAAACCAGGCAGTCATCTACGACGCCTTCATCTCCTACAGCCACGCCTGGGACAAGGGCATCGCGAAAGCCTTCCAGAGCGCTTTGCAGGGCTTCGACCGTCCTTGGTACAGGCCGAGAAGCCTGAAGCTGTTCCGGGACGAGACCAACCTCGCGGCAAGTCCTCATCTCTGGCGCGAGATCGAACAGGGACTGTCCCGGTCCCGGTGGCTCGTGGTGATGGCTAGCCCTTCGGCTGCCGCCTCTCCGTGGGTGAGGCAGGAGATCCGCTGGTGGCTCACACACCGATCGGTGGACACCCTGCTCATCGGGTGGACCGACGGCACGCTCGTCTGGGACGACTCGCGGACGTCCTTCGACTGGTCGAGGACCGACGCCCTCCCGTGCGAGGAGATGGACGGCATCTTCGACCAGGAGCCCCGTTGGGTCGACCTGCGCTGGCTGCACAGCCCGGAGCAGGCCAGTGCGGCCGACCCGCGGCTGGTCGAGTGCGTAGCGGAGTTCGCAGCCCCGATCACGGGAAGGTCCAAGGACGAGGTGATCGGCGACCATGTACGCCGGCACAGCCGGACGATGCGCCTGGTGTGGTCGACCGTCGCCGTGCTCATCGCCCTGCTCCTGGTTGCACTCGCCGGAGGCGTCACGGCGTACACCCAGCGCAACACCGCTCGATCCCAGACCCTGGTAGCCCTGTCCCGCCAGCTCGTCGCGGAGGCTTCGTCGATCCGCGACACCCAGCCCGACCTGGCCCGCCAACTGCTGGTCCAGGCTTACCGACTCGCTCCGACAGCCGAGGCGACGGGGGCACTCGTCGACAGCGGCAGTCTTCCCCGCGTCATCCACGGGAAGGGCGATGTCCGCGGAGTCGCGTACAGCAGCGAGGGCCTCCTCGCCGTGGCCGACGACCAGGTCCGGCTCTACGACCTTGCAACTGGCGCACTCCGCGCCTCGCTGGAGGACCTGGACGGCAGCGTCGCCACCGTCGCGTTCAGCCCGGACGGACGGCTACTCGCGGTCGGCGACGCCGACGGCGGGGTGCGGTTGCTCGACGTGACGTCGGCGGACAGTCCCAGGACCCTGGGGGCAGTGTCTGCGGCGGCGGACGGCACGAATGAACTTGTGTTCGCCCCCGACGGCAAGCTCCTCGTCCTGGCTCGGGCGGGCGGGTCCGTCCTCGACGTCCAGGACCCCTCCCGGCCCCGCTCCCTGGGATCCCTGCCCCCCGACACGATCGCGGCCAGCCCTACGGGCGCACTGATCCTCACGGAGGCGCGTGCGAGCGCCGTACTGGGCCTGTGGATCCTGTCCGGCTCCGCGCGGCTGACCCGAGCCGCCACCGTCACCTCGCCGTCCGACGGTGTGTTCGCCACCGACGGCCGCGCCGCGTTCAGCGCGAACGGCCGCACTCTGGCGGTCGGCGGTGGAGACAACCGGGTGCGGCTGTGGGACATCGACGATCCCACCCGTCCGGCCATCCGCTCGGACCTGAACGCACAGGGCCGCGACGGCGTCAGCAGCATGGAGTTTTCTCTGGACGGGACTGTCCTGGCCGTGGGCGGCAGCGACGGCGTGATCACTCTGTGGGACGTCTCTGATCCCTTCCGCCCCCGCTCCGGTGCGCGCCTGACCGGCTACCCGGCATTCGCATCCGTTTTCGGCCTCGCTTTCGGCCCTGATGGGCAGACACTTGCCTCCATCGCCGGCAACCGGGAGAAGCTGGCGCCGGACGCCCAGATTCCTCCCGAAAATACGGTACGGCTGTGGGCCGTGTCGGGTATCGACCGGACCTCCACCGTCACGACCCTGCCGGTGAAGGGATCGTTTCCACCCTCCTTCAGTGCCGACAGCCACCTGCTGGCCGCTGGTGGCAGTCCCACCACCGTGTGGAGGATGAACGACAGCACCGGACCACACCTCGCCGCCACCGTGGAGTCGTTCAACGCCGGCGGTCAGGCTGCGGCCTTCGGCCCGGACGGCCACACTCTGTTCTCCGGTCTGCCTGTGGTCGCGTGGGACATCGCCGACTCGGCGGCCCCGCGGAAGCTGACCTCACAGGCCACGCGCTCGCTCGGTGCGCAGGGCATCAGCCTGAACCCCGCGCTTCCGCTGCTGGCGACGGGAGCAGGGCCCATGGCACCTGAACAGGTTGAATTGGGAACCGTACAGCTGTGGGACGTCGACAACCGGACACGGCCCATCCTCGTCGACACGCTCGACGGCACCATGGCCGACCGTCAGGCAATCTCCTTCAGCCCGGACGGTGGGCTGCTCGCTGCGCCGACCGACGCGGGAGCCGTACGACTCTGGAACGTTGCCCGGAACATCAGGCCCACCGTCGCGGCAGACATCGCCATGGTGAGGGGAAAGGCCACCGCATTGGTCTTCGGCCCGCGCAGCCGCACCCTGCTCGTCGGTGACGACAGAGGGGCGATCACCAGTTGGGACGTCTCGCGTCCCGGACAGCCTTCGCGCAGGGCCACTGCCGCGCGGCACGCCGGCACCATCACAGGACTCGCCTATCACCCCGACGGCGCGCTCGCGGCCAGTGCCGCAACGGACGGCGGCATCCGGCTGTGGGACGTCAGTGACCCGGACCGCCTCGTCGAGATCGCCTCGCTCAGCAGCGGCGGCCTGTACCCGCAGGCGACCTTGGCGTTCAGCCCGGACGGCAGCCTTCTCGCGGTCAGCGGCGATCGGGGCACGCGGCTGTGGAGCGTGGACCGGGTCGCGATCCTGCGGCGGCTGTGTGCGGAGTCCCCTCGCATCACCCGCGAACAGTGGCACCAGTACCTCCCCAACCGAGCGTACGACCCGCCGTGCGCCTGAGCGCACGAGAACGGAGGACACATGGCAGGCGGCTTACGGCGCCCAAGCGCCCCGTCCATCGCGCTGCTCACGCTTCTCCTGCTTACCGCCGCATGCAGCTCGCCCCGCCCGGCGCCGCCCGTCCCACCCGTCACCCCCTCACCCGCCGCCCCGGGGCCCGTCTCCCCGTCGCCCTCGCCCGCGCAGGGCCCGGTGATCGTCGGCCCGGCGCCGGCCGACTTGCACGATGTGGACTGGGCGAAGACCCCCGTTCCGGGAGAGTTCTGCGATGTCCCGGGACTCGTACACCTCAATGCCGAGGGCGAGGCCACGGCCACATCCCGGACCTGGGGCACCGTGGGCATCCAGGGCGGGAACACGATCAAGTACGGCGACACCGACGGTGACCAGCGCGACGAGGCAGCCATCTACATGGCGTGTGATGACAACGGGGCCACGATGAGCGGGCAACTCGTCGCTGCATACGTCGTGTTCACCCGCAAGGGCGACAACCTCGCCGCGATCGGTGCGATCACGCCGCGGCAGAAGTCCGCCTCATACATCACCGCGCTCGTCGGACTGGAGTTCGCGCCCGGCCGGATCACTGCACACGAGAAGTGGTACCGCCAGACCGACCCCCATTGCTGCCCCACTGGGGACGCCACTACAGTCTGGACACGAGAGGGGGACCGCCTGACCCCTGGCGAACCCCGTGTCGTCTCCTGACGCGGCCTTGGTACCCGAGGATGAGCACGACCTCCGGAGTCAGCAGTTCCGACCCTTTCACGCCTTCCGTGATTCGCGGCGCTTCAGGCGGGGCGAAGCGGACCTGGGCGCTGTCCAGTCCCCGCAGAACCTCGCGTGCACGGCTCCCCCGCTGTCGTAGGCCACGGCTAGGATTCATCAGGTCTGTGATGTGGCGGTAACGGCACGCAATGCCACGAACGGACAGTGACCGGGGACGGAACCAAGGGGCGGGGACGGCGCATGCGGGAAGGCCGGTGGAGCACGGTCACCGAGTCCGAGTTCGACCATGAGCGCCGTGGCCTGGAAGCCATCCGGGAGAAACTGCCGGACGCCGATCCCTGGCGGGCGTGGTCGAACTTCACATTCACCGCCCACACCGGCCACGTCCGGGAGGTCGACCTCCTCGTCGTCACCCCTGGCGGCGTGTACATGATCGAACTCAAGGACTGGCACGGTTCCGTGACCAGCGAGAACGGCACCTGGGTCCAGACCACCCCCAGCGGTCACCGCCGCCCGCACGGCAACCCGCTCCACCTGGTCAACAAGAAGGCGAAAGAGCTGGCCACGCTGCTCGGCCAGAACGGCAGGCGGGTGTGGGTCGGCGAGGCCGTCTGCTTCACCGACGGTGGTCTGCGCGTCCGCCTGCCCACCCACGACCAGAACGGCGTTCACAGCGTCGACGAGCTGGTCACCATGCTGAAGCAGCCTCCGCGCGACGAGCGGCGCCGCATCACAGCCGTCGAATCCCGTGAGATCAGGACTTCGCTCGAACGGATCGGTATCCGGCGCAGTGACGCCGAATACAAGGTCGGCCCATACGAGCTGGACCGCAAGTCCTTCGACTCGGGCCCCACCTGGGCCGACTACAAGGCGAGCCACAGCGAGCTGCCCGAGATCGCTCGCGTCCGGGTCTATCTGAGCGAGCGTGGATCGGACGCGTCGATCCGCCGGTCGGTGGAGAACGCGGCCCGTCGTGAGGCAGCAGTACTGCAGCGGTTCAAGCACCCGGGCGTCGTCCAGCTCAAGCAGTACTACCCGTCCGGGCACTCCGCGGGCCCCGCCCTGATCTTCGACTACGACCCGCGCACGCTCCGCCTGGACGAGTACCTGCTCCAGCACGGCAAGGCCCTCGACATCCTCGGTCGGATGGCGCTGGTCCGTCAGCTCGCCGAGACGATGCGTTCCGCGCACTCCGCCCGCATCCACCACCGTGCGCTGGCAGCCCGCGCCGTTCATGTGGTCCCCCGCAACCGAGGCCGCCGCGGACAGACAGTCGGGGAGGACACCGCCTGGCTCACTCCCCGCCTGGAGATCTCGGACTGGCAGATCGCCACCCAGCGCCCTTCCGGCACCGATGGCGACAGCGGACAGGGAATGACCCGCTTCGCGCCGACCGCCCTCTCGTCCATGCATCTGGCGGAGGGCTCCGACCCCTACTTCGCTCCGGAGCTGACCGCCCTCAAGGCCGACCCGGTCTACCTCGACGTGTACGGCCTCGGCGTTCTGACCTATCTACTGGTCACCGGCAGGGCCCCGGCCGCGAGCCAGGCCGAGCTGCTGGCACGGCTGGAGGCGGGCGAGGGCCTGCGCCCCAGCTCGCTCGTCGACGACCTCTCCGAGGACATCGACTTCCTGGTACAGGCGGCGACCGCCTACCGGCCCGGACAGCGGCTGTCCTCGGTGGACGAGTTCCTGGAGATGCTGGAGATCGTCGAGGACGGCCTGACCGCGCCGGCCTCGGCACCCGACCCCGAACCGGCCGAGGACCCCGAGAAGGACCCCCTCGAAGCGGTGGCCGGCGATGTGCTCGGAGGACGCTGGGAAGTGCGCCGCCGCCTCGGCACGGGCTCCACCAGCCGGGCTTTCCTCGTCCGCGACCTCCAGGCCGATGCGCGCAGGACCCGCCCGCTGGCTGTCCTGAAGGTGGGCCTCTCGGACGGCAGAGGTCAGGTCCTGGTCCACGAGGCCGAGGTGATGAACCGGCTGCGGCCCGACTCCCGGGTGATCCGGCTCGTCGAGCCGGAACCCCTGCGCATCGGACCCCGTACGGTCCTCGCCCTGGAGTACGTGGGTGACGAGCGCGAGACCGCCGACCAGGACGCCGAGTCCGCCGAATCCGGCACCGGCACACGCACCCGCCGCCGCGAGGAGACGGTCGCGCGCCAGTTGCGGGAACACGGCCGTCTGAAGATGGACCAGCTCGAGGCGTACGGCGACTACCTGTTCGGGGCCGTGGACTTCCTGGAGGGCGAGGGCGTCTGGCATCGCGACATCAAGCCGGACAACATCGCCATCCGCATCCGCCCCAACCGCACCCGCGAGCTGGTCCTCATCGACTTCTCCCTGGCGGGCTACCCGGCCAAGGACTACGAGGCCGGCACCGACGGCTACCTCGACCCGTTCATCGGCACCCTGACCCGGACCGCGTACGACTCGCACGCCGAGCGGTACGCGGTCGCCGTCACCCTGCACCAGATGGCTTCGGGGGAACTGCCCAAGTGGGGCGACGGCTCGGTCCCGCCCCGGATGACGGACCCGAAGGCGCTCCCGTATCCGACGGTCCAGGCCGACGCCTTCGAGCCTGCCGTACGGGACGGCCTGGTCGCCTTCTTCCGCAAGGCCCTGCACCGGGACGCGGCGAAGCGCTTCCCCGAGCTGAAGCCGATGCGGGACGCCTGGAAGAAGATCTTCCTGGACGCCTCGCAGACGATTCCGTCCAGCCACCGTTCCCGCCACCCCGAGCCCGTACCTCAGAAGACAGCGGTCGGCGAGCGCGCGGTGACGATCGAAGACGCCGAGCCGCTCACCGCGGACGAGCAGCGTGAGCGCCTGGCGGCCGCGGTCACCCGCGATACCCATCTGTCCGCGGCCGGTCTCACCCCGGCCGCCGAGTCCTTCCTCTACGGCCTCGAGATCACCACCGTGGGTGGCCTCCTCGACTACAGCCGCAGCAAGCTCCTCAACGCGCCGGGCCTCGGCACCAAGACCCGCACCGAGGTGCAGCGCCGCCAGCGCCAGTGGGGCAGGCTGCTGCGCGAGGCACCGCTCTCCCCGCTCACCCCGAAGGGCCGCGCCGAGGCGAAGGAAGAGCTGGCCCAGCTCACTGCCACCGAATCGGCGGTCGCCGGAGCCCTGGCCATGAGTGAGGGAGCCGCGGGCCTGACGGAGTCCGCCCTCCGCTCGGTGAGCCTGGACACCCTCGCCACTCTCTTTGTCCCGGAGCTGAACAACAACCGGTCCAACAGCAACAAGGTCGAGATGGTACGGCTGTTGCTGCGGCTGCCGAACGAGCACGGAGAGCTGCCCGGCATCGGCGTCTGGCCCAAGCAGAAGGACGTCGCGGAAGCGCTCGGCCTGTCCGCCGGGCGCATCCCGCAGATGCTGAAGGAGGAACGCAAACGGTGGAAGAAGCACCCGGCGGTCCTGTCTCTGCGGGATGAGATCATCGGCCTGCTGGTCGACCTCGGCCGGGTCGCCTCCGCCGTGGAGATCGCCGACGCGCTCGCCGTACGCCGCGGTACGCAGCTGCCGGAACGCGAACAGCGGCGCGCGCTGGCATTGGCTGCGGTGCGGGCCGTTGTGGAGGTGGAACAACTCCAGCCGGAGGAGGCGGAGTTCCAGCACCAGGCCAACCGCAGAGCGACAGAGGACGTACTGGCGGCGGGCCTTCTCGCACTGGACGTGCGGGAAGGAGATGCCCCGGACACCCCGACGGCTCCGGGGCTCCTCGACTACGCGGCCCGCCTGGGCAGGACCGCCGACCGGCTGACCCGCCTGGAAACCCTGCCGACGGCTACAACGGTGCTGAGCGAGCTGGGCGCACTGACCCCACCGCCCGGTGCGGTGGACTGGGACGAACGGCGGCTGGCCGAACTGGCCGCTGCCGCCTCGGTAAACGCAGCCGCCACGCCTCGCCTGGAGATCTACCCGCGCGACCTGCCGCTGGTACGGGCCCTGCGTCTCACCCAGGCCGGCCTGGTACGGCTGATCCCGGGCGTGCCCGAGGCCCGGCAGCCCGGTCTCACGGGCGAGGACGTCCACGAGCGGGTACGGGCCCGCTTCCCGGAGCTGGTCATCAGGGACAAGCGGGGTACGAGCGCGCACGAGTTGCCGCTCGGCGGCCCGTTGACCAAGGCGCTACGCGAGGCCGGTTTCGACCTCACCCTGTCGACCCGCGAGGGCACGAGGACACCGCGCTATCTGCCGACGCGGATGGACAGCGCGTCCAGTTATCTGACGGGCGCGAACTGGCGTCAGTCGACGCAGGCCGGCGCGGTGACGCGCTACTCCGACGACCCGCTCGTGGCGAGCGGCGTCCGCGCGGACGAAAGGCTGCTGGCCTCGGCCCGGCGGGACGGCTACCGGGTCCTGACCGTGCACCACGCCCGTACGGTCGAGGCGGTACGGAGACTGGGGGGCCTGCGCGTGGGCGCGCAGGCGGTGTCGATGACCGAACTCTTCCTGGAATCGATGCATGCCCTGGTCCCACCGGGCACGAAGCCGACCTGGGAGACACTCCTGAAGGCGGACGTCGCGGAGCCCGGCTCACGAGGCGCGCTGAAGTTCAGCGAGTACGCCCGGACCGCGTGGGGCACGGTGGAGCCTCAGGTACGACAACTACTCGCCCCGGGGGCGGGTTCGGGCCCGGTCCTGCTGACCGACGTGGCCGTGTTCGCCCGGTACGACGGGATGGGCGTCCTCGACCGGCTGGCGGAGGCAGCGCGCCAAGGCGGGCGCGGGCTGTGGCTGCTGGTACCGCAGGCGGATCCCGGGCGTGAGCCGAAGCTGGGACACACGGCCGTTGCCTACCAGGCCGGCCTGGGCGAGTGGATCGACCTGCCTGACTCGTGGGTGAAGAAGGACTATCTGTCCGGTGTGACAGACGTGAGTGTCGTGGGTGTCAACGGTACCGAGGGAGACGGCAAGTGATCGATCGCAAGGCCCTGTTGGAAGACCTGAAGCAACAGGTCAAGGCGGTCGAGTCCGACCTCGGCAAGCAGGTCAAGGTGGTATCGGAGGGCGAGAAGCTGCGCGGCGAGTACGAGCGTGCGCGCAAGCTGGGCCGTACCGCGGCCACCTGGAACTCCTGGCTGGACGAGCGGGTCACGCAGGTCGCGGTGGCGTGGGTGCTGGGGACTGTCTTCGTCCGCTTCTGCGAGGACAACGGGCTGATCCCGGAGCCGTATCTGACGGCGCCGGAGGGCGATCGGCGTGACCTGGCGCTGGCTCGCTTCGAGGAATACGTCGCACGGTCGGAGGACCCGACGTACCGGGGCTGGCTGGAGCGGGCATTCGAGGAACTGGGCGCGGGGCAGGCGGGACGGCTGCTGTTCGACCGGAGGCACAACCCGCTGTTCCAGATTCCGTTGTCGCATGACGGTGCGCGTGAGTTGGTGGACTTCTGGCGGGGCCGGGATGAGGACGGTGTTCTCGTCCACGACTTCACAGACCCGCTGGAGGAGGAGGGGGACGGTACGCGCGGCTGGGACACACGGTTCCTGGGCGACCTGTACCAGGACCTGAGCGAGGCCGCCCGGAAGACGTACGCGCTGCTTCAGACACCGGAGTTCGTGGAGGAGTTCATCCTCGACCGGACGATGAATCCGGCGGTGCGGGAGTTCGGGTACGAGGGCCTGAAGATGATCGACCCCACGTGCGGGTCGGGGCACTTCGTGCTGGGTGCGTTCCGGCGGCTGGTGCGGCTGTGGGGTGAGGGTCGGCCGGGGAAGGACGTGCACGAGCGGGTGCGGGAGGCGCTGGACTCGGTGCACGGGGTGGACCTGAACCCGTTCGCGGTGGCTATCGCTCGGTTCCGGTTGCTGGTGGCGGCTATGGCGGCGAGTGGGGTGCGGACGCTGGCGGAGGCGGCCCAGTACGAGTGGCCGATCCATCTGGCGGTGGGTGACTCGCTCATTAAGCACCGGCACAAGCAGGGGAACCTGTTTGACGGCTTGGAGGAGGAGGGCGCGGATGAGCTGGCCGACTTCAAGTACGAGACGGAGGACTTGGACGAGCACCCGGAGATTTTGCGGCCGGGGCGGTATCACGTGGTGGTGGGGAATCCACCGTATATTCAGGTAAAGGATAAGGATCTCAACGAGCTCTATCGGAGTCTGTACGACGCCTGCGCGGGGACCTATGCCTTGTCGGTGCCATTCGCGCAGCGCTTCTTCGAGCTAGCGAAATCAGGCAACGCCGAGAGCGGGCACGGGTACGGTACGGTCGGCCAGATCACGGCGAATTCTTTCATGAAACGGGAGTTCGGTACCCGACTTATCGAGACTTATTTCGTGCACGAGGTTGAACTGACCGAAGTTATCGACACCTCAGGCGCTTACATCCCCGGGCATGGAACACCAACGGTGATTCTAATTGGTAGGCGGCGCACAGGAAACCTTCACTCTCAGACGATCCGCACGGTGCGCACTATTCAAGGCGAACCAGCATTGCCCAAGAACGGTGCGGACGGTCTTGTCTGGAATGCAATCGTTAACCAGATCGACAGACCCGGCTCATCAAGCCGCTGGGTATCCTCCGATGACTTGAGCCGCGAAACTCACTTCGGCCAGCGACCATGGATTCTATCGGACGGAGGGTCGGAGCTTATTGCTTCACTTTCCGCCACGACAGTAGCCACCCTGGCTCAAATCTCCCAGGAGATTGGCGCTGGTGCCGTCACACGTGAGGACGACGCCTATATGGTTGGTGCAGGATATCTCCGACGCAGAGATATCACTGCTGACGAACAGCGGCCCATCGTCGAAGGAACCCAAGTTCGCGACTACCTAATCTGGGATCCAAAATGGTCAATTTGGCCGTACTCCGCTTCCACCTTGAAGGCAGAGGCTTCGGACACAACGCAACGCGCACTCTGGCCTTTCCGCACACCGCTGCGCAGGCGCGTGGCTTTCGGCAAGGACCAGGCCCAGCGCGGACTTGCATGGTTCGAATATTCCATGTTTTTCACCAATCGCTACAGAATTCCACTTTCTATCGCGATCCCCGAGACCACCACCCTCAACCACTTCACGCTCGACCGAGGCGGAAAGGTCTTCAAGGACACAGCCCCAGTGATCAAACTAAAGGAGGGGGCCAGCGAGGAGGAGCATCTACAACTCCTAGGCCTACTTAACAGCTCTACCGTTTGCTTCTGGTTGAAGATGAATTGCCACGACAAGGGCAGTCAGGGGGTAAACGAGGGCTTCAAGTCACAAGAATGGGAACGGTATTATCAAATCAAGGGAGCCAATCTAGGCCGTATCCCCCTACCACAAACCCTCCCAGGTAATTTCGCCAAGGCCATCGACGCTCTCGCCCAGCAACTGGCGAGCACTAACCCCGCAGCCGTAGCCGCGGACACACCGTCTTTTTCAACCCTCCGCGAGGCACAGACCATCTGGCGTTCCATCCGCGCCCGGATGATCGCTCTCCAGGAGGAGCTGGACTGGCAGGTCTACTCTCTCTACAACCTCCACTCGGAAGACTTGCGTGTCTCCGAGGCCCCGGGCTCCCTCGACATCCCCGAACTGGCCCTGGGGGAAAGGGCCTTCGAGATTGTGCTCGCTCGTCGAGTCGCCGCAGGTGAGGTCAGTGACGAATGGTTCAAGCGGCACGGGTCCACGCCCATCACCGAGATTCCCGCTCACTGGCCCGCCGCTTACCGCGAAGTCGTCCAAAAGCGGATCGATGCCATCGAGTCGTCCCGGGCAATCGGCATGGTCGAGCGGCCCGAGTACAAGCGGCGTTGGGCCACCGAAGGGTGGGACTCCCTCCAGGAGAAGGCTCTGCGAAGCTGGTTGCTCGACCGGATCGAGGACCGGGCGCACTGGTTCGATGAGAACGGGACGCCTGCTCTCGTCACCCTTTCCCGACTCATCGACAATCTCTCCCGTGACGAGGACTTCGTCTCCGTCGCCAAGATCTTCGCGCCCCGCAGGGAACTGCCCGCCGTCGTCGCGGAGTTGATGACGGACGAGCACGTGCCGTTCCTCTCACCCCTGCGCTACAAGCCCGCCGCGCTGAAGAAGCGCGCGGACTGGGAGCACGTCTGGGATCTGCAGCGGCAGGAGGACGCCGCTCCGGACGAGCCGGCCAAGCGGAAGATCCGGGACACCATCCCCGTACCGCCGAAGTACACCTCGGCTGACTTCCTGCGCCCCTCCTACTGGCGGGCGCGCGGCAAGCTGGACGTGCCCAAGGAGCGCTTCATCTCGTACGCGCGGGCCAACATGGCCACCCCCGACCTGTACGGCTGGGCGGGCTGGGACCACCGTGATCAGGCCATCGCGCTCGACACGTACATCGCCACCCACGAGGGCCTGAGCACCGAAGAGGTCACCCCGCTCCTCGCCGGGCTGCTGGAACTCCAACCCTGGCTGACCCAGTGGCACAACGAGCCCGATCCGCTCTTCTCCCCGACCCCCGCCAAGTTCTTCGAGGGTGACCGACAGATGGAGCAGGGCAAGCACGGCCTCACCGACGATGACCTGCGTGCCTGGCGCCCGGCTGCCGCGACCAGAGGACGCCGTACCACCAAGAAGTAACCCGCCGGCCACGCCAACGGCCCCGCGATCTGCTCAGATCGCGGGGCCGTTGCCATATCTGGTCAGTCGCCCAACTGCCCACCCCTGATTGCCGAAACGAAGTAGCCCCAGCCAGCAGCCGGGAACACAAGCACCGGGCCGTGCGGAACCTTGCTGTCCCGTACCGGGACGACACCAGCAAAGTCGTCGGAGACCTCGACGCACTCGCCACCATCCGAGTTGCTGTATGAACTCTTGCGCCAGCTAGCGCCACTCAGGTCGATGCCTCGCACGGTGCTTCCTCCAAGATGGCCAGGACGAACTTCAGCGACTGGGCCGGGGACAGCGCCAGGTCGCGCATCGCATCGTACGCACGCTGCAGTCGCTCAACCGGCGCGTCCGCCTCGATGAGTTCGCCACGGTGTGCGTTCTCCGTATAGGCAACGGTAAGCCCACCCGGAAGCCGTAGGAACATCAGTGCAGTGCTATCCAGGCCATGCATGCCCGCACTCAGCGGAAGCACCTGCATCGTCACATTGGGCCGCTCCGCCCTTTCCGCCACATACTCCAACTGCGCCCGCCACTCCTCCACATCCTTCAACGGCGTCCGCAGCACCGCCTCCGACAGGATCGTCCGGAACGGCGGCGCGTCGTCCCCCTCCAGCAACTCCCGCCGCCCCATCCGCGCCTCGACCTGCTGCTCAAGCTCCTTCCCCTTGAGCCCGCCCGCCGCCAGCACCTCCCGCGCGTACCCCGGCGTCTGCAACAGCCCAGGCAGCACACTCACCGCGAAGTGCCACAAGCTCACCGCCTCCGCCTCCAGCGCCATGTACCGCCGGTATCGCTCCCGGAACTGCGTATGGTCCCCGGCTGCCAGCTCCCACAGCGCCAGCAACAGCCCCGGCGTCCCGTAGTGCGTGTCGAGCGCCTGGACGACCTCCGGGCTGCCGAGCGTCTCGCCCTTCTCCATCTTGCCGAACAACGACCAGTCCCAGCCCAGCCGTTCGCCAAGCGCCCGCAGGCTCGTCCCGCTGCCGGTTCGCAGGGTCCGCAGTTCCTCGGCGAACCGCTGACGGGGTTCCTGGCTGCGGCCGGTGATGACGCGTCGTTGCGGCATGCCGCTCCTTCCGGGATGTTCGTGCGTTCGTGCGTTCGTGTGAGCGATGTGGAACCAGTGGAACCACCTCCGCGCGGCGGTGAACCACAGCCCTGTCCACAGCGCGGTCGCTCACATCCGGGCGCATCCTCGTAACGACCGGACTACGCAGCGTAATTCACGCAGCACAGTCGGGTCGTGGAAACAGCGGAACCGTACCGACAACCGCACCGACGAGGACCCACATGACCCCCACGCCGCACCTTCCCCACACCTCCAAGTACCAGGAAGCCCTCGATGCCCGCGACGCCCTCGCCACCGCCCTCTCCCAGGCCGGTATCCAGCTCCCCGCGATGGACATCCGCACCCCCTGGGCCGACGATCGCAGGGCCGAAACCGAGTACGCGCTCGTCCACCTCGGCGTATGTTCAGCGCCCATCGCCCTCATGCTCGCGGACGTAATCACCAAGGGGATCGCCGGGTGACGGACGACACCCACTGGCTCCCCGGCGTCGGCGAGAGCGTCCACGACACCGCCCGTGACCGCGTCGGGCGGGTCATAGGGAACGAAGGCCCGTACATCCAGCTGCGCCCCCTCGCCGGTGGCCGTGAATGGGACGCCGACCCCGACCATCTCCGTACCCTGACTCCGGCCGAACTGCTGAGCGCCCTCGTGGCCGATGCGAACGCCCGGAGCAGACAGCGCAGATGACGTCACCACTCGCCATCCGGAGCCGCACCCGGGCACCCGCCCATCCCGACCACCCCGCCCCTGGCCCACTCCACACAAATCGCCTGCCCGTGATCAACACGCTCCCCTAGAATGGCGAGAACCAATCTCAGCGGCCCGACGGGCTTCCTGATCCGCCTCGCGGGAACGCGCGGCGGACCTCGAAGGACATGCCCCCACCCGCACGAGTCTTCTTCGTGCTGCCTGGGGGCATTTCCTTGCTGTTCCGTGAGTCCGCGGCGTCCGTTGCCGCCCGCATCCTCGAAGGGTCGCTGGCGCTGCATCTGACCGAGAACTTCCGTCATCTGCACGGCCGGAGGCCCGCGTCGGCGGAGGTACGGTCGTGGGAACGCAGCCTCCCCGCTCTCCTCAACGCCCTCATCGAGGCCGGGCTCGACGACGTCGAGGTCATCATCGAGTACAGCCTGCCCCTCACCAGCAAGCGCGCGGACGCCGTACTCGCCGGCGTGCACCCCACCACGGGGGAACCGTCGTACGTCGTGGTCGAACTCAAGCAGTGGAGCGCGGCCTACCCCGAGGAGGACGAGCCGCTGCTGTGCCGGATCGACGCGTACCCGGAGGCCGTGCTCAACCCCATAGAGCAGGTCCGGGGCTACTGCGAGTACCTGCTGTCGTTCAACGGCGCGCTGGAACGGATGCCGAAGTCGCTGGCCGGAGTGGCGTTCCTGCACAACGCCACCGAATCCCGCATCGCGGGTCTGCGGAGCGTCAAGGAGGACCAGCATGGCCGCCTGTACACCGGCGAACAACGCGGCGCCTTCCTGGACTTCCTGCGCTCCCGTCTCGCCGCGAAGCCCGGCGCCGAGGCCGCCGACGTACTGCGAGACGCCAAGATCCGGCCATCGAAGCAGCTGATGGCCCTCGCTGCGGCCGAGATCCGCGACCGGGAGCAGTTCGTTCTCATCGCCGAGCAGCGGGTGGCCTACGAGAAGGTGATGTCCGCCGTACGCAAGGCCAAGCGGTCCAACCACAAGCAGGTCGTCGTGGTGACCGGCGGCCCCGGCTCCGGCAAGAGCGTCGTCGCGCTTTCGCTGCTCGGTGAGTTGTACCGGCGCGGGGTGACCGCTCTGCACGCCACCGGGTCCGCTTCATTCACCAAGACCATGCGCAGGGTCGCCGGGGCGCGGAAGCCAGCCGTGCAGAAGTTGTTCATGTACTTCAACAGCTTCATGGACGCCGAGCCCAACGACCTCGACGTGCTGATCTGCGACGAGGCCCACCGGCTGCGCAAGACCTCCGCCAACCGCTACACCAGGGCGGAACTGCGCACCGGCCGCCCCCAGGTGGCGGAGCTGATCGACGCGGCCCGGGTGCCGGTGTTCCTGCTCGACCAGCACCAGGTGGTGCGGCCCGGCGAGATGGGGACGAAGGCGGAGATCCAGCGGGCCGCCGCCGCGCAGGGACTTGAGTGCACCGTCGTGGAGCTGGACGGGCAGTTCCGCTGCGGCGGCAGTGACGCGTACGAGAAGTGGGTCGTCGACCTGCTCGGGCTGGAGGGTGGCACGCCCGGCCAGTGGGAGCCGGACGGCCGGCTGGAACTGCGGACCGCCGAGAGCCCTCAGGAACTGGAGGACTTCCTGGTCGCCCGCCGGGCGGACGGCTACGGCGCGCGGATGTCGGCCGGCTACTGCTGGAAGTGGACCACCAAGGTCACCCCGGGCATGACCGAGCTGCCCACGGACATCGTCATCGGGCCGTGGGCACGGCCCTGGAACGTGTACGGCGACCGGTCCGTCCTCGGCGCCCCGCCCGCGCCCCTGTGGGCCACCGAAGCGTCCGGTTTCGGGCAGGTCGGCTGCGTCTACACCGCGCAGGGCTTCGAGTACGACTGGTCGGGCGTGATCATCGGGCCCGATCTGGTGTGGCGTACGGACGGCTGGGTCGTGGACCGGTCGGCGTCGAAGGACCCGATCTTCACGAAGGCGACGCCGGACAGCGAGATCGACCGGCTCATCAGGAATACCTACAAGGTGCTGCTTACGCGTGGCATGGTCGGCACGATCATCTACTCGACAGACCCGGAGACGCGCGACAAGTTGCGCTCGCTCGTGCATCCGGCGTCCGGGGCTCGGGCGCCGGCCCTCGTGTAGTCGGTCATATGCGAAAAGTGGTCATCCGCTGTCAGTGGTACGCCATACGATCGGACGAGTCCGCGCAGCCGCCCGTCGGAGAGTGATCGTTCATGGTCCAGCAGCCGCCCCTGCTCCGCGATGTCATCGACATCAAGGAGTCCATCTCCACGTCGGACTTCGTCCTCCAGCTCTCGGAGGCGACGACCCCGGAGGGTGCCGAACGCGCCCTGCGGGACTACGTGGTCACGGAACGGCTGCTGGAGAACTTCGACGAGGCGCTCGGGCTGATCCGGGCCGCACTCGACGGGCACACGTCGAAGGCGGCCTACCTGCACGGGTCTTTCGGTTCCGGTAAGTCGCACTTCATGTCGGTGCTGCACGCGCTGCTGAGCGGGGCCCCGGCGGCCCGCGCACGGACCGACCTGGACCCCGTGCTCACCAAGCACGAGTGGCTCGGCACGGAGGGGAAGCGGTTCCTGCTCGTGCCGTATCACATGCTCGGGGCGAAGGCCCTGGAGCAGCGGGTCCTCGGTGGGTATGTCAGCCACGTCAAGAAGCTGCACCCCGAGGCGTCGACGCCGCAGGTGTACCGGACGGATGCCCTGTTCGAGGACATCCGGGCGATGCGCTCCCGCCTGGGCGACCAGGCGGTGATCGGGGGCCTCACCTCGGCGGACGGCGGCGACGGCACCGCGGACGAGGAGGACGAGTGGGGCGAGGCGTTCGGCTGGACACCTCAGCTCCTCGACACCGCCCTCGCCGCCGAGGAGGTTCACGAGGGCGGACAGGCGCTCAATCTGGTCAGCCCGTCCACACCCGCCGAACTACGGGCGCGGCTGGTCCAGGACGCGAGCACGCACCTCCTGCCGGGCTTCGCGAAGAACGCCGCCGAGGACGAGCACGGTTTCGTCTCGCTCGACGCCGGCCTGTCCGTGATCGCCGAGCATGCCAAGTCGCTCGGTTACGACGGGCTGATCCTCTTCATGGACGAGCTGATCCTGTGGCTGGCCACCCTCATCCACGACCAGAAGTTCGTGGCCCGGGAAGCCGGCAAGATCACGAACTTCGTGGAGGGCGGCGACGCCCGCCGTGCCGTCCCGGTGATCTCGTTCATCGCCCGCCAGCGTGACCTGCGCGAACTGGTCGGCGAGGAGGTGTCGGGGGCGGCCGAGGCGTCCATCCAGGACACGCTCAATCTGGCCTCGGGCCGGTTCGACAAGATCACGCTGGAAGACCGCAACCTCCCCCAGGTCGCGCACGCCCGCCTGCTCAAGCCCAAGGACGACGAGGCCGCCGCCCTCGTCGACGCCGAGTTCGAGAAGACGCGCAAGATCCGTCAGGAGGTCTGGGACACACTCCTGGGCTCCGACCGCGGCGCGGACGGTGTCGGCGCGGACGAGGAGAGCTTCCGGCTGACGTATCCCTTCTCGCCGGCGTTCATGGACACCCTTGTGCACGTGTCCTCCGCGCTCCAGCGCAACCGGACCGGCATGAAGCTGATGGGGCAACTGCTCGCCGACCACCGGGCCGAGCTGCGGCTGGGGGACCTGATCCCGGTCGGCGATCTGTACCCGCTGATCACGGCGGGCGGCGACAAGCCGTTCACCGACAGCCTCAAGGTGGTCTTCGAGGCGGCCGACAAGCTGTACCGGACGAAGCTGCGACCGTACCTGATCCTCACCCACAACGTGTCGGAGGAGGTCATCGAGCAGTACGCGCATCGGCCCGACAGCATCGTCGACCCGGATCTGCGCACCCGGATCAAGCAGTTCACCGGTGACAACCGGATCGTCGGCACGCTGCTGCTGTCGGCGCTCGCCCCGAGCGTCCCCGCCCTGTCCGACCTGACCATCCGCCGCCTGTCCGCGCTCAACTACGGCTCGGTGGTCGCCCCGATCCC
>NZ_JBHTZS010000046.1:0-42937 GCF_042790125.1 Streptomyces scopuliridis
GCGTACGGCCGTACGCCCGGCGCCCGTACGCCCCGGGGCCGCGGGGCGCCCGGAATGCGGCGTCCGAAATCCGCCAGTCCGGTGGGGCCGGCCGTCGCACACTGGAAACCGTGATGGACGAGGAGACGAGATACGAGGCGGTCGCCAGCCGCGACGCGCGGTTCGACGGCGCGTTCTTCTTCGCCGTCGAGACGACCGGGATCTACTGTCGGCCGAGCTGCCCCGCCGTGACCCCGAAGCGGAAGAACGTACGGTTCTACCCGACCGCGGCCGCCGCCCAGGGCCACGGCTTCCGTGCCTGCCGCCGGTGCAGGCCGGACGCCGTGCCCGGCTCCGCGGAGTGGAACGTACGCGCCGATGTCGTCGGCCGCGCGATGCGGATGATCGGTGACGGGATCGTGGACCGGGAAGGGGTGCCGGGGCTGGCCGGGCGCCTCGGCTACAGCGCCCGGCAGGTGCAGCGCCAGCTCACCGCCGAGCTGGGCGCCGGGCCCGTCGCCCTCGCCCGTGCCCAGCGGGCGCACACGGCGCGGGTGTTGCTCCAGACGACCGGGCTGCCGGTCACGGAGATCGCGTTCGCGGCCGGCTTCGCGAGCGTGCGCCAGTTCAACGACACGATCCGGCAGATCTACGCCCGTACCCCCAGCGCGCTGCGCGCCGAGTCGGGGACGGGGACGGGTACCGGGGCGCGAGCCGTGGCCGGGGCGGGCACCCGCACCCTCACGAGGGCCCCGGATCCGGCCCCGGCGCTCTCCCCGGACGCGGCATGCCGTACCGACCTGCCGCGTCTCACCGGCATCCCCCTGCGGCTCGCCCACCGAGGCCCGTACGCCGCGCGCGAGGTCTTCGACCTCCTCGCCCGGGAAGCGCTCCCGCACACGGAAGAGGTGACCGGCGCACCCGGCGCCCGCACCTACCGCCGTACGCTACGGCTGCCGCACGGCCCCGGCTTCGTCTCCGTGGACGAGGCCCGGCCGGCCGGCGACCCACGCGACGCACGCGCCCGGAGCGGCTGGCTGGAGGCGCGGATCCACCTCACCGAGCTGCGCGACCTCACCACCGCCGTACAGCGGCTGCGCCGGCTCTTCGACCTCGACGCCGATCCGTACGCCGTGGACGAGCGCCTCGGCGCCGACCCGCGGCTCGCCCCGCTCGTCGCGGCCCGGCCGGGGCTGCGCTCGCCGGGCGCCGCCGAACCGGAGGAGTACGCGCTGCGCGCGCTCGTCGGCCACGCGGCGGCCGGGCGGCTCGTCGAGCGGTACGGCGAGCCCGTGGACCGCCCCTGCGGCCGGCTCGACCGGCTGTTCCCCGAGCCGGCGGCGCTGCGCGACGACCCGGTGGCGGGCCCGCTCGCCGCCGCGCTCGCCGACGGCACCGTACGGCTCGACCCGGGAGCGGACCGCGACGAGGCCGAACGGGCCCTGCTGACCGTGCCCGGAGTGACCCGCGGTACGGCGGCGCTGATCCGGATGCGGGCGCTGGGCGATCCCGATGTGGCGCCCGAGGGGGAGGGGGACGACGAGGCGTGGCGGCCGTGGCGGTCCTACGCGACGCGGCATCTGCGTCTCCGCGCGGAGGACACCGGTCACCGCGTGCACGACACCGTCCACCCCGGCACCGTTCACCCCGGCCTCGTCCACCCCGGCCCGGACTCCGTGTGACGGCCGGGCTCAGGGCCGGTGGCCGCGTGCCACCCAGCCCCTCTCGTAGGCGTGCCAGCCCAGCTGGAGACGGGTCGTCACCCCGGTCAGCTCCATCAGCCCCTTCACCCGGCGCTGTACGGTGCGCAGCCCCAGATCCAGCTGTTTGGCCACGCTCGCGTCCGTCATGCCGGCGAGCAGCAGGGACAGGATCTCCAGATCGGTGGCGTCAGGGCCGGGCAGGCCCAGCTCCGTGACCGCGCCGTCCGCGCCGAGCCTGAGCGGCAACGCCTCGCGCCACACCACCTCGAACAGCTCCATCAGCGACTCCAGCAGTCCGCTGGCGTGCACGACCAGGGCCGCCGGTCCGGCCTCACGGCCCGTCAGCGGCACCATGGCCAGGGCGCGGTCCGCCACCACCAGCTTCGTCGGCACCCGCTCGGTCACCCGGACCTGCTCGTCGCGGCCGAGCGCGGCGGAGAGTTCGGTGATGCCGGCGGGCAGCGAGAGCACCTCGCGTTCGAGCACCACCCGGTACGCGACCCCGCGCGCGGCCGCCCGCTCCTCGGCCTCGTTCTCCATCCCGGTCACGACCACCGGCCGGCCGGTGACCAGGGCACAGACCTCCTCACTGGCGCCCAGCTGCAACTGGCGGAACCGGTGGGCCACGGCGCTCGCGCCCGTCACCACCTCGATCAGATCGTGCACCGCCGGCTCGGTGGCCTCCGCGCGGTACTCCTCCGCGAGCAGTACGGCGGCCAGTTCGGCCTGTTCCAGCTCATGGCGGTGCTGGGTGAGGAGCGCGCCGAGCGCGACGGCGGGCGGCGCGGCGACCCACCGTCCGGTACGGGACGAGGACTGCGCGGCCAGGCCCTGCCGCTCCAGCCGGCGCAGGGCCCGTTCGGTGTCCGGCTCGGGGAGTGCGAGCCGATGGGCCAGATCCGCCACTTCCGCCGCGCCGATCGCCACCAGCGCGCGGTACGCGGACTCCTGTCTCTCGTCGAGACCTATCGCTCCCAGCATCCCTGCCAACCCCTCCCTGGACACCCGCGCGGCCTCCCCGGCCGCACTTTTCCGCCACGGCGCCGTGGCGGAAACCGGCCACGGCGTAAACCCGCCGCACCCATCATCCCTGTACAGGCCGTCTGTCTGCCAAGGTGGCGCCATCACAGCTGCAACAGACCCGGTCATATTCCCCGTGGGTATGCGTGACCGGCTCTGCTCGAATCTGTGAATGTCCGCCGGGCGTCCTTCCCGTGGGGGGTGGGGTCGCCCGGCGGACTCCGTGTTTCTCTCGCTCTTTTTCCCGGCGCCCCGTTTTCGCGCCCCCGGCGCGGTCGACAATAGGGTCATGAGCCAGCAGGGGGAGAGGCCGGCCGGCGGCGACTGGTGGGCCCGGCTGTACGACGAGTCCACGCCGGACACCGGACCCGACCCGGCGGCGGGTGACACGCTCGACGACCGCTTCGACTCGGCGGCGGACGCGGTGGCGGGCGCGGGGGTGGACTCGGCGCCGGACGCCATGGGCCGGGTGGCGGACGCCGTGGCTCCGGAGCAGCCCCGGTCGCAGAGCCCCGTCGCCGGGGAGCCGTGGGAGCCATGGGAGCCGGCCGTTCCGTACGAGCCCGGCGACGCGATACCGCTGCCGGGCGCCACCGCAGAGTCGCCCCCGCCCCCGCCCCCGTCTCCGCCGACGCCCTCGCCCCGGCCTCCGGACCCGCGGCGGCCAACTCCCGTAAGCCCCACGCCCCGTGAGCCCGCCGCCACGCCCGGTCCGCCCGCCACGCCCGCCCCGTCTGTCTCGTCTGTCCCGTCTGTCCGCGTCACCCACGTGGGCGACAGGCCGCCCACGTACGATCCCGAGCCCGCCGCCCTGCCCGCCGCGCACGCCGACCGGCTGGACGAGATCGTCGCCGACACCGTCCTCGACGGCGCGCGCTACGGGACGTACACCCTGCGCGCCATGTCCGTGCGGGGCGACTCCGCGCGCTACCGCGGCGAACCACGCCGCGACGCCCTGCTGACCGCCCGCTTCGGGGACGGCGCCGACGCGCTCGTCCTCGTCGCCGTCGCCAGTGGCGCCCGCGCCGCCGAAGGACCCCCTCGCGCCGCGGCGGAGGTGTGCCGGTGGATCGGCGGCGCCGTCGGGCGCAGTCACGGGGGCCTCTCCGCGGACATACGGGCGGGCCGCAGGGGCGACCTCAAGTCCGGGCTGCACCGGCTGACCGACCGGGTGTTCGGCAGGCTCCGGGCCCGCGCCGCCGAACTGGGGCTGCCCCCGGGGCAGTACACCGCCGGCCTGCGCTGTCTGCTGCTCTCCGCCGATCCCGACTGCCGCACGCGCGTGTTCTTCGGGGTCGGCGACGGCGGCCTCTTCCGGCTCAGGGACGGCGCGTGGCAGGACCTGGAGCCGCCCCTCGCCGAGCCCGCCGCGTCCACCGGCCCGCCCGTGACCGGTTTCGGTTCCCCGCCCGCCGAGACGCCCGGGGGCGACCGGCTGACGATGGATCTGGCGATCACGAAACCCCCGTCCCCGTATGCCACCTCGCCGCACGGCACCTCCCCGCACGCCCCGTCCCCGTACGCCGAAGAGCCGCCTCCGCCGCCGCCCGAGCCGTTCCGGTTCCGCGCCTCGGTCGCCCGGCCCGGCGACACCCTCCTGCTGTGCAGCACCGGGCTGTCGGAACCGCTGCGCGGCGAGCCCGCGCTCGCCCGTGAACTGGCCGACCGGTGGGGCCCGGCCGCCCCACCGGGTCTCGCCGGATTCCTCGCGGACACCGGACTGAGGGTGAAGGGTTACGCCGACGACCGCACGGCGGTCGGCGTCTGGGAGGCGTAACCGCGCCCGGCATGGGTTGATGGACACCGGACAGGGCCGGACGAGTACGTCCGGACGGAGCGGGCCCTCACCGGCGGGGCCCCGGCGGTCCACCGGAAAGGGTGCGCATCCATGGCCAAGCAGAGCGTGGCGGAACAGTTCGTCGACCTCCTCGTCAAGGCCGGCGTCCAGCGGCTGTACGGAGTCGTCGGGGACAGCCTCAACCCCGTGGTCGACGCCATCCGCCGTACCCGCGCGATCGACTGGATCCAGGTCAGGCACGAGGAGACCGCCGCCTTCGCGGCCGGCGCCGAGGCCCAGATCACCGGCAGGCTGGCGGCCTGCGCCGGCTCCTGCGGCCCCGGCAATCTGCATCTCATCAACGGCCTCTACGACGCCCACCGCTCCATGGCGCCCGTCCTCGCCCTCGCCTCCCACATCCCGTCCAGCGAGATCGGCCTCGGCTACTTCCAGGAGACCCACCCGGATCTGCTGTTCCGCGAGTGCAGCCACTACAACGAGATGATCTCCAGCCCGAAACAGATGCCGCGCCTGGTCCAGACGGCGATCCAGCACGCCATCGGACAGAGCGGCGTCAGCGTGGTCACCCTGCCCGGCGACATCGCCTCCGCGCCCGCCCCCGACAAGGCGGAGGAGCACGCGCTCGTCACCTCCCGGCCGTCCGTACGCCCCGGCGACGCGGAGATCGACACGCTCGCCCGCATGATCGACGAGGCGGACCGGATCACCCTCTTCTGCGGCAGCGGCACGGCCGGCGCGCATGCCCAGGTGATGGAGTTCGCCGAGCGCGTCAAGTCCCCTGTCGGGCACGCCCTACGGGGCAAGGAGTGGATCCAGTACGACAATCCGTACGACGTCGGGATGAGCGGACTGCTCGGCTACGGCGCCGCCTACGAGGCCACCAACCAGTGCGATCTGCTGATCCTGCTCGGCACGGACTTCCCGTACAACGCCTTCCTGCCGGACCATGTCAAGATCGTCCAGGTCGACATCAGGCCGGAACGCCTCGGCCGCCGCTCGAAGCTGGACCTCGCCGTCTGGGGGGATGTCCGCGAGACCCTGACCTGTCTGACGCCGCGCGTACGGGTCAAGACGGATCGCTCGTTCCTCGACAAGATGCTGAAGAAGCACGCCGACGCGCTGGAGGGCGTGGTCAAGGCGTACACCCGCAAGGTCGAGAAGCATGTCCCGATCCACCCCGAGTACGTCGCCTCCGTGCTGGACGAAGTCGCCGACGCGGACGCCGTGTTCACCGTCGACACCGGCATGTGCAATGTCTGGGCGGCCCGCTACCTCACGCCGAACGGACGGCGCCGTGTCATCGGCTCGTTCAGCCACGGCTCGATGGCGAACGCGCTGCCGCAGGCCATCGGAGCGCAGTTCACCGACCGGAAGCGGCAGGTCGTCTCGATGTCCGGGGACGGCGGATTCTCCATGCTGATGGGCGACTTCCTCACCCTCGTCCAGTACGACCTGCCGGTGAAGATCGTTCTGTTCAACAACTCCTCGCTGGGCATGGTGGAGCTGGAGATGATGGTGGCCGGGCTCCCGTCGTACGGCACGACCAACCACAACCCGGACTTCGCCGCCATCGCCCGCGCCGCCGGCGCCTACGGGGAACGGGTGGAGAAGCCCCGGCAGCTCGCGGGCGCGCTCAAGGACGCCTTCAAGCACAAGGGCCCGGCGCTGGTCGATGTCGTCACCGACCCGAACGCGCTGTCCATCCCACCGAAGATCAGCGCCGACATGGTGACGGGCTTCGCGCTCTCGGCCAGCAAGATCGTCCTGGACGGGGGAGTGGGCCGCATGGTCCAGATGGCACGCTCCAACCTCCGGAACATGCCCCGGCCCTGATCTCTCGCGGCTCGGTACGCCTCGGGGGCGCGCCCTGCGCGGGCGCGCCCCCTGTGTCTCACTCGCCGACGCGCTCTACGCGGGCGTGAGCCGCAGCGTCAGGATCTGGAACGGCCGCAGCCGCAGCCGCAGCCCCTCCTCGTCCGTCTCCGCGTCGTGCAGCGGCCGTTCCAGCAGATCCGTCACCCGCGCGCCGATTACCGGGAAGCCGACCCGCAGCGTCGCCTCGGCCCGGCCGCCGGCCGACTCGTAGAGCCGTACGATCACATCCCCGCTCCGGTCCTCGGCGAGCTTGACCGCCTCCACGGTCACCGCCGGGTGGTCGACGTTCACCAGCGGCAGCTGCTCCGGCGCCGGTGCCACGCGCAGCGGCAGATTGAGCGCCAGACCCTCCCGTACGGTCTCCTCCACCGTCCCGCCGGGCAGCAGGGCGTAGCGGAAGCGGTGCGTGCCCAGATCGGTCTCCGGGTCCGGGCTGTGCGGGGCGCGCAGCAGCGTCAGCCGTACGGTCGTGCCGAGCCCGTCCGCGTGCGGCGCCCGGGTCACATCGTGTCCGTAGGTCGAGTCGTTGAGCACCGCGACGCCGTAGCCGGGCTCCGCGACCCGCAGCCAGCGGTGCGCGCAGATCTCGAACCGGGCGGCGTCCCAGCCGGTGTTGTCGTGCGTCGCCCGGTGCACATGGCCGAACTGCACCTCGGCGGTGGACCGTTCGGCGTGTACGTCGAGCGGGAACGCGGCCTTGAGGACCTTCTCCGACTCCTGCCAGTCGACCTCGGTGACGATGTCGACGCGCCGGGTGTCGGCGGTGAGCCGGATCTCCTGCGTGATCCGGGACGCCCCGAACGTCCGCACCACCCGTACCGCCGCCCTCAGCGGCCCCTCCTCGATCAGCTCGACGGAGTCCGCGTCGGTCAGATCGGTGTGCCGGCGCCGGTAGTGCCGGTCGATGTCCCAGGCGTCCCACTGATTGGGGTGGTCGGGGTGCAGTTGCAGCAGATTGCCCCGGCCGCCGGGCGCCAGCACCTCGCGGCCCGCGACGAGATCGCGTACGGAGGCCAGCAGGCCGTCCGCGTCGATGACCACCTCCAGCTGCTGATTGCGCAGCGTGAAGCCACCGTTCGCCGACACGGCCGTCACGGGGGCCGGCGCGAGCGGGGTGAACGTGCCCGGCGCCACCGCCCTGACCAGGGCCGGGGCGAGTACCTCCCCGTCGGACAGCGGCTGGGTCAGCACGCCCTCCGCCACGTCCGAGGCGCGGGCCGCGATGACATCGCGCCGGGCGAACGGGGCCGCGTTCCACACCCCCACCGCGCTGTTGTCGCCGCCCAGCGCCGCCAGGGCGTCCCCGATGAGGCCCGTCAGCTCGTCCCGTACCGCCGCATAGGTCGCGCGCGCCTCGCGGTGCACCCAGGCGATCGACGAGCCCGGCAGGATGTCATGGAACTGGTGCAGCAGCACCGTCTTCCAGATCCGGTCCAGCTCCTCGTACGGATACGCGTACGGAGCGGCGCGGCCACCCGCGTGCAGCGCCGCCGCCGTCGCCCACAACTCGGCCTCCCGCAGCAGATGTTCGGCGCGCCGGTTGCCCTGCTTGGTCTTGGCCTGGGTGGTGTACGTGGCGCGGTGCAGCTCCAGATACAACTCGCCCGACCAGACCGGGGCCTTGTCGCCGTACTCCTCCTCGGCCGCCGCGAAGAAGGCCGCCGGGTGCTCGATCTCGACCCGCGGCGAGCCCTCCAGGGACTTCAGCCGCCGTGCCCGCTCCATCATCTCGCGGGTGGGGCCGCCACCGCCGTCACCCCAGCCGAACGGCACCAGCGACCGGGACGCCCGCCCCTTCTCGGCGAAGTTCCGCTCCGCGTGGGCCAGTTCGGAGCCATGGAACTGCGAGTTGTAGGTGTCGACCGGCGGGAAGTGGGTGAAGACGCGCGTGCCGTCGATGCCCTCCCACCAGAAGGAGTGGTGCGGCATCTTGTTGGACTGGTTCCAGGAGAGCTTCTGGGTGAGGAACCACTTCACCCCGGCGAGCTTCGCCAACTGCGGGAAGGCCGCCGTGTATCCGAAGGAGTCGGGCAGCCAGATCTCCTCCGTCTCGACGCCCAGCTCCTCCAGGAAGAAGCGCTTGCCGTGCACGATCTGCCGGGCCAGCGCCTCACCGCCGGGCATATTGGCGTCCGACTCCACCCACATGGAGCCCACCGGCGCCCAGGTCCCGTCCGCCACACTCTGCTTGATCCGCTCCCAGATGTGCGGCTGGTGGTCCCGCACCCAGGCGTACTGCTGCGCCTGCGAGCAGGCGAAGACCAGCTCCGGGTAGTCGGCGGCGAGCGCCGTGACATTGGCGAAGGTCCGCGACGCCTTCCGTACGGTCTCGCGCAGCGGCCACAGCCAGGCCGAGTCGATATGGGCGTGCCCCGCCGCCGAGATCCGGTGGGCACTCGGGGACGCGGGCCGGGAGAGCGCCTCCGTCAGCTCACCTCGCGCGGCGGCGGCCGTGCCCGCCACATCGTGCAGATCGAGCGCGTCGAGCATGGACTCCAGGGCGCGCAGGATCTCATGGCGCCGTGAGCGGTCCGTGGGCAGCTCGCGCATCAGCTCCGTGAGCACCTCGACATCGAGGATCAGATGCCAGACCTCCTCGTCCAGAACGGCCAGGTCGGCGGCGGCGAAGCGGTAGAGGGGACGGTCGCCCGCGGTCGGTACGTCACCGAGGAGCGTCGGCTCGAAGTCATGCAGGACGGCCGGGTTGGCGGCCGCCTCCAGCAGCAGCTGGACGGGCTCGCCGCCGGCCGCGGGCGCGGCGACGGGGATGTGCCGGTTGCGCGGATGGATGCCCTTGAGCGGCACGCCCGCGGCGTCGTACACCAGCCCCTCGGCCTGGAAGCCGGGCCCCTCACCGGTGAATCCCGGGTCGATGACCACCTCGACGGCCCGCCCGTCCCAGGACTCGGGGACCACGCCCTCCAGCCGGAACCAGCTGGTGGACCAGGGCGAGCCCCACTCCGTACCCGTCGTGAACGGCTCGTAGGAGCCCTGGAGCGCCTGCCCCACCGGCACCGGCTCGCCCGGCGCGTGCCAGACGGAGAGCGAGAGCGGCTCCCGGGCCGCGTACTGCGCGGGACGGATGAACTGGCGCAGCGCCCGCTCCAGTCGCCCTTCCACCAGGGATCGGTCGTCGTGCATCGGTGCTCCTCGCTCCTCGGGATCGGCTCGCGCGGTTTCACTCCCCCCTCACTTCCCCGGGCAGTCCTCGCGCACCCGTCGTGCTCCCGTCGCGCGCCGTCTGCCCCTACTGCGGCGATCAGGTGATGAACACCATGAGTGGTCCATTCCGGGTGGGGAATGCATCTCCTGTACACATTCGAGCGTGGGGCCGGTCCGGAGCAGCGGGGAGAGGGACGTCATGAGCGGGGGGACAGAGTGATGAGAGGTCTGCGGCGCAGAGTGGGGGGCGCCGATCTCGCGGCCGTCCCCGAAGTACGCCACGCGCTACGGGAGATGCTGCGCCATTGGCAGGAGAGGGACTCGGCGGCGGTGGCGGAGCTGCTGATCAGCGAGCTGGTCACGAACGCGCTGGTGCACACGGACGACGGTGCCGTGGTCACGGCGACCATCGCGGACTCCCGGCTGCGCGTGGAGGTACGGGACTTCGTCGCGGGTGTGCCGACGCCGCCCGCGCCGGAGCGGCCGGTGCCCGACGACGCCACGCACGGCAGGGGGCTCGCGCTGGTCAGGAGCCTCGCGGACGACTGGGGGATACGGGCGAGGCCGGTGGGCAAGGTGGTCTGGTTCGAGCTCAACGGCGAGGCGGCGTAAGGGCGGTGAAGGACGGCGCGGGGCCGGAGAGAACAGCGGACCGGCGCGACGGCAGTCCGTCACACCGGTCCGAGTGCTGTTCCCCCGAGGTCGCGTCGGCCCGGCCGTGCGCGCCAGTCCGACCAAGCGCGTCAGCCCGATCGAGCGCGTCGGCCGAGCGGCCCGCGTCAGCCGAACTGCTTCTCCAGATCCTTGAGTTTGCGCTCCAGGGAGTCGAGCCTGGGCAGCGCCATGGTGTCGTCCTCCGCGGTCAGGTCCACCGTACGAGGGGGCTCACTGGCCTTCACGGGCTGAAGGGAGAGCCGGGAGTGCTGGTTGAGCTGGCCGGGCTCCACTATGGCAGGCTCCGCGGCGGCTTCGACGGCCGGCGGCGAGCCCGAACCCGAGTTCACCGCGGGAAGGGCCACCTGACGGCCGCCACGCGCCCGGCCCCAAGCCCGGTGCTGACGGTTGAGCGCCTTGATCTGCGCGCGGTCCAGCTTCTCCTGCTCCCGCCGACGGTGCCGGTTGTGCTCCTTCTGGCGACGGTCCTCGCGTACCTCGTCGACCGCCTCGTCCAGCGTACGGACGCCTTCGAGCAGCATCAGCGACCAGGCGCCGAAGGTCTCACGGGGTGCCCGCAGCCATCGCACGATCCGGATCTGCGGCAGCGGACGGGGGACGAGACCCTGCTCGCGCAGCGCCGCACGGCGGGTCTGCTTCAGCGCGCGGTCGAACAGGACCGCGGCCGAGAGGGACATGCCGGAGAAGAACTGCGGGGCGCCTTCGTGGCCGAGGCCCGTGGGCGCGTGCACCCAGTTGAACCAGGCGGCGGCACCGGCGAACGTCCACACCAGCAGCCGCGAGCCGAGGGCCGCGTCGCCGTGGCTGGCCTCGCGCACCGCGAGCACGGAGCAGAACATCGCCGCGCCGTCGAGACCGAACGGGACGAGATACTCCCAGCCGCCGCTGAGACCGAGGTTCTCCTGGCCGAAGCCGACCAGGCCCTTGAACGAGAGCGCGGCGGCGACCGCCGCGCAGCAGAAGAGGAGTGCGTAGGAGGCGATGCCGTAGATCGCTTCCTTCCTTCTGCGGCGCTCCTCGCTGCGTTCCCAGGAATCCTCGACGGGTGCGGCCTTGTCAGCCGCGCGCTTGCCGCGCGCGAACACCGCCGCCGCCACCAGGACTCCGACGAGCAGGACGACGCCGGGAAGCAGCCAGTTCAGCGATATGTCTGTCAGTCGCATGCGGTGTTCCTTGCATCGCAGTAGGGCGTTTGGGACGCCATTTTGGCGTAAGTGCGGTGACGCTCAGGGGGTTTCGGGACAAGAGAACACCAACGAGGCGGAGCAGCACGTGAAGAGGCACAAACGGCTGACACCGCCGTTCGGCAGGTGGCTGTCATGTTCGATTAATATCACCCCTGCGGGTGGCGTGAGACCGAGGGTGACGTGGGGTCAGGCGCCCACGGCGAGCTTACGAACCCGGTCGTTGTCGCAGGTACGAGGACAGGTGACACAGGTGTCCTCGGGCCGCAGCGTGTAGAAAAGGCAGCAACTGGCCCGGTCACGGGTCGGCAAAGATTCGCCGTCCGGTCCGGTCAGCTCACGGAAACCCGCCGTACCGACATACGGCGCGGTCGTGCCCGGCATCAGCCGCTCCAGCTCCGCCATCGCGTGGCGCTCCTCGCCCAGCAGATGGGCGATGTACCAGAGGCCCTCGACGATCTCGTCGGTCGCCATCCCCCACAGCGCCCGCCGGCCGCGCCGCATCCGCGGGGCGAAGCCGTCGAGGACCGGTGCGAGATGATCGGCGACGGCCGCCCGTACCTCGGCGCGCAGGGCCTCCTCGTCCGGGACGACGCGGGCGCCGGGCCGTGTCGCGGCGGGGTCGTCCGGCAGACAGGCGAACTCATCGATCCGTACGGTCATCCGGCCCAGCGCCCGCTGGAAGGAGACGGCCTCGACGGGCAGCCGGGGCACCCTGCGGTGCAGGAACCAGGGCACGGTCATCAGCAGACAGGCCGGCCAGGCGTACCGGTGGAAGGCGAAGCCGGCGACCACATCGGGGCGCGCCTCCTGCCCGTAGTCCCGCCGCACCCGCGCCTCGTCCCAGGCGAGGAACGCGTCGAGGGCCGCGCCCCCGGCGGCCAGATCCGCCGCGCTCACCCAGCCGCCATCGGCCGGAGGCCGCTCACTCCCGGTGAGCTGGTCGATGCGCAGCGCGGGGAACACCTCGGCGAGACGGGCGTACGCGTCCGTCACGGGCGAGGCGAGGAGGCCGGGCAGCAGCGTGGGCAGGGTCATGCAGGGGACCACCGAATCGGGATCGTTTGCAGGTAAGCCTTACCTTACCCGACGTGATCGGGGTTTGAACTGCGGTCCGGTCGGCCTATCGTGCACTGCGAAGGAGGTGGACCCGAGTGGAACAGGGCAGAGCGCGCGACGCCGCCGTGCCGCGGCCGTACGCGCCGGAGACGTCCGGGGCGTCGGGAACGTCCGAGGCGGCGGCCCCCGGGTCCCGGCGGGTGCCGGAGCAGGTGCGCGGCGAGCACACGCACGGTGAGCCGCCGGTACGCCGTCATTCCGTACGCGGACAGATCCTCGACGCCCTGCGTACCGCGCTCGTCAGCGGTGAGCTGGCGCCCGGTGAGGTCTACTCCGCCCCTGTGCTCGGCGAGCGCTTCGGTGTCTCCGCCACTCCGGTGCGCGAGGCCATGCAACGGCTCGTGCTGGAGGGTGCCGTCGAGGTCGTGCTCAACCGCGGCTTCCGCGTCATCGAGCGCAGCGCCCGTGAACTGGCCGAGCTGGCCGAGGTGCGCGCCCTGCTCGAAGTGCCGGTGATGCTGCGGCTGGCCCGTACCGTGTCCGCTGAACAATGGGCGGAACTGGCCCCGTTGGCGGAGGCGACCGGCGCCGCCGCCGCTGTCGGGGACCGCGCGGCGTACGCGGAGAGCGACCGTGCCTTCCACCGCGCGCTGCTCGCTCTCTCGGGCAACCGGCAACTGGTCATGGTGGCTGACGATTTGCACCGCCGCTCGCAGTGGCCGCTGGTCAGCGCCCCGGCCGTACGCCGTGCCGATCTGGTCGCGGACGCGGCAGAACACTCGGCGCTGCTGGACGCGTTGATGGCGCGGGACCTGCCGGTGGTGCAGTCGCTGATACGGGAGCACTTCACGGGCGCGGCCGGCTGAATCCGCTCTGATTCGCCGGCGCCACCGGTCCGCGGGCGTCAGCGATAGCGGGTGGCAGCCGCCGCCGCTGTCAGCGCCGAGGTCATCAGCTCCGGGTCGAGGAGGGTTGTGTCCGCGAGACGGTTCGCGCCCCCGTACGCGTTCAGCATCACCTTGGCGGTCCGCAGCGCCGCCGGGGACCTGCGGACCATCGGCCTCACCCACTGCTGGACAGCGTCGTCGAGTTCTTCCACCGGGACGGCCTTGTGCAGGACGGACAGCTCCACCGCCGTCGCCGCGTCGAAATTGTCACCGGTCAGCAGCAGCTCGCGGACCCTGGCCGCGCCCGCCTCCTGCATCAGCCGCGGCAGGGCTCCTCCCCAGGCCGGAGGCATACCCAGAGCGAGTTCGGGCATACGGAAACGGCAGTCGCCCGCCCCTGCCCTCAGATCGCAGAACACGGCGAGAGCGAGCCCCGCGCCTATGACACCGCCGTGCAGCCGGGCGATGGTGACCACATCGGCCGTCGCGAGCGCGTCGCAGACCCGGCGTGCTTTCCTGCCCAGGACGCGAAGGCTCGCCCCGCTGGGGTCCGCGGCCAGGAATTCGGCGAATTCCGCGCGGTCGCCGCCGAGGCAGAAGTCTTTTCCCGCGCCGGAGAGGATCAACACCCGGATTCCGGGGTCGTCCTGAAGGGCGCCCAGTACGGAGAGCAGTTCGTCCAGAAGCGTCCCCGACACGGCATTGCCGGTCTCGGGGGAGTTCAGCTCCACCCGCAGCACGGGCCCTTCCTGAATGACCCGGAGTGCCTTGAACTCTTCCATCACAAGCTTCCCTGAATTGGCGTCAGTTCCCACTGTGCTACGTCCCTTTATGGCCCTGACAGCAGGTCAGGCCCTGGTCACCGGGAGTTCCGTAATCCGCCGGAAGCCCACGCGGGGTGCCCAGACGGGATCCCCGTCGAGACGGAGATCGGGCAGCCGCCTCAGCAGGGACGCGAGCAGGGTCGTCGCCTCCAGCCGGGCCAGCGGCGCGCCGATGCAGTAGTGGATCCCGCCGCTGAAGCTGAGGTGCGCGGCCTTGCGCCGTACGTCGAAGAGCTCCGGCTCGGTGTGCTGCTCCGGGTCGTGGTTGGCGACGCCGACCATGAGATGCACCATCTGGTCACGCTGGACATACGCGCCGCCCAGGGTGGTGTCCTCGCCGGCGACCCTGCTGACCACATGGTTCGGCGAGTCGTAGCGGAGCACCTCCTCGACGGCGCCCGGTATGTGCTCGGGATGCGTGCGCAGCCAGCTCAGCTGGCGCGGGTGCTTCAGCAGGAGCCACACCATGTGGGAGAGGAGCGTCGCCGTCGTCTCCGGCGCGGCCAGGAGGAAGAGGAACGAGAGGAAGTAGACGGCCTCGTCGGCCGTCTCCCGGTCGGCTTCGAGAGCGTCCCAGGTCCGCAGCCACTCCGAGACCGGATCGTCGCCCGGCGCGCGGCGGCGTTCGCGTACCAGGGCCGTGAAATATTCGCGCAATTCAGCGGTGGCGGCGTCCGACAGCGCGAGCTGACTCGGCGTCGGCAGCAATTCCTGCGAGAACACCTGATCGCGGGTGAGTGAACGGAGCCGGTGGTAATCGGACGGCGGCAGGCCGAGCCATTCGCCGATCGTCATGATGGGCAATTCATCGCTGACCAGCGAACTGAAATCGGCCCGACCGCTCCGCAATTTCTCGGTGAGCCGGTCGAGCAATTGTTCCGTGGCCTTCTCGACCGAACCCTTGGAATTCGCCAGAGACTTACGGTCGAAGGTGTTCCCGACCGACCGCCGCACCCGCGTGTGGTGCGGCGGATTCAGTGCGGGCAGAGTCTTTCCCATTTCCCGCGAAGAGGAGGCGTTCCAGCGGGTTGCCGCGCCCTGCCTGGCGCGCCACTCGCTGTCGGGAACCTGCCAGGTCTTGTTCCGTAGTACCTGGTCACAGAGGTTGTAGGAGGTCACCAGATGCCCGCCCCAGGGAGCGGGGATGATATCTCCCATCGCTCTGAGTTCTGCGTAGAGCGGCAATGGATTTGACTGGCCACTGGATGTGCGCAGACGGGAAAATATCGAGACTACGGCGCGTCGATCTACGGACGAGGTAGTCAGGGAGGGCTCCACGGCGACTCCTTTTCAGGGGATCACGTAAGATTCGCCCACCCTGTCTACCCCTGCGGTTGAACGTTCATGCGAAGGTAAATGACCCCGCTTTGTTGCGGATCTCACACCTTCCACCAGGCGAGGAATCCGCTCCAGAAGCTACCCTTCTGCTGCTTCCCCCGGTGCTGCGCGGGGGCGTGTGCGGCGGGACGCGCGTTGTTCGCCGGATACGGGACGGATTCCGACTTCTCTTTCCGTACCGGGGTGAAACGGGCCGGAAGCGCGCTCAGCGCCCGGTGGAACGGACCGGGCCGGGAGAGCAGCGTCTCCGCCGGCACCGCGAGCTCGATGTCCGGCAGGCCGTTGAGCAGCTTCTCGATGGCCAGTACGGAGATGAGCAGCGCCGGGTCCTTCGCCGGGCAGGCGTGCGGGCCGGCGCCCCAGGCCAGATGCGCCCGCTTGCTGAGCGTCTGACGGCTCACGGACAGGCTCGGGTCGGTGTTGGCGGCGGCGAAGCTGATGAGTACGGGGTCACCGGCGTCCAGCTTGCTGCCGTTGAGATCGACGTCGTACAGCGGGTAGTGCGCCGCGTAGTTGGCGATGGGGGTGCTGTTCCACAGCACGTCGTTGATGGCGTCCTCGACCAGCAGGCCGGACGAGTGCGGTCCGTCGGCGTACTTGTCGTCGGAGAGCAGCACCCGCAGCGAGTTGGCGATGAGATTCGACAGCGGCTCCGTGCCCGCCCCGATGAGGAGCAGGAGCTGATGGATCATCTCCTCGTCGGTGAGCCGGACCGGATGCTGCATCAGCCAGGACGTGACGTCCTCGCCGGGCTGGGCCCGCTTGAGCGCGACCAGTTCGTTCAGCGACTCGAACAGGACCTCGTTCGCCTTCTCCGCGTCGATGCCGTCGAAGATGCCGGAGAACCCGAAGACCAGCCGGTCACCGATCTCGGCCGGGCAGCCGAAGAGGTCGTTGAACACCAGCAGCGGCAGCACCTGCGCGTAGTCGCCGATCAGATCGGCCTTGCCGCGGCCGCTGAACTGACTGATGAGATACGCCGCGACGCGCTCGACATGCCGGGTCACCCGGTGCGTGTCGATCCTGGCCAGACTCTCCGTCACGGCCAGACGGAGCCTCAAGTGCTCGGCGCCGTCGGTGAACATCGGGTTCGGCCGGTACATCATCATGGGCAGCACGGGGCTGTCGAGGGGCACCCGGCCCTCGTTCAGCGCGCGCCAGCGGCGCGAGTCCCGGGCGAACGCCTCGGGGTTCTGCAGCACATGGAGCGCCGCCGCGTAGTCCGTGACGAGCGAGGCCTCCACACCGGGGGCCAACTCCACCGGCGCGGCGGGGCCGTACTGCCGCATGTGCTCGTAGAAGGCGTCCGGGTCGGCAGCGAATTCGGGACCGTGCAGAGGCACGCGCAAACCGCTGTTGTGCGCCGGGCAGCCAGGTGGCGGGGCCTGGAATTCCGAATGAGATTGCATGCCGAGCTCCTAGCGAAGGCGTGACTGGAGGTAACGGACGAGGACGATGAGCGCGTTCGCTGATGACCGCTGGTCCCGCGCGTCACAGTTGACGAGGGGCGTCTCGGGGAGCAGGTCGAGTGCCTCCCGGATTTCCTCGTCCTCATGGGTCGATGTGGGGTCGAATCGATTTACCGCTATGGTGTAGGGAATTCCGTAGTGTTCGACGAGGTCCATCACGGGGAAGGACTCTTCGAGGCGCTCGGGATCCACCAGCACCAAGGCCCCGAGGGCGCCTCGGGACATGTCTTCCCACACCTGGACGAAGCGCTGCTGTCCGGGTGTGCCGAAGAGGTAGAGGACCAGCCTGTCGCTGAGTGTGAGGCGGCCGAAGTCCATGGCCACCGTCGTCGTGGTCTTGCCGGTCGTGCCCTTGAGGTCGTCGATTCCCTCGCCGGCCTGCGTCATCAGTTCTTCGGTACGCAGCGGCGGGATCTCGGACATGGTCCCGATGAATGTCGTCTTGCCCACGGCGAAATGCCCGACCACCAGGATCTTCGCAGCGGTCTGCACTGATTCGCGCAGATAGACACCGTCATCCAAAGCGGGCTTGAAGGCCATTCAGCACCTCCTCAAGTATTTGCCGGTCGACGAGTTTCGCGGCAGGTATGGGGGCGCGTGTGAAGAGATACCCCTCCTCCGTGAGGTCGGACAGCAGGATTTTGACGACACCCACGGGAAGATGAGAGTGTCCGACTATTTCGGCGACCGAGAGATAGCCTCCCGAACACAGCTCCAGCAGACGGCGCTTCTCAGGATCGAGAGTCCCCGTTCTGGGTATGTCCTCGGCCGCCGTGACCAGAGTGATCAAGGAGAACTCGTGGTCACCGAGCAGGTTGCGGCCGTTGGTGATGACATACGGTCGCACTAATTGCGGGGCTACTGGTTCCTGATCCGGCTCATCTGATGTGGTCATGCCTTGGTATCAGCAATCTCGCGAGGGGGACTGGTCAGGGATTTGCCGAGCTGGCCGACGAGCTGCTGCATACGGAAGGTGATCTCGGCCATGTCGACCTCGGGCGACGCGGAAACGGCGAGATAGGCGCCCTCGCCGGCGGAGATGAGAAAGACCCAGCCGTGGTCGAACTCGACCAGCGTCTGACGCCACTGCGGCCGATTGCTCGGCGGCCCGCCGCAGAAGTCGGCGACCGTACGGCTCAGCGACTGCATACCGCTCATCGCCGCGGCGACGGTGTCGGCGTGATCCTTGCCGACATCTTTCGAGCGGGCCATGAGCAGGCCATCGGCCGAGACAAGGATCGCGTGCCGTGCTTCGGGCACTTCAAGGGCACTGTCAAGCATCCATGACAGGTCGTAATTCACTGAGTCTCATGCCCTTCGCTGCTTGCGTTGGTGGAACGGCGGCCCGACTGCGTACCCCGCTGGAACGCGCCCATGACGGAAGCGGCTTGTTCGCTGGAGCGAGCCGGGGCTTCCGAAGCGTCGGACGTCGGCACGATGGATATCGCGCCTCTCCGGCGGCGTTTCGGGAGCCCGCCGAATGTGGTCGGGGGAGCCACCGGATTCTCCTCGGGCGGCATCGGGGAGGACGCGGCCACAGCGGGGAACTCCTTCGGCTCGGGCTTGGGCTCGGGCGCCGGCTCTGGCATGGCGGTGAGGAGCTCGTCGGGGAGCAGCACCACCGCGCGCACACCGCCGTAGGGCGACGTGGAATCCACGGACACGGTGAAGCCGTAGCGAGCGGCGAGCACGCCGATCACGGTGAAGCCGAACTGCGGCGGATTGCCGAGACCGGAGACGCCGGGGGAGCGTTCGCTCGACAGGAGCTTGGCCGCCCTGGCCTTCTCTTCCTCGTTCATGCCGACACCGGCGTCATCGACGATGATGCAGACGCCCTTGGGCACGGGCCGGATGTTGATCTCGATCACTGTTTCCGGCGCCGAGTAACTGGTGGCGTTGTCCAGCAGTTCGGCGAGAGTGAGCGCGACCGGCTCGACGGCCCGGCTGACAATGGCGAAATTACTCTGGGCCCGGATCTCGACCCGGGTGAAGTGGCGGATACGGCCCTTCGCGCTGCGGACCACGTCGTACAGCGAGGCCGCGTCGCGCTGCCGGCCGAGCCAGCCGTCGCAGAGCACGGCGATGGACTGCGCACGCCGGGCGAACTGCGAATTCATGTGGTCGATGTCCAGGAGGTCCTGGAGAATCTGGAGTTCGCCGTACTTGTCCTGAAGTTTGGTGATGGCCAGCTGCTGTTCACTGGCGAGACCCTGGAGTGTCCGCATGGCGGACTTCAGCGCGGTCTTGGTGGCTTCTTCCGCCCTGTCCTTGGCCTCTTCCACGGCCTCCGCGTAATGGTCCTCAAGGGTGGCGTAATGAGCCTTGAGCTCCTGCTTCTCCTTCCGTAGCTCGGCGATCGATTTTCTTCCGCGAATGATCGCGGTCGCGGCTACAGGAGTACCAGCGATCAGACCCCAAAGCGCTGGATCCTGGAAGTATTGCGTCATAAGACTCTCTACGTTCGAGTGATCTCGCGTTCACAGACATATCGCGGTCACTGATTACGGGGATGGGTCGGCGCATACTAGCCTGCCGGACTGCCTTGAAGGCCCGGCTGATGGCATAGTTCTCCCCCGGGGTGGCGGAATTCTGGGCCGATGCGCTGACTTTTCCTTTATGCCATAGCGGGTTTGGCACCGCTTGGCAAGCTTGGCGATCTTATCACCACGCGATGGGGTGACGTCCATGTCGTTCTGTTCTGTTTTTGGCATCTGACGGAAATTCAGCAAGGCTCCCCTTTTGGGGTTGTTGGTGATCCTTCCCCGTCCATCGGGAGACGCTACGGGCCGGAATTATTGCCCGGATTGCGGGTGATGTGTTCCTTTTGCTCTTCCGGTCGGGGTGTACCGGAGGCGTCAACCCGGCGCATTCGTGGTGAGCCGGTGGTGAGGTCGTGCGGAGGCCGTAACGGTACGCGCGGCGGCGGGCGTTCGCGACGCCCGGCCCTGGGTCCCGGACTCCGGGAGACGCGCTTCGGAGGCGCTCCTGCCGCTCGTCTAGGGTGCGAAGGATGGGGGACTCGTACGTAGATCCAGGCATTCCGGACCGGCGCGGCGCCGCGCGGTACCTGTGGTGGCTCGTGACAAGCCAGCGGGGGCGGGTGGCCGCCGGGGCGACCTGGGGCAGCATCTGGATGATCGGGCTGACCCTGCCGCCGTATCTGCTCTCGCGCGCGATCGACGACGGCCTGGAACCGGGGAACGGGGCGGCGTTCCTCGGCTGGGTCGGGGCGCTGTTCGGGGTCGGGGTGGCGAACGCCTGGGTCGGCATGATGCGGCACCGGACGATGACCAGGATCCGGCACGACGCCGCCTTCCGTACGGTGCGGGTCGTGGTCCGCCAGGCGACCCGGCTGGGCGCCGCACTGCCCCGCCGCGTGACGGCGGGAGAGATCGTCACGATCGGCATGGCCGATGTCCGGGCCATGAGCAGCACGCTGACGATCACCGGCCCCGGGGTCGGCGCGGTGGTCGCGTATCTCGTCGTGGCCGCGCTCCTGTTGTCCGTCTCCGCGCTCCTCGCCGCCGTCGTGCTGCTGGGTGTGCCACTGCTCGCGGTGCTGGTCGGCCCGCTGCTCGGCCGGTTGCAGCGGGTGGAGACGACGTACCGGGAGCGGCAGGGCGCCCTCGCCGCGCGCTTCGTCGACATCGTCGGCGGGCTGCGCGTGCTGAGCGGGCTCGGCGGCAAGGACGTGTACGCCGGGCGCTACCGGCGCGACTCGGCGCGGCTCAGGGAAGAGGGGTACCGGGTCGGAGCCGTCACCAGCTGGATCGACGCCCTCGGCCTGGGACTCCCGGCGCTGTTCCTGGCCGCCGTGACCTGGCTCGCCGCCCGGATGGCCGCGCGAGGGGACATCACCGTGGGTGAGCTGGTGGCCGTGTACGGGTATGTCGCGGTCCTCGTCGTGCCCGTGGCGTTCTTCATCGAGGGCGGGTACGACCTGAGCCGCGGCCTGGTCTGCGCGCGCCGGGTCATCCGCTTCCTGGATCTGGAACCCGAATTCGTGGACGCGGAACAGCAGAAGGAACCGGCTCTGGAGGACGGCCCCCCGTCCCCCGCCACGCTGAGCGATCCGGCCTCCGGGGTCTCCGTGGCGCCCGGCACACTGACCGCGCTCGTCTGCGCCCGGCCCTCGGAGGCCGCGCGGGTGGCCGACCGGCTGGGCCGGTTCGTCCCCTCGGACGCGACATGGGGCGGCGTACGTCTCGACGCGATCGCGCTGCCCCGGATCCGCGAGCGCGTCCTCGTCGCGGACAACGAGGCCGACCTCTTCGCCGGGACCCTGCGCGAGGCCGTCGAAGGCCGCCGCGACCGGGACGGGGAAGCCATCGCCGAGGCCGTACGGGCCGCCGTCGCGCAGGACATCGTGGCCGGCCGGCGGCACGGCCTCGACTCGCGGATCCTCGCGGGCGGCCGCGATCTCTCCGGCGGCCAGCGTCAGCGCGTACGGCTGATCCGGGCGCTGCTCGCCGATCCCGAGGTGCTGATCGCCGTCGACCCCACCTCGGCGGTCGACGCGCACACCGAGGCCGCGCTCGCCACCCGGCTGCGCACCGCCAGGGCCGGCCGCACCACCCTCGTCACCACCACCTCGCCGCTGATGCTGGAGCGCGCGGACACGGTGCACTATCTGGTGGACGGGCGCGTGGTCGCCACGGGCCCTCATCGGGAGCTGATCCGCGACCGGGCCGGCTACCGGGCCCTTGTCTCGCGCGGCGCGGAGGACGAACCCGGCGCTCAGGGACGCGGTGCGGACGGAAGCCGTACGAACGAGCCGGGTCCGTACGAGGAGGAGCCCGCCCGATGAGTACCGGCCGGAAATCCGCGCCTCCCGCCCACCAACTGCCCGTCGCCGAGCCCTCCCGCATCCGGCGCGCGGCGATCGGGCTGATCCGCCAGGACGGCCGCGCCTTCGCGGCCGCGATCATCCTCAACGCGCTGGCGGCGGCGGCCGGACTGGTCGGCCCCTGGCTGCTCGGCCGCATCATCAACACCGTACGGGCCGGTGGCGGGGTGGCTGACGTCGACCGGTACGCGCTCGTCATCCTGGTGTGCGCGCTGGCGCAGCTCCTGCTCGCGCGGTACGCACGCCTCATCGGCCATCGCTTCGGGGAGCGGACCTCCGCCCGTATCCGCGAACGGCTCGTCGGCAGGGCGCTCGCGCTGCCCGCCTCGACCGTCGAACGCGCCGGCACGGGGGATCTGACCACCCGCGGCACCACCGATGTCACCGCCGTGGGCACCGCCCTGCGCGACGCCGGACCCGATGTGTTCATCGCGGGGATACAGGTCCTGTTCATCCTCGGCGCGGTCTTCGTCCTCGACCCGCTGCTCGGCGCCTGCGGGCTGCTCGGACTGCTCGGCATCCGGATCGCCACCCGCTGGTATCTGCGCCGCGCGCACGCCGGCTATCTGGCGGAGGGCGAGGCCAACTCCGCGCTGGCGGAGATCCTTTCGTCCACCGCCTCGGCCTCCCGTACCGTCGAGGCCTTCGGACTCCAGGAGCGCCGCGTCGCCGCCTCCGAGGAAGCGATCGAGGAGTGCCTGCGGACGCGCGAGCGGACGCTGTTCCTGCGCAGTGTGCTCTTTCCGTCCGTGGACATCGGGTACGTGGTGCCCGTCGTGGCGGTCCTGCTGGTCGGCGGCGCGCTGACCGGCAACGGCATGGTGAGTCTCGGCACGGTGGTCGCCTGCGCGCTGTATCTGCGGCAGTTGGACCAGCCGCTGGACACGATCCTTCAGTGGGTGGAGCAACTCCAGAGCAGCGGGGCCTCCTTCGCCAGGATCGAGGGCCTGGCCGGCACCGACACCGACGCGGACACCTACGCCGACACCGACGTGGACACCTACGCCGACGCCGACGTGGACACCTACGCCGACTCGGACGCCCCGCCGGCACGCCGGCCGGCCGGACCTGCCCCGGAGAGCGACCTGATCGAGATCACCGGGGTGCGGTTCGCGTACGACGGCGGTCGCGATGTCCTGCGCGGAGTCGATCTGACCGTACGGCCCGGCGAACGCCTCGCCGTCGTCGGCCGCTCCGGTGCCGGCAAGTCCACCCTGGGGCGCCTGCTCGCGGGCATCGACCGCCCGCGCAGCGGTTCGGTGACGGTCGGCGGCGTACCGATCGCCGCACTCGACCCCGGCGAACTACGCCGTCAGGTGGTGCTGGTGACCCAGGAACACCATGTCTTCATCGACAGTGTGCGCGACAACCTGCTGATCGCCGCGCCCGACGCCACGGACGAGCGGATACGCGCGGCGCTCCACGCCGTCGGCGCGGACTGGGTCGACGACCTTCCGGACGGCCTGGACACGGAACTGGGCGCCGGCATGCCCGGTACCCCGGGGGACGTCTCCGGCGAGATCGCCATCGACGGCGCGCGGTCGCAGCAACTCGCCCTGGCGAGAGTGGTGTTGGCCGACCCTCATACGGTCATCCTCGACGAGGCGACCGCACTCCTGGACCCGGCGACCGCCCGCCACGCGGAACGGGCGCTGGCCGCCGTACTCGAAGGCCGTACCGTCATCGCCATCGCGCACCGGCTGCACACGGCGCGCGACGCGGACCGGGTGGCCGTGATGGACGACGGTCTGCTGACGGAACTCGGCACACACGAGGCGCTGGTGAGCGAGGGCGGCGCGTACGCCGGGCTGTGGCACTCATGGCACGGCGACGCCCCGACGGCACCGTCCGGTCCATGATGAACCGTCCGGTCCATGATGAACCGACCCGGGCGATCCCGGAGGTTCCGGCTCTCAGCGGCTGAACCTCACCGAAGCGAAGGAGAGGAACCCCTCCTCGCCGGGTTTGAGCCGGGTGGCGTTGCCTCCGCACCGCTTCTCGCTGTAGACGGTCGCGACACGGTCGGTGGAGTTCTGCGGGTCACGCGCGTTTCCGACGCTGTAGCACAGGCCGTCCGCGGGGTTTTCGAGGACGATCGGGCCGTACTCCGACGTATAGAAGAGAAGCCCCTCGGCCGCCTGGGCGCTGAGCGGGAAACCGGCCCAGAGAACGGCGGCGGCAGCGGCGGTGACGAGGGTCCTTCCGGGACTCTTCACGGGAACCTCTTTCTGTGGGGGGCGGAGGTGGAGCGGGGGCAGCCTCGCCACCTCGTTACGCGTCCATGCGCCCCATCACTCGTACGGCCGCCGCGGAAACGTCCCTCCCTCACCCGTTCGTGGGGCGGCCGATGGCCCGATCAGACCGCCGGGGCCGGTGACGCCGGAGGAGCGAGCTGGTCCGCGAGCCAGGTGGGGACGCCGCCCAGCAGTCTGAACAGGCGGCCGGCCTCCGCGCGGAGACGGGTCGCCTCCGGTTCCGGTTCCGCGTCCGCCAGGGCCGCGAGGGCCGGGGCCGTGCCCACCAGGTAGCCCAACTCCTCGCGGATACGCAAGGACTCGCCGAAACCGTGCCGCGCCTCCGCCAACTCCCCCTCCCGCAGGGCCAGTCCGGCCAGATGGCGCCAGGTGAAGGAGAGCAGGAGCGTCTCGCCGTGCGCCGTGGCGGCGGCGTGGGCGCGGCGGTACGCGGCGCGGGCCGACTGCGGGGAGTCCGAGAGGTGTTCGGCGACCAGACCGCGCCGGAAGTCGAGCAGGGCGCGCCCGGGAGCCGTCGGGTCCAGCAGGGCGGCCGCCCGTCCCAGCGCCGACCGTGCCTCGTCCGCCCGGTCGCGTACACCGAGCACGGTCGACGCGTACGCGAGATGACCGCGCTCGCACGCGGCGGCGCCCCGTTCGTGGTCCTCGCGCGCCGTGGCCTCCGCCGCGCGGAGCGCGTCCTCGGCCTCCGGCCAGCCGCCGCCCGTGAACAGACAGCGCTCGACGAGCAGCGCGGCCCGCTGGAGCGTCCGGGCGGGGACGGAGCTGTGCGGTGCGAGCAGGGCCGCTGCGTCGGTCCAACAGCCGCGCGAGCGCAGCCGCCATACCGCGGTCTGGAGAGGGTCGTCACCAGAGGTGGTTCCGGAACCAGACATGGCGGTATGCGCCACATTGCCCTCCCCGAGCGCGCCATTGTGCTGTTGAGTGTGGACGCATCTCAGCATGGATCGGCACGCCGGGCCAATAGGTCAGGTGAAAAATTTCACAATCTTGTGGCGGTCGGCGGTGGTGGTGAGCCGGGGGCGACAGGGGTGTCCGGGGCCGCCGGCCGGGGCGCGCGGGACCGCCGGAAGCGCTGTCACCTGCGGCGACCAGTACGGGAGTAGGCGCGGCGGCGCACCGGGAGATGTCCTCGCGGCTTGAGTGGATCTTCTCGTGACCGTTCCGGGTGATGGCGGTCAACCACCCGTCTCCCTGGCACCGGGTGACCCGCCGCCCCGGCGCCGTCGTGTCAGGCCGGCTCACCTCATCCGCAGCGCCAGGAAGAAGTCCAGCTTGTCCTCCAGACGCGCCAGATCACGCCCCGTCAACTGCTCGATCCTGCCCACCCGGTACCGCAGCGTGTTGACATGCAGATGCAGCCGCGCCGCACACCGTGTCCAGGAGCCGTCGCAGTCGAGAAACGCCTCCAGCGTGGGGATCAGCTCCGCGCGATGGCGCTGGTCGTAGTCGTGCAGCGGGTCCAGCAGGCGCGCGGTGAAGGCCCGCCGTACGTCGTCCGGGACGAACGGCAACAGCAGTACGTGCGAGGCCAGTTCATGGTGACCGGCCGCGCAGACCCGGCCGGGTCTGGCCGCCGCCACCCGACGGGCGTGGCGGGCCTCCTCCAGCGCGCCGCGCAGCCCCTCCGCCGAGTGCACCGGCGCGCTCACGCCCAGCGTCAGCCGCCCGTCGTCCGCGAGCCCCGCGGACAGCGGGTTCCGTACGGCGGCCAGCAGCGCGTCCGCGTGGATGCCGGGCGCCGCCGCGGGGACGTCCAGCGGCTTCTCCGCCCCGGCACCGCCGTCGGGGAGCCCACCCTCGCCCTCGCCCGCGTCCGGGACGGCTGCGGCCGAGGGATCCGCGGACACCGCGGGCAGGGGTACCAGCGCGATCGCCTCGTCGTCCGTGTACGCCACCGCGATCCGGTCGGAGGCGTCCGCTCCGGGCCCGGCTCCCGTGCCCGCCCCGGTCCACGCCGGGTCGACGAGGATCTCCTCCAGCAGCGACTGGGCCACCGGGCCGCCCTCGATCAGCGCCGCGCCGGGGCCGCCCGCGCCACCGCCCGTACCGTTGCCGCCGTTGGTTCCCGTGCCCGTGCCCGTGCCGGTGCCGTTCTGTGTCCACTCCACCCGGGCCACCACGACCTGCCAGTGCGGCGCCGTGCTCAGCCCCGGCAGCAGTACCGGAGCGGCCACCCGCAGCCGGGCGGCGATCTCGGCCGGGGCCGCCCCCGTCTGCACCAGCTCCAGGATTTCCTGGGCGAGCCGGCGCCGTACCGTACGGGCCGCGTCGCGCCGGTCGCGTTCCACCGCGATCAGCTGCGTCACCCCCTGGAGCAGATCCAGCCGGGCCTCGGGCCAGTCGCCGGCGTCCGCCTCGACCGCCAGCAGCCAGTCGGAGAGCACCGTCTCGCGCACATCCCGGAAGGCGGCCGGTGTGGTCCCGCGCCCCACATTGCGGATGGGAAAGAGGGAGTATGCCGTCCCGTCGACGGCCGTTCGGAAGGGGCTACGGCGGCCCGCGCGGATGGCCGCAAGATGCTCACCGGCCAGCGCGGCGGCCCTCGCCGGTGACAGCGGGGCACCGGGGCCCGCGATCCGCCGGCCGGTCGGGGAGAGCACCCAGGCCCGCAGATCGAGATCGGAGCCGAGGAGATCGAGAACGACATCGGGGCCGCCGCCCGCCGGGCCCGAGGTCATCAGCCTGCGGTGCCGGTCGACGACCGCCGCCAGATCCCCGGCGCGCTCGCCGGACACCTGGCGCACCACATACTCCGTGATCGTCGCGAACGCCACGTCCTCGTTCACCGCGAAGAGCGGCAGCCGGTGCCGCGCACACGCCGTCACCAGGTCTTCCGGAACGGCGCCCAGCTCCGCCTCGCCGGCGGCGAGCCCGGCGACCCCGGCGCCCACGAGGATGCGTACGAACGGTTCCGAGTCCTCGGGGGAGTGCCGCCAGGCGAGGCCGGTGAGGACCAGCTCACCGCCCGATAGATAGCGGCTCGGGTCCCGCAGGTCGGTGGTCATCACCCCGCGGACCGTCCGGTCCAGCTCCTCCTCGCCGCCGAGCAGTCGCAGGCCCAGCGCGTCGGTTTCCAGCAGTGCGCGCAGCCGCATCTCGTCGCCGCCGATCTCTGATGTCGCACCGTTGTCGCACCGTGCGTTTCGGTACGAAGACCTTTTGGTTACCGGGCCTTCGCCTTTCGTTCGAATCTACAAGACTCGGAAGGCGACCAGCCAATTCCTTCATGGTTTCGGTGACTGCACCAGGCGGAAGCGCTGCTTGTGTACTTGTGCCACCGGCCGTCCCCGGAGCTCAGCGATCACCGGCGATCACCACTGATCAACACGACAGTGATCAACAAGACGATCGAGAAGAGAGCCACATATGGACTTCCTTCGCCCTGCCAGCTGGGAGGACGCGCTCGCCGCCAAGGCCGAGCACCCCACGGCCGTGCCCATCGCGGGAGGCACGGACGTCATGGTCGAGATCAACTTTGATCACCGGCGGCCGGAGTACCTGCTCGATCTGAACCGTATCGGCGAGCTGCGCGACTGGGTGGTCGGCGAGGAGAACGTCGAGTTGGGCGCCTCCGTGCCGTACACACACATCATGGAGCACCTGCGGACGGAGCTGCCGGGCCTCGCGCTCGCCTCGCACACCGTCGCCTCGCCGCAGATCCGCAACCGCGGGGGTGTCGGGGGCAACCTCGGCACCGCCTCCCCGGCCGGGGACGCGCATCCGGCGCTGCTCGCCGCGGGCGCCGAGGTCGAGGTCGAATCGGTACGCGGCGCGCGCCGTATCCCGATCGACGCGTTCTACACCGGTGTGAAGCGCAACGCCCTCGCACCGGACGAGCTGATCAAGTCGGTGCACATCAAGAAGGCGGACGGACCGCAGCAGTACTCGAAGGTCGGCACCCGCAACGCGATGGTCATCGCGGTCTGCGCGTTCGGGCTGGCCCTGCACCCCGGGACCAGGACCGTACGGACCGGCATCGGCTCGGCGGCGCCCACCCCCGTACGCGCGCGGGACGCCGAAACGTTTCTGAACGCGGCACTCGACGAGGGCGGCTTCTGGGACAGCGGCAAGATCATCACGCCGTCGGTCGCCCAGCGGTTCGCGGACCTCGTCGCGGGCGCCTGCAACCCCATCGACGATGTGCGCGGCACCGCGCGGTACCGCCGTCACGCGGTCGGCATCATGGCCCGCCGCCAGCTCGGCTGGACCTGGGAGCAGTACCGCGCCGACGCCGGCGGCACCGGCCGGACCCTCGAAGGAGCTGCGTAACCATGCGCGTCAGTTTCACGGTCAACGGCCGCCGCCAGGAAGCCGACGATGTCTGGGAGGGCGAGAGCCTGCTCTACGTACTCCGTGAGCGGATGGGCCTTCCGGGCTCCAAGAACGCCTGTGAGCAGGGCGAATGCGGCTCCTGTACGGTACGGCTCGACGGCGTCCCGGTCTGTTCCTGCCTGGTGGCGGCCGGTCAGGCCGAGGGCCGCGAGGTCATCACCGTCGAGGGCCTGGCGGACTACGCCAAGCACCGCGACGAGGCTCATCCCGGCGACGGCTGCGCCTCGGGTTCGTGCGGTACGAGCCTTCAGCGCGCCCAGCGGTGGCGGGCCGGGGGAACGGACTCGGCGACCGGCGAGGCCGGTGAACTCTCCCCGGTCCAGCAGGCGTTCATCGACGCGGGCGCCGTACAGTGCGGCTTCTGCACCCCGGGCCTGCTGGTCGCGGCCGACGAGATGCTGGAGCACAACCCCTCCCCGAGCGACGCGGACATCCGTGAGGCGCTGTCGGGCAACCTCTGCCGCTGTACCGGCTACGAGAAGATCCTCGACGCGGTCCGCCTCGCGGCCGCCCGTCAGGGAGAGGCGGTCTGAGCATGGCCACGACTGGTTCACCCACCGGCCCCGGAACAACTCCCACCGGGGCCCCCACCAGGATCAGCCAGGGCTCGCAGACCAAGGGCGGCATAGGCGAGTCGACGCTCCGTCCCGACGGCATACTCAAGGTCACCGGCGAGTTCGCGTACTCCTCCGACATGTGGCACGAAGACATGTTGTGGGGTCATACGTTGCGCTCCACCGTGGCGCATGCCGAGATCAGGTCGATCGACACCGCCGAGGCGCTCGCGACGCCCGGCGTCTACGCCGTACTGACCTATGACGATCTCCCGACGGCCGTCAAGAACTACGGTCTGGAGATCCAGGACACCCCCGTCCTCGCCCATGGCAGGGTCCGGCACCACGGCGAGCCGGTCGCCCTTGTGGCCGCCGATCACCCCGAGACCGCCCGCCGCGCCGCCGCCAAGATACGGATCGACTACGCCGAACTGCCGGTCGTCACCGATGAGGCATCCGCGACCGCCCCCGGCGCCCCGCTGATCCACGAGAACCGCGACGATCACCACATCGGGCATGTCCCGCACCCGAACATCGTCCACCGTCAGCCGATCGTCCGAGGCGACGCCGACGCCGCCGCGGCTCGCGCCGATGTGATCGTCTCCGGCGACTATGTCTTCGGCATGCAGGACCAGGCGTTCCTCGGCCCCGAGTCCGGCCTCGCGGTGCCCGCCGAGGACGGCGGCGTCGATCTGTATGTCGCCACCCAGTGGCTCCACTCCGATCTGCGTCAGATCGCCCCCGTACTCGGTCTGCCCGAGGGCAAGGTCCGGATGACGCTCTCCGGCGTCGGCGGCGCCTTCGGCGGCCGGGAAGACCTCTCCATGCAGATCCACGCCTGTCTGCTGGCGCTGCGCACCGGCAAGCCGGTCAAAATCGTCTACAACCGGTTCGAGTCCTTCTTCGGCCATGTGCACCGGCACCCCGCGAAGCTCTGGTACGAACACGGCGCGACCCGCGACGGCAAGATCACCCACATGAGGTGCCGGATCGTGCTGGACGGCGGCGCGTACGCCTCCGCCTCCCCGGCCGTCGTCGGCAACGCCTCCTCCCTCTCCGTCGGCCCGTATGCCGTCGAGGACGTCGACATCGAGGCGATCGCGCTCTACACCAACAACCCGCCCTGCGGCGCGATGCGCGGCTTCGGCGCCGTCCAGGCGTGCTTCGCGTACGAGGCGCAGATGGACAGGCTGGCGGCGGCGCTGGGCATGGATCCGGTGGAGTTCCGGCAGCTCAACGCGATGGAGCAGGGCACGCTGCTGCCGACCGGACAGCGCGTCGACTCCCCGGCGCCCGTCGCCGAACTGCTCCGCCGGGTCAAGGCCAGACCGCTCCCGCCCGAGCGGCAGTGGCTCGTGGCCGGCGAGGCGGCCGACGTACGGGCGCTGCCCGGCGGGCTCTCCAACACCACCCACGGCGAAGGGGTCGTACGGGGTGTCGGCTACGCGGTCGGCATCAAGAACGTCGGCTTCTCCGAGGGCTTCGACGACTACTCCACCGCGCGAGTACGGCTCGAAGTGATCAACGGGATGCCGGTCGCCGTCGTCCACACGGCGATGGCGGAGGTCGGCCAGGGCGGCGTCACCGTACACGCCCAGATCGCCCGTACCGAACTCGGCGTCACGCAGGTCACCATCCAGCCCGCCGACACCCAGGTCGGCTCGGCGGGGTCCACGTCCGCCTCCCGCCAGACGTATGTCACGGGCGGGGCGGTGAAGCACGCCTGTGAGAACGTCCGGGAGAAGGTCCTGGAGATCGGCCGGCGCAAGTTCGGTACGTACCACCCGGCCTGGGCCACGGCCGAGCTGCTGCTCGAAGGCGGCAAGGTCGTCACCGACGGCGGCGAGGTCCTCGCCGATCTCGTGGACGTACTGGAGGACGAGGCGGTGGATCTGGAGCTGGAGTGGCGCCACCGTCCGACCCAGCCGTTCGATCTGCGCACGGGCCAGGGCAACGGCCATGTCCAGTACTCGTTCGCCGCGCACCGCGCGGTCGTCGAGGTGGACACCGAACTGGGGCTGGTCAAGGTCATCGAACTGGCCGTCGCCCAGGACGTCGGCAAGGCGCTCAACCCGCTCTCCGTCCTGGGCCAGATCCAGGGCGGCACCACTCAGGGCCTGGGCGTGGCGGTGATGGAGGAGATCATCGTCGACCCCAGGACCGCGAAGGTGCGCAACCCGTCCTTCACGGACTATCTGATCCCCACCATCCTCGATACGCCGACGATCCCCGTCGACGTACTCGAACTGGCCGATGAACACGCGCCGTACGGTCTGCGCGGCATCGGCGAGGCTCCGACCCTCTCGTCAACTCCCGCGGTCCTGGCGGCCATCAGGAACGCGACGGGTCTGGAGCTGAACAGGACGCCGGTACGTCCCGAGCATCTCACCGGCACCTGACATCCATCTGACACCCCGTCAATTCACTTCGGACACCGTTCCAGCAGGAGCGGTCCCCGGGCGGCGCCGCTCGCGCCGTCCGGGACCGCGCCGTCGATTCGTCTCGGGCCGTCCCCCGGGTCGTGCAGCCCACGCACCATCCCAAAACCCGCGGTCCCCGTCCCTTCTCGCGGGTGCGGGTGCCCCTTTGAACCTTGGGAGCAGGCATACATGACCCATTCGTCAGTGGAGCCGAGGACCACCGCCGAGGACGCCGGCACCGGCTCACGTCCCCCGGCCGGCAGGTCCTGGCTCGACCGGTACTTCCACATATCCCTTCGCGGCTCGACCGTCGCGCGCGAACTGCGCGGCGGTGTCACGACCTTCATGGCCATGGCGTACATCCTGCTGCTCAACCCGCTGATCCTGTCCGGCGAGGACGTCGCCGGTGACACCCTCGGTCAGAAGGCCCTGATCACCGCGACCGCCTTCGCCGCCGCCCTGACCACTCTGCTGATGGGCTTCGTGGGAAAGGTGCCCCTCGCGCTCGCCGCCGGACTCTCCGTCTCCGGTGTGGTGGCCGGCCAGGTCGTGCCCGTGATGACGTGGCCGCAGGCCATGGGCATGTGCGTGATGTACGGAGTGGTGATCTGCCTGCTGGTGATCACCGGCCTACGGGAAATGATCATGAACGCCATCCCGCTCGCGCTCAAGCACGCGATCACCATGGGCATCGGCATGTTCATCGCGCTGATCGGGCTGGTGAAAGCGGGCTTCGTACACGCCTCACAGGGAGGCGGCCCGGTCACCCTCGGTCCCAGCGGGGAACTCGCCGGCTGGCCCGTCCTGATCTTCTGCGTCACGCTGCTGCTGATCTTCATGCTCCAGGCCCGCGACGTGCCCGGCGCCATCCTGATCGGCATCGTCATCGGCACGCTCATCGCCGTCGTCCTCAACGCCGCCGGCGGCATCAGCCCCAAGGCATGGAACAGCGGTCCGCCGGAGCTGACCGGCAGCGCCGTCTCCATGCCCGACTTCTCGCTCTTCGGGAAGGCCGAGTTCGGCGGCTGGGGACAGGTCGGCGCGATGACCGTCGGCATGATCGTCTTCACCCTCGTACTCGCGGGCTTCTTCGACGCGATGGCCACCATCATCGGCGTCGGTACGGAAGCGAAGCTCGCCGACGACAAGGGCCGGATGCCGGGCCTGTCCAAGGCGCTGTTCATCGACGGCGCGGGCGGTGCCATCGGCGGGGTGGCGGGCGGCTCGGGCCAGACCGTCTTCGTCGAGTCCGCGACGGGCGTCGGCGAGGGAGCGCGTACCGGCTTCGCCTCCGTCATCACCGGCCTCCTCTTCGCGGCCTGTCTCTTCTTCACCCCCCTCACACAGATCGTCCCGGGCGAGGTCGCGGCGGCGGCCCTGGTCGTCATCGGCGCGATGATGACGCAGAACGCCCGGCATGTGGACTGGGGCGACCGCGCCGTCGCCATCCCGGTCTTCCTGACCGTCGTGCTGATGCCGTTCACGTACTCCATCACCGCCGGGGTCGCGGCGGGCGTCATCTCGTACGTCGCCATCCGGATCGCCCAGGGCAGGGCCCGCGAGATCGGGGCCTTCATGTGGGGCCTCACCGTGATCTTCGTGGTCTTCTACGCGCTCCACCCGATCGAATCCTGGCTGGGCGTCTCCTGACCCGGCTTCCCCGGACCCGGCCGCAACCACCGCGCAGCCGACCACCCTGCACCCGACCACCCGACCTGAGGAGACCGAGATGCTGGACATCGCCGAAGAGCTGAACCGGTGGGTCGAGCAGGGACGTGACTTCGCCGTCGCCACCGTCGTGGCGGTCACCGGCAGCGCGCCCCGCCGGCCGGGAGCCGCGCTCGCCGTCGACAGCGCGGGCACGGCGATCGGCTCGGTCTCCGGCGGCTGTGTGGAGGGGGCCGTGTACGAGCTGTGCCAACAGGCCCTCCAGGACGGCGTCACCGTCCTGGAGCGGTTCGGCTACAGCGACGAGGACGCCTTCGCCGTGGGTCTGACCTGCGGCGGGGTCATCGACATCCTGGTGACGCCGGTACGGTCCGACACCGCCGGAAGTGCCCTGCGGGCGGTCGTCGCGGCGGCGCTGGCCACCGCGGTCCGAGGGGAGGCGGCCGCGCTCGCGCGGATCACCGAAGGACCGGACACCCTCCGGGGCCGCGCCCTGCTGGTGCGCCCCGACGGATCGTACGAAGGCGGCCTCGGCGGCCATCCGCAACTGGACCGTACGGCGGCGGCCGAGGCCCGCGCCCTGCTGGACGCGGGCCGTACCGGCACGGTCGTGCTGGGGGAGCGGGGATCCCGGTGCGAGCAGCCGCTGACACTCCTCGTCGAGTCGAGCGTGCCGCCCCCGCGCATGATCGTCTTCGGTGCCGTCGACTTCGCCGCCGCGCTGGCGCGCGCCGGCGCGTTCCTCGGCTACCACGTGACCGTCTGCGACGCGCGCCCCGTCTTCGCGACCCGCGACCGCTTCCCGGACGCCGACGAGATCGTGGTCGACTGGCCGCACCGCTATCTGGCGTCGACGGCGGTCGACAGCCGTACGGTGCTCTGCGTACTCACCCATGACGCCAAGTTCGATGTGCCCCTGCTGGAACTGGCCCTCCGGCTTCCCGTCGCCTTCGTCGGCGCGATGGGCTCCCGTCGTACCCACGAGGACCGCGACAGACGGCTGCGCGAGATCGGTGTCACCGAGCGCGAACTCGCCCTGCTGCACTCGCCGATAGGACTTGACCTCGGGGCCCGTACGCCGGAGGAGACCGCGCTGTCGATCGTTGCGGAGATCGTCGCCGTCCGGCGGGGCGGCAGCGGTGTCCCGCTGACGGGCGCGCACACCCCGATCCACCACGACCTGCCGAGGACGCGGGCGATCGGTTCGGTCGCCTGAGATCCCCGTCGGCCGCCCGGACCTCCGGATGTCCGATTAATCGGTTGCCGCGGGCGCCCGGCGGCCTGTTTCATCGAGGCGGCGCTCACCGGGAGCACCGTGCGAAGTTCAAAGGGTGGTGTTGTATGCCTGTGGCCGGTCGGAACCGTTCTCGTGACCGAGGCAGTTCTCTCTCCGTGATGTCTCCGCGGCACCGCCGCTGACACGCACGGCCGACAGGCATCGCCTGACCGGAGCGAACTCCCTTGGTACGAGACGGCGTTCATCCCCGACCGTCCGAGCAACACACCAGGAGTCGTTCTCACGATGTCCCGCAACAAGTCCAGACACACTACCGGGCACACTTCAGGGCACACCTCCGGGCACACCCCCGGATACGCGTCCCGGGCCACGTCCGGACGCGCGCGCTCCGAAGCGCGCGCGGAGTCCTTCCGCTGTCTCCACTGCGGTCTCGACGTACCGATGACCGCGGCCGGCACCAGCCACCGCAACCACTGCCCGAACTGCCTGTGGAGCCGTCACCTCGACGACACCCCGGGCGATCGGGCCGCCGACTGCGGCGCCCGGATGGAGCCGGTCGCCATCTCCGTACGCGGGGACGGCGAATGGGTACTCGTCCACCGCTGCGTCCACTGCGACGTACTGCACGCCAACCGCACGGCGGGCGACGACAACGTCCTGCCCCTCACCCGGCTCGCCGTACGCCCGCTGGCCCAGCCACCGTTCCCCCTGGAACGGCTCGGCTCGCTCTGAGCGCGCACGGTCGGCCGTTCCGTGCCGTGTCCCCGACGGGATACGGCACGGAACGGCGCCGTCGCGTCAGGCCGGCTCACCCCGAGGCGCGTCGCACCAGTTCCGTGCGCAGGACCACGTGCTGCCAGGCCGCCGAGGAGTCGTTGATCGTCTCCAGCAGTACCCGGGCCATCGTGCGCCCCATCTCCTCCACCGGCTGGCGCACCGAGGTGAGTTGAGGGTCGGTGTGGCGGGCGAGGGGGGAGTCGTCGAAGCCGACCACCGCCACATCCTCCGGGACCCGGCGGCCCGCCGCGCGCAGGGTGTGCAGGGCGCCCACCGCCATCAGGTCCGAGGCGGCGAAGACCGCGTCGAGATCCGGATGGAGGCGGAGCAGTTCCGTCATCGCGCGGCGTCCGCTCTCCTCGGTGAAGTCGCCGTGCGCGGTCCAGGAGGGGGCGGGGCCGGGGGCGTGTTCACGTACCGCTTCCTCGTAGCCGCGCAGGCGGCACTGCGCCACATACATGTCCAGCGGGCCGGTGATGGTGGCGATCGCCCGGCGGCCCGACGAGGACAGATGGCGTACGGCGGCCCGCGCGCCGCCCACGTTGTCGGAGTCGACGTACGAGACCGATTCGTCCCCGGATCTGCGACCGCTGAGGACCGTCGGCATCTCCATCTCGGCCAGCAGATCGGGCAGTGGGTCGCTGCCGTGGACGGAGACCAGGAGGACGCCGTCGATCCGGCGGGCGCGGGCGTACTGGAGGAAGCGGTCGCGCTCCTGCTCCGTACGGACGAGGGTGAGCAGGAGCTGGAGACCGGTGTCGGCGAGACCGTCGCCCACGCCGTGGACGATCTCCGAGAAGTACGGCTCGGCGAAGAAGCGTTTCTCGGTCTCGGGGATCACCAGGGCCACGGCGTCGGTACGGCTGCCCGCCAGGGCGCGGGCGGCCCGGTTGGGTATGTAGCCGAGCTGGTCGATGGCCTGCTCGACCAGATGTCGCGTGGTGTCCTTCACCCGGGGCGAGTTGTTGATGACGCGGGAGACCGTGCCCCGGCCGACGCCCGCGAGCGCGGCGACCTCTTCCAGGGTGGGCTGGCCCGTACGGCCCTTCGTGACCATCTGCGACCTCCAGTCCGGGCCCGGACCGTCGGCGGGAACACCGGGAACCGGGCGAGTGGTGCCGCTCTCACGCTACGCCCCGCGACTGCGCTGCCGCCGCCGCGCGTCGCGCCGTCTCCGGCAGCATGCGGAAACCGTCCGCGTCCCAGGCGGCGGAGTCGGCGAACAGGCCGTCCACGTACGGCACTTCGAGCAGACCAGCGGCGTTCCGTACCGTGACCGAGCCACCGCACAGCACGGCCGTGACCCTGCCTCCCGGCATCAGTGTTTCTCCTCCGGCGAGTCGGGGGAGTCGGGGGAGGCGGAGATGCCAGGGGTGAGCGCGGCGACGATCAGGGCGAACGAGACGGCCCCCGGGTCGGGCGAGCCGAGGCCCCGGACCCCATGGGTACGGGCCCGGCCCAGGCGCGCGGAGATCATGGCCGTCGCCTCGGCGGCCTCGCCCGCGGCCCGCGCGGCCTGCGCCCACGCGGCGGCGAACCCGACCGTGGGCAGGGCCGCCTCCAGCCGGTCGGCGAACGGTACGGCGGCGTCCACCAGCGTCTTGTCGCCGGGCCTCGCTCCGCCGATCCGCAGCACCGCGTCCACGGCGGCCCGTACGGCACGTGTCAGCTGGGCGCCGTCGTCGGCGGCGTCGCGCCCGCCCGTACGGCTGTCGCGCCTCGCCGTACCGTTGCCACGTCCTCCCGTACCGGCGTGGAGTCCGGCTGCACCGCTGCCACCTCCGGCCGTACGGCTGCCACGTCCGCCCGTACCGCCGTGGCGCCGGGCCACACCGGCGTAGTGTCCGCCCACACCGCCGCCGCCTCCGCCCCTACCTCCGTCGTGGTCGCCGAGCACCGCGCCGAACGACGTCAGTGCCGCGCCCCACAGCGCGCCCGAGGTGCCGCCGGCCCGTTCCGACCAGGCCGCTCCGGCGTGCGCCAGCACCGTGCCGGCCCCCGCGCCGAGGGCGACCGCCTCCCGTGCGGCAGCCGCGGCGGCCTCGGCCCCGCGCCGCATTCCGATGCCGTGGTCGCCGTCGCCCGCCACGGCGTCGAGGTCCCCGAGCCGTGTCTCATGGGCCACCACGGTGTCGCGCACCGTCAGCAGGGCCTCGGCCAGCCGCGCCCCGAGGGCCCGCGAGACCGGGCCGCCCGGTACGACCGGTGGCATCCGGTGCGTGGTGGTCAGATCGTCGGTACGCGGCGGCCGGGGGGCCATGGCGCCTCGGCGGAAGGCGGGCGCTGCGGCCGGAGCCGTCCACAGCGCTTCCAGTTCCTCGTCCAGGAACGTGACGGTGAGGGAGAGGCCGGCCATCCCGAGGCTGGTGATCTGCTCGCCGACCACCGGCGCGACGACGGCCAGGCCCTCGGCGGCCAGCCGCTCGGCCACGCGGCGGTACACGACGTACAGCTCCTCGTACTTGGTCGCGCCCAGGCCGTTGAGCAGCAGCGCCACCCGGCCGGATCCGCCCACACCGGCGGCTGCCACCGCGCGCTCCACCAGGATCCTGTCCACCAGGAGGTCGGCGGCCCGGTCGGCGGTGGGCAGGGGGAGTTCCGCGATACCGGGCTCGCCGTGGATACCGAGGCCGACGCTCATCCGCCCGGCGGGGACGGTGAACAGCGGCCGGTCCGCGCCCGGCAGGGAGCAGCCGCCGAAGGCGAGGCCGAGCGAGCGGGTGGCGGCGTTGGCCCTGCGGCCGGCGCGTACGGTCGCGTCGATACCGAGACCGGCCTCGGCCGCCGCGCCGAGGATCCTCAGTACGGAGAAGTCGCCCGCGATGCCCCGGCGCGGCGCGGTGTCATCGGCAGGTCCTGACGCGATGTCGTCGGTGACCGCGAGGGTCCTGGCGTCCATGCCCTCCGCACGGAGCTGTTCGGCCGCGCGCCCGAAGTGCAGGACGTCTCCCGCGTAGTTGCCGAAGCCGAGGATCACCCCGCCGCCGTTGTCGGCGGCCCGTGCCACCGAGCAGATCTGCGAGGCGGAGGGGGAGGCGAAGACCTGGCCGCAGGCCGCGCCGTGCGCGAAGCCGGGCCCGACCCAGCCGGCGAACGCGGGATAGTGGCCGGTGCCGCCGCCGATGACGACGGCCACCTGGCCCGGCGGGGTGGCCGAGGCGCGGACGACGCCGCCGTGCACCGTACGGATCTCCTCGGCGTGGGCGGCGGCGAACCCGGCCAGGGCCTCGTCGGCGAAGGCGCGCGGGTCGTTCGTCAGCACGGTCATGACCGGACCTCCTCGGTCCAGTTCTGCGCGGTGTGGGACATCGTCGTCTCCGGGTCTGTCAGAAGTGGCCGGGACCGGATTTTGGATCATAGGCCCTATAGGATCTATTTGATGGGAGACGCCACCCGACGATCTCACCCGGCCGGCCTGTGACGCAGAGGATGGCGCGCGAAATGAACAGGAACGAGAACAGTGCTGTGGTCGCCCCGGCCGTCGGGCGCAAGCCGGTAGTGCCTCGCCGGGCCCTCCGCGACGGTGTGTACGACGCGATCCTGGAGAGGCTGCTCGACGGCTCGACCCCGCCCGGGAGTTCGCTCGGTATCGACTCCCTCGCCCGGGAGCTGGAGGTGTCGCCGACCCCGGTGCGCGAGGCGCTCGTCCAGCTCGAACACACCGGTCTGATCTCGCGGGTGGCGCTGAAGGGCTACCGCGTCGCCCCGCCGCTCTCTCCCGAACAGCTCGCGGAGCTGTTCGACATGCGCACGATCCTGGAGACCGCGGCGGTGGAGCGCGCGGTGTCCCGGGCCGGCGGCCTGGTGCCCGAGTTGCGGGCCGCGCACGCGCGGCATGTGCTCCGCGCCCATGGCGTACGGACGTTGCGGGGCGCCGACGGCCGGCCGGCCGGCTTCTCCGATCTGCGCGAGTACTACGCGGCGGACTGGGAGTTCCACCTCACGATCATCCGGGCCTCCGGCAACCGCTTCCTGCTCGAAACCGCCGAGTCCCTGAGCGTGCGTGTGCACCGGCTGCGGCAGGCCGCCGACCATGGCACGACGGATATCGAGCGGGCCGTGGACGAACACGCCGCGATCCTCGCCGCGTTCGAGTCCGGCGACCCCGAGCGCCCGCTCGTCGCCATGCGCGAGCATCTGGCCGCGGCGTCGCGGCGCGCTTCCGCCGACGGCTGATGCTTTACCTGGCTCGCGTACAGCTCGCGTAATGTAGGAGGACCTAGAGCGGAAGTACGCAGACAGCCACCGGCGACCGGAACGGCGCTCCCGCCGACCGTAGTTCGCCGCTGTCCGGGTCGACATGGAAGACCGTCACCGAGTTCGACCGCTGATTGGCGGCGAACAGCAGGTCCCCGGCGGGGGAGAGGGCGAGCTGCCGGGGGAAGTCGCCGCCGACCGGCACGGTGGCCAGCAGCCGCAGCCTCGCGCCGGACGCCTCGACGGCGTACCGCGTCAGACTGTTGTGACCGCGGTTGGCGAGATAGGCGAAGGCCCCGTCGCCGGTGACCACCAGTTGGGCCGGGAAGTTGCCGCCCGCCTGCCCCGCGCCGGTGGACTGCGGTTCGCCGGGGGTGAGTTCACCGGTCGCGGGGTCGTACGCGCAGACGACGACAGTGTTGTCCAGCTCATTGGCCAGATAGGCGAACGCGCCCGACGGATGGAAGGTGAGATGGCGGGGCCCCGCGCCGGGGCGCAGCCGCGCGTACGAGACCTGGGCCAGTGTCCCGGCCGAGGTGTCGAGGCGGTACGTATAGACGGTGTCGTTGCCCAGATCGACGGCGAGTACATGGCCACCGTCCGGCGTGGTGAGGATCTGGTGGGCGTGCGGCCCCTGCTGTCCGGGGCCCGGCGGTGGCGCGGAGTGCGTGACCAGGTCCGTACGTTCGCCCAGCGCACCCGAGGCCCCGATGGGATGTACGGCGACGCTGCCGGAGGTGTAGTTGGCGCTCAGCAGCCAGCGCCCGCCGGGGTGCACCGACAGATGGGTGGGCCCCGCGCCGCCCGTGGAGCGCGTACCCAGCACGGTCGGGCTCCCGCCGCCGGCCCCGGGCAGGGCGATCGCCGTGACGCCGCCGTCCTGCTGCTCATTGACGGTGTAGAGCGTGGTGCCGTCCGGATGGACGGCGAGATACGAGGGGTTCTCGACGCCGGTGACCGTACCGGCGCCCGAGATCACGCCCGTCACCGTGTCGTACGTCGCCAGGCCGACGCCGGTGCCGCCGCCTTCGGCCGAGGTGTACGTCCCGAGGAACAGCGGCCGGGCGGCGGCACGCGGCCGTGTGGAGGCGGGGACGGGGGCGGGGGCGGCGAACGGAGCGGGCGCCGCCGTGACGACCGAGGCGGCGGCGAGCGCGCCCACGCCCAGGAAGCGGCGGCGGTTCGGACGGCGCGGATCCGGTCCGCCGGCGGACCCGGTGAATCCCTTGGACGGTTCGGCTTTCCCGTGCATGACGTCACCTCGGGGGGTCGGCAAGAACGCTGTCGGTCAGGAGTCCTGATGGACCGTCAGTTCTTGTTTGGTTCCGTGGGGGAATCCTCACTATCATCCGGCGATGATCATAAGTAAATGGCCGGCAGCCGCCGTGTGCGGTCTGGTGGCCACCCTGGCCGTAGGGCTCTTCCCTCCCGCCGCTGCCGCCGCCGACGAACCTACCGGGAAACCGGCCCCGAAGGTCGATCTGGTCCTCGATGTCAGCGGCTCGATGCGGACCCGCGACATCGACGGCCAGTCCCGGATGGCGGCGGCGAAACAAGCGTTCAACGAGGTGCTCGACGCGGTTCCGCAGGAAGTGGAGCTGGGTATCCGCACCCTCGGGGCCGACTACCCCGGCAAGGACACCAAGGTCGGCTGCAAGGACACCAAGCAGCTCTACCCGGTGGGGCCGCTGGACCGCACCGAGGCCAAGACCGCGGTCGCCACACTCGCCCCCACCGGCTGGACACCCATCGGCCCCGCGCTCCTCGGCGCGGCCGACGATCTGGAGGGTGACGGCGACGCCACCCGTCGCATCGTCCTCATCACCGACGGCGAGGACACCTGCGCTCCGCTCGACCCCTGCGAGGTCGCGCGTGAGATCGCGGCCAAGGGCATCCATCTCACCATCGACACCCTGGGTCTCGTCCCCGACGAGAAGACCCGCCGGCAGCTGACCTGTATCGCCGAGGCCACCGGCGGCACCTTCACCTCCGTCCAGCACACCGATGAACTCTCGCGCCGCGTCACGCAGTTGGTGGACCGCGCCGCCGACCCCGTCGTCACCCCGGTGGCCACCGAGGGCGCCGCGCGCTGCGCCGACGCCCCGCGGATCAAGCCCGGCCTCTACAGCGACCGCGAGAAGTTCTCCGAGCACCGCTGGTACCGCGTGGACGTGCTGCCCGGCCAGGAACTGCGCGCCTCCGTCAGCGTCGCCGCCGACCGCGCCGTCAACCAGGACTACGGCGTGCTGCTGCGCGCCGTGACCGTACACGGCAGGGAGATCGTCCGCGGCTCGGAAGCCGGCGACGGACGCACCGACGTGATCTCGTCGGGGCTGCGCTACCCGAAGCCGCCGCTCGACAACGAGGACGAGCTGAAGCCGGCCGCCGAGACGGTCTGTCTCCAGGTCAGCAACGCCTTCTCCGCACCCGCCTCCGTGCAGACCACCCCCGGCCTGCCGGTCGAGCTGACCGTCGATCTGGTCGACTCGCCCGACCGGCCGTCCGACCTCGCCGCGTTCGGTCTCGGCCGCGGCTGGTGGCTGCTCGGCACCCTGGCCCTCACCGGGCTGGTCGCCGGAGTGCTGTGGGGCTGGCTCTCGCGCCTGCGTCTCGTATGGAGGAGCAACTGATGCGTATCACCGGTATGTTCACGGGTTCCCTGCTGGCCGGTGTGCTGCTTCTCGGTACGGCGGGCAGCGCCGTCGCCGACGAGACCCCGACGCCCACCGGCAGCTCGTCCGACGGCTCCGACGGTGCTGACACCGCCGAGGCGCCGACCGAGGCGGGCACGTCGTTCCGTACGGCCACCGCGTTCCGGCCGGGCCAGCGGGCCACGGCGGACGGCTCCTCGGGCGACTACCTGTACTGGGTGTTCCCCGCGGACGCCGGGCAGCGCCCGACCGTCACCGCCAAGGTCACGCTCCCCGAATCCGCCGCGGCCAGGAAGGGCGCCACCACCTGGCAGGTGGACGTCTACGACGGACTGCGCCGCCGTCAGCCGTGCATGTACGGCGCCCAGACCAAGGCGCTCGCGGCCGACGCGCGCACGGTCGAGCTGCGCTGCACGCTGCGTACCGTACGGGCCTGGGCCGAGCCGTGGTCCAACGATCCGCTGCCGGGGAGCTACTACGTACGGCTGACCGTCCTGAACGCTCAGGAGGTGGACCTCGGGCTGCCGGTACGGGCGGAGATCGAGGCCGCCACGCCGGACAAGGGCGGGGCCTCGGCGGTCGGCGGTCGGCTGACCGTCCCGCTGACCCCGGGCCGTACCACCGTCTCGGCGGCCGATGACGGAGACGGGACCGGGACCGGCAGCGATGTGGGTGACGGGGCGCGGCTGGCCGCCTCCGGCGTCGAGCCCGAGGGCGGCTGGTCCTCCGGCTGGTGGACGGACCGCTGGATCTGGACCGTGGCGGGCGGTGTGCTCGGCGCGCTCGCGGGCATCGCCGGCTACACCCTCGCGCGCCCGTCCCGCCGGCCGGTGGGGCCGAACGGCGTCTGAAACCCACGCCTGAAACACGAGGCGCTCACGGTATGAGCGGACGGCGGCCCGGGGAGACCCGGGCCGCCCGCCCCCGAACCGGCCCACCCGCCCCCCGGGGTGAAAAACCCCCCCGCGGTGCCACCGAAAAAATGAGCAAGAAAACTGACAAAAAAATCCGCGGCCCAACAAGC
>NZ_JBHTZS010000047.1:0-42503 GCF_042790125.1 Streptomyces scopuliridis
CCGCCTCGCGCACGGCCGGGTCGCTTGCGCGGGCGGTGAAGGGGGGCGCGCAGGGGTCGTGTCCGGGACACTAAAGCGTGATTTGTGGCGCGCGACCGCCAGTGTCCAGACGTCGGGCAGCTGCGCGCCGTAAATCATGCCGTCCCGGGCGCGAGCCCCGGAGCGCACCCCGGCAACAACCCGCACCCGACCACCGGCCCCAGCCGAAACGCACCCCGGACCCACGGCCCCCCGCCGGGAGGCGCTACGCCCAAAGCTGACCCCGCAGCGTTTCGATCGCTTCTTCCGTCGTCGGCGCCGTATAGACGCCCGTCGACAAGTACTTCCAGCCCCCGTCCGCGACCACGAACACGATGTCCGCGCTCTGGCCCGCCTTCACCGCCTTCCGGCCCACACCGATCGCCGCGTGCAACGCCGCTCCCGTCGAGACGCCCGCGAAGATACCTTCCTGCTGCAGCAGTTCACGGGTGCGCGTGACCGCGTCGGCGGAGCCTACGGAGAAGCGGGTCGTGAGGACGGACGCGTCGTACAGCTCCGGGACGAAGCCCTCGTCCAGGTTGCGCAGGCCGTAGACCAGGTCGTCGTAGCGCGGCTCCGCGGCGACGATCTGGATGCCCTCGACGTTCTCGCGCAGATAGCGCCCCACGCCCATCAGCGTGCCCGTCGTGCCCAGGCCCGCCACGAAGTGGGTGATGGAGGGCAGGTCGGCCAGGATCTCCGGGCCGGTGGTGGCGTAGTGGGCGCCCGCGTTGTCCGGGTTGCCGTACTGGTAGAGCATCACCCAGGACGGGTTCTCGGCCGCCAGCTCCTTGGCGACCCGTACGGCCGTGTTGGAGCCGCCCGCCGCGGGGGACGGGACGATCTCCGCCCCCCACATGGTGAGCAGGTCGCGCCGCTCCTGGGAGGTGTTCTCCGGCATCACGCAGACGATGCGGTAGCCCTTGAGCCTGGCCGCCATGGCGAGTGAGATGCCGGTATTGCCGCTGGTGGGCTCCAGGATCGTGCAGCCCGGGGTGAGCCGTCCGTCCTTCTCGGCCTGTTCGACCATGTGCAGGGCGGGCCGGTCCTTGATCGAGCCGGTCGGGTTGCGGTCCTCCAGCTTGGCCCAGATCCGGACGTCGTCCGACGGTGAGAGCCGTGGGAGCCGGACCAGGGGCGTGTTGCCGACCGCCGCCAGCGGGGAGTCGTACCGCATCAGACCGTGTGCGTGTCGAGGGCGCCGCCGGCCACGGCCGGGAGGATGGTGACGCTGTCGCCGTCGGCGAGCTGGGTGGAGACGCCGTCGAGGAAGCGGACGTCCTCGTCGTTGAGGTAGACGTTCACGAAGCGGCGGAGCTGGTTGTCCTTGGCCGGGTCGAGGAGCCGCTCCCGGATGCCGGTGTGCCGGGATTCGAGGTCGTCGAAGAGCTCGGAGAGCGTGTCGCCCTTGCCCTCGACGGCCTTGGCGCCGTCGGTGTAGGTGCGGAGGATGGTCGGGATGCGGACCTCGATGGCCATGGCGTGGACTCCTGATCGGGAGATGGCGTGACGGGCGCGCGGCTCGGACCCCCGCGCGAGGGGGTGGTGCGAAGACGAAAAGCTGCGCTCGGGAACGTCGCTCAGCCGGCAGCGCTGGGACAGATGGCACTGGCGAGGCGGCACAGGTCGACGTGCAGCCGCGCCACGAGCAGCGGGGTGCTCGGCGTCTTGTCGCTCACGTCCTGGAAAACCATGCGGTCATCGTATCGATTCCCGGTCGGCGTTCCGGCATGTGATCTCGTATCCCGGACGGTCCGTATCCGTCAGGCGGACGGCGGGAGATAGACGACGGTGGGCGCGCCGGTGGCGGGGTGCGTGCTGACCTCGGCGGTCACCCCGTAGACGGTGGCGAGCAGCTCGGCGGTGAGGACCTCGTGCGGGGTGCCGGAGGCGACGATCCGGCCTTCCTGGAGGACATAGACGCGGTCGCAGTAGTACGCGGCGAGGTTCAGATCGTGCAGGGCGAGCAGGTTGGTGGTCCCGGATTCCCTGATCAGGTTGAGGATGTCGAGCTGGTAGCGGATGTCCAGGTGGTTGGTCGGCTCGTCGAGTACGAGGAGGGCGGTCCGCTGGACCAGGGCGCGGGCGACCAGCGCGCGCTGGCGTTCGCCGCCGGAGAGGGAGGGGAAGGCGCGGTCCGCGAGGCCGGCGATCCCGACGCGGCCGAGGGCGGCTTCCGCGAGGGCCGCGTCGGCGGCGGTGTCGGCCTCCCAGAAGCGTTTGTGCGGGGAGCGGCCCATCGCGACGACCTCGCGGACGGTCAGCTCGAAGTCCAGCTGTCCGTCCTGCGGGACGGTGGCGACGCGGCGCGCCCTGGCTCTGGGGGTCATGGTGAGGAGGTCGTCGCCGTCGAGCAGGGCCCGTCCATGGCTGGGGCGGAGCGTTCCGTAGACGCAGCGCAGGAGGGTGGTCTTGCCGCTGCCGTTGGGGCCGACGAGTCCGACGGTCTCGCCGGGGGCGGCGGTCAGGTCGGCGCTGTCGACGAGCCGGCGGCCGTCGGTCGCGTAGGAGAGTCCTTCGAGCCGGAGTGTCGCCGTCATACGGGGGCTCCTTCGGGGCGGCGGCGCATCAGCCACAGGAAGGCGGGGCCGCCGGTGAGCGCGGTGAGGACACCGACGGGTACGTCCTGGGGTGCGGCGACGGTACGGGCCGCGAGGTCGGCGGCGACGAGGATGACGGCTCCGCCCAGCGCGGCGACCGGCAGCAGGGCGCGATGGCTCGCGCCGACGGCCATCCTGGCGGCGTGCGGGACGAGCAGTCCGATGAAGCCGACGGCGCCGCTGGCGGCCACCATCACGCCGGTGACCAGGGAGGCGAGGACGAAGACCGCGGCGCGGAAGCGCGAGGTGTCCAGCCCGAGTACGGTCGCGCCCTCCTCGCCCGCCAGCAGCAGGTCGAGCGGCCGGGCCAGGGCCATGAGCAGCGCGGTGCCGAGGGTGAGGGCGACCGCGGGCAGGAGCAGGGTGGACCAGCGGGCGCTGCCGAGGCCGCCGAAGGTCCAGTACATGGCTTCCTGGAAGTGCTCGGGGCGTGCCGAGACGATCAGGATGAGGGTGGTGAGCGCGGTGAGGATGTACGCGACGGCCACCCCGGCGAGGACGAGCCGTCCGCCGGTCATCGCGCCGCGCCGGCGGGCCAGCCCGTACACCAGCGCCAGTGCGAGCAGCGAGCCGGCGAAGGCCGCGGCGGGCATGGCGACGGTGGTGGTGATCCCGCCGCCGATGCCGAGGACCATGACCAGCACGGCGCCGGCGGAGGCTCCGGAGGAGATGCCGAGGAGGAAGGGGTCGGCGAGCCGGTTGCGTACGAGCGCCTGGAGGACGGTGCCGACGACGGCGAGCCCGGCGCCGACGACCACCCCGAGCAGCACGCGGGGCAGCCGTACGTCGAGCACGATGGTGCGGAAGGGGCCGGGGTCGGCGCCGCCGGTGAGGATGGTGATCACCTGGCCGGGCGGGATGCGTACGGAGCCGAGGGCGAGGCCCGCGACGACGGCGGTGGCGAGCGCGGCGGCGAGGCAGCCGAGCACCAGGGTGTAGCGCAGCCGCCCGTGGCCGGGCGGGGTGGTCCGGGTCATGGCCGGGGCTTACTTGACGGACTCGGGGTGGAGCTGCGTGGCGAGCCGTTCGATGGCGTCGGGCGCGCGGACGCCGAGGACCACGTCCGAGAGCGGCATGACGGCGAACCGCTTGTTCCTGACGGCCGGTACGTCCTTGAGCACGGGGTCCTCCAGCAGCCGCTTCTTCTTCTGGGCGACGGTGGTGGAGCCGTAGTCGTAGATGACGATGACGTCGGGCTTGCGGGCGACGACCTGTTCCCAGGTGGCGTCGCCGAAGGACTTGTCGAGGCCGGCGAAGACATTGCGGCCGCCGGCGCGGGTGATCAGTTCGTTGCCGATGCCCTTGCCGCCGGCGGTGAAGGCGGTCTTGTCACCGCTGTCGTAGACGAAGACGGAGACCGGCGCGACGCCCTTGAGCAGGGCGGCGGTGTCCGTGACGGTGGTGCGGGAGGCGGCGATCCACTTCTCGGCCCGGTCGGGGACGCCGAAGGTGCGGCCGGTTTCCCGGACCTCCTGGTACACGTCGTCGAGGGACGTCCTGTCCTGGGGGCAGTTCTCCAGGTTGAGCCGGGTGCGGATGCCGGCGGACTGGAGGTCGTCGCGGCTGCGGCCGTCCTTGGCGGCGAAGGCGCTGGCGTAACCGCCGTAGACGAAGTCGGGGTTGACGGCGAGCAGCCGCTCCTTGGAGGGGTACTCCTTGGCGAGCACCGGGACGCTCTTGTACGCCTTCTCGTAGGCGGGGAGTATCCGGTCGTCCAGCCAGGCGGTGCCGACGAGGGACTTCTCCAGGCCGAGCGCCAGCATCACTTCGGTGACGTGCTGGTTCATGGTGACGGCCCGCTTCGGCGGCGCCTGATAGGTGGTTTTCACCCCGCAGTTGGTGACGGTGTACGGGAAGCCGGGCGCGGTGGTCGCGGCCCGCGCGCCGTCCTTCGCGTCCGTGGAGGGGGAGCCGCCGCAGGCGGTGAGCGGGAGCAGTACGGCGGTGATGACGGCGGGCGTGAGCGCACGGCGGCGCCGGGACAGCACAGACACGGCAGGGCCTCCTCCGGGGGATTTCCGCGTCCCCTGGCTGGTGGGAGAAGGGCGGCAGGTCAGTTCCTGGCTGCCAAGCTGGGCTTGGTCACAGTGGCGGGACCGCGCCGGATTCACACCGGCTTCCTGATCCCTGCCGCCTCGGTTCGGCGCTCAGTTTGTCAGATCTTCCGCGCGTCGGGAGGGGAGCCTCAGACGATCTCGACGTCCTCTTCCGTGACCGTGCCCTCGACGATGCGGTACGAGCGGAACTGGAAGGGGCCCGCGTCGTCGTGGTCGGCGGTGGAGACGAGGACATAGTGGGCGCCCGGCTCGTTGGCGTAGGTGATGTCCGTACGGGACGGGTACGCCTCGGTCGCGGTGTGCGAGTGGTAGATGATCACCGGCTCTTCGTCGCGGTCGTCCATCTCCCGGTAGAGCTTGAGCAGATCCGCCGAGTCGAACTCGTAGAAGGTGGGCGAGCGTGCGGCGTTGAGCATGGGGATGAACCGCTCGGCCCGGCCGGTCCCGGCGGGACCCGCGACCACGCCGCACGCCTCGTCGGGATGGTCGGCGCGCGCGTGCTCGACGATCTTGTCGTGCAGGGCCTGGGTGATGGTGAGCATGGAGAAAATATAAAGGGACGAGTACGGCCCCCGGATCCGGGAGGGAGCTTCCGGGGTTCCAGGGGCCGTCAGAGGTCTCGCGGGGCTACTCGGCGGAGGCGTACTCCGGGGCGGCGCTTTCCGCGGGCCGCTGAGTGCGGCGCTGGAGGAGCTGCCAGCCGATGAGGAGACCCACCGCCCAGACCGCCCCCACGTAGAGGGAGATCCGCGCGTCCTTGTCGTACGCGATCAGACACGTGACCAGGGCGAGGAAGCCGACCGCGACCCAGCTGAACACGGAACCGCCCGGGGCGGGGAACGACGAGGCGGGCAGCAGGCCCGCCCGTACCCCGCGGCGGTAGCGGATATGGCTGATCAGGATCATCATCCAGGTCCAGATACCGGCGGCGGTGGCCACGGACGTCACATAGCCGAAGGCCTTCTCCGGAACGATGTAGTTGAGGACCACACCGATGCCCATGAGGGCGACCGAGACGGTGATGCCGAACGCCGGGGTCTTGCGGGAGTTGAGCTTGCCGAAGAGCTTCGGCGCCTCGCTGTTGGCCGCGAGGTCGCGCAGCATCCGGCCCGTGGAGTACATGCCCGAGTTGCAGGAGGAGAGCGCGGCGGTCAGCACGACGAAGTTGACGATGCCGGCCGCGAGCGGGATGCCCATCTTCTCGAAGGCGTGCACGAAGGGGCTGGCGCCCGCCGAGAACTCGGTCCACTTGACGACCGCGAGGATGACGGTCAGCGCGCCCACGTAGAAGACGATGATGCGCCAGGGCAGGGTGTTGATCGCCTTGGGGAGGGTCTTCTCCGGGTTCTCGGACTCGCCCGCGGTGACGCCGACCAGCTCGACGGCGAGGTAGGCGAACATCACGCCCTGGAGGGTCATCAGGCTGGAGCCGATGCCGTTGGGGAAGATCCCGTCGTGTGCCCAGAGGTTGGTGGCGGTGGCGGTGTCACCGGCGTCGGAGAAGCCGAGGGTGAGCACGCCGAGACCGATGACGATCATTCCGATGATCGCGGTGACCTTGATCATCGAGAACCAGAACTCGACCTCGCCGAAGATCTTCACCGAGATCAGGTTGACGCCGAAGAGCACCACCAGGAAGACCAGGGCGCTCACCCACTGCGGGATCTGGGGGAACCAGAAGTGGATATAGATGGCCGCGGCGGTCAGTTCCGCCATCCCGGTGACGACCCACATCAGCCAGTACGTCCAGCCGGTGGCGAAGCCGAAGAACGGGCCGAGGAACTCTCTGGCGTACTCCGCGAAGGAGCCGGAGACCGGCCGGTAGAGGAGCAGCTCGCCGAGCGCCCGCATGATGAAGAAGATCACGACGCCGGCGAGGGCGTACATGAGGATGATGCTGGGTCCGGCCTTGGCGATATTCGCTCCGGCGCCCATGAAGAGCCCGACGCCGATGGCGCCGCCGATGGCGATCATCTGGACCTGACGGCTGCCGAGCCCGCGCTCGTAGCCCTCCTCCGTGGCGCTGCCGCCGGCCGGTCCCGCGGCGGCCCCGTCGCCGCCGTACTCCTTGTCGACCTGCGCAGAGGTCATGGTCGTGCGCCCTTTCTCCATGCGGATCCGCGCCGTGCTCGGCCGCGGACCCGTTCCCGATCCCCCCGGATATGGATGGAGTGCCGCCGGCGGTCGGCCGGCTGAAGCACCCCCGGGGACAGGGGTGGCGTCCCCGGGGGTCGTGCAGATCTATCACGGTGAACTGGGCGGTCAGCGGAGCGCGCTGTGGCACAGCCCACAGGGAGAAGCGGACAAATCGCACCGCGAACCGCAAAGGTCGCCGGAGCGGTGACGCGATCGTTATGCCGAATTGAGCGTCACCTGAGCGTACGGAAGGGGGCCCGCCGGCAACCGGCATATGACATGCGGGAGTCAGGGCATCAGCGTCTCTACGAGCGATTCCTGGAGCGCGCCGAGCCAGAGGTACGCCATCACCATCGGCTTACGCGGGTCGGAGTCGGGCAGCCGGTACAGCTCGCCGCCCTCGTCCTCGTCGCTGACCTCCAGGCGCGTGCCGATCGTCAGCCGCAGATCGTTGAGCGCGCCGAGCCAGTGCTGACAGTCGTCGGGGGTCAGCTTGAGTACGGCGGCGCCCCCGCCCTCCACGGCGAGCGCGTCCAGCGTGCGGACGAGCGCCATGCCGTCCTCGCGCTTGCGGCCGCGCAGGTCGTTCTCCGTGAAGCGCCTGAACTCCGCGGAGAATTCGCGTAGTTCGTCGTCGTCATCGCCGTACGCGTCCGGGAAGAGCCGGGCCAGCGCCGGGTCCTCGGGCGGCTCGCTGGGGCCCTCGCTGAAGAGCGAGGCGAGCGGGTCCTCGCCCTGGGCGGGCTCGTCGCCCGGCCCTATCAGCTCCAGCAGCTGTACGGCGAGCGAGCGCAGGATCGAGATCTCGACCTCGTCGAGCGCGACGGCCGCGCCGCCGCCGGGGATCGCCTCGAACTGCCCGGCCATCAGGCGCGGTCCTGCGAGAGGGTGGCCCACAGCCCGAAGCCGTGCATCGCCTGTACGTCGCGCTCCATCTCCTCGCGGCTGCCGCTGGAGACGATCGCGCGGCCCTTGTGGTGGACGTCGAGCATCAGCTTGTGCGCCTTGTCCTTCGGATAGCCGAAATAGGTCTGGAAGACGTACGCCACATAACTCATCAGGTTGACCGGGTCGTTGTGCACGATCGTCACCCACGGCACATCGGGTTCGGGGACGGCGAAAGTCTCCTCGGCCGATTCGGGGCGTTCGATCTCAGTCGGGGCAACACTCACGGTTCGGGACGACCTTCTTCTCTGCGGGGGCGTGCCGGAATTCACAGCCTCACATGACCCATGCTGCCACCCGTCGCGGCGTGTCGCACAAACGGCCACGAGAAATCGTCAAAGTGACGAGTATTGGGTAGCATCGTCGTATGAACACTCCGGACCTTGGATTGCCGGTCGCCGTCCCGTCGACCGCGCTCTTCACCGATCAGTACGAGCTGACGATGCTCCGGGCCGCGCTCCAGGCCGGCACGGCCGGCCGGCGCTCGGTCTTCGAGGTCTTCACCCGGCGGCTGCCCGGCGGGCGCCGGTACGGGGTCGTGGCCGGCACCGGACGTGTCCTGGACGCCGTGGAGAACTTCCGGTTCGACCCTGATGTGCTGGGCTTCCTCCGGGAACAGGACATCGTGGACGAGGCGACGCTCGGGTGGCTGGCCTCGTACCGCTTCAGCGGGGACATCTGGGGCTACCCGGAGGGCGAGGTGTACTTCCCGGGCTCGCCGATCCTGCGGGTCGAGGGCTCCTTCGCCGAGTGCGTGCTGCTGGAGACGGTGATCCTGTCGATCCTCAACCATGACTCCGCGATCGCCGCGGCGGCCTCCCGGATGGCGGCGGCGGCGGGCGGGCGCGGGCTGATCGAGATGGGCGCGCGCCGTACGCACGAGCTGGCCGCGGTCGCCGCCTCGCGCGCCGCGTACGTCGGGGGCTTCGACACCACCTCGGACCTGGCGGCCGGGTTCCGCTACGGCATTCCGACGGTGGGCACCAGCGCGCACGCGTTCACCCTGCTGCACGACAGCGAACGTGACGCCTTCCGGGCGCAGATCGACTCGCTCGGCCGGGGGACGACGCTGCTCGTCGACACGTACGACGTGGCGGAGGCCGTACGGACCGCCGTGGAGATCGCGGGGCCCGAGCTGGGCGCCGTCCGGATCGACTCCGGGGATCTGCTGCTGGTCGCGCACCGGGTACGGCAGCAGCTGGACGAACTGGGCGCGGTGAACACCAAGATCGTGGTGACCTCCGACCTGGACGAGTACGCGATCGCCTCGCTGGCGGCGGCGCCGGTGGACGCGTACGGCGTCGGCACCCAGCTGGTCACCGGCAGCGGCCATCCGACCTGCTCCATGGTCTACAAGATCGTCGCCCGCGCGACCTCCGCCGACCCGAAGGCCCCGCTGCACCCCGTGGCGAAGAAGTCGCTGGGCGGCAAGACCTCCATCGGCGGCCGCAAATGGGCCGCGCGGCGGCGGGACGCCGAGGGGTACGCGGAGGCCGAGGTGGTCGGCACGGGCCCCGTACCGCCGGAGCTGCTGGACCGGCAGCTGCTGGTGGAGCTGGTCAAGGGCGGCGAGATCGTCGCGCGCGAGCCGCTGGACACCGTGCGCGACCGGCATATCGCGGCGCGCGCGGGTCTGCCGATGTCGGCCATCCAGCTGTCGCGGGGCGAGCCGGTGATCCCGACCGAGTACCTCTGAGACCGGGCAGGTGGCGGAGCGGGGACGTGTGAGGCGGACGGGGCGGTGGTAGCGGTGGAGTACGGGACTCCGCCGACACGGCCGTTCGGGGTCTAACCCTCCCGAGACGAGGCTGGAGTCTCTAGGCTCGAAAACGTCCCCGAACACTCCCCGTCTCCCGCCCCCCGCACCACCCGCTCCCCATCGAAGGATGACCGCCATGCACCGCGCATTGATCGTCGTAGACGTGCAGAACGACTTCTGTGAGGGCGGCAGCGTCCCGGTGGCGGGGGGTTCCGAGGTGGCCGCCGCCGTCACCGATCTGATCGGCCGCGCGACCCCCGGGTACCGCTATGTGGTCGCCACCCGTGATCACCACATCGACCCCGGCGATCACTTCGCGAAGCCCCCGGCCGCCCCCGACTTCGTCCACACCTGGCCGGTGCACTGCGTGGCGGGCACGGAGGGTGTGGGGTTCCACCCGAACTTCGCCCCGGCCGTCGCCTCCGGCGCGATCGACGCGGTCTTCGACAAGGGCGCGTACTCGGCGGCGTACAGCGGCTTCGAGGGCGCCGACGAGAACAGCGTCCGGCTGGCGGACTGGCTGCGGGCGCGTGCCGTCACCGAGGTCGATGTGGTCGGTATCGCCATGGACCACTGCGTACGCGCGACCGCGCTGGACGCGGTCCGTGAGGGCTTCGTCACGCGCGTACTGCTCGATCTGACCGCGGGCGTGGCACCGGAGACCACGGAGCGGGCCATGGAGGAGCTGCGGGCGGCGGGGGCGGAGCTGACCGGCAGGCCGGTCGTCCACGCCGTCTGAGAGCGTCCCCGGGTCTCCCGGGCCCCGCTCACGTCCGTAGAGCCCCGCTCACGTCCGCAGAGCCCGGCTCACGTCCGACGCCGCGCTCAAGCCCTCCCGGTACCCGTCAGTACCCCGCCCGCGCCGCGGGTCTCAGCAGCGCTCGTATCGGCTGCCAGAGCTGCTCCAGGCACTCCGGCGTGGTCCGCCACAGCAGGCCGTCCGGGTGATGCAGCACCGCGGTGATCTCGTCCGGCGTCGGGGGCTCCGCGTTGCCCCGCAGATAGACCGCCCGCAGCCCCAGGTTCCGCAGCCTGGTCAGGGCGCGGGCCCGGTTCGCGGCGTGCACCAGAACGCGCACCGTATCGCCCTCGGCCGCCGGGCTGGGCAGGGTCAGTGCCACCACCACCGTGCCGTTCGGGAGCTTGCTGAAGCCTCCGCCTGCCATGTCCTTCATCTCCCCCGTGAGACATCGTGTCAATAAGAGATAGTAGGACGCACCTAAACACGAACGGCCGCCGCCCGCTAGAGGGCGACGGCCGATCATGCTTTTGACCTGCGGTTACTTGCGGTTACTTCCCCGAGGGGCCCACCTTGACCGTCATCGTCTGCCCGTCCAGGGGCTGGCTGACGATGCTGATCCGGGTGTTCGTGTCAGTTACCCGGACGCTTCCGCCCTTGTTCTCCTCGCTCCAGTAGGTGCCCTTGCGGTCGTCGAAGACCGGGACACCGGGCTGGGGCGCGATCCGCGTCAGCTTGTCCGCCTTGTGCAGCGACAGACCGGACGTCGGCCACCAGCTGAACGCCGCGTCGTACGCCTGGATCCTGTTGCGCATCAGCGTGCCGTCCGCCCACTTCAGCGGCTTGGCGTGGGCGTCCACCGGCAGGATCAGACCCTGGCCCGGGTGCTGGCTGGTGTTGTTGTTCTTCTGCGAGGTGTCCCACTGCCAGATCATGAGACCGGGCTGGTACGCGAAGTGCTCGACCTTGCCGTCGTTCGGCGCGGTGAAGCCGAAGTTGTACGGGCCGACCTGGAGGGTCTTGTCGTACGAGACGTACTGCCGGTTCTCGGCGATGTAGTACTGGTCGTAGTCCTGGGTGAAGGACTCACCGATACGCGAGAAGCCCTTCGCGGTCCAGCCCGCGTCGTCGCCCTCGGCGTTGTCCGTGAACACCGGCGCGCCGTCGGCGAGCAGGCTGATCTCGTCCGCGGTGAAGCCCTTGCCGCCCGCGCCGCCGTCCGTCTGGTAGCGGAAGCGGAGGTCGACCTTCTTGCCCGCGTAGGCGTCCAGCGAGTAGACGAGCTTCTTGTACGCGCCCGAGACACCGGTCAGCGCCGGCTTGTCGGCGGCGTCACGCGGGAGCGACTTGCCGTCGGCCGTGCCGTCCACCGGCGTGTAGTTGGCGCCGCCGTCCGTCGACACCTCGGCGTACAGGTAGTCGTAGTCGGCCTCGATGTCCCACCAGCCCTGGAGCTCCAGCGACGCCGTGGACTTGCCGGTCAGATCGACCGAACGGGTGAGGGTGTTCTTGAGGTCGTCACCCATGTCGCTCCACCACTGCTTGGTGCCCTCGGTGGGCTTCACCACGCTGGTGGTCGTGGACTTCTTGGGCAGGTCGACGATGAGCGCCTGCGGGTTCTTGGTGTTGTACGCCGAGACACCCAGCTTGTGGGTGGAGTTCGTCGCCGCCTTGCCCTTGGCGTAGTTGAGCCAGCCGAGCTGGAGCTTGTCCCAGGCGGTCATGTCGCCCGGCAGGTCGCCTATCGCGTCCTTGCCGGTGCCCAGCCAGGAACCCGACGACATCAGGGTCCAGAAGGCGGTGGAGTTCTCGCCGCCCGCGGTGTCGTACAGGTCGGGCAGGCCCAGGTCGTGGCCGTACTCGTGGGCGAAGACCCCGAGGCCGCCGTTCTCCGGCTGCATGGTGTAGTCGCCGACCCAGACGCCGGTGTCGCCGATCTGCGTGCCGCCGGCCTTGTTGTCGGCCGGACCCGTGCTGCCCGCGCTCGTGCCGTACGCGTACCAGCGGTGCGCCCACAGGGCGTTCTGGCCCTGGGCGCCGCCACCGGCCGACTCGTCCTCGCCCGCGTGCACGATCTGGAAGTGATCGATGTAGCCGTCGGGCTCGTTGAAGTCGCCGTCGTTGTCGAAGTCGTAGCGGTCCCACTGGTCGTACTCGGCGAGGGCCGCCTTGATGTCGGCGTCCGACTTGCCCTGCGCCTTCTGGTCCGCGGTCCAGGCGGTGACGCCGTCGCGCACCGCGTCCCAGACGTTGGCGCAGTTGCTGCTGCCGCAGTAGTTCGAGCCGTAACGGGCCTCGTTGTAGTCGACCTTGACCCAGTCGGAGACCTCGCCGTCGACCGAGTAGCGGCCGGAGGAGGTCTTCTCGTAGTAGGTCTTGAGCGACTCCTTCTGCTTGCCGCTCGCGTCCTTGCCCTCGCCGAAGTAGAGGTCCTGGAAGTGCGCCTGGTTGTAATCGGCCTGCCAGGCGGTGGAGTTGTCGACCTTGCGGTCGGGCTCGGCTATCTGGTTGTGCAGGGGGCCGGGCTCGCCGCCGTACTTCTTGACGGGCGGCAGCGGTCCGTCGGCGCCGTCCGGGTCGTACATGGTGGTGTCGTCGACCTTGTCGCCGAACTCCACGAGGATGGTGAAGATCTTGTCGGTCTTCTCCCGGCCCAGCTCGACATACTTCTTGTCGTCGAGCTTGACCACCTGGGAGCCGCCGCGCTTCTGCACGGTGGCGTCCCCGGCGATGACCTGCTGGAGCGCCGCCTCGCGCTGCTGCGCCTGCTGCTTGCTGAACGGGCCGTCCAAGTCGTGTTCGACATGGCCCTTCTGGGGCGCCGGGTCACGGCGCTCGATGTCCGTGGAGCCGGACGCGGGGTTGTCCTGGGCCTGAGCCGTGGTGAAGGCTGAGGCCGTCGCAGCGGTCGCGGCCAGCGCCACGATCACCGCGGACAGTCTTCTCGCCCGTCGATTCCTGATCACTTGATGCTTGTCCTCCCCGGCGCACGCGTTCCGCGGACCGGGAGTGAGGGATCCGCGCGCGTCTGCGCGTCATAAGTGACGACATTGGACCGGAGTTAAGGAAGAAAAGACAGACCTTGACTTGAACTGGTCAACTGCACTATGCGGCCTTCCGCTTCCGCTATCCGGACATGACGTCAGGGCCGGAGGAATTCGGACAACCGGCGCATCGATCCGGCCCATCAAAGGGGGGCGTGACTCGATGCGCCCCCCGTGCACCGGCACCGTGGGTGAGGTCACGCTTACTACTCGCTCCGCTCGGGCATCCACCGTCGTAGAGTCGCTTGGCAGGCGACACGCCCTGCGACGTACGTGCGAGACATGCGAAACACCCCCAACACCCCCGAATATGACGCCCCGAGGGACGGATTCCGCCATGCCGCGTCCGACTGCCGCCCAGCTCGCCTACGGCACCGCCACCGTCGTCTGTTCCACCCTCGTCATGCTTCTGCTCTCCGGCACCACCGCCGGCCTGGGCATCGCGGTGATCGGACTCGCCGCCCTCGGCCTCGGGCTGCTGGTCGCCCTGACCGTCCCGGCCAACGGCCGTACCGCGACGGCGCGTACGGCACCCGCGCCACGGCCCGCCACGCTCCCCGCGACGAGCGCTCAGCCGACCGGACCGCGCGCCGAGGCCCGCATACGCCAGCCCTCACTGCGCCGCTGAGACCACGACCGTTCTGGCGGCCTTGTCGTGCAGGCCCTGCCGGTAGGGCCTGCTGACCACGATCGACACGATGATGATGGCCCACCAGATACAGAGGCAGCACAGCAGCGCGGGCACCCAGAGCACCACCGCCCGCAGAAACGCGGAGCCGGTGTCGGGGACCGCGCCGTCGTTCAGCATCGCGACGCGCAGCTTCAGCCAGCGTTTGCCGAGGGTCTGGCCGAACTTGCGGTTCATCAAGGTGTCGTAGCTGACGTACAGCACGATCGAGATGACCGACCAGATCCACTGCGTGCCGGTATTCACCTGATTGGTGACCTCGTCCCACGCGCCGGTGTTGTTCGCGGTGTTCCAGCCTCCGACGAACAGCGACACGATCCCCAGTGGGATGAAGATGATCAGGGCGTCGATGACCCGGGCCAGAAACCGCGTGCCGAAGGGCGCGAGCGGCGGCATCCCGGCGAGCGGGTCCGTGCCGCCGTACGGTTCCTCGCCGTAGACGTTCGAGCCGTACGGGGAGCCCGGGGGCGGCTGCCCACTGGCGCCGCCGTAGGGGGCACCGTACGAGGAGTCGTACGGAGATCCCGGCGGCGGGCCCTGCGACGGCGGGGGCCCCTCGGGCGGGGGCCCCTCGGGCGGAGGACCCTCGGGCGGGGGCCCTCCGGACGGCGGCTCCCCGGGGGGAGGCTCCCCGGGCGAAGGCCCCTGCGGCTTCTTGAGGAAAGGGTCTTCCTCGGGGGGCTCGCCGGGCGGCGGCTGATCACGGCTCATGTAGGGCAGTGCACCGCGCCGGGCAGGGGCCCGCAACGGCTTGCCCGCCGTTCGGAGGAACGACCCGGCCCCGGCGGCCGACGGGCCGGCGGGTCAGGTCACCGGCCGCCGGTCAGCCCGACACGAACGTACGGGCCGCCTTGTCGTGCCAGCACTGCCGCCAGGGCCGGTCGATCAGACACCAGAGCACATTGAGGACGCCCACGACGAGCACCCCCAGCACGCCGTAGACCAGCCAGCGGCGCAGCGCGGCGCCGAACGCCGGGGGCTCGTGGGACTCGATGTCCCGTACGTCCAGACCGCAGAGCTTCTTGCCCAGCGTGCGGCCCCATTTGGCGGTCGGCAGCGCCTCGTAGAGCGCCCCGACGATCAGCAGCACGGCGAGCGCGCCGCCGAGACAGGCGCCGGTCGTGCCGTCGAGCAGCCAGACGGTGACGGTCTCACCGGTCCGCTCGGCCGCCGCGATCTTGTCGTCGACATGGGCGAGGGCCTTGGACACGAGCGGGAAGGCGAGGGCGCCGACGAGCGCGCCCAGCACCACGGTGTCGATCAGCCGGGCCGCGAAACGCTTGCCGAGGGCCGCGGGCCTGGCGTTCGCCTGGGCCTGCGCGGCCCGCAGGAACGGGTCGTCGACCGGGGGCTTCCACGGCACGACGGGCTGCTCCGGCTGGTCCGGCCGCGCGAGCTGGTGCGCCTGCTGGGCCCAGGACGCGGCGCCGCCGCCGGCGCCGGGGCCGACGGGCGCGTGCGGTCCGGCCGCCTGCGGGGACTGCTGCGGTACGGGAAGCTGCCGCGGCTCCGCCGCCCGGCCCGTACCGTCGGCGCCCTGGGTCAGCGCGCCGAGGGTCATGGTGCCCTCGGGCCGTGCCGTACCGCCGGCCGGGCCCTCCTCGTCCTTGGCCCGGCGGGCGGCGCGCAGGGCGCGGATGGCCATGGTGCTGTCGACCGCCGGCTGTCCGCCCTCGCGGGGCGCCGGTGCCCCGAGCGGATCGGCCGGGCCTTCCGGGAGGCCGGTACCGGATCCCGCGCCCGCACTCCCTCCGGGGCCGGAGCCGGGCCCGACTCCGTGTCGCATGGAGCGGATGGCGACCGTACCGTCGGTGAGCGGCGGACCGTCGCCCGCGCCGGGCCCGGGATCGGCGCCGGACCCGGACCCGGAACCCGCGCCCGGGCCCAGTGCGCGTACGCCGGGCAGGGCACCGCCGGTCGGGTCGCCGGGCGTGGCCGTGGGCAGCTCACGGGACGGCTCGGGCGCCGGGCCGGGAACGCGCGGATCCGGCCGGGCCGCTCCCCAGGACACCCGGGCATCGCGCTCACCGCCGAAGCCGGTCTGCCGCGAGGCGTCGGCCTGCCACGCGGACGCCGGTTCCTGGCGCGGCGCCTCGGGAGGGTCCTCGTCGAAGAAGACCGGCCCGGTCTCCTCGACGGCGGCGGCCGGCGCGGAGGCGGCGGACGCCGCCGGGGCGGTACCGGGCGTCGCCTCACCGTCCTGCGGCGCGGGCCGGCTCGTGCCGGGCACCCAGGCCGCGCCGTTCCAGTACCGGACATATCCAGGGATGGACGGGTCCGGGTAAAACCCTTCCCGGGGTACGTTCCCGCCGTCACCAGGAGGAGTAGCCACTGACCCCAACTCCGTTCACTCACACCATTGTCCAAGGAGGACAGTAACGAAGAACACGAGGCCCTGAGGAAGGAGACCGGCAGAAACGGCCGCGTTCCCCCGGCGGACCGTGGACGCCGATGCGAAGCGTGAGGCTGCGGGGTGGGATTCGTTCGCCAGGGCGTACGGAACACCGTACGCACGTGCCCGCCCGGGTGGCGAGTCCCCATCCGGCCCCCGTCCGGCCACCGCCCCCACGCCGCCCGGCCACCGCCCGGGACGAGTGCGTCGGACGTCCCGGAAATTCCTTGCCGAAAGTCGCGTCATAGTCGGCGGGGTAGCGCCTCTCGACTGGTACGGCCCCCGCATCGGGCCACTCGCCAGGAAAGGAAGTGCCGCTCATGCACACCGTGGTGGAACGCGAACTGGAACTGAATCTGGTGCTGTCGCCCGAGCGCAGCATCCCTGTCCCGGCCCGGCTGGTCTACCGCACGGACGATCCGTACGCCGTGCACATCACCTTCCACATCGGCTCGGACACCCCGGTGAAGTGGACCTTCGCCCGCGAACTGCTGGTGGAAGGGGTGTTCAGGCCCTGCGGGCACGGCGATGTACGGATCTGGCCGACGAAGGTCGGCGGGCGCACGGTCCTGTGTGTCGCCCTCTCCTCGCCCGACGGCGACGCGCTGCTGGAGGCGCCCTGCCCGGCGGTGTCCGCGTGGCTGGAACGGACGCTGCGGATCGTGCCACCGGGTACGGAGTCCGAGCAACTCGGCCTCGACGACGGGCTGGCCAGACTGCTGGCCCCGACGCCGGCCGACGATCTGTGGCTGCGGGACCCGTGGCCCTCGGACGAGTCCGCTGACGGCGATGTCTAGGGCCTGTCCGGCGGACAGGCCCTGGACGGGGGAGTCCGGACAGGGCCTAGAAGAGCTTCCCGGGGTTGAGCAGGCCCAGCGGGTCGAAGGTCCGCTTGATGCCCCGCTGCAACTCCAGGCCCACCGGCCCCAGTTCGCGCGACAGCCACTCCTTCTTGAGCGTGCCGACGCCGTGTTCGCCGGTGATCGTGCCGCCGAGTTCGAGACCGAGCGCCATGATCTCGTCGAAGGATTCCCGGGCCCGCCGTGACTCGTCCGGGTCGGCCTGGTCGAAGCAGACGACGGGGTGGGTGTTGCCGTCGCCCGCGTGCGCGCAGACGCCGATGGTCAGGTCGTACTTCGCGGCGACGGCCGCGGTGCCGTCGAGCATCTCGGCGAGGCGCGAGCGGGGCACGCACACGTCGTCGATCATGGTGGCCGACTTGATGGTCTCCAGCGCGGTGAGCGACAGCCGGCGGGCCTGGAGCAGCAGTTCCGACTCGGCGGCGTCCTCGGCGGGGACCACTTCGGTGGCGCCCGCCGCCGTGCACAGCTCGCCGACGGCGGCCAGATCGGCAGCGGGGTCGGGGGTGTCGAAGGCCGCGAGCAGCAGCGCCTCGGTGGTGTCGGGGAGCCCCATGCCGGCCATCGCGTTGACGGCGCGGATGGTCGTACGGTCCATGAGTTCGAGGAGGGACGGGGTGTGGCCGCGCTCCATGATCCGGCAGACGGCGTCACAGGCGGCGGCAGCGGAGGCGAACTCGGCGGCCAGGACGAGCTGCTGGGGCGGCTGCGGCCGGAGCGCGAGCACGGCCTTGACGACGATGCCGAGGCTGCCCTCCGAGCCGACGAAGAGCCGGGTCAGGTCGTAGCCGGCGACGCCCTTGGCGGTGCGGCGGCCGGTGGTGAGCAGCCGGCCGTCGGCGAGGACGACGTCCAGGCCCAGCACATACTCCGCGGTGACGCCGTACTTGACGCAGCACAGCCCGCCGGACGCGGTGCCGATGTTCCCGCCGATGGTGCACATCTCCCAGCTGGACGGGTCCGGCGGGTAGTAGAGGCCCCGCTCACCGACGGCGCGGGAGAGCGTCGCGTTGATGACACCCGGCTCGACGACGGCGATCCGGTCGACGGGGTTGATCTCCAGGATCCGGTCCATCTTCGTCAGGGAGAGGACGATGCACCCGTCCGTGGCGTTCGCGGCGCCGGACAGCCCCGTACGGGCCCCCTGCGGGACGACGGGGACGCGCAGCGCGGTCGCCGTGCGCATCACATGCTGGACCTGCTCGACCGTACGCGGCAGCACGACCACGGAGGGCGTGCCCGCCTCGCAGAAGCTCGCCATGTCGTTGGCGTAGGAGACCGTGACGTCGGGGTCGGTGATCAGGGCTTCGGAGGGGAGCCCGGCCCGCAGTTGTGCGAGGAGATCGTCCATGATCCCAGACTGACATCCGGGGCCATCGGTGTGAACCCGTCTGCGATCCACCATGGCGAGCACGAGTGCGCTCATCATATTGACGCACAGTAATCGCCATGAACGCCATGAAAACGGAGCAGGTCAGACAGGTCAGAAAGGCGGCGCTGGCCGCCGGGGTGGGGGCGGTGCTGGTGGGGGGCGTGCTGCTGTTCGTCCCCGACGAGGAGCAGCCGCCCCAGGGCCCCGAGGCGCGGGCGATGGCCGCGGTGGGCGTGGGGGCGCCCGCCGCGCTGTCGGATCTGACCGCGCTCATCCACGAGCGGGAGAACTGGCTGCGCACGCACCCGGAGGACGGACAGGCATGGGCGGTGCTCGGCTCGGCGTATGTGGAGCGCGGGGTCGCGGCGGCGGATCCGGCGTACTTCCCGAAGGCCGACCGGGCGCTCCAGCGGTCGCTGGCGGTGTCGCCGGGCGACCCCGGCGAGGAGCGGGCCGGGGACGCCGGGTCCGGCAAGCACGGCGGGAGCGCGGAGGACTCCAAGCCCGGCAAGGGCATCAGGACGGGCACTCCGGAGGCGATGGTGGGGCTCGCCTCACTGGCCAACGCCCGCCATGACTTCGTCGCCGCCAAGCGGTGGGGCGAGTCGGTACGGGCGCAGCGGCCCGCGGCGTGGACGTCGTATCCGGTGCTGATCGACGCGTACTCCGGTCTGGGCGACTACAAGTCGGCGGGCAAGGCGCTGGAGAAGCTGCGCGAACTGCACTCGGGGGCGCCGGTGCTGATCCGCGCCGCCGAGGTGTACCGCGACCGCGGCCGGCGCGAGGACGCGGTGGCCAAGGCCACCGACGCCGCGGCGCACGCCGGTTCACCCGCGGAGCGTGCGACGGCGCTGGACGCGCTCGGTGAGCTGGCCTGGGAGCGGGGCGAGCCGGCCGAGGCGCTGGGCCACTACGAGGCGGCGCTGACGGCGGTGCGCGACCGGGCCCAGTCACTGGCGGGGCGGGCCAGGGCGCTGGCCTCGCTGGGCAGGTCGGAGGAGGCGACACGCGACTACCAGTCGGCGCTGGCCAAGCTGCCCCTGCCCGAATACGCCCTGGAGCTGGGCGAGTTGTATGACTCGATGGGGCTGGACGGGGATGCCCAGACGCAGTACGAGACGCTGCGGGAACGGGCCGAGCGCGCCCGGGGGAACGGGGTGAACGAGGAGCTGGTCCTCGGCCGCTTCGAGGCCGACCACGGCGATCCGAAGGCGGCGGTCGCGCGGCTGCGTGCGGAGTGGGCGCGGTCGCACCGGAGCATGGAGGTCGCGGACGCGCTGGGCTGGGCGCTGTACCGGGCGGGCCGGGGACGCGAGGCGCTGGCGTACGCGACGAAGGCGACCGAGCCGGGGCGGCGCAGCGCGCTGTTCTCGTACCACCGCGGAGAGATCGAGCGGTCGCTGGGGATGTACGGTGCGGCCCGCCGCCATATCGAGGAGGCCCTGCGGACGGATCCGCACTTCTCGCCGCTGCTGGAGACGACGGCCCGGGAGGCGCTGGACGCGCTCGGCGAGCCGGAGGAGGGCGGGCCGAAGGACTTCTACGGCTCGGGGCCCGAGAAGCCCACGCTGGAGCGGCGGGAGCCGGCGCCTCCGCCGCAGGTCTGAGAGTCCGGGCGCCTGCGAAGGGGCGCGTGCCGGGGATGGCAGCCCCCGGCACGCGCCACGCGCTCCGTCGGAATCAGAGGTTGCCGCGCTTCTCCTGCTCGCGCTCGATCGCCTCGAAGAGCGCCTTGAAGTTGCCCTTGCCGAAGCCCATCGAGCCATGGCGCTCGATCATCTCGAAGAAGACGGTCGGCCGGTCCTGGACGGGCTTGGTGAAGATCTGCAGCAGATACCCGTCCTCGTCACGGTCCACCAGGATCTTCAGCTCGCGCAGCGTCTCCACCGGCACCCGCGTCTCGCCCGCCCACTCCCCCAGCGTGTCGTAGTACGAGTCGGGGGTGTCGAGGAACTGCACGCCCGCCGCCCGCATCGCCCGTACGGACGCGACGATGTCGTTCGTGGCGAGCGCGATGTGCTGGACGCCGGCCCCGCCGTAGAACTCCAGATACTCGTCGATCTGCGACTTCTTCTTGGCGATCGCGGGCTCGTTGATCGGGAACTTCACCTTGAGCGTGCCGTCCGCGACGACCTTCGACATGAGCGCGGAGTACTCGGTGGCGATGTCGTCGCCCACGAACTCCTTCATGTTCGTGAAGCCCATGACCTTGTTGTAGAAGCCGACCCACTCGTTCATCTTCCCGAGCTCGACATTGCCCACGCAGTGGTCGATGGCCTGGAAGGTGCGCTTGGCGGCGGGCTCGACGATCGGTGCCGCGGCGGTGAAGCCCGGCAGATACGGGCCGTCGTACCCGGAGCGCTCGACGAGGGTGTGGCGGGTGTTGCCGTACGTGGCGATCGCGGCGAGCACGACCGTGCCGTGCTCGTCCTTGAGCTCGTACGGCTCCTGGATGCCGCGGGCGCCGTGCTCGGTGGCGTACGCGTACGCGGCCCGTGCGTCCGGCACCTCGATCGCGAGGTCGACCACGCCGTCGCCGTGCTCGGCGACATGGTCCGTGAGGAAGCGGCCCCACTCGGTGGACGGCTTGATGACGGACGTCAGGACGAAGCGGGCCGCGCCATTGGTGAGGACGTAACTCGCGGTCTCGCGGCTGCCGTTCTCCGGTCCGGAGTAGGCGACGAGCTTCATGCCGAAGGCCGTGGAGTAGTAGTGCGCGGCCTGCTTGGCGTTGCCCACGGCGAAGACGACCGCGTCCATTCCCTTGACCGGGAAGGGGTCGGCCTCACGCGCGGTGTGGGGAGCGGTGTCGAGGTGCATCGAGGTGTCAGCCATGGCCTCAGCCTCGCGCCGTTCCACAAGGTGCGCAACAGTTCGCTGATTCGCTGGGCAATATGTAGAGCGAAATAGCAGAATGGCGGGGCTATCTGCACAGTATGACTACGTTTGATTCGGCAACGCTTTGGGGAGCGGACCATGAGCATCGACGCACTCGACGGCCGGCTGATCGTGCTGCTCGCGCGGGAGCCCAGGATCGGGGTGCTGGAGGCATCGCGCCGGCTCGGGGTGGCGCGCGGCACGGTTCAGGCGCGGCTCGACCGGCTTCAGTCGAACGGGGTGATCAGGGGGTTCGGCCCGGCCGTGGATCCGGCCGCCCTCGGCTACCCCGTGACCGCCTTCGCCACGCTGGAGATCAAGCAGGGGCAGGGCGCCGACGTACGGGCCCATCTGACGACCGTCCCCGAGGTGCTCGAACTGCACACCACCACGGGCGAGGGCGACATGCTCTGCCGGCTCGTGGCGCGCTCCAACGCCGATCTCCAGCGGGTGATCGACCGGGTCGTCGGTTTCGAGGGCATCGTGCGGGCCGCCACGGCGATCGTCATGGAGAACCCCGTGCCGCTGCGGATCATCCCGCTGGTGGAGCAGGCCGCCGAGGACTCCGCCGGGGAGGGCGTCAGGACGAGGTAGCTCCTTGTGAAGCTTTCCCCAGGACGTGTTCCCGCCCCCACAGGCCGAGCGGCTGGAGGGCGGCCCCGAGGGCGACACCGCGCCCGGTCAGCGCGTACTCGACGCGCGGCGGGATCTCGTCGTACACCTCGCGGGAGACGATGCCGTCCGTCTCCAGCTCACGCAGCTGGCTGGTGAGGACCTTCTCCGTGACGCCGGGGAGCATCCGGCGGAGCTCGCCGAAGCGGCGCGGGCTCTCGTCCAGCGCCCAGAGGATCAGCACCTTCCACTTGCCGCCGATCACATCCATGGCCGCGTCGATCCCGCAGTGATACGCGTCGGGCGCGCCCGGCCTGCCCACGGTCGCCATCGTCCTCGGCCCTCCCTCTCCGACCTGGTCACCTGGTCACATACCTCGGGGGAACCACCCACTTCGGAGTGCGTACTTGTTGGTCCCCGGGTTGTCGACCAGCGTATTCGTCATGACCGACAACACTTCTGACGCTCTTTCCTCTTCCCTCTCCCCTTCTCGATCCGTCTCTCGGTCCGTCTCCCTTCTCGGGCTGGGGGCCATGGGTACGGCCTTCGCGCGGGCCTGGCTCGCCGCCGGATACTCCGTGACCGTCTGGAACCGTACGGCGGGCCGGGCCGGCGCCCTGGTGGCCGAGGGCGCCACGGCCGCCGCGAGCGCCGCCGAGGCCGTGGCCGCGAACGCGCTCGTCGTCACCTGTCTGCTGGACGACGCCTCGGTCGGCGCCGCGCTGGAGGGTGCCGACCCGACCGGCAAGGACCTGGTGGACCTCACCACCGGGACCCCGGGCCAGGCACGGGCGCGCGGCGAGTGGGCCGCGGCGCGCGGGGCGCGGTTCCTCAGCGGCGGGATCATGGCCGTACCGCCGATGGTCGGGGTTCCCGAGGCGGGCGGCTATGTCTTCTACAGCGGCTCGGCCGAGCTCTTCGAGACGCACCGGGCGGCGCTGGCGGTCCCGGTCGGCACGCGGTACGTCGGCGCGGACGCCGGCCATGCCGCCCTCCAGGACGTGGCACTGCTGAGCGGGATGTACGGCATGCTCGCGGGCATCACGCACGCCTTCGCGCTGGTGCGCGGCGAGGCGGAGATCTCGCTGAAGGAGTTCACACCGCTGCTGACCGGCTGGCTGATGTCGATGTCCCCGACGGTCGAGCAGGTCGCCGCGCAGCTGGAGAGCGGCGACTACACCTCGGACGTGGTGTCCAACCTGGCCATGCAGGTCGCGGGGGTGCGGACCTTCGTGGGGACGGCGCGGGAGCAGGGAGTGAGCCCCGAGCTGCTGACCCCGTACTTCGACCTGATGAAGCGGCGGCTGGAGGGTGGTCATGGGGCGGAGGGCATCACGGGGCTCGTCGAGTTGCTGACGCGGGACGGCAACGGCTGAACGGCTGACGGACGGGGCGGACCGGGATCCGCCGAGTACACAAAGACTTCGTTGCAAAGAACATGTTGCAACGAAGTCTTTGCATGGCTACGGTAGGGGCATGCCCGAGCCCGCAGAACCCGCAGAACCCGTGAAGCCGGCGGAAACGCCGCCGCAGCCACCGCAGCCTCCGGAGCACAGGGAGCGCACCCTCGACGCCCGCTCGCTCCGCGGTCTGGCCCACCCCCTGCGGATACGGCTGCTGGCCACGCTCCGCCACGACGGCCCCGCCACCGCCTCCCAGCTCGCCGAGCGGCTGGGCGAGTCCAGCGGTGCCACCAGCTACCACCTGCGACAGCTCGCCACGCACGGCTTCGTCGAGGACGATCCGACGCGGGGAAAGGGCCGCGAGCGGTGGTGGAGGGCCTCCGAGGAAGGCGTGAGATTCGGCCCCGACCTGCACGCCGACACCAACCCGGCGGTACGCGGCGCGCTCGACCTCTTCCTGCACGAGATCGCCGGCATCCATACGCAAGAGGTCGCCACCTGGCTGGGGACCGCGAGCGACTGGCCCCAGGAGTGGTCGCACTCCGCGGACCTCAGCGACTTCACCCTGCGCCTGACCGCCGAGCAGCTGTACGAGATGAACGAGAAGCTGCACGAGGTCGTCGAGAGCTACCGCACGGCCGGTCCCGGCGACGAGGAAGCCCCGCAGGTCCGCGTCCATCTGCATTCCTTCCCCCGCACCGGTTCCACCGGCCGAAGCTGAAGGAGACCCCGCCGTGTATCCCGGCACACACCCCGACCTGCATCTCCGGCTGCACGCCCTGCGCGCCGCCGAACTGCGCCGCGCGGCGGCCGGGTCCCGCCACCGCCCGCCGCGCGCGAACCTCCGTACCCGACTCGGCTGGACCCTGGTCGAGTTGGGGCTGCGCCTCGTCAACCGGCCGGCGGTGTCCGGGCGTCGGCTCGTACGACCGTACGCCGCATGACCGGGAAGACCGGCCCCGGAGCCGGCGGGCACAGACCCACTGCCGAGCGGCGGCCCTTCGTCGCCACCCTCGCCGCCAACACCATTTCCATCGCGGGGAGTTCACTCACCCTGATCGGGGTGCCCTGGTTCGTTCTCCAGACCACCGGCAGCCCCGCCAGGGCCGGGATCGTCGCCTTCTGCGCGACGCTGCCGGTCGTCGTCTCCGCCCTCGTCGGTGGTCCGGTCATCGACCGGCTCGGGCGGCGGCGGGTGTCCGTCGCCTCCGACCTGATCTGCGGATTCGCCGTGGCCGCGGTCCCGCTCCTGCACTTCGCGGGCGTGCTGGAGTTCTGGATGCTGTGCGCGCTGATGGCGGTCAGCGGCCTCGTCCACACCCCGGGGATCACCGCCCGCTACGTCCTCCTGCCGGACCTCGCCGAACGCGCCGGGACGACCCTGCCGCGCGCCGCGAGTCTGTACGACGCGGCCTCCCGCGGGGCGCGCATGATCGGCGCCGCGCTCGCCGGACTGCTGATCGCGGTCATGGGCGCGGAGGCGGTCCTGCTGCTGGACGCCGTGACCTTCATGGCGTCGGCGGCGCTGATAGCCACCGGACTGCGGGGGATTCGCGCGGCGGAGCCACAGCGCCGGGCCCCGGTCTCACTCGCGACGTACCGCACCGAACTCCGCGAGGGCTATGCCTTCCTGATCCGTACGCGGCTGCTGCTCGGCATCACCGTGATGGTGATGATCACCAACGGTCTGGACCAGAGCTGGAGTTCGGTCCTGCTGCCGGTCCATGCCCGGCAGGAGCTGGGCGGGTCCGCCGATCTCGGGCTGCTCACCGCGCTGTTCGGCGGGGCGGCGCTGCTGGGGGCCCTGCTGTACGGGGCGTACGGCGAACGCTTCCCGCGCCGCGTCGTGTTCGCGGGCGCCTTCCTGCTCTGCGGGGCACCGAAGTACGTCGTGGCGGCGCTCACTGACGGGACCGTACCGCTGGCCGTGACGATGGCCGCGGGCGGACTGGCGGCCGGGGTGCTCAATCCGATCCTCACCACCGTCACCTACGAGCGGGTGCCGGACGAGCTGCGCAGCCGGGTGTCGAGTGTGACCACGGCGGGAGTCGAACTGACCATGCCGCTCGGCGGTCTGGTCGCGGGCCTGCTGGTCGAGCGCGCGGGGCTGGGCAACACGCTGCTGGCCGTCGGCGGCGTCTATCTCCTGGCGACGCTGAGCCCGCTGGTCTTCCCCGCCTGGCGCTCCATGGAACGGATCCCGGAGACATCGCGGAGCCCGGAGACACCGCTGACGCCGGACCTGACGGCCGAAGCCGCCGCGGTCGGTGACAGCAGCGGCAGGGACATCAGCGGCGGGGACATCAGCAGCTCGGCACCTGGTCCGTCTCGCCCCGCTCCAGCGCCCGGAGCGCCGACACCGCGCCCTTGAGCGTACTGACCGGGATCAGCCGCATCCCCTTCGGCAGCTCGCTCCCGGCGTCCCCGCACTCCGCCTTCGGGACGAGGAAGACCGTCGCCCCGTCGCGCCCCGCGGCCTGGGTCTTCAGGGACACCCCGCCGACCGCGCCGACCGCGCCGTCGGCGCTGATCGTGCCCGTACCCGCGATCTTGCGGCCGCCGGTCAGATCGCCGCCCGAGCCGTCGCCGTCGAGTTTGTCGACGATGCCGAGGGCGAAGAGCAGACCGGCACTGGGGCCGCCGACGTCGGCGAGATGGAGGCTGACGTCGACGGTCTTCGGGTCCTTGCCGAGCAGGCCCAGGGCGGCCTGGGTCGCGGAGTTCTGGGACTCCACCATGTCGTGGGTGTTGTGCCGCTCGATCTCCTTGTCGGACTGTCCCGACGGGTAGACCGCGTCACGCGGCAGCACGGCGCGGTCCGTACGGAGCCAGCCCTCGACCACATCGCCGAAGTCGACATCGGCGGAGGGGCCGGTCGCCACGATGGTCGTCATCCGGAGCTGTCCCTCGGTCTTCCTGGTGGGCGCCCCGCTGATCGTGATGATCTGCCGGCCCTGGTCCGCGCCGAGGACATCCGCGGTCATGCCCGGCTGTGCCACGGAGTACGGCAGTGGCGCGGCCCCGACCACGGCGAACAGCGCGACGATCGGGACGGCGCAGAGTGCGAGGGCGCCGGGGCGCGAGAGACGAGAGAACACGGGTGTCAATCTATCTGGCGCGCTCGGGCGCGCGGGACGGCGTGTACGTGAGGCCGGCAGGACCGGCCGCCGGCCGGTACGACTGACCGCCGGCCGGTCCGAACGGGTGGGACCGCCGGCCGGGGCTCAGCGCAGCGCGTCCGCGACCTCCCGGGCCGCGTCCACGACCCGCGGCCCCACCCGTTCGGGTACGGCGTCCGCGAGCATCACCACACCCACGCTGCCCTCTATCCCGGTGACCCCGATCAGCGCGGCGGCGGCCCCGCTGGCACCGGCCTCCAGCTCACCGTGGGTGAGCGTGCAGCGCGGCTCGGTGAGGGCGGCCTGGCGGGCGGCGAGAATCGCCTTGCCCGCGGCGCCCCGGTCGAGCGGATGGCGGAAGCCGGCCCGATAGGCGACGTGGTAGTCGGTCCAGGTCGGTTCGACGACCGCGACGGCCAGCGCCTCCGCCCCGTCCACCAGCGTCAGATGCGCGGTGGCGCCGATGTCCTCGGCGAGCGAGCGCAGGGCGGGCAGCGCGGCCTCCCGTACCAGCGGATGCACCTGGCGGCCCAGGCGCAGCACGCCGAGGCCCACCCGGGCCCGGCCGCCCAGGTCGCGGCGGACCAGTGCGTGCTGTTCGAGGGTGGCGAGCAGCCGGTAGACCACCGTCCGGTTCACCCCGAGCTTGTTGGACAGCTCAGTGACCGTCAGACCGTGATCGGTGTCGGCGAGCAGCTTGAGGACGCGCAGTCCCCGGTCGAGCGTCTGGGACGTCTCCGCGGTCACGACGCCTTCTCCTTCGGAGTGAGGCCGCCGGCGGGCCTCGGCACCACCGGCTGCGCTACGCGGCGGAGTTGCCACGGAGCGTTTACATTGCGGGGACACTAACCATGGACACCGCTCAGCGGAAGACCTCGTCCAGAATCCGGGCACAGAAGGAGAGTTGATCCCTATTCGCGGACAAAATCCGACAGAACGGGGACTTGGATCGATCATTCACGCCATACCGGACGGCCCCGGAGGCGGAAACGGCCGCCGCCGTGCCCGGCGGCGGCCACGGCGCGCGAAAACCGCTACGACCTCTCTCGATCACCGCCACGGTGCCCGCCGGAAATCTCCACCGCATCACCGCATCCGGGTGGCCCACTCCCCCACTTTCGCGATCCGCTCCCGGATCTGCCCCGCCGTCGCCTCGGCGCTCGGCGGCCCTCCGCACACCCGGCGCAGCTCCGTGTGGATCACGCCGTGCGGCTTGCCGCTCTGGTGGACGTACGCGCCGACCATCGTGTTCAGCTGCTTGCGCAGCTCCAGCAGTTCCTTGTGGGAGACCACGGGCCGCCGCTCGGCCGACAGCTCCAGCAGATCCGCCTCGGCGTCCGGCTTCTTGCGGCTGTGCGCGATCTGCCGCGCCTGCCGCTTCTGGAGGAGCAGTTGCACCTGGTCGGGCTCCAGCAGCCCGGGGATGCCGAGGTAGTCCTGCTCCTCCTCGCTGCCCGGGTGGGCCTGCATGCCGAATTCGGCGCCGTCGTAGAGCACCCGGTCGAAGACGGCGTCGGACTCCAGCGCCTCGAAGGGCAGCATGTCCTGCTCGCCGGTGTCCTCGTCCTGGAGCTTCTCGGCCTCCGCCAGCTCCTTCTCGGACTCGGCGTAGGGGTCCTCCTCGCCGTTCTTCTTCGGCTTGTCGAGTACGTGGTCGCGCTCGACCTCCATCTCGGCGGCGAAGCCGAGCAGGCCCGGGATGGTGGGCAGGAAGACGGACGCGGTCTCGCCACGCCGCCGTGACCGTACGAAACGGCCCACGGCCTGCGCGAAGAAGAGCGGGGTCGAGATGGTGGTGGCGTACACGCCGACGGCCAGCCGCGGTACGTCGACGCCCTCCGACACCATCCGGACCGCGACCATCCAGCGGTCGTCGCTCCCGCTGAACTCATCGATCCGCTTCGACGCGCCGGTGTCGTCGGAGAGGACGACGGTCGCCTTCGAGCCGGTGATCTCGCGGATGAGCTTGGCGTACGCGCGCGCCGCGTCCTGGTCGGTCGCGATGACCAGACCGCCGGCGTCCGGGATGCCCTTGCGCACCTCGGTCAGCCGCTGGTCCGCCGCGCGCAGCACATTGGGCATCCAGTCGCCGCGCGGGTCGAGCGCGGTGCGCCACGCCTGCGAGACGGCGTCCTTGGTCATGGGCTCGCCGAGCTTGGCCGCGATCTCGTCACCGGCCTTGGTGCGCCAGCGCATATTGCCGCTGTAGCTGAGGAAGATGACGGGCCGGACGACGCCGTCGCCGAGGGCGTTGCCGTACCCGTAGGTGTAGTCGGCGGCCGAGCGGCGGATGCCGTCGTTGCCCTCCTCGTACGCCACGAAGGGGATGGGGTTGGTGTCGGACCTGAACGGCGTGCCGGTCAGCGCGAGCCGCCGGGTCGCGGGCTCGAACGCCTCAAGGCACGCCTCGCCCCAGGACTTGGAGTCGCCCGCGTGGTGGATCTCGTCGAGGATGACCAGGGTCTTGCGCTGCTCGCACCGGTTGCGGTGCAGCATGGGCCGCACCCCGACGCCCGCGTAGGTGATGGCGACGCCGTCGTACTCCTTGCTCACCGGCCCCGCGGAGTAGTCCGGGTCGAGCTTGATGCCGATCCGCGCGGCGGCCTCCGCCCACTGCTTCTTGAGGTGCTCGGTCGGCGCGACGACGGTCACCTGCTGGACGACATGGTGATGCAGCAGCCATGAGGCGAGCGTCAGAGCGAAGGTCGTCTTCCCGGCGCCGGGGGTGGCGACGGCGAGGAAGTCACGTGGCTGCTTCTCCAGATAGCGGCCGAGCGCACCCTCCTGCCAGGCACGCAGCTTGTTCGCGGTGCCCCAGGGGGCGCGGCCCGGGAAGGCGGGTGAGAGGTGGTGGGAGGAGGCGGTAGTAGTCACGGTCTCCGGTTCGGGCGCGGGTTGGCGGGGTGGGACGGGGGTACGTACGACAACCGGGCCACCCTACCGGTGGCCCCGCGCGACCCTCGTACGTACAGGGCCCAGGTGCGACGGGCGCCACATTCCGTACGACGTGACGGGGCGCTATGCCCGCTCGGCCGGCCGGCCGGGACGGCCGAGGTCGTCGAGACGGTCGAGGCGGTCGTGATGGGCCGGGGTCAGACGGAGGTCCGCCGCGGCGACGTTCTCCTCCAGGTGGTCGATCCGGGCGGTGCCCGGGATCGGGAGGACGACCGGGGAGCGGTCGAGGAGCCAGGCGAGGGAGACCTGCGCGGGGGTGGCGCCCAGTTCGTCCGCCACGGCCGTGATCTCGGCAGCCGCGGCGGACGCGCCCGACGCCGCTCCGGCGACGGGCCGCCACGGCAGGAACGCGATCCCCGCCGCCTCGCAGGCCGCGAGCACGGACTCGTGCTCGCGGTCGAGCAGGCTGTAGCGGTTCTGTACGGACGCGACGTCGATGATCGCCCGCGCCTCGTCGAGTTCCGCGACGGTGATCTCCGACAGCCCGAGCCGGCCGACCTTGCCCGCCGTCTGCAACTCCCGCAGCGCGCCGAGCTGGTCGGCGAGGGGCACCTCCGGGTCGATGCGGTGCAGCTGGAGCAGTTCGAGCCGCTCGACCCGCAGCCGGCGCAGGGCGTTCTCGACCTGGTCGCGCAGGACCTCGGGCCGGCCGTCGAGCCCCCACTCGCCCGACTCCGCCGACCGCGCGACGCCGACCTTGGTGGTGACGAGCAGCCCGTCCGCGTAGGGGTACAGGGCCTCGGCGAGCAGTTCCTCGTTGGCTCCCCCGCCGTACAGATGGGCGGTGTCGATCAGTGTGACGCCCAGCTCGACGGCCCTGCGGGCGACACGGAGGGATGCCTCGCGGGCGGGACCCCGCTCGGTCGGCAGCTGCATCGCTCCGAATCCGAGCCGCCGTACGCCCAGGTCCCCGCCGATACGAAACGTGGTCGCTGTCATCGCCCTGTCTCCGCCCCCCCTCGGTCAAGAGGCCAACGTAACAGGGCGGTTGGGCCTGGCGTGGGCAGTACTCAGCGGGTCCGTATCCGCGTCGCCACCCACACCCCCACCAGCGCCACCGCCGCCATCGGGAGGAACACCGCCGCGAAGGCCGCCGGGTGGGATCCCGCGGCGCCCGACGCGGCCGAGACCGCGTGGCCGCCCACCGCGCCGCCGCCCAGGGCCGCGAACGCCGCGCCGCCCGCCGCCAGCAGGAGGACGTTCGACAGCCCGTCGGAGATCTGGAGCGCGGCCGAGTTCGCGCCCGCCTCCTCCGGCGCCGACAGCTTGAGCAGCAGCACGCTGGTCGAGGCGATCACGGCGCCCATGCCGAGACAGCCGAAGGCCCAGGCGACCGCGACGATCCATACCGGTACGGATTCGATGAGCACACTCGGCGCGGTCGCGATCGACAGGGCGACCAGCACCATCCCGCCCGCCATCAGCCGCTCGCGGTACGGCTCCAGACGCGGCCTGGACTGGACGTACGAGCCGAGCGCCCAGGTCGCGCCGCCCACCGCGAGCGAGAGCCCGGCCATCGTCGGCGACAGCCCGCGCTGGGTGACGAGCATCAGCGGTACGAAGCTCTCGGCGGCGATGAACGCCCCGGCGGCGACGCCGCGCAGCAGCACCACGGAGGGCAGCCCGCGCGCGGCGCGCCAGGTGCCGTGCGGCAGCAGCCCGAGGACGGCGGGGACGAGGAACGCGATGCCGGCCAGCGCGGGGAGGAGCGAGAGCCAGCGCAGGTCCTGGCCCGCGTACTGGAGCAGTCCCGCGCCCAGCGAGATCCCCAGCGCCAGCCGGATCCGGCGCCGGTCGAAGGCCGGTACGGACCCCTCGGCGTCGGCGGGCCCCGACGCCTTGCGGCGGATCGCGGGCAGCGCGAGCGCCAGCGGCAGCACGACCAGGACGGGGATACCGATGAAGACCCAGCGCCAGCCGAGGTGTTCGGTGACGGTGCCGGAGGCGAGCGGCCCGACGACGGAGGGGATCACCCAGCTCGCGGCGAACGCGGCCATGATCGAGGGCCGCAGCCGCTCCGGGTAGGCCCGGCTGACGACGACATAGAGCGCGACGATGACCAGCCCGCCGCCGAGGCCCTGGACGGCGCGGCCGAGGATGAACAGCCACATGGTGCCCGCCGTGCCCGACAGCAGCAGCCCGGCCCCGAAGGCGCTGATCCCGGTGGCGAGCGGCGCGAGCGGCCCGCTGCGGTCGGCCCACTGGCCGGAGAGCACCATGGCGAAGAGGCTGGTGGTGAAGTACGCGGAGAACGCGAAGGCGTACAGCGGAATCCCGTTCAGCTCGCGCGCGGCGACCGGCATCGCGGTACCGACGGCGGTCGCCTCGAAGGCGATGAGCAGGACGACGGAGACGATGCCGATACTGAGCGCCCGATGCTCAGGACCCAGCACACCGCCCTGGTCGGGGGCGCCGCCCTGGTCGCGGGCCGGGGGTTGCGATGTGGGCTTCGTCAGGGCGGATATGTCGGTGGGAGCGACATCGGCGTCGCGTGGGTCCAGGGCGGTCATGGACTCAGCGTAAGGGGCACAGCCCTGATTCGGCCCTGTCGTAGGGCTGATCGGATGTGGTCCCTTGGACGTACGCCTCCCCCGGCCCGGCCCCACCGGCGCGACGGCCCACCGTGAACGGAGTGTGGCAGTCGCGTTGCGGCCCGCCCGGACGCCTTGAGCCCCGCCCGGCACCGGCCTACGGTCATGACCAGGAGACAGGACACGGCCGTGTGCCCGAGTGGTTCAGGGGCTCGCCTGCAAAGCGAGTTACGCGGGTTCGATTCCCGCCACGGCCTCCAGGACCACGAAAGCGGCCGCCCCCGGGGGATTCCGGGGGCGGCCGCTCGATGTCGTGGGCCGCTCGGTGTCGCGTACGGCGGCGCCTACGAGCCCGCGGGCACCGCCGCCACCGCCGCCTGCGGGCGGATCGGGAGGCGGCTGATGGGCCGGCCCGTGGCCGCGCGGACCGCCGAGGCGACCGCCGCCGGGGAGGTGACCACCGGCACCGCGCTCGCGGGCTTGGCGCCGAACGGGGCCACCACGTCGCGCTCCTCGACCAGCTTGACGATCCGGATGTCCGGCGCGTCCAGGGACGTCGGCAGCGCGTACCCCGTGAGGTCGGGGCGGCGGACCACGCCGCGGGTCGTGCGGAGGTTCTCCGTCAGGGCCGTACCGATGCCCTGCGTGACGCCCGCCTCGATGCGGGTGGCCAGCTGCGCCGGGTTGAGGACCCGCCCGACGTCCTGGGCCACGGCCATCTCCACGACCCGGATCGAGCCCAGTTCGATGTCGACGTCCACGACCGCGCGGATCGCGCAGAAGGCCAGCCCCACGAAGGCGTCGCCCTGTCCCGAGGCGTCGAGGGGTTCGGTGGGGTGCGGGCGGCACTGCGCCGTCGCCCAGAGTTCCTTGCCGTCCATCGCCTCGGTGACCGTCGTGGACAGCACCCCGTCGTACGAGGTGATCTTGCCGTCCGTGATCTGGAGCAGTTCGGTGGACATCCCGAACTTGTGGGCCAGCGGCTGGAGCAGCTGCGTACGGACCATCTTCGCCGCCCGCTCGACCGCGCCGCCCGAGACCCAGGTGTGCCGGCCGTGGGCCGCCGGGCCCGCCGGGGGCTGGTCCGTGTCGACCGAGGCGACATGGACCTCCTCGATGCCCAGCGTCTCCTGCACGATCTGCCGGGCGAGGGTGGCGAAGCCCTGGCCGGTCTCGACGGCCGCGCAGATGACCGTGGCCACGCCGTCGTGGACCTTGACGGTGGCCGTGGAGACCTCGTCCGCGCCCTCCGCGCCGAGCATATGGACCATGCCGAGCGCGTAGCCGACGCCCCGGCGTACGGCCCCCGGCTCACCCGCGCCCTCGGGGCCGCCGGGCAGCAGCCAGGCCGCCTCGGGGGTGTCCTTGGGGAGCGGGGGCAGCGGGAAGTCGCGTACGGAACGGAGCAGTTCGGCCACGGGCGCCGGGCAGGTCACCGTCTGGCTGGTGGGCAGGATGTCGCCGGTGGCCAGGGCGTTGCGCAGCCGCAGCTCGGCCGGTTCCACGCCCAGCTTGGCGGCCAGCTTGTCCATCTGGCCCTCGTACGCCGTGCACACCTGCATGGCGCCCTCGCCCCGTACATGGCCGGAGGGCGGGTTGTTCGTGCGTACGGCCCAGCCCTCGATGAAGGCATGCGGGACGACGTACGGGCCGCAGGCGAAGGCGACCGCCGCCGCCAGGGACTCGGACGAGGCGTCCGCGTACGCGCCCGCGTCCAGCAGGATCTGGGCCTCGACCTTGACGAGCCGGCCCTCGGCGTCCGCGTGGTGGCGGTAGCGCAGCAGCGTCGGGTGGCGGTGGGCGTGGCCGAGGAAGGACTCCTCGCGGGTGGCGGCGAGTTTGACCGGGCAGCCGGTGCGCAGCGCGAGCAGGCCGAGCGGGATCTGGAAGCCGGGGTCCTCGCGGTCGCCGGTTGCGCCGGGGACGCCGGTGACGACGATCTTCACCCGGTCCGGCTCCAGGCCGAAGCAGGCGGCGGCCAGATCGCGGTCGGTGTGCGGGTCGGTGGAGGCGGTGTAGATCTCGACGCCGCCGTCCGGTCTCGGTACGGCGAGGCCCGCCTCGGCGCCGATGGGCGCGGGGTCCTGGCGGCCGATGCGGTACAGCCCCTCCACGACCACCTCGCCGGTGATGTCCGGATCGCCGTAGCGCAGCGGGATATGGCGGATCAGATTGCCGTCGGGGTGCAGCGGCTCGGCGGCGAACGCCTTCTCGGGGTCGGTGACCGGGTCGAGCACCTCGTACTCGACGGCGATCGCGGCGGCGGCGAGCCGGGCCGTGTCGGGGTGGTCGGCGGCGACGGCGGCGATCGCCTCGCCGTGGTGGCGCACGACCTCCGAGGCGAAGACCGGCCGGTCGGCGATCCGCCTGCCGTACGCCGAGTCGCCCGGGACGTCCTCGTGCGTGATGACGGCGCGTACGCCCGGCATCCCGGCCGCCGCGGCGGTGTCGATCGAGACGATACAGGCGTGCGGGTGCGGCGAGCGCAGGACCGCCGCCCACAGCAGACCCTCGGCCCACAGGTCGGCGGCGTACGGGAACGTGCCCTCGGTCTTCGCGCGCGCGTCGGCCGGGGGGAGGGATGCGCCGAGGCCGTGCGCGGGCGGCTCCTGCTGGGGGCCGTCGAGCGTCGGGGGCCCGGTGGCCGCGTCGTTGCTCACGCCATGCCTCCGTCGGGCGAGTGCGGGTGCGAGTTGGTGTGCGGATCGGCGTGCGGGTTCGCCTGCGGGGGCTGGACGCCGCCGGCCCCGGGAGGTGCCTGGTGCGGGATACGGGCTTCCTCGGAGGCCGCGGCGGCGGCCTCCGCGCTCGCCCTGCGCCCGGCGACGACCTCGCTGACGGCGTCGAGCACGCCCCGGTAGCCGGAGCAGCGGCAGAGGTTGCCGCAGAGCGCCTGGCGGGTCTCCAGCTCGCTGGGGGCGTGGTTGCCCTCCAGGAGGTCGTGGACGGTCATGGCCATGCCGGGGACGCAGAACCCGCACTGCACGGCCCCGCACTTCGCCAGCGCCCGCTGGACGTCGGAGGGTTCGCCGTCGGCGGCCAGCCCCTCGACCGTACGGACCTCGGAACCGGCGGCGGTGGCGGCGGGGACCAGGCAGGAGGCGACGAGCCGGCCGTCGACCTGGACGTTGCAGGCGCCGCATTCGCCCTCGGAGCAGCCGTCCTTGGCGCCCGCGAGGCCGAGGCGCTCGCGCAGCACGTACAGCAGCGACTCGCCGATCCAGGCGTCCGTGACGGGGCGGTCGGCGCCGTTGACGCGCAGGACGTAGGAGCCGGAGGGGTGTTCGGCGCTGTCGTTGCTGCTGGTGAGGGGCGCGGGCTCGGGCTCGGGATCGGTTTCCGGCGCGGTCACGGATTCCGGTGCGGACTCCGGCGCGGTCTCCGCCACGGGCTCGGCGGCATGCTCGGGCTCGGCCGGCATCTCGACCGGGAGCTCGGCCTGGATCTCGGGAACGGTCTCCGGAGCCGCCTCGGGCAGGGTCCCCGGGCCGGGCTCGTGCGCGAGGTCCGGTACGGCGTCCGGCAGGACGGCGGACGGCTCGGGCTCCACGGGCGCCGGTGCGTCCGGGACAGCCGGCGCCTCGACGCTCTCCGGGGCGGCGAATACGCCGGCGTCCGCGCCGGGCGGTGCCGGTTCCGTCGCCCACGGCGCCGCGGCGCCGCCCGGCAGGGTCGCCGGCGGGGCGCCGCCGTTCCACTGGGACGCCAGCACCGACTTGCTGAACTCGCCCGACTCGTCCGGAAGATCACCCTGGGCGATCGGGATCGTCCACTGGCCGGTCAGCTCGGATCCGCCCGCGACCGCCCCGGCGTCGGAGCCGTCACTCGTGCCCGTGCCCGCGCCCGTGCCCGTGTCGCTGAAGTTCCACTGGCCGGTCCCCTGCGGCTCGTAGCCGCCGCCGGGCCCGTAGCCGCCGTGGTCGTACCCCCCCTGCGCGTATCCGCCCTGGACATAGCCGCCCTGCGCGTACGGCGCGTGGTCCTGCGCCCCGCCGCCCTGCTGCGGGTCCGGCCAGTGGACCCCGCCCTGGGCGTCGGCCGCCGACGGGTCCGCCTGCGCGGGCGGCACGATCTGCGGCGGTACGTATCCGTGCCCCGGCGCGGCCAGCGGCGCGTCGAAGGTGTCCTCCGGGGGCAGGTGCACGAAGGCGGTCGACTCGCCGTCGTACTCCCCGCCCTGCGGGAGCGGCTGCCAGCCGCCCTGGCCCTCGGGGGCCCCGGTGCCGCCACCGGAGTTCTCGTTGGTGGTCACGACAGCGCCCTCCCCAGTGCTCGTCGGGCCAGCGCGGCGACCGTGCGCCGCAGATGCAGTACGGCGGGCGACGCCGGGGGCACTTCGCCCCCGTCGGCCGGCGCCGGCGGGTCCGGGATACAGGCCGCGGCGACGTACTCGCCGAAGGCGGCGAGCGCCTCCTGCGCGAGCCCGCGCGCGCCGTCCCAGTCGATCAGTGAGGCGATCCAGTGCTCCGCCTCCAGCGGGCGCAGCGGCATCGGGGCGATGGCGCCGACCGCGCACCGCACCCCGCGCCGCGCCGGGTCGAGCACGACGGCCACGGACGCGGTGGCCCTGCCGGGCCCGGTCCGTCCGGTCGCCTTGAGGAAGACCTGGGGGGCGTGCAGCAGCGGCACCCGTACGAAGCCGATGAGTTCGGCGGGCGCGAGCATCTCGCGGCCGGCCAGCAGATGCGAGACGGGGATCTCACGGCGCGCGCCGCCGGGCCCGCCGACCACCAGATCGGCCTCCAGCGCGGCGAGTACGGGCAGCGCGTCGCCGGTGGGGGCCGCGGTGGCGATATTGCCGCCGAGCGTCCCGGCGTTACGGATCTGGGGCGGGCCCGCCGCGCGCGCGGACGCGGCGAGCGCGGGGATGAGGGCCGCGAAGTCCGGCCTGCCCATGCGCGCGTGGGTGAGACCGGCGCCGAGCAGGGCGTGACCGTCCTGGTAGTGCCAGCCGCGCAGTTCGCTGATCCGGCCGAGGCCGACGAGTCCCGCGGGCCGCAGCTGGCCCTTGTTGACGGCCGCCATGAGATCGGTCCCACCCGCGACGGGCACGGCGGCAGGCATCGCGGTGAGTGCCGCCACGGCCTCGTCCAGCGTGGCCGGCAGCGTCACGAACTGCGCCGTCTGCGGTGCGTGCGTGGTCAACCCAGCTGCCCCTTTCCGGTGTCCCGGTGTCCCGCCCGTGTGGCCGTACCGTACGTGCTCACAGACCGGACGTGGCAACTCTGGCACATCTTCCGGCCCGCCCGACGCGAGGGTCCGCGAAGGACGCATCCGTCCCCCACCAGGGGGAAGGTCCGGTTTCGCACCTCTTCGCCGTCACATACGGAATGCCACTCTTCAGCGGTCGTTATACGACTTATCCTTACGGACTACCACGGTCCCAGGGACACCGTTCTGGGGCAGCCATCTCCCGGTGGGCTCACACGTTTGGGGGCGCCCCCTCGATCGGGCGCCCCAGCACGCCCGGGCGGCGCTGCCAGGGCAACGGACCGCCGGGCGGCCGGTATTCGACCCCGAGTGCGTCAAGGCGCCGGTAGTGCTCCGCCATGCGCTGCTCGAAGTCGGCGAAATCACGTTCGGCGGGGGCCGGAAGGTCCGACCAGGCGACTTCCGCGAAGGCGGCGAGCCGCGGGAAGACCTGGTAGTCGACGCGGGAGCTGTCCTGCATCACCTCGGTCCAGACATTGGCCTGGGTGCCGAGGACATGGGCCGCCTCCTGCTCGGTGAGCTCGGGCGGCAGCGGCTCGAAGCGGTAGACGTCCTCCAGGGTGCGTACGTACCCGATGGGCATCGGCTCGTCGTCGCCGGCCGCCTGACGGTGGTCCAGATACACCTGCTGCTCGGGGCACATGACGACGTCGTGGCCGGCCTTCGCGGCGGCGATCCCGCCCGCGTATCCGCGCCAGGACGAGACGGCGGCGCCCGGCGCGAGCCCGCCTTCCAGGATCTCGTCCCAGCCGATCAGCCGCCGGCCGCGCTCGGCGAGCCAGCGGTCGAAGTGCCGGATGAACCAGGACTGGAGCCCGTCCTCGTCCGCGAGACCGAGCGCGGCGATCCGCTCCTGGGCGGCCGGGGACTCCTTCCACTGGTCCTTGAGGCACTCGTCCCCGCCGATGTGGATGAAGGTCGAGGGGAAGAGCGTGAGCAGTTCCTCGAAGACGTCCTCGTAGAACCGCAGGGTGTTGTCAGTGGGGGCGAGTACGTTCGCGGTAATGCCCCAGGTGTCCCAGACGGTGAGGGAGGTCGTGTCGATGACATCGGTGTTGCCGAGTTCCGGATACGCGGCGATGGCGGCCTGCGAATGTCCCGGGATATCGATCTCGGGGACGACGGTGATATGCCGCTCGGTGGCGTACGCGACGATCTCGCGGATGTCGTCCTGGGTGTAGTAACCGCCGTGCGGCTTCTCTTCCCAGAGCTCGGAGGCGCGGTGGCCCCATTTGGTGCGCGGGCGCCAGGAGCCGACTTCGGTCAGTCGCGGATGCTTCTTGATCTCGACGCGCCAGCCCTGGTCGTCGGTGAGATGGAAGTGGAAGACATTCAGCTTGTGGGCGGCGAGCAGATCCAGATAGCGCAGGACGCCGTCCTTGGGCATGAAGTGGCGTGCCACGTCGAGCATCAGCCCGCGCCAGCCGAAGCGGGGCGCGTCCTCGATGAGGGTCATCGGTACGGACCACTCGCGCGCGGAGTCGAGCGGCGCCCCGCGGTACGCGTCGGGCCCGAGCAGCTGGCGGAGGGTCTGCGCGCCCCAGAAGACCCCGGCGGCGGCGCCGCCCTCGACCCGGATCGCCGCGGCGTCGACGCTGATCCGGTAGCCCTCGGTGCCCAGTTCGCGGGCGATGTCCGGGCTGATCCCCAGGACGATCCGGTTGTCGTCGGCGCCGATGACCCCGGCGTCGTCCGCGAACGGCAGCCCCGTCGCGGCTCCGACGGCGGTACGGAACCACCGCGCCACGCCCTCCGTACCGGGCCCTGCCTCGATCACGGTCTCGCCGTCGAGCGGGAACGCGCCCGCTCCCGGCTGCGCCGGCCAGGCCCGCCTGGGGTCCGGGATCAGATCCATGAAGTCCACCTCTAATCCTTGACGGCGCCGCCGAGTCCGGAGACCAGGCGCCGTTGTACGAGCACAAAGAAAACCAGCACGGGAACGGTCATCACCGTAGACGCGGCCATGATGCCGCCCCAGTCGTTCTCGTCCGGTTTGAAGAAGACCAGCAGCGCCATCGGAAGCGTCGACTGGGAGGTGTCGCTGATGATGAAGGACTTGGCGAACAGGAAGTCGTTCCAGGTCGAGATGAAGGAGAAGACACTCGTCGCGACAAGCCCGGGGAAGACCAGCGGGAAAAGGATCTGCCACAGGAAACGGGTACGGCTCGCGCCGTCGATGTACGCGGCCTCCTCCAGCGCCTCGGGGACGGCCTTGACGAATCCGCGCAGCATCCAGACGGCGAACGGAAGCGAGAAGGCGAGATGCGGCAGGACGAGCGAGCCGAGCGTATTGAGCAGCCCGGCGTCCCGCATCAGGAAGAACAGCGGGATGGCCAGCGCCTCGATCGGCACCATCTGCGCGACGAGGAACATGATGAGGAGGGTCGTACGGAATCGGAAACGGAACCGGGTGACGGCCGTCGCGGCCAGAAACGCGATGAGCGCGGAGGCGATCACGACCGTTCCCGCGACCGCCAGACTGTTCAGGAAGTACCGCCCGAATTCCTGCTGTTCGAAGACCCGGCGGAACGAGTCGAGCGACGGCGAGAGCGTCCAGGGACGGGCTTCCGTCGACTGGATCTCGCCGGCGGGTTTGAACGCGGAGAGGATCATCCAGTACAGCGGAAAGGCCACGATCACGGCGATGACGAGGGCCGATGCCTCGGCCAGCAGCCGCCAGGGACGGCGAATACCGAGCAGGTTCACAGTTCTTCTCCCCGGCGTCGGATCAGTCGCAGATAGACGAGCGTGACCGCCAGCAGAATCAGCAGCATGACCACGCCGATCGCCGAGCCCAGGCTGTACTGCGAGGACGCGAAGGCCTTCTGATAGGCGTAGACATTGAGCACGAGATTCTGGCCGGCGATTCCGCCGCCGTTCGTCATCACATAGATCTGGGTGAAGACCTTGAAGTCCCAGATGATCGACTGGATGGTGACGACCACCAGGATCGGCCGCAGCATGGGCGCGGTCACCGACCGCCAGATCCGCCACTGCGAGGCGCCGTCGAGCGAGGCGGCCTCCAGCACCTCGCCGGGGATGGCCTTGATGCCCGCGTAGACGGTCACCATCACGAACGGGAACGAGCACCAGACCACTTCGAACAGGACAAGTGCGAAGGCGCTGTAGCGGCCGTACGTCCAGGAGAAGTCGCCGAGCCCCAGCAGCCGGTTGACCGGGCCGTAGTCCGGGTCGAAGAGGAAGACCCAGACCGTGGAGCCGGTGATCGCGGGGGTGGCCCAGGCGCCGAGCGCGGCGAGCATCAGCGCGAGCCGGGGCGCGGCCCGTACCCGCGTCAGCAGGACGGCGAGCGCGCAGCCGACCGCGAGGGTGGCGACGACACACGCCGCGGCGAACAGCACGGTCGCCAGCAGCACCTGCCAGAACTGGCTGTCGCCGAAGAGCGCGGAGTAGTTGCCGAAGCCCTTGAAGGAGGTCGGTTCCCCGCCGCTGACCTGCGCCTGGGTGTACTCCAGGAAGGAGATCAGGCCGAGTTGGTAGATCGGGTAGACCAGCAGCCCGCCGAGGACGACGAGCGCGGGCGCGAGATAGAGCCAGGGGGTCCAGCCGGCCCGGCCGGCCCGGCGGGGGGTCCGCCGGGCCTTCCGGGGCGCCTGCCGGGCCTCGCGTACCGGCCCCGGGCCCCCGGTGGCCGTACGGCCGGAGTCGATCCGGCCGGTTTCGGTCGTCATGGCGCTCAGCCCGCGGACGAGAACGCCGCGTCCATCTTCTTCGCCGCGTCGTCCGATGCCGCGGCGACGTCCTTACGGCCGCTGACGATCTCCTGGAACATCGTCGGCAGGACGAGCGAGGAGTCGATCTGCGCCCAGGCCGGCGACGCGGGGACGAACTTGGCGCCCGCGCCCAGGGTCTGGACGAAGGGCTCGATGAACGGCTGCTTCTTCGCCGAGTCGGCCAGTACGTCCGTGTACGTCGGCAGGAAGCCCATCGCGTCGAACAGCTTGGCCTGGGTCTCCTTGCCGGTGAACGACTTCATCAGGTCGACGGCGAGCGTGCGGTGCGCGCTGCTCTTGAGTACGCCGATGTTGTTGCCGCCCGCGAAGGCCGGCGCGACCGAGCCCTCCTCGACCCCGGGCAGCGGCACGACCGCGTACTTGCCCTTCACCGTGCCCGCCTCGACGGCCTGGTGGCTGAAGTCGCCGCCGATCGCCATCGCGGCCTTCCCGGACGCGAAGGCGGTCACCGTCGCGTTGCCGCCCATCGAGGCGCACTTGGCGGCCGGACAGTTGTCCTCGCCGAAGAGGGAGGTGTACGCCTCGATGCCCTTGCGGGCGGCCGGGCTGTTGACGGCGGCCTTGTACGTACCGCCGCTCTCCTGGGCCAGTTCGCCGCCGTTCGCCCAGAGGAACGGCATCGCGCCATAGGTGTACGCGCCGCCGACCGCGAGCCCGTACAGCTCCGGCTTCGCCTTGCGGACCTTCTTGGCCGTGGCGATCAGCTCGGCCTGGGACTTGGGGGCGGCCATCCCCAGCTCCTCGAAGACATCGGTGCGGTAGTAGAGCGCGCGGACGCCGACGAAGAGGGGCGCTCCGTAGATCTTGCCGTCGACCGTGACGGACTGCCGGGCCGTCGGGTCGGTGTCCTTGGCCTCGTCCCAGGCGTTGAACTCCTCGGTGACCTCGGCGAGTCCGCCGTCCTTGACGTATCCGGCCGTGTCGGTGTTGCCGTACTCGATCAGGTCCGGCGCGCTCTTCGGATCGTTGAAGGCGGCCTTGATGCGCTGGGCGCGGGTCTCGACGGGGATGTACTCGATCTCGACCTTCGTCCCCTCGTGCTTCTTGCCGAAGGCGGCGACCGCGGCGTCGACGACCTGCTCCTTGGGCTTGTTGTTGACCTCCTGGAAGAGCCAGACGCGCAGCGTGCCGCTCTTCTCGTCCTTCGTCGCGCTGGTGTCGGAGGTCTGCGGGGCGCAGGCGGTGGCGGTGAGGCCGGCGAGCGCAAGTGCCGCCACCGGGACGGCAATGCGGGAGGAAAGCTTCATCCGGGATCCCTACGGGTCGGCGTTGCACCATGCGCAACGAACGTTTCGTGCTGCACAACTCGCAGGAGATTAAGCGCGGCTGGAAGTCGCCGACAAGTGGTCTCAACCAATCTGTGACGCGAAGCCCGGACGGAGCACAACGCGAGACGGCCTCCGGGACGCGCGTGTGCACGCGCGTCCCGG
>NZ_JBHTZS010000048.1:0-42074 GCF_042790125.1 Streptomyces scopuliridis
GACGTAAAGCGTCGCAGCTCGCGCGAAGCGCGGTGAGGAAAGCAGTCCGGACACGCACCTCAGGAGGCCCCGGCCCCCGGCACCAGCACGGCGCGACCGCAACCCGTACCCCCGCCGGAGGCGCACCGCCCCGGCCCCCGGCACCACAACGGCGCACCGCACCCACGCCCCCCGCCGGACGGCGCCCCGCACCACGACCCCCCGCCGGGAGGCGCTACGGCGCAGGCGACGTCGTCCGCTGGGAATCCCGGGGCGCCTCCCCGCCGCCCCCGCCCAGCATCAGCCAGCCGCCCACCCCCACCACCGCGACCACCAGCACCGCCACCACCCCCAGCAACATCCGGCGCTTCCGCACCGCCTCCGCCTTGTGCCGCGCCGATCCAGGCCGCCGCTGCCCCGGAGACCGCGGCGCCCGCGCCGTACCGCGCGCCCCGCCCGCCAGCTCGTCCGGCCCCGGCACCCGCATGCTCGTGTGCGTGTCCCGGTTGGAGTCGGGCACCGCGCCCGGGACCAGCGAAACCGCTCCCCTCCGGCGCGGCTCCTCGGGAGCGGACGGCCCCGGCTCCTCGTACGGCCGCTCCGCGGGCTCCGCTTCCGGCTCGTCCACGTCCAGCGGCGGAATGCCCGCGAGCGTCGGCAGCTGCTCCCGCAGCCGCGCCGCCAGCTCCGAGGCGCGCAGCCGTGAGGCCGGGGCCTTCGCCAGGCACTGGACGAGCAGCTGCCACAGCTCCTCGGGGATTCCGGGCAGCGGTACGACGGTCTCGGTGACATGCCGGCGCAGCACGGCCCCGGGGTGGCCCCCGCCGAACGGGGTGAAGCCGGCGAGCAGCTCGTACAGGACGGTGGCCAGCGCGTAGATGTCGACGGCCGCGCGCGGCGGCAGGCCCTCCACGATCTCCGGCGCCAGATAGTCGGGGGTGCCGATGATCTTGGACGCCTTGGTGCGCCGCGGGGTGTCGATGAGCTTGGCCACACCGAAGTCGGTGAGCAGCGCGGGGTGCGCGCCGCCGGGGCCGAGCGGGCCCTCCATGTCGAGCAGGATGTTCTCGGGCTTGACGTCGCGGTGGACGACCCCGGCGGCGTGCGCGGCGGCGAGCCCGTCGGCGACATCCGCGATGATCGCGACCGCGGCCTCGGGGGCGAGCCGGCGCTCGCGGTCGAGGCGGGTACGGAGATCCGTACCGCGGACCAGCTCCATGACGAGCGCGAGATCGTTGCCGTCCACGACGAGGTCACGGACGGCGACCACCCGGGGGTGGTCGAGTCCGAGCAGGGCGGTGCGCTCCTGGACGAAGCGGCCGACCAGCTCCTGGTCCGACGCGAGGTCCTCGCGCAACAGTTTGATGGCGACGGGGCCCTCGGGCCCTTCCCCGAGCCACACCGTGCCGGCGCTGCCCCGTCCCAGAATCTGGTGGGCGGTGTACCGGCTGCCGATATTCCGTGCCAAGACTGCTCCCTCAGCGGCTGGCGTTGCCCCTCAAAGTACGCGGGTATCGGGGTGTTCCGTGCCCTGGTCGGCACCGTCACCCCACACAGCGGGGGAAATGGCACGGTCCGGGCGGATACATCCCTCACCCCGGTCCGAGGGGAACTCCTCCCTCACCCCCGGCCGCGCGTCCCCCCGTCACTGTCCCGAGTTCACGCCCGGGTCCGTGCCGCCCAGCTCCGAGATCCAGTCCGTCACCGTCGAGATCGCGTCACCGATCGCGGTCCAGTAGCTCTTGCCCTGGGCCACCCAGTCCTGAAGCGGGGTCAGCTCCCAGACGAGCCAGCCCGCGACGAAGAGCAGGACGAGCGTGAACAGACAGCCCTTGAGGCAGCCCAGGCCCGGGATCCGCATCGGGTTGGCGTTGCGCTGACGCGGCGGGCGCGGCTCACGCTGCTGGCGGGGGGCCGGCTGCTGGGGCGGCGGCTGCTGCGGAGGCGCGTACTGCTGCCGCTGAGCCGGGGCGTACGGCTGCTGCTGGTGCTGCGGGGGCGGCGCGTACCGCTGCTGGTGCTGGGGCGGCTGCGGGGGCCGCTGGTGCGCGGGCGGCTGCTGGGGCTGCCGTTGCGGGCGGCGGCGCAGCGGGTCCTGGCTCGGGTCGAGGTACTGGACCTGCGTCTGCTCGTTGCGGTCGCGGGCGGCCTGGAGCTGGCCCTGCCAGGGGTGCGGGCCGTCGGGGTCCGCCGGTACGGGCGGCATGACCGAGGTCGGACCGGCGGCGCCGGGACCGCCCGGACCGTGACCGGTGGACGGCATGACGCTGGTCGCCGCGCTCGGGTCGTACGAGCCGGCGTTGCTCGGCAGGACCTGCGTCGGGTCGGCCGCGCCCGGGGTCTCGGGGACCTGCGCGGGCGCCGGATCCGGAGCGAGGAGCGCGCCGACGCCCAGCGCCGCGTCGACCTGGGCGGGCGTGGAGTGCACGCCGACACCGGCGGCGACGGTCCGCAGCCCGCGGGCGAGGTTCTCGGCGCTCGGCCGCTGGTCCGGGTCCTTGCGCAGGCAGCGCTCGATGACCGTCCACAGCGGCTCGGGCACGGTCGTGGGGCGGCGGGGCTCCTCGCTGAGGTGGCGGTGGAGCACTTCGAGCGCGGTCGCGCCGGCGAACGGCGGGCGGCCCGTGACCAGCTCGTACAGCAGGATGCCCGCGCCGTAGATGTCGACGGCGGAGGTCTGCGGACGGCCCTCGGCGGACTCCGGCGCGACATAGGCCGGGGTGCCGACGAACTCGTGCGTGCGGGTCAGTCCCGGGGAGTCCGCGAGCCGCGCGATACCGAAGTCGGTGAGCATCGGGTGCAGCCGCTCGCCGTCGTTCTTGAGCAGCACGTTGGCGGGCTTGAGGTCGCGGTGCACGACGCCGTCGGCGTGGCTGGCGGCGAGCGCGTCCGCGATCTGGGCGGTCAGCAGGGCCCCGGCGACGGGGCTGAACGGGCCGTTCTCGCGCAGATAGCGGTGCAGGTCAGGGCCTTCGACCAGATCCATGACGAGTGCCAGCAGATCGCCCTCGACGACCAGGTCGCGGGTCCGCACGATATTGGGGTGGGTCAGGCGGAGCAGTACGGAACGTTCGCGCAGGAAGCGCATCACGATGTCCGCGTCGTTCGCCAGCTCCTCCTTGAGGACCTTGATCGCGACGGTCTCGCCGGGCTGGCCGGCCACGGCCGCCTCGGCCCCCGCGGTCTCTCGCTGACGGGCTCGCCAGACGGTGCCCGTGGCGCCGCGTCCCAGCGGCTCCTCGAGCAGGTACTTGCTGCCTACCGGCCGCACGTCATGCGCTCCCTGCTGGTCGTGGTCATTTCGTGGTCCCGGCCCCGCCGGGTCTCCGACCCACTCTAGGGCCTGTCAAGTTACCGGCCCGTCCGCTTCCGGTACCGTTCCGCTCCCGCCCCGGCACCGCTCCGGACCGGACCCGGCCCAGGTCCGGTCATGTTCGAAAGGAAGACGCTCGCATCGTACGGATGGTTGCCGGAAAGCGGGCGGGACGACATCACACCCGGTCCCTACGCGTCCAGAAGCCGTTCCCAAGCAGGTACTTTTGCGCCAACAGCCGACTATTCAAGATCACTTGCCGCCGGTCGCCGGGCGTGTTGTCAGTGGCAGGTGCGAGGATGCCCCCAGCACGTGACGTGTGGAGTGGGGGTTCACACCGCCCCGTGCCGACCTGTACCGGACGACGCGTCCGTGCGCGGTGGGGGGAGATCAGCGGATATTCCCCTGTCGGGCACCCCGCGCAGAAGGGACCGCTGACGGCGATGCAGATCCGGCTGACCGTCCTCGCGCCGCGCGGCGGCCATGCCGCCGGGCGCGTGTGCGACGTGCTCGTCACCGCCCCGGCAGGGACAGCGCTGGCCGCCGTCGCCTCCGGGCTCGCCACGGCCGTCTCGGGCCCCGACGCCTCCGGCACCGTCGTCCTGTACGCGGGCCGCGAGCGGCTCGACGCCCAGCGCTGCGCCCTCGGCGAGCCGCCGCTGATCGACGGCGCGGTGCTCTCCCTCCAGGTCCCCGGCGAGGACGACGCGCCCGCCGACGACGTCCCGGCCCAGCTCCATGTGGTCGCGGGCCCCGACGCGGGCGGGGTGCATCTGCTGCACGGCGGACAGATCAGGATCGGCCGGTCCGCCGAGGCCGATGTGCCGCTGGACGACCCGGACGTCTCCCGGCTGCACTGCGCGGTGACGGTCGGTGAGGACGGCCGGGTCTCGGTCGCGGACCTCTTCTCCACGAACGGGACGACGCTGGAGGGCGTCGCGGTGGGCAACCGGCCGGTTCCGCTGCCGCCCGGCGCGCTGCTGCGGCTCGGTGAGTCGGCGCTCCGGCTCACGGCCGGGGGCCGGGCGCCCGCGCTGCCGACGGCGCCGGACGGCGAGGGCCATCTGCGGATCGCGCGGCCGGGCACGGACGGCCAGGGTGCGCTCCCGCACGGCACGAAGAGCGGCCCGGGGGGTGCCGCGCGCAGCTCCCCGGACGGCCCCGCCACGGCCCGCGGCGACGGCGGCGCGACGGCGACGGCCTCCGGTCCGGGCCCGGAGTCGGGCGCGTACGGCACGGGCGGTTACGGCACGGACGGTTCCGCGGGCGCCTCATCGGGGCCGCGGTACGGCGGAGCGCGGCGCGAGCCGGCCCCCGCCCATGGCCCGGCCGCCCCCGGCGCCCATGCCCCGGGGTCCGGACCGGGCGAGGTCCCGGGCGAGGAGCCCCGGAGTCGTGACGAGGGTCACACCCCTCGCGCGTACGGCGGCTCCGTCCCCTCCGGCGCTTCGAGCCGCGTCCTGGGACCGCAGTACGGCAATCCGCCGGGCGCCCCGCGCGTGCCCGACCCGCGCAGCGCCGATACGCACTACGGCAGCCGCCCGACGGGGGGCTCCCCGGACGGGACGCACAGCAGGGCCGCGATGCCGGACCCGGCGTACGGGACCGGCGCGGTCGCGGGCCCGGGAGGCGCGGACACGCGCGCCGCCGACGACGGCCCGCAGGCGCACAGCAGGACCTCCGCCTCACGGCGGCAGGCCACGCCCCCGCGCGGGACGGAAGCCCCGGACGCCGCGGCCCGGCGGCGTGGCGGCATAGGCGCCTGGGCCCGGCGGCTCACCGGAAGCAGGGGCGAGGAGCTGCCGGAGTCCGGCCCCGGCCCGTTGCCCGCCGGCGGTGCGGCCGGGCGCGCCCCGCGCGCGGACACCTGGCCCGATCCGGCCGCGGTCCTGCTGACGGCGCTCGGTCCCGGCCCCCGGCTGTGGGAGCGCGACAGCCGCCATCCCGAGGCGCTCGCCGTACGGCTCGGCACGGCCGACCGGGCCGCCCCTGACGGCGGCGGACCGCTGCCCTCCGTACCGGTCACCGTCGGCCTGCGCGAGGCCGGGTCGCTCGGTCTGGCGGGCCCCAGGGAGCGGCTGGCGGGGCTGGCCAGAGCGGTTGTCGCCCAGCTCGCCGCGCTGCACTCACCGGCCGATCTGGAGATCGTGCTGATCAGCGCGGACCGTACGAGAAGCCTGGAGGAGCGCCGGCGGGCCTGGGGCTGGCTCGGCTGGCTGCCGCATGTACGGCCCGCCCATGGCCAGGACTGCCGGCTGCTGCTGGCGTACGACCGCGAGCAGGCGGCGGCCAGGACCGCCGAGCTGACCCGCCGGCTCGACGACGGCCCCATGGGGCCCGGCTGGGCCTCGGCCGACCCGTGGACCATCACGGAGGCCGCCGCCCGTTACGACGGCCCGTACACGGTCGTGATCGTCGACGGCGATCCCGGGACGGCCGCGCTGCGCGAGTCGACAGCGCAGCTGGCCGGCGCGGGCTCGGCGGCCGGTGTCCATCTCATCTGTCTCGCCGAGACGGACGCCGCCTCGCCCCTCTCCCCGATCGCCGCGACCTATGAGACGGCGTGCGCGGCCTCGCTCCCGTTCCGCGAGTGCGGGGCCGTCGCCCTGCTGAGCGGTGATGTGGCGACCGCGCTGCGGCTGCTGCGTACGGCCGTGGGGCAGCCCGCCGGGCATGGCACGGTCGCCGTCGTGGACGCGGTCTCGGCGGCCTGGGCGGATCGTTTCGGACGGGCGCTGGCGCCACTGCGCGCGTCGACGGGCAGCGGCCGGGGGCGGCCCGCGGCGGCGCTCCCGCGCTCCGCCAGGCTGCTCGACGAGTTGGGGCTGGCGCGGGCCACCCCGGCGTCCCTGATGGCCCGTTGGGCGTCCGCCGCCGACCGCACCGGCGACTGCACGGCGGTGCTCGGCGCCGGTCCGCGCGGCCCGGTGAGCATCGATCTGACCGAAGAGGGCCCGCATCTGCTGATCGAGGGGCCGGCGGGGAGCGGCCGTACGGAGCTGCTGCGCTCCGTCGCCGCCTCACTGGCCGCCGCCGGCCGGCCCGACCGGCTGGGGCTGCTGCTGGTCGACGGCGCCGGGGGCGAGCGCGGCGAGGGGCTGTCCGTCTGTACGGAACTGCCGCATGTGACCGAGCATTTGATCGCCTCCGACCCGGTCAGGATGCGGCAGTTCGCGCAGGCGCTCGGGGCCGAGCTGAAGCGGCGGGCCGAGCTGCTGGGACGGCTGGACTTCACGGAGTGGCACGACCGGCACGAAGTGGCGGAGCGGATAGTCGGCCAGCGCGCGCCGGGCGCCGCCGAGCAACGGGGCGGCAGACGCGGCGAGTTCCGCCCCGAGCGCGGAACCGACCAGCGCGGACCCGATCAGCGTGGAGCCGAACTCCACGGAAGCGATCCGCGCGCGACCGACCCGCACGGCACGGACCCGCACCGCCCCGACCCGTACCGGACCGACCCGCACCGCGGCGATCCGGACACGCACGCGAGCGGCACGCTCCGGCTCAGGACCACCTCGGCCCGTACGGAACAGCCGCGGACGCGGCAGCAGTCCCAGGACCCCGCGCCCCTCCCCCGGCTCGTCGTGCTGGTCGACGACTTCGACGCCCTGGTCGCGCCCGCGCTCGGCAGTCCGGGGCGGCCCGCGGCCGGTTCGGTCGTACGGGCCCTGGAGGCCGTGGCCAGGGACGGCGAGCGGCTCGGCGTCCATCTGGTGGCGACCTCGGCCCGCCCCGACCGTACGGTCGACACGGAGCTGGCCCAGGGCGCGCGGCTGCGGGTCGTGCTGGACGCGCCGCCCGTCGCGCCCTCCCCGGACGATCCGGCGCCCGGCCGCGGCCGGCTCGGTCATCCCGACGGCCGGGTCACGCCGTTCCAGGGCGGCCGGGTCACCGGCCGTATCCCGCGTACGGCGACGCTGCGGCCCACGGTCGTGCCGCTGGAGTGGGAGCGGATGGGCGATCCGCCGGCCCGCCGGCCGGTCAGGGAGCTGGGCAACGGACCGACGGATCTGGCGCTGCTCGCGAGCGCTCTCGAACGGGCCGCCCGTTCCGTCGATGCTGTACCTGTCGCACCACTGACCCCGGCTCACCCCTGAAGATCCCCGGACAGGGCATACGTCCGTCGTGGCACGTCACGAGCCCATCACGATCACTGCCCCCGGACCGGGATGGCTATTGCGGCACCCGGTCACGCGGCGTAGGACTGTGCGCACGGGACGAGTGCAGCGTTGCCACGTCACGGCCACGTCGCTGGTCCCGCTTGCGTAGATCCGTACGCACACGGGAAAGAGACGGGGCAGTGATGCGCACAACTCGTAGAGCACGTAAGGCTCTTGGGACCGGCAGAAACGGGCTCGGCACGCGCCGGGCGGCCGTGGCGATCGTCGCCGTCGGCGCCGTGGCCCTCAGCGGCTGCAGTGGTGATTCGTCGAGCGACGACAAGGGCTCGGGCGACGCCGCGAGCAAGGCGCCCGCGGCCACGGTCCAGCTGCCCAAGCTGGACGGCGAGAAGATCCAGGTCGCGGCCGTCTGGACCGGCCCCGAGCAGGAGAACTTCACCAAGGTCCTCAGCGAGTTCGAGAAGCGCACCGGCGCGACGGTCACGTTCGTCCCCGCCCAGGACCCGATCGTCAACTTCCTCGGGACGAAGATAGCCGGTGGCAGCCCGCCGGATGTCGCGATGCTGCCGCAGGTCGGCGCCATCCAGCAGGCCGTGGAGAAGAAGTGGGCCAAGCCCGTGGGCGCGGAGGCCAAGGCCCAGCTCGCGAAGAACTTCAGCAAGGGCTGGCAGGACCTCGGCGCGGTGGACGGCACGCAGTACGGCGTGTACTTCAAGGCCGCCAACAAGTCGCTGGTCTGGTACAACAACGCCGCGTTCGAGAACGCCGGCGCCGCGGCCCCCAAGACCTGGCAGGACTTCCTGAAGACCGCCGAGACGATCTCGGCCTCGGGTGTCACCCCGGTCTCGGTCGCGGGCGCGGACGGCTGGACGCTCACCGACTGGTTCGAGAACATCTATCTCTCCCAGGCGGGCCCGGAGAAGTACGACCAGCTCGCCAAGCACGAGATCAAGTGGACCGACGGCTCCGTGAAGGACGCGCTCACCACGCTCGGCCAGCTCTTCGGCAAGCCGAACCTGATCGCGGGCGGTACGGACGGCGCGCTCCAGACGGAGTTCCCCGCGTCCGTCACCCAGACGTTCACCGGCGGCGACCAGCCCAAGGGCGCGATGGTCTTCGAGGGTGACTTCGTCGGCGTCAACATCGGCCAGACCGAGGCGAAGATCGGTACGGACGCGAAGGTCTTCCCGTTCCCCGCGGTGGGCACCGACTCCCCCGTGGTGACCGGCGGCGACGCGGCCGTGGCGCTCAAGGACACCAAGGGCGCGCAGGCGCTGCTGACCTTCCTGGCGTCCACGGACGCCGCGAAGATCTGGGCGGAGGCGGGCGGGTTCGTCTCGCCGAACAAGTCCCTGGACGTGGCCGCGTACCCGAACGACGTCCAGCGCGACATCGCCAAGGCGCTGATCGCGGCGGGCGACGACTTCCGCTTCGACATGTCGGACCAGATGCCGCAGTCGTTCGGCGGTACCCCCGGCAAGGGCGAGTGGAAGGCGCTCCAGGACTTCCTGAAGAACCCGAAGGACGTCGCCGGGATCCAGCAGCAGCTGGAGACGGCCGCGGCCAAGGCGTACACGAGCTGACGCGGTGAAGTCGGCAGTCACGGGGGGCACCGCCGCGGCGGTGCCCCCCGTCAAGGGCAAACGCAAGAGCGTGACAGGCACACGCAAACTCGTCGCGGCCGGCTTCCTGCTGCCCGCGCTGGTGCTGCTGGGCGCGCTCGTGGTCTACCCCATCGGGTTCTCGGTCTACCGGTCGTTCTTCGACAAGTCGGGCAACAGTTTCGCCGGACTCGACAACTACATCGAGCTCTTCACCGACGACACCATCCTGACCGCGGTCAAGAACAACGCGATCTGGGTGGTGGTGGCGCCCACCATCGCCACGGCGCTCGGGCTGATCTTCGCCGTACTCACCGAACGGGTGCGCTGGAGCACGGCCTTCAAGCTCGTCATCTTCATGCCGATGGCGATCTCGATGCTCGCCTCGGGCATCATCTTCCGGCTCGTGTACGAGCAGGACCCGGAGCGCGGCATCGCCAACGCGGTCGCGGTGGGGGTGCACGACACGTTCAACGAGTCGGCGGGCTTCCCCAGAGCGCGTCCGCTGCCGGTGCATCCGCTGAAACCGGCGGGTGGTGGCGCGTTCGTCACCAAGGAGCCCGTGAGCGCCGGGACGGAAGTGCTGCTCCCGCTGGTGGGGGTGGCGCCCGCGAAGATGCCGTCCGACGCGGCGCCGGCCAAGGCCGCGAAGACCGCGGACGGCCGGGTCACCGGCACCTCCTGGCTGGACTTCACCAAGGGTGGCGGCGGCAAGCCCAATGTCATCGACGCCAAGGAGCTCGGCCTCAAGGGCATCAAGGTGGAGGCGGTCAAGGACGGCAAGGTCGTCGCGTCCACGACCGCGGGCGCCGACGGTACGTTCAGCCTGCCGGAAGCGGCCGACGGCGCGCAGCTCAGGCTGCCCGCGGAGAACTTCAGGGAGCCGTACAACGGCGTGGACTGGCTGGGGCCCTCCTTGGTCACGCCCGCGATCATCGGCAGCTACATCTGGATGTGGGCCGGGTTCGCGATGGTGCTGATCGCGGCCGGGCTCGCGAGCGTGCCGCGTGAACTCATGGAGGCGGCGCGGGTGGACGGCGCCACCGAGTGGCAGGTCTTCCGCCGGATCACCGTGCCGCTGCTGGCGCCGGTCCTCGCGGTCGTCATGGTCACGTTGATGATCAACGTACTGAAGATCTTCGACCTGGTCTTCATCATCGCGCCGGGCTCGTCCCAGGACGACGCGAACGTACTGGCGCTCCAGCTCTACCGCTCGTCGTTCGGTACGGACGCGGATCTCGGCGTGGGCAGCGCGATCGCCGTACTGCTGCTCCTGCTGGTGATCCCGGTGATGCTGTTCAACATACGACGCATGCGAAGGGAGACTCGCCGATGACCACGAACGACGGTGCGATCAAGGTCAGAGCGAAGCAGCCCCTCGCGAGCAGGATCGCGGCCCGCGCGGGCGGCGGGGTGATGCGGGTCTTCCTGATCCTGGTGGGCCTGTTCTGGCTGATGCCCACGATCGGTCTGCTGATCTCCTCACTCCGCGGCGCCACGGACATCAGCGCGAGCGGCTGGTGGCAGGTGTTCACCACGCCCGCGCAGCTCACCACCGAGAACTACTCGCGGCTCTTCGACAACGACATCATCACCAACTCGCTGCTCTCCACGATCCTGATCACCGTCCCCGCGACGGTCCTGGTCGTGGTGATCGGCTCGCTCGCCGGATACGCCTTCGCGTGGATGGACTTCCCGGGGCGCGACTGGTGGTTCCTGGTGGTCGTCGGGCTGCTGGTGGTCCCGGTGCAGGTCGCGCTGGTCCCGGTCTCGAAGCTGTTCGGCGCCGTGGGCATCTTCGAGACGACCTTCGGTGTGGTGCTCTTCCATGTCGCCTTCGGTCTGCCCTTCGCGATCTTCCTGCTGCGGAACTTCTTCGCGGAGATCCCGAGGGAGCTGCTGGAGGCCGCGCGGCTCGACGGGGCGGGCGAGATACGGCTGTTCGTACGGGTCGTGATGCCGCTGGGCGGTCCGGCGATCGCCTCGCTCGGTATCTTCCAGTTCCTCTGGGTCTGGAACGACATGCTGGTGGCGCTGATCTTCGCGGACTCGAAGAACCCGCCGATCACCGTCGCGCTCCAGCAGCAGGTACGGCAGTTCGGCAACAACATCGACGTCCTGGCGCCCGGCGCCTTCGTGTCGATGGTGATCCCGCTGGCCGTGTTCTTCGCGTTCCAGCGGCAGTTCGTGACGGGCGTGATGGCGGGAGCCGTCAAGTAGCGTCCGCCTGGCGGAAACGGACAACGGACAACGGTACAGGCGGGGGAGAACGGGCCACGGCGGCCGGTTCTCCCCCGTCGCGCTGTCCGGCGCGCTGTGCTGTGCGGGCGCGCTGTGACGGGCGCGCTGTCCGGTACGTCAGTCCCGGTGGCCGAGCGCCGCGACCGCCGAGGCCGCCAGATCGTCCAGATAGCCCGGGGGCAGCTCGCCGCGGACCACCACGAGCCGCCAGTAGAGCGGTCCGATGATCAGATCCAGCGCCCGGTCGGCGTCCGCGCCCTCGGGAAGCTCACCCCGTTCGACCGCCGCGCGGACGATCAGCGCCGCGATGCCCCGCTGCCCGTCGAGCAGCGCCGCCCTGATCGCGTCGGAGATCTCGGGGTGCCGGGCGGCCTCCACCAGGAGATCCGGGATGACCTGCGAGGCCACGGGGTGGCGCAGGGTGTGGGAGGCCACTTCGAGCAGGGCGCGCACATCGCCGTGGAGCGAACCCGTCCCGGGGGCGGGCAGCCCCTGCGCCGCGAAGGCGGAGACCAGATCGAGGACGAGCTCCAGCTTGGACTTCCAGCGCCGGTAGACGGCGGTCTTGCCGACCCCGGCCCGGCGCGCGATGCCCTCGATGGACATCCGGGCGAAGCCGACGGCGGCCAGTTCCTCGAAGACGGCGGCGCGGATGGCGTCGGTCACGTCCTCCCGGAGCACGGCGGCTCCCGCCGGGACGCGGCGTGCGGTGCGCGGGGCGTTCCCACGGGGTTCCGTGGCGCGGGGGTCGGTAGTCATCGCGTACGAGCATAGCGTCGACCGACGTGACGACGACACGGTTGCGTTGCGACGTACTCCGTCCTACCTTTGACGTTACGACGATACGTACCCGTTCCGTCGTTGAACCCTCCCACACCCGGCCGCACCTGCCTATACCGCCCCCGTCGCCGGTCTGGGGCCACCGCCGGCCACACCGTGCCGGAACACCGTCGAAAGCGACCCCCGTGAGCCAGACGATCGCACCGGCCTCACCGGTCCCGGAGTCCGATACCGGGACCGGGACCGATCTCAGCGCCCTCGCCCGCCGCCACGGCCTGACCGTGAGCGGCGCCCGCCCCGCCCTGCCCGACTATCTCCGCGCCCTGTGGTCGCGCCGGCATTTCATCGGCGCCTTCGCCACCGCCCGGCTGACCGCCCAGTACAGCCAGGCGAAGCTCGGCCAGATCTGGCAGATCATGACCCCGCTGCTGAACGCGACGGTCTACTACTTCATCTTCGGTGTGCTGCTCAACACCAAGCACGGCATACCGGACTTCATCCCGTTCCTGGTCACGGGCGTCTTCATCTGGACCTTCACCTCGAACTCGATCACGGCCGGCACCCGCGCGATCTCCGGCAACCTCGGTCTCGTACGGGCCCTGCACTTCCCGCGCGCCGCCCTGCCGATCGGGCTCGCGCTCCAGCAGCTCCAGCAACTGCTGTTCTCCATGGGCGCGCTGGTGGTGATCCTGGTCTGCTTCGGCCAGTACCCCGCGGTCAGCTGGCTGCTCGCGATACCGGCCCTGCTGCTCCAGTCGCTCTTCAACACCGGCGTCTCGATGACCGTGGCCAGGCTCGCGGCCAGGACGCCGGACATCTCGCAGCTGATGCCGTTCCTGCTGCGCACCTGGATGTATGTGTCGGGCGTGATGTGGAGCGTCGACAAGGTCACGAACGGCGACCATCTGCCGCATGTGGTGACGCTGATCCTGACGTGCAACCCGGCCGCCGTCTATATCGATCTGATGCGCTTCGCGCTCATCGACAGCTACACCGCCGGTCAACTGCCCCCGCACATCTGGGCCGTCGCCCTCGGCTGGGCCCTGCTCGCGGGCGTCGGCGGATTCCTGTTCTTCTGGAAGGCCGAGGAGGAGTACGGACGTGGCTGACAAGAGGCAGCGTACGGACACCGCCGAGCCGTTCGGGGCGCCCGAACGTGTCCCCACCGTGGTCGTCGACGGCGTCCACATCACCTACACCGTCCATGGCACCAAGGGCGGCCGGGGCAGCGCCACCTCCGCGCTGAGCCGGATCGTCTCGCGCCGGTCGGCCCCCGGCGCGCGCGAGGTGCACGCCGTCAAGGGCGTCAGCTTCGCCGCGTACAAGGGCGAGGCCATCGGTCTGATCGGCTCCAACGGTTCAGGCAAGTCGACCCTGCTCAAGGCGATCGCGGGGCTGCTGCCGCCGTCGCGGGGCCAGGTCTTCACCCGGGGCCAGCCCTCGCTCCTCGGGGTCAACGCGGCGCTGATGAGCGATCTGACCGGAGAACGGAACGTCATCCTCGGCGGGCTGGCGATGGGCATGTCGCGGGAGCAGGTCCGTACCCGCTACGACGACATCGTGGAGTTCTCCGGGATCAACGAGAAGGGCGACTTCATCTCGCTGCCGATGCGGACGTACTCCTCGGGGATGGGCGCCCGGCTGCGTTTCTCGATCGCCGCCGCCAAGAGCCATGACGTCCTGCTGATCGACGAGGCGCTGTCCACCGGCGACGCCAGATTCCAGCGCCGCAGCCAGGAGCGCATCACCGCACTGCGCGCGGAGGCCGGCACGGTCTTCCTGGTCAGCCACAGCAACAAGTCGATCCTCGAAACCTGCGACCGGGCGCTCTGGCTGGAGTCGGGGACGCTGCGGATGGACGGCCCGGCCCAGGAAGTCGTCGCGGCGTACGAGGAGTTCACCGGCCGGAAGAAGTAGCCCGCGCGAGACCGCCGAGGCCGAGACCGCCGAAGCCGGGACTGTCCAAGCGGAGACCGACAACGCTGGGGCCGACAACGCTGGGGCCGGCAAAGCCGACCGACAAGGCCGCGGCCGACAGGGCAAGGGGCGCCCGGCTCACGACGAGCCGGGCGCCCCTCCTTCCGTGCGCCGCTCAGCGGTGCGTACGCAGCAGCGTGCGCATCGTCCGCATCGCGACCGAGAGATTCGCCAGATCGAACGCTTCCGACCCCTGGATCTCCTCCAGCGTGGCGCGCGAACGGCCGAGGATCGCGGCGTTCTTCTGCTCCCACGCCTTGAAGCGCTCCTCGGGCGTCGAGTCGCCGTTGCCCACGGCCAGCACGTCCGCCGTCAGCGCGGCGTGCGCCGCGTACAGGTCCTCACGGATGGAGGCGCGGGCCATGGACTGCCAGCGGTCGGCCCGCGGCAGCTCCACGATCCGGTCCATCAGCCGCGTGATCCGCAGCCGGTCACCGAGGTCGTAGTACACCTCGGCGACGGCGAGCGGGTCCTGGTCCGTACGGTCCGCGATCGCCACGATGTCGAGCGTCGGGAAGGCGGACGAGAAGCTCGCCACCCGCAGGGCCAGCTCCTCGGGGACCCCCGCCTCGGTCAGCTCCGCCAGGATCCGCTGGTACCACTCCAGCTCCGCGCCGCGCAGCATCGGGGGCAGCTGCGCCCAGACCCGCTCGACCCTCGCCGCGAAGAACTCGATGGTCCCCGCGATCTCCAGCGGCTGCGGCCGGTTGCCCAGCAGCCAGCGCGTACCGCGCTCGACCAGCCGGCGCGAGTGCAGCCTGATCCGGGTCTGGACGTCGGCCGCCACCTGATTGTCCAGCGCCTCGACGGCGTCCCAGACCGCGTTCAGCCCGAAGATCTCGCGGGCCGCCGCCTGGGCCCGTACGATCTCCTCGGTCGACGCCCCGGTCTCCTCCCGCAGCCGGTGCAGGAAGGTCGAACCACCGGTGTTGACGGTGTCGTTGACCAGCACCGTCGTCACGATCTCGCGGCGCAGCGCGTGCGTGTCGACCTGCTCGGCGAACTTCTCCCGCAGCGCCTGCGGGAAGTACGCGTGCAGCAGCTTGCGCAGATACGGGTCGTCGGGCAGCTCGGTATGGATCAGCTCCTCCGCCACCGTGATCTTGGTGTAGGCGAGCAGCACGGCCAGCTCGGGCTGGGACAGCCCGCGGCCCGCGTTGAGCAGTTCGCGGATCTGCCGGTCGCTGGGCAGGAACTCCAGCGCCCTGTCGAGATGTCCGTCGCGCGCCAGCCGGCGCATGAACCGCTGGTGGGCGTGGAGCAGCGACGGGGCCTGGGCCACGGCGTTGGCGAGCGCGGTGTTCTGCGCGTAGTTGTTGCGCAGCACCAGCGCGCCGACCTCGTCGGTCATCGCGGCGAGCAGCGTATTGCGCTGCTTGACGGTCATGTCGCCGTCCGTGACCAGGCCGTTGAGCAGGATCTTGATGTTCACCTCGTGGTCGGAGGTGTCGACGCCCGCGCTGTTGTCGATGGCGTCGGTGTTGACCTTGCCGCCCTCGCCGCCGGCGCCGCGCCGGTCGAACTCGATACGGCCGAGCTGGGTCAGCCCCAGGTTGCCGCCCTCGCCGACGACCTTGACCCGCAGGTCCTCGCCGTTGACGCGGATCGCGTCGTTGGCCTTGTCGCCGACATCGGCGTCCGTCTCGGTGGAGGCCTTCACATACGTACCGATGCCGCCGTTCCACAGCAGGTCCACCGGGGCCTGGAGGATCGCCTTCATCAGCTCGGCGGGCGTCAGCTTGGAGACGCCGGGCTCGATACCGAGCGCTTCCCGTACATGCGCGTTGATGGAGATCGACTTGGCGGTGCGGGGGTGGATTCCGCCGCCCTGCGACAGCAGCCCCTTGTCGTAGTCGGCCCACGACGAGCGCGGCAGCTCGAACAGCCGGCGGCGCTCCGCGTACGAGGTGGCCGCGTCCGGGTGCGGGTCGAGGAAGATATGCCGGTGGTCGAAGGCCGCGACCAGCCGGATGTGCTCGGAGAGCAGCATGCCGTTGCCGAACACGTCACCGGACATGTCCCCGACGCCGACGACCGTGAAGTCCTCGGTCTGGGTGTCATGGCCGAGCTCGCGGAAGTGCCGCTTGACGGACTCCCAGGCACCGCGCGCCGTGATGCCCATGCCCTTGTGGTCGTAGCCCGCGCTGCCGCCGGAGGCGAAGGCGTCCCCGAGCCAGAAGTGGTAGGCGACCGCGACGTCATTGGCGATGTCGGAGAAGCTCGCGGTGCCCTTGTCGGCGGCCACGACCAGATACGTGTCGTCCTCGTCGTGCCTGACCACATCGGCCGGCGGCACGACCTCGCCCGCCACCATGTTGTCCGTGATGTCGAGCAGCGCCGAGATGAAGATCTTGTACGAGGCGATGCCCTCGGCGAGCCAGGCGTCCCGGTCCGCGGCCGGGTCGGGCAGCTGCTTGGCGACGAAGCCGCCCTTGGCGCCGACCGGCACGATCACGGTGTTCTTGACCATCTGCGCCTTGACCAGGCCGAGGATCTCCGTTCGGAAGTCCTCGCGCCGGTCGGACCAGCGCAGACCACCGCGGGCGACCTTGCCGAAGCGCAGATGGACGCCCTCGACGCGCGGGGAGTACACCCAGATCTCGTACGCCGGGCGGGGCGCGGGCAGATCGGGGATGGCCTGCGGGTCGAACTTCATCGACACATAGCTGTGCTGCTCGCCCGCGGCGGTCTTCTGGCCCTTCGCGCCGTCGCCCTCGCCGGCGCGCTGGAAGAAGTTGGTCCGCAGCGTGGCCTTGATGAGAGTGAGGAAGGACCTGAGGATGCGGTCCTCGTCCAGGCTCGCGACCTGGTCCAGGGCGCCGTCCAGCTCCTCCAGCATCGCCTCCGTCAGCTCGACGCCGGCGCGCTGGCGGCCCGGCGACATCCGGGCCTCGAAGAGGGAGACCAGCAGCCGGGTGGTGTGGACATTGCTGCGGAGGGTGTCCTCCATGTAGTCCTGGCTGAAGGTCGAGCCGGACTGGCGCAGGTACTTGGCGTACGCGCGCAGCACCATCGCCTGCCGCCAGTCCAGACCGGCCCGCAGCACGAGGGAGTTGAAGCCGTCGTTCTCCGCGGCTCCGGTCCACACGGCGGCGAAGGCGTCCTGGAAGCGCTGACGGTCGTCCTCGGTGAGATAGTCGCCCCCGCCGCCCTGGGGCAGCCGCAGGCCGAAGTCGTAGATCCAGGCGTGGGTACGGTCCGCGCAGCGCAGCTCGTACGGGCGCTCGTCGACGACCTCGACACCGAGCCGCTGGAGCACCGGCAGGACGGCGGAGAGGGAGACCTGCTCGCCCGAGCGGTAGATCTTGAAGCGGCGCTCGCCGGGACCCGCGCCGACCGGCTCGTACAGCGAGAGCGCGAAGTCCGAGCCCGCCTCGGCCCGGGTGACCGCCTCCAGATGGGCCAGGTCGGCGACGGCGGCGCGCGGGGAGTGGTCGGCCTTGTAGCCCTCGGGGAAGGCGGAGCCGTACCTGCGCAGCAGCTCGGCGGCGCGCTCCTCACCGCACTCGGCGGTCAGCGCCTCGCCGAAGGCGTCGGCCCAGGAGCGGGCTGCCTCGACGAGCCGGGCCTCGATCCGCTCGGTGTCGGCGTCGGTGAGCTTCGCCAGCTGGGTGCCCCGGGGGACGCGGACGACGAAGTGCAGCCGGGAGAGGATCGATTCTGTGTTCCACGCCGTGAAGTCGACGCTGGTCCCGCCGAGTTCCTCCTTGAGGATCTCGACCAGCCGCAGCCGGACGCCCGTGGTGTAGCGGTCGCGCGGCAGATAGACGAGGGCGGAGTAGTAGCGCCCGTACTCGTCCTGGCGCAGGTAGAGCCGCAGCCGTCGGCGCTCCTGGAGGTACAGCACGCTGGTGACGATCGAGCGGAGTTCGTCGACGGGCGTCTGGAACAGCTCGTCGCGCGGATAGGTCTCCAGGATCTGGAGCAGATCGCGGCCGTCGTGGCTGTTGGGCGAGAGGCCCGCGCTCTCCAGGACCTCGGCGACCTTGCGGCGGATCACCGGCACCCGGCGGACGGACTCGGTGTACGCGGCCGAGGAGAAGAGCCCGAGGAAGCGCCGCTCGCCGACGACATTGCCCTTGGCGTCGAACTTCTTGACCCCGACATAGTCGAGATAGCCGGAGCGGTGGACCGTGGCGCGGCTGTTGGCCTTGGTGAGCACGAGCAGCTTGTGCTCACGGGCCTTGGCGCGGGCGTCGGCGGGCAGCCGGCTGAAGGACGGGCTGACCGGGTGGTCCTCGTCGCCGGTGTGCGCCGGGTCGGAGCGCAGCACGCCGAGTCCGGTGCCGGGCACGGCGGAGAGGGCGTCGCTGTCCGTCAGCTGATACTCGCGGTAGCCGAGGAAGGTGAAGTGGTCGGCGGCGAGCCAGCGCAGCAGCTCCCGGGCCTCCTCGACCTCCTGCTCGCGCAGATCGTCGGCGGTCGGCTCGCCGGGCAGCTCCTCGGCGATGCGCAGCGCGGCCTCCCGCATCTTCTCCCAGTCCTCGACGGTCTCGCGGACATCGGAGAGGATCCGCAGCAGGTCGGAGGTCATCTGCTGGAGATCGGCCTGGTCGGTCTCGCGGTCGACCTCGACATGGATCCAGGACTCGATGAACACATCGTGCCGGGGCTCCGCGGCGGTGACCGCCTCCTCGGGCAGCACCTCGATCAGCTTGCCGGTGACATCGCGCCGTACGGCGATCTGCGGATGGATCACGGCGTGGATGCCGCGGCCCTGGCGCGAGAGTTCATTGGTGACGGAGTCGACCAGGAACGGCATGTCGTCGGTGACGACCTCGACCACGGAGTGGCGGCAGGTCCAGCCGTTCTCCTCGACGGTCGGGGTGTGCACCCGTACGTTCGCCGTCCCCTGGGGACGATTCCCGGCCAGCCGGTAGTGCGAGAGCGCCGCGCCGACGACGTCGGCCGGGTCGCGGCCGTCCAGGTCCTCGGGAGCGGTGTGCAGGTAGTAGCGCTGGAGGTACGCGAGAAGGGCGTCCCGGCCGGGACCGTCCTCCTGGCCGGCTGTGCGGGATCCGGCCGAGGCCTCGTCCTTCCGGGGGCCGGCCCCCAGCCCCCCGGTTCCCCCCACCGGGCTGTTCTCAGCGGCCCGAGCCGCCTGTTCGAGCAGCTCGGCCTTGGCTTCGTCCAGCTTGGTCTGCATGTCCTCTGGCTCCTGTCGCGCGCCGTTGCGTGACGTAGGTGAAGGAAGCGACACAACGCCACGACGCGGGGTTTCCGGTCGGAGTCGACGTTATGCCGCGATGAGAGATGTCCGGGGCGTTATTGGCCAATTTTGGCAGTCGACCCGGATCGAGGTTCCGCCCCCTGCCCTGTCCCGGAGGGACCGGTCCTGGGGGACCAGCGATCGCCCGGACGCGGTGGCGCTCCGGGCGCAGGCGGGAGGCTTCGCTGCCCCCACGGCATATCGCGCTGATCACGGGCACCAGGCTATCGCCCTTGACCGGGGCGCCGTCATGGGCCGCATGTGTACAAATACGGGGCCCCAACTTTGACACTCTGGACAGCGACACGGACGCCCGTCGGAGGCTCACGGCCGTGTCGGGCCCGGAACCCTCGCCGACGCGCGCCGACCGGGACGACACTGGTCCACAGGACGACACTGGTCGACAGCTGGACAGACCGGCACACTCTCTCCGGGAGCAGTCATGGCAGCCAAGGTTCTGATCGTCACCGGCGACGCCGCCGAATCGCTGGAAGTGCTCTATCCGTACCAGCGTCTGCGCGAGGAGGGGTACGAGGTCCATATCGCCGCTCCAACCCGTAAGAAGCTCCAGTTCGTGGTCCATGACTTCGAGCCCGGCTTCGACACCTACACCGAGAAGCCCGGTTACACCTGGCCCGCCGATCTCGCCTTCGCCGAGGTCGACGCGACGCAGTACGCCGCCCTCGTCATCCCGGGCGGGCGCGCCCCCGAGTATCTGCGCGGCGACCCGGAGCTGCGCAAGATCCTCAAGTCCTTCTTCGACGCCGACAAGCCCGTCGCCCAGATCTGCCACGGTCCGCTGCTGACGTCCGCGATCGGCGAGCTGGCCGGCCGCCGGGTCACGGCCTATCCGGCCCTGGAGCTGGACATGCAGGCGGCCGGGGCCACCTTCCAGGACTCGGAGGCGGTGGTGGACGGCACGCTCGTCTCGTCCCGAGGCTGGCCCGACCACCCGGCCTGGATGCGCGAATTCCTCACCGTGCTGCGCGCGAAGGCCCCGGTGACCTGAGCGGCGCGGGTCCGGTGACCCCCTGCGGCGTGCGGTGACTGCGGGACCGCCCGGGGTACGCCCGGCCCTCGGCGGGGGCCGGACGCACCCGGGACCCTACGGTCGTCCCGGTCGTCGCAGTCGCCCCTGGCGGTCGCGGCCCTCCCGGTCCCCCCCGGCGGTCGCGGCCCTCCCGGCGTCCCGGCGGCCACGAGAGCGTCAGGACGTCAGCCGTCGCGCCGTGTCGACCGCCTCCGCGAGCGTGTCCACCACCGGCACTCCCACCGCCTCCAGGCTGGCCCGGCTGTGCGAGCCCCCCGTGTACAGCACGGCCCGCGCGCCCACATGCGCCGCCGCCAGCGCGTCGTCGACCGCGTCACCGATCACCACCGTCCGCTCGGCGGATATCGCGCCCGCCGACGCCAGCGCGGTCAGATGGCGCTCCATGTGCACCGCTTTGCTTCCGCCGGACGGGCCCGTCCGGCCGTCGACACGGAGGAAGTGGCTCTCGATCCCGTATCCCCGCACCACCGGAACCAGCTGCTCGTGCCCGTACATGCTCAGCAGTGACTGGCTGTCCCCGGCCAGCCGCCACTGCGACAGCAGCTCCTCGACGCCCTCCGTGAGCCCGCAGCCGGTCCGCCGCTCCGTGTAGTGGCGGTGGAAGGTCTCGTCCATGACGGCCCACTCGGCGTCGCTCGGCAGGCGTCCCATCAGCCGCTCGTAGAACTTCGGGACCGGGACGCAGTACAGCTCGCGGTAGGTGTCCAGCGTGATGGACTCCAGCCCTATCTCCGCGAAGGCCGCGTTCGTCGCCCCGATGACCGCCTCGATGTCGTCGAGGATCGTGCCGTTCCAGTCCCAGACCAGATGCGTGTTCTGCTTCCCCATGCCGAAAACGGTACCGGCCGGGTCTGACAACGGCCCTGGCGCGGCCCCCGCCGACCGCCGTGACCTGCGGCGGGGTCGCCCGTCGACGCGGTCAGCCGATCAGGTTCGGGATCTCCTGGACGCCGTACCAGAGCAGCTCGTGGTCCTCAGCACCGTCCACCGTGAACTGCGCGTCGTCGTCCCCGTGGTCCGCCGCGCCCAGCGCCGCCGCCGCGGCCGACACATCGGCGTCCGCCTCGTCGGAGTCGACATGCACCGCCGCCGCCTTCGACAGCGCGATCGGGGCGGCGATCCGCACCTCGCCGAGGCCCGCGTCGTCCAGCCCGCGGTCGGGATCCGACACGGCTTCCCTGTCCGGCACATCGGCCGCCACGACCACCCTGCGGCGCCCGGCCGCCGGATCGGCGGCGAGCAGCCGGAGCGAGGCGGCGGCGGCGCGGTTGAGGGCCGCGTACTCCAGCTCCTCGATGTCGTCGGAGACGTACCACTCGCGCAGCCCGGGGGTCACGGCGTACGCGGTCAGCGGTCCCGGTCCCAGCTCACCCGTCTTGTGCGCCTCTGCGAGACCGGGAAGGGTCAGGGGGACGTAGACGCGCATGGCTGGCCGCTTTCGTAGTCGGGAGAGCACCTAAGGATACGTGCGGGAGTCCCTCTTCGGGGTGACGCTCATGGAGCCCCCAGTCGTCCACCGGGAACCGCACGCCACCCCGCCGCCGGGCCCGGTATCGCCCGCCGGTCACCCGGATAGGTGATTCCGGCGCCCCGTGCTCCGTGTCCGGACCGGTCTTGCGGGCGTCCCCCAAGGGCCCGTAAAAGATCCCCCAACAGAAAGTTACCGGCCGGTATCCGAACCGGCCGGGCAGAACGGGGGCGATCTGCGTGAACACGACCGGCACCGGCACTCCGACCGGTACCAGCACTCCGACCGGCACGGCGAGGGCCCGGACCACCGCCGCGGCGAGGCCGCCCGGCCGGCGCGACCAGCGCGGGCCCGGCGCCGTACGCCCGCGGCGGCGCCCGCACCTCCCACCGCCGCACGAGCTCTTCGCGGAGCGCCTGCTCGCCGTCCTCAGCGGCCACCGCCCCGTGCACTGGATGCTCGGCCAGACGATCGGCGAGGCGTACGAACAGCTCGTCCGGCTCGCGCCCGGCACCCCGCTCAGGGCCCGGGGCGCCCGCCCCGTCATCCGTACCTGCCGCGCCTTCCAGCCGCGCCCCGGAGCGGTCGAGGCCGCCGCCAGCATCTCGGCGGGCGATCAGGTGCGCGCCATGGCCTTCCGGCTGGAACAGGGCCCCGACCTGCGCTGGCGCTGCGCGGCGGTCGAACTCGGCGGCGAACGGACATGAGGGCGCGGAAGCATGAGGACGGAGGCGACGAAAAGGTCCGGCAAAACGGAGACGGCGGCGCACATGAGGGCGGGCCGGGGCGCGCACTCGCTGTGCGCCCCGGCCCGCCCTCGTCGGTATTACCTCGCGATTACCCCATCGCCTCGTGCGCCGGCTTACTTCTTGCGGCGCCGCCCGCCGCTCGCGCCCTTCTGGGCCTTACGGCGCTCGGCGCGCGTCATCCCGTCCGACGTCGACCGCGTCGGCCCCTCGGCGCTCTGGAAGTCGCCCTCGACGATGCCGCCCTCGCCGTCCACCGTGGGAGCCGAGAAGTGCAGCCGGTCGGGCCGCTGCGGCGCTTCGAGGCCCTTCGCGCGGATCTCCGGACGGGCGGTGCCCGCGGGCACCGCGTCGTCCTTCTTCGCGAGCGAGGGACGCTCGGCCGCGTCCTGCACCGGGACCTCCTCGACCTGCTGCTCGACCTGGACCTCCAGGTTGAACAGGTAGCCGACGGACTCCTCCTTGATGCCGTCCATCATGGCGTTGAACATGTCGAAGCCCTCGCGCTGGTACTCGACCAGCGGGTCCTTCTGCGCCATGGCACGCAGGCCGATGCCCTCCTGGAGGTAGTCCATCTCGTAGAGGTGCTCGCGCCACTTGCGGTCCAGGACGGACAGCACCACGCGCCGCTCCAGCTCACGCATGATGTCCGGGCCGAGCTGGTTCTCGCGCTCCTCGTACTGGGCGGCGATGTCGTCCTTGACGGACTGCGCGATGAACTCGGCGGTGATCCCGGCGCGGTCGCCCGCCGCGTCCTCCAGCTCGTCCACCGTGACCTTCGTGGGGTAGAGCTGCTTGAAGGCTCCCCACAGCCGGTCGAGGTCCCACTCCTCGGCGAAGCCCTCGACGGTCTCCGCCTGGATGTACGCGTCGATCGTGTCGTCCATGAAGTGGCGCACCTGCTCCTGCAGGTCCTCGCCCTCCAGGACGCGGCGGCGCTCGCCGTAGATGACCTCACGCTGCCGGTTGAGCACCTCGTCGTACTTCAGGACGTTCTTACGCGTCTCGAAGTTCTGCTGCTCGACCTGGGACTGGGCGGAGGCGATGGCGCGCGTCACCATCTTGTTCTCGATCGGGACATCGTCCGGCACATTGGCCATGGCCATCACGCGCTCGACCATCTGCGCCTTGAACAGCCGCATCAGGTCGTCACCGAGGGAGAGGTAGAAGCGGGACTCACCGGGGTCGCCCTGACGTCCGGAACGGCCGCGCAGCTGGTTGTCGATACGGCGCGACTCGTGCCGCTCGGTGCCCAGGACGTACAGCCCGCCGAGATCCTTGACCTCCTCGAACTCCGCCTTCACCGCCTGCTCGGCCTTCTCCAGCGCGGCCGGCAGGGCGGCGGCCCACTCCTCGACATGCTCGACGGGGTCCAGGCCGCGCTGGCGCAGCTCCGCCTCGGCGAGATCGTCGGGGTTGCCGCCGAGCTTGATGTCCGTACCGCGTCCGGCCATGTTCGTGGCGACGGTGACGGCGCCCTTGCGGCCGGCCTGGGCGACGATCGTCGCCTCCCGGTCGTGCTGCTTGGCGTTGAGCACCTCGTGCTGGACACCGCGCTTGTTGAGCTGCTGCGAGAGGTACTCGGACTTCTCGACCGAGGTGGTGCCGACCAGGATCGGCTGCCCCTTCTCGTGCTTCTCCGCGATGTCGTCCACGACCGCCGCGAACTTGGCGACCTCGGTGCGGTAGATCAGGTCGGACTGGTCCATACGGACCATCGGCCGGTTCGTCGGGATCGGGACGACGCCCAGCTTGTAGATCTGGTGGAACTCGGCGGCCTCGGTCATGGCCGTACCGGTCATACCGGAGAGCTTGCCGTAGAGGCGGAAGAAGTTCTGCAGGGTGATCGTGGCGAGGGTCTGGTTCTCGTCCTTGATGTCCACCCCTTCCTTCGCCTCGATCGCCTGGTGCATGCCCTCGTTGTAGCGGCGGCCGGCGAGGATACGGCCGGTGTGCTCGTCGACGATCATGACTTCGCCGTCGATGACGACATAGTCCTTGTCGTTCTTGAACAGCTCCTTGGCCTTGATGGCGTTGTTCAGATAACCGACGAGCGGGGTGTTCACCGACTCGTACAGGTTGTCGATGCCCAGCCAGTCCTCGACCTTGGACACACCGGGCTCGTGAATGGCCACGGTGCGCTTCTTCTCGTCGACCTCGTAGTCGCCGGTCTCCTCGATGCCCTTGAGCGGGTTGCCCGCCTCGCCCCTGGTCAGCCGCGTGACCAGCTTGGCGAAGTCGCCGTACCACTTGGTGGCCTGGTCGGCGGGGCCGGAGATGATCAGCGGCGTACGGGCCTCGTCCACGAGGATCGAGTCGACCTCGTCGACGATGGCGTAGTTGTGGCCGCGCTGGACCAGTTCCTCCTGGGACCACGCCATGTTGTCGCGCAGGTAGTCGAAGCCGAACTCGTTGTTCGTGCCGTACGTGATGTCGCAGGCGTACTGCTCACGGCGCTGCGCGGGCGACATGTTCGCCAGGATGCAGCCGACATTGAGGTCCAGGAACTTGTGGACGCGGCCCATCATCTCGGAGTCGCGCTCGGCCAGGTAGTCGTTCACCGTGATCAGGTGGACGCCCTTGCCGGACAGTGCGTTGAGATACGCGGGCAGCGTGCCGACGAGGGTCTTGCCCTCACCGGTCTTCATCTCGGCGACATAGCCGAGGTGCAGGGCGGCGCCGCCCATCAGCTGCACGTCGTAGTGACGCTGGCCGAGGACGCGCTTGGCCGCCTCGCGGACGGTCGCGAAAGCCTCGGGGAGCAGGTCGTCAAGGCTCTCACCGTCGGCGTACCGCTCTTTGTACTCAGCGGTGAGCGCCCTCAACTCGGCGTCGGAGAGGGTTACGAAATCCTCTTCGATGGAGTTGACCTGGTCCGCGATGCGGTGCAGTTTGCGCAGGATCTTGCCTTCGCCTGCACGCATGAGCTTGTTGAAGACGGACACTGAGGTTGGTCTCCTTGCCGGTCGGGCCTGGCACGTGGGTCGGATACGGACACGGGCGCGGGCACGGCAGGCGGGCCCCACCGCAACGGCCATCGTAAGCGAGGACCCGCCCGCGCAGGGAGGGCCGAGGTCACGCGGGCCCGCCGACGCCCGCAAGGAGAACGCGCGGGACCCGTGGAAGGTGCCGGTGAGACGGGAAAAGCACTCGTGCCGGGGGACCCCGCTCAGCAGAATCCGGCTATGGAACCCGTCACTCTCACCACCGAGCGCCTGGTGCTGCGCCCCCTCGCTCCGGACGATGCCGACGATGTCCTCGCGGCCTGCCAGGACCCCGAGATCCAGCGCTGGGTCCCGATTCCCGTGCCGTACGAGCGGCAGCACGCGGAGCATTTCGTCGAGCGGATGGTCCCGGACGGCTGGCGCACGGCGACCGTCTGCACCTTCGGTGTGGTGCCCCGGGACGGCGGCCAGGTGATGGGCGCGGTCAACGCGCACTGCCGGTCGGGCCTCTGGGAGATCGGCTACTGGACGGCGAGGGAGCACCGCGGCCGGGGCTATACGGCCGAAGCCGCGCGGGCGGTGGCCCACTGGGTCTTCACGGCACTGGGCGCGCAGCGCCTGGAGTGGCGGGCCGAAGTCGGCAACACGGGCTCGCGCGCCGTCGCGGAGAAGGCCGGTTTCCTGGTGGAGGGCACGCTGCGGGCCGCGCTGTTCCACAGGGACACGCTGCGGGACATGTGGGTGGGCGCGCTGCTCCCGTCCGACCTGGGGCTGCCGGGCACTCACCCGTACCTCCCCTCCGGGGAGGGGAAGGCCCGGCGGTGGGTCCGGGCGTGCCCGCAGGGGGCTTGGACGGGTCCGCGCGGGCCTGAAGGCGCCCGCGCGGCCCCGCACTGTCAGTGCCGCCGTCTATCGTGCGGTCCATGACGACTGTGCCGCCCGCCACCACCGAGCTGTCCGCCGACGAAGCCCGCCGGATAGCGCTGCGCGCCCAGGGGTTCCTCGGCGCCCCCGACCGGCGCGGCGGGGTACGGGGCGTGCTGCGCCATCTCGGCGCCGTCCAGCTGGACACGATCTCGGTGCTGGCGCGGTCGCACGAACTGATTCCGTACGCGCGCCTGGGCGCGGTCGGCCGCAGGACGGTCGAGGACGCGTACTGGACCCCGGCCCCGGCCGGTACGTCACCGGCACAGCCGCACGCCTTCGAGTACTGGTCCCACGCGGCCTGCATCCTGCCGATCGAGGAGTGGCCGCACTTCGCCTTCCGCCGGCGTGCCTACCGCGCCCGCCCGCAGTGGTACCACGAGCTGGCGGACGGCGCGTACGACACGGTGATCAAGCAGCTGGAGTCCGAGGGCCCGCTGACCGCCACGGAGCTGGGCGGCGCCAAGAACGGCGGGCCGTGGTGGGACTGGTCCGAGGCGAAGGTCGCCGTCGAGCGCGCGCTCATGTACGGCGAGGTCGTGTGCACGGGACGGCGCGGCTGGAAGCGGGTCTACGACCTCGCGGAGCGGGCCGTCCCCGGTGAGTTCCTCCATGACGATCTGGATGACACGGAGTGTCTGCGCCGGCTCGTACGGCTCGCGGGCCAGTCGCTGGGCGTCGGTACGCGCGCCGATATCGCCGACTACCACCGGCTCAAGGGCGAGCAGGTCGACGCCGTGCTCGCGGACTCGGGGCTGGTGCCGGTGGCGGTCGAGGGCTGGGGGAAGCCGGCCTGGGCCGATCCTGAGGCGCTGGCGACCACACCGAGGGGGCGGCACCGCACGACGCTGCTGTCGCCCTTCGACTCCCTCATCTGGGAGCGCGCCCGTACGGAGCGGATCTTCGGCTTCACCCACCGGCTGGAGGCGTACGTGCCCAAGCCCAAGCGGGTCTACGGCTATTTCGCGATGCCGCTGCTGTCCGGGGGGAAGCTGCTGGGCCGTGTCGACCCGGCGCGCGAGGGGAAGACGCTGGTGGCGAAGCAGGTGTCCCTGGAGACCCCCAGGGCGGTGCCGCCGATGGCCCAGGCGCTGCGGGAGGCGGCGGAGTGGGTCGGCTGCTCGGACGTACGGGTGGAGCGGGTCGACGCGCCCGCGCTGCGCGGCCCGCTGGTGGACGCGCTCACCGCCCTCTGAGCGCCGTCCACGGGTCCGGATACGTCACCGGGTCCCGGTACGCCGCTGGGCGCGGTGCCTGGAAAACCTCAGCGGATTTCGAGGATCTTCTCCCGCATCGCGTAGACGACCGCTTCCATCCGCGAGTGCAGTTGCAGCTTCTCCAGGATGTTGCGGACGTGGTTCTTCACCGTGTTCTCGGAGATGAACAACTCCTTGGCGATATCACGGTTGTTCATTCCCGTGGCGACCAGCTTGAGGACTTCCAGTTCGCGGTCGGTGAGACGCGGCGCCGGAACGAGTCTGCGTTCGTCGGTGCGCTGAATCATCGATTTGAACTCGGTCAGCAGTTTGGACGCCATCGACGGGCTGATCTGTGACTGCCCATCGGCCACGGCGCGGATCGCGGTGGCCACTTCATCGGTGGAGATCTCCTTGAGGAGATAGCCGGTGGCGCCCGCCTTGATCGCGTCGTAGAGGTCGGCCTCCTCGTCGCTGATCGTCAGCATGATGATCTTGGCACTGGGGGCCACCTCCTTGATGGAGGTACAGGCCTCGATCCCGCCGCGCTTGGGCATCCGTACGTCCATCAGCACGATGTCGGGCAGCAGATCGGCGGCCTTGTCGACGGCCTCCGCGCCGTCCCCGGCCTCTCCGACGACCTGGATGTCCTCCTCCTGGGCGAGGACGATCTCCAGTCCGCGGCGGAAGAGGGCGTGGTCGTCCACGACGAGGACCCGGATCGGCTCCCCGCGGGAGTCGCCCCGTTCCCCGGCGGCATCGGACCCGGCGCCGCCGATCGTGCCGTCGGCATCGCTCGCGTGATGCACCGGACCGAAGGTGTCCGCCATCGTTCCCTCCCCTGGAGGCCATGGCCCGAATGTCCCGGGGGCCGGCCAACCGCAGTTCGCGGACCACTTGTTGGCCGCCACGCCATGATTTCATGCCCGGACGCCGTAGCGATGGTCCTTGGGGGCGCACAACGGTGCCCCTGAGGCCGCGAAGGGCGCTCAGGGGCACCACGGGGGCATGGATTCCGGACTTATTCCGGCCGGATTCCGGCGGTCCCGATCGGTGTGTCAGCCGCCGAGGGCGCCGCCCGCGCCGCCCGCTTCCGATCCGGCGAGCGGGTCCGTCCTGAGATGAATGACGCCGTAGTCGTAGGCATGGCGCCGGTAGACGACGCTGGGTTCCTTGGTGTCGGAATCGACGAACAGATAGAAGTCGTGCCCGACCAGCTCCATTTCGTAGAGCGCCTGATCGAGCGTCATCGGAGCGGCGACATGGGTCTTCTCCCGCACCACGAGCGGCCCTTCGCCCTGCACCTCAAGAGAGCCGACCATCGTGGTGGGAACGGCCTGTGCCGCCTCCTGCGCCGCGGTCTCGCCGTTCGCGTTCAACTGGGCGACCCCAGGAACGACCTCGACGACCTCGGCCGCCGACAACCTGCCGTTACCCCGGCGGTTGTGGCGCTTCTCGTGCTGCTTGCGCAGCCGTGCCTCCAGCTTTCCAGTGGCCAGATCGAGCGCCGCGTACGGATCGGCCGCCGCCGCCTCCGCGCGGATCACGGGGCCGCGGGAGTGGAGCGTGATCTCCACCCGGTCGCACCGGTCGGCCTGCCGCGGGTTGTGCTCCTTGGACACCTCGACGTCGAGGCTGATCACCTTGCCGTCGAGCTTCTGGATCTTGTCCAGCTTCAGCTTCTCGGCCACGTGCTTGCGGAACCGCTCGGGCACCTCTGTCTTGCGGCCCTTGACGACGATGTCCACGCAGAACTCCGTTCCCGGATCACTCCGCCTCGCTGCGGAGTTACTCCCTGTTGCACCAGACTCCGGTAATCACCGGAGCCTCGGACTTGGCGACTTTCACCTCCTCCTCCCCCATCGGCATCATCCCCATCCCCCGAACTTCCAAGGTTCTGAAAAACGCCGACGCAACACGGGGTATTCAGCGAATCATGACTCGCGCCACTCCTCATATCCGAACATAGCCCTGTCGGACGGGTGTCGGCACCCGCTACCGGCACGTACCTCTGTTCAGTTACTCTCCTGCCCTCATTACCTGCAACGATGCACGCTTCTGATCAGTTCCGGTTTATTTCGAAGGAGAGCGGCGGCGCGGCGACAACTGCCGCGCTCACCTGCACGAATCCCGGAATGCCGGGGCCCGTCGCGGCACGCAGTGCCCTCGCCGCCTCGACGAGCGAGGCGCCGGTCGTCATGAGATCGTCCACCAGCACCACCCTGCCGCCCTCCAGCAGCCGCGCGCCCCCGACGGCGACCTCCAGCGCCCCGGACAGATTCGCCAGCCTCTGACGGGCGCCGAGGCCCGTCTGGTCGGCCACCGCGCGCCGTTGCCGCAGCACCGGAAGAACCCGGCACGGCCGGTCGGCGCGCCGCAGCTCCCCGGCGGCGGCCAGCGCGATCCTGCGGGCCGCGTCGTGTCCCCGCGCCCCGACCGCACGGCGCGTGGAGGGCACCGGCACCAGCAGCAGCGGACCGACCCCCGTGCCGGACGGCGCGGCGGCCCGCACGGCCCCCGCCAGGGCCCGCCCCAGCGGCGCCGCCATCCCGAGGGCGCCGCGCTCCTTGTGCGCCAGCAGGACGGCCCGTACGGCGTCCTCGTACGGCGCGGCGGCATGGACGGCCGGCAATCCCGCGGGCTCCGGCGCGGGCCGTACCCGGCACGGCCAGGTGCCGTACAGGGCCCGTCCGCAGTCCTCACACAGAGGTGTCCTGGGGCTCCCGCAGCCGCCACAGGCGACCGGCAGCACCAGGCCGGTGATCTCCCGCCACCACGCCCGCATGGCAACCACTGTGCCAACGACGAGGGCGCCGGGCCACCCCTGTGGACAACTCGTTCAGGCAAAGATCCGGTTCGTTCCGCCAGGCACTCCGGAACACCCCCGGGGGCCCGATCCCGCGCGCTCGCGGAGCCCCGACCGGCGCGTACGTGTCAGCCGGGGTAGACGGGCGACGAGCCCACCTCGACCATCGTCTGCCAGTTCCCCCCGGAGGGCAGCCGGACGATCCCGGCGTCGTCGGAATCTGCCACCAGCGGCTGCCGGTCGTCGTTCGCCGCCGCGATCGCGGTCACCTGGTTCAGACCGGGCAGCACGCTCGCGGCCGAGGTCGATCCATCGGTCTGGATATAGCGCATTTGCTGTACACCGCCGGACTCCTTGCCGACGACCACCAGCCGGCTCGGCCCGGCCCAGGACACCGCGGTCACCGTTTCCATCTGCGGGGCCACCGACTGGAGTTGCGCCACGGACACGGTCGGATCGGCCGCGGAGCCGCTCCGCTCCACCCGTCCGATCCGGAGCGTGGTCCGTCCGCCCTCGGCTACGAGCAGCGCGATGCGTACCCCGTCCGCCGACACCCGAAGCCCCTGGATACGCCCGTTGCCGAGCCCTTCGACCGTGACCGGTCGCGGCGTACCGGTGCCCCCCGCGAACCGCAGCAGCCGCGGCTTGCCGGGGTCGCGGTCCGCGATCCACAGATCACCGTGCCCGTCCCAGCTCGGCGGGGACAGCCGGCTGTGCGCCGGACCGCCGCTGGACACAAGCGCGGGGGCCAGCTCGCCGTCCGACAGTATGGACGACACATAGAGCGACTTGGCGTCCTCCGTGACGCCCGCCGCACGCTTCTCGTCGCGGGCCACCGCCACCGAGCCGAGCTTCACGCCGCCGCTGCCGAACGGTCCGATGACATGCGACCGGTCGACGCTCTCGTCGGCGCTCGCCCGCAGCAGCGACAGCCGTCCGCGGTCGTCGACGAAATACGGATTGTCGGACCGGCCGGTGGTGCGGTCGGGCGCGAACTCCTCGGCCTGGTCGCCGCTCAGCACACAGAGCGAGGACCCGTCGGCCAGCAGCTCGACCTGCCCGACCGGTGTGGACGTGAGATCCCGCAGCGTGAAGAGCAGCTGCGCCGCCATCTTCCGGCACTGCGTACGGCCCGCCTTGGACGCCTTGTCGTTCAGCGGCACCTTGAGGGCGTTGCGGTCGTCGAACTCCAGCGACTGGGTGCCCTTCTGGAGCGCCGTACCGGCGGGGAAGGGCGAGTCGACCACCGGCTTCAGCCAGTTCGTCGGCCCGTCGAGCAGCACCTTGACCGCCTGGGTCACCGGATCCATCCGGGTCGTGGGGTCTATTCGCTGACGGATGTAGACAGGGTCGGCGACCAGCCAGTTCTTCCCCGACGCGAAGTAATACTTATTGACCGACCGGTAGTTGCGCTGGAAGTCCGACTCACCGAGCACCAGCCCCTGCGGCAGGCTGTCGATCCGCCACTCCTTGGCACCCCCGACGTTCTGCCGGACCAGCCGGATCTCTCCGGTGTACTCGCTCGGTTCGGTCGGCTGGTAGGCGTGTACGGAGTCCACATCCGCGATCCGGTCGCCGTACAGCGGATAGGTGAGAGCGGAGCCGTCGGCGCCGGAAAGCTCCTTCGGGCCCGCCGGGTCGGGCGCGGCGCGCAGCACCGTCGTACCTGCGCCCGGCCGCCAGTAATCCGACGCCTTCTTCGTCAGATACTTCCTGGCCATCACGAAGTCGGGATCATCGCTGGTCATGGCCTCCAGGAAGCCGTTGACGATCTCGTCCGGCTCCGCCTTCTCCCGGGGAGGCACGGCATACACCCGCACCTGGGACTCACCGGGCGGCGACGCCTTGACCGGCTCGACGTCGCTACTGTCGGGGACCGACGCGCACCCGGCCAGCAGTGCGGCGACGGCCGCCAGCAGCGTCGGCGTACGGACCGCGCGCCCCGGGCCATAACGACGGCGGTCAGCGCCCACGAATTGTGTCCTCCCGCTCCGGAGCCCGGCGTACAGAGTGATCGGAGCGATCGTGATCGAAGCGATCGGATTCGCTCTCGGACGGCCGCTCCCCGGTGGGCCGCGCCACCACCCGCGCACCGCTGCCGGGCAGAGCCGCCGGGTCCACCGTCGCCGTCGTACGGGGCGGGGCGGGCACGCCGGGGGCTCCGGCCTGCGCCGAGCGGTCCGCGCCCGGCTGGAGCGGCACACTGGCCAGCCGCTGCGCGGTCTCCTTGGCATCCTGGGCGCCGCCGCGCTCGCGGTTGCGCCGGGAGTCCTCGGGCTCCAGCGGTATGGGCGAGCCGCGCAGCGCCTCGTCCGCCGTACGCGGCAGCGTCAGCCGGAACTGGGAGCCGCCGCCCGGCTCCCCCCACGCCTGGAGCCAGCCGCCGTGCAGCCGGGCGTCCTCGACGGCGATCGACAGCCCGAGTCCGGTCCCCCCGGTCGTCCTGGCACGGGCCGGATCGGCCCGCCAGAAGCGGTTGAACACCCGGGTCGCCTCGCCTGGCTTGAGCCCCACGCCGTAGTCGCGTACGGCGATCGCCACCGCCCCGCCCGCCGCGCCCAGCCGTACGACGACATCCCGGCCCTCGCCGTGCTCGACGGCGTTGACGACGAGATTGCGCAGCACCCGCTCGACCCGGCGCGCGTCGGCCTCGGCGACGACGGGCTGTTCGTCCCCGAGGACCCGGATCCGGCTGCCCTTGCGCTCCGCCAGCGGCTCGGCGCCGCCGATGACCCGGCGCACCACTTCGCGCAGATCTATCGGCTCGGCCTCCAGCGCCGCCGCGCCCGCGTCGAAGCGGCTGATCTCCAGCAGATCCGACAGCAGCGACTCGAAGCGGTCCAGCTGGTCACCGAGCAGTTCGGCGGAGCGCGCCGTCACCGGATCGAAGTCACCGCGTGCCTCATGGATGACGTCGGCGGCCATCCGCACGGTCGTCAGAGGCGTACGCAGCTCGTGCGAGACATCGGAGACGAAGCGCCGCTGCATCCTGGAGAGCTCCTCCAGCTGCTGGATCTTGAGCTGGAGGTTCTGCGCCATCTTGTTGAAGGCCTCGCCGAGGCGGGCGATGTCGTCCTCGCCGGTGACCTTCATCCGCTCCTGGAGACGGCCGGTGGAGAGCCGCTCGGCGATCCCCGCGGCCATCCGTACGGGCGTGACGACCTGCCGCACCACCAGCCAGGCGATCGCCCCGATCAGCACGACCACGAAGAGCCCGGCCGTGGCGAGCGTGACCTTGACCAGGTTGAGCGACTGCTCCTCCTGCGTCAGCGGAAATATGTAGTACAGCTCGTACGCGTTGCGGTCGACGTCGTTCAGCCGCTTGCCGATGATCAGCCCCGGCTCCGGCTCCCGGGCTTCGGTGGCCCCGGTGTACTTGATCTGGGCGTACGTCTGGAACGGCCCGGTCCCCTGCGCGACCGCCGTCCGCAGATCCGCGGGAACGCTGGCGAAGTCCACCCCGCCCGAGACACGCGGCGCCCGGCTGGTGGACACGGCGTCCGCCGCGTCGGGGCTCAGCGCCACCACATTGAACGCACCCGGGCCGCCACTGGCGAGCTGTTCGACAAGGTCGGACCGCCAGTTGACGGAGTTCCTCCCCGACCTGCCGTTCGTCCCGTCGCCCTCCCGGGCTCCGGGCGCCGCCGGGGCGTCGGCCTTCTCCTTCGCCACGGTGAACCCGCCGGCCGCCTGGCTCTGGGCCGCCTTCTCCTTCGCCTCCAGCAGGCCGTTGCGCACCTGCCCGATGACCACGAACCCGAGCAGCAGCACCACACCGAGCGACATCAGCAGCGTCGCCGCGACGACCCTGAGCTGGATATTGCGCCGCCACAGCCGTACCGCGGGCAGCAGCGGACGCCGCACCCAGCGCACCAGGAGCCGCAGCACCGGTCCGCCGGGCGAGCCGTCCTGAAGCAGCCTGCCGCTCTGGAACAGCCGGACGAACCGCGCCAGCGCATGCCCCGGCCCGGCAGCCCGCCCCGCACGGACTCCCGGTTCACCGGGCTTCGGAGCAGCGCTGCCGCCGCTCATATCAGCTCGGTCCCGCCTTGTAACCGACCCCGCGGACGGTCACCACGATCTCGGGCCGTTCGGGGTCCTTCTCGACCTTGGAGCGCAGCCGCTGCACATGCACATTGACCAGCCGGGTGTCCGCGGCGTGCCGGTAGCCCCACACCTGCTCAAGAAGCACCTCACGGGTGAACACCTGCCACGGCTTACGGGCGAGCGCGACCAGCAGGTCGAACTCCAGCGGCGTCAGGGCGATCGACTGCCCCTCCCGCTTCACGGAGTGACCCGCCACATCGATGACCAGATCACCGATGGCCAGCTGCTCCGGCGCCGGCTCCTCGGACCTGCGCAGCCGCGCCCTGATGCGCGCCACCAGCTCCTTCGGCTTGAACGGCTTGACGATGTAGTCATCGGCCCCGGACTCCAGCCCCACCACCACGTCGACCGTGTCGCTCTTGGCCGTGAGCATGACGATGGGCACCCCGGACTCGGCCCTGATCAGCCGGCACACCTCAATACCGTCGCGGCCGGGCAGCATCAGATCCAGCAGCACCAGATCCGGCTTGGCCTCACGGAAGGCGGCCAGTGCCTTGTCACCGTCCGCTACGAACGACGGCTCGAAACCTTCACCACGCAGCACAATGCCGAGCATCTCGGCGAGTGCGGTGTCGTCATCGACGACAAGGACACGTCCCTTCATATCGACATCATCCCATTAGCTCATCGTTACCTTGGCGTGACCTGGCACACAGCTCCGCGATTCCGTCCCCGGTCACCGGGGACAGCGCGCCGTATTCGGTGACGATCGCCGTCACCAGTTCCGGAGGGGTGACATCGAAGGCCGGGTTGAACGCCTGCGTTCCCAGCGGCGCCACCGGCATCCCACCTCCCGTCTCCACTCCCGCCACCGCTGTCCGCGGTGCCGTGAGCTCCGTCACTTCCTGCCCCGGTCGTTGCTCCACTTCGATCGACGCCCCGTCCGGGGTACCGAGGTCGATCGTGGTGGTCGGGGCGACCACGACGAACGGCACATGGTGGTACCTGGCCAGCACGGCGAGCGGATAACTCCCCACCTTGTTCGCCACCGACCCGTCGGCCGCGATCCGGTCCGCCCCGATCAGAACGGCGTCCACCTCCCCCGCCGCGAAGAGCGAGCCCGCCGCGTTGTCCGTGAGCAATGTGTACGCCATCCCGTTGCGAGCCGCCTCGTACGCCGTCAGCCGGGCGCCCTGGAGGAGCGGACGGGTCTCGTCCACCCACAGGCGCCGCAGCCGACCGGCCCGGTGGGCCGACAACGCGACGGCGAACGCGGTCCCCTCCCCGCCCGAGACGAGCGCCCCGGTATTGCAGTGGGTCAGGATGCGGTGGCCGCCACCCGGCAGCAGTTCATCGAGGAGCGTAAGCCCAAACGCCGCCATCTGCGCGCTGGCCTCGGCGTCTTCACGGTGCAGCCGCCTGGCCTCGGCGAGCGCCGCGGCCCCCGCCTGCTCCGGATCGGCGCCCTTGCCGACCGCCTCCCGGTACGCGTCAAGCGCCCTCCGCACTCCGTAGCCGAGGTTCACAGCGGTGGGCCGCGCCCCGGCCAGCCGCTCCGCCGCGTCCTCCACGTCGAAGCCCCGTACCGCGGCGAGCGCCACCCCATAGGCGCCCGCGATGCCCAGCAGCGGCGCCCCACGCACCGCCAGCGCCCTGATCGCCCGCACCAGAGCCGGCACGTCCGTACAGACCAGCTCGGTCTCCTCGGCCGGAAGTCTCGTCTGGTCGAGAAGTACCAGTACGGGCCCTTCCGGCGGCTCGTCCCAGCGGATCGAGGGGAGCATGGGCGGCCCGGCGCCGGCCGGGGTTGGTGCGTACTGATCAGCCATCCGCTCAGTCTGCCCGCTGCGGCACGGACAATGAAGGCAAGGACGGAGCAGAGAACGAGGACGGAGCACAGAAGGAGATACGGCCCCCGGTCCGCCGGAGCGCGGCGCGTGGCACGATGGCTGCCAGCCCGCCGCCCCGCTCCGCGGACAGGCACTGTTGAAGCGCCGGCTCGCCGAGCCGGCCCCGCAACCAATCCACGAGGTGGACGACCGTGAACGACACTCCGGGCTGGGCCTCGCCCGGATCCGCCCCGTCCGACGGCCAGGACTCCGGTGTGCCCAGACCTGCCGCGCCCGCCGACGACACCGGCTCCTCCTCGAAGTGGTCCGCGGCCCAGCCGCCGGCCGGTCAGTGGTCCCCGCCGAGCGCCCCCGGCGCAGGACCCGCCATTCCCCGGCCCACGCAGGGCTGGGGCGGGCCACCCCAGGGTGGCGGACCCGGCTGGGGCCCGCCGCCCGCCGCCAAGCCGGGTGTCATCCCGCTCCGGCCTCTCGGGGTCGGCGAGATCCTCGACGGCGCCGTCTCCACGATGCGCACCCACTGGCGGGTGGTGCTCAGCGTCACCCTCGCCGTCGCCGTGGTCTCCCAGATCGCCGACATCCTCTTCCGCCGCTACCTGCTCCCGGAGCCGGTCGAACTCGACCCGAACGCGAGCCCGTCGGAAGTCCTCAGTCAGGCCGCCGACTCGCTCTCGTCCACCCTCGTGTCCGAGATCCCGGCGCTCGCCATTCTGATCATCGGCACCCTGTTCACCACGGCCGTACTGACCATAGTGATCAGCCGCTCCGTGCTGGGGCGTCCTGTCAAGCTCTCCGAAGCCTGGAAAGAGGCCCGTCCCCGGCTTCCGCAACTGTTGGGCCTGACCCTGCTGTTGCCGCTGATGAGCGCTGCCATCATGACCGTCGCGATCCTTCCCGGCCTCCTGATGGGCTCGGCCGGAGGAGCCGCGCTCACCGCGCTCGGCGGGATGGCCGCCCTCGCTGTCGTCGTGTGGCTGATGGTCCGCTTCAGCCTCGCGTCCCCCGCGCTCATGCTGGAACGCCAGAGCGTGCTGTCCGCCATGCGGCGCTCCGCCAAGCTCGTCACGGGCGCCTGGTGGCGCACCTTCGGCATCCTGCTTCTTACGCTGCTGATCTCCTTCCTGATCTCGCTGATCATCGCCATCCCGACCGCCATCATCGCCACCGCGGTGGACAGCGCGGGTCTCGCCGGCCTGCTTTCCGGCAGTGGCCCGGACTACAGCTGGCCGTACCTGATCGTCACCGGCATCGGCTCGGTGATCGCCTCCACGATCACCTATCCGATCTCCGCCGGGGTGACCGTGCTCCTCTATATCGACCAGCGCATCCGGCGTGAGGCCCTCGATCTCGAACTGGCACGGGCCGCCGGCGTGGCGGGCTACGGCACACAGCCGCCGGGCCACGGCTCCCCGGGGAACTGACGCGGTGTCCACCACGGGGGGAACGGCACTCGCGCGGCAACTCGTCCGCGCGGACGACGACATACCGGTGGACACCCCTCGCGTTCCGGCCCGGGAAGCGGCGGAGCGCGAGCTGTCCAGGCCGACGTACCACGAGAACGACCCGAACCTCCTCCAGCGCGCGCTCAACCGCTTCTGGGAGTGGGTCGGCGACCTCTTCGACTCCGCCTCCGGCGCGGCCCCCGGCGGCCCGCTCGGTCTCGTCGTCATCGTGCTGATCGTCGTCGCGCTCCTCGCCGCTCTCTGGTGGAGGCTGGGTACACCGCGCCGCATACCCGGGACAGCACGCACGCTCTTCGAGCGGGGCCCCCGCAGCGCGGCGGAGCACCGCACCACCGCGGACACACACGCCGCCGCCGGCCGCTGGAACCAGGCCGCCCAGGAACGCATGCGCGCCATCGTCCGCTCCCTGGAGGAACGGGCCCTGCTCGACCCGCGCCCCGGCCGCACCGCAGACGAGGCCGCCTCCGAGGCGGGCCGCCCGCTCCCCGGCCACGCGGCCCGACTGCGCGCGGCCGCCAGGGACTTCGACGACATCACATACGGGGGCCGCACCGCCGACGAGGACACATACCGGCGGCTGAGCGCACTCGATCTCGACCTGGAAAGGGCGAAGCCGCAGCTGAGCACCGCATCCGGAGGAACGGCCGAGTGACCTCCACGATCAGCTCCACCTCGCTCTCCCCCACCACCCGACAGGTGTGGACCCGCAGCCGCGGACTGGTCCTCGCGCTCGTGATTCTGCTCGCGGCCGGGATCACCATGGCCACCCTCAACTCCGGTGACCAGCACGGCCGCCTCGACCCGCGCTCGGCCGACCGGTTCGGCAGCCGCGCCGTCGCCGAACTCCTCAAGGACCGTGGAGTCACCGTCGAAGCCGTCACCACGCTGGACGAGGCCACCGCCGCGGCCGGCCCCGACACCACGCTCCTCGTCACCAATCCCGACCTGCTGACAGAACACCAGCAGCGCTCCCTGTACACCGTGACGGCGCCCTCGGGAGGCCGCACCGTCCTGCTCGGCGCCGGTCCGCCCTCCGTCGACACCCTGGCGCCGGGAGTCCGCACGGACACCCCCGCCCCGGTCGCGGAACGCGCCCCGCGATGCCCGCTGCCCGCCGCCGACCGCGCGGGCACCGTCGACATCGGAGGTGAGCGATACGCCACCGACATCGCCGACGCCGACGCCTGCTACACGAGCGACGGCGTCCCGACCCTGCTCAGAATCAGGGACACCGGCACCGAAGACGGAGACACCGTCCTTCTCGGCTCTCCCGACATCCTGTACAACGACCGCCTCGACCAACGCGGCAACGCGTCGCTCGCTCTTCAACTGCTCGGTTCCCGGCCTCATCTCGTCTGGTACCTCCCCTCGCTCAGTGATGGTTCCGCCGCCGCCGAGAGCGGAGACGACAGTGGCTTCCTCGATCTCATCCCCTCCGGCTGGCTCTGGGGCGCCTTCCAGCTCTTCCTCGCCGCGGTGCTCGCCGCCGTCTGGCGTGCCCGCCGCCTGGGCCCGCTCGTGGCCGAACGACTCCCCGTCGCCATCCGGGCCTCGGAGTCCACCGAGGGCCGCGCCCGCCTCTACCGCAAGGCGAACGCCAGGGACCACGCCGCCTCGTCCCTGCGCTCGGCAACCCGTGACCGCCTCGCGCCCCTCCTCGGCGTGCCGCCGGCCGACGCCCACTCCCCCGACGTCCTGATCCCCGCCGTCTCCGCCCGGCTCCCGGACACCGCCCGAGATCCGCGCACCCTGCTCTTCGGTCCGGCGCCGACCGACGATGCCGCTCTTGTCCGCCTCGCGGACCAACTCGACGCCCTCGAAAGAGAGGTACGCACCTCATGAGTGCCCCGACCGCACAGAACGCCGCGCACACCGGTGACGCCGGGAACGCGGACAGCGCCCGCGCTTCCCTGGAGGCCCTGCGCGCGGAGATCGCGAAGGCGGTGGTCGGCCAGGACCCCGCCGTCACCGGGCTTGTGGTCGCCCTGCTCTGCCGAGGGCATGTGCTCCTCGAAGGAGTGCCCGGCGTCGCGAAGACTCTCCTCGTACGGGCACTCGCCGCGTCCCTCGAACTCGACACCAAGCGCGTCCAGTTCACCCCCGACCTGATGCCGAGCGACATCACCGGCTCCCTCGTCTACGACGCGAGGACCGCGGAGTTCTCCTTCCAGCCAGGCCCCGTCTTCACCCATCTGCTGCTGGCCGACGAGATCAACCGGACGCCGCCCAAGACCCAGTCGGCGCTGCTGGAGGCGATGGAGGAGCGCCAGGTCACGGTCGACGGCACCCCCCGGCCGCTACCCGATCCATTCCTGGTGGCCGCCACCCAGAACCCGGTCGAATACGAAGGCACTTACCCCCTCCCCGAAGCCCAGCTCGACCGATTCCTCCTCAAACTGACCGTCCCGCTGCCGTCCCGCGACGACGAGGTCAATGTCCTGACCCGCCATGCGCAAGGCTTCAACCCGCGTGACCTCCAGGCCGCGGGGGTACGGCCCGTCGCCGGGCCCGCCGACCTGGAAGCGGCACGCGCCGCCGTCGCCCGCACCACCGTCTCGCCCGAAATCGCGGGCTACGTCGTCGATATCTGCCGTGCCACTCGTGAATCCCCCTCACTCGCCCTCGGCGTCTCCCCACGAGGCGCCACCGCCCTGCTCTCCACCGCCCGCGCCTGGGCCTGGCTCACCGGCCGGGACTATGTCACCCCCGACGATGTGAAGGCCCTGGCCCTCCCCACACTCCGCCATCGCGTCCAACTCCGGCCCGAAGCCGAGATGGAGGGGGTCACGACCGACTCCGTCATCACCGCGATACTCGCCCATGTCCCCGTCCCCCGATGAGCCGGTGAACCCGTGGCCCTCACCGGACGAACCGCGCTGCTCGCGGCCCTCGGCTCACTCCCCGTCGGCCTCTTCGCCCCCAGCTGGGCCGGCATCCTCGCTGTCAACGCCCCGCTCTCGCTAGCAATTCTGTGCGACTACGCCCTCGCCGCACCAGTGCGAACGCTCCGATTCACCCGAAGTGGTGATACGTCAGTTCGACTCGGTGACGGCGCCGAGGTCCACCTCACCGTCACCAACCTCTCGGGCCGCCGCCTGCGCGCCCACCTCCGCGACGCCTGGCCGCCCAGCAGCTGGCTCCCTGGCGACGAACAGGCGACGTCACGGCACAAGGTGACCGTGCCGGCGGGCGAGCGCCGTCGGCTCACCACGCTGCTGCGCCCCACCCGCCGCGGCGACCGCCACGCGGAACGGATCACGGTGCGCTCGTTCGGCCCCATGGGTCTGGCGGCCCGCCAGGGCCACCACGAGGTGCCCTGGACCGTACGCGTGCTGCCGCCCTTCCACAGCCGCAAGCACCTGCCCTCCCGACTGGCCCGTCTGCGAGAGCTCGACGGCCGTACGAGCCTGCTGACACGCGGCGAGGGCACCGAGTTCGACAGCCTCCGCGCGTACGTACCCGGTGACGACACCCGGTCGATCGACTGGCGGGCCACGGCGCGCCAGTCAGCCGTCGCCGTACGGACCTGGCGTCCCGAACGCGACCGGCACATCCTCGTCGTCCTCGACACCGGCCGCACCTCAGCCGGCCGGGTCGGCGATGTCCCCCGCCTCGACGCGGCCATGGACGCCACACTGCTCCTGGCCGCGCTCGCCTCACGAGCAGGCGATCGACTGGACCTCCTCGCATACGACCGCCGTACCCGCGCCCAGGTCAGGGGCCGCGCAGCGGGCGACGTCCTGCCCGCGTTGGTGAATGCGCTCGCCCCACTCGAACCAGAACTCGTGGAGACCGACGCGCGCGGCCTCGCCGCGGCCACACTGAAGAACGCCCCACGTCGATCACTCGTCGTGCTGCTCACCACCCTCGACGCCGCACCCATCGAAGAAGGGCTCCTCCCGGTCCTGCCTCAGTTGACCCGACGCCATACGGTCCTGGTGGCGTCCGTCGCCGATCCCCACGTCGAGAAGATGAGCCGAGGGCGGGGCACAGTGGACGCGGTCTACGAGGCCGCCGCCGGTACACAGGCGCAGGCCCAGCGACGTCGTACGGCAGAACAATTGCAGCGTTACGGCGTCACAGTCGTCGACGCCACCCCGGAAAACCTCGCTCCGGCCCTCGCTGACGCATATCTGGCACTGAAGGCTGCGGGACGCCTCTGAGGGCGAAGATGGGTAGCCGAGACCGAGGACTTCAATCGGCTACCCATTACCGGCTGCTGCTCCACGAAATGGACCTTGAACGCAGAAATGCCCCGCACCAGAAGGTGCGGGGCATTCCCACAAAGATTGTTCGGCGGCGTCCTACTCTCCCACAGGGTCCCCCCTGCAGTACCATCGGCGCTGTGAGGCTTAGCTTC
>NZ_JBHTZS010000049.1:0-32953 GCF_042790125.1 Streptomyces scopuliridis
GGGACGATTCCGTGCCGGGCCCCACCGCTTCCGGCGTTGACGTACGTCCGGGCTTCCCGGCCTACTTCTTGCGGCCGCGCTTCTCGCGCACCCGTACGGAGATATGGATCGGGGTGCCCTCGAAGCCGAACTCCTCGCGCAGCCGGCGCTCCACGAAGCGCCGGTAGCCGGCCTCGATGAAGCCCGAGGCGAAGAGCACGAAGCGCGGCGGCTTCGTGCCCGCCTGCGTACCGAACAGGATGCGGGGCTGCTTGCCGCCCCGGACCGGGTGCGGATGCGCGGCGACCAGCTCGCCCAGGAACGCGTTGAGCCGGCCCGTCGGAACCCGGGTCTCCCAGCCCGCGAGGGCCGTCTCGATCGCCGGGACCAGCTTCTCCATATGGCGGCCGGTGCGCGCCGAGACATTCACCCGGGGGGCCCAGGCGACCTGTGCCAGCTCCGTCTCGATCTCCCGCTCCAGGTAGTAGCGGCGCTCCTCGTCGAGGGTGTCCCACTTGTTGTACGCGATGACCAGGGCGCGGCCCGCCTCGACGGCCATCGTGATGATCCGCTGGTCCTGGACGCTGATGGACTCGCTGGTGTCGATCAGTACGACCGCCACCTCGGCCTTCTCGACGGCGGCGGCGGTACGCAGCGAGGCGTAGTAGTCCGCGCCCTCCTGGAGATGGACCCGGCGCCGGATACCGGCGGTGTCGATGAACTTCCAGACGACGCCGCCCAGTTCGATCAGCTCGTCGACCGGGTCACGGGTGGTGCCCGCGATCTCGTTGACGACGACGCGGTCCTGGCCCGCGACCTTGTTCAGCAGGGACGACTTGCCGACGTTCGGGCGGCCGATGAGCGCGATACGGCGGGGGCCGCCGAGGGCGGTGCCGAACGTCTGCGCCGGGGCCTCGGGCAGCGCTTCGAGCACCGCGTCGAGCATGTCGCCGGTGCCCCGGCCGTGCAGCGAGGAGACCGGGTGGGGCTCGCCGAGCCCGAGCGACCAGAGGGCCGTGGCGTCGGCCTCGCCGCTCGGGCCGTCGACCTTGTTGGCGCAGAGCACGACGGGCTTGCCCGCCTTGCGCAGCAGCCGGACCACGGCCGTGTCGGTGTCGGTCGCGCCGACCGTGGAGTCCACGACGAAGACGACCGCGTCGGCCGCCTCGATCGCGTACTCGGCCTGGGCGGCGACGGAGGCGTCGATACCGAGGACGTCCTGCTCCCAGCCGCCGGTGTCGACGATCTTGAAGCGGCGGCCCGCCCACTCGGCCTCGTAGGTGACCCGGTCGCGGGTGACCCCGGGCTTGTCCTCGACGACCGCCTCACGGCGGCCGATGATCCGGTTCACGAGAGTGGATTTGCCGACATTCGGGCGGCCGACGACGGCGAGGACGGGCAGCGGGCCATGACCGGCCTCACCGATCGCGCCCTCCACCTCCTCGGGCTCGAACCCCTCCTGAGCGGCAAGCTCCATGAAGTCCGCGTACTCGGCATCGCCGAGCTCTCCGTGCTCGTCGGCGGAGTCGATCTGGTCGTTCATGAAGTCCGTACCTCGTTCATCGTGATCGGTGCGCCGCGGTACGCGGTGCACTACTCAAGTACTCAAGTGTCCGCTAGCGCCCGGTCAGGCGCCTCGCGTTTTCCAGGTGGACGGTCAGCCGCTCCTGGATGCGCGCGGTGGCGTCGTCCAGCGCCTTGCGGGTGCGCCGCCCGGTGCCGTCCCCCGCCTCGAAGGCGTCGCCGAAGACGACGTCCACGCGGCTGCGCAGCGGGGGCAGCGCCCGTATCAGCCGGCCCCGGCGCTCCGTACTGCCCAGGACCGCCACCGGCACGATCGGCGCGCCGGACCGTACGGCGAAGTACGCCAGCCCGGCGCGCAGTGAGGCGAAGTCTCCCTCGCCCCGGGTGCCCTCGGGGAATATCCCCAGCACCCCGCCGTCCCTGAGCACCCCGAGCGCGTCGGTGATCGCGGCGCGGTCGGCGACCGTACGGTCCACCTTCAGCTGCCCGATGGCCCGCAGGAACGGGTCGAGCGGGCCGATGAACGCTTCCTTCTTGATCAGGAAGTGCACCGGCCGGGGCGCGGTGCCCATCAGCATCGGGCCGTCGATGTTGTGCGCGTGGTTGACGGCGAGGATGACGGGGCCGCTCGCCGGGACCCGCCACGCGCCCAGCACCCGCGGCCTCCACAGGCCGTACATCAGCCCGATGCCGATGCCGCGCCCGACCGCCGCGCCCTTCTCCGAGACCGGGGCCGGGGCCGCGTCCTTCGGGGACGTGGCTCCGGCCGCCGGTGCCGACGGTGTGCTCACCGCGCGGCCCGCTTCTCCTCGACCAGGGTCACGACACACTCGATGACCTGCTGGAGCGTGAGATCCGTGGTGTCCACCTCGACCGCGTCGCCGGCCTTCGCGAGCGGGGACGTCTTACGGCCGGAGTCGGCCGCGTCCCGCTTGGCCAGGGCGTCCTTGGTGGCGGCGACATCGGTCGCCTCCTTGCCCTTCAGCTCACCGCTGCGCCGGGCGGCGCGCGCCTCCGGGGACGCGGTGAGGAAGATCTTGAGGTCGGCGTCCGGCAGCACGGTCGTACCGATGTCGCGGCCCTCGACCACGATCCCGTTCGCGGCCGACGCGGCGATGGAGCGCTGGAGCTCGGTGACGACGGTCCGTACCTCGGGAACGGCGCTGACCGCGCTCACCTTGGAGGTGACCTCCTGGGTACGGATCGGCCCGGAGGCGTCCGCCCCGTCCACGGTGATCGTGGGGGCGGCCGGGTCGGTCCCGGAGAGCAGTACGGGCTTGCCCGCGGCGGTCGCGATGGCGGCGGGGTCCGCGACGTCGACACCGTTGGTGATCATCCACCAGGTCATCGCGCGGTACTGCGCGCCGGTGTCCAGGTAGCTCAGACCGAGCTGGGTGGCCACGGCCTTGGAGGTGCTCGACTTGCCCGTGCCGGAGGGCCCGTCGATGGCGACGATCACTGCGGCCGGTGCGGTCCGGGCGGGGGTTGCTCCGTTGTCCACGGGGGTCGGACACCTTCCTGGTTCAAGGGGGTCGATGTGCGGGGACGCACAGACGCCCCCGCACAAGGTTACCGAGTGTTCAGGACCCCTCATGCACCCGTTCGGCGGGACGCGGACCAACCCGCGGGACCACCCACGCCGGACCGCTGCCGGACCGTGCCGGACCGCTACCGGGCCACCGCCGGACTACTGCCGGATCGACCAGCCGCGTTCCCGCAGGGCCGCCGAGAGCACCGGAGCCGCCGACGGCACCACCATCAGCTGCACCAGACCCGCCTGCTGCCCGGTCGCGTGCTCGATCCGTACGTCCTCCACATTGACCCCGGCGCGGCCCGCGTCCGCGAAGATCCGGGCCAGCTCGCCCGGCTGGTCGCTGATGAGCACGGCCACGATCTCGTACGTCGCGGGGGCCGCGCCGTGCTTGCCGGGCACCCGTACCCGTCCCGCGTTGCCGCGCCGCAGGACGTCCTCGATGCCGGCGGCCCCGCCGCGCCGCTGGTCCGCGTCCGAGGACTGGAGCGCCCGCAGCGCCTCGACCGTCTCCCCGAGGTCGGCGGCGACCCCGGCCAGTACGTCGGCGACCGGGCCGGGGTTGGCGGAGAGGATCTCGACCCACATCCCGGGGTCGGAGGCCGCGATCCGGGTGACATCGCGGATGCCCTGGCCGCAGAGGCGTACGGCCGTCTCGTCGGCCTCCTCCAGCCGGGCGGCGACCATCGACGAGATCAGCTGCGGGGTGTGCGAGACGAGGGCGACGGCGCGGTCGTGCGCGTCGGCGTCCATCACCACCGGCACGGCGCGGCACAGCGCGACCAGTTCCAGGGCGAGATTGAGCACCTCGGTGTCGGTGTCGCGGGTCGGGGTCAGCACCCAGGGGCGCCCCTCGAAGAGCTCGGCGGTCGCGGCCAGCGGCCCCGAGCGCTCCTTGCCGGCCATGGGGTGCGTACCGATGTACGCGGTGAGATCGAGGCCGAGCGCCTCCAGCTCGCGACGGGGGCCGCCCTTGACGCTGGCCACGTCCAGGTAGCCGCGGGCCACGCCGTCGCGCATCGCCGCGGAGAGCGTGGCGGCGACATGCGTGGGCGGTACGGCGATGATCGCGAGGTCGACGGGGCCCTCGGGCGCCTCGTCCGTCCCCGCGCCGAGCGCGGCGGCGGTCCTGGCGCGCGAGGGGTCGTGGTCGCTGAGATGGACGGTGACCCCGCGGCCGGCCAGGGCCAGCGCCGCCGAGGTGCCGATCAGGCCCGTACCGATGACGACGGCGGTTCTCACTGGGCGATGTCCTTGCGGAGGGCGGCGGCGGCGCCGAGGTAGACGTGCGCGATCTCGGACTTGGGGAGGTCGGACTCGATATGGGCGAGGATACGGACGACGCGCGGCAGGGCGCCCGCGATGTCCAGTTCCTGGGCGCAGATCAGGGGGACGTCGACGATGCCGAGCCCGCGGGCCGCGGCGGCCGGGAAGTCGCTGTGCAGATCGGGCGTGGCAGTGAACCAGACGCTGATCAGATCGTCCGCGGTGAGCGCGTTGCGTTCCAGGATCGCGGTGAGGAGCTGCCTGACCTGGTCGTCCATGTGCCCGGCTTCGTCCCGCTCCAGCTGGACCGCTCCGCGGACCGCTCGTACCGCCACGACGTTCTCCTCAGTGATCGACTGCTCGTCCCAGGGTACGGAGAGAAATGCCCGCGAACGCGGCGGGGCGCCGCCGTACCCTCTCCTCCATGACCTCGCCGGAAGCGCTCGTCCGTGAACACACCGTCTACGCGTGTGTGATGGGCTCGCGCGCCTTCGGACTGGCGACGGAGGGGAGCGACACCGACCGGCGCGGTGTCTTCCTCGCCCCGGCCCCCCTCTTCTGGCGCTTCGAGAAGCCGCCGGCGCATGTCGAGGGCCCGGCCGCGGAGCAGTTCTCCTGGGAGCTGGAGCGCTTCTGCCACCTCGCCCTGCGGACCAACCCCAATGTCCTGGAGTGCCTGCACTCCCCGCTCGTGGAGCGGATCGACGACACCGGCCGTGAACTGCTCGCCCTGCGCCACGCGTTCCTGTCCCGCCGCGCGCACCGGACCTTCGCCCGCTACGCCGAGGGCCGGCGCAAGAAGCTGGGCTCCCCCCTGCCGCCCGAGCCGGTCCACGCGCGCGTCGAGGACTTCCTCATCCGCGCACGCCGCGCCTCGGCGCTCTGACGAGCGAGCCGAGGACGGGGCGGCTCAGGAATCCCAGAGCGCGCCCAGCGTCATCAGCTCGCCGTGGTACTCGATCCGCTCCGCCCACTCCTGGGGCCACGCGCCCGCGCCCAGGTGCGCGCCCGCGAACGCGCCCGTCAGGCAGGCGAGGGAGTCGGAGTCGCCCCTCGTGCAGGCCGCGCGGCGCAGGGCGGTGACCGGGTCCTGGGGGAAGAGGAGGAAGCAGAGCAGACCCGTGGCGAGGGCTTCCTCGGCGATCCAGCCGTCCCCGGTGGCCAGACAGGGGTCGGTCTCCGGGGAGGGTGTGCGCAGGGCCTCCTGGAGGCGTTCCAGGGCTGCCAGGCACTCGTCCCAGCCCCGGGCGATGAAAGTCTCGGGGGTCGGGTCGCCGACGAGGGTCCAGAGGTCGCCGAGCCAGCGGTGGTAGTAGTGCTCGCGGTTCTCGTACGCGTACGAGCGCAGCTGGCCCACCAGCCCCTGCGGCTCGCCGCCGTGGGCCAGCAGATAGACCGCGCGGGCCGTCAGATCGGAGGCGGCGAGCGCCGTCGGATGGCCGTGGGTGAGCGCCGCCTGCAACTGCGCGGCGCCGGCGCGCTGTTCGTCGCTGAGGCCGGGGACGAGCCCGATCGGCGCGACCCGCATATTGGCGCCGCAGCCCTTGGAGCCGGTCCGGCTGGCCCGCTGCCAGGGGCGGTCGCTGTCGAGGAGCTTGCAGGCGGTCATGCAGGTGGCGCCGGGGGCGCGGTTGTTGTCCGGGGAGTGGTACCAGCTGACGAACTCGTCGCGCACCGGCCGCTCCAGCCGCAGCGGACCGAGCACGCCCCGGTCCATCGCGGTCCTGATCCCGCGCGCGAACGCCAGCGTCATCTGGGTGTCGTCCGTGACGAACGCGGGCTCCGGCAGCGCCATCTCCCGCCAGGGGCCGCACTTGGCCAGGATCGACGGCACATCGTTGAACTCGGTGGGAAAGCCCAGCGCGTCACCGAGCGCGAGCCCGATCAACGAGCCCGTGGCGGCCTGTTTGGTCAGGCCCCTCGCGATGATCATGTCTTCCGTCCTTCCGGTCGCAGCAGAGGTGGGTGCAGCGTGGTGGCGGGGCCCGCGCGGTACAGCGCGGCCGGTTTCCCCCGGCCACCCGTCCGGCGCGGCGGCCCCTCCAGCGCCTGGACGAACCCGGGCGTGGTGAGGACCTTGCGCCGGAAGTTGGGGCGGTCGAGCGCCACGCCCCAGACGGTCTCGTACACCTGCCGCAGCTCCCCGAGCGTGAACTCGGGCGGGCAGAAGGCCGTGGCGAGACAGGTGTATTCGAGCTTGGCGCCGACCCGGTCGTAGGCGTCGGCGAGGATGTGCTCGTGGTCGAAGGCGAGCGGCCCGCGGGCGCCGAACTCCACCCACCGGGCGCGGGCCGCGTCCCCGCCGCCGCGCGGCTCGGGCAGATCGGGGACGAGCGCGGCGTACGCCACGGACACCACCCGCATCCTGGGGTCGCGGTCCGGATCGCTGTAGGTACGCAGCTGTTCCAGATGGAGCGCGCCCGCGCTCCGCGCCAACAGACCGGTCTCCTCGGCGAGTTCGCGGCGGGCGGCCTGTCCGGCGGACTCCCTGGGCCGTACGAAGCCGCCGGGCAGCGCCCAGCCGCCCCGGTACGGTTCCTCGCCCCGCTCGACGAGGAGTACGTGCAGCCGGCCCAGGCGCACGGTGAAGACGGCGAGATCGACGGTGACCGCGAACGGCTCGAAGGCGGCGGGATCGTAGCCCCGCGGCACACGCCGTCCCCGGTTCGTCATGGCCACCCCACTCCTGTTCACGCTGAACGGTCACGCTTGACGGTCACGCTTAATGGTCAGGTTGACTATAAAGGCGAACTCGCCCTCCGTACAAGGGAGAAGCCCGCGGCCATACGGCCGCGGGCTTCGCGATGTCCGGCGTGTCCCGGAGTCCGGCGTATCCCCGGCGGGACGCCGCGAGCGGGTTACAGACCGACTTCCTTCATCAGCATGCCGACCTCGGTGTTGGTGAGGCGGCGCAGCCAGCCGGACTTCTGGTCGCCCAGCGGGATCGGGCCGAAGGACGTGCGGACGAGCCGGTCGACCGGGAAGCCCGCCTCGGCGAGCATCCGGCGGACGATGTGCTTACGGCCCTCGTGGAGAGTGACCTCCACCAGGTAGTTCTTGCCCGTGTTCTCGACGACCCGGAAGTGGTCGGCCTTGGCGTAGCCGTCGTCCAGCTGGATGCCGTCCTTCAGCCGCTTGCCCAGATCGCGCGGCAGCGGGCCCTGGATCGCGGCGAGATAGATCTTCTTGACGCCGTACTTGGGGTGCGTGAGGCGGTGGGCCAGCTCACCGTGGTTGGTGAGCAGGATGATGCCCTCGGTCTCGGTGTCGAGCCGGCCGACATGGAAGAGCCGGGTCTCGCGGTTGGTGACGTAGTCGCCGAGGTTCTGGCGCCCGTCGGGGTCCCCCATCGTGGAGACGACCCCGGCCGGCTTGTTCAGCGCGAAGAAGAGATGCGACTGCGCGGCGACCGTGAGCCCGTCGACCTTGATCTCGTCGCGGTCCGGGTTCACGCGCATGCCCTGTTCGAGGACGATCTCGCCGTTCACCTCGACCCTGGCCTGCTCGATCAGCTCCTCGCACGCCCGGCGCGAGCCCATGCCGGCGCGGGCGAGGATCTTCTGCAGCCGCTCGCCCTCCTGCTCGGCGCCCGGGTTGGTCCTGGGCGTCTTGACCGAGGGCCGGTCCGCGTACCGGTCGCGGTTGCGCTGCTCGATCTTGGCGTCCAGCTCGCGCGGACGGGACGGCGCACCGCGCCGCGGCCCGCCGCGGCCACCGCTCTGCGAAGGCTTGGGACCGCCCTTGGCACCGCCGCGGGCCGCCGCTCCCCGGGCCCCGCCCTGACGGGAGCCCCCGCCGGAGGCGCCGCCCGCGGAACCGCCGGAACCGCCGGAACGGCGCGCGCCGGCGGGTGCCCCGGACGCGCCGGAACCACCGGTGGGACCCGAGCGGCCGACGTCGTAACGGCGCTCCTCGGGACGGGGTCGGGACGGCCGCTTCCGCTCGTCGTCACGCCCGCCGCCGGCTCCCCGGTTGTCCCGGTCGCCGCCGCCGCTCCCGCCTCCGCCGCTCCTGTTGCCGCTTCCGCTGTTCCTGCCGCTGCTTCGCATCAAAGTTCCGTCTTGTCGTCTGCGTCGGTATCCGGTGCGTCCGGATCGAACGACGGAACGCCTTCCTGGCTCTCGGCCTCGATCGCGTCCGCCTCGGGAAGGAAGGGCGCGAGTTCCGGGAGCTCGTCCAGGCCCCGCAGGCCCATCCGCTCCAAAAAGTAGTTCGTCGTCCTGTACAGGATCGCACCTGTTTCGGGTTCCGCGCCCGCCTCCTCCACCAGCCCGCGCTGGAGCAGGGTCCGCATGACACCGTCACAGTTCACTCCGCGCACCGCCGAGACCCGCGAACGGCTCACCGGCTGGCGGTACGCGACGACCGCCAGCGTCTCCAGCGCCGCCTGGGTGAGCCGGGCCTGCTGGCCGTCGAGCACGAACGCCTCCACGGCCTCCGCGTACTCGGGCCGGGTGTAGAAGCGCCAGCCGCCGGCGATCAGCCGCAGCTCGAAGCCACGGCGCTGCACGCTGTACTCGTCGGCCAGTTCGCGCAGCGCGTCGGCGACGGCCCGCCGGGGGCGGTCGAGGACCTTGGCGAGATGTTCCTCGGTGGCGGGCTCGTCGACGACCATGAGGACCGCCTCCAGCGCGGGCTTGAGGTCCAGCTCCGCGACCGTACTAGCCGCCCGCTCCCTCGCCTGCTCCCGCTCCCGCTCGCTCACGCCGTCACCCTCTTCTTCTCGTCCGTTCCGCCGGCCTGCTTCCCGTCCGTCTCGCCGGCCGGCCCGGACTCACGGTCGAACTCGTCCGTCACGGCGGCCTCCACATCACCGTCCCCGCCCGTCCAGCGGACCATGAGCGCGCCGAGCGCCTCCTCCTGGTCCAGGGCGACGGCACGCTCCCGGTAGAGCTCCAGCAGCGCCAGGAAGCGCGCCACGACGGTGAGGGTGTCCGCGGCGTCCTCGGTGAGCGCCAGGAAGCTGATCTCGCCGTGCTCCCGCAGCCGCGCGACGACGATCCCCGCCTGTTCCCGCACCGACACCAGCGGCGCGTGGATGTGCTCCACGTACACCTGGGGCCTGGGCTTCGGCTGCATCGCCTTCACGGCGAGCCTCGCGAACCCCTCGGGCCCGATGCTGATGACGACCTCGGGGAGCAGCGCGGCGTGGTGCGGCTCCAGTCCGACGGTACGGGGATAGCGCCGGGCCTCGGTGTCCAGGCGCTCGCTGAAGATCTCCGCGACCTGTTTGTACGCGCGGTACTGGAGGAGCCGCGCGAAGAGCAGGTCCCGCGCTTCGAGCAGCGCGAGATCGGCCTCGTCCTCGACCTCGGCGGCGGGCAGCAGCCGGGCGGCCTTCAGATCCAGCAGGGTCGCCGCGACGACCAGGAACTCGGTGGTCTGGTCGAGGTCCCAGTCCGGCCCCATGGCGCGGATGTGGGCCATGAACTCGTCGGTGACCTTCGACAGCGCGACCTCGGTCACATCCAGCTTGTGCTTGGAGATGAGCTGGAGCAGCAGGTCGAAGGGGCCCTCGAAGTTCACCAGCCGTACGGTGAACCGCCCGTCACCGGGAGCGGCCTCGGGCGCGGACGCCGGCTCCGGCACAGCAGCGGGCTCGGGCACCGGCTCGGGCTCCGGCATGGGCGCGGGCTCCACCACAGGCTCGGGTACGGGAGCGGGCGCGGGAACAGCGGGCTCCACCACGGGCTCGGGCGCCGACGCCCCTGGCCCGCGGCCCAGAGTGCGGCGGGACGGGCGGTGGAGACCGGGGGGCGGGGGCATCGGGGTCCTGGGGGCGGGAGCGGAGTGGCGGCCCGCGCAGGCTATCTTCAGCGCCCGCGCAGGCGCCGTACGAGGATGCTCGCGTCGCCGCGCGATTCGAGGTCGGCGAGGACCACGGCGACGGCCTCGCGGACGATCCGCCCGCGGTCCACGGCGAGTCCGTGCTCACCGCGCAGCACGAGCCGCGCGTGTTCGAGGTCCATCAGTTCCTCGGCCGAGACATAGACCGTGATCTTCTCGTCGTGCCGTTCGCGTCCGCTGGGGCGGCGGTTGGCGCCACGTCCCCGGCGGCGCTGCTGCCCGTTCTGCGGCCCGGCGGCCTGCGCCTGGCCCTGACCCTGCCCCTGGCCCGCGGAGGACGCGGAAGCGGCCTCCTGCGGCCGTCGCCCCTTCACCGCGGAGGCGGCCTGCTCGGCGTCGGCGGTCCGGCTCCGGGGCGGCTCCGGGGCGCCCGTACCGGCGGCGGGGTGCTCCTCCACCGCGGTGGAGGAGGCGGAGGCGGCGGCAGCGCCCGCCTGTTCACCGGACGGATCACTCTCGCCCGCCGGAGCTGGCACCCGGGGCTCGCCGTTGGCGTTCCTGCGCCGGTCCGCCGGGGAGGAGGACTGCAGCGCCATGCCCCCGGTCGTACGGAACAGCTCGTCGGCCCCGGGCAGACTCACTCGGCGTGACACCGGGCGAGCACCTCCCTGGCGAGCTGGCGATACGCGGCGGCGCCGACGGAGTTCGAGGCGTACGTGGTGATCGGCTCACCGGCCACCGTGGTCTCCGGGAAGCGTACGGTCCGCCCGATCACCGTGTGGTAGACGTGATCGTCGAAGGCCTCGACCACGCGGGCGAGGACCTCACGGCTGTGCACCGTACGGGAGTCGTACATCGTGGCGAGGATGCCGTCGAGCTCCAGCTCGGGGTTGAGCCGTTCCTGGACCTTCTCGATGGTCTCCGTCAGCAGCGCCACCCCGCGCAGCGCGAAGAACTCGCACTCCAGCGGCACGATCACCTTGTGCGCGGCGGTCAGCGCGTTCACGGTCAGCAGACCGAGCGAGGGCTGGCAGTCGATCACGATGTAGTCGTAGTCCTGCATCAGCGGCTTCAACGCCCGCTGGAGCGTGGACTCGCGCGCGACCTCGCTCACCAACTGCACTTCCGCGGCCGAGAGATCGATATTGCTCGGCAGCAGGTCCATGTTGGGCACGGCGGTCTTCAGCAGCACCTCGTCGGCCGCCATGCCCCGCTCCATGAGCAGGTTGTAGACGGTGAGGTCCAGCTCCATCGGGTTCACACCGAGACCGACCGACAGGGCTCCCTGCGGGTCGAAGTCGACGAGCAGCACACGCCGGCCGTACTCCGCGAGCGCGGCACCCAGGTTGATGGTCGACGTCGTCTTGCCGACGCCGCCCTTCTGGTTGCACATCGCGATGATCTTCGCGGGGCCGTGGTCGGTGAGCGGGCCCGGGATCGGGAAGTACGGCAGGGGACGCCCGGTCGGGCCGATCCGCTCGCGACGCTGGCGGGCGGCGTCGGGGGCGAGGGTGGCCGCGTACTCGGGGTCGGGCTCGTACTCGGCGTCGGGGTCGTAGAAGTGCCCCTCGGGCACTTCGTCGTAGTCGGCGAATGGAGTGGACTCTCGGCCACCCTCGTTGCCGGCCATGGCGTTCACGTGTTGGCCGTCCATCATCTGGTGGGCTGTCGTCATGTGCTGGTGGGTGGCGAAGGTGCGGACCGCTACGGAGCCGACAGCCTTGAGCCCGGACGACGGGCTCTGGCTCCTCACAGGCATTCCTGGTTGACCACCCCCGGGAGTAAATGTCGACTCATTCACAAGTCGTCTTACCTCCTTGGACGGGACCAGGAAACTTATCGATAGGTCAGCGTGGCACCATGCCGACGGTTGGCGACTCTATGGCGTGTCACCGCTTCGCAGCAACACAATCCGCCGGACCCGGCCCGATGTGTCGGCAACGGAACACCTCGCTGTCAAGGGCGCACAAGCCTCTCACCAAGGCATGCCCGGCATGTTTCGCCGACGCGCGAAACGGTTGAAAGCATTACGTTCGAGGCGTGTTGACCCGCCGTTCGGCGACCACCGGACACGCGTACGGCCGGACCTCGCTGCGCAAGATCCGGCCGTTGGCGCGATGTTGACGAAGCGCGTTGACACATCAGCCCAGAAGCGCGGCCAATTCGGCGTGATCCAGCCCATGGGCCTCGGCGACCTCGCGGTAAATCACCTGGCCCTCATGGGTGTTGAGCCCCCTGGCGAGGGCCGGGTCCCGGCGCAGCGCGTCCAGCCAGCCGCGGTTCGCGAGCTCCACGATGTACGGCAGCGTGGCGTTGGTCAGCGCGTACGTGGAGGTGTGCGGAACGGCTCCCGGCATGTTGGCCACGCAGTAGAAGACCGAGTCGTGGACCTGGAACGTCGGCTCGGCGTGCGTCGTCGGCCGCGAATCCTCGAAGCAGCCGCCCTGATCAATCGCAATGTCGACAAGTACACTTCCGGGCTTCATCTTGGCGACGAGCTCGTTCGTGACCAGCTTCGGCGCCTTCGCGCCCGGGATCAGAACGGCCCCGACGACGAGGTCCGCCTCGACGACCGCCTTCTCCAGTTCGAAGGCGTTGGAGACGATGGTCTGGACCTTCGTGCCGAAGATCCTGTCGGCCTCGCGCAGCTTGTTGATGTCCCGGTCGAGCAGCGTCACATGGAAGCCCATGCCGACGGCGATCTGCGTGGCGTTCCAGCCCGAGACACCACCGCCGATGACGACGGCCCGGCCGGCCGCCGTACCGGGCACGCCGCCCGGCAGCACGCCCCGGCCGCCGGCCGAGCGCATCAGGTGGTACGCGCCGACCTGCGGCGCCAGCCGGCCCGCGACCTCGGACATCGGCGCGAGCAGCGGCAGCGCGCGGTTCGCGGTCTCGACGGTCTCGTACGCGATGGCGGTGGTGCCGGAGTCCAGCAGGGCGTCGGTGCACGCGCGGGAGGCGGCGAGATGCAGATACGTGAAGAGCGTCTGGCCCTTGCGCAGCCGGTGGTACTCCTCGGCGACCGGCTCCTTGACCTTCAGCAGCAGATCGGCGGCGGCCCAGACCTCGTCGGCGGTGGCCAGTATCCGGGCGCCGGCCGCGCCGAACTCCTCGTCCGTGATCGAGGAGCCGGCGCCGGCGTTCCGCTCGATGACGACCTGGTGACCCTGGCGTACCAGCTCATGGACGCCGGCCGGGGTGATGGCCACCCGGAACTCGTTGTTCTTGACCTCGCGGGGGATACCGATCAACACGGCAGATCACGGTCCTTGGCTCAGGGGATGTCCGGGGGATGTCCAGGGGCGATCCCATACATACCCGGGCACGCGTGGTGCACGGGCAGACGCCGCGGGGGGTGCGGCGTAGCCAGTTTAATGAAGGATTTGTCGGTGTCTAGCCTTGCAAAGCATCAATCCCCAGCCGAAGCGCTACGGATTTCGTAGGTGTTTTCCCTCCGTTTCCAGCAGACGATCGGCCGTGGCCCGGTGCAGCCTCGCCGCGGTCGGGTCGCCGAGCCGGTCCAGGGTGTCGGCCAGCCTGAGCTGAAGCGCGGCCTGGAGCCGTTCGTCCCCGGCCAGCCGCGCCCACTCGACCGCCTCCTGGCAGGTGCGCAGCGACTCCTGCGGCCGGCCCGCGTACTCCTGGACCCGGGCCGCCTCGCTCAACGCCCGTGCCTGACCCGGGAGATCGCGCAGCCTGCGGTAGCCCGCGACGGCGGCCCGCCAGTTGCGCAGCGCCTCGCCGTACAGCCCCGCGTAGGTGAAGACGGTGCCGAGGCGGCCGTAGAGCCGGGCCTCGTCGGCGCGCTCGCCCCGGCTCAGCCGCTGGGCGAGCGCCCTGCCGTACCAGTCGGCGGCCCGCTGCCAGTCCCGCAGATCCTGGTAGGCACCGCCTACGGATTCCATCGCGCGGCCGGTCGCGTAGAGATCGTTCGCGGTCCTTCCGGCGTCCAGCGCGGCGCGGTAGCGGGTCAGCGCGTCCTGCGTACGGCCGGTCCGGGCGTCCAGATCGCCGATGTTCAGCAGCGCGGCGGCCTGCTCGCGGTGCAGCTCGCGCCGCTCGGCGATATCGAGCACCAGCTGATGGAGCCCGTACAGCTCGGGCGCCGCCGCCTCGGTGCCCCGGTGCGCGGCCAGCGCCCTGACCAGCGCGGCCACCAGCCGCCTGGCCAGCGTGTCCAGCTCACCGTCGGCGACCGCGAGCCGGGCGGAGGCCAGCAGCGCGGGCTGTCGCGCGGACAGCCAGCCGGCCGCCGCCGCGGCGTTCGGGAAGCGCAGCGCGCGGGGCAGCGCGGCCAGCTTCTTGCGGGCCGGGGAGCCGTCGGGCTCGGTGACGGCGCGGCAGGACTGGAGCAGCCGCACGCTCCGCTCCAGCATCCGCGCGCGGGCGAGCTGCACCTCGGCGGGCCGGTCGTGCTCCTCCATGACGGCGCGCAGCAGCGGGACCAGACAGCCGGGCACCTCGTACTGCTCGGCGTCGACCACCCGGAGCAGCCCCCGGGCGGCGAAGTCGTCCAGCGTGGTCCTGGCGGCCGAGACCGAACAGCCGGCCAGCGCGGACGCGGTGTGGGCGTCGGCGAGACCCGCGGGCGCGAGGGCGAGCAGTCGCAGTATCCGGGCGGCGGGCGAGGGCAGGGTCTCGTAGACGAGATGGAAGGCGCGCGCGAGCGGCCGGTCACCGACGGGCCGCTCCCAGTCGTGGGGCAGGGCCCGCAGCTGTTTGGTCACATCGGCGACGGACGCGGTGGGCCGGGCGGCGAGCCAGCCGCCGGCCAGTACGAGCGCGGAGGGCTGGCCGCCGCACTCCTCGGCGAGCGATTCCGCGGCCTGCGGATCGACGGTGATCCGGACGGCGCCGGTGAACCGGCCGAGCAGCTCGATGGCGGCCTTGGTGTCCATCCCGCCGAGCGTGCACGGACGGACGTCGGGGATCCCGGTCAGCGGACCCTGCGCGACCGCGACCACCAGGCAGCCGGGGTTGTCGGGCACCAGCGGGTCGACCTGCTCGGCGTCGACGGCGTCGTCGAGGAGCAGCAGCACCCGCCGCGCGGAGAGCGCCTCGCGCACCATCTCGGACAGCTCGTCCTCGCCCGCGCCGGGCGGAGTGGCGAGGCCGAACGCGTTGAGGATCTCGCGCGCGGTGCGCTCGGTGGGCACCGGCTCACCGCCGGGCTCGGTGAGGCGGGTCCGTACGACACCGTCCGGATAGCCGCCGCGCAGCTGCCGGGTCAGCTCCTCGGCCAGCGCGGTACGGCCCGAGCCGGGCCGGCCCGCGATCAGCAGCACCCGGGCGCGCGGCTCCTTGCGGCCGGAGAGCGTGTTGAGCCCGGCCCGCTCGATGTCACCGCGCAGCGCCTTGAGTTCGCGCTGTCTGCCGAAGAACACCCGCTCGTCGGACGGCGGTTTCGCGGGGCCCGTCCGGCCGGAGGGGGACGGCCCGACCGGCGGCGTGAGATCCGCAGGGGTTACGGCAGGCTCGGCGGGGATGACCGGGGCGAGACAGCCGGCTCCGGGTCCCGACGGCAGAGCGTCCGGCCCCGACGGCGGATCCCCGGGCCCGGACCGCGCGGCGCTGTCCCCGGGCCCGGCCTCTCCGGTGGCCGGACCGGCGGACGTGTCGGAGCCGTCCGCCGGGTCCGACGCCTCCGCGCGGGTGCCCTCGCGCACCGTCCGCCGCGCCTCACCACGCTCCGTCACGGCGTCCGGCTCCGGCCTCGCCGTACCGCTCGCGTCCACGGCGTCGGCCGCGTCCCCGGGACCCTCCGGGATACTCACCCGGGCCGTACCTCCCGCCCCGGAACCCGCCGCCGGCCGCTCCTCGGCGGCCGACGCGGAACGGCTCCGCCGCTGGTCCGACGGCCCGTCAGTCTCGTTCGTTCCGGGGGCGGTTGGCTTCCCGCTTCGAATGCCGCCGCGCTTTCTCCCGGCGCCCGGACGGCCGGAGCCACTCACATCCACCGCCTGATCCGTCACGGGCCACGCTCCGTCCGCCTGCGCACGAGCCGAGCCCGGCGGGTCTCCGCACGGGCGGTACGAGCGTAGTTCACTCTCAGCGACGAGAACGGTGGAGCGTGGCCGATATGTCCCCCAATCGGATCAGCATTTTTTCAGACTGGAGAATCACCGGACACCCGGAGCGCGGAGACCTCGCTCAGGATTCGAACGGGCGCGCGGGCCAGGGCGCCTCGGCCGGCCGCAGCGACTCGATACCGTCGCCCGCCAGCGCGGCGGTGAGCGCGAGCACCCCCACCGCCAGGCAGTTGTTGTGCAGTTCGCCGGCGAGCACACCCCGTACCAGCTCCGCCGTCTCCACCCGGGCCAGCTCCATGTCCGCCTCCTCCTCGGAGACTTCGAAGCGCTCGCCCTCCGCCTCCGACAGACCGCGGGCGAGGAAGATCCGTACCGCCTCGTCGCAGCCGCCCGGCGTGGTGTAGACGTCCGTCAGCACCCGCCAGTCCTCGGCCTTGACGTGCGCTTCCTCGTACAGCTCGCGCTGGGCGGCGTGCAGCGGATTCTCGCCCGGCACATCGAGCAGACCGGCCGGGATCTCCCAGAGCTTCTGGCGGACGGGGTGCCGGTACTGGCGCAGTACGAGGACCCGGCCCGCGTCGTCGAGCGCCAGGATCGCCACGGATCCGGGGTGGACCTGGTAGTCGCGCGACACGACCGTACCGTCGGGCATGACCACTTCATCCGTACGGACACTGGTCTTGTTGCCGCGGAAAGGCGTCGAGGTCGCGGTGATCCGCCACTCCTCGGGGGCGTCCTTGATCGTCATGAAAGTCCTCCCACACAGTGGCGCACAAGCGGAAACCGGGGCACAGATCCCGAAAGACCCGTGCCCCGGCTCCCACCGTATCGCTTGGAGAACCGCTCAGGACTGGGCGGCCACCGGCTCCACCGGCGTCCGCCGTCCGCCCTGGTCCGCGCCCGCGCGCGCGGCCTGCCGGCGCTCCACCGCGGCCTTCACCAGCCCGGCGAAGAGCGGATGCGGCCGGGTCGGCCGGGACCGCAGCTCGGGGTGGGCCTGGGTGGCGACCAGATAGGGGTGCGTGGTGCGCGCGTACTCGACGTACTCGACCAGCTTGTTGTCCGGGGACGTGCCCGAGAAGACCAGCCCGGCCTTCTTCTCCAGCTCCGCGCGGTACGCGTTGTTGACCTCGTAGCGGTGGCGGTGGCGCTCCTCCACATACGGCTGGTCGTCATAGACCTCGCGCACGATCGAGCCCTCGGCGAGCTTCGCCGGGTAGAGCCCGAGCCGCATCGTGCCGCCCAGGTCTCCGGCGCCCTCCACATAGGCGAGCTGCTCCTCCATCGTGGAGATCACCGGGTGGGCGGTGCCGGAGTCGAACTCCGTGGAGTTGGCGTCGGGGATCCCGGCGACATTGCGCGCGGCCTCGATGACGATGCACTGCAGGCCCAGACAGAGCCCCAGCAGCGGGACCTTGTGCTCCCTCGCGTACTGGATGGCACCGACCTTGCCGGTGACCCCGCGCTCGCCGAAGCCGCCGGGGATCAGGATCCCGTCGACGTCGGCCAGCTGCCTGGCGGCGCCGGCCGGGGTCTTGCAGTCGTCCGAGGTGACCCACTTGACCTTGACGCGCGCCCTGTTCGCGAAGCCGCCGGCACGGATCGCCTCGGTCACCGAGAGATAGGCGTCCGGGAGGTCGATGTACTTGCCGACCAGCGCGACGGTGACCTCGTGGTCGGGGTTGTGGACGCGGTCCAGCAGATCGTCCCAGACCGTCCAGTCCACATCGCGGAACGGGAGATCCAGCTTGCGTACGACATAGGCGTCCAGGCCCTCGGTGTGCAGCACCTTGGGGATGTCGTAGATCGACTTGGCGTCCACGCACGCGACCACGGCCGCCTCGTCGACATCGCACATCAGCGAGATCTTGCGCTTGATCGCGGTCGGTACGTCGCGGTCGGCCCGGAGCACGATCGCGTCCGGCTGGATACCGATGTTGCGCAGGGCCGCGACCGAGTGCTGGGTGGGCTTGGTCTTCAGCTCGCCGGAGGGACCGATGTACGGCAGCAGCGAGATGTGCACGACGAAGACGTTGTCGCGGCCGACCTCGTGGCGGACCTGGCGGACGGTCTCCAGGAACGGCAGCGACTCGATGTCGCCGACCGTGCCGCCGACCTCCGTGATGACGACATCGACGTCATCGGCCGCCATGCGCCGGATGCGGTGCTTGATCTCGTTGGTGATGTGCGGAATGACCTGGACCGTGTCGCCCAGGTACTCGCCGCGCCGCTCCTTCGCGATGACCTGCGAGTAGACCTGGCCGGTGGTGACATTGGCCGAGCCGTCGAGGTCCACATCGAGGAAGCGCTCGTAGTGGCCGATGTCCAGGTCGGTCTCGGCTCCGTCGTTGGTGACGAACACCTCACCGTGCTGGAACGGGTTCATCGTGCCCGGGTCGACGTTCAGATACGGGTCGAGCTTCTGCATGGTGACCCGCAGGCCACGCGCCTTGAGCAGCGCGCCCAGACTGGAGGCGGTCAGGCCCTTGCCGAGGGAGGAGGCAACACCCCCGGTGACGAAGATGTGCTTGGTCGTCGAGGATGTCGTGGATCGGTTCGGCATGGCCAAGAGGGGGCTCCCGTGGTCGCGGTCTGAGGTGCGTGCCGGTGTCCCGGTCGAAGACTGGAGGGACTTCCGTCGCTGCGGGTACGGGGCCCCATCACGTCACAGGGAGTCCACCGGTCCACGGGCTACCAGGGTATCAGCGCTGGAGGGAGGGTGCTTCCGGCCACGCGCCGTCATCCGCATCCGATGAGCCATTCCCCCGAGTCAGCCTTTTTCCCCACAGTCACCCTTGGCCCACCCGTTCGGCGGACCGATGTTGCCGGGACCGTGGCGCAGAGCCCCGTCGTGCGTCGTATCCTGCTCAAACATTCGCTGCCGAGTCCGGCCGGCATCGGCACCATCCCCGCCCGATTTCCCGGAAATAGAGCTCGTCAACGACCCTTGACCGAAGTACGCGCCCCACGGGGCGGACATGGCCGTTCGACTGGAGATGCACGTGGCCGGGCGCATCGAGGATTACGCACTCATCGGAGACATGCAGACCGCCGCCCTGGTCTGCCGGGACGGCACAGTCGACTGGCTGTGCCTGCCCCGCTTCGACTCGCATGCCGCGTTCGCGGCTCTGCTCGGCACCGATGAGCATGGTTTCTGGCGGCTGGGACCCGCGCACCCGGCGGGTTCCGCGCCGCCGCGGGCCACTCGGCGCCGCTACCGCGGAGACTCACTGATTCTCGAATCGGAGTGGGACACCCCCCGCGGCACCGTGAGAGTGACCGATTTCATGCCGCCGCGTGACGGCGCTCCGCAGGTGATCCGGATCGTGGAGGGCATCAGCGGACGCGTGCCGATGCGGTCCGCGCTGCGGATGCGGTTCAGTTACGGGCGGGTCGTGCCGTGGGTGCACAAGGTGGACAACCGCACGGTCGCCGTCGCGGGACCCGACTCGGTCTGGCTGGATACGGACGCCGAGACGTACGGCAAGGACCTCACGACGTACTCCGACTTCACGGTGGCGCCGGGCGACCGGATCGCGTTCACGATCAGCTGGCAGCCCTCGCACCGGCAGCCGCCCGCGCTCCCCGACCCCGAGGGTTCGCTGGAGGCGACCTCCGACTTCTGGCGTGAATGGGTCGAGCACTGCACGTACCACGGCCCCTACCGGGAAGCGGTGGTCCGTTCGCTGATCACGCTGAAGGCGCTGACCTACGCGCCGACGGGCGGGATCGTGGCGGCGCCGACGACCTCGTTGCCGGAGGAGATCGGCGGCGTACGGAACTGGGACTACCGCTACACCTGGCTGCGCGACGCGGCGATCACGCTCTCCTCGCTGCTGCGCACCGGCTACCGCGAGGAGGCCCGCGCCTGGCGCGAGTGGCTGCTGCGCGCGGTCGCCGGCGACCCGGAGAATCTGCAGATCATGTACGGGATCGCGGGCGAGCGCGAACTCGGCGAGGCGGAGCTGGACTGGCTGCCCGGCTATGAGGGCTCGGGCCCGGTCCGGGTCGGCAACGGCGCCGCGCATCAGCTCCAGCTGGATGTGTACGGCGAGGTCACCGAAGCGCTGCATCTGGCGCATATGACCGGTCTGGCCCGTAATGACTACGCCTCGGTGCTCCAGCTCAAGCTGATCCAGTATCTGGAGAAGCACTGGGACCAGCCGGACGAGGGCATCTGGGAGGTGCGCGGTCCGCGCCGGCACTTCGTGCACTCGAAGGTGATGGCCTGGGTCGCGGTCGACCGCACGATCAAGCTGATCGAGTCGGGCGACGCCGACGGGCCGCTGGAGCGCTGGCGCGAGATGCGGGACGACATCCACCGCGATGTCTGCGAGAAGGGGTACGACAAGGAACGGAACACCTTCACGCAGTCGTACGGCTCCAAGGAGCTGGACGCGTCGCTGCTGCTCATTCCGCAGATGGGCTTCCTGCCGCCGGACGACAAGCGGGTCATCGGCACGATCGAGGCGATCCAGCGGGAGCTGTCCACGGAGGACGGCTTCGTGATGCGGTACCCGACCTCGGGCGAGGAAGCCGGGGTGGACGGTCTGGAGGGCGACGAGGGCGCGTTCCTGGCCTGCTCGTTCTGGCTCGCCGACGATCTCGCGATGATCGGGCGGGTGGACGAGGCCAGGAAGCTCTTCGAGAAGCTGCTCGCGCTCCGTAACGATCTGGGGCTGCTGGCCGAGGAGTGGGACTCCCGGCTCCAGCGCCAGGTGGGGAACTTCCCGCAGGCGTTCAGCCATGTCCCGCTGATCGACACGGCGCTGAGGCTGACGGCCTCGGGGGCGTACGGCGGCTGACGCCCGCGTACGGGGCCGGGTGGCTCCCGCGGTCCTGCTGGCTCCGGGGCCCGGACGACGGTGGTGCATCCGCCGTGGTCCGGGCCCCGCGCGCTTTTCCAGTAGCCTCCGGCGTCATGGACAGTCAGGGCGGAATCACCGTGCGGCGGGCCCTTGAGCTGCCCGGGCTCCGGGCCGGCCTGCCCGAGGTCGTCGCCTGCGCGGACCGGCTGGACCGTACGGTGCGCTGGGTGCACGCGGGCGAGGTGCCGTACATCGCGTCCCTGCTCAAGGGCGGCGAGCTGCTGCTCACCACGGGGCTCGGGCTGGGCAGCCGCCCGGCCGAGCAGCGGGTCTTCGTCCGCGGGCTCGCCGAGCGCGGGATCGCGGCGCTGGTGGTGGAGCTGGGGTCCCGGTTCGAGCGGCTGCCCGCGACGATCGTGGAGACGGCGCGGGCGGCCGGGCTGCCGCTGGTGCAGCTGCACCGCGAGGTGCCGTTCGTCTCGGTGACCGAAGAGGTGCACACCGAGATCGTGAACGGCCATTACGCGCTGCTGCGGCAGGCCGAGGAGGTCCACCGGCGGTGCACGGAGGCGCTGCTCGACGGGGGCGGGGTGCCGCGGGTGCTCCGCATCCTCGCGGATTTCTCCGGCAATCCGGTCTTCCTGGAGACGGCGGAGGGACGTCTGCTGTACGCGGCGGCCCCGGGCGCGGGTCCGGCCGCCGCCGATCCGCTCCAGATCTGGGAGGGGCTGCGCGGTCAGCGGGCGGCGCGCGCGGCGGGACCGCCCGCCGGGGCGGTGCTGGTGGATGTGCCCGGCGGCGGGCACGGCACCGGCGCGGTACGGGCGCGGCTGGTGCTGCCCGCCGTTTCCACGCCACCGCTGCCGGTCCACCGGCTGGCGGCCGAGCGCGCGGCGGACATCCTGGCGGTGGTCCTGATGCAGGCCCGTCAGGAGGAGGAGCTCGCGGCGCGGGGCCGTGGCGACTTTCTGACAGATCTCGCGGAGGGCCGGATCCTCGCCGAGGACGCGCCCGCGCAGGCGAAGGTGCTCGGCTTCAAGCCGGGCGAGGGGCCGCTGCTGCCGGTGGTGATGCGGCTGGCCCCCGAGTCGGCCCCGTCCGGCCCGTCCGGCAACTGGGCGCTGCTGGCCAGGGCCGTGCTGGAGGAACTGTCGTCGGTGGGCGTGCCGGTGCTGCTGGGCGTACGGCCCGTGGAGGGGCGGGTTCCGCTGCTGCTCGGGCTGCGCACCGAGTCCGAGCGTACGGCGGTGGCCGACCGGGTGTCGACGGCGCTGCGCGCGGGCGTGGAGCGGGCCGGACTGGAGCGTCCCGGGGCGCAGCCGCCGGTGGTGGTGGTCGGTGTCGCGGGCGGCTGGGCGGCGGCGAGCGCGGGGCTGCGGCACGCGGCGGAGACCGCGACGGCGGCCCAGGGGCTGCCGGGCCGCGCCTGGTACGACGCACGCCGGCTGGATATCGATCTGCTGCTGTGGCGGCTGCGTGAACATCCCGATCTGGCGGCCTTCGTGGACCGCGCGATCGGTCCGCTGCGCGCGCACGACCGGACCTCACGCCCCGCGCTGCTGCCGACCCTTGAGGTCTATCTCGCCCACGCGGGCCGTAAGGCGGAGACGGCGCGCGAGCTGCATCTCAACCGCCAGACGCTCTACAACCGGCTGGCGCGGATCGCGGAACTGCTCGGCACGGACCTGGACGATCCGCAGACGGTGCTGGCCCTGAGCCTGGCGCTGCGGGCGAGACGCCACACGCTCTGACGCGGCCGGGCCCCATGTCCTGTCCGGCGGATCCGGCTCAGTGGGACCGCGGGGGCTGCGTCAATTCGTCATAAACACTGAGCACTTGCGCGATGGTCTCGTCCTCCGTCGGCCAGCTCGTCGCCTGCGCCCGGCCCGCCGCGGCGAGTTCCTGGCGGCGCTCGGGATCGGCGAGGAGTCGTATCACCGCGTCCGCGAGGGCCGCGGCGTCGCCGTACGGTACGAGTTCCGCCGCGTCGCCGACCAGTTCAGGAACGGCGCCGACCGCCGTGGCGACCAGCGGCACCCCGAGCCGCAGTGCCTCCTGCGCGAGCACGGAGCGGGCCTCCCAGCGGCTGGGCAGCAGGGCGACATCGGCGGCGGCGAGGAGTTCGGAGATGTCGTCGCGGCGGCCGATGAGCCGCACGGGCAACTCGGCGTTCTCGATACGGCGCTGGAGCCTGGCGCGCTCCCGGCCCTCGCCCGCGATGACGACCAGCGGCATGGGGTCGAGACGACGCCAGGTCCTGGCCGCGTCCAGCAGCGTGTCGTATCCCTTGTCCGGTACGAGACTTCCGACGGCCATCAGCAACGGGCGCTCGACCGCGCCGAGTTCGGCGCGCGACTTGTTCTCGCGACCATCGGCGGGCCAGTGGGGCGCGGGCAGCGCGGCCGGCGCGAGCCGGGCGTCGCGGGCTCCCCGCTCCCGGGCCCGGTCGACGAGTTCCGAGGAGGCCCCGAGCACAACGGCCGCCGCTCTGGCGGCCCTTCGTTCCATCAGGCGCAGCAGCCCACCGCGTGCTCCTTCGGCGTGCGCGCGGGTGTGCCAGGTGACGACCAGCGGCACGCGCAGTCCGCCGAGCGCGAGCGCGGTCCGTACGGCGGCGTGCACGCCGTGCGCGTGCACCACGTCCGCGCCGGCGCAGGCCGCCCGCAGGGCCGCGACGGCCTGCGGATCACTGCGCCGGGGTACGGGTACGTGCTGCGCCCCGGCGCCGCGGAAGTCGTAGACATGGTCGAGTTCGGCGGGGGCGCACACCGTCACCCGCACTCCCCTGGCGGCCAGACCGGCCGCCAACGAGCGTACGTGCGCGCTGCTGCCCGCACTGCCGCCGCCAAGTACCTGGACCGTACGCAGCTGTGTCACGTGGTCAAGGCTCCTGGATCGGGAATGGGGGACGGAGGAACGGTCGCGATGCCGGGAGCGGCGCGGCCCGGACACCCGAAAGTCGCTGCGCCAAGGATGCCAGTCCGTACGCACGTTCCGGCACCGGCGGTGCGTCGTTCGTGTGTCCGGCGCGTCAACTCGCCACCCATATCACTCACATGAGTGAGGCCCCGCGCCGCCCGCCCCGGTCACCGTACGCCGTCGCGACGACAACGCCCAGCGCGCGCACGGCCGGCCCGGCGCGGGCGGGCCGGCCCGGCCGTTGCCGACAGGCCCTAGCCGCCGGAGGCGGCGCCCCGCGCCGTGGCGAGCAGTTCCTCCGCGTGTGCGCGCGCCGTTTCCGAGTCCTCCTGGCCCGCCAGCATCCGCGACAACTCCCGTACCCGGTCCTCGCCTTCCAGGACCGTCACCCCGGAGCGCGTCACCGAGCCGTCCACCGTCTTCTCGACCAGCAGCTGGCGGTCGGCGAAGGCCGCGACCTGGGGAAGGTGTGTGACCACGACCACCTGCGCCGAGGTGGCCAGCTTCGCCAGCCGGCGGCCGACCTCGACCGCCGCCTTGCCGCCGACGCCCGCGTCCACTTCGTCGAAGAGGTACGTCGGCACCGGGTCGGAGCCCGCGAAGACCACTTCCACCGCGAGCATCACCCGCGACAGCTCACCACCGGACGCGCCCTTGGCGATCGGCCGGGGCTGGGCGCCCGGGTGGGGGGCCAGCAGGAGTTCGACCTCGTCGACGCCGTGCGGCCCGTACACCACCGAGCGCCCGCCGACCTCGACTCCGTCCGCCTCGTCGGCGGACTCGGTCTGGCGGATGTCGAACGATACGCGCGCGTGCGGCATGGCGAGCGAGGCTAGCTCCGCCGTGACGGCCCGCGCGAAGAGCGCCGCCGCCGCCGTGCGCGCGTCGGTCAGCGCCTGCGCGAGCACGGACAGCTCGGAGCGCAGCGCGTCACGCTCGGCCGTCAGCTCGCCGATCCGTTCGTCGTCGCCCTCCAGCTCGGTCAGCCGCGCGCTGCCCTCCTCGGCCCAGGCCAGGACGGTGGCGATGTCCTGGCCGTACTTGCGGGTCAGCCCGGTGAGCGCGGCCCTGCGCTCCTCCACGGCGGCCAGCCGCAGCGGATCGGCGTCCAGATTGTCCGCGTATCCGGCGAGTTCACCGGCCACGTCCGCCAGCAGGATGGAGATCTCGCCCATCCGCTCGGCGAGCCCGGCCAGCGCGGGGTCGTGGGACCGTACGGCCTCCAGCGCCCGGCCCGCGCCCCCGACCAGGGTCGTCGCGTCGACGCCCTCCGGGTCCTCGGGGTTGCCGGCGAGCGCGGCATGCGCGACGGAGGCCGCGGACGCGAGCGCTTCCGCGTGGCCGAGACGCTCGGCCTCCGCGGCGAGTTCGGTGTCCTCCCCCGCCCTCGGCTCGACCGCCCCGATCTCGTTCAGCCCGAAGCGCAGCAGATCGGCCTCCTGGGCGCGCTCACGGGCCCGGGTGGTCAGCTCGTCCAGCTCCGAGGCGACGGCGCGCAGCCTGCGGTACGCCTCCGTGTAGGCGGCGTACGGGACGGCGACCGCGTCGCCCGCGTACCGGTCGAGCGCCTTGCGCTGCCGCGCGGGCCGCAGCAGCCCCTGCTGGTCGGTCTGGCCGTGCACGGCCACCAGGTCGTCCGCCAGCTCGCCCAGGACGCCCACGGGCACGGAACGCCCGCCGAGATGGGCGCGCGAGCGCCCCTCGGCGGAGACGGTTCTGCTGATGAGCAGCGTCCCGTCCTCCAGCTCCGCCCCCGCCTCCTCGGCGCGCAGCGTCGCCGGCGCACCGGCGTCGAGGGTGATCCGCCCCTCCACGACCGCCGACTTCGCGCCGATCCGCACGAGGGCGGGATCGGCGCGTCCGCCGAGCAGCAGTCCAAGACTGGTGACGACCATGGTCTTGCCCGCGCCGGTCTCACCGGTCACCGCCGTGAAGCCGGGTGACAGCTCGACGACCGCGTCGTCGATGACCCCGAGCGACCGTATCCGCATCTCCTCCAACACGGTCATGACCATACGAGGTCCGGGAGGCCGCGCGCGACGGACCCCACCCCCGATTCCCTCGACCGGGCAGTGTCCGGGCGGCACACGTCCTGAACGATACGTACCGGTTCCACCCGGAAACACCCCTATGTCTTATCGATGGTGCCGCCGGCCGGTCCGGTCAGTGCGGCGCCCCGCGCCAGCCGGACACCGGGAGGGCGAACTTGGCCACCAGCCGGTCGGTGAACGAGGCGTGATGCAGCCGCGCCAGCCGTACGGGGACGGCCCCGCGCCGCACCTCCACCCTCGCTCCCGGCGGCAGCTCCACGGTCCTGCGCCCGTCGCACCAGAGCACCCCGTGCGGGGTGTTCGCCTGCACCTCCACCGCCAGCACCGTGGTCGGCGAGGTCACCAGCGGCTTCGCGAAGAGCGCGTGCGCGCTGATCGGCACCATCAGCAGCGCCTCGACCTCCGGCCAGACGACCGGGCCGCCGGCCGAGAAGGCGTACGCCGTCGAGCCGGTGGGGGTGGCGCAGACGATCCCGTCGCAGCCGAACGCGGTGACCGGCCGCCCGTCGATCTCCAGGACGACTTCGAGCATCCGCTCCGGTGAGACCTTCTGCACGGCCGCCTCGTTGAGCGCCCAGTCCCGGTGGACGACATCGCCGTTGCTGCGCACGACGACATCGATGGTCATCCGCTCCTCGACCTCGTAGGAACGCGTGACGACGCGGTTGACGACCTTGTCCAGATCGTCACGTTCCGCCTCGGCGAGAAAGCCGACCCTGCCCAGATTGACCCCGAGCATCGGGACGCCCGAGGCCCGCGCGAACGCGGCGCCGCGCAGCAGCGTGCCGTCCCCGCCGAGCACGATCAGCAGCTCGCAGCCGTCGAGCGCGGCGGGGGTCGCGTCGGGGACCGTCTCCACGGACTCCGGCAGCGGCAGATCGGCCGCCTCCGCCGCCAGCACCCGTACGCGGAGACCGCTGCGTACCAGTCCGTTCACGACCAGTTCCGCGCTGCGGATCGCCGCTGGTCTGCCGGTGTGGGCCAGCAGGAATACGGTGCGTTCTGCGTTCGACGTCAACGGGGTCCCTCCGCCACTGCGCGGTCGACATCGGCCGGATCCAGCTCGGGCGCTCCGGCCCTGAGCCACAGAAAATACTCAACATTTCCGGAGGGCCCCGGCAGCGGACTGGCGGTGACTCCCCTGACCCCGAGGCCGAGTTCAGCGGCGCGCCCGGCCACGGTCCGTACGGCCTCGGCGCGCAACTCCGGGCTGCGTACGACCCCTCCGCTGCCCAGCCGCTCCTTGCCCACCTCGAACTGCGGCTTCACCATCAGTACGAGATCGGCGTCCGGAGCCGCGCAGCGCACCAGCGCGGGCAGCACCACCCCCAGCGGAATGAACGACAGATCCCCCACGATCAGATCCACGGGCTCCCCTTCGATCGCTTCGAGCGTCAACTCACGTACGTTCGTACGATCCTTGACGGTGACGCGTTCATCGCTCCGCAGCGACCAGGCGAGTTGGCCGTAACCGACGTCCACCGCGACGACATGGCCGACCCCGGCCCGCAGCAGGACATCCGTGAAACCACCGGTGGACGCGCCCGCGTCGAGCGCCCGCCGGCCGGCGACCTCAAGGCCGAGCGGTACGAAGGCGGCCAGCGCTCCGGCGAGTTTGTGCCCGCCGCGCGAGACGTAGTCGGGATCGCCGTCGTCCTCGGTGACGACGACGGCGGCGCTGGTCTCCACCTGGGTGGCGGGTTTGGTCGCGGTGGTGCCGCCGACGGTCACCCGGCCCGCGGCGATCAGCTGGCTCGCGTGCTCGCGCGAGCGCGCGAGGTTACGGCGTACCAGCTCGGCATCGAGACGGCGGCGTGCCAGTCCAGCCACGTTCGGTTCAGCTCCTGTGGTCGTACGCGGGAGAAGTCAGCGGGGCGTCGGCTGCCCCCGGGGGCCCTGCGCGTCGAGCGCGGTCAGTGCGTCGCGCAAGCCCCTGTGTACATCCTCGTACACCTCGACATGGCCGTCCGCAGGGAGGTGGTCGGCGTCCGCGAGCCGGGTCAGCAGCGCGTCCACCCGGGCGTCGCCGGTCGGGACCCGCTCCAGGCCGAGGGGCCGGGGCGCCGCGGCGTCGGGGGCGCCGGGGCCGGCCGGGGCGGTCTCCCGTTCCGGCTCCCGCTCGGGCCGTTCCTCGTACCGTTCTCCGGGCCGTTCCCCAGGCCGTTCCTCGTACCGTTCCCCAGGCCGTTCCGCGGGCCGCTGCCCGGTCTCCTGCCCGGCCGGGCCCGCCATCGAGTCGCTCATGCCCAGACGCTACCGCGAAGCACTGCGGTACCGTCGATCGCGATGGCGACGACGGAGGAGTGCCGCAGCGCACTCGACAAGCTCTCTGACAATCTGGCGCAGGCGGACGGAAAGGTCCGCACCGCGGCCGGGTTCGACCGTTCACTCAGCTGCCACATCACGGATCTGGACGTCACGTTCACCGGTCGGCTGGTGGACGGCCGGATCGTGGTGACCGACAGCGTGGAGGGACCACCACGGGAGAAGGCCGAGATCAGACTCGCCATGACGGGCGACGACCTGGTGGCGCTGGTTGACGGCGAACTGAACTTCGCCCGTGCCTGGGGTTCGGGCCGGGTCAGGCTGGAGGCCGGTTTCCGCGATCTGCTGCGGCTGCGATCGCTGCTCTGAGGGATCCGCGCCAGGCCCTGTTCACTTCTCCGACGGCACAGGCACAGGCACGGGTACGGGTACGGGTACGGATGCCGGTTCGGGCCGCCGCGCCCGCCGCCCAGCCGGCACCACCAGCGGCGTACCGGTCTCCGGATCGTCGATGACCTGACAGCGCAGCCCGAACACCTCCTCCACCCGCTCCGCCGTGACGACGTCCGCCGGGGTGCCCTCGGCCACGATCCGCCCGTCGCGCATCGCGATGAGATGGGTGGCGTACCGGGCCGCGTGGTTGAGGTCGTGCAGGACGGCGACGAGCGTGCGGCCCTGTGTCTCGTGCAGCTCGGCGCAGAGGTCGAGCACATCGATCTGGTGCTGGATGTCGAGGAAGGTGGTCGGCTCGTCCAGCAGCAGCAGCGGCGTCTGCTGGGCGAGTGCCATCGCGATCCAGACCCGCTGGCGCTGACCGCCGGACAGTTCGTCGACATAGCGACCGGCGAGCTCACCGACGCCGGTCGCCGCCATCGATTCCTCGACAATCCGCTCGTCCTCCGGCGACCACTGACGCAGCAGCCCCTGGTGCGGATAGCGCCCGCGCGCCACCAGATCGGCGACCGTGATGCCATCGGGCGCGATGGACGACTGCGGCAGCAGCCCCAGGGTCCTGGCGACCTTCTTGGCGGGCAGGGAGTGGATGGCCGCACCGTCGAGCATGACGCGCCCCTCGGACGGCTTGAGCATCCGCGAAAGCGCCCGCAGCAGAGTCGACTTGCCGCAGGCGTTCGGTCCCACGATCACCGTGAACGACTGGTCGGGGATCGCGACCGACAGTTCGCGGGCGATGATCCGCTGGTCGTAGCCGAGGGTCACCGATTCCGCGGTGAGGCGCTGCATCGTCATCAGGTTAGGTTAGCCTACCCTCGCAACCGATCTCCTTGAGGGAAAGGCGAAGAGGCTCATGACCGACGCCCCCTTCCAGTTCTTCACCGCCGAGGTGCTCCGCACGGAGCGCGTCACCCCGTCGATGGCCCGGGTCGTCCTCGGCGGCCCGGACCTGGCCCGTATGGCCACGGCAGGGCGCGACCAGCGCGTCAAACTGTTCCTGCCGCAGCCGGGCGAGCGCGCACCGGTCATGCCGGACCCGGCGCGAGCCGACTGGTACGACGCCTGGCGCGAACTCGATCCGGACATACGCGGCATCATGCGTACCTACACCGTGCGCGAACTGCGCCGGGACCCGCACGAGTTGGTCATCGACTTCGCCCTCCACGGCACGGAGGGCGGCGGCCAGAGGAACGGCCAGGGCAACGGCGAAGGCGGTGACGGCAGTTGTGGTGGTGGTACGGGCGTGGACGCAGCGTCAGGACCCGCCACCCGCTGGGCGCGAGCGGCGCGGCCAGGCGTCCGGATCTCCGTACTGGCACCGGTCGACGAGGAGAACGGCGGCTATGACTTCCGGCCCCCGGACGGCACCGACTGGATCCTGCTGACCGCCGACGCCTCAGCCCTGCCCGCCGTCGCCGGGATCCTGGAAACCCTGCCGCCCGGCATGCCGGCCCGGGTCTGGATCGAAGTCCATGACCCGGCCGACCGCCAGGAACTCCCCACCAAGGCCGACGCCGAGATCGTCTGGCTGACCAACGACCGCCACACACCGCCCGCCACCGCGGACGCAATCCGCGCCGCCGCGCTGCCCGGGGGCACCCCGTACGCCTGGATCGCCGGTGAGTCGGCGACGGTGAAGGCCGTACGCCGCCATCTCGTCGGCGAGCGCGGCTTCGACCGCAAAGCCGTCACCTTCACCGGCTACTGGCGCCGGGGCGCCTCCGAGGACCATCTGCTGGGCGCCGGGGAGGAAGCGTAGCCACCCACCCGTCGGGCTACAGACCGAGCTTGGCCAGCGCCTTGCCCGCGTCCAGCGTGCAGGACCCGTCACCCGCGTCCGTCCAGGCCGCCGCGCACAGCGCGCGCAACCCGTCCAGCGCCGCGCCGTCCCCGTCGAGCACCAGCGCGCCACCGCGGGCGTACGCGGTCCACCCACCGCACCCGAAGGTCCCGGTGGCACCGGTGGCTCCCTTGGCACCGGTGCCACTGGTGCCACTGATGACTTCACTGACTTCGGTGACTTCGGGCTGACCGGTCAGCAATCCGCGCAAATCGGCGTCCACATACGTCGGCCGGTGCGGGGGCCCAGCGGTCAGCAGTTCCGCCGCGTCCGTCACACCGGTCAGGACGAGCAGCGAGTCGACCCCGCCGTTGAACGCCCCCTCGATGTCCGTATCCAGCCGGTCCCCGACGACCAGCGCACGCTTCGCCCCGGTCCGCAGGATCGTCTCGCGGTGCATCGGGGGCAGCGGCTTGCCCGCGACCTGCGGCTCGGCGCCCGTCGCGATCCGTACGACCTCGACCGCCGCGCCATTGCCCGGCATGATCCCCCGCGCGCTCGGAATCGTCAGATCCGTATTGGACGCGAACCACGGCACGCCGCGGTTGATCGCGTAGCACGCCTCGGCGAACCGCCCCCAGGCCAGATCCGGTCCCCCGTACCCCTGCACCACGGCGGCCGGATCGTCGTCGGCCGACTCCACCGGTTCGAGGCCGCGCTCGCGCAGCGCGATCCGCAGCCCGTCCCCGCCGATGACCAGCACTCTGGACCCCTGCGGCAGCTGCTCGGCGATCAGCCGGGACACCGCCTGCGCCGAGGTGATCACATCCGCGGGGTCGGCGGGCACACCGAGCTCCGTCAGATGCGCGGCGACGGTGTCCGGCGGACGGAGGGCGTTATTGGTGACATACGCGAGCCGCATCCCCGCGTCCCGGGCCGTGTTGAGCGACTCGACCGCGTACGCGATGGCCTCCCCGCCCGCGTACACGACCCCGTCGAGGTCGAGCAGCGCCGTGTCGTACGCCTCGTTCAGCGCGGTCGTACTCCCGCTCGGCCTGGTCCTGCTCCGCTGGCTCATCCGTCTTACGCTCCTCGATCGGGTCATCCCCCCGATCATCGCTCATCCCCGTACCGCACATACGATGCCCGCATGAACACAACAGGTCCGGCAGCGAAGGGGCTGCGGCTGATCCCGTTCCGCGGACTCCGCTACGTCCCCGAGCGGATCGGCAGCCTCTCCGCGGTGACCTCGCCGCCGTACGACGTGGTCGTCAGGCCGGACGGGCTGCACCATCTGGAGTCGGCGGATCCGCACAACATCGTCCGGCTGATCCTGCCCCAGGCCGCCACCCCCGCGGACCGCCACCGGCAGGCGGCGGCGACGCTGGAGGAGTGGCTGTCGGAAGGCGTTCTCGCCCCGGACGCGGAGCCCGCGCTGTACGTGTACGAGCAGCGCAGGGGCGAGACGCTCCAGCGCGGGATCATCGGGGCCCTGGCGCTCTCCGCCCCGGAGGACGGCATCGTGCTGCCCCACGAGGACGTGATGCCGGATGTCGTGGCGGACCGCGCGGCCCTGATGCGCACGACCGCGGCGAATCTGGAACCGCTGCTGCTGACCTACCGGCAGGGGGACGGGACGAGCGGCGCGGCGGCTGTCATCGAGCGCACCATCAGCCGCTCTCCGCTCCTCGCCACCACCACGGAGGACGGTTTCAGCCACCGGCTGTGGTCGGTCACCGACCCCGGGGACCTCGCGCGGATCACCGATGACCTCGCCCACCACCAGGCGCTGATCGCCGACGGCCATCACCGCTGGGCGACGTATCTGCGGCTCCGGGACGAGCACCCGGTCGACGGGCCCTGGGGCTACGGTCTGGTGCTGCTGATCGACACAGCCCGCTACCCCCTCCAGGTCCGTTCCATCCACCGGCTGCTGCACGGGCTGCCCGTCGGCCGGGCGGTGGCGGCGCTCGCGGGCTCCTTCCGGATCCGTACGGTCGACGGGCCGCTGCCCGGGGCCCTTGACGCGCTGGCCGAAGCCGCCGCCTCGGGAAACGCGTTCCTGCTCGCCGGGGACGGCCGGTTCCACCTGGTCGACCGGCCGGACCCGAGCCTGCTCGCGCGTACGGTCCCGGCCGACCGCCCGGCGGCCTGGCGGCACCTGGACGCGACGGTCCTCCATGCCACGCTGCTCGACCACATCTGGCGAATCCCGGACGCCCCGGAGCACATCGCCTACATCCATGACACCGAGGCGGCCGTCAGCAAGGCGGAACACGACGGCAGCACGGCGGTCCTGATGCACCCGGTACGCGAGGACGTCGTACGGGAGCTGGCGCTCCAGGGCGTCACGATGCCGCGCAAGTCGACGTCCTTCGGACCGAAGCCGGCGACGGGGCTGGTGCTGCGGAGCCTGGCCCTCGGCTGACGTCTTACACACGTGTGGGCGGCACCCCGGCCGGGGTGCCGCCCACAAGTTTGGTCACACAGCCCATGTAGCGGCGGGGCTTGTCGGGGGGGTAGATCCCCGCCCCGGGCCGGATGTCGGGGGCGGTGTG
>NZ_JBHTZS010000049.1:32963-35248 GCF_042790125.1 Streptomyces scopuliridis
TTGGGTGGGCTCGTTTTTTTTTATACCACCCAGATAACACCGGTGGGGGCGCCACCCGGGCGGGGGTGCCGCCCACATGTTTCGTCACTCAGCCCTTGTCGCGGCTGTCCTTGTCGTCGGCTTCGATCCCGGCCTCGGCCTGGATCTCGTCGTCGATGTCGTCATCGATGTCCTCGTCGATGCCGCCCTCCATGTCAACGTCACCGGCGACATGGACATCGGCCTCGGCATCGGCGCCGACGCCGCTCCCGGCCACCGCGCCGGGCTCGTCCTCGTCCTCATCCATGGCGTCGACGAACTCGACGCCGTCCAGCTCGGCGAGACGGTCCGAGGCATCCGTCGCCCCGTCCTTGTCCGCCTCGATCGTCTTGCCGAACCACTCCCGCGCCTCGTCCTCACGCCCGGCCGACAGCAGGGCATCGGCGTACGCGTACCGCAGCCGCGCGGTCCACGGCTGCACGGAGTTCGAGGCCAGCTCGGGGCTCTGCAGGGTCACGATGGCGGCGTCGATCTGCCCCATGTCCCTGCGCGCGCCGGCCGCGACGAGCCGCATCTCGACCTGGCCGGCCTTGTCGAGCTTCTGCACCTCGGGCTCACCGGCCATCGCCATCGCACGCTCGGGACGGCCGAGACCGCGCTCGCAGTCCGCCATGACGGGCCACAGATCGACGCCCCCGGTCATCCGCCGCGCCGCCCGGAACTCGGCCAGCGCCTCGGCGTACTTCTGTGTCGCGTACGCGGCGAAACCGGCGGCCTCGCGTACGGCGGCGACCCTGGAGGCGAGCCGCAGCGCGATACGGGAGTACGCGTAGGCCTGCTCGGGGTCCTCGTCGATCAGCTTCGCGACCATGACGAGGTTCCTGGCGACATCCTCGGCGAGCGTCTTGGGCAGGCTCATCAGCTCCTGCCGAACGCTCTTGTCGATCTCGTCGCCGGTGACGTCCTCGGGGATCGGCAGCCGCTTGATGGGCTCGCGGTCGCGGTCCCGGTCGTCCCGGCGCTCGTAGCCGCCACCGCGGCTGTCGTCACGGCCCCGGTATCCGCCGCGGTCCCCGCCCCGGTCGTCGCGGCCCCGGTATCCGCCGCGGTCCCCGCCCCGGTCGTCGCGGCGCCCGACGCCACCACGGCCACCGCCGCTGGGACGCCCGCCGCGGTCATCACGGCGCGGGCCACCGGGCCGGTCGTCCCGGCGCCCGTAACCGCCCCCGCCACCGCGACTGTCGTCCCGGCGCGGTCCGGAGGAACGTTCATCCCGACGGAAGCCGCCCGGCCGGTCATCACGGCGGTCGTCCCGGCGGAAACCACCGGACCGGTCATCACGACGGTCGTCCCGACGCGGACCCGACGGACGGTCATCACGCCGGTCGTCACGACGGAAGGCAGGACGATCATCACGGCGGTCGTCACGCCGGTCGTCACGCCGGAACGCGGGACGGTCGTCACGCCGGTCATCACGACGCGGGCCGACAGGCCGGTCGTCACGGCGGTCATCGCGGCGGAAGCCGCCACGGTCGCTGTCCCGGCGGGGACCGCTGGGGCGGTCGTCCCGGCGGAAACCACCGGACCGGTCATCACGACGGTCATCACGACGCGGACCCGACGGACGGTCATCACGACGCCCGAAGCCGCCACGGTCGTCAGAACGACGCGGGGTGCTCGGACGATCGTCACGACGGCCGTAACCGCCACCACCGCCACCAGTAGGCCGACCGCCACCACCGGCAGGCCGACCACCGCGGCTGTCGTCCCGACGGCCGTAACCGCCGCCGCTGGAACCGGCGTTGGGGCGACCACCACGATCGTCCTCACGACGCGGACCGCCGGGGCGGTCATCGCGACGGGGGCCACTCGGCCGGTCGTCACGCGCACCGCGGTACCCACCACCGCGATTGTCATCACGGCGGCTGTTGTCATCACGACGGAAACCACCACGGTCCCGATCATCACGTCGCGGTCCGCGCTCGCGATCGTCACGACCTCCGCGGAAGCCGCCCCGGTCACCGCTGTCCCTGCGGCGCTGATCGCGCTCAGGACGGTCGTCGGAGGAGTTGGGGGACATCGGTTGGGCTCCTGTCTTCGGGTACCGCAGTCATTCTCGCGCAGTCGGCCTGCCGATGCGCTTCGGGCTAAAAGGGATGGAAAACAAAAAAGACCCGTGATCCAGCGTGAACGCTGGACCACGGGTCCATGAAAGATTGTTCGGCGGCGTCCTACTCTCCCACAGGGTCCCCCCTGCAGTACCATCGGCGCTGTGAGGCTTAGCTTCCGGGTTCGGAATGTAACCG
>NZ_JBHTZS010000050.1:0-34934 GCF_042790125.1 Streptomyces scopuliridis
CGCTCACGCTCCCGAGCGTGAGCGCGGGCCGGTGACGGCCACGGCCGGCAGGCCAGATCAACCGCGCCCGCGCCTTGAGCGCGAGCGCGGCGGGCCAGGCCCGCATGAGCACCATCCAGCCGACGTACGCAGATTCACCTTGGAGGCCCCGGTGAGCACCGATGAAACCAAGCCCTTCTTCGACGACCCGAACGCGGCGCTGCGCGAGATCGCGAAGAACCCCGACGCCTACGCGCGCTACCTCGCGGACTTCCACCGGGTCGTGCTGGACATGCAGGCCAAGCTGGAGATCCTCCAGCGCGAGGCCCGCGTGCACTGCCGCGGGACCCACGTGGACGGCGACAAGTGGGGTCAGGCTTTCCTGCGCTCTTTCCCGGTGGAAAATTCACTGAATGGCGTTCTCAAGGACCTCAAGAGCGCCACTTCGGGACTGGAAAAGAGCGCCCATAAGCGCCACGCCCACGACGAAAAGGTGAAGGAGGTCAAGAAGCAGCGAAAGGAAAAATCCCAGCTCAAGGAGTGGAAGAATAACCCGCCCCTCCAGGCCGCCCCGGAAAACCCGGGACAGCAGGGTGCGCAGGATCCGAATATGGGCTATGGTGGTCCCACGTCGATTTACAACCTGGATCGCAGGGAGTCGGCGTGAGTGCAGGTCGCCCGCTCACGAGAGTCGAGCGGAAGAAATTGAACCGTGCGGAACACGAGCGGAAAATCAGACAGGATCTGATCGCCCAGCACGGAAACGACCTCGGCACCTTCTACTACTGGCTCCGGATTATGAATATCCGGGGCACCCAGGCTTACCGCGACGGCGACACGGTGTTCATCCGTGACGTCGCGCTCGCCCTGGAGAACGTCTACCGCCGCCACACCGGCTAGCCCACCGCATCCCGCACGAAGGGCCGCTCCCGATCCCTGGAGCGGCCCTTCGGCGATCCCAACGCGTGCCGCGCGTGTCGCGTGTCACGCGTGCCGCGCACGCGTGTACGCGAGGCAGGTGCCGACTGTCAAGCCCAGGAGGAAGGGGTCGCGTGTCCGACGACACCGACAGCAACGTGGTTCACCTCCCCGTTCGGGGCAGTGATTCCGGCGGTATGCCGGATGCTCCCGACGGCGGTGATCTCTTTTATTCCGAACCGTCCGGCAGCAGTGCAGGTGACGGTGTTCCTCCGGAGTCCCCGGAGGAGACGACCATGGAAATCCCGGCCATTCGTGGGCCTATTTCCCCGGAGACTGCATTGCGGGAAACGGGAATGCCCGACGCTCCGGATTCCAGCGACGGAGAATATGAGGAAGGCGAATACGTCCAGCCTCGTTCTCTTGCCGATCGCCTTGGTGACTGGCTGGAATACCGGCTGGAAGTGGCGCGGGACCGGCACGCCGGAGAAGCGCCCTTCCGTGAGGCTGAAATAGCGCGCAAGGCCGCGCTTTTGGAAGCCCGCACCGCCCAGGAAACCGCGATGATGGGGCAGAACGCCAAGCTCCACACCGCGCAGATGAAAGCGAAGGCCGACAAGACGGCGGCGCGCGGCAAGGCCGACGCGGCGCGGTCCTCCAGCTCCGGCATGGGCGCCGACAAGGGCCGCTCGAAGGCCGGCGGCGAGGGCGGCTCACGCGGAGGCGGCGGCAGCTCAGGCCGGGGCACCGGCGGTGGCCGGGGCTCGGGAACGAACGGGTCCGGCGGCTCCGGGCGAGGTAACTCTCCCAAGGGCACCGGGAAGGGCCCTGATCGCTCTGCTGGCGGCCGTGGAGGTGCCTCGAAGGGCAATGAGTCGTCCGGCGGCCCCAAAGGCCGTCAGAACGGCTCTGGAGGCTCCGGGTCGGGCAAGGCCGGTACGGGCAGGGGCAGTTCGGGCGGCTCCGGTGGCAAGAACGGCTCGGGCGGCTCCGAGTCCGGCAAGGGCAGCTCGAAGGGCGACGGCGGTAAGTCACAGAACTCGTCGGCCGCCAGCCCCAAGGCCGAACGTGCCCGCGGCCGCCAGGAGCGTGCCGCCGCACGCCAGGCCGCCCGGCAGCAGCGGCGCGCCGCCAACCTCGCCGACCGCAGCAAGGACCGCGACCAGGACCGCGCCGCCACCCAGGCGGCGCGCGAGGAACGCCGCGCGGCGAAAGCCGAGCGGAAGGCCGCGAGGAAGTCGAAGCGGGAGGCTGCCAAGGCCGCCGACGACCGCACCACCCTGGGCGCGGCCGTGGCGGAGGAAGCGCAGCGCCGCTGGGACAAGCGTCGCGGAGCCGAGAAGGACAAGGCCGAGAAGGACGGCAAGTCCACGGACTCCGCCAGCGACAAGGACGCCAAGGACTCCGAGGCCGCGGCCAAGAAGATGACCAAGGACGGTCCTGAGTCGTCCTCAGACGGCCCGAAGGACGACTCCGCGGCCAAGGAGCCGGACGACGGCAAGAAGAGCGGCGAGAAGCCGTCCGACGGCCCCAGCGACAAGGACGCCAAGGACGACACCGGGACGGGCGACGGCCCCGAAGCCGACGGCATCAAGGACCCGCCGGACGCAGGTGACAGCGATGGCGAGCGCTCCTTCAAGGAGCGGCTCAAGGACTTCTTCGCCATGTTCGACGAGGACACGCCTGAGCCGGAGGAGCCCTCAAGGCTTCGTCCCGAGGACCTTGGCGACGTCACGGTGGACCGCCCTGGAGGCCCGACCCGGTCCCCGCAGCCTGAACCGGCTGAGGACGACATCCCGGACGCGGTCATCGTCGACGACCCGACCGACCCCTTCGGGGCGCACGTGAGCACCACGGCGAGCCTGCCGCGCGCTGCGGAGCCGCATACCCAGCGGCCTGGTACCACCCGTCCCACCCCTGAGGAGAGCAACGTGAACACGGAGGTCAAGGCCGCGTCGGGCCAGGGCGGCATGCCCGCGCAGCACCGCACCGACATCACCTTCGGCGAGTACCTGACGGAGATCGTGAACATCGCGATCACCGCCGGCCTCGACCAGGATCAGACGGCGGCCCTGGCGAAGGCACTCGGCAAGGTCGCCGACGCATTGCGGGACATGGCTACCGACCTGGTCGGCGACCACAACATCGCCACCGAGGTCGTCGAACAGGTCTCCGACCTGGCCGACGCCGCGGCCCGCATGAAGATGCTGGCCGACCGGTGCGCCACCGAGTGCGAGATCGCCTCCGAAGCGGCCCGTATCGCCGCTGTCTCCGTCGGCCGCACCTACGGCGCGGACATCCGGGCCATGGACGACGCGGGCCTGGCGCACGCCTCCGCCGCCGCTCACCACGACTAGGAAGGAGGGCCTGCTGATGAGCAGCAGCCTCACGCCCCGCCCCGGCGGCTCTGCCGCCCCGACGGACGGCGACAACCGATTCAAGGCTGTCCAGCACAAGCTCAAGACGCTGGGCACGGCCATGGACCTGGCCGGGAACGAACTCGAGGTGCTGATGCGCGGCATGCGCGCGAACGCCCAGCGCGCGGAGGGCCTGGCGGTGGGCATCGCCAACGCCGAACTGGACCGCAAGTTCGTGGAGATGACGAACCAGGTGGCCGTCGCCCTGGGCGGTGCCGCCGCCGAAGTGCGCAAGCTCCACGAGACGGCGCAGGAGGTGTCCGGCCTGGCCCACGACACGCGGCGTACGCACGCGCGGCTGTACGAGGGCCTGGACGACCTCCGCTCCTCCCGCCCCGAGCGCACCCCCAAGCCGGGCTTCTTCGCCCACTGACCCTGCCGAAACCCCCTGATGGGCGGCCCCGCCGAACGTCGGCGGGACCGCCCATCGCCACTCCCGAAGGAGAACAACCGTGTCCGTGCCGCGCAGCGTCGCCCTGGAGCGCACCCTCTACACCCTGACCGCCCCGGTCCTCGCCGCGGCCCCGAACCTCTTCGCCGACAGCCCCGTCAACACGGTCGTGCAGCTTGCGGGCGCCGCCGGCGTCGGCGGCTGGGTCCTGGCCTACAAGAGCGACGAGCCCGGCGCGGGACGCAAGTTCCTGCGCTGGTCGCCGCTGGTGTTCGCGGCCGCCGTCGACATCGCCGCGAAGAACACGATGGGCTGGGGTCCGTGGTGCCTGGATGGCCTGCTCGCCGCCGGGTGGGCGGCGGCCGGCCTGCTGGTGATGCCCTTCTCCCGCCACACCCGCCGCCATCACCGGCCCGCTCTCGCCGCCCCGGCCCCCGCGCCGCAGCTGCACCCCGCCCCCGAGCCGTCCCCGGCGCAGCCGGACGACGGCGCCGACGCCTTCACCCGCCAGGTCCGCTGGCTGTGGGAGGCCCGCGGCCTGCCCGGCCGCACCATCGTTGTCACGGCCACCCCGCACGAGGGCATGCCGAACGACCTGTCGCTGCTGCTGCGAGCCGCCGAGCCCGGCCGGCCGGTCTCCGGACTCACCGATGAGGTCGTCGCCGCCGTGTTCGGTGTCGACGTCACCGACGTGCGGATCGAAGAGGTGGCCCGGCGGTACGGGCGTGAGGGCGGCCCCGGCTGGAAGGAAGTCCACGTCACCCCCGACCGGAACGAGCGCCGCCACAAGGCCCCCACCACCCACGAGTGGTGGGCCGACCGGATCGGAGCCACCGGCGGTCCCGTGCCCGGCTCCGCGTTCGTGAAGAAGGTCCGCGACCAGGAGCGCAGGGTCACCCACTACATCGCCCAGGTCTCCGACGAACTGGGCGAGCCGCGCGTCAACCAGCACACCCTGGCCGCCGCGCTGAAGACCAAGTACGACGAAGGCCGCCTGTTCGTCACCGTCGACGGCAGCCAGGTCCTCGTTTCCCTTTGGGACTCCAGCCCGCTCGCGCAGGTCTTCCCCGCGACCCGGGAGCTGCTGACCCCGGACAAGGACGGCCGGTGGGTGACCGGCTATCTGGGCAACGGACAGCCCGCCCGCAACCGGGTCTACACCGACCGGGGCGCAGCGCACGGCCTGTTCGTCGCCCCGTCCGGCGGCGGCAAAACCCAGCTGATGGCCCTGCACATCGCGGCCGACGCCCTGTTCGGAGCCGTGGTCATGCTGGCCACCGAAGCACCGGACGAGAAGACCGCCGTACTGGGCAAGCACACCGCCCGCTACGGCATCGGCGCGCTCTACATGATCCGCCTCCTGCGGGTCCTGGACGCGCTGATGGAGATCCGCGGCGAAATGCCGTGGGAGGACGGCCAGGTCCACGACTGGGACCCTGCCCGGCCGGGCTGCCCCTACCAGATGCTGTCCGCCTACCTCGATGAGTTCCTCTCCGCCGCCCGCAACGGCGAGTACGGCGCGGAGATCATGGACCTCGCCGAACGGGTGTCGGTCAAGGGCCGCAAGTACGGCATCGGCCTCAAGGTGGCCGGCCAGTCCATCTACGTGCAGGACGGGTTCACGCAGCTGCTGTGCGAGAACCTCCGCGAGAACTGCATCCCGGTCGTGCTGAAGGTCGCGCCGAAGAAGGTCGGCGAGATGTTCAAGGCCCTCGGTATCCCGTCCGAGTACACCCCCGACCCTCTTCCCCGTTCCTTCTCTCCTGCGGAGGAAGGCCGGATCGAGCGGGTGATGCGCGGCGAGCCCGAGCCGCCCACGGACTCCAACACCGGCGGCGCCGGATGGATCGTCGAAGCCAAACAGCCCGACGTCCTGCGCACCCTCTACATGGACTTCAAGGACGGCATCGACGACTACTTCCCCGACACCATCGAAACCCTGACCGACCACGAGATCCGCGAGCTCGAAGCGCGGGACCTGTGGTTCGACTGGACCGAGCCGCCCCGGCCCGGCGAGTTCGGCCCCGAGCCGAGCGACGACGAAGACGACGCGCCCAAGAAGGGCGGCGGCCAACGCCGCGGCGGCGGGAAGTCCGCCACCCGCCGCGACGCGGTCACCTCTCCCCGCCAGGCGCTGGAGGCCATCAAAAACCTCTCCGGCGTCTGACCCCATCTCCGCTCCACCCCCGCAGGGCCCGGCCGCACCGGCCGGGCCCTGCTCACACCTGGAAGGACACACCGCTCGTGGCCGTATCGATCTCCGCTGTCGTCCTGCTCGGCATCGTCGTCTTCGTCCTCATCCGGGACGGCTCCGTACGCCTCCTGCCCGCCCTGGCCTGCGCCGGGTTCGGCTTCTTCCTCGCCTCCACCGGCGCCGCACCCGTCATCCGGAACGCGATCGGCGCCGTCACCGGATGGATCTCCAGCATCTGAACCCGCCCGGCCGCCGGCGTCGAAGGCCGCCACCCAAACTCCGCGCCTTCGACGCCTCCAGGGAGCCCCCGATGCCCCAGACTCACCCCGCCGCGGCCACGGACCAGACCGCCCAGACCACCAGGGCACCCGCGCCACCGGCGGAACTGACTCTTGAGGACCGCCTGACGTTCATCACCGCGGCGATGACCATGCGACTGGACGAAGCAGCCGTCGCCTACGAGGTCAACATCGCGCACATTGCGACCGAGCCCGTCGACCTGGCCGACGCCATCACGGGCCCGCTCACCCCGGCCGCCCAGCCCCGGCCGGACCTCTACCCGACGCCGGTGGCCGCCCTGCTGCAGCGCGCCCATCACCGGCTCACCATCGACGGATGGTGTACCGGCGCCCTGACCGACGACGACGGCGCGCTCTGCCTGATGGGCGCCATCCGCGCCGAATCGGACAGCAGCCCGAGCCGCGAAGCGCAGGCCATGGACGTCCTGACGGAGACCATCCACCGCAAGGCCGGCCCCGTCGAGTCCGTGCCCGCCTTCAACGATGCCTTCCGCAACGCCCGGACACCGCTGCGGATGCTCGAACAGGCCGCCGCCCTCGCCTCCGACCGCGGCCTGTAACTCCCCTTCCATGCGGGAGCCGGACACGTACCCCGGCTCCCGCCACGGCCTGCCCGCACGAACCGGACAGACCGCACCACCCCACCTCGACAAGGAGCAGCCCGTTGGCCCCCAACGACCCGACCCCGCCCGCCGACCACGACCGCACGGCGAAGCAGCAGACGAAGGAACACCTCGCGGGCGCCCGCGCCTGGTGGGCCGAGGCGTGGAACGAGGGCGGCGTCTTCCACGAGATGTGGGAGGACGTACGGCGCGCGCCCGGCGCCGGATGGCACGGCATGGCCAACTGGATCAAGGCCGTGGCCACCGTCGCCGTCTTCTCGTTCGTCGTCCTCCCCTTCAACGGCGCCGTCGACGTCCTCCTGGAGACGGCGCACCACATCCTCACCGCCGTGCCGAAGGTCCAGGTCGGCGACAACACATCCAGCGGCGTCTTCGCCGTGGTCGACCAGCCGATCCGCTCGTACATCGCCGCCCACTCAAGCGGCCTGCCGATCAGCGCCTCCACCATCTACACCCTCTGGCAACTGGTCGGCATCTTCGGCCTGGTCGGCGGCTTCCTCCGCAGCAGCGGCGCCCGCCTCACCTGGACGGCCTGGGGCGCGGCCAGCATCGCCACGGTCTACAGCGCCGCGCCCGCCGACGGCCGCACCATCGCCACCGGCCTCGCCGTCCTCGCCTGGACCGCCGCCTCCGCGCTCGCACTGCGCGGGCTGACCCTCCGCCCACAAATCCTCACCGCCGTGCACACCGGAGCCCCGCAGATCACGGTCCAGCCCGAGATCCACGTCCCCGCCCCCGCCTCGCCCGCCGACGACACCCCGGACAACGTGCACCCGCTCCCAAAACGCTGACCCGCCGCCCTGCCTGGCCCTCGCCCGCCCCGCGCGGGCGAGGACCGGACAGGCCGACCGGCCGCCTCGCACCACCCGCCCCGATCACAGGAGCAGACCGTGTCCCAGCCCACCAACCCCCAGCCGCTGACCCCCGAAGAGGCACCCGCCCTCAACTCGCCCGCCCTCACCGTCACCTGCCCGACGTGCGACTCCGGGCCCGGCGACCTGTGCACCTCGCACTCCGGCACCCGCCTGCGCCGCGACAACGTCCACCGCGCCCGCACCGCCGCCCTGCCGGCCTCCGATTGACGACCGGTCCCCACGCACCACCCGAGGCGCCCCGCCGACATCAGCACGTCGGCGGGGCGCGGTGCTTGCTGTCCACCGACATCAGGAGGAACCGCTCGTGCTCATCCCTCACCCGCGCCGCCGGATCGGCCGACCCCGCCCGCAGCGCCCCGGCCCCCGCTACCCGCAGCGTCCCGCCCGGCTCCCCGGTACCTGGATCAGGTGATGGCCCGCCCCCAGAAGAGGCGCCGCCGCGACCGCGAGGCGAAGCGGGTGCCGCGCGGCACCGCGACCCTGGAGGAGTTCGACCGGCGCTCCTGTCCCGAGGGCCTGGTCACCCGAAGGCAGTTGCGCGGGCGGGGCCTGAGTCCCGGCGGGCACGGCCCGGTCGCGGTCCTGCGCTGCAAGTACTGCGCGTACCGGCCCGACCAGTCGTGCAACCACCCCACCCGGGCCTGGCTCTACAGCGTGGACCTCGCCCGGCCGAAGCGGACCCCGACGCTCGCGCAGGAATGGGCGCTGGACCAGGCGATGGCCGCGAGGTCCACCTGCCCCCTGTGTCGGCGCCGGTACTACTTCTGCCTCCCGCTGCGCACCCAGGGCTGCTGCGACCCCTGCGACAAGGGCTATCAGCCCAGCCCCGATACCTACTTCGCATCCACGGCCCCGGTCCCCCACCGGCTGGCCGCCTGATCACCGACTCTCCCGAAGGAGAAGTCCCCCATGGCACTGAGCCTGTTCACCCGCCGCCCCGCCGTCCAGACCGCGCCCCACCCCGTGCCGCCTGCACCTGGACCCGCGCCGACCGTGCTGTGCGTCGGATGCGGCTGTACCGCGATCGGCTGGCAGATCTGCAACGACGGCTGTCACGGCGTCACCGACCAGGCCGACGGTCGCTGCCAGGCCTGCATCGACCCGCGCGTGATCATCGACTGGTCGAAGGTCCCGCCCGGCGAGGAGAGCGAGTGCGCCCTGTGCGGAGCCCCGTTCTACAGCAGCAGGCGGTACTGCTCGACCGGCTGCGAGCTGGCCGATGACGAGGGGAACGACGACGAAGACGAAGGGGACCCCGGCACCCGGGTCTCCCTGACCAAGCCCACGCTCGGCTACCCGGATGAACCTCCGTTCTGACGGCCCTCCGTGCCGTCCCGGCCACCACACGGCGGGGCGGTGCGGAGGGCCGGACAGCCCGGCCCGGTCATCGACGGGAGACGTACGTGACGACCACCACTGACACCGATAAGAACCTGGATGCCGCCTGCGCTTCGGTCTCCAGCGAGATCGCCCGAACCGACAGCAAGGCTTCACTCCTGCTCGCCTTCGACGGCGCTGTCCTCGCCGGTCTCGCCAGCCTCGCCGACAAGCAACTGCCGCTTGCCACGACGATCTTCGGGGTGCTGGCTGTCATCGCGCTGGGCGTGGCGGCCGTGCTGCTCCTCTTGGTGGTTCGGCCTCGGCTGCGCGGTAGCGACCGGGCCAGCTTTCCGTATTGGGCGCGCCTGGACGAGGACGAGATCCGCGCCTGTATGCACGGCGACACCCGGGCCGCCCGGGTCCGCGTCCTGTCGACCATCGCCCTACGCAAGTTCACACAGTTACGGCATGCCGTCGACAGCATCCTCACCGCGCTGGCCCTGCTCGCCATCGCCGCAGCCTGCGCCCTCTGAGTAGACGGCACCCCCGTTCTGAACGACCCGACCCCGGCCACACCGGCCGGGGCCGGGATCGCCGGGTGGCCGCGCATCGGCAAAGGGCCGGCCACCCCGCTCCCTCACCCATATCGAGATCAGGAGACCCCAGCATGCCCCGCCTGCCCCTCACCACCGAGCGCCTGGCCCTCTTCGGCACGCTGCTGGCCACCTTCGGCGAGCTGCACCCCTTGTGCGACCACTGGGTCCAGGGCTCGAAGACGGCGATGCGCAAGCGCCTGTACGGCGAGGACCCGGTCCACGCCGACGGCTCCCCCGCCACTCCGGACTCCACCCGCCCGACCATGACCACCAGCACCCTCGGCCGCCGCGCGGTGGCCTGCCACGTCGCGTCCTACACCGCCGTACAGCTCGGGGCGACCATCGCGATCACCCGCGCCTTCGGCTACCGCGTCACCCCGACCGCGCTGCTCGCCGGCGCGGCCATCAACGCCTCCACACACGCCGCGATCGACCGCGGCGCCGTTCTGGCTGGCGAAGAAGACCGGCAAGACCGGCTACATCGAGCACTGCAAGGCGGCCCGCGTCGACGACGACGGCAAGGCAACCTCGGAGCTCACCGGGCCGGGCAGCGCGTGGATGGAGCTGGACGCGGCGCTGCACCGCTCCATCGGCATCGGCGCCGCCGCCGTCACCACCTGGCTCACCACCCGCCCCGGCGGCCGCCGGTGAGCCACACCCGCATCGAACGCGTCCGCGCAGCGGTCGGCATCGCCTCCCTGGCTCTCCAGCAGATCGAGGACGACCTCAGCGCCGGCGACGTCGACCAGGAGGAACTCGCCGCGATCCCGCGCGAGCTCATCGAGGACACCGACCCGCTAGGACCTGTCCGGCCGATCATGTGACTACCTGTTGCCCGGGTCGTTTATGTGGGCATGGGGCGGGGCGATCTGACGGATGCTGAGTGGGAACGGCTACGTCCGTTCCTGCCGGTCAGCAACGGGCGTTGTGGCCGGTGGCGGGATCACCGGCAGGTGATCGACGGGATTCTGCACAGGGTACGGACCGGGATGCAGTGGCGTGACCTGCCTGAACGGTTCGGCCCGTGGAAGACCGTCTACGAGCGACACCGGTTGTGGTCGGGCGACGGGACCTGGGAACGTCTGCTCCAGCAGGTCCAGGCCGCGGCCGACGCGGCGGGTGAGATCGACTGGGACATCTCGGTGGACTCCACCATTGTCCGCGCGCATCAGCATGCGGCCGGCGCCCGCACCGATCCGCCGCCGGCACCTGCCGCAAAGGGGGCCAAAGAGGCGGAACACCAGAGCGAGACGCCGTGGCGGAGCCTCGTCGGCCGCCTGGTGGAGGTGGTGCTGGAGGTGAGAGCCTGGGCCGTTCGCGCGGCGGGTTCACCAGCAAGCTCCACCTGAGTGCGGACGGACGCTGCCGCCCGTTGTCCCTGATCGTCACCCCAGGTCAGCGGGCGGACTGCACCCAGTTCATCGCCGTGCTGGAGCAGATCCGCGTCCCCAGATCCGGCCCAGGAAGGCCGCGCTCGAGGCCGGAAAGCCTCGCTGCCGACAAGGCATACAGCAATGGCCCCGTCCGTGAGTACCTGCGGCGTCGGGGAATCCGCCACACGATCCCAGAGAAGACCGACAGCCAGGCCGCCCGCCTGCGCAAGGGCTCTCGCGGTGGACGGCCGCCCGGCTTCGACGAGGACCGCTACAAGAAGCGCAACACCGTCGAACGGGCGATCAACCGCCTCAAACAGTCCCGGGCTGTCGCTACTCGATACGACAAGCGCGGCTACGTATTCCTCGGAACCGCCACCGCGGCGTCTGTCGCGATCTGGCTCCGAACGTGAGCTTCTACGCGGCCCAGCAGTAGACCCCCTGGCTCCGGCGTCGGGCGCTGCCGACGAGAGTGGCCAGATCACTCAGGATCCCGTCGGCGATCTCCGTGTCGATGGCCTCGCCGTCCTCCGCGCGTTGCGCGGCCCACGAGATGGCGATATCCCGCAACTGGGACCGCTCGGCATCGGCGAGCGCGGTGGACAGTCGAGCCGAGAGCGCGAAGACGACGCATCCACCGTCACCCTGATCGGCGACAATACGAGGCTCACCGGCTTCGACAAGTTCCCCGAAGCTACCGCCAGCGAGAAGGCATTCCCACTCGACCACAGCTTCTTCGGGGTCGAAGTTTCCGAAGGTAAGCGACTCAATACGTCCCGGCCCGGTTTGAAGGGCCAAAGCCGCAGACGCGTCATCCGGCGCCACGAAGAACTCAACGATGATGCTCACCGAGGCATCATGCCCGACCACCTACATCCATGATCGGCCGGACAGGTCCTAGGCGGCTTCATCCCGGCCCTGGCGCAGCTGGTCACCGTCGCCGCGCGCCGTGCCGAGCAGATCGAGCCCGACCGCGACGGCGACGCCTCGTGTCCGCTGCATGAGGCCGCGGCCCTGATCACCGACAACGCCGGGATGCGCCTGATCTGGGCTGCCCAGTCCCTCCACCTTTGACGGTCCCTTGTCCCCCGGCGCCCCTGAACGGAAAGGCCCCGATGCAACTGCTGACCTTGCCCGCCGGAACCATGTGTGCCCTGGTCGGCCCACCCGGCTGCGGCAAGTCGACCTTCGCCGCCCGGCACCCCGCCAGCTGGCGCATCTGCCTCGATCTCTACCGGCTGGCCGCGACCGACTCGGAGGCGGACCAGACCGCAACTCCGGTTGCCGCCGAGATCCAGAACCTACTCCTGGACGCGCGGCTCGCCCGCAATCTCCGCACGATCCTCGACGCCACCAACGTCATGGCGCACGTGAGAGCCGGACTGCTGGCCCGCGCACGCTACCGGCAACGCCCCACCGCGGCGGTCCTGTTCGACGTCCCGCTCACCACGGTGGAGACCCAGAACGCCTCCCGCAGCCGCGTGGTCTCGCCGCACGTCGTCCGTGAGCTCCATGAGCTGACCCCGACCCGCGAGCAGCTGCTCATCGAAGGCTTCGGCACGGTCTACCTGGCCTCCGAGCTCGCCACGGCGGGAGCCGGACGGTGAGCCAGGCGGCACCCTCACCCGCTCACCGTCCATACCAGCGCGGGCGACCCGCGCACAGCGCACAGGCTGCGGCCCGGCCGGGCGATCGACTGTCCCGCCGCGAAGGCCGGCCTCTGGAACAACCTCCCCCACAGCCGGACTCGGCCCAACCGCCGGGGCCCGGCTGTTAAGCCCACAGGCCGCAGGCCCGGCAACCACACCAACCCGAAAGGAACCCTCATGGGATTCGCCGATCGCATGTTCAGGAACAGCGAGGCCGTCTATCAGCGCATCGAACGCGGTGAGGTCACCGATGTCGAGGCCGAACTGATGGAAGCTCAGCACAAGTCGTCCTCAGACGCTCCTATCGACAAGGCCGACAAGACCAACAAGCAGAGCTGAACACCGGTCCCCCTGCCGCAGGATTCCCCGACGTCCGCACTGTCGACGCCGACTGGACGCGCCCGCGCCCGCCCCGTCTCGTGCGGGCGGTACGCGGGCCGGGACGGTCTCGGACCGCACCCGCACCCGCTCACCCCGGCCGAAATCCCCGACGGTGATGGTGACGACTAGTTCTGCGGCTGCCCGGACTGCCGTCTGCCCACCCAGGCCGGGGGCGCCAGCCTCGCCGCGCACCGGCGCACCGCCCACACCCCACCGCGGTGACCCGCGCACCCCCATCACCGTCCAGCTCCAGTACTGACCGCCCGGCCCCTGGCCGTCCCGCCGAGACCCGAGGGAGAACACCCCGTGACCATGTCGCCGAATGCCGAGGCGTACTACGCCGCCCATACCCAGCACCTGCGTGAGCGCGGCGCTGCGAACGCCGCCCGCATCTGGCCGGGACAGGCCCTGCAGTACACGACCCTGGACGGCGCGCAGTTCCTGCCGTTCCCGTCCCGGCTGTCGGTCGCCTCCGTACGGCCCGCGGTCCGCAGCGCGCGTAAGAAGCACACCGTCCACGAGTACGACATCGCCGCCCGCGACGGCTCCCCGCTGCGCATCGTCTACCTCCGCTACGCGCCCGGCACCTGGTCCAACGTCGACGAAGTGGTCGACGTATATGAGGTCCCGGTTGAGGCCCTGACAGCGCTCTGAAGCTGACGGACTACCCGTGCCACCCCGGCCTCATCCGCCGGGGCGGTGCGGTGGCCCCTCAGCACAGCCGAGAGCCACACGCACAAAACCCCGAGACAGGCACGCCGGCGTCCAAACCAAGTCGCCCGTCCCGGGGCCCACCCAACCCGTACAAGACGAGAGGGAAACCCCAGTATGACCGCCGCCATGCGCTTACATGCCCCTGCGGGCAATCGCGCTCTGCTCATCACTACCCTCGCGGTCCCGCTGACAGGCTGGACCGTCCACGTCCTGACGCTTCACCGGCGCCTGGCCGCCGCCCGCAAGGACCTCGCTGCCGCCCGAATGGACCCGCTCTCCGGTCTGGCCGGCCGACCCGAGCTCCTCGCCTACAGCGAGCGGCTCCTGTGCACCCAGCACCGGGACGCTCTGTATGTTCTGCTGCTGGACGGGGTCGGCTTCAAGGACGTCAACGACACCTACGGGCACGCCGCGGGCGACGCCGTCATCCAGACCATCGGCCAGCGCCTCGCCCGCTGGAGCGCGAACCGTCAGGCGTTTCCGGCCCGGCTGGGTGGCGACGAATTCGCCGTCTCCGTGGTGCTCCCGCCGTCGACCGCGCTCACCGAGATCGCCGGACTGCGTGAGCAGCTGCAACAGCCCCTCCAGCACGAGCAGCACACGCTGCGCCTGGACGTCTCCCTCGGCATCGCCCGCGCCGTCGACCTGCCCGGCGAGAGCAGCCGTAGGATCCTGCGCGGCGCGGACACCGCCATGTACAAGGTCAAGAAGGGGCGGGAGACACTCCCGTACCTCGCGACGCGCGCCGACGCGTACGCGGACACCGTCAACGGCCGCCGCGCCGGCCGCAGGGGCGCCGCGCCGCTGGAGCGTGCCGCATGAGCATCGAACTCGAAGGCGGCGACTGGATCCGCGGCATCACGATCCGTCAGCCGTGGGCCACCTGCATCCTCGCGGGGAAGCGCACGGAGAACCGCCCCGCCAACTGGCCCTGGCGTGGCTGGGTCCTCCTCCACGCCGGGAAGCAGCTGGACCGCGCGGCGATGCGCGACCCGCTCGTCGCCACCGCGATCCGCGGCCGTGAGCTCCACCTCGGTGCGGTTATCGGCGTCGCCCGCCTCATCGACTGCCACCCGGACCAGGGGCCCGAGCACTGCACCAGCCCCTGGGCGCAGCGCGACGCGCACCACCTGGTCCTCGCCGACGTCCACGAACTGCCGCTGCCCGTACCCGCCACGGGCGCGCTCCCTGCCTGGAAGCCGACGCAGGACCTCGTGGACCAAGTCCTCCAGCAGCTGTCCCACCTGCGGCCGTGACCCACAAGAGCAGCAAGAAGCCGCTGTGGGAGCCAGGCCTGATCCCGGCCCCCGGCGGCCTGCTGGACTGGCGCGACAACCAGCACTTCGACCGCTGGCAGGACCGCCCCTGCGCACTGTGCGAGCAGCCCACACCGATGCGCTCCCACTCCGGGGAGCCCGTCCACAAGGCGTGCGCTGAGGACTGGATCGCCGCGAATCCCACCGAGGCCCGCCTCGGGCGGTTTGCCTCCGACGTCCAGCCCAAGCACCGGCGCGACGACGACCACGCCTGATTCCTCCACCCGGAGGCCCCCATGAGCAGCACCCCACAGCACGACGTAGATCACACCCTCGCCTATCCCGAGCCGCCCGCTTCCCCGCTCTGGCACCGCCACGGCGCGAAGGCCCGGCCGCTCACCGACGCCCAGAAGCGGCGCAACCGCGAGCTCCTGTTGCTCGCCCAGCGCAAGCCCCGCACCACCGCCGCGTAGAGGAGCCGACGTGTTCACCGACATGAAAGAGGCCCTCGGAGCGGAGGCCCTCGAACTCGCCCCGATCAGCGACGGCCAGAGCGCCGCCGCCTCCCTGGTGGTCGCCCACCAGGCCCGCGACAAGGACGACCTCGCCGACCTCCTGGGCGCGCTCGGTCTGCCCTGCGGCGAGGGCGACCTCGTACGCCTGCTCCCCCACCTCACCACCCCCAGCATCCCGACGACCGGAGACCCCATGCCCGTCACCGCCTTCATCGCCACCGCCGCCTCCATGCTGAAGAACGGCGACAGCCCCGAGCACGTCCTCGAGACCCTCGGACTGTCGGAGAGTGAACTGGCCGAAGCCCTCCAGCACACCGACCAGGACACCCTCACCCCGGACACCGGCACCTCGCAGACGGCCGACTCCACATCCGCTGGTCCGGTAGACAGCGACGGGATCGAGGCCCTGCTGTCCTGGGCGAAGGACCATCCGGCCGCCGTCATCCGCAACAAGGCCGCACGCATCCGCAGCGACCTCTCCGAGCTGACCGCGCGGCGCGAGGCAGACGACGCCCAGCGTGAGGCCGAAGAGCGTGTCGCCGAACTCAAGGCGGAACTGGAGCAGGCACAGGAAAAACTGCGCACGGTGAAGGCCAGCGGCCGTCCCGCGGCGCCCGCCGCGAGTCCCGCGCCGACCGGCACCAAGCGCAGCAAGGCGCAGCTGGCCGCGATCCGAACGTGGGCGCGCGCCAACGGCCACCGGGTCGCCGACCGCGGCCTGCCCACCCAGACAGTGCTGGACGCCTACGCCGCCGCCCACCGCACCACCCTGGTGGAGGCCCGCTGATGGACGCCGTGCCCCTGACCATCGACGGCTACCTCGACAGCGAAGCCGGCCCCGCGCCCGGTGATACCACCGGCGTCACCGCCGTGTTCCGGATCGTCCACTCCCCCAGCGCCGAACTCGAAGACGAACTGGTCCTGCCCTGCGCCGCCGCCGATCCCCGCATCGTGCACGCGCTCCTCAACGACCTTGAGCCCGGCGACCTGTTACGGCTCTCCGGAACCCTGACCCTGCCGCACAGCACCACCGGGATGCAGCTGCACGTGGACACCCTCGACGTCCTCGCCACCGTGCCCCTGCGCACCACCGGGCAGGCCGGGCCGGAGGCCCCGCACCTCACGTTCGACCGGTACGGCGCGTACGCCGCCGTCAGCCGCAGCGACACCAGCGCCGTGCAGCTGTGGACCGAAGCCGGCGCCTGGATCGGCACTGCTACCGACCCAGCCGCGATCGGCAGCCTGATCGACTCGTACGAGAACACCACCCGCAAGCCCTGACCCAGCACCTCCCGAAGCGGCCCGCCGACCCAGGCGGGCCGCTTCGCCCGTACCCGGCATAACTGGCCGCGTCATTCATCGTCGATCGACCCCGGAGACATCGTGACGACTATCACCGCTGATCTTTTCCCCACATCGCCGCTGGCACTTCGCAGCGCTGACCCTGACGACCAGGCCCGGGTCAGGCAGTTCGCCAACGCGCAGGCCACGGCCGCCACCACCGCCCGGAACGGTCTCGTGAAGATGCTCGCGGCCGCACGCACCCCGGCGGAGCGCCAAGCCGCCGTGCGCGCGACCTACCAGGAGGTGGCGGCGTGGCGCTACGAGCTGGCGGCCCGCTCCACCACCCGGCTGGGCACGGGGATCGCCTACAGCGCCGCGCGTTTCAGGACGCCCATCACCGCCGCAACCACCAACTTCGACCGGATCGGCCCTGTGGGCCGGCTGCGTGACGGGGCGAAGTGGGACGCCGCCTCCCGCACCTACCGGGGCGGCACGGCAACACCCGCTTACGACGCGATGGTCACCTACGGGAAGGCCGCCGCCATGCGGTTCGCTGCCGACGGCATCGAGGGAGACGTACTCCAGAACTGGGTCGACCTGCCCGACGGGCGTCGAGTAGCCGGCAACCGCATCATCCGCGGCGAGGCCGCCCGCGCTATCGGGGAAGAGCTGGCCGCACGAATCGCTGCCCGCGGCCTGGACGCCTCACAGATGGAGACCGGCGGTGAGCCGATGTACACCGCGACCCCAGCCCCCGCCGACAGCGACACCATCTTCGCCGCCGCACTGGAGACGCTCGCCGACCCCGACATCACCCCCGGGGCCTTCGCGACGGCCCGCTACTTGCTCTTCCAGGCCCCCCAGACGAAAAAGGGCTCCGACGCAGTCAACCGGACCTTCACCGTCGCAGCCGGAGCCGCACTCCTCGGCCGGTCCGCCCCCGCCCTGCCCGCAGACATCGACCTGCGCTGCTACGTACTCGGACAGGACACCGCAGCCTCCGCCTACCTCAACCACCACTGAACAGGCAAAGGCCCCGCTCTCCCGATTATCCGGGAGAGCGGGGCCTTTTTGCTTTCCGAGTGCGCACGCGCCAGGCTGCGTTCGCCTACGTGCCTGGAAGAGGAGCAGCCTCTTCGGCGTTCACGGCGTTCACGGCGTTCACGGCGTTCACGGCGTTCACGGCGTTCACGGCGTTCACGGCGCTCCAGCGCGCAGAGTTCGTGCTGTCAGATCACAGGCCCGCGCGAGGGCCTCACGATGCGCGGGATGGATCCGTCCGGACGTAACTGCGTCGCGGAGGTATGCGAGCGCCTGCGCCCACTCGATCGCATCCTCGGGCAGCGTGTACGGCTCACCACTCAACCGTTTCGCCGGGACACGCCGGACCTCAACCGGACCCTGACGTACCACGGTCCGGGTGATCCTCTCCACGCGCTCCACCACCTCCCGCACTGGCTCAGGAGTGAGCCCGCCCTCAGCTACCGGCCGGTCAGCGCGCGCCTGGGCACGCCTTAGCTCGGAGGCGCGCTGCCGGTGCCCGGCGGAGCAATATCGCGGGGGACGGCCGGTACCTCTGTACTTGACCGGGGCACCGCACCACCCGCACATGCGCTGCACCAGACGTTCCCGGACGTCAGTTGTCTCGCGTACCGCGACGACTCCCTGATCCCCTTCCGGACCAGCGCCGTCAGCTGTTATGCCCTGCCCTTTCGTCACGCACGAAACCCTACGCGTGACCGACCATCGCGAACTAAACCGGGGCCCAAGGCTCTTGGGACAGCGGAGTCGGCAGACCTGAAGCGTGGACTCCCCAATTGGGGAGTCCACCCCTCAAGCCAGTGCTGCCAAGGGACACCGATGTGTCAAGATGCCAGTGCCGCGCACGGTGCGGCCCGCAAAAGAACCACGAGGAGGGCACCCCCGTGCTGAACGAAAGTACAGCGCAGCCGATTGAGCCTCCCGACGGCAGCACAGCCGTCGGTACCGGCAAAGGCGGTGTCGGCAAGAGCACCGTGGCCGCGCACCTCGCCGGCGAATCCGCCGCGAGCGGGGACCGCACTCTCCTCATCTGCGTGACCGGACAGGACGACGACGACCTCGGTATCAAGAGATACGGCCGAGGAGTTCAGCCGCAAGGCCCATCCGTCATAGATGGCGAGGGACTGTACCGGGCCATCCATGACCGCGTGCCACTCCAGCCGATCAGAGAGGTCCGGCCCAACCTTGATGTTCTCCCCGGCGGCCCCAGAGTTGCCGAGATCTCCAACCTTCTGATGCTGCGCATGCTGAAAGAAGGCCCCTCTGTAGTCCAGAGCCTCGCCCAGGCCCTGGCACCGATCGCGCCTCTCTATGACCGCATCATCTTCGACAGCGCACCCGAGAACGACTCCCTCGAACAGCTCGTGCTCGCCGCCGCACGGACACTGATCGTGCCGACTCGCTCCGACGAATCCTCGATCAAGGGCATGGAGCGCATCAGCAAGAATTTCAAGATCGTGAAGACGCAGGTAAACCCCTACCTCCAGATGGCCGGGAGCTTCCTGTACGGATCGAACCGCAGTGCCACCCTCATGCACGCCGACGTCCGCTCAGAGGTCCGAAAGGCGCTGGGGGAAGGCACCCCGATACTGGAGACGATCGTCGGCTACCGCGAAGTCCCGGCACGCAACGCGCGCAAGAAGGGCCTGCTGTTCGGCGAGTACGCCGAGCTACTCCCGACGTCCGCGACCAACTACGACGTGAAGGCCGGCCGGGCGACTGCAGCTGACGTCGTCCCGGACACGATCATCCCGCTGGCCAAGGAAATGCGGGAACTGAATCAAGAGATCTTCGAGCACTGCAGGAGAGTGGCCTGATGGGCCTGTTCGACGTTGACGAGGAAGTCCCGCAACTCCAGGGCACAGGAGGGCTCTTCGGAGGAGGACCCTCTGCAGCCTCTGACGCGAGCGTCGTGGTGAAACCACTCCCCGGCACCGCCCTCGCCTTGATCCCCGCGCCATACCAGCCCCACGGAGACGACGAACTCTCCGAGCGTGAGAAACAAGACCTCGAAGCCTGCAAAGCCGGCGTAGACAACCTGCGCAACGCCTTCTGGATCGCCGGGAAATCCCTGGAGACCATGAGGACCGCGCAACTCCACCGAGAGGAAAACCCCAACTTCGCAGAGTGGGTCTGGGGTAACTGGGAGATCTCCGAGTCCCAGCTCTACCGCCTCATCGACGAGTGGCGCGTAGGCGAAGCACTTGCCAACCTCGGCTACAAGCCACTGGAGTCACAGGTCCGAAAGCTGACCGAGCTGCGCCGTCAGACCAGCGACAAGGTCGCCATCACGGTCTACGACACCATCGCTCGATGCGTACCCCGCGTCACGGGAGAAGTCGTCGAAGGCGTCGTGGACCAGCTCGGCTTCTTGTCGAAAGACGTGACCGCAGCCGACGTTGGCCGACGTGTCCGTGAGCTCCTGGCGTCTCCCGAGGCGGGGACCGGCGATGCCAGTGAAGGCGATGACATCCCGGACATCACGTCCTTCGGCAAGGACTCCCCAAATGGGGAGTCGGACTCAGAGGCCAGTAATGGCAAGGCTGACCCTCATGCGGCGAAGGACATCGAGCGCCTGGAAGCAGCTCTCGCCTCCCTCAAGGAGGCGGCGAAGAAAGTGAACAAGCCTGCCGCGCGCCGGGCGGTCGAAACCCAACCGGACGTCGCCGTCCCGCTCATCGAAGCCATCGGAGCAACGCTTCAACAGATCGACAGGGCAGTAGCGGTCCGACGCCCGAAACAGGGCTGAACCGCATTAGATCGTCATCGAGCAGCAACACGGCCCGCATCACACGATGCGGGCCGTTCCCTTCACCCATCAGCACCCGGTGAGTGCATCACCGCGCCTCTGAGGAGGGATACAGGCTTGTTTGAATCTTGTCCGCACCTGCCACGGACAGGTGCGACACACCCGAAGTGTCAGGAATGGCTCTCGTATGGGGTTCCAGGGATCTATGCTTCCAGCCGACGGCCGCGGTTGGGCCGTGTTCCTCCGGATGCGCCGGCCTCGTAAGCATCCACTGGTGGGGAGCGAAGGAGGACGGCTTCACACCGCGAGATCGCACGCAGTAGATACACGGGAACGGTTCTCTCTGCCGTGCCGGAGGGCCGGACGGTACGGGGAACAGGACCCCAGATGCGTCGTGACCGAACCAGCAAACGAGCTGAACGCCGCCGTCTCTACACCGGCGAGTCGTACGACCAGGCCCGCTCACAGCTGCAGCCGGACCAGCCGCCCATCCCGGCCGCAGCCCCCGAACAACGCAACTTCGAAGCCGAACTCTTCCACCAGATCCTCGACTCCCGCGCCGCCTTCACCGTCTGCGCCTTCGGTATCCGTCGCGTGCGCCCCGGGAACGACAGCATTGCGCTGGAGGTGGAGAGCGAGAGGCGAGCGGACGAGATCCTGCGCAGGATCCTCCCGTCGTGTGAACCGGACGGCGGCGTCTACGGCATCCCCGGACTGCGGATCCGCCAGCGAACCAAGGACGGCATCGAAATCCATCAGGTTGGCCGGCGGACCTCGGCCTGGCTGACCGGACTGCCCTCAGCCACATGGAAGCGGGTGGAGACAGCCGCACTGGAGACCATCGCTGAAATCGCCTGGCGGCCCCTGTGGAAGGGGCCTACAGCATGGTCCGACGAGGAACTCGCCTTCGAGCAGCGCTGGAACACGGGGGAGTGGGCTCAGAACTTCCAGGCTGGAGCCTGGTGCGGCAGCGGCCTGCTGCGGCGGATTCCCCTCTTCCACACGATCGTGCCCGCAGATCATGTCGGCGGCTACAAGGGGCTCGGTATCAATGGCTACGACGGGCTTGGGCCGGTCCGCTGGTGTCTGGACATCGACCACCGCTCTGGCGTTCCTTACCGGAAGAAGGAGTTGGTCGACGCACTCACGGACCCGGATCTCGGCCTGCCCGTCGCTCCCGCCCGCCATCTCGACGCGATCTACCCACCGCACCAGATGGAGAACTGGATCAGGCTGGACGACCAGGCACGCACCGGTCTGATCGAGTTGCGGTTCTCGACGTGCAACCACGGCTCACTCCGGACGGACTCCCCTGCGGGCGAACCGAGATACCGAGTACTCGCAGAGGAGATCCGCAAACGCGTCGATGCGACGCTCGCCCGTGGATGAGGTGTGCGCAACCTGGCCACAGTCCTCGTCCTCGAATCACCCCCACCCCCGGCGTCCGTGACACCTACGGCCAGGTCAGGGCAGCGCGAGAGCCCGGGCGCTGCCGCCCGTTTGGGTCTCAGGCTGTGATGGTTGTGGTGACGCGGTCGCGGAAGTCGTGTACTGCCGGGACCGCGTCCTGGGCTTCCATGCGGCGGGCTAGGTCGTGGAGCGGTGCGGCCGATCGGTGCGAGCTGATTTCCTCGGTGAGGTCGAGGGCGTGGTGGGCGGTGGCGCAGGCACGTTCCAGCTCTCCTTGCCGCCATTGGGCGTCGGCCTGCCGTGTGAGGAACAGGGTCTGGGTGCGGACCCGGTCGGCGGGGAACAGAGCGGCGGCCTCCACGAAGGTGGCCTCCGCGCGGTCGGGCCGGCCGAGGTCCAGGTGCGTAGAGGCCAGGGCGCCGAGGAGTTCGCTGCGGTCGAACCAGTACACCCATTCCGGGTCCGTGTGATCGTCGGCTGTGTGCAGGAGGGTCTCGGACTGGTCGAGGTCGGCCCAGCAGGCGGGGTTGTTCTGGTGGGCGCGTGCGCGGCCGCGGCGGGAGAGCAGCATGGCTTCGACGCGGGGTGTCGTGCGTCCTCGGGCTGCGGACAGGGCGGCGGCGGTCATGGCCTCGGCGTCGGCCGGGCGGCCGGTGTTGCAGGCCGCGATGGACCAGAACGCGAGGATGTGGCTGCCGAGGGCTGTGTCCGATGCGGCGTGGGCTGAGCGCAGGGCGGTCTGGAAGATGCTGTCCGCGCAGGCGTCGTGGACGTCGAAGACGGCCCAGGCGTGCATCCGGGCGAGGTCGGCCGCCGCGGCATGGAGGCGGGCGCCATGGGCGTCGGTGTAGGTGCGGTCCTTCAGCAGGTGGACGACCATCTGGAGGCTGAGCGACGTCTCGGTGAGGAGCTGGCCTCCGCCGTCGGTGTCGTCCTCGCGGCGCAGTTGGCGAACGCGGGTTTCGATGTGGGCGACGGCTTTCTCGCCGATGCGGCTGCTGTGGGTGATCTGGCCGGCTGCGGCGGGGTCGGCGGTCAGCCATGACCAGAGCGACGCGGTGAGGGCCACGCCTGTCAGTTGGGCGAAGTGGCGTCGGCTCAAGTCCATGATGTCCCTCCTGGATATCTCGTGGAGCGCGCGGACGGCGCCCGGTGCGTCCCAGCTGTGGTCGATGGGCTGCTGGCACGGATCCAGGTCGAGCCAGTGGGGCCACGGGTAGCGCGTCATCGCGTCGGTGGGGATGCCCAGCAGCGACGCGATGAGGCGCTGGGTCGGTATGTCGGGCCGGCGGCCGCCCAGCCATCTGTACACGCCGTCTTTCCCCGTGCCCACGGGACAGCCGCGTTCAGCGCCGTGCTCCTGTAAGAGCTGGGCGAAGTGCGGCGGTTTCCAGCTGCGGGCGTCGAGTGCTCTTTTCAGAGGGTGCATCGCTCCTCCTGTGGAGAAGTGCCGCGTGGTGGTGAACATACCGACGGTAGCGGTCGCGGCGGTCGCGCGGTACTGGCTCCCGGGGTGCTCTGGGGGTGCTCCTGACCGCACCCGTGCCGCACCCTCGAATCCTCTTCTGCCGGGCGGCAGTCGGGCGCGATGGTGATGCCACGCCCGCCGCACAGCCCACCGGCCCCATGCCGGAGACCCGGGAACGTGCTGCGGATTCCCCCTTTGGAGGCACCGATGAAGCAGGAACTCACCGCCGAGACGACCCCCGCCCCCGAGTACACGCCGGCTGTGGTGAGCGAGGTCGGCACCGTCACCGAGGTGACGCTCGGCACCAACAAGAAGGAAGGGCAGGACGACACCGAGTACTGGCACTGACCAGCCCCGGTGACCGGGAGATGATCCGGCGCCCGGGACGGCCTGCTGGTCGTCCCGGGCGCTTCCCTTCGTACAGCCGATGACGAGTGAAAGGAGGCGGGGATGGCGATGCTGCGGTACGTCACGGGCTGGTTCGCACCCCGGGCAACGGGACCGGGCATCCGCCCGAGCGACGGGCGGGAGATCCTCAACCGGCCGGGGGCGAGGGCCTGGACGGTCGGACACGACATCCGGGAGACGGTCCTCGATGCCGCGCCGGACGATACGACGCTGGCGGCCGCCGGGCACTGCCTGGCCACTCCTGCCGAGCGGCGCGCCGCGCTGACGGCGGCCCGTACCGGGGATCTGCGGCACGCCGTGCGGCTGCCGGGCTCCTTCGCGACCTTGCTGTGGAGCGGGGGAGCGCTGCGGGTCGCCGGTGACCGCGCCGGGGTCGTGCCGGTCTACTGGTGCCGGCGGGACGGCGTGACCTGGTGGTCGACGGCCGCTGCCCCGCTGGCCGCGCTGACCGGCACCACGCCCGCGGTCCCGGTCCTGCTGGCCGACCTGACGCTGTTCGGCGTCGACACCCAGCTCGACCACGCCCGCTACGAGGGAGTGCGCCGGGTACCTCCGGGGCACGCCCTGCTGCTGCGCCCCGGGATTGCTCCGAGCACCGAAGTCCTGCCGCAACCGGGCCCGTTCTCCTTCGACCAGGGCGCGCGGCGGCTGCGCGACGCCCTGACCACGGCTGTCGGGCGCCGGGCGCAGGCGTACGAGCGGGTCTCCGCCGACCTGTCCGGCGGTATGGACAGCAGCACGGTCACCTGCCTGGCCGCCCGGCTCCGGCCGGTGGTGGCCGTCACCTATACGGACGCGCACCTGGCCGAGGACGACGACCTGATCTATGCCAGCCGTACGGCCGCCGACGTCCCCGGCATCACCCACACAGTCATCGACGCCCGCCGGCACAAGGCGAACCAGTTCGACGGCCTGGAGGACCCCGCCGCGCTCCCCGTGACGGACAGCCCTTCCCTGGCGCTCGGCCAGCTCGCCGTCAAGGCCGCCCAACTCGCTCCGGCCGCCGCGCACGCGACGCAGGCCCACCTGACCGGGCGAGGCGGTGACAACGTCCTGACGACGGAACACAGCTTCTACGTCGACCAGTTCCAGGTCGGCCGCCGCTGGGCGGCGCTGCGCGGCGCCGCCTCCTACGCCCGTGCGGAACGGGTCGCGCCGTGGCGCGTGTGGTGGCAGCTCGGACGCTCGGCGGCCACCAGCTATCCCCGAGCCCTGGACGGCCTTGCCCGGACGATCGCCGGGCCCCGCCCGCTGGCCGTTCAGCGCGCCGCACGGTGGGAGAACCTCGCCTGGTGCGGCATCTCCCCGGCCGCCGCATGGCTGACCGGTGCCGGCCGCCGCGCCGTCGCGGACCTCGTGCACGCCCGGGCCCAGGCCGCCGGCGCGCATGCGACCCCGGCGGCCCTGCACGACCGGCTCAACCTGGAGTTCATGGCCGGCAGCCACGCAGGCTACGACGCCATCGCCCGCCAGCTCTGGGGCGTGCCCATCCACGCACCGTTCCTGGACACGTCGGTCGCCTCCGCCTGCCTGGCCATCCCCAGCTACGACCGGACCCGTCAAGGCATCTACAAGCCCCTCGCCCAGGCCGCGTTCGACGGTCTCGTGCCCGGCTTCCTTCTCCACCGGCAGACCAAGACCGCCTTCACCAGCAGCCTCTACACCGGGCTCGCCACCAACGCGCCCACCCTCCGACGGATCCTCGCCACGTCAACGCTCGCGCAGGCAGGTCTCCTCGATGCGCGCCGCGCCGCCGCCGACCTCGAACGCGCCTTCGCGGGCGCCCCCGCGCCCCTGGCCGACCTCCACACCCTGATCAGCACCGAACTGTGGCTGGCCAACCTCCCCACCCGAACCACCTGGTGGCGACACGACACCGACCGGAGTCCCGCATGACCCCCCAGGTCTACACCGCCCTCCTGCCCGGCGGAGCCGCCGCAGTGATGGACATCCGCACCGGACGGGGCCAGTGGCGCCACCTCAACGCCACCGCCGCCGCCCTGTGGACGCAGATCACCGAAGGCGTTCCCCTCGCCCACGCGCTCGATGTCCTGTGCGACCGTTTCACGGACCAGGACGCGGACCGCGACATCGTACGAACCGACCTGACCGCCCTCGCCGCCCAACTCCACGCCACCGGCCTCCTCGGCGCCCACCCCGCCCCCGCCCCCGGCAACTCCCACCTCACCGTCCGGCTGACCCCTTCCACCACGGTGCGGCCCGCACCGGCCGACCGCGCCGCCGGGCTGTTCGGACTCTTCACCGCCCTCGCCCTGCTGCGCTGCGCCCCGATACGGTGCAGCGTCGCCCTGGCCGCATCGCTCGCCCGGCGCGACCGGCCTGCGGCGACCGCCGAGCAGGCCGACCATCTCTTCCAGGCCGTCCGGCGCGCGGGGCGCCTCTGGCCGGGACGGGTCGCCTGCCTGGAGGAGTCCCTCGCGGTCTACCTCGCCGCACGGCTGCGGGGCCGGCGAGTTGTGTGGGTGATCGGGGCCCGTACCGCCCCGGCCGCCGCGCACGCCTGGACCGAAGCCGCAGGAGAGGTGATCGGCCAGGACCTCGCTGACCGCCTCTGGCCCTACGCCCCCGCCCTGCGCATCTGAAGTCCGCCCGCTTCTCCGAAGTCGGCCCGGTTCGGCGACCTCCTCGAATCCCCATTCGCCACCCGCCAACGCCGTGACACCCCGGGCGGGCCGGTCGTTGCGGCATCTGTGACGACCTCCCGGGCAGACACCCCCACCACCACACGCCGTAGGCCCCTGCCCCGCAGCCGCCGCGCCCGCCCGCAGCCGCCGCTCATCCCGCAGTACAGCGTCAGCGCCGAGCGCCACGACGACGCCCTGGACGCCTCCTGGTGGACCATCGCCCGGCGCCTGCCCCGCCTCTCCGCCATCGTCGTACGGCTCGCCTGGTCCGCCGACCCGCGGGCCTGCGGACTCCTGTGCCTGCTGCTCCTCGTGTCCGGCACCGTCACCGCCGTCGGCCTGTACGCCACCACCGGGGCACTGGCGCCGCTGCTCGCCGCCGGCCCCGGCCCCATCGCCGACCGGCTACACGAGGCCCTTCCCTCACTCCTCATCGTCAGCGCGGCAGCCTCCGCCCGCTCCGTCGTCGCCGCGCTCACCGTCGCCACCACCGCCCGGATCGGCCCCGCCGTCGACGGCATCGCGGAAATCCGCTACCTCGAAGCCGCCACCCGCGCCCCGCTCGCCGCCTACGACGATCCCGCCTGGTGCGACCACAGCGAGGCCGCCTCCCGCGCCGCCAAGGACGCCCACCTGATGACGGAGGCCCTCACCACCGTCATCACCGCAATCCTCGGCCTCACCGCCGCCGCAGGGATCCTCACCCACCTCCACCCCGCACTCCTCCCACTGCTCCTCCTCGCGGTCGTTCCCCGCGGCTGGTCCGCCGTCCAGGCCGCCCGCGCCGCCTATCTCACCGACCGCCACACACTCGCCGACCGCCGCCTGCGCCACTCCCTGATGTTCCACACCGCCGGACGGGACCACGCCCTCGAAGTCCGCGCCAACACGATGCGCGCATGGCTGCTCGACCGCTTCCGCACCGTCACCACCCGTCTGGAAGAAGCCGCCGCCAGCGTGGGCCGCACCGCCGCGCGCTACCAGCTCGCCGGTGACGCCGCCGCCGGCACCGCCACCGGCGCCGTCTACGCCGCGCTCCTGTGGCTCACCGCCACCGGCCACATCCCCGCCGCCATCGCCGGCACCGCCTTCATCGCAGTCCAGACCAGCCAGCGACTCCTGACCGGCGTCGTACAAGGCGCCAACGCGGCCTACCGCACCGGCCTTTACATGGCCGACTGGGCCAACTTCCTCACCGACACCAGCACCCGCACCACCCGCATCACCCGCAGTGCCGCGCCCGGAAGCAATGAGCCCGTTCCCGACAACCCGCACGTCATCTCAGCGACCGGCGTGACCTTCGCATACCCGGGAAGCGAGACCCCGGCGATCCGCGACATCGACGTCAGCGTCCGCAAGGGCGAAGTCCTGGCGATCGTCGGCGCGAACGGCTCGGGCAAATCCACCCTCGCCAAGCTCCTGGCCGGCCTCTACACACCGGACACGGGGACAGTGCGCTGGGACGCCACCAACCTCGCCCACGCCGACCCCGAGCAGGTCTGGGCACGGCTCGCCATGCTCCCGCAGGACTTCGGCCGGTGGCCCGTTCCCGCCCGCGAGAACATCACCCTCGGCCAGGGCCCGGCAGACGACGCCTCCATCAACGCCGCCGCTCACGCCGCCGGCGCCGACACCGTACTGAACGCACTCCCCGACGGACTCGACACCAACCTCGCACCCTCCTGGTGGGGAGGACGCGATCTCTCCGGCGGCCAATGGCAGCGCATCGCCGCAGCCCGCGCGTTCTACCGCGACGCCCCCGTACTGATCTGTGACGAACCCACCTCAGCGCTCGACCCCCTCGCTGAAGAAGCCGTCTACGAACGCATCCGCACCCTGAGCGTCGGCCGGACCGTCATTCTGATTACCCACCGCCTCGGCTCCACCCGCGGCGCCGACCGCATCATCGTCCTCGACCGCGGACACCTCACCGAAGAGGGCAACCATCACACTCTCCTCCAGCAGAACGGGACATACGCGGCCATGTGGCGTGCCCAGGCGGAGACGTACACGTAGCCGGCCCCAATCTAGGTTCCGCGTCTCGGCGCAAATGTCGGCTGAGGCTGCGCACTCAATGCGCAACTCCGCGTCTGAGTGCGCAGTCGACCTCCCGACCAGCGCCGTTGTTGAGGGTGAGCCTTCACCGGACCGCGGTTCGTCCGACGAAGTGCGTACGTCCGGCCGACAGACTGAGTGCGCATCAGGGCTGGATTCTGGTGTTTCTGCAGGAACCAGTGCGCGCGAAGTCACGGACCCTAGACCCAAGGTCCTCCCATGCTGGCCGGGCGGTTGGCGGGCGCCGATCAGTGGGCGTCCTGGCGCTGGGACCCGGCCTGGCCGCCGCCGTGCCTGCCCCAGCGCGAGGAAGCCGGCCCCGGAGCGGTGGCGGCGAGCTGGTGAGACCCCGCCCTTGGACCGAGGGAGTCGGCGCTCGCCTCGTCCGCGCCTCTACGAACGCCTGGACCGCTTGGAGGCTACGCTTGCCCCGGAGAGAGTTGCACCGAGCGGGGGCTGAACCGTTGCCTGGACGGTTGCTTCCAGCGGGGGATCGCAGGTATGACCGAAGGTGTGGACCCCCCAATTCGGACACCGCCCGTTCTCGCAGGTCAACCCTCGTGGGCAAGCCCGTCCCGGACGGCGACACCTCTTTCCGCGCGATAGCCGTGGGAAGAGGCGTCGTGTCATCAGCCGGGGCCGGCGGCGAGTGCTGCTGGTGGAGCTCGGTGATCACGGCGATCCAGTCCCGCCGACCCGGGTCCGCCACCGTGCGGGTGGCCGGGCAGTTCGCTGAAGCGCCGGTCGTTCCCCGAGCGTCCCGGCGGGCGCCGGTGGGCGTCGAGGTATGCGCGTTCCGCCGGGTGCGGATCGCAGCGCCGGCCGTACGGGCCGGGCCGTACTCGGGGGCGGGGCTCGCCGCGCCTGCGTCAGCTGAGTGAGATGTGCGCCGACGCCGTCACCTCCACGGGCTGGAGCGCGGCGACGGCCGAGGACGCCCTCGACGCGATCGACGTCCTCACCACCGCCCTGTCGCAGACCAGCCCGGAAACCGCCAAGGCGCTCGCTGCTGCTGCGGCGGCCACCACGGACGCCCGCCGCCACCTCGGACTCCCCGCCGACCCCGCCCCCGGCCTCGATGGGAAGGAGCCGGCGGTGCCCGTGCCGCGTACCGGACAGAGCCCGATCCTGACGTGTCACCCCGGCCGCGGCCGAGGCGGCGTGGCCTCGGGCCCGGTTTCCAGGCATCTGTACGGAGCGCTGAGCCGCACGGGAGCTGATGGAAGCCGCGAATAGAGAGACGAGTTCGGCGCGGCGCGCCGGCGCATGTGTATTACTGCCCGTCACTGTCGGCTGCTCTCTGAGATTATGAGGGAGCATCAGCCCAGCACCTTTCTGGAGACTTCCCAGTGACAGCACGCCGTATCGCCTCCATCGCCACTGCCCTGCTCGCCACCGTCGCGCTCGCTGCGTGCAGCGCCGAGACTGTTGAGGCGGACGACGCCCGCCCGGCCGTCTCGGAGTCGCCCTCTCCGCCCGGTGCTGCCGGGGGCCCGGTCACCGGCCTGTCTCTTGCGGACGCGATCGCGAAGCTTCCGGTCGCCGCGGAGGTGCGAGACGGGTACAAGAGGGATTCCTTCAAGCACTGGGTGGATGAGGACGGCGACACCTGCAACACCCGTATGGAGGTACTGAAAGCGGAGGCCGTCGTGGCTCCGGAGCAGGGCCCGCGGTGCACGCTGACCGGCGGCGAGTGGCTGTCGTACTACGACGAGCAGACAGTCACCGACCCGAAGGGGCTCGACATCGACCACATGGTCCCCCTCGCCGAGGCATGGGACAGCGGCGCCTCGCAGTGGGACGCCGAACGGCGCGAGGCGTACGCAAACGACCTCGGAGCCGAACGCAGCCTGGTCGCGGTCACGGCGAAGACGAACAGGTCGAAGGCGGACAGGGACCCCCAGGACTGGATGCCCCCGGCCGAGTCCGCGCGCTGCACCTACCTGGTCGACTGGACCGCTACCAAGCTCCGCTGGACGCTCTCGGCCGACGAAGCCGAGGTCGCGGCGCTCCAGGAGCTGGCCGCCGGCTGCCCCGACAGCACCGTAAAATTCGAACTCGCCCCCTGACCAAGAGGGCCCACCCGCGGACCGCAGTCCTGGCCGGATGTGTCCTCGGTCATCCGCGAACGGGCGGCGAACGGGGCTTTCCGCCTGTTCAGCCCCGACGAGATCGCCTCCAACCGGCTGGAGCTGTCGGCGGACGGCTCGCTGCCGCCTTTGGGCGGTCGAGATCCTCAACGAGGAGATCTGCCACGGCTGGCGTCAGCCACCGCCTGAGCTGAAACCACAACGACCTCCGCTCGACACCCGGCTGGAGCGCCTCACCGACTCCCTCCCGGCCGCGACGTAGCCCGCCGGGGGACCGGGCCCAAGATCTCAGGGCCTACACGCACACCAGTGCGATGCCGCCGCCTCCGGGCCCCGGGCATCGCACTTCAGTGCGTGTAGGCCCTGGGGCACGGTGCCGCTGACCCGGGTCAGCGAAGGACCCCGGGCCGCAGCGTGCCCGGGGTCCTGCCTGCCAACGTCACGCCGCCCGCTCCAGCTTGGGGCGGCGGCACGATCACCAGTCGTCGGGCGCGCTGCCTACCCACGCGATGGGTCGGCCTTCGCTGTTGCGGCCCCAGTGCGGTTCCTCCATCGAGGTCTCGTGACCGTCGTCCAGGACGCAGATCCGTCCCCAGCGGCCGTGCTTGTCCGGACAGATTCCGGTGAGCCGGGCCGCGTCTCCGTCGCGCACGGCCTGGTCGTAGCGGTCCTGGAACGGCTGGAGACGGGCGCACAGCTCCCTGCAGAGCTCCGTCTCCGCCGCCTCGATGCGCGCCCCCGCCTCCCGCGCCTGCGGGTCGGACAGCACGAACGAAATGGCGTCCTCCGGCTCCGCGAAGGCACGGGTGCGGCCGTGCCGCCGTACGGCTTCCTGCACGCGCTGCTCCTCCGCATGGTCACCGGTCACGGCCGCTCTCCTCTCCACCGGAGGAAGCGAGAGCGGGGCCGGCCTTGGCAGCCTGCTCCGCGGCCGCGATCCGGTTGTGGAGGATCTCCCTGCCGATCAGCAGCGACCGGGTGACGCGGGCGCGCCCGCGCTGCCGGTAGGCGTTGTCGGCGGTGGAGACCAGCACGTCCAACGCCCGGTCCACGGCGCCGTCCCATCCGTTGCCGTACACGGTGCCGTGGGCGTCGGGAGCGCAGCCGGGCAGTTCCTCCACCCAGCAGTGCGCCCCGGCAACGGCGCCGGCCTCCATCGCGCAGACGAGTTCGTCCGCCTCATCGGGCTTCAGCCCGGCGGCCGCGAGGGCCGCGTGGACCTTCCTCCGGGCGTTGACCGCCATCGTCTGGTAGTCGCCCATCCGTTGACGCGGATCGGCGCTGACCTCCTGCTGGCCCGCTTCCTGATCGCCCGTGGTCGTCACGCTGCTCCTTCCGTCGCCGCCCACTCCAGCCCGAGCGCGGCGAGCGCCTGGAGCTTGTCGGCGGTCAGCTTGGCCCGGCGGCTGCGGTTGTTGCTCAGGAACACTCCGAGCTTGACTTCCGACCCGTCCGGCAATGCCTCTACGTGGGCCCTGGCGACCGTCACAGACCCGGTGCGGGCCTTGTACTGCGCGAGGGCCGCCACGCCCTTCTCGAAGGCGCTCACGGGCGTCGTGGGCTGTTTCGCCGGTGCTTCGAGTTCTGCGGCCATCGGTACGACGCCGATGGCCTCCAGGCGCTCGCGCTGCCCGGAGGTCAGGGCCGCCCAGACCTCCGGCTTGCGCTGCTTGGCCAGCCACTTCCCGATGTCCATCCCATGGACAGTGACCCCGGGTTCGACGTACGCGAGGATGCTCTCCTCCGCGAGCATCTCGCGCACCACAGCGAAGTGCCTCTGCCACTCCGGCGGCCATGACGGGTTCCAGTCCTCGTCAACCGCCTTCAACGCCGTCTCCCACTCGGGGTGTTCGGCCAGCGCACCGGGGCGGCGGAGGTTGGACAGCCACTGCCCCACCGGCCGGTCCAGCATGGCCGCACCCCGCGGCGCGCACAGCGTCCAGTGCTGCTCGAAGTACGCCTTCGCGGCCTCCAGGTTCTCCTGGAACCGCTCATCGGCCGGGGACCAGACCATGCCCAGCTTCTCCAGCCGCCCGGCACGCTGGCCGGTCATCTGCCCCGCCCCGTACGCCCGTCGCTGCTCCGCGACCCACTGCCCGAGCGGGTAGGCGCCCTCCTTGTACCCGTACGGAACCCTGGCGTGAAGCTCACGCTCGGTGAACTTCTTGAGTGACGCCCAGCCGCGAGCCCAGTCCTGCTTCTCCATGTCGATCACGTTGAAGGAAATCCAGTCTGCGACCATCACCGGATCACGCGGAGCCGCAAAACGGAGCAGAAGACGGGTTTCTTCCTCACCATCCTCGGGCTTGGAACCGATGTACTCGGACGGCTGCACCACGTCCTTCTGCGGCTCCTGCGGAATAGCCAGCAATTCCACGGCCTCTTCATCATGAGCCCGCAACCCCTCAAGGACTTTCACCAAAGGCCGGTACGATCCCGACGTGAACATATCCTCCGGCTGTTCATCGGGCTGGAGAAATACCGGCACGATCAGAGAGGCGAGTTTCCCTTGTCCCGGCTTTTGACGCAGTGCCCGGCCGATGGCCTGGACGATGTCGTGCGGGGCGCCCTTGGGGTCCAGGAGGGCCACGGAGTCCACCGCGCGGATGTCGACGCCCTCGCCCAGGACACGGCAGTTCGAGAGCACCGCGCGCCGGGCGGTGGTCCCGAACTGCCCCAGCACGTCGCGCCGGCGCTCGGGCACGTGCTCGCCACACAGCCAGTCCGCCCACACAGTCGCCGGGTACTTCTCGGGCTGGTCAGCGTGCAGCCGCTTCGCCACCCGCTCCAGGCCCTCCGCATACGCCGCGGCCTCTATCGTCCGGTGATGGAAGGTGATGCACGTCTGGAGCTGATGCTGCTCCATGGTGTGCAGGAGCGCCGCCTGGAGCGCCCCGAGCCGCTGCCCGCGCACCTCCTCACCGCGCCGCTCCTCGCCCATCAGCCGCTCCGGAGTGACCACCGGGTCCTGGAGCTCCAGGACGATGATCTGGTACCGCGCAAGCAGCTTGCGCGACACTGCCGACGCCAGCGACAGCTTGTAGAGCACCGGCCCGAACACGGCCTCATCGTCCATCGAGGCCGCCATCTCCTTCGGCAGCGCCTCACGCACCCCCTCCTCGACCTCCCAGTTCGGCCGCTCCTGCCAGATCCGCGGCGTCGCCGTCAGGTACAGCCGGCGGTGTGCCGGGATGATGTGCTGGTTGTGGATGTCGGCCCACGCCTTACCCATCGAGCCCGACGTCCGGTGCGCCTCATCCACCACAGCCAGGTCCAGCGGGGCGAGTTGCTGCCCATAGACGCCCTCGAACGCCTCCGCCAGCACCCCCAGCGACGCGTACGTCCCGAAGAAGGTGACGGGCCCCTCGCCGTGCCACAGCGCCAGCTGCACCGGGTTGGTGGTGGAGCGCACCTTCAGGTTCCACAGCTCCGGGTCGTCACTGAGGCTGCACACCGCGACCGCCGGCCCCGTGTGCCCAGCCTCGCGCCACGCCTGGACGGTCTGGGTCAGGAGATCCAGCGTCGGCACCAGAACGAGAATGCGCCCCTTGGGCACAAGCCTTTTCGCGGAGGCCGCGGCGATGATGGTTTTCCCTGTTCCGCACGCGGCGTGCACCTGCCCGCGCAGGCCATTGACGGGGATGCCGCCCGGCGGGATATCGAGGCCGCGCACAATGGCGGCAACGGCCTCGATCTGGTGGTCACGCAGTTTCACGGCCATTCCCGTGTTCTCCTTTTCGCGGAATTCGGCGCGCAATCAGAAATGAGAATCCGGCGTGACGCGAGGCGCCGGGGTGCTGCTGTCTGTACCCAGATGCTACACAGTCGGGGGCAGTGATGCATCATCCGTGCGGTATGTTCGCCCTGCAGGTTGATTCTTGGCCGAATCCCGCCCCACGCGCACGGTTCATAGGGTATTCTGGCGGGGTATTGGTGAACGTGAGCGGCCGGTTTCGAGGGTGGGGGAGTGGTTAGGGTGGAGCGCAGCGGAGCCCGTCACTGCAGTGGGGCCGGCACCCGATCGGGCCGACGGTCCGTCACCCTCGTTGCGGGGGTGGTGGGCAGGAACCCCAGGCCCTACACAGTCCCGCGCGCGATGCACCTCCCCTCGTAGCGAGCCCGGGTGATCGCGCTTGCGCGGTCGCCTTCAATTCGCGCTTGCGCGAATTGCATTCCTTTCGGAATTCCGTTTACGGAATTCCATTCCGGCGCTTGCGCCGGAATTCGAATTGCGCTTGCGCAATTCGCGCTCTATGCCCCGGCTTGCCGGGGCATATCCCGCTC
>NZ_JBHTZS010000051.1:0-33734 GCF_042790125.1 Streptomyces scopuliridis
CCGGTGAACCACCGGACGGCGCTCGCGGTTCCGTATGCGGGATCTCTAGAAGCGGTACGGCGCGTAGACGTCCATGCAGGCGTCCTCCTTCGCGCCGTTGAGCGCGTCGGCCGTGTCCGGTATGGCGCCCGCCTCCGGTTCGGCCTCCTTCGGGAAGGACGAGCCGCTGCGCCAGTCGGCGCCCACGACCACCGTGACCCCCGAGACGTCCGTCGACTTCGTCACCGACGCCGGCGGAATGCCGAGGGCCTTGGCCACCGCCTGGGCGTCCCCCTCCATATCCGCGCTCGGATAGCTGACCGTGCTCGTCTCCTGCGGGGTCTGCTGCGTATCGGCCTTGGCCAGCGTGAAGCCCTTGGCGTTGAGGACGCTCGCGATATCGGTCGCGCGGCGCGGCACCGGGCTCTGCGTGCCGCCGGTCCCGTTGCGTACGATCACGCCGGTGTCGGCGGGCGCCGTGGCCGGGTCCTTCGTGGCCGGGCCGGACGGCTTCTTCTTGGCGGCCTCGGTCTTGTCGCCGTTGCTGTCGAAGGCCACGTCGTCGCGGAGCATCGACCACAGCTTGCGGGAGTCCGTCTCCGCCGCGATCAGATGGTTCGCGTCCTGCGGATCCTGCACGGTCGGCATCGTCGTCATGGTGAGGCGGTTCGTCGGCACGTTCTTGAGCTGCATGGCCAGATCGAACAGCTTCGTGACCGTCTTGATCTCCTCGGAGACCTCCAGCGACTTCGTGGCCGCCTCCGCGAGACCCGTCAGCCGGGCGGTGTCGGTGAAGACACTCTGCGACTTGAGCGCGCGGATCATCGAGTTCATGTACATGTGCTGGGCCTTGGCGCGGCCGAGGTCGCTCTCGAAGGCGTGCCGGGTACGCAGCCACTGGAGCGCCTGCTCGCCCTGGATCTGATGCGTCCCCTTCGTGAGCTTCAGCCCCGAGCCTCCCGGGACCCCGGGCAGCGGCCGGTCCCAGACGTTGTTCCTGACGCAGACATCGACACCGCCTATCGCGTCGGCCATCTTCACGACGCCCGCGAAGTCGATCGTCATCCAGTGGTCGATATAGACGCCGGTCAGCTTCTCCCAGGTGGACAGGGTGCAGCCGGGGCCGCCGCGGGCCAGCGTCTCGTTGATGATGGCGTTGGTCTGCGGATACGTCTTGCCGGTGTCGGCGTCCTTGCACTCCGGGATGTCGACCCGGGTGTCGCGCGGGATGCTCACGACCGACGCGTTCTTCCGGTCGGCGGAGACATGGACGAGCATCTGCACATCGGCGAGCGGCGGATTGCCCGCGGTGTCCTTGCTGCCGCCCAGTTCGACGTTCTTGGGGTCGGCCCGGCTGTCCGAGCCGATCAGCAGGATGTTCAGCGGGGTCTGGCCCGCCGCGTTGGCCGCGGGCTTGTCCACGCCGCTGGAGCCGTTGCTGCGCTCGCCGCTGCGGATATTGCTGTTGAGATGGCGGTAGTAGAGATAGCCGGCACCGGCCGTCCCGAGCAGCAGCAGGGACAGCCCGGCGGCGACCCAGCGAAGTATTCGCCAGGGGCCGCGTTTCGACCGTCCGCGCCCCGGGCCACCGTGCCCGCCCTTGCCGCGCCGGCCCTTGCGCGTGGTGTCGCCGCCGCTGCCGTCGGCGTTCCCGCCGTCCACGGGCGCGCCGTCCCGCCGCGGCCGGTCACTGTCGTACAGGCTGTCGTCCCAGCCCAACTCCCTGGCGTGCGGGACGTCTTGGCGCGCCCCCTCCCGCCGTACGCTGCTCTGACCCATCCAGACTCCCTCTTCAGGCCGTCCGTATGGGCCGGCGTTCCGGCGTCACTTGGCGCATACCTGCTTGTCCGCTTCCACCTTCTGCACACCTTCCGGCGCCTTCGCCGGTCCGGTGATGGGCACGCCCGCGCCCTTGAAGTCCCCTCCGAGGGTCAGCGTCATCGCCTCAAGTCCCTCGGCGTCCTCGGTGCCCGGCTTCATCGCCGTGGCGGGCAGCCCCATCATCTCGGCGAGCGCCCGGGCCTGGTCGGCCTGGTTGGGCGCGTACTCCAGGGTCGTCTTGGCCACATCCGCGGGGGCATTGCCCTTGTTGGTGGACTTCAGTACGCCCTCGGTGTTCTGGAGCCAGTTCAGGGTCTCCTGCGCGGAGCCCTGCGGACCGCCGCCGTTGAACACATCGACGCGTACGTCGGACGCGTCGGCCTTGGTCCCCTTGAGGAGTTCTTCCTGCTTCGCCTTGGCGGCCTTCTCGTCCGCCTTCTCCTTCTGCTGCACCTCGGTCAGGGACACATCGTTCTGCATCATCGAGAACAGCGGATTGGCCTTGGCCTCGTTGACCACCACCGTCGCCTTGACGACCTCCGCCGGGTTGTCGAGCACCGGCAGCGTCATGAAGGTGATGTTCTTCGGGTCGACCTTCGACAGCTCCGTGGCCAGATCACTGAGCTTCTGGATGCTGCCGATGCCGGTGTCGACCGTGAGCGCGTCGGTCGCGGCCTCCGCCAGCTTGAACAGCTTGCTGGGGCTGGTGAGCGTGTCGCCCGACTTCATCTTCCGGATCATCGAGCTGAGGAACTGCTGCTGGGTCTCGATCCGGGTCAGGTCGCTCTCGTTGCCGAAGGCGTGCCGGGTACGGACGAAGGCCAGCGCCTGCTCCCCCTGGATGGTGTGGGTGCCCTTGCTCAGCTTGAGATGCGACTTCGGGTCGTCGACGTCCTTGGCCACACAGACCTCCACCCCGCCGACCGCGGTCGACATCGTCTTGACCGCGTTGAAGTCCGCCATCATGAAGTGGTCGACCGTGAGCCCGGTGAGCTCCTTGACCGTACGCATCGTGCAGCCCGGGTCCCGCTCGCTCTGGCCGAGGCTGGTGTTGAAGCGCGCCTGCGAGGTGCCGGGGATGACCTTCGTGCCGTCGGCGGTCTTGGTCTCGCAGTCGGGGATGTCGGTGATCAGGTCACGCGGGATGGAGAGGACCGTCGCGTTCGTACGGTCCTTGGAGACATGGAACAGGAGGGTCGTGTCGGCGTGGCCGACACTTCCCGCGTCGCCGTACCCCTCGTTGCCCGACCCGGTCCGCTTGTCCGTGCCGATCAGCAGGATGTTGACGGGCTGGTCCTTCTTGAAGCCGTCGCTGCCCGCGCCCTGGACGTCGATGGTGTCGATGTTGCCGTTGAAGTGCTGGTAGACGAAGTACCCGCCGACGGAGAGGCCCACGAGGAGGAACGCCAGCACGCCGCCCGTCCACACCAGCGCCTTCTTCTTGCGCGCCTTCGGGGGCTTGCGCTTGCGGCGGCCGACGGCGGCGTTCGCCGCTTCGGCCTGGCCCTTCCCCGCGCGCCGGCTGCGCTGGCCCGGTACGTCGGCGCGCGTCCCGCCGCGACCGCGCCCGCCGGAACGGGATTCCGTACGGGATTCCGTACGCGATTCCTCTCCGGCTTCGGCGGCAGGGCTCGCGGGCGCCTTCCTCGGGGCGTTCGCTCTTCTCGCGCCGCGCGGCTGGGGGGAGGGCGACTGCCCTGTGGAGTGGTCCAGTCGCAGTTCGTAGTTACCGGTCTGCGGGTTGAGGACCCACTGGTCGGCGGGGTCGATATCGTCCGCCTGTCCACGGCTATGCGCATCCACGGTTGCTTGAATCCTCCGTCGGTGCCACGCGAGGCGTCTTCCCCCGAAGACGCTCGGTCTTTCGATCCAGTAGTGCGCGACCTGACGGCCTGATGCACTGGATCGCGCCACACTATCCGTCCTGTTCGGCGTCGAGCGACGCCAGTGACACATTCCTCATCCCTTACAAGCGGGCAATCTGCCCAATCTTCATGGACTGAAGAGCTGCCTTTGGTTCTGGCTTTACCCGCACATGCCCGCCGCGGCATTTGTCCCCTGGAAAGTAGGGGCCGGGGAAGGGCTCCCCGTCGCCTGGGCACCGCTGTCGCCCGCGCTGTCGTTCTCCGAAGTCTTCACGGAGTCGTCACTCTCTCCCTCGCTCTTTCCGTCCCGTATGTCCTCCCCGCCCGGAGAGACCGATACGGGGGCGTCGTCCCGCAGCCGCTCGAAGAGGGCCTTCGCGGCCGGCTCGACAAGTTCATCGCGATTCGGGTCCTGGGTGTACGGCTGGCGCGGCACGGTCAGGAATTGCACCTTTTCCATCGGTACGCTCCGCATCGAGCGTGCCAGTTCGTAAAGGTCGCTGAGAGAGTTAAGCCCCGAGTCGGTGGTGAGTGACTTCGTCGCCGCGTCCAGCACGGGATAGAGCCGGGCCGGATTGAGCAGCACCCCATTGCTCTGCACCTTCTTGAAGAGCGCCCCCAGGAATCGCTGCTGGCGGTCCATGCGCTGGGTGTCGCTGCCGTCACCGATGCCATGGCGGGCGCGTACGAAGCCGAGGGCCTGCTCGCCGTCGAGGGTCTGCCGGCCCGCGGGCAGTTCGAGCCGCGCCTGGACGTCGTTGACCGGCTCGGCGAGGCAGACCTCGACACCGTCCACCGCGTCCACCACGTCCGTGAAACCACTGAAGTCGATCACCATGTGGTGATCGACGCGGATGCCGGTGAGCTTCTCGACCGTACGGATCGTGCAGGCGGCGCCGCCGGCCTCGAAAGCCCAGTTGAACTGCGCGAACTGGGCCTGGCTGCGGGTGCCGTCGGGCTTCGCGCAGCTGGGTATCTCCACCATCAGGTCGCGGGGTATGGACATGGCGGTCGCGCTCTTCCGGTCCGCCGCGAGGTGCAGCAGGATCGTGGTGTCGGAGCGCTGCGAACCGCCGTCGTCCCGGCCGTACTTGCTGTTTCCCTCGCCGGAGCGGCTGTCGGAGCCGACGAGCAGGATGTTCTGCGCGTCGAGGGCGACCGGGGTGGGCCGTTCCTTCTCGTACGCGTGCAACTCGGCGGCGGCGGAGGTGTCGGTGGTGATGTTCCCGTCGAGCTTCCGGTAGAACCACCAGCCGGCTCCGGCGGTGGCCAGGATGGCGACGGAGGTGCCCAGCGCGACCCAACGCAGCCAGTGGCGCTTGGGGTTGGGGTCGGAGGGCGGGGCGGCGGGCTCGGCATCGCTGCCGTCGGGCCCAGGCGCTCCGGTCAGCGGCTCGCTGCCGGACTTGCTGTCCGGTTCGGTCGCCGTGCCAGCGCTGTCGGTCACGTCTGCGTCCATCCTTCAAGGCGTCGGCGGCGTACTGGCCGCCGGTTGCAGGGGTAGACGGGCGAGCGCCGCGCTTGGTTGTGCTTCGCGTCGCACGTATCGCCGATCACGTACCGAGGTTGGGATACGTGCCGGGAAGTGAGGCCCGTTATGTGAAGGATGTTGTGTTTTGTTAGTTCGAATTCTCAGCGGATTCTCAGCTGAGGAGCGGCGACTTCGGGCGAGCGGCGAGGGCGGGCGAGATTGGCCGGTAGCGGTCTTGCCCGCCCGCCGCGTGTCACATCGCCCTGTCGGTCACGCGTTCGCTCTTGATGCGCTGTTCGAGCCCCTCCGCCGACAGCTTCCCGAGGTTGCGGCAGAGCACGACCGATCCGCCCGCCGCGAGCGGGGCGTACAGCCCGGCCGAGAGCCCGTCCCAACTGTCGTACGCCAGCCCCGACAGCAGCCGCGAGCCGGGCGTGAGACCGCGCTCCACGGCGTCCGCGCCCGCGCGCGCGACGAGTTGAGCCGCGGACAGCTCCACACCGCCCACGACCAGCGCAGGCTCGTCCGGATCCACCGGCGCGAACGGCGCGAACCGGTCGGCCTGGCCCGGCACCTCGACCGCGTAATCCATGAAGCCCTCGGGCTGCTCAGGAAAACGGCCGCCCAGCGGACGCAGCGCGAGCGCCACCCGCTCACCGCCGCACGCGCGCGCCGCGTCCAGCGTGTCCGGTCCGCTGACCACCAGATCCGCGCGGCCCGGGTCGCCACCGATCTCGACCGTCACCCCGACCGATGAACAGGCCAGCAGCCATACCGCGCTCTGCCAGTGCGCGGGAAGCAGCAGCGCGAGCCGGTCACCGGGCGCCGCGGCGAGATCGCCCTGCAGCAGATTCGCGGTCTTGGACACCCAATTGGCGAAGGTGGCCACGGACAATTCGACCCGCTCACCGGTGGCATCGTCGTAGAACGTGACCAAGGGGCGGGCCGGGTCCGTGGCGAGAGCGGATCGCAGCAGGTCGGCGGGGGTACGGTCGCTGGAGTTCACCCGGGAAAGGGTACGCCGGGGAGCCGGACGGCCGCCGCCGTACCGGTGACGGGGTACACCGGTTGGACCGACGGGCCGTCAGTTTTCCCGGCGGGCGTGGTGGTCGTGTCGCACCCAGGATCGGCACATGGGTGCCTCACTTGTAACCTCGATCGGCGTCGCGTGCACCGCCGCCCTGGTCCTCCCGCTGTCCTCGTCGGGCGCGATCGCCGCCCCACAAGTCCCACAGGCCACACAGCACACGGAGTCGGCCGCCGTACCCGGCTCCACCCAGTCGCTCCCCCTGGGCGCGGTCGGCTCCAACCGGTCCTCGGGCGCCGCCACGGAACAGGGCGTGACCCGGCGCGACGTCAGTCCGTTCTCGCTGCTCGGAGTCGTCTGGGACGACGCCGACGCCGAACTCCGCGGCACGGTCCAGGTCCGTACCCGCGCGGCCGGTTCACACCTCTGGTCCGACTGGCAGGACCTGGAGACGCACAACCAGGAACACGGCGCCGACCCCGGCACGACGGAGCACGACTCGGGACACACACGCGGCTCCACCGCCCCGCTCTGGGTCGGTGGCTCGGACGGCGTGGAACTGCGCGTACGGGCCGCCGAAGAGGGCGGGAGCGGCTCGGGGCGCGCGCCACTGCCGCAGGGGCTACGGCTCGAACTGATCGACCCGGGAGAGGACCCGCGAGGTGCCCCGGACAACAACGAGCCCGTACCCGACACCGCCATCTCCCCCGGGGACAGCGGGGATTGGGCACCGTCCGGCGAGGCGCCCCCGACCGAGCCCAGGGCCGCCGTTCTCCCCGACTCCGCGCGGTCGTACGCCGCACCGCGCCCGCGCATCATCACGCGCGGCGGCTGGGGCGCGGACGAGAGGCTCCGCGAGAGGCGGCTCGGCTACACCAGGACCGTCAAGGCGGCCTTCGTCCACCACAGCGCCACGGGGAACAACTACCGGTGCAAGCAGGCGCCCTCCGTCCTGCGCAGTATCTACCGCTACCACGTCAAGAGCAGTGGCTGGCGCGACATCGGCTACAACTTCGCCATCGACAAGTGCGGAAACATCTACGAAGGCCGCGCCGGGGGAGTGACCAGGCCCGTACTGGGCGCCCACACCCTCGGTTTCAACACCAACAGCGTGGGCATCGCCGTCCTCGGAACGTACGGCGGCACGAATCCGCGCGCCGCCGCGACGACCGCCGTCGCCAAGCTCACCGCGTGGAAGCTCGGGCTGCACGGCATCAACGCCCGCGGAAAGGTCACGCTGACCTCCGCGGGCAACGGAAAGTACGGCAAGGGCAGAAAGGTCAGGCTCAACGCCATCTCCGGGCACCGGGACGGATTCTCCACCGACTGCCCGGGAAGCCGGCTCTACGGGAAGCTCAGCGCCGTACGGAAGTCGGCGGGCGGATACCAGCGCCGCTGACGCGAGCGGTCGCGAACACTGGTCGGTTCCGTGTGCGCGTACGTGTATGCATGTACGGACGGAAGCGCCGACCCCAGCAGGAAGCGGAGACGACACGGTGACAGAAGCGATCCTCCTGGTCGGCGGCAAGGGCACCCGGCTACGGCCGCTCACCGCCCGCACCCCCAAGCCGATGGTGCCGGCGGCCGGCGTCCCGTTCCTCACCCACCAACTCGCTCGGGCGCGCGCGGCGGGCGTCGAACACATCGTCCTCGCGACGTCCTATCTCGCCGAGGTCTTCGAGCCGTACTTCGGCGACGGCTCGTCCCTCGGCCTCAGCCTGGAGTACGTGACCGAGCGGGACCCGCTCGGTACGGGAGGCGCCATCCGGAATGTCGCCTCCCGGCTCGACTCCGGGCCCGACGACCCGGTGCTGATCTTCAACGGCGACATCCTGACGGGCCTCGACATCAGAGCGCTCGTCCGGACCCACGCGTCGTCAGGCGCGGACGTCTCGCTGCATCTCACCCGGGTCGAGGACCCGCGCGCCTACGGTCTGGTCCCGACCGACGCGGACGGACGGGTGACGGCCTTCCTGGAGAAGCCGCAGACGCCGGAGGAGATCGTCACCGACCAGATCAACGCCGGCGCCTATGTGTTCCGGCGCTCGGTGATCGACTCCATCCCGGCGGGCCGGCCGGTCTCGGTGGAACGGGAGACCTTCCCCGGCCTGCTGGCCGCCGGCGCGCATCTCCAGGGCATGGTCGACTCCACGTACTGGCTGGACCTGGGCACCCCCCAGGCCTTCGTACGCGGCTCGGCGGACCTGGTCCTGGGCCGCGCCCCGTCCCCGGCGGTCCCGGGCCAGTGCGGCGAACACCTGATCCTGCCCACGGCCACGGTCGCCCCCGACGCCAAACTCACGGGCGGCACGGTGATCGGCCCATCCGCCCACATCGGCAACGGCGCGCGCATCGCGGGCAGCGCGATCCTGGACGGCGCGGTCGTGGAACCGGGCGCGGTGATCACGAACTCGCTGATAGGCGCGGGGGCGAGGGTGGGGGCGCGGGCGGTGCTGTCGGAGACGGTGGTGGGGGACGGGGCGGTGGTGGGAGCGGACAATGAGCTGAGGCAGGGGGTACGGGTCTGGTGCGACGCGGTGCTGCCGGCGGGAGCGGTGCGGTTTTCGTCGGACGTGTAGGCGTTTCGGCTGGGGCCGGTGGTCGGGTGCGGCTGCGGGTGTCCGGGGTGCGTTTCGGCTGGGGCCGGTGGTGCGGTGCGGGTTGTTGCCGGGTGGCGCTCCGGGGCTCGCGCCCGGGACGGCATGATTTACGTCGCGTGACGGGCCACAGTTGGAAGGCGGGCGTTCGCGCGCCACAAATCACGCTTTAGTGTCCCGGACACGACCCCTGCGCGCCCCCCTTCACCGCCCGCGCAAGCGACCCGGCCGTGCGCGAGGCGGCGGCACCGTCCCACCGGGTTGCACCCGCCCCCAACCTCGAGCCGGGCGGCGAGTCGCCGGGCCCACCGGGGGGAGGGGGTCGGGGTCGGAGGAGGTGCGTGTCCGGACGTAAAGCGTCGCAGCTCGCGCGAAGCGCGGTGAGGAAAGCAGTCCGGACACGTACCTCCGGAGGCCCCGGCCCCCGGCACCGCCCACCGCGCACCGCACCACGGCCCCCCGCCGGACGGCGCACCGCACCACGGCCCCCCGCCGGACGGCGCACCGCACCCCGCACACACGCCCCCCGCCGGACGGCGCCCGGCGCACCGCATAGCCTCGGGGGTGACCCCGACCCCCGAGGACCTCAACCGTGGCAGGCCGCTTCGCACAACGCCCCGTACCCACCCCGCGCCGCCCGCGCCCCGCGGACATCGCGGATCCCGTAGGCATACGGCGCCAGTGGACACCCCCCGAGCCCTACGACCTCGGGCTCGTCCTCGGCCCGCTTCGGCGCGGGCCCGCCGATCCGACCTTTCGCGCGTACCCGGACGGTTCCGTATGGCGCGCCTCCCGCACGCCCGCCGGCCCCGGCACCCTGCGGGTCGTGCGGCGCGGTGGGGTCGTGGAGGCCGAGGCGTGGGGCGCCGGCGCCGCGTGGATGCTGGAGCAGCTCCCCGAGCTGCTCGGCGCGGGCGACGACCCGGACGCGTTCGTCCCCCGCCACCGCCTCGTCGTCGAGGCCCAGCGGCGCCGGCCCGGCCTGCGGCTCTGCCGTACCGGGCTGGTGCTGGAGTCGCTGATCCCGTCCGTGCTGGAGCAGAAGGTCACCACCGTCGAGGCGTACCGCGCCTGGCGCATCCTCGTGCGCACGCACGGCGAGCCCGCGCCGGGACCCGCCCCCGGACCCGGTTACGGCGATCAGCTGTATGTCATGCCCGACGCGCGGACGTGGGCGATGATCCCGTCCTGGGAGTGGCACAAGGCCGGTGTCGACGCCAAGCGCTCCTCGACGATCCTGCGCGCCGTCCGGGTCGCGCGCCGGATGGAGGAGGCCGCGGCGATGGAGCCGGAGCGCGCCGCCGCCCGGCTGGAGCTCGTTCCGGGGATCGGCCCGTGGACCGCCGCCGAGGTCGTGCAGCGCTCCAACGGCGCCCCCGACGCCGTCACCGTCGGCGATCTGCATCTCCCGGGCATCATCGGCCACGCACTCGCGGACGACCGGGACGCCGACGACGCGGCGATGCTCGAACTCCTCGCCCCGTACGCCGGCCAGCGGCACCGCGCGACCCGGCTCATCCTGCTGAGCGGACGGACCCCCGCCCGCCGGGCGCCCCGGATGGAGGCCCGGAACATCGCCCCGTTGTGAGAGATCCGGCTACCGCACGGTGAGGAAGGACTCCGGCGAGCGCGCCGGGCGGTCCCTCGGCGGGGCGGCCGCGTGGCCCACCGCCACCGCGCCCATCGGGTCCCAGCCCTCGGGCAGATCCAGTACGTCCCGTACGACCTCCCGGCAGAACATCGTCGAGGAGACCCACGCGGAGCCGAGCCGCTCACCGGCCAGCGCCACCAGGAAGTTCTGCACGCCCGCGCCCATGGCGACCACGAACATCTCGCGCTCCGCGCCGTCGCGCCGGGCGTCGCCATAGGTGTGCGAGCCGTCCGTCACCAGGCACGGCACCACCAGATACGGCGCCTTGCGCAGGAGGTCGCCGCGGCGGACGCGCTTGGCGATGGACTCCTCCGACTTGCCGTCGCGGCGCAGATCCGCGATCCAGGCGTCGCGCATGGCGTCGAGGAGGCGCAGCCGCGACTCGGGCGACTCCAGGAGGACGAACCGCCACGGTGTCGTGTGATGCGGCGCCGGGGCGGTGACGGCGGCCGTGACCGCGCGCCGGACCGCGCCGGGGTCGACCGGCTCGTCCGTGAACTCCCGGACCGTACGGCGCTGGGTGACCGCTTCCCGCACCGCCTCCGACGTGCCGAGCCGGAACATGTCGTCCGCCGCGACCCGCACCATCGCCCGCGCGTCCGTGTCCGTGTCGCCGACGAGGTGGCCCAGGCCGCTCACCACGGCGACCGGCAGCCCCTCGGTCTTGCCCTTCACCAGGTCACCGGCGGCGGCCAGTTCGTCGGCGAGGGCGACGACGGTCGCCTCCAGCGGGTTGCCCTGGGCGTCGGTCCCGCCGCGCAGGTCGTTCAGGACGCGTACGCCCGAGGCCCCGATCGCCACATCGGTGAGGCCGTTGCGCCAGGGCCGCCCGAAGGTGTCGGTGACGATCACGCCGACGTCCACACCGAGCGCGTCCCGCAGCCCCGCCCGTATCGTCCGGGCCGAGGCGTTGGAGTCCTCCGGCAGCAACAGCACTGTTCCGGCGGCGGTGTTGGAGGCGTCGACCCCGGCCGCCGCCATGACCAGCCCCTGTTTGTTCTCGACGATACGGAGGGGCCCGCGCCGCGCGACGACCCGTACGGTCTCGGCGTCGATGGCCGCCTCACGGTCGGTGGCCGTGAGGATCCGGCCCTCCGCCTTGGAGACGATCTTCGAGGTGACCAAAAGGACATCGCCGTCGACCAGCCCGGGACCGGCGGCCACGATCAGTTTGGCGAGGTCGTCGCCGGGCCGGACCTCCGGCAGTCCGGGCAGGGCGCGGACGCGGTACGACGTCATGCCCGTACCTCCTCGGCCAGCGCCAGCGCCGCACGGGCCATCGCGGCGGTCGCGTCCAGGTCCGTCATCATCAGGGGGACGGCGCGGCTGCGGATCCCCGCGCTCTCGATCCCGGCCACGGCCGCGGCGTCCACGGTGTCGACCAGCCAGCCGTCGAGCAGTCCGGAGCCGTAGTGCAGGGCGACGGCCTGCGCCGTCGACTCGACGCCGATCGCGGCGAGCACCTTGTCGGCCATCCCGCGCACCGGCGCGTTCCCGACGATCGGGGAGAGGCCGACGACCGGGACGCCCGCCTCGGCGATGGCCTCCCGGATACCGGGCACGGCCAGGATCGTGCCGATGCTGACCACGGGGTTGGACGGCGGGAAGAGGATGACATCGGCGGCGGCGATCGCCTCCAGCACCCCCGGCGCCGGCTTGGCCTGGTCGGCGCCGACGGGGACGACCGCCTGGGCGTCGACGGACGCCCGCATCTTCACCCAGTACTCCTGGAAGTGCACGGCCTTGCGTTCGCCGTCCACATCGACGGCGACGTGCGTCTCGACGCGGTCGTCCGACATGGGCAGCAGCCGCACGCCGGGCTTCCAGCGGGCACAGAGCGCCTCGGTGACGGCGCTCAGCGGATAGCCCGCGCCGAGCATCTGCGTGCGGACGATATGGGTGGCGAAGTCGCGGTCGCCGAGGCCGAACCACTCGGGCCCCACGCCGTACGCCGCCAGCTCCGTCTTGACCTGGAACGTCTCGTCCGTACGCCCCCAGCCCTGTTCTTCATTGATGCCACCGCCGAGGGTGTACATCACCGTGTCGAGGTCGGGGCAGACCTTCAGCCCGAACAGATGGATGTCGTCACCGGTGTTGCCGATCACCGTGACGTCCGCGTCCGGCGCGGCCTGCTTGAGGCCGCGCAGGAAACGGGCGCCGCCGATACCGCCGGCCAGAACCACAATGCGCATAAAGACAGTCTGTCAGCCGGAGGCTGATCGTTGAGGGGCGGTGGTCGGGTGACGGGTGGGCCAGTCTGTCAGCCGGAGGCTGATCGTCGAGGGGCGGTGGTCGGGTGACGGGTGGGCAGTCTGTCAGGCGGGTACGACAGCCTGGGTCGCCGGGGCGCAGCGCGCGGAGTGCATGGGCATCTCGGTCAGACCCGGGTAGTAGATGTGCAGACTCACCGCCGGTTCGATCGCGTCGTTGACCACCTCATGGACATAGCCCGGCGCGAACACCCGCTGCGCGCCCGGCGCGAGGGCGCGGCTCCCGCTCTCCGAACGCTCCGTCAGCTCACCGGCGAGCACGGTCAGTACGCCCGAGGACCGGCCGTGGTCGTGCGATCCGCTGCCCTGGCCGGGCACCCAGGAGAGCAGCCACACCTCATAGCCGGGGCCGGTGCGCAGCCGGTGGTACCAGCGGCTGGTGGCGTCGTACTGGACGAGCGGGGCCCACTGCGCCCGGTCGGCGGCGAGGGCGCGTGCGAGGCCGGCGAATTCGGCGACCGTCGCCGGGTGCTCCCGGGCGGGCTGGAGAAGGTGCGGGACCTCAAGGAGGTCGCCGGCGATCTGGAGGTCGCTGTCGCTGTTCATGGGGGCGGTGGTTCCTCGGCAGAAAGGATGTACGGCGGGGACGCGGCGGGTGCGTCGGATCGCGAGGGGAATCGCGGGGAGAACGCGGGGCGGACGCGCGGGAGATCACGGAAGGGTGATCGGGAGGAGTGGGACGGCCGGCCGGAGCCCGGAGGCGTCAACAGCAGGCGGAGCTGGAACAGCGACAGCGGGCCCGGAGAGCGCTGCGGAATCCACGGAGGTGGGTCGCGGAGGGCGCGGGGTTCGCTGGCATGGAACCAAAGGTCGCGAATCCGGTGACGGATGTCAACTCAATGGCCGATTTGGCCGTAATGTTTCACCTCATCCGGTTAATCCGATCGCGGAGCGGTTTGGGTGGCGGTGGACGCGGACACATGGGGCAGCGACCGTGCTCGTAAACACCTTCGCGCCCTCGTGATCAGACTGTGATCCGGATCGCTTCCCAGGGGTGACCCGCAACAAGGTTGCGGTTCTCGGCGTCTTTCTTGTCGGGAAGGGGGTGGATGCGAACAGGCCAGTGGCATGTGTCAGGTTTTTGGTGATTTGAACACTTTCCGCATAGCCTTGGTTCCGCAGAGTGAATACCGGGCCCAATAGCAGATCTCGGCTTGACCGGACCGGAGCCACACACTTGTAATTTCACTCGTGTCGTTCGGCCGAAATCGATAGCGGCCACATCACGGGGACGCAAAAGACAGACGAGGGGCGCACATGACCGAGCTGTTCCAGCAACTGCTGGTCGAGGACGCGGACGAGGAACTCGGCTGGCAGGAGCGCGCCTTGTGCGCCCAGACAGATCCCGAGTCCTTCTTCCCCGAGAAGGGCGGTTCGACGCGTGAGGCCAAGAAGGTCTGTCTCGCCTGTGAGGTCCGATCCGAATGCCTTGAGTACGCCCTCGCCAATGACGAGCGATTCGGTATCTGGGGCGGCTTGTCGGAGCGCGAACGGCGCCGGCTGAAGAAGGCCGCGATCTGACCGCGGCCCGGCCGGCCCGGCCGCGGTGGCCGGGGCCGAAAACCGTCCGGTCGCCCGGCACGACCGGCACCACCCCCTATGTATGGCACGGTCCGCAGTCTGCACCTCCCCGCAGACGGCGGACCGTTGTGTTTCCCGCCCGTCCGCCGCCCCTCCCCCCTACCGTTAGTGTGGGGCCCCGTCCGAGACGCTCCCACGCCCCTTCGGGGCGACCCCCCGGCCGGAGGGCCCGCTACCTCAATGTCCCCCACCACCGCCGCGTTCGTTTCCGCCACCGCCACCGCCCCCGAGTTCCCACGGCATGTCGTGACCGCGGTGCTCGTCGCCCACGACGGTGCGCGCTGGCTGCCCGACGCCCTCGCAGGGCTGCTGGGCCAGGAACGACCCGTACAGAACGTCATGGCAGCCGACACCGGCAGCGCCGACGACTCCGCCCGGCTGCTCACCGAAGCGCTCGGCGCGGAGCGCGTCCTGCATCTCGCGCGCCGGTCCGGATTCGGTACGGCCGTGGACGAGGCGGTACGCACCGCCGGGGTGCTCACGCCCGACGATCTGCCGTATCTGAAGCGGCCCAGCGGCTGGGACCCGGAGACCCGGAGCTGGCGCGACGACACGTACGACATGCCCGAACTGCCGCACGGCGAACCGGTGCAGTGGCTCTGGCTCCTCCATGACGACTGCGCGCCCGACCCCGACGCGCTCGCCGAGCTGCTGCGCGTCGCCGACTCCGACCAGTACGCGGCGGTCGTCGGGCCCAAGCTGCGCGGCTGGTACGACCGCAAGCAGCTCCTCGAAGTCGGCGTCTCCATCGCCAACAGCGGACGCCGCTGGACCGGACTCGACCGGCGTGAACAGGACCAGGGCCAGCACGACCAGGTCCGTACCGTCCTCTCCGTCTCCAGCGCCGGAATGCTCATCCGGCGCGACGTATGGGACGAGCTCGGCGGCTTCGACCGACGGCTCCCGCTGATGCGCGACGACGTGGACCTGTGCTGGCGCGTGCACGCCGCCGGCCACCGGGTGCTCGTCGCCCCCGACGCCGTCCTGCGGCACGCCGAGGCCGCCGCCCGGGAGCGCCGTACGGTCGACTGCGCGGGCCGCTCCGTCGTCAACCCGCACCGCGTCGACAAGGCCGGCGCCGTCTACACCATGCTCGTCAACGCGCGGGCCGCCGTCCTCCCTTACGTACTGCTCCGTCTGGTCGTCGGCACCCTGCTGCGCACGCTCGCCTATCTCGTCGGCAAGGCGCCGGGACAGGCCGTCGACGAAGTGATGGGGCTCTCCGGCACCCTGCTGCGGCCGGGCCGGATCGTCAGCGCCCGGCGGCAGCGTGGCAAGGGCGTCGTCGAGGCGGCCGAGCTGCGTCCGCTCTTCCCGCCGCCCGGCGCCACCGTCCGGGCCACGGTCGAACAGATCGCCGGCAGTCTCGGCGGCGGCTCGGACGCCGACGCGGGCGGCTCGCGGCACGGCGCCGTCGAGTCGGGGCCCGGCGGTGACGAAGCCGACTTCATGGAGATCGAGCAGTTCGCCCGGCTGAAGAAGCTCGCGCACAAGCCGGGCCCCGTCCTCTTCGGGATCCTGCTGCTCGTCTCGCTCATCGCCTGCCGCGGCCTCTTCGGCGGCGGTGCGCTCGCCGGCGGCGCGCTGCTGCCCGCGCCCGCCGATGTCTCCGGCCTCTGGTCGCGCTACGCCGACGGCTGGCATCCCGTCGGTACGGGCGTCACCGAGTCCGCGCCCCCCTATCTCGCCGTACTCGCCGCGCTCTCCGCGCTGTTCCTCGGCTCCACCGGCTTCGCGCTGACCCTTCTTCTCGTCTGCTCGGTCCCGCTGGCGGGAGTCACCGCCTACTTCGCCTCGCGGCCGCTGGTCGAATCGCGGCTGCTGCGGGCCTGGGCGAGCGTCGCGTACGCCTTCCTGCCCGCCGCGACCGGCGCGCTGGCCACCGGACGGCTCGGTACGGCTGTCCTCGCGATCCTGCTGCCGCTGATCGCCCGTGCCGCCGTCGCCGCGTACGGGATGCGCGGCGGGGCGGGCGGCGTCGCGAGCGGGGAGAGCCGCGGCAGCTGGCGCGCCACCTGGGCGTACGCCTTCCTGCTGACGTTCGCGATGGCCTTCACACCGGTCGTATGGCCGGTGGCGCTGCTGCTCGGCCTCGGTGTCCTGGCGCTGCGCCGCGACGACCTCGCCGCGTACGGGCCGCGGGTCCTCGCCGGGCTCGGCACGCCCTTGCTCCTGCTGGCGCCCTGGTCGCTCTCGTTGCTCACCTCGCCGTCCGCCTTCCTGCGGGAGGCCGGGCTGGAGTTCGGTACGGGATCGGCCTCCGCGCTCGATCTGCTCGGCATCAGCCCCGGCGGGCCCAAGGCGGCCGGCGGCATCCTGCTGCTCGGGATCGTGTTCGCCGCGCTGGCGGCGCTGCTGCGCGGGGAGCGGCAGTTCGCGATCCGCTCGGCCTGGGCCGTCGCGCTCCTCGCGCTGGTCTTCGCCGTACTCACCAACAACTCCGGCTGGGCCGGACCCGCCACCCTGCTCTACGGACTCGCGCTGATCGCGGCGGCCGTGCTCGGCGCGGACGGCGCCCGGGAGCGCGTCGCCGCGGAGAGCTTCGGCTGGCGCCAGCCCGTCGCCGTACTCATCGCCGTCGCGGCGGTCCTCGCCCCGCTGCTGGCCGCCTTCGGCTGGATGTTCAGCGGCGCGGCCGGACCACTGGAGCGCCGCGATCCGGTGCAGGTCCCCGCGTTCGTCGCGGAGGAGAGCATCACCCGCGACCAGCCGCGCACGCTCGTCCTGGGCGGCACGTCGGCGGCCGAGGTCTCCTACTCGCTGGTGCGCGGCTCGGGCGGGCGGCTCGGTGACGCCGAACTGACCGCGTCGGGCGGCGGCGATCCGCGGCTCGACAAGGTCGTCGCCAACCTCGTCGCGGGCTCCGGCGCCGACCAGACCGACCAGCTCAGCGGCTTCGCCATCCGCTACGTACTCGTACGGGACGGAGTGCCGCGGCAGACCGGCCGGGTCCTGGACGCCACTCCGGGGCTGACCCGGCTGAGCCAGCTGGACGGCAGCGCGCTGTGGCGCGTCGACCGGCAGATCTCGCGGGCCACGATCGTCGACGGCAAGGGCGAGGGCGAGCCGCTGGCCGTCGCGTCCGAGCCGGTCGAGGCGCACACGGAGATCCCGGCGGGCGCCTCCGGGCGGGTGCTGCGGATCGCGGACCGGGCCGCCGAGGGCTGGCAGGCCACGCTCGACGGCAAGGTGCTGACGAAGAAGACCGTCGACGGCTGGGCCCAGGGCTTCGAACTGCCCGCCGAGGGCGGCCGTCTCGATCTCACGTACGAGGACCCGATCACGCACACCGCGTGGATCTGGGCACAGGGCGCGCTCGCCGTCGTCCTGCTGGTGCTCGCCCTGCCGGGGCGCCGCCGGGAGATCGACGACGACCTGCCCGACGAGGACATCGAGATCCCGGCGCAGCCGGTGTCGGGCGAGGGCCGGCGCGCGCGCAGGCTGCGTGCGGCGGCGGAGGCCGAGGGACTGGAGACGGGCGAGACGGGCGAGACGGACGTGACGGGGGAGTACGCGACCGCGAGCCGGCCGGCCGTTCCGCCGGCGCCCGCCGCCCCGCCGGCCTCTCCCGCCACGCCTGTTGAGGAGCCGTACGGCACCGGGCAGGGCCAAGTCGGCCAGGGGGAGCAGCAGTCGGCGTACGGGGCGGTGCCCCAGCAGCCCCCGTACGGCGAGTGGGACGCCACGACGTACGCGGGCGCCGACTACACGCAGGCCCAGTACCCGAACGAGCGGCAGTACGGCGAACAGTACGGCGAGGGCCAGTACCAGCAGAACTATCAGCAGCCGTACCAGCAGTATCCGGCGGACCCGTACCAGGAGGGCCAGTACCAGGAGGGCCAGTACCCCGCCGGCCAGTATCAGGGCGAAGGCCAGTACCAGGAAGGGCAGTACGACCCGTCGCGGTACGACGCGTACGGCTACGGCCAGCAGGCTCAGCAGCCGGAGCAGGCTCAGCAGGCTCAGCAACCACCGCGGCCCCAGCAGCCCTACGCCGACGGTACGGAGAACGAACAGCGCCAGCGCCCCGACGGGAGCAGTAACCAGTGAACCGTACGACCCTCTCCCTCATCGCGGTCGCCACCGCCCTCGTCGCCGTCACCGGCTTCGCCGCCCTGACCGCGCCCGAAACGGGGGGCACGGCGGCCGCCCAGGCCCCGGCCCGGCTGCCCGTGGAGCGCACCAGCCAGCTCTGCCCGGCGCCGAGCGTCTCGGACGTCGCGGAGACGACGTACACCTCCATCACACCGGCGGGCACGGCGGACGCCGGGACGGCGGGCTCGGCCGAACTGACGGAGTCCGTCGTCACCTTGGTCGATCCCGCCGACACGGACGCCTCCGACGACAAGGCGAAGGACGAGGGGGACACGGCGGGCGGGAAGAAGGACCCGGCGAAGGACCAGCCGTTCGTCAGCCTGAAGGAGCCCGGCAAACCCGTCTCCGTCGAGGCGAGCGGCGCCGAAGCGCCCGCACTCGTCGGCACCGCCACCGGCCGGCTCGCGCCTGGCTGGACCACCCAGCAGACCACCACGGTCGGCGTCGGCGACGCGCGCGGTGTGCTCGGCCTGAGCTGCACGGCCCCGGACACGGACTTCTGGTTCCCCGGCGCCAGCACCGAGAGGTCGCGCCAGGACTACGTCCATCTCACCAACCCCGACGACACCGCGGCCGTCGCCGACATCGAGCTGTACGGCGCGGACGGCGCGGTCAAGTCGGAGGTGGGCGAAGGCATTCCGGTGCCCGCCAGGTCCAGCGTGCCGGTGCTGCTCTCCACCCTGACCACCGAGGCCGCGGCCGATGTGACCGTCCATGTCACCACCCGCTCCGGCCGGGTCGGCGCGGCGGTGCGCGTGGCGGACAGCGCGGGGGGCAGCGACTGGCTGGCCGCCTCGGCGGATCCGGCGTCGCGGCTGATGCTGCCCGGAATCCCGGCGGACGCGACCGACGTACGGCTCGTGGCGTTCGCGACGGGCTCCGACGACGCCGATCTGAAGGTGCAACTGGCGGGCGCGGACGGCACGATCACCCCGGCGGGCAAGGAGAGCCTTCACATCAAGTCGCAGATGACGGCGACCCTCGAACTCGCGGACATCACCAAGGGCCAGGCGGGTTCGCTGATCCTCACCCCGGACGAGGGCGGTAGCGCGGCCCCGGTGGTCGCGGCGCTGCGCGTGGTCCGCGGCAAGGGCGACAAGCGGGAGATCGCGTTCATCCCGGCGACCGCGCCGATCGCGTCGCGCTCGACCGTCGCCGACAACCGGGCCAAGGGCTCGACGCTCTCCCTGACCGCGCCGGGCGCGACCGCGAAGGTCAAGGTCACGGCCTCGACGGGGACCGGGGGCGGCGAGCCGGCCGAGAAGACGTACACGGTCAAGGGCGGTACGACCCTGGCGGTCACCCCGCCGGTGCCGGCCGGGCTGAAGGGCTCGTACGCGCTGACGGTCGAGCCGGAGCCGGGCGGCGGTCCGGTCCACGCGGCGCGCACGCTGGAGCTGCCGGAGGACGGGGTTCCGATGTTCACGGTCCAGACGCTGCCGGACGACCGGGGGACCGTGTCCGTACCGAAGGCCAAGGAGGACCTGTCGATCCTGGACGACGGCAGCTAGTGCCGGAGGGGCACTGGATCCCGTCCGCCCGCGAAGATCGGCCGGACGGGGCCCAGGGCCTGTCCCTGTCGGCGTCCGGTCCGTCGTTCATTCCTGTCCGTACCGGGGATCGACGGACTCGGGCGCCAGCCCCAGCAGTTCCGCGACCTGCTCGACCACGACCTCGTGCACCAGCAGCGCGCGGTCGTCGCGGTTCTTGGTACGGATCTCCACCGGCCGCCGGTAGATCAGGATCCGCGCCGGGTGGTCCTTGCCGGCCGGAACCGAGCTGCCGAGCGGCACGGTGTCGTCCTGCGGGGTCGGCACCTCCATGACCATGAAATCCACCTCGGCCAGCTGGGGCCAGCGCCGCTCCAGCCGGTCCACGGAGTCCCGCACGAGATCGCGGAAGGACTCGGAGCGGCTGGTCGAGAGCGGCACCTGGGGCGGGGCGACGGGCCCACGCATACCGCGGCCGTGACGGTCGCGGCGGCGCGGCCGTGGTTCGGTCGGGCGGGGCGGTACAGGACTGTCCATCACTGACGCAGGGTAGCCCTCCCCACCCCGCGGATATCGCGGCTGCCACCCCCTCGTGCGGCATGTCGCATATTGAGCATTCAGGCCAAGCTTGGGCTCGATTCCAGGCGTCCCCGCGATCACCGCTCTCGCCGTCATTGACGGCTTTTGCCCCAAGTCGTGACCGGGTAACGGAGTGTCGTCATTCGATCACTCCTCTTTCCATGCAGGTCAGGGCAGTTACTTCCGGCCAAGTTGGGCGGGATATCGCGCCGCGACACGGGTGAGTGACCTGGTGGGGAGTCGTCGCGGCCCGCTCAAGAGTGCGGTACCGTCCAACATCGTGAGCCCTGTACGTCGCTGTTCGCGCACCGCGTGCGGCCGCCCTGCTGTCGCGACACTGACGTACGTCTATGCCGACTCGACCGCGGTCCTCGGCCCGCTCGCCACCTATGCCGAGCCTCATTGCTACGACCTGTGTGCGGAACACAGCGAGCGGCTGACCGCCCCGCGCGGCTGGGAGGTCGTCCGGCTGACGGACGGTTCGGCTCCGGCGCGTCCGAGCGGTGACGATCTGGAGGCGCTCGCCAACGCCGTACGCGAAGCCGCGCGCCCGCAGGAGCGTGCGGCGGGGGGCGGCGGCAACGGCGCACGCGGGGCGGATTCGACGGAGGCCGGGCGCCGGGGGCATCTGCGGGTGCTGCGCTCGCCCGAGCCCTGATCCCCGAGTCGTGATCCCCGAGTTCTGATCCCTGAGTCCTGGTCCCTTATCCCTGGGTCTCGATCTTCGGGTCTTGATCTCTGGGCTTGATCTCTGATCTTGATCGCACTTTCCGGCTTTCCGGTACAGATCCTGTACGGGCCATTGACCTCGCCTTGGCGTGCACACGACCATGCCTCCACCTGTGAGAGATCACTTTCCGTATCGCGGAATCCGGAGGACTGTCGTGTACGTACAGCAACTGGAACCCGTCGCCGACTCGCTCGCCCTCTCCGCCCTCGTCGCCGCCCTCCCGCTGGCCACCGTACTGATCCTGCTCGGTGCCCTCCGTATGAAAGCCCACCGCGCGGGGGTCATCGGTCTCGCCGTCGCCGTGCTGGTGGGCTGGCTCGTCTTCGGTATGCCTCTCGGCCAGACCCTCTCGGCCGGCGTCCAGGGAGCGCTCTTCGGGCTCTTCCCGATCATGTGGATCGTCGTCAACGCCCTCTGGGTGTACCGGATGACGGTCCGTACCCAGCATTTCGACATCCTGCGGCGCTCGTTCGGACGGCTCTCCGACGACCCCCGTATCCAGGCACTCGTCATCGCCTTCTGCTTCGGCGCGCTGCTCGAAGCGCTCGCGGGCTTCGGGGCGCCGGTCGCCATCTGCTCGGTGATGCTGGTGGCGCTCGGCTTCTCGCCGGTCAAGGCCGCCGTCGTCTCGCTCGTCGCCAACACCGCGCCCGTGGCGTTCGGTGCGATGGGCACCCCCGTGGTGACGCTCGCGCAGGTCACCGATCTGCCGCTGGACACCGTCGCCTCGGTCGTCGGCCGGCAGACCCCGCTGCTCGCGCTCGTCGTACCGCTCGTGCTGGTCTGGCTCGTCGACGGCCGACGGGGGTTGCGTGAGACCTGGGTGGCCGCGCTGGCGTGCGGATTCGCCTTCGCCGCCGCCCAGTTCCTGGCCGCCAACTACGTCTCCGCCCAACTTGCCGACATCGGCGCCGCGCTGGCCGGAGCGGCGGCGCTGGTGGCCGTACCGTCGGCCCGCAGGCCCGCCGCGGAGCCGGTGCGCGCCGCGGTGCTCACGGGCGTACGGAGCGAGGACCTGGACCGCGAGGACCCGCGCCCCGAAGTAGTGCGCGCCTACGCCCCGTACGCACTGATCGTGGTGATCTTCTCCATCGCCCAGATCCCGCCGGTCAAGGAGACGCTGGCCAGGGCGACGAGGGTGTTCGACTGGCCGTTCCTCGACGCCGCGGACCCGGACGGGAACCGCGTCGGCGCCAATGTCTTCTCGCTGCCCCTCGTCGCGACCGGCGGCACGCTCGTGCTGCTCGCGGGCCTCTTCACGGCCGTCGTCCTCGGCGTACGCGCGGGGGAGGCGGCGCGGGAGTGGGCGGCGACCGTGTACGAACTGCGGTACGCGATCCTCACCGTCACCTCCGTACTGGCCCTCGCGTACGTCATGAATCTGTCCGGACAGGCGGGCACCATCGGGCACTTCGTCGCCGCGGCGGGCGCGGGGCTCGCGTTCCTCTCGCCGATCCTGGGGTGGTTCGGCGTCGCGGTCTCGGGTTCTGACACCTCGGCCAACGCCCTGTTCGGCGCGCTCCAGGTGACGGCGGCGGCGCAGTCCGGGCTGTCGCCCGAACTGCTGGCCTCGGCGAACAGCTCCGGGGGAGTGCTCGGCAAGATGATCTCGCCGCAGAACCTGACGATCGCGTGCGCGGCCGTCGGACTCGCGGGCAAGGAAGGGGATCTGCTGCGCAAGGTACTGCCCTGGAGCCTGGTCCTGTTGCTGGTGATGTGCCTCATCGTGCTGGGGCAGAGCACCGCCGTGCTGGGGTGGATGCTTCCCTGAGACTCAGGGACCGTCGCTGAGGTTTAGGGACTTACGGCTGTCCGCCGGACCGTCGAGAGGCGGCCGGCGGGTAGTTTGAAACCGACCGCAGCGGATCACGGCAGACCGCGCGGACCGCGGTGCGCAGACCGCGGTGACAGGAACCTCTGGAGGCGTTGGCCGTGGCCGATTTGTCGCAGATCGTAAAGGCGTACGACGTGCGAGGGGTGTACCCCGATCAACTGGACGACCGGCTCGCGGAGCTCTTCGGCGCCGCCTTCGTCGAGGTCACCGGCGCCGAAGCGATCGTGATCGGCCATGACATGCGGCCCTCCTCGCCCGGTCTGGCGTCGAGCTTCGCCCGGGGCGCCGTCTCGCGCGGAGCCGACGCCACGATCATCGGGCTGTGCTCCACCGACCAGCTGTACTTCGCGTCGGGCGACATGGACCTGCCCGGCGCGATGTTCACCGCGTCCCACAACCCGGCCCAGTACAACGGCATCAAGATGTGCCGGGCCGGCGCGGCGCCCATCGGCCAGGACACCGGGCTTGCGGAGATCCGCGCGCTGGCCGAGGGCTGGCTGGCCGACGGCGCCCCGGCCTCGGTGACCAGGCCCGGACACCTCGGGCAGCGGGACACGCTCACGGACTACGCCGCGTATCTGCTGTCCCTGGTCGACGTCTCGGCGATCCGGCCGCTGAAGGTCGTCGTGGACGCGGGCAACGGAATGGGCGGGCACACCGTCCCGACGGTCCTCGCGGATCTGCCGCTCGATGTGGTGCCGATGTACTTCGAGCTGGACGGTACGTTCCCGAACCACGAGGCCAACCCGCTCGACCCGAAGAACATCGTGGACCTCCAGGCCCGCGTCCTGGCCGAGGGCGCCGACCTGGGGCTCGCCTTCGACGGAGACGCCGACCGCTGCTTCGTCGTCGACGAGCGGGGCCGGGGCGTCTCCCCGTCGGCGATCACCGCCCTGGTCGCGGCGCGCGAGCTGGCCAAGTACCCCGGCGGCACGGTCATCCACAACCTGATCACCTCCTGGTCGGTCCCCGAGGTCGTCAGGGAACACGGCGGCACGCCCGTACGCACCCGCGTCGGACACTCCTTCATCAAGCAGGAGATGGCCGCCACGGGAGCGGTCTTCGGCGGCGAGCACTCCGCGCACTACTACTTCCGCGACTTCTGGAACGCCGACACCGGCATGCTCGCCGCGCTCCATGTCCTGGCGGCCCTCGGCGGCCAGGACGGACCGCTGTCCGAACTGGTCGCCTCGTACGACCGCTACGCGGGCTCCGGCGAGATCAACTCCACGGTCGACGACCAGGCGGCCCGCACGGCGGCGGTACGCGCGGCCTTCGCCGCCCGCGACGGCGTCACGTTCGACGAACTGGACGGGCTGACGGTGACGGGCGCGGACTGGTGGTTCAACCTCCGTCCCTCCAACACGGAGCCGCTGCTGCGCCTGAACGTCGAGGCGCGCGACGAGGCGACGATGGAGCGGGTCAGGGACGAGGCGCTGGCGCTGATCCGCGGATAGCCGTGCGCCGTCGGGGTCTGGCCGGGCCCCGGCGGGCCTGTTCGGGTCTGCCGGCCTGTTCGGGCCCGTTGGGACTGTCCGGGCGGCCGGGGGTGATCGTCCGGCGGCGGTCCGGTGGGCGGCGGCCGGTGGGCGGTGGGCGGCGGTCCCGCCCGTCCCAGCCCGCGCCCGGCCCCTCCGGCCCGGCCCGCGCCCGGCGGTCCCCGCCGGACAGCGCCCGGCGGTACGCTGACATGGCCCGATCCGCCCGCACGAAGGGACCCCAACCCCATGCCGCTCGAAGCCGGCCTTCTGGAGATCCTCGCCTGTCCGGCCTGCCACGCGCCGCTCAGCGACCGCACCGCGGCAGAGACCCCCGAGCTGATCTGCACCGGCGAGGACTGCGGCCTGGCCTATCCGGTACGGGACGACATCCCGGTCCTCCTCGTCGACGAGGCACGCCGCCCCGCCTGACCAAGCAAGCGCTGCCCACAACGCCCCTGCGTCAACGCCCCGCGCCCCGTGCCCGCGAGGCCCGCGCCCGGCGATCGGAGGCCCATCCCCATGCTCGACGAGTCGTTGCTCGACGCTCCCGACGCGCTGGCCGACGCCGACCGCAACGGTCTGCTGCGCGGCGCGGCGGAGGCCGGAGCGAGAGTGCGTACCGCCCTTCGGCACACCGCGGAGGCCGGTATCGCCGGACTCGCACCGGAAGGCCGCCCGCGCGCCGTACTGATCGCCGGCTCCGGCGCCGCCGCGACCGGTGTCGCCGATCTGATCACCGCGCTCACGGCGAACGCCGCGCCCGTCACCCGGCTCCGCCCCACCGGCGTCGCCGCCGCGGCGGGGGCGCTGCGCTGGGCGCTCCCCGGCTGGGCGGGCCCCGTGGACCTGCTGCTGATCGCCACCACGGAGGGCAGCGAGCCCGGTCTCACGCTCCTCGCCGAGCAGGCGTACCGCCGCGGCTGTACGGTCGTCGCCGTCGCCCCGAGCCAGTCGCCGCTGGGCGAGGTCGTCGGCGGGACGCATGGACTGATGGTCCCGATGGCGACGGCACCGAACGGCCAGTACGGGCAGAACGGCTCGTACGGACAGTCCGTTGAGCCCGGTCAGTACGGGCGGAACGGCTCCGGCGAGTGGTACGAGCCCGAGGAGACGCCGGCAGCCGGCCCCGGTGCGCTCTGGGCCCTGCTCGTCCCGCTGCTCGCGCTCCTGGACCGCGTCGGGCTGCTCACCGCGCCGGCCGAGACCCTCCAGCTCGTCGCCGACCGGCTGGACCGCACCGCCGAACGCTGCGGCCCGGCCATCGCGACGTACAGCAACCCCGCCAAGACCCTCGCCGCCGAGCTGGCCGACAGCCTCCCGCTGATCTGGACGGAGGGCCCGGTGGCTGCCCCCGCCGGCCGCCGCTTCGCCGCCGTACTGGCCGAACTGACCGGCCGCCCCGCCCTCGCCGCCGAACTGCCCGAAGCCCTCCCGGCACACAGCGCGCTGCTCGCCGGTCACTTCGCGGGCGGCGCCGCCGATCCGGACGACTTCTTCCGCGACCGGGTCGAGGAACCGCAGGCATGGCGCGCCCGTGTCGTCCTGCTCCGGGACCGCCCGGCGGGCGGACTGACCGCGGCCCCCGCCGCCCGCGAACTCGCCCTCGGCCATGACACGGCCATCAGCGAACTGGAGCCCGAAGAGGGCAGCGAGCTGGAAGCCCTCGCCGAGCTGGTCGCGGTCACCGACTTCGCCACGGTCTATCTGGCCCTCGCGGGGACCGCCCCCGCGTAAGCCGGATCCGGCCCGCATGACCGCGAGTCGACCTCGGCCCCGGATGGCCATGAGCGGACCCCGGTCCCACATGGCCATGAGCCGAACCCGGCACCGCATGGCCATGAGCCGAACCTGACCCCACATTCTCCGACCGGCTCTCCATCCCCTTCTTCATCAGACCTTCACCGGCGGCACATCCGTGCCGCCACCGCACGCCGCCGTTCCGTCATCCCGTACGAGAAAGCTCACGCCATGGACCGCCTCTCCAACACCGTGCGCCCCTACGCCTGGGGCTCGACGACCGCCATCCCGGAGCTGCTCGGCACCGCTCCCACGGGAGAGCCCCAGGCCGAGATGTGGATGGGCGCCCACCCGGGAGCCCCGTCCCGTCTCGACCGGGGCCATGACTCCGGTGAACAGGCGCTCTCCGCCGTCATCGACGCCGACCCCGAGGCGGAGCTCGGCGCTGCCGCGGTCCGGAAGTTCGGCCCCCGTCTGCCGTTCCTCCTCAAGCTCCTCGCCGCCGGCTCCCCGCTCTCCCTCCAGGTCCACCCCGACCTCGCCCAGGCGAAGGAGGGGTACGAGGCGGAGGAGCGGCGCGGTGTCCCGATCGACGCGCCCCACCGCAACTACAAGGACGCCAACCACAAGCCCGAACTGATCTGCGCGCTCACCCCCTTCGACGGCCTGTGCGGCTTCCGCGCCCCTGAGGCGAGCGCCGAGCTGCTCGCGCGGCTGGACGTCGACTCGCTCAAGCCGTACGTCGACCTTCTGCGCGCCCACCCCGAAGAGGCCGCGCTCCGCGAGGTGCTGACCGCCGTCCTCACCGCCGATCCGGACGAGATGGCCGCCACCGTCACCGAGGCCGCCGCAGCGGCGGACCGGCTCGGCGGCGACTACGCGCCGTACGTGTCGCTCGCGCACCACTACCCCGGCGACCCGGGCGTCATCGCCGCCATGCTGCTCAACTACGTACAACTCCAGCCGGGCGAGGCGCTCTTCCTCGGCGCGGGCGTCCCGCACGCCTATCTCAACGGTCTCGGCGTCGAGATCATGGCCAACTCGGACAACGTCCTGCGCTGCGGACTCACCCCCAAGCACGTGGACGTGCCCGAACTGCTCCGTATCGTCCGCTTCGAGGCGGCCGACCCCGGTGTCCTGCGTCCGGAGGCGTCGCCCACGGGCGAGGAGCTGTACGAGACCCCCATCGACGAGTTCAGGCTCTCCCGCTACGCCCTCGCGCCCGGCGCCGAGCCGCGCGATGTGACCGCCGCGACCCCCCAGATCCTGCTCTGCACGGCGGGCACACCGCAGGCGAACGACATCGAGCTGGCCCCCGGCGACTCGGTCTTCGTCGCGGCGGGCGAGAAGGCCGAACTGTCCGGTACGGGAACGGTGTTCCGGGCGACAGTGGTGGTCTGATGCACCGGCCTTCCCGGCGGCTGCAACAATGTCCCGCCGTACCGCGGCGCCAGGGCCGCGGCACCGATGAAGGGACACCTCGCACCCAATGAGCGCGTCAGGCGGAACCAAGGCGATCGTGGCGGCGCTCGCCGCCAACCTCGCGATCGCAGTAGCCAAGTTCGTGGCGTTCCTCTTCAGTGGTTCGTCGTCGATGCTCGCGGAGAGCGTGCACTCCGTCGCCGACTCCGGCAACCAGGGGCTGCTTCTGCTCGGCGGCAAGAAGGCGAAGCGCGAGGCGACCCCGCAACACCCCTTCGGCTATGGCCGTGAGCGCTATATCTACGCCTTCCTCGTGTCGATCGTGCTGTTCTCGGTCGGTGGCATGTTCGCCATCTACGAGGGCTACGAGAAGATCAAGCACCCCCACGAGATCGAGGCCTGGTACTGGCCGGTCGGTGTGCTCGTTTTCGCGATCATCGCGGAGTCGTTCTCGTTCCGCACGGCCATCAAGGAGTCGAACGTCACGCGCGGCTCGCTGTCCTGGACGGAGTTCGTCCGCCGCGCCAAGGCTCCCGAACTCCCCGTCGTGCTTCTGGAGGACCTCGGCGCGCTCGTCGGTCTCGTACTCGCCCTGGCCGGAGTGGGGCTCGCCCTGGGGACCGGCAACGGTGTCTGGGACGGCATCGGCACCCTCTGCATCGGCGTCCTCCTCATCCTGATCGCGCTGGTGCTGGCGGCCGAGACGAAGTCCCTGCTCCTCGGCGAGGCCGCGGGCACCGAGGACGTCGAGAAGATCAAGAACGCCCTCGTCGACGGCGATGTGGTGACCGGCATCATCCACATGCGTACGCTTCACCTCGGCCCCGAGGAATTGCTGGTCGCCGCCAAGATCGCGGTCGAGCACGACGACACCGCCGGCGAGATCGCCCAGGCCATCAACGCGGCCGAGGCCCGGATCCGCGAGGCGGTCCCGATCGCCCGGGTGATCTATCTGGAGCCGGACATCTTCAGCGAGTCGGCCGCCGCCGCGGGCATCAACCCCGCCAAGGACCAGGCCGGTCCGGCCGCCGGCACCGCCCACTGAGTTCCGGTCACTCCCTCATCCCTTCATGATCCCTTTTCCGTTCGGCTGTGGGCCCGTGGGCCGGTCGGTGTAGATTCGTCTGCAGAGCCAGACGTCGCTGCTGATGGCGGTCGGGCGGCCCGCAGTTGCGGACCGGCCGAGGGAGAGAGGGCCTCCGACGGACTGCGCTGCGGGGGCTCGGGCATTGGTATGCCTTCGCCGCCGCAGAGCCAGCCGTACGTACCCACCCTCGACCCGATTTACGAGGAGCAGCTCGTTATGACGACTGTCGCCAACCGACAGGACTTCAAGGTCGCCGATCTCTCGCTCGCCGAGTTCGGCCGCAAGGAGATCACCCTCGCCGAGCACGAGATGCCCGGTCTGATGTCGATCCGCAAGGAGTACGCGGCCTCCCAGCCGCTGGCCGGCGCGCGTATCACCGGCTCCCTGCACATGACGGTGCAGACCGCGGTCCTCATCGAGACCCTGACGGCCCTCGGCGCCGAAGTCCGCTGGGCGTCCTGCAACATCTTCTCCACCCAGGACCACGCAGCGGCCGCCATCGCGGTCGGTCCCGAGGGCACCGCCGACAACCCCCAGGGTGTCCCGGTCTTCGCCTGGAAGGGCGAGACGCTGGAGGAGTACTGGTGGTGCACGGAGCAGGCCCTGACGTGGCCGAACACGCCCACCGGCGGCCCGAACATGATCCTCGACGACGGTGGTGACGCCACCCTCCTCGTGCACAAGGGCGTCGAGTTCGAGAAGGCCGGCGCGGCCCCCGACCCGGCCACCGCGGACAGCGAGGAGTACAGCTACATCCTCCGCCTGCTGAACCGCACCCTCTCCGAGAACCCGCAGAAGTGGACCCGTCTGGCGTCCGAGATCCGCGGCGTCACCGAAGAGACCACCACCGGTGTGCACCGGCTGTACGAGATGCACCGTGACGGCTCCCTCCTCTTCCCGGCGATCAACGTCAACGACGCGGTCACCAAGTCCAAGTTCGACAACAAGTACGGCTGCCGCCACTCCCTGATCGACGGCATCAACCGCGCCACCGACGTCCTCATCGGCGGCAAGGTCGCGGTCGTCTTCGGCTACGGCGACGTCGGCAAGGGCTGCGCGGAGTCGCTGCGCGGCCAGGGCGCCCGCGTGATCATCACGGAGATCGACCCCATCTGCGCCCTCCAGGCGGCGATGGACGGCTACCAGGTCTCCACGCTCGACGATGTCGTCGGTATCGCCGACATCTTCGTGACCACCACGGGCAACAAGGACATCATCATGGCCTCGGACATGGCCAAGATGAAGCACCAGGCGATCGTCGGGAACATCGGTCACTTCGACAACGAGATCGACATGGCCGGTCTCGCCAAGATCGACGGCATCGTCAAGGACGAGGTCAAGCCGCAGGTCCACACCTGGACCTTCCCGGACGGGAAGACGCTCATCGTCCTGTCCGAGGGCCGCCTGCTGAACCTGGGCAACGCGACCGGTCACCCCTCCTTCGTCATGTCCAACTCGTTCGCGGACCAGACCCTGGCCCAGATCGAGCTGTTCACCAAGCCGGAGGAGTACCCGACCGACGTCTACGTGCTCCCCAAGCACCTGGACGAGAAGGTCGCCCGGCTCCACCTCGACGCGCTCGGTGTGAAGCTGACGACGCTCCGCCCGGAGCAGGCCGACTACATCGGCGTCAAGGTAGAGGGCCCGTACAAGCCCGACCACTACCGCTACTGACACACCCTCTGTGGTGACGCACCAGACGCACCCTCGGTAGGTACCCGGTAGGTACCTCCGTGGTTACGGACAGGCCCCCGCACCCCCGTGTCGGGGGCCTGTCCCGTGCATGGTGAGGATGTGCGCGGTGAGGAAGAGTGTCAGACGCCGAGGACCCGAAGGACCGGAAAGACCCCATGCCCCGCGGCCGTTATTCGCTCCATGATCCGCACGATCACTCCCCTCTCGGTGACGAACACTTCCACTGCGCGCCCGGCCCCTCCGGCTGGCGTTATGTCTCCCAGATCACCACCCCCTCCGGCGACCACTCCGGCTCCGTCGATCTGGCCCTCGACGAACTCGGCCGCCCCATCCGTCTTCAGCTCCATGCCGCGAGCTGGCAGATCCGTGGCGCCGCACTCGACGGCGTCACCTGGGTCCGTACCGACCCCACCGGCACCCACGCCACCGAAGGCAACGTCCGCGCCCATGCCTTCACCGGCACCTCCCCCGCGTTCCTCGTCGCGACCGCGCGACTTCTGCGTCTCACCCCCGGCTCCCCCGCGACCCGCGTACGCCTCGTCGCCTTCACGGATCCCGTCCTAGCTCCCCGTACTCTCGATCAGTCCTGGGCGCTGGTGAACAGTGAAGCGCACGCCACTGACAACGGACCCCTGACGGTGGACGAGTACCAGGTCAGCGCCCTGGACACGGGTGAACAGCACACGGTTCATCTGGCCGGGGACGTGGTGCTCTCGGCCCCCGGCATCGAGCTCGAAGACCTGGAATCCCCGCCGTCCGTGCTGCCCTGATGCCGACCGATGCCCACTGATGCCGATCGTGCCCCCATGCCTACGCCGGCGGGGCGAATCCGGTGGCCGGGGGCGATCCGGCTTCCGACGGCATGGCTGCGGGTGCGGGTGTGGGTGCGGATGTGGGGGACGGAGCGGGAGTGGGAGCCGGGACCTCGAAAGGCGCTGGAGAAGGAGCCGGTGCCTGAGCGGGAGCCGGAGCGGGGGTCGGGACCGGCGCCGAGCCGGGGGTGGCTCCGAAAGTCCGTCGGGCGTCCCGAGCCTGCCGCTCCTGCACGACGGCGGCCAGATAGGCGCCCGAGGGGATGCCCTGCGGCGCCGGAGCCCCGGTGCGCGCCGCCAGATCACCCGCGAGCCGCTCGGCCATCGACCAGCTCACCCCGGCGTCGAGCTGCCCCATCCGCGTCAGGTACTGGCGTATCGCGAGCCACAGCTCGTCCGGCACGGCGGACAGGTCCAGCTCCGCGAACCGTCCCGCGAGCCACGGCGGGGGCGGCGGAACCATGGCCGGGTGCGTCACCGGCACCCGCTCCCGTACGACCAGGGTCCCTGCGAAAACGTCCCCGATCCGCCGGCCCCGCGCCGAGACCAGCGAAGCGATACAGGCGATGACCCCGAAGGACAGCAGGATCTCCACGACCCCGATCGCCCCGCGCACGAGCGCGTGCCGGAAGCGGACGGGCCCGCCGTCGTCCCGTACCACGCGCAGCCCACAGGCCAGCTTCCCCAGCGAACGTCCATGGCTGAGGGTCTCCACGGCGATCGGACCGCCCACCAGCACCAGCAGAAAGGCCGCGATGGACAGCGCCATGACCGCCGCCTCGTCCAGGGCGCCCGTCGACAGAGCGATTCCCACCGACACCAGCAGATAGGCCGTCCACACGACCACCAGGTCGATCGCCACCGCGAGCACCCGGCTCGGCAGCCTCGCCGGGCGCAGCCCGAGTACCACCGCGTCGCCCGTCACAAGCTCATTCACCGGTACCCCACCCATCGCCGGACCTTCTCTGCCCCTGAAGTCCTCAGTCTGCCAAGCTGGCCCGCAGCGCGTCGCGGCAGTGGCAGTGGTTGTGGCAGCGGCGCGCTGGCCGCGCAGTAGTACGGACCGTACGCACCCAGTGCCTGGAGCAGCAGCCGACCATGGACCTCGACGTCTTCGTGACAGCCCACCGCGCCGAGTGGGACCGCCTGGATCATCTCCTGCACCGCGGGCGCCGCCTCACCGGAGCCGAGGCGGATGAACTCGTCGCCCTCTACCAGCGCACGGCCACCCATCTCTCGCTGATCCAGTCCACCGCCCCGGATCCGGCGCTCACCACGCGCCTCACCCAGCTCGTGGCCCGCGCCCGCGCCACGGTGACCGGAGCCCGCCGGGCCACCTGGCGCGACGCCGCGCGGTTCCTGACGGCCGGCTTTCCCGCGGCCGTCTACCGCTCCCGGCACTGGTGGATCCCGACGGCGATCCTCTCCACCCTCCTGGCCGCCGTCATCGGCTGGTGGATCGGAGCACACCCCGAGGTCCAGTCCGCGATCGCCGCCCCGGAAGAACTGCGCCGGATGACCCGGCCCGGCGGTGAGTACGAGACGTACTACTCAAGCCATCCGGCGGCGTCCTTCGCGGCCCAGGTCTGGACGAACAATGCCCAGGCCGCCGCCATGTGCCTCGTCCTGGGCGCCTTCCTCTGTCTCCCGGTCATCTGGGTCCTCTTCGTCAATGTGCTCAACCTGGGAGTCGGTATCGGTCTGATGTCCTCGGCCGGCCGCCTCGACATCTTCCTCGGGCTGATCCTTCCGCACGGCCTGCTCGAACTGACTGCGGTCTTCGTCGCCGCGGGTACGGGACTCCGGCTCGGCTGGACACTGATCGACCCGGGCCCGTACAGCCGTCGCACCGCCATGGCCCAGCAGGGTCGCGCCGCACTCGGCATGGCCATCGGCCTGGCGCTCGTCCTCTTCGTGTCAGGCTTGATAGAGGGCTTCGTGACCCCGTCCGGCCTGCCCACATGGGCACGGATCGCCATCGGCGTAGCGGCTGAGGTGGCCTTCCTCGCTTACGTCTACATCCTCGGCGGACGGGCCGTACGGGCGGGCGAGACGGGAGACGTGGACGCGGCGGACCGCAGCGCCGAAGTCCCGGTCGCGGCCTGATGTGCGTAGCGCGGCCGACACCTGTTAGTCTCCTCTTCGCCCCACAACGACCGTTGACACGGTTGACGTGGGGAGGTAGATTTAAACGGTTGCCTCGAAGTAGGACATGCTTCGAGAGCAGTTGATCATTTCTATGCGGCTCGCGATGGGAATCGAATTTCCATGCGGCCCCTTCGATTCGACTCCAGATCATCCAGGCCGATGACGTCGGCCCAAATGCTTCTGCTAAAGTCGGGTCAGCCGAAAGGCAAGACCAATCCAAAGGTCATCGGAATTCACGAAGCAGAACACGCCGAATGAATCTGATAGAGTCGGAATCGCTGGAAAGGGAAACGCGAAAGCGGAAAACTGGAAGGCGGCCCCGCTCCGACGGGGAATCGGACACGAAAGAGTCTGATAGAGTC
>NZ_JBHTZS010000052.1:0-29264 GCF_042790125.1 Streptomyces scopuliridis
CTCCTGAGGTGCGTGTCCGGACTGCTTTCCTCACCGCGCTTCGCGCGAGCTGCGACGCTTTACGTCCGGACACGCACCTCCTCCGGCCCCGGCCCCCTCCCGTCCGTGGTCGGCCGGCGCTCGCCTCCCGGCTGAGGCTGGGGGTGGGTGCGGGCCGGTGGGTCCCGGCCCGAGGTGCACCGGGCCCCCGAAAAAGAAGCGTTACGCTGGTGCGGTGGCAGTCGTCGATGTATCCGAAGAGCTGAAGTCCCTCTCCTCGACCATGGGGTCGATCGAGGCCGTCCTGGACCTCGACAAACTGAGGGCCGACATCGCCGTGCTTGAGGAGCAGGCCGCGGCCCCGTCCCTCTGGGACGACCCCGAGGCGGCGCAGAAGATCACCAGCAAGCTTTCGCACCTGCAGGCCGAGGTCCGTAAGACCGAGGCGCTGCGCGGGCGCATCGACGACCTGGAAGTGCTCTTCGAGCTGGCCGAGGCCGAGGACGACGCGGACACCCGCGCCGAGGCCGAGTCCGAGTTGCTGTCCGTCAAGAAGGCGCTGGACGAGATGGAGGTCCGCACCCTTCTCTCGGGCGAGTACGACGAGCGCGAGGCGCTCGTCAATATCCGCGCCGAGGCCGGTGGCGTGGACGCCGCGGACTTCGCCGAGCAGTTGCAGCGCATGTATCTGCGCTGGGCCGAGCGGCACGGCTATCCGACGGAGGTCTACGAGACGTCGTACGCCGAGGAGGCCGGCATCAAGTCGACCACCTTCGTCGTCAAGGCGCCCTACGCCTACGGCACGCTCTCCGTGGAGCAGGGCACGCACCGTCTTGTCCGGATCTCGCCGTTCGACAACCAGGGCCGCCGCCAGACCTCGTTCTCGGGCGTCGAGGTGCTCCCCGTGGTGGAGTCCAGCGACCATGTCGAGATCGACGAGTCCGAGCTGCGCGTGGATGTCTACCGCGCCTCGGGACCCGGTGGGCAGGGCGTCAACACCACCGACTCGGCGGTGCGCATCACGCATATCCCGACCGGCATCGTGGTCTCCTGCCAGAACGAGCGCTCGCAGATCCAGAACAAGGCGAGCGCGATGAACGTCCTCCAGGCGAAGCTGCTCGAACGCCGCCGTCAGGAGGAGCAGGCCAGGATGGACGCGCTCAAGGGTGACGGCGGCAACTCCTGGGGCAACCAGATGCGTTCGTACGTTCTGCACCCGTACCAGATGGTCAAGGACCTGCGGACGGAGTTCGAGGTCGGCAATCCGCAGGGTGTGCTCGACGGTGAGATCGACGGATTCCTGGAAGCCGGAATTCGCTGGCGCAAGCAGCAGGACAAGTAAATTCGCGCTTTGTCGACAAGGGAACTGCCGTCCGTAGGGCGGCAGTTCCCATTTACGTCACAGTTGCATCCCCGCACGCCGGACAACTGACGCGATTTCGGTCATCGCGCCCGCAACGACCTTGACGGGTATATGAAAACCGGCGACGCTGGCGCGTGGCATGCGTAATTCTGGGGCGCGTGAGACCGGGGGCGGAGTACGCGAACCCCCAGCGGCCGCTGCCCCGGGACGCTGCACCACTGACGAATGAGCTACTGGGGGTAGCAGGCAGATGACCAAAAAGACGCGGATCCGCGTGGCACGTGTGGCGGCCGGCGCGGTGATCGCCGCGGGTGCCTCACTGACCATCGCGGGCGCCGCTCAGGCCGTCGGTATTGGCGTGTCCACTCCGATCGCCGATGTCGGCCTGGGTATTGGCAACGAGACCACGGGTGGCTCCACGGACGGTGGGACCACGGACGGTGGCACCACCGACGGGGGCGCGACGGTCGGCACGACCGTGGGCGGCACCACCGACGGCGGGACGACCGACGGTGGCACCACCGATGGTGGGACGACCGACGGTGGTACCACGGACGGCGGGACCACCGATGGTGGGACCACGGACGGTGGCACGACCGATGGTGGGACCACGGACGGCGGGACGACCGACGGTGGTACGACGGACGGCGGGACCACCGATGGTGGGACCACGGACGGTGGCACGACCGATGGTGGGACCACGGACGGCGGGACGACCGACGGTGGTACGACGGACGGTGGCACGACCGATGGTGGGACCACGGACGGTGGCACCACCGACGGTGGTACGACGGACGGTGGCACCACCGACGGTGGGACCACGGACGGTGGCACCACCACCGGCGGCGGCACGGACGGCGGTTCCACCGGTGGCGCGACCACGGGCGGCGACAACACCGAAACCGACAATGTCGGCTCGCAGCCGGTCGAGCAGGGTGCGGCCAAGGAGGAGCTGGCCGAGACCGGCGCCGCCGAGACCACGTTCCTGCTGATCGGTGCCGCGACCATGATCGCCGGCGGTATCGGCTTCCGGATGCTGCCGCGTCTGGTCGGCGGTGGCCGTACGGCCGTCTGATCGGTGCCGTAGACACCACAGCACGCGAAAGTGAGGGGCCCGGGCGCCGGTCAGGCGTCCGGGCCCCTCATCGTGGGTCCAGGGGGTGCGGGATGTCAGGCCGGCTGGTACGCGGCCATCAGCGCCACCGCGGCGACGAGCACCACCAGCAGTGTGAGCAGCGCCACCGGGCTCAGACCGCCCAGGGGGCCCCGCTGCTGGAGCCGCTCCCTGTTGGCGCGGCACACGCGGCAGCGGCCCTCGCTGACGGGCCCCGCGCAGTTGGCGCACACCAGTCTGTCGTAGGTCATGCGCATTCCTCCTCACCGCGCGGCGGAGCCGCAGCCAGTGTCTCTCCGCTCAACGCTCCGGGAAACACGACCGTTCCCCCCTCCACTCTGCCAGTTCCCGGCCGTTTCGGCGCGGTCGGCCGGATTCCGGGTGGACCTCACCGCTGGCGGTCCGGCGCCATCCGTGATAAATCGTCCCAAGCCCGCCCTCGGGCATTGTTTCAACCATGGACGCGGACTGCGCGCGGCAGCGCGGTTCGCGTAAGGTCTCGCTCACCTACTCCCGGCCGACCGTGGTGCACCCGTGATCCGATTCGACAACGTCTCCAAGACCTACCCGAAACAGAACAGCCCCGCTCTGCGCGATGTCTCCCTTGAGATCGAGAAGGGGGAGTTCGTCTTCCTCGTCGGCTCGTCCGGTTCCGGAAAGTCGACCTTCCTGAGACTGCTCCTGCGCGAGGAGCGCGCCAGCCACGGCATGGTGCATGTCCTCGGCAAGGACCTCGCGCGCCTGTCCAACTGGAAGGTGCCGCAGATGCGCCGCCAGCTGGGGACCGTCTTCCAGGACTTCCGGCTGCTGCCGAACAAGACCGTGGCGCAGAACGTCGCGTTCGCGCAGGAGGTCATCGGCAAGTCCCGCGGCGAGACCCGCAAGTCCGTACCGCAGGTCCTCGATCTCGTCGGCCTCGGCGGCAAGGAGGACCGGATGCCCGGCGAGCTCTCCGGTGGTGAGCAGCAGCGCGTCGCGATCGCGCGGGCCTTCGTCAACCGTCCCATGCTGCTGATCGCGGACGAGCCGACCGGCAACCTCGACCCGCAGACCTCCGTGGGCATCATGAAGCTGCTGGACCGCATCAACCGCACCGGTACCACGGTCGTGATGGCGACCCACGACCAGAACATCGTCGACCAGATGCGCAAGCGCGTGATCGAGCTGGAGAAGGGCCGTCTCGTGCGCGACCAGGCACGCGGCGTCTACGGCTACCAGCACTGAGCACGAGCAATGAGTACCGAGCACTGAGTACCGAAAGCTGAAAGGACGCCATGCGCGCCCAGTTCGTCCTGTCGGAGATCGGCGTCGGTCTTCGCCGAAATCTCACGATGACCTTCGCGGTCATCGTCTCCGTAGCCCTCTCGCTCGCCCTCTTCGGCGGCGCGCTGCTCATGCGCGAGCAGGTCAGCGTGATGAAGGACTACTGGTACGACAAGGTCAATGTCTCCATCTTCCTCTGCAACAAGAACGACGCGGCGACCGCGCCCCAGTGCGCCAAGGGCTCGGTCACCGGCGAGCAGAGGAAGCAGATCGAGACCGACCTCGGGAAGATGGACATCGTCGAGACCGTCCACCACGAGACGGCCGACGAGGCGTACAAGCACTACAAGGAGCGGTACGGCGACACCCCGCTCGCCGCGACGATCACCCCGGACCAGATGCCGGAGTCCTTCCGCGTGAAGCTGAAGGACCCCGAGAAGTACAAGGTGGTGGCGACGGCCTTCGCGGGCCGGGACGGGGTCGAGTCCGTCCAGGACCAGCGGAACATCCTGCAGAACCTCTTCGACCTGATGAACGGCATGAATATCGCGGCGCTCTGTGTGATGGCGCTGATGCTGGTCATCGCGTTGATGCTGATCGTGAACACCGTCCGGGTATCGGCGTTCAGCCGGCGCCGGGAGACCGGGATCATGAGACTCGTCGGCGCGTCCAGTTTCTATATCCAGATGCCGTTCATCATGGAGGCCGCGTTCGCCGGGCTGATCGGTGGTGTGGTCGCCTGCGTCATGCTGCTGGCGGGCCGCTACTTCCTGATCGACAACGGTCTCGCGCTCGCCCAGAAGATGGAGCTGGTCAACTTCATCGGCTGGGACGCGGTGCTGGCCAAGCTTCCGCTGGTGCTCGCGATCGGTCTGCTGATGCCCGCCGTGGCCGCTTTCGTCGCGCTGCGCAAGTACCTCCGGGTGTGACAAGCGCCCCTGGCACGGAGGCGACAAGCACCGTTCTGCCGTTCGGTGTTGTCCTAGACTCAACCTCATGTCGGGTTCCGAGTTGCACCAGTTGCACCGAACGTCCCGCGGTGTCCGCCGCGGGGCGGCCCTGACATTGCTCTTCGCGGGCGTGGTCGCCACCGCGGTGGCGACGGGCGCCCTGCCGTACGGCGAGGAGGACCCGCCCCGCGCGCGGACGCGGCCCGTGGCGTCGACGGCCGACCGTGACGAGGTCGCCAGGGCCGCCGCCGAGGCCATGGCCAACGGGAAATCCGGCACGGAAGCGGCCGAGGAGGTCGTCAGCCGCAGCGGCGACCGCTGGGGCTCGGTGTACGACAAGAGCGAGTACGAGGAGTTCCAGCGGGCCCTGGACGGCTCGTACACCGGCGTCGGGCTCTGGGCGAGACGTACGGCCGGCGGTCTGGTCGAGGTCACCCGGGTCCACCCCGGCGGCCCCGCGCAGCGGGCCGGTATCGGGCCCGGCGACATCATCAGGGACATCGACGGCCGCGATATCAGGAAGCGGCCCGTCACAGACGTCATGGCGCTGCTGCGCGGCGAGCGGAAGAGCGACGGCGCGCCCGTCGTCGGCTCCACCGTCGTGCTCGGTCTGGAGCGGGACGGCCACCGCTGGACGGAGAGCCTGCGCCGCGCCCGGCTCACCACCGAATCCGTGACGGTCGACACGATCGAGGGCGGCGCCCTGCGAATCAAGGTGGGCGCGTTCACCAAGGGGACCGGCCAGCGGGTGCGGGACGCGGTCCGGGCCGCGCCGAAGGGGACGGGCGTCCTGCTCGACCTGCGGGGCAACGCGGGCGGGCTGGTCGCCGAGGCCGTCACCGCCGCCTCCGCCTTCCTCGACGGCGGTCTGGTCGCGACGTACGACATACGGGGCGAGCAGCGCGCGCTGTACGCGGATCCCGGCGGCGACACCGGCCGCCCGGTGGTGGTGCTGGTGGACGGCGGCACGATGAGCGCCGCCGAGCTGCTCACCGGCGCCCTCCAGGACCGCGGCCGGTCCGTCACCGTCGGCTCGCGCACCTTCGGCAAGGGCTCGGTCCAGATGCCGTCCACGCTTCCCGACGGCTCCGTCGCCGAGCTGACCGTCGGCACGTACCGCACCCCGGCCGGTCATGGGGTGGACGGCCGGGGCGTCACCCCGGACCTCCAGGTGAGCGAGAGCGCCCAGGAGCGGGCGAGGTCGGTACTGAGCGGGCTCGGGAGCGCGGAGTAAAGAAGTTGCGCCGAGGTGAGAAAATGGCGGGACTATGGCTAAGGAAACAGGGCGCAAACTGATCGCGCAGAACAAGAAGGCGCGGCACGACTACCTCATTATCGACACGTATGAGTGCGGTCTGGTGCTGACGGGCACCGAGGTGAAGTCCCTGCGCCAGGGGCGGGCCTCCCTGGTGGACGGATTTGTCCAGATCGACGGTAACGAGGCGTGGCTGCACAACGTCCATGTGCCCGAGTACACGCAGGGGACATGGACCAACCACTCGGCCCGGCGCAAGCGGAAGCTGCTGATGCACCGGATCGAGATCGACAAGCTGGAGTCGAAGTCGCAGGAGACGGGTCACACGATCGTCCCCCTCGCGCTGTACTTCAAGGACGGCCGGGCGAAGGTCGAGATCGCGCTGGCGAAGGGCAAGAAGGAGTACGACAAGCGGCAGACGCTGCGCGAGAAGCAGGACCGGCGCGAGACCGACCGGGCGATCTCGGCGGCGAAGCGGCGTCAGCGGGCCTGACCGGGTCCGCCGGTGGTCCTGGCGGTCGCCGGCCGTCCTGTCTTCGGCGCCGCTTCGGCCGGCCGGGCGGAATAGGCTGGCACCGTCGTGCGTTGGTCACGTACGATGGGTCCTGCACCTCACAGCGGGTGCGCGCTCGAAAATGAGCACGTTTGAAAAAACAACATGGGGATGATCGGTTTCGACAGCGGATGTCGAAGCAGGTGAAGCGAGCCGAGGAAGCGGCAATGATCTCGTTAACCATATGTCGCAAACAATAATCGCCACTTCTAAGCGCGATTCCTCCGCCTTCGCCCTCGCTGCCTAATTAGCAGCTAGCGAAGACTCTGCGGAGTGTCAGCCCGGGGCTGTTCCCGACCCGGATCCTGGCATCAGCTAGGGAACTAAACCTCTGAGCCCGGTCACGGGGAGCAGAGGGAAACCAAACAGTGACTGAGCCCGTCGGAGACTTGTCCGTGTGATCTCCGGGGCCGAGAAAAACGTAGCGGACTGCGCTCGGAGAAGCCCTGGTTCCGCACCGTTGGACGCGGGTTCGATTCCCGCCATCTCCACAATTCCCATGTTTTCAATTGAATACCGCAGGCATTGGCCCCGCTGCTCGGGCAGCGGGGCCTTTGTCGTGCCCGAAGCGGTGCGCGCCGGCCGCCGCGAAGAGCAGCGCGAGGAGCGCGGCGCAGAGCGGGAGGGCGTAGCCGTGGGCCGGGTCGGTGTGCTCCACGGTCCAGCCGCCGGCCGCCGCGCCGGCGGCTATACCGGCCAGCAGCGCGGTGACGGCCAGCGTCATCCCCTCGTTGAGGCGGCTCGGCGGGGTGAGGCGCTGGACGAGTGTCATGCCCGTCACCATCGTCGGGGCCGTCGCCGCGCCCGCGATCAGCAGCCCGCAGGCGAGCAGCGGCAGCGACCCCGACGCCCGCGCGGTGGCCGCGAGCAGGGGCAGGACCAGCAGCGCCGACATCGCGGCGACGCAGAGCACCATCCGCCGCCCGAGCCGGCCGGCCGGGCGCAGCGCGCCGAGCAGCAGACCGGCGGCGCAGGATCCGGCGGCCTGGAGCGCGAGCACGGCGCCCGCCCACGCCTGGTGGCCCCGGTCGTCCGCGAAGGCCAGTGTCACCACCTCCGTCGCGCCGAACACCGCTCCCGTGGCGAGGAAGACGGCGAGCAGGGCGGCCAGCGCGGGCGAGTGGAGCGGGGCGCGCGCCGCGTCCGTACGGCCGGTGGCGGGCGGCTCGGTGGAGCGCTGCGCCGCGAAGATCAGTACGCCGGTCAGCAGCAGGACGGCCCCGGTCAGCGTGCCCGCCTCCGGGAAGAGCGCGGTGCACAGGAAGGCGGCGAGCACCGGACCGAGCATGAAGCACAGTTCGTCGGCCGCCTGCTCGAAGGAGTTGGCGGTATGCAGGGCCGCCGCGTTCTCCGGGGTCGCCTCGCGGTGCAGATGGGCCCAGCGGGCGCGGGACATCCCGCCGGTGTTGGGGGTGGTGGCGGTCGCGGCATGGGCGGCGAAGAGCGTCCAGTCCGGCGCCTCGTACCGTACGCACAGGACCAGGGCGAGCGAGGCCAGCGCGGCGATCGCGGTGGCGGGGACGGCGATACGGGCCTGTCCGTAGCGGTCGACGAGCCGGGCGGTGCGGGGTACGACCACGGCGGTGGCCGCGAGGCCGGTGGCGGTGACGGCGCCGGCCAGCGCGTACGAGCCGCGCGATCCGGCGATCATGATCACGGCGCTGACGCTGAACATGCCCATCGGGAGCCGGGCGAGCAGATTCCCGGCGGTGAAGGCGCGGGCGCCGGGGATCGCGAAGAGCCGGGCGTACGGGTTGCCGCGGCTGCGTGCTGTCCGGGGCGGACGCGGCGCCCGCGGCGGTGCCGACGGCTCCGGTGCGCTCGGTGCGAGGGGATCGAAGCGGGCGTCGTGGCGCCGGGCCAGGACCAGGCTGTCGCCCGTGACGGCCGGCAGGGGAGCATCGGGCGCGGGTGAACGGGGCATGCCCTCACCCTCGCCGCACCCTCCGCGCCCGGTCCAACACCCGCTCCGTGCCCATTCACGCGTGTGTGTTGTTAAATACGGCATGCCCCAGGACATCGACCCCCGGCTGCTCCGCGGCTTTGTCGCCGCCGCCGAGGACCTGCACTTCACCCGGGCCGCCGCCCGGCTGTATGTCGCCCAGCAGGCGCTCAGCCGCGATATCCGGCGGCTGGAGCGGGAGTTGGGCGCCGAGCTGTTCGTCAGGACCACCCGCCAGGTGACGCTGACGGCCGAGGGTGAGCGGCTGCTGCCGTACGCCCGGGGTGTGCTGGCGGCCCAGGACGCGCTGCTCGCCGCGCGCGCCGCCGGGGAACGGCCGCTGCTCGTGGATCTCAACAGCGAGGGCATGGTCTCGGGGCGCGTGCTGGCGCGGGCGCGCGAACTCGCCCCGCGCCTTGAGCTGATGGCCCGTTTCGAGAGCGGTCTGACCCGTGCCGCCGGCGAGATCCTGGCCGGCCGGCTCGACGCCTCCTTCGGATACGCCGACGGCCTCGCGCCCGCCCTCCGCTCCGGCCTCGCCCATCAGCTCGTACGGTACGAGCGCATGGCCGTGCTGCTGCCGTACGACCACCCGCTGGCCGCTCGCCCGGAGGTGCCGCTCGACGCGCTCGCGGGCGAGAGCGTGTACGCGGGGGCGGGCAACCCGGGGACCCTGGAGTGGACGGATCTGGCGCGGCGGCTCTTCGCGGGACGCCCCATCGCACTCGCCCCGCCCGCGCCGATGGCGGTGGGGGCCGAGGAGTTCCGGCGGGTGATGGCGAAGCACCGTACGCCCGTACTCGCCGTGGTCGACTTCCCGGAGATGCCGGGTGCGGTGCTGCGCCCGCTCGTCGGTCCCGTACCTCTGTCACCGCTGTCGCTGGTGTGGCGCAAGGGGCTGAAACACCCGGGAGTTGACGCGCTGCGCGCCGCCGCCGACGCGCTGGCCGCGCGCGAAGGATGGCTGGAGCGTATCCCCGGGAGCTGGCTCCCTACCACTGTCATCACATCGATGCCTGATAACCCCTGAAGCGGAACTTCGCGGTCGTCGGCGTGCGCTAGATTCCTCCTCCGGGTGCGGTGTGGTAGGGGGGCGCTCGGCTTGGGTGGGGACCCGGCCGGCGGAAGATCCAACCAGTAGTCCCCGCACCCCATTTCATTCAGTGGTGGGGGGATGTGCGTTCCTACGATGAACAATTGGCGAGAAGATGCCCGAACCGGGCATGCGTATGAGCCGAACGATGTCACGGTCGAGCTCGACGGTCTGGGCCGTCAGCTCGGTGAACTCCCGGCGGGCGGCGGTCCCTTGGCCGAGGAGCCCGAGGGGCCGGTGTTCGTGGATTCCAGCGGGCGCCGGAGCAGAAAGCTGCGCAGGGCCGGCTGGGTCGTGGCCGCCGCCTGCGCCTGCTACGCGATGACGCTGGTGGTGTCCGTGATCGGCGGCAACTCCAGCGCGCCGTGGCTCCAGATACCCGGTCTCGCGGACGACGGAACCTCGGAGACGGTGGAGCTGGGGCCGACGCCCGCGCCGAGCGCGTCGGTGAGCGCGAGTCCCGGCGCGCCCGCCGCCGTGGTACCGGCGAAGGGCTCCGACGGCCCGGCGGTTCCGCGGGCTTCGGGCAGTACGGCCACGGATGCCCAGGACCGGCCGGGACCGGAGCGGCCCGGGGAGTCGCCGGCCGTGGAGCCGCCCGGGGCGTCGGCCGGAGCGGGCGGCGGCACACCCCGTCCGAGCACCCCGCCCGCTCCCGGCGGCGCCCCCGGCGGGGGCCCCTCGCAGCCGCAGCAGACCGCTGAGCCCGGTCCCGGCTCCGATCCCGGTCCCGGTCCCGGTACGGATCCGGCGCATCCGAGCCCGACGGCCTCATCCCCACCCGGTCAGGAAGGGCAGCAGCCCGTGGCAGGGGAAGGCACCCGCTGAATGAACCTCTCCGGCAGGCGTACCCGTCCGAACAGCGGCGGTGGCGCCCGACGCAGGCTGCCCATGCGCTATCTGCTCCCCTCGCTCGTCCTCGTCGCGCTGCTCGCGATGCTGATGCTGCGCGGCTATGTGCACAGCGAGATCCTCGCCGACCACCGGGTACGTCCCCCGGCCGCCACCGACGAGGTGCCCCGGCGGATCCTCGAAGGCGGCCCGGTCATCGACGCGCGGGGCAACGGCCCCGCCACCTCGCTGCGTATCCCCGACCACAAGCTGGTCCTGACCTTCGACGACGGCCCCGACCCGGTGTGGACCCCCAAGGTCCTCGACACGCTCAAGCGGTACGACGCCCATGCCGTCTTCTTCGTCACCGGCACCATGGCCTCCCGCCATCCGGCCCTGGTGAAGCGGATGGTGGACGAGGGCCACGAGGTCGGTCTGCACACCTTCAACCACCCCGATCTCGCCTACCAGTCCCGGTCCAGGACCGACTGGGAGCTGTCGCAGAACCAGCTCGCGCTCGCGGGCGCGGCCGGGATCCGCTCCTCGCTCTTCCGGCCGCCGTACTCCTCGTTCTCCGGCGCGATGGACAACCGGTCCTGGCCGGTGACGCGGTACATCGGCGGCCGTGGCTACATCACGGTGCTCAACACCCTCGACAGCGAGGACTGGCGGCGCCCCGGCGCCCGCGCGATCAGCCGTAACGCCACCCCGGCCGGCGGCGAGGGCGCGATCGTGCTGATGCACGACTCCGGGGGCGACCGCTCGGAGACCGTCGCCGCGCTGGGCCGCTACCTGCCGGAGATGCGGCGGGCCGGGTACGCGTTCGAGAACCTCACCGAGGCGCTCGGCGCCCCGAGCGCCCACACCGAGGTCACCGGCCCGGACCTGTGGAAGGGCAGGGCCTGGGTCGGCGCCGTCACCCTCTCCGAGAACGTCACCGGCGTCCTGGTCGCCGGCCTGGCCGTGATCGGCGTGCTGGTCTTCGCACGGTTCGGTCTGATGCTGGTGCTCTCCTTCGCGCACGCGCGCAGGGTGCGCCGCCGCGACTTCGGCTGGGGGCCGCCCGTCACCGAACCGGTGACCGTGCTCGTACCCGCCTACAACGAGCGCGAGTGCATCGCCAATACGGTGCGTTCCCTGAGCGCGAGCGACCATCCCGTCGAGGTCGTCGTCATCGACGACGGCTCGACCGACGGGACGGCGGACATCGTCGAGGCGCTGCGGCTGCCGCACGTCCGTGTCGTGCGCCAGCGCAACGCCGGAAAACCCGCCGCGCTCAACAACGGCATCGCGCACGCCCGGCATGAGCTGATCGTGATGATGGACGGCGACACCGTCTTCGAACCGTCCACCGTGCGGGAACTGGTGCAGCCCTTCGGCGATCCGCGCGTCGGCGCGGTCGCGGGCAACGCCAAGGTCGGCAACCGCGACACCCTCATCGGTGCCTGGCAGCACATCGAGTACGTCATGGGCTTCAACCTCGACCGGCGTATGTACGACATGCTCCGCTGCATGCCGACCATCCCCGGCGCGGTCGGGGCCTTCCGGCGTACGGCGCTGGAGCGTGTCGGCGGGATGAGCGAGGACACCCTCGCCGAGGACACCGACATCACCATGGCCCTGCACCGCGACGGCTGGCGCGTCGTCTACGCCGAGCGCGCCCGCGCCTGGACCGAGGCCCCGGAGTCCGTGCGGCAGCTGTGGTCCCAGCGCTACCGCTGGAGCTACGGCACGATGCAGGCGATCTGGAAGCACCGGCGCGCGCTCGTCGAACGCGGTCCCTCCGGGCGCTTCGGCCGGGTCGGACTGCCGCTGGTCTCCCTCTTCATGGTGCTCGCGCCCCTGCTGGCCCCGCTGATCGACGTCTTCCTGCTGTACGGCCTGGTCTTCGGCCCGACCCGGCAGACGATCGCGGCGTGGCTCGGCGTCCTGCTCATCCAGGCGGTGTGCGCCGCGTACGCCTTCCGGCTCGACAAGGAACGGATGACCCACCTGATCTCGCTGCCTCTTCAGCAGCTCCTCTACCGGCAGCTCATGTACGTGGTGCTGCTCCAGTCCTGGATCACCGCGCTCACCGGCGGCCGGCTGCGCTGGCAGAAGCTGCGCCGTACCGGAGCGGTGGGGGCGCCGGGCCTGGTCCCGAGCCCGCGCTCGGGTTCGGGACCGGGTTCAGGCGCGGGCCCGGGTTCGGACTCGGACTCGGGCGCGGGTTCGGGTTCGGGTGACGCGGACCGGAGGCCCGTCGCATGACCACTCATTCCGCCGTGGCGCCGGCTTCCGAGGTGCCCGCGACGTCCGGCCGTGACCGCTACCTGGATCTGCTGCGGGCCGTCGCGCTGGTGCGCGTCGTGGTCTTCCATGTCTTCGGCTGGGCGTGGCTGACGATCCTCTTTCCCTCCATGGGGGTGATGTTCGCGCTGGCCGGATCGCTGATGGCCCGGTCGCTGTCGAAGCGGCCCCCCTGGAGCGTCATCCGGGGCCGGCTGCGGCGGCTGCTGCCGCCGATGTGGGTCTTCGCGCTGGTGGTCGTGCCGGTGATGTTCGTGCTGGGCTGGCGGCCGGCCAGGGAGGAGGGCGCGTGGTGGTTCGCCGAGCTGGCCAACTACCTCGTACCGCTCGGCGCCCCGCCGTACCCCGTCGAGAGCGGCGACCCGGGCGGGCTGCTGGACACGACGTGGGCGGACGAGGCGGCGGGACCGCTCTGGTACATCCGTACGTACCTGTGGTTCGTCCTCGCCTCGCCCCTGCTGCTGTGGGCGTTCCGCAGGCTGCCGTGGGTGACGCTGCTCTTTCCCGTCGCGCTCACCGCCGTCATCGGTACGGGACTGGTGGAGATCCCCGGCGAGACGGGGAACGCCCTGACCGACTTCGCGGTGTACGGCGCGTGCTGGGTGCTCGGCTTCGCCCACCAGGACGGCGTGTTCCGGCGGGTCCCGCGCTATCTGACGGTCTCGCTGGCCGCGCTGGCCATGGCCGGCGCCCTGTGGTGGGCCTCCGGTCATCTCACCGACGAGGGCTGGAACCTGGACGAGATCCCGCTAGCCCAGGCGGCCTGGTCGCTCGGCTTCTGCGCGATCCTGCTCCAGTACGCCCCGTCATGGCGGCGGCTGCCGGGCCGGGCGGCGCGGTACGACGCGTTGATCACCCTCGCCAACAACCGCGCGGTGACGATCTATCTCTGGCACAACGTGCTGATCATGGCGACGGTCCCGCTCCTCGACCAGCTGTGGAACATCCCGGGCATCGACGCCTTCGGTACGGCACTGGACGCGGCGTCCTCGACGCTGACGCTGCTCCTCGTCTGGCCGCTGCTCGCCCTGATGATCCTCGCCGTGGGCTGGGTGGAGGACATGGCGGCCGGCCGGGCACCCCGGCTGTGGCCGGCCGGCGCGTAGCGGTGGTGTCCGCCACGGCGCCGGCCGTACCTGCCGTTCGGGCTACGGCAGGCGGCAGTCCCAGCGCACGGGGGTGCTGTTCCAGCGGCCATAGGCGATGTCGCCGTCGGTCAGCGCCGTGACCTCGCCGGTGGGGTAGGGCGTGGAGTCGGTGGGCAGCGAGCGCGTGACCCCGTTCTGGATCAGCCACAGCTTGGTGTCCGGCGTGGTGCGTACGACCACGGAGCCGTGCCCGTTGACCGCTTCCGGCTCCCCCTCACCGAGCACGTCCGGGGCGGCGGCCCCGTCCCGCCAGCGCAGGATCGAGGTCGAGCCCGTGGCGTAGTACTCGAAGCCGAGTACGGTGCCGCCCTGTACGGCCTCGGCCGTCGACCAGGTCTGCGGTCCCGGGCGGTGCTCCGCGAGGCGCTCCACCGTGCCGTCGGGGCTCCAGCGGGCCGCGTGCGCATGGGTGTCGGGGCCGGCGTCGGTCAAGCCGACGACGGTGCCGTCGTCATCGATGTCGGTGCCCCGCCCGCCGGAGTCCCCCGGCGGCAGGGCCAGCGGACGCACGACGCCGTCCGGGGTCCAGACCACCGGCACGAGCCGCTGCCCGGGGGCGCCGGAGGCACCGGAGACCGTGCCGTCCTCGCTGACGGCCGTCGCAAGGGTGTCGAAGCCCGGTTCGATACCGGGGAGTTCGCTGAACTCGCCGTTCCGGTAGAGCCAGCCGGTCAGCCGGTACGTCTCCGGGTCGGACTCGGACCCCACGATGTCGCCGTGTGCGTTGACGCCCGTGGCGCCGGTGCGGTCGGTGCCCAGATCCTCCGGTACGCCGTCGGTCCACCGGATCAGGTGATACGCGTAGTTCTGGTCCATCGTGTAGCCGACCTGGAACCGGCCGGTGGGGTCGGAGTCGTACACCCCGGCCTGACGGGTCCTGGCGGGCACGGCGAGCTGCTCCCTGACACACGGTTCGCCGTACGCCGCCGCTCGTTGGGCCGCCGGCCGGGCCACCGGCTCGGCCGCGGTACTCGCGGCGGGCCAGGCGGTGTTGGCCGTGGCCACCAGCACGAGGGCGCACAGAACGCCTCTGGTACGTGTGATCGGTCTCAAGGTGTCCCCCCGTGTGCGTGCGCGCCGGACGGTTCCGCGCGCGAGTCGGATCCATATGCGCAGAGGAACGGAAACCGATGGTGACGAACCGTCAAATTCCTTGTGTGCCAGGGGGTGTACGGCCGGTCGGCCGGGCTACTCCTCGATGGCCCCGCCGATGCGCCGCAGATGCCGCCGGAACGTGTACTCCGGATCGGCCGCGCGCCGCGCCAGATAGTCGTCGAAGGATGTCTGCCGGCGCAGCGTCTCACCCGCCACGATCTTGCGGGCGTTCTCCCTGGCTCGGCGGGAATCCCGGACCGAATGACGGGTACGTACCCGTACCCGTACCCTAGTGGGATGGGAAGGAGTACGACGATGTCCGATGCCAATGTCCGTATCCCCGAGGAAGCCAGAGACCGGCTCGCCGCGATCGCGGCCGCCGAGGGCCTGTCGCTGCGGGCCTATCTGGCCCGCCTGGCTGAGACCCTGCTCACTCCGGCCGAGCGCGCCGAGCGCGCGGCCAAGGCCCTCGCGGCGCTGAAGGAATGGACCGGCTACGCCCCGAGCGTCGCCGAGCAGTCCGCCCTGGACAGTGAGCTGGACCGGCGTCTGGCACAGGTGAATTACCGGTGACCGACGCCATGCACATTGTCCTGGACGACACCGCGATGGCGGCGGCCGGCCAGGGCAACGTCCTTGCCTCCCGTCTCATCCACCGGGCCCACGCCGAACCCGGCTGGTTCCTGTACGCGCCGACGTGCGCGTTGGTGGAGGCCGACCGTGTCCGGCCGGGAACCGCGGAACATCTCGCCGCGCTGCCGGGCATCACCGTCCTGGACCTGGACCTGCCCGCCGCCTTGGCTCTCGCCCGCCAGGAGACCTGGGCCGAAGCCCACAGCCAGCACGCGGCCCAGCCCACCCCTGACCGTCCGGACGGGGCGATCGTCGCCACCACCGTCCCGAAACGCTGGGACGGCCGGCCGGTCCGCGTGCTGGACCTCAACGCCTGATCGGGAACGCGGAGCTTTCGCGGACTATCAACTCCGGTGCCAGCAGGACCTGTTCCGTGGTTCCCCCGGGGTCCGCGATCCTGGTCAGGAGCAGGCGGGTGCAGGCGCGGCCGACTTCCTCCAGGGGCTGGCGGAGGCTGCTCAGGCTGGGGGAGAGCAGGGCGGCGGCGGAGGAGTCGTCGAAGCCGATGACCGCGACGTCGCGGCCCGGGAGGCGGCCGCTGTCGCGCAGGGCGCGGTAGCAGCCGAGGGCCAGGGTGTCACTGGCCGCGACGACCGCCGTGGTGCCTGCCGGGAAGAGGTGGGCGACCGCGTCACGTGCCGCGTCGACGTCGTCCCTCGCGGTGACCCGCAGGTCCCGGACGGACAGGCCGTGCCGGCGCATCGCGTCGCGCCAGCCCCGGGCCCGGTCGTCGCCGACGCCGGAGCCGCGTGGCCAGCCGAGGAAGGCGATCCTGCGGTGGCCCAGGGCGACGAGGTGGTCGACGGCCGCCGCCGTGCCGTGGGCGCCGTCGACGTCCACCCAGTCGCCGACCGAACGGGCCGACCAGGGGCGGCCGAAGGCCACGAAGGGGATGTCGCGCTTGCGCAGCCAGCCGGGGCGCGGGTCGCCGCGGTAGGTGTTGCTCAGGACGAACGCGTCCACCGACTGCTCGCGTAACAGCTCGGCGTAGCAGTCGGGTTCGTCCGCCGCGTCGGTGGGCGCGGCGAACAGCAGCACGCGGTATCCGGCCTCGTTGGCGGAGTCCGAGAAGGCGCGCAGGAAGTGTTCCATCACCGGCCCGGACACCCCGTCCGGCGTCGCCTGGACGCCGTAGCCGATCAGCCGGCTGGTGCGGGTACGCAGCGAACGCGCGGCCTGGTGCGGCCGGTAGTCCAGCTCCGCTATCGCCCGCTGGACCCGCTCCAGGGTCCGCGGGGCCAGCAGATCGGGGGAGTTGAGCGCGTTGGACACCGTCTGGGGCGACACGCCCGCCCGCTGGGCGACCAGGGCCAGAGTGGCCGGCTTGTCCTTGCGCCCGCCGGACGTGGTCGTACGTGCCATCAGTCGCCTCCGTCTCCGGGTGCCGTCCACTCGACAAGCGGTGGTACCGCGCCAGTTCGGGTGGCATGCGGGAACAGCCAGTGTTCGATCTTGTCGGGTACAGAATCCCATACGGACGCGCGGGCCACGCCGTCCGCCGTACCGGGCAACCCCGTTCAGTGCCGGTTCAGCGCCGTGCGCGATAAATGGTTTGTGTTCCCGAGTACGCGATGGTGAGGTTGGCCGGATGTCCGCACCCCCCGCTCCCGCGTTCGCCTCGCTCCGCGACTATGTCTCGCGTCTTGAGGACACCGGCTTCTGGTGGCCGTACGCCGCCGAGGTCCTGGCACGCCACGGTCTGCTCGACGTGGATGCCCGGCCCGGCCCCGACCCCGTGTCCGGTGTCGGCGGGACCTATCCCACCTTTCTGTACGGCGATGTGGTGGTGAAGCTGTTCGGCGGGACGGGGGCATGGCGCGAGAGTCACACCGCCGAGCGCGCGGCGCTGGCACTGGTCGCCACCGATCCGGAGATCGCCGCGCCCCGCCTGCTGGGGGAGGGGCGGCTGTACGACGGCGCCGACGCCTCGTGGCCGTATCTGATCAGCACCCGTATCCACGGCGACGCGGGTGAGCGCGCGGAACTGTCCGCCGCACAACAGCTGTCCCTCGCGGCGGAGTTGGGCAGGGGGGTACGCCGCGTACACGCGCTCCCGCCCGCGGGCATCGCGACCGACGCCGACTGGCCGGTCCTGGACATCGCCGATGCGGCGCGGCGCAGCTCACTGCCGCCGCATCTGGCCGCGCGGGCCGCCGACTACGTCACCCGCCTCCGGCCCTTCGACCGCGTCTTCGTCCACGGCGATCTGACGCTCCGTCACACATTCGTCGAGGACGGCCGGCTCACCGGGATCATCGACTGGGGCGACGCGACCGTGACCGACCGGCACTACGAGCTGTGCCAGGTGCACCGCGCCGTCTTCCACTGCGACAAGGCGCTGCTACGGGCCTTCCTGGACGCCAGTGACTGGCCGGCCGGCAAGGGCTTCGCCCGCCAGGCCCTCGGGCTCGCCCTGTACCGCCAGGCCGTCGGTCTCGTCCAGCACCACTCGATGGACGTCTTCGAGCCCGTCGCGCGGGTGCTGCCGCTCGACGACATCGGCACGCTCGACGAGCTGGCCACCGCACTCTTCGACGTCTAGGCACTGATCCGGGCCTGATCCGGAAGAAAGCCCTCGGAACGCTCACAGCCGCACCCGCGCCCGGGTGAGAGCAAGGTTGCGCGCCGGTCACCTCGTGGAACGGGGGCGAAACGCGGCGTCCCTACGGTCGGGAACCACCATTCGATTCCCCTCCGTGGAGGCGTGATGACTGCCCCGACCACCACCACCGCAGCACGCAAAGGGGGCCGCTGGATCGAGCGGTGGGATCCGGAGGACACCGACTTCTGGCGGGCGACCGGCGAGCGGACGGCCCGCCGTAATCTGCTCTACTCCGTGTTCTCCGAGCACATCGGCTTCTCCATCTGGACCCTGTGGTCGGTCATGGTGCTGTTCATGGGACCCGAGTACGGCGTCGACCCGGCCGGGAAGTTCTTCCTGATCGGCATGGCGACGCTGGTCGGCTCGCTCGTGCGGGTGCCGTACACCTTCGCCGTCGCCCGGTTCGGCGGCCGGAACTGGACGATCGTCAGCGCGCTGCTGCTCCTCCTGCCGACGGGCGCCGCGTACGCCGTGATGGAGCCCGGGACCTCGTACACGACCTTCCTGGTCGTCTCCGCGCTCACCGGCATCGGCGGCGGCAACTTCGCCTCCTCGATGACGAACATCAACTCCTTCTTCCCGCTGCGGAAGAAGGGCTGGGCGCTGGGGCTCAACGCGGGCGGCGGGAACATCGGCGTCCCCGTCGTGCAGCTCGTCGGGCTGCTGGTGATCGGGACGGCGGGGGCCGCCCATCCGCGGATCGTGCTCGGTGTCTACATCCCGCTGATCGTCGTCGCGGCGGTGTGCGCGGCGCTGTTCATGGACAACCTGGCGCCCGTCCGCAATGACACGGGGGCCGCGCGGGAGGCCGTACGGGACCGGCACACCTGGATCATGTCGGTGCTCTACATCGGGACGTTCGGGTCGTTCATCGGCTACAGCTTCGCCTTCGGTCTGGTGCTCCAGACCCAGTTCGGGCGCACCCCGCTCCAGGCCGCGTCGGTCACCTTCATCGGACCGCTGCTCGGGTCGCTCGTACGGCCTGTCGGGGGCACGCTCGCCGACCGGTACGGCGGCGCCCGCATCACCCTGGGGACCTTCGCCGCGATGGCCGTCGCGACCGGCGTCGTCGTCCTCGCGTCGGTGACCGCATCGCTGACGGTCTTCCTCGTCGGGTTCGTCGCGCTCTTCCTGCTGTCCGGCCTCGGCAACGGGTCGACGTACAAGATGATCCCCGGGATCTTCCACGCCAGGGCGGTGGAGCGGGGGCTGACGGGCGAGCCGGCCGCCGCGTACGGACGCCGGCTCTCTGGGGCGTCGATGGGGCTGATCGGGGCGGTCGGGGCGCTCGGCGGGCTCGCCATCAACCTCGCCTTCCGGCAGTCCTTCCAGGCCGCGGCCACCGGCACCCCGGCGTTCGTCGCGTTCCTGCTCTTCTACGCCGTCTGCTTCGGCCTCACCTGGGCGGTATACCTTCGCGGGGCCCCGGCCGGGCCCGCCCCGGCCGTGGCGACGCCCGCGCGCGGCTACGCGCGGGTGTGAGACCGGCGCCTCACGAGGACCTGTCCGGTGCGGTACGTATGGGACGGTATGTCCTGCGGCGGTGCGTAACGTCGCGGAAATGCGTGTGGACCGAGCCTGTCACGCGTCTTTGACAGGCTCGGCCGCTCCATCCGTAGAGAGAGGAGAGGCATGGACGGTCACCAGCACGGCCCCCTCGCGGGCTTCACGATCGGGGTCACCGCCGCCCGGCGCGCCGATGAACTGGGCGCGCTGCTCCAGCGCCGCGGCGGCGCCGTCGTCCACGCCCCCGCCCTGCGGATCGTGCAGCTCGCCGATGACACGGAACTCCTCTCCGCCACCAAAGAGCTGATCGACCAGGTGCCCGATGTGGTCGTGGCGACCACCGCCATCGGCTTCCGCGGCTGGATCGGGGCCGCCGACGGATGGGGCCACGGCGAGGAACTTCTCTCCTGTCTGCGCGGTGTCGAACTGCTCGCGCGCGGGCCCAAGGTCAAGGGCGCCATCCGCGCCGCCGGGCTCACCGAGGCGTGGTCGCCCAGCTCCGAGTCGATGGCCGAGGTCCTCGACCGGCTGCTCGGGGAGGGTGTCGAAGGCCGCCGGATCGCGCTCCAGCTGCACGGTGAGCCGCTGCCCGGGTTCGTGGAGGCGCTCCGGGCCGGCGGCGCCGATGTCGTCGTCGTACCCGTCTACCGCTGGATGCCCCCGGAGGATCTCGCCCCGGTCGACCGGCTCATCGACGCGACCATCGCCCGCGCCGTGGACGCCGTCACCTTCACGAGCGCGCCCGCAGCCGCCTCCCTGCTGTCGCGCGCCGATGAGCGCGGACGGCTGCCGGAGCTGCTGGCCGCCCTGCACCACGACGTACTGGCCGCCTGCGTCGGGCCCGTCACCGCGCTGCCGCTCCAGGCGCGGGGCATCGACACCGTCCAGCCGGACCGCTTCCGGCTCGGGCCGCTCGTCCAGGTGCTCTGTACGGAGCTGCCGGGGCGCGCCCGTACGCTGCCGGTCGCGGGACACCTCGTGGAGATCCGCGGTCACGCGGTCCTGGTCGACGGCGATCTGCGGCCGGTGCCGCCCGCCGGAATGGCGCTGCTGCAGGCACTGACCCGCAGGCCGGGCTGGGTGGTCTCGCGGGCCGACCTGCTGCGCGCGCTCCCGGGCTCGGGCCGCGACGAACACGCCGTCGAGACCGCGATGGCCCGGCTGCGGACCGCGCTGGGCGCCCCCAAGCTGATCCACACGGTGGTCAAGCGCGGCTACCGGCTCGCGCTGGACCCGTCGGCCGACTCCAAGTACGCGGATGTGTGAGGCGGGTGGGCGATCGGGGAGCGTGACGGAAGCCGCTCCGTGAACGGTACGGAGCCGACCAGCGGGTGCCGTACGCGGGCGGCCCGCGGGCGCCGTACGCAGCCGGCCGTGGGGACGGTACGCGGCCGGCCCGTGGGTACGGTACGAAGATGGCCCACGACTCCTCGATCCGCCTCACGCCCGCCACCCCGGACGACGCCGAACGCGTCACCGAAGCGCTCCTCCGCAACAGGGACCATCTGAGTCCCTGGGAGCCGGACCGCCCCGCCGACTTCTACACCCCGAGGGCCCAGGCCAACCGGCTCGCCGACCCCGCCGTCCGGCGCTGGCATCTCGTGGACGGCGCCCGGATCGTCGGCGAGGCGACCCTCCTCAACATCGCCCTGGGACCGTTTCGGAGTGCGAATCTCGGCTACTGGATCGACGCCGAGTACACCGGCCGCGGCCTGGCGACCCACGCCGTCGAGAGGGTCGTCCGCGCCGCCCGCGACGAGCTGGGGCTGCACCGCCTGGAGGCGGCCGTGGTCCTCGCCAACGCCGCCTCGCAGCGCGTGCTCCACAAATGCGGCTTCGAGCTGATCGGTACGGCGTCGCGCTATCTCCACATCCACGGCGAGTGGCGCGATCACCACCTCTTCCAGCGCGTCCTGCACAACGGCCCGCCGAACGCGGCCGGGTAGGGAGCCCGCCGCGAAACCCCCACCGGTAGCAGGGGTTCCGGGCGCGTCCCGGGGCAGGCACTCTGAGGAGGACGGCACCCACGGTGAACCCGAGGCGGTGACAGGCACATGACGGCGGGCACGGCGGCGGACATGGGCGCGTACGAGTGGCGGTTCGACTCCGGGCGTATCTGCCTGGATCTGGTGGCCACCGGGGAACGGACCTCCAGAGGCCGGGAGCGGCTCGACGGCGCCGCACCGCTCGGCCGGTGGCTGATCGGCGCGGGGCTGGTGCCCGAGGGGACACCGCTCGCCGGGGTCGACGCCCGCTGGGTGCGGTCCTTCACCGAACTACGCGACAGAGTCGGGCAGTTGGTACACGCGGAGATCGACGGACGGGACGCGGCGGGCGCGCTGGAGCGCGTCAACACGCTGGCCGCCGCGGCGCCGCCGGGCATCAGGGCGGTACGGGACGAGGGCGGCGATCTCGTACGGGCGCTGAGCACCGAGCCCGAGTGCGACGCGCTGCTGGCCGCCGTGGCCAGGGACGCGGTGGAGCTGCTCACCGACCCCGACGCACGGGCCCGGCTGCGGGAGTGCGAGGGCGACAGCTGCCGGCGCGTCTATCTGGACACCTCGCGCGGGCGGCGGCGCCGCTGGTGCTCCAGCGAGGTGTGCGGCAACCGCGAGCGGGTCGCCAGACACCGCCGCAGGGCGGCTCTCGCGCGGTCCTGAGAAGGCCCGGCCGGGCCGTTCCGTACGGGTGTCGCGCGATTTTCGGACAACTACCGCACGGTATCCATGCGAGTTCAGGACATGTCCTCCACGTGTTCTCCATCAATCCCGCACGGCTCCCGGACCGGCGCGAACCCGCCCATGCCGTCCCCCTTCGCCGCCCGCTCCACGCGAAAGATCGTGAAAGTTTCCGCGCCGGCCGTTGAGTGGCCTCCCCCGCGCATCCGTAGTGATGAGGGAGAAGCAGCCATGAAGGTCTCGACCGGGAGGTTTGGGTGCGCAAAGATGCGGCCGTGGCCGATGACCGCCCTCACCGGGCCCGACACCGGAGCGCGGCACCACGCGCCAACACCCCCGTCCCCGACGAGGAGATGATGCGCGCGCTCTACCAGGAACACGCCGGACCGCTGCTCGCCTACGTCATGCGTCTCGTCGCGGGCGACCGCCAGCGGGCCGAGGACGTCGTACAGGAAACGCTCATCCGTGCCTGGAAGAATGCCGGTCAGCTCAACCGGGCGACCGGCTCTGTCCGACCCTGGCTGGTGACGGTCGCCCGGCGCATCGTCATCGACGGTCACCGCAGCCGGCAGGCCCGGCCGCAGGAGGTCGACCCGTCGCCGCTGGAGGTCATGCCCGCGGAGGACGAGATTGACAAAGCGTTGTGGTTGATGACGCTCTCGGACGCGCTCGACGATTTGACCCCTGCCCACCGGGAAGTACTCGTGGAGACGTACTTCAAGGGACGCACGGTCAACGAGGCGGCCGAGACACTCGGCATACCCAGCGGGACCGTGCGTTCCCGTGTGTTCTACGCACTACGTTCGATGAAGCTCGCACTGGAGGAGAGGGGGGTCTCGGCATGACCACGCACGAGCAGTACGGACTGGGCGACGAAAGTACTGTGCATGAAGCCGTCGGAGCGTACGTTCTCGGAATTCTGGACGATGCCGAGGCCACGGCCTTCGAGGAGCATCTGGCCGGCTGCCGGATCTGCGCCGTCCAGCTGGAGGAGTTCTCCGGGATGGAACCGATGCTGGCCATGCTGGCGGACGACCCCGACCCGTTCCTCGCGCCCACCCCGCTGACCCCGCCGCCCGTACCCCTCGCGCAGCTGCCGACCCCCTCCGTCTCGGTGCGGCCCAGCCCACAGCTGCTCGGCCGGCTCGTCGACGAGGTCGCCGTCAAGCGTGCCAGGCGCAAGCGCCGGGGGCTGTATCTGGTCGCCGCCGCCGCGGTGCTGATCATCGGCGGGCCCGTGGGCGTAGGGATCGCCACCTCGGGCGGCGCCGAGGCCGGCACGACCGTGGCGAAGGAGCGGACCCCGGCCGAGGAGTTCGCCCGTATGCCCGGCAGGATCGGCGCCACGGACACCGTCACCAAGGTCAGCGCCGCCATCGCCATGGAGCCGAAGGCCTGGGGCACCCGCACCGCCCTGGAGCTGAAGAATGTGAAGGGCCCGCTCAAGTGCACTCTGGTCGCCGTCTCCAAGACCGGCGAGCAGGAGGTCGTCACGTCCTGGTCGGTGCCCGCGTGGGGGTACGGCATCCCCGGCAGCCCGGACGAGAACGGCAGGAAACCGCTCTACGTCGAGGGCGGCACGGCCATGGAGAGCAAGGACATCGATCACTTCGAGGTCCGTACGTTCGACGGTGAGCGACTGGTCGAAGTCGGCGCCTGACATACCCGCCCCCTTCGCGTACGGTTGACGGCTGCCCAATGCACGTCATGAAGGGGGCCTCGGTGGCCGCGCAGGATGCCGCTGTAGAAACCGCTGGACCCGCCGTCGATCCCGTACGCGCCACGGAGCACGACTCCGTGCGCGACCGCGAGATCGGCGTCGAGCAGCGCCATCTGGACCAGGTGTACCGCCGCCTTGAGGAGAAGATCCACGAGGCGGAGTTCCTGATGAACGACGCCGCCAAACGGGGGCAGGTCGGCACGCCCGGAGCCCTCGCCGAACGCGACGCCCAGGTCTTCCGCGCCGGGATCCACCTCAACCGGCTCAACAACGAATTCGAGGACTTCCTCTTCGGGCGGATCGACCTCCTCCGGGGCAAGGACGGCAAGAAGGGCCCGGACGGCGCGTACACCTCGGTCGAGCCCGCCGACGACGCCATCGGGCCGGGCAGCACCGCCGAGATCGCCGAGACGCTGCACATCGGCCGTATCGGAGTCCTGGACTCCGACTACTCGCCGCTGGTCATCGACTGGCGCGCGCCCGCCGCCGCGCCCTTCTACCGCGCCACCCCGGTGGATCCCGGCCGGGTGGTACGGCGCCGGGTCATCCGCTCCAAGGGGCGCCGGGTCCTCGGCGTCGAGGACGATCTGATGCGGCCGGAGCTGACCGCCTCGCTGGACGGCGCCGCACTGGCCGTGATCGGGGACGGCGCGCTGATGGCCGCGCTCGGCCAGGCGCGCGGGCACACCATGCGGGACATCGTCTCCTCCATCCAGGCCGAACAGGACCTCGTCATCCGGGCCCCCGCCGCCTCCGTCACCGAGGTCTCGGGCGGCCCCGGCACGGGCAAGACCGCCGTGGCGCTGCACCGCGCCGCCTATCTGCTCTACCAGGACAGGCGGCGGTACGCGGGCGGCATCCTGGTCGTCTCGCCGACGCCGCTGCTCGTCGCGTACACGGAGGGCGTGCTCCCCTCGCTGGGCGAGGAGGGGCAGGTCGCGATCCGGGCGGTGGGGTCGCTGGTGGACGGCGCGGAGGCCACGGCGTACGACGAACCGGCCGTGGCCCGGGTCAAGGGCTCCGCGCGGATGCCGAAGGTGCTGCGCAAGGCGGCCAGGGGCGCGCTGGAAGGTTCCTTCGCGGCGGGCCCCGGGCCCCGCGGGGACCGTGACCAGCGGGGCCAGCTGGCTTTCGGTGAGGACCCGGACGCGGACGGCGACGAGGACGCTGCCCTGGCCGCGCCCGTACGGACCGATCTGCTCCGGGTCGTCGCCTTCGGCCGCAGGCTGGAGCTGGAGTCCGGCGAGCTGAACCGGATCCGGCAGTCCGCGCTCAGCGGCACCGCGCCCGTCAATCTGCTCAGACCACGCGCCCGAAGACTCCTGCTGGACGCCCTCTGGGCGAAGTCCGGGTCGGCCCAGCGGCACACCGACCCGGAGCTCGCCGCCGAACTGCGCTCGTCCTTCGACGAGGACGTCATGTCCGAGGACAGCTTCCTCGCCTTCCTGGACGCCTGGTGGCCCGAGCTGACCCCGCGCGGGGTGCTCGCCGCGATGGCCGACGAGCGGCGGCTCGGCCGCTGGTCGCGACGGATCCTCAACCCGGGCGAGAACCGCCGTCTCGCCCGCTCCCTGAAGCGGCTGGGCCCGGACGGCGGTGGCCCGCTCTCCGTCCATGACGTGGCGCTGCTGGACGAGCTGGAGACGCTGCTCGGCGCGCCGCCCCGGCCCAGGAAGCGGCGCGACGTCGATCCGCTGGACCAGCTGACCGGCCTCGAGGAGCTGATGCCGCAGCGCGAGGAGTCGCAGCGCGAGCGGGCCGAACGGCTGGCGGCGGAGCGTACGGAGTACGCGCATGTCATCGTCGACGAGGCGCAGGACCTGACGCCGATGCAGTGGCGGATGGTCGGCCGCCGGGGCAGGCACGCCACCTGGACGGTCGTCGGCGACGCCGCGCAGTCGTCCTGGTCGGACCCGGACGAGGCGGCGGAGGCCCGCGACGAGGCGCTCGGCACCCGCCCGCGCCGCCGCTTCACCCTGACCGTGAACTACCGCAACCCGGCCGAGATCGCCGAGCTGGCGTCGAAGGTCCTGGCGCTCGCGATGCCCGGCATGGAGTCGCCGCGCGCGGTGCGCTCCACGGGCGTGCGGCCGCGATTCCGCGTCGTACAGGACGGCGATCCGGCCGCGACCGTGCGCGCGGAGGCACAGCGGCTGCTCGGCCAGGTGGACGGCACGGTCGGTGTCGTCGTCGCCATGAACCGGCGCGAGCAGGCGGCGCGCTGGCTGGCCGGGCTCGGTGACCGCGTGGTGGCGCTGGGCAGCCTGGAGGCCAAGGGGCTGGAGTACGACGCGACGGTGGTGGTCTCCCCGGCGGAGATCGCGGACGAGTCGCCGGCCGGTCTGCGGGTGCTGTACGTCGCGCTGACCCGGGCGACCCAGCAGCTCACGGTGGTCTCGGCGGCCCGCGACGAACCGGACGCGGAGGGGGTACCCGACCTGCTGCGGGAGTGATTCCCGGGACCGCCCCCGGGGCCGGTCCCGGGATTGACCCGTAGTCAAACTCGCGCGGACGGAATCACTTACCGGGGTGGTTTGTTAGCCTGGAGGTGGCACCGACCCGATCCAAGCCCCCGGGCCCAACCTTCGTCGCTACGAGCGACCACTTGCCGCGAGGCGAGCATGGCGGGTCGGTGCCGCCTTCACGTTCTCTACGCCAGCTTCGCAGCAGCGCCACAGACACGTCGGCGGGCCTTCACCAGATCTTGGTGAGGGCCTGTTTTCGTCTCACATCATGGATGGCGGCGTTCCGTAGATAAAGGTCTTTACCTGTTACCCACCGGTAGGTGCGACCATCTGAAAGCTCCGTCGCCGACGTGGTTCGGGTGGAGCGGCAAAGAGGCTAGGGAAAGAAGAGGGACTCGGTCATGGCAACGGCGCCCAGCGTCTCGTACTCGATGACGGTCAGGCTGGAGGTGCCCGCGAGCGGTACCGCGGTCTCCCAGCTGACCACGGCCGTGGAGTCCTCCGGCGGCTCGGTGACCGGCCTGGACGTGACCGCCTCCGGCCACGAGAAGCTGCGGATCGATGTCACCATCGCCGCCAGCTCCACCGGGCACGCGGAGGAGATCGTCGAGCAGCTGCGGGGCATCGACGGCGTCACCCTCGGCAAGGTCTCCGACCGTACGTTCCTGATGCACCTCGGCGGCAAGATCGAGATGCAGTCGAAGCACCCCATCCGCAACCGTGACGATCTCTCGATGATCTACACCCCGGGTGTGGCCCGGGTCTGCATGGCGATCGCGGAGAACCCCGAGGACGCCCGGCGGCTGACCATCAAGCGCAACTCCGTGGCGGTCGTCACGGACGGCTCCGCGGTGCTCGGCCTGGGCAACATCGGCCCCAAGGCCGCGCTGCCCGTGATGGAGGGCAAGGCGGCCCTCTTCAAGCGCTTCGCCGGTATCGACGCCTGGCCGCTCTGCCTGGACACCCAGGACACCGACGCCATCGTCGAGATCGTCAAGGCGATCGCCCCCGGCTTCGCGGGCATCAACCTGGAGGACATCTCCGCGCCCCGCTGCTTCGAGATCGAGGCGCGGCTGCGCGAGGCCCTGGACATCCCGGTCTTCCACGACGACCAGCACGGCACCGCGATCGTGGTGCTCGCGGCCCTGACCAACGCGCTGCGCGTGGTGGGCAAGGGCATCGGGGACGTACGGGTCGTCATGTCCGGCGCGGGCGCGGCCGGTACGGCCATCCTCAAGCTGCTGATCGCCGCGGGCGTCAAGCACGCGGTCGTCGCCGACATCCACGGCGTGGTGCACGCGGGCCGCGAGGACCTGGTGGCGGCCACCCCCGAATCACCGCTGCGCTGGATCGCCGACAACACCAACCCCGAGGGCGTCACCGGCACGCTCAAGGAGGCCGTGGTCGACGCGGACGTCTTCATCGGTGTCTCGGCCCCGAACGTGCTGGACGGCGAGGACGTCGCGGCCATGGCCGACGGCGCGATCGTGTTCGCCCTCGCCAACCCCGACCCCGAGGTCGACCCGGCGATCGCGCGCGAGACGGCGGCCGTGGTGGCCACCGGCCGCTCCGACTTCCCCAACCAGATCAACAACGTGCTGGTCTTCCCCGGTGTCTTCCGCGGCCTGCTGGACGCCCAGTCCCGCACGGTCAACACCGAGATGATGCTGGCCGCGGCGGCGGCGCTCGCCGATGTCGTCACCGAGGACGAGCTCAACCCGAACTACATCGTGCCCTCGGTCTTCAACGACAAGGTCGCGGGCGCGGTGGCGGGCGCGGTGCGCGACGCCGCCAAGGCGGCCGGCGCGGATGTGACGGCTCCCGTCACCCAGGTCTGACCGGGGGAGGGGCCCGGGGGCAGCGCGAAGCACGCCCCCGGGGCCCGGCCCGAAATGTGACCAGACCCACGACGGGGCCCGGACACGCTACCGAGGACTGCGGTACATCTCACGTCCGTCCGGTGCCCGGCGCGTCGCGATTCGCCGCGCCCCACGGGCCCCTCTAGGGTGGCGGACCATGAGCCCCGCCGCTCCAGGGAGGTTTTCAGGGCCTCCGGCGGACTCAAGGGCCCCAAGGCTCCAAGGAGTCTCCACAGAGTCGACGGAACGTCACGACGACGAGGCAGTGGCGCTTTTCGTGTGACTCCGGAGGGTGCCGGATTGGCTTTCCCGCCGCTGGTGGGGGCAGGATGCGTATTCGGGCGCGAGGGTCTGTCAGCAGACCCGGGTCCGGGGACTGTCCGAGGGCCCTGGCAGCATCGGCTTCGATCTCACGCCTTACAGGCAAGAAGAACACGGGAGTAACAACATGAACCGCAGTGAGCTGGTGGCCGCCCTGGCCGACCGCGCCGAGGTGACCCGCAAGGACGCCGACGCTGTGCTGGCCGCTCTCGCCGAGACGGTCGGCGAGGTCGTCGCCAAGGGCGACGAGAAGGTCACCATCCCCGGCTTCCTGACCTTCGAGCGCACCCACCGTGCCGCTCGGACCGCTCGTAACCCGCAGACCGGCGACCCGATCCAGATCCCGGCCGGCTACAGCGTGAAGGTCTCCGCGGGCTCCAAGCTCAAGGAAGCCGCCAAGGGCAAGTAACACCCATAGGCGACACGCAGGGGCGGCCACCCGGACCGGGTGGCCGCCCCTGGTGTGTCCGGCCGTCAGAGGGCCGTCTGAAGCCCCGCAAGGGCGCCTGCCGGCCCCGGGTACGCCGTCGGGGCCCCCCCCGGGGGGGGGGGGGGGCCCCCGATCCGGGGGGTCACTGGGTCAAAACAGGGCGCCCCCCCCCCGC
>NZ_JBHTZS010000053.1:0-27838 GCF_042790125.1 Streptomyces scopuliridis
GGCGCGCCCCCCGAGCGCGCCCGCCCGCCGGGGCCCGGGCGGGGCCCCGCGGGGGGGCCCCGCCCCCTCCGCCTCGCCCCCTAAAAATCGCTCGCCCGGGGGCCGGGCGTGCCCCCCCCCCCACGTCCTACGTTGGCCGTACTCGACTACGCCGAGGCCGGCGGGTAGAGCGCGCGGGGCAGTTCCGAGGCCGCCGCCGCGTCCAGCAGCCACAGCGTCCGGCTGCGGCCGTACGCCCCCGCCGCCGGCGCCTGGATCTCGCCCGCGCCCGACAGGGCGATCTCCGCGGCCTTCGCCTTGTCCTCGCCCGCCGCCAGCAGCCACACCTCGTGTGCCGCCCGGATCGCGGGCAGCGTGAGGGAGATACGGGTCGGCGGAGGCTTGGGGGCGCCGTGCACGGCGACCACCGTGCGCTCGGTCTCCCGGACGCCCGGCAGCTCGGGGAAGAGCGAGGCCACATGCGTGTCGGGCCCGACCCCCAGCATCAGGACGTCGAAGGTCGGCACGGGCCCGTGGTCCTCCGGGCGGGCCGCGGCGGCGAGTTCGGTGGCGTACGCGGCGGCCGCCGCCTCCACATCACTGCCGTACGGGCCGTCCGAGGCCGGCATCACATGCACCCGCGAGGGGTCCAGCGGCACCGAGTCGAGCAGCGCCTCCCGCGCCTGGGTGATATTGCGCTCCGGGTCGCCCTCCGGCAGGAACCGCTCGTCGCCCCACCACAGATCGAGCCGCGACCAGTCGACCGCGTCCCGGGCGGGCGCCTCGGCCAGCGCGGCCAGCAGACCGTTGCCGTTGCGCCCGCCCGTCAGGACGACGGAGGCGGCGCCACGGGCGGCCTGGGCGTCCACGATCTTCGTGATCAGCCGGGCCGCCGCGGCCTGCGCCATCAGCTCCTTGTCACGGTGGACGACCAGCTGCGGAGCGCTCACTTCGACTCCGCCTTCTTGGGCATCGCGGCGGGCGTGGCCGCGGTCGCCGGCTTGGCGGACGCCGCGCCGGCCGTACCGCCGGCACCGGACTTCCTGGCCGGCGAGCCCTCGCCGTCACTGAGCCGGTCCACGCCGAACCGCAGTGCCGACGCGTAGGTGTCGTCCGGGTCCAGCCGGCGCAGCTCCTCGGCGATCAGCTCCGAGGTCTCCCGGCGCTTCAGCGCCACCGCCCGGTCCGGCTGCCCCTGGATGGAGAGCGTCGCCAGCGAGCCGTCCGCCCGGTCCAGCTTTATCGGCCCGCAGGACGTCTCCATCCGTACGGCCGTGAGACCGGGACCCTTCGAGACGCTGCGCTTGACCGGTACGTGCAGCCGGTCCGCGAGCCACATGGCGAGCAGCTCGCAGCTGGGGTTGTGCTCCTCGCCCTCCACCTCCACCGAGGTGACATCGCAGGCCACCTGGTCCAGGGCGGCGGCGACCATCGAGCGCCACGGCGTGATCCGGGTCCAGGACAGATCCGTGTCGCCCGGGGTGTACGCGTCGGCGCGGGCCCTCAGCTCCGCCACCGGATCCTCGGCGGAGTACGTGTCGGTCACCCGGCGCTGCGCCAGCTTGCCCAGCGCGTCCTTGGCCGGGTTGACCGGCGCGTTGACCGGCCACCAGACGACGACCGGGGCGTCCGGCAGCAGCAGCGGCAGGACCACCGACTGCGCGTGGTCCATCACCTCGCCGTACAGCCGCAGGACGACCGTCTCGCCGGTGCCCGCGTCCGTGCCCACCCGTACTTCGGCGTCGAGGCGGGGCTTGGCCCGGTCGCGCGGGGAGCGCGAGACGCGCTTGACGACGACCAGCTTCCTCGACGGGTGCTCGCGGGACGCCTCGTTGGCGGCCTTGAGCGCGTCGTACTGGTTCTCCTCGTCGGTGACGAGGACGAGCGTGAGGACCATGCCGACGGCGGGGGTGCCGATCGCCCTGCGCCCCTGCACCAGCGCCTTGTTGATCTTGCTCGACGTGGTGTCCGTAAGGTCGATCTTCATGGCCGGCGCCAGCTCCGTCCGTCTCGTGCGAGCATTTCGTCCGCCTCGACCGGACCCCAGGTCCCGGACTCGTACTGCGCGGGCTTGCCGTGCGTGTCCCAGAACCGCTCGATCGGGTCGAGGATCTTCCAGGACAGCTCGACCTCCTCCACGCGCGGGAAGAGGTTCGAGTCGCCGAGCAGCACATCGAGGATGAGCCGCTCGTACGCCTCGGGGCTGGACTCCGTGAAGGACTCGCCGTACGCGAAGTCCATCGAGACGTCCCTGACCTCCATGGAGGTGCCGGGGACCTTGGAACCGAACCGCATGGTCACGCCCTCGTCCGGCTGGACTCGGATGACCAGGGCGTTCTGCCCCAGCTCCTCCGTGGCCGTGTGGTCGAAGGGGGAGTGCGGCGCGCGCTGGAAGACCACCGCGATCTCCGTGACCCGGCGGCCGAGCCGCTTCCCGGTACGGAGATAGAACGGGACGCCCGCCCAGCGGCGGTTGTCGATCTGCAGCTTCACCGCGGCATAGGTGTCGGTCTTCGACTTGGCGTCGATACCGTCTTCCTGGAGATAGCCGACGGCCTTCTCGCCGCCCTGCCAGCCCGCGGCGTACTGCCCGCGTACCGTGCCCTCGGCGAGATCCTTCGGCAGCCGCACGGCGCCCAGCACCTTGGTCTTCTCCGCGGCCAGCGCGTCCGCGTCGAAGGAGGCGGGCTCCTCCATCGCGGTCAGCGCGAGCAGCTGGAGCAGATGGTTCTGGATCACGTCACGGGCGGCGCCGATGCCGTCGTAGTAGCCGGCCCGGCCGCCGATGCCGATGTCCTCGGCCATGGTGATCTGGACATGGTCGACATACGACCGGTTCCAGATCGGCTCGAAGAGGGTGTTGGCGAACCGCAGGGCCAGGATGTTCTGGACGGTCTCCTTGCCCAGATAGTGGTCGATCCTGAAGACCTCGTTGGACGGGAAGACCTCGTGGACGACCTTGTTCAGGTCCTGCGCGGACGCCAGGTCGTGACCGAACGGCTTCTCGATGACCGCGCGCCGCCAGGAGCCCTCGGTCTGGTCCGCCAGACCGTGCTTCTTGAGCTGCTGGACGACCTGCGGGAAGAACTTCGGCGGTACGGAGAGATAGAACGCGAAGTTGCCGCCCGTGCCCTGCGACTTGTCGAGATCGGCGATCGTCGCCTTCAGGTGCTCGAACGCGTCGTCGTCACCGAAGTCGCCCTGGACGAAGCGCATCCCCTGGATGAGCTGCTGCCAGACCTCCTCGCGGAACGGCGTGCGCGCGTGCTCCTTTACGGCGTCATGCACCTCCTTCGCGAAATCCTCGTCCTGCCACTCACGGCGTGCGAAGCCGACGAGCGAGAAGCCCGGCGGCAGCAGACCGCGGTTGGCCAGGTCATAGATGGCAGGCATCAGCTTTTTGCGGGACAAATCGCCCGTGACGCCAAAGATGACCAGGCCCGACGGCCCCGCGATACGCGGGAGCCGTCGGTCCGCGGCGTCACGGAGCGGGTTCGCTCCGTGGGTTGCGGTCAAGGGATCAGCCCTCCGAAGGAGCGAGGCGCTTGAGCTCCGCCTCGGTCGACTTGAGCAGGTCGTTCCAGGCGGTCGCGAACTTCTCGACGCCCTCGTCCTCCAGCAGCTGGACGACCTCGTCGTACGAGATGCCCAGCTTCGCGACGGCGTCGAGGTCCGCGCGCGCCTGGTCGTACGTACCGCGCACCGTGTCGCCGGTGATCCGGCCATGGTCCGCGGTGGCGTCGAGCGTGGCCTCCGGCATGGTGTTCACCGTGTGGGGCGCCACCAGCTCGTCGACGTACAGCGTGTCCTTGTACGACGGGTCCTTGACGCCGGTCGAGGCCCACAGCGGACGCTGCTTGTTGGCCTGCGCCCGGTCCAGGGCCGCCCAGCGCTCGGTGGCGAAGACCTCTTCGTACGCCTCGTACGCGAGCCGCGCGTTGGCCAGGGCCGCCTTGCCGCGGGCCTCCTTGGCCTCGGGCGTGCCCAGCGCGTCGAGCCGCTTGTCGATCTCGGTGTCCACGCGGGACACGAAGAAGGACGCCACCGAGTAGATCTTGGACAGGTCCAGGCCGGCGGCCTGTGCCTTCTCCAGACCCGCGATGTAGGCGTCCATGACCTCGCGGTAGCGCTCCAGCGAGAAGATCAGCGTGACATTGACGCTGATGCCCCGGCCGATCGTCTCGGTGATCGCCGGCAGACCGGCCCTGGTCGCCGGGATCTTGATCAGCGTGTTCGGCCGGTCCACCAGCCAGGCCAGCTGCTTGGCCTCGGCGATGGTCGCCTTCGTGTTGTGCGCCAGCCGCGGGTCCACCTCGATGGAGACCCGGCCGTCCTGGCCCTGCGTCGCGTCGAAGACCGGACGCAGGATGTCGGCGGCGTCCCGGACGTCCGCCGTGGTGATCATGCGGATGGCTTCTTCGACGGTGACCGCGCGGGCGGCGAGGTCGGCCAGCTGGGTGTCGTACCCGTCGCCGCCCGAGATCGCCTTCTGGAAGATCGACGGGTTGGTGGTGACCCCCACCACGTGCTGCTGATCGATCAGTTCGGCCAGATTGCCGGACGTGATCCGCTTGCGCGAGAGGTCGTCGAGCCAGATCGCGACGCCTTCGTCGGAGAGGCGCTTGAGTACGTCTGTCATAAGAGTTGCATCTCCTACTGTTCGTATAAAGGCGTCAGCGCGCCGAAGCCGCCAGTGATTCCCGGGCCGCCGCGGCGACCGCGTCCGCGGTGAAGCCGAATTCACGGAAGAGGACCTTGCCGTCCGCCGAGGCGCCGAAGTGCTCCAGCGAGACGATGCGTCCGGCCTCGCCCACGAAGCGGTGCCAGGTGAGCCCGATACCGGCCTCGACCGCCACCCGCGCCTTCACGGCCGGCGGCAGCACGCTGTCCTTGTACGCCTGGTCCTGCTCGTCGAACCACTCGACCGACGGCATCGAGACCACGCGGGTGGGGATACCGGCGGACTGGAGCCGCTCCCGTGCCTCGACGGCGAGCTGCACCTCGGAGCCGGTGCCGATCAGCACGACCTGGGGAGCGCCGCCCTCGGCCTCGAACAGGACGTAACCGCCCTTGGCCGCCTCGTCGTTGGCCTCGTACGTCGGCACACCCTGGCGGGTCAGCGCCAGACCGTGCGGGGCGCCCTTGTCATGCCGCTTGAGGATCTCGCGCCAGGCGATCGCCGTCTCGTTGGCGTCGGCGGGACGGACGATGTTCAGACCCGGGATGGTCCGCAGCGCGGTGAGGTGCTCGACCGGCTGATGGGTCGGACCGTCCTCGCCGAGACCGATCGAGTCATGCGTCCACACGTAGGTGACCGGCACGCGCATCAGCGCGGCGAGCCGGACGGCCGGGCGCATGTAGTCGGAGAACACCAGGAAAGTGCCGCCGTAGATACGGGTGTTGCCGTGCAGCGCGATGCCGTTCATGGTCGAACCCATGGCGTGCTCGCGGATGCCGTAGTGCACCGTGCGGCCGTACGGGTCGGCCTCCGGCAGGGGGTTGCCCACCGGGAGGAACGACGACGTCTTGTCGATGGTGGTGTTGTTCGAACCCGCGAGGTCGGCGGAGCCGCCCCACAGTTCGGGGATGACCTCACCGAGCGCCTGGAGCACCTTGCCGGACGCGGCACGCGTCGCGACGGACTTGCCGGTCTCGAAGGCGGGGAGCTTCTCCTCCCAGCCCACGGGCAGTTCACCGGCCCTGATCCGGTCGAACGTCGCCGCGCGCTCCGGGTTGGCGGTACGCCAGGCGGCGAAGGTCTTCTCCCACTCGGTACGCGCCTCACGGCCACGGTCGAGCGCCTCACGGGTGTGCGTGAGCACCTCGGCGGAGACGTCGAAGGACTTCTCCGGGTCGAAACCGAGCACCTTCTTGGTGGCCGCGACCTCTTCGTCGCCGAGCGCGGAGCCGTGCGCCGCCTCGGTGTTCTGCGCGTGCGGGGCGGGCCAGGCGATGATCGAACGGGCCGCGATGAACGAGGGACGCCCGGTCTCCGCGCGCGCCGCCAGCAGGGCCTCGTACAGAGCCGCCGGGTCGAGGTCGCCGTTGGGCAGCTGCTCGACGCGCTGCACATGCCAGCCGTACGCCTCGTACCGCTTGAGGGTGTCCTCGGAGACCGCGGTCTCGGTGTCACCTTCGATGGAGATGTGGTTGTCGTCCCAGAGCAGGACCAGATTGCCCAGCTTCTGGTGGCCGGCCAGCGAGGACGCCTCGGCCGAGATGCCCTCCTGGAGGCAGCCGTCACCGGCGATCGCCCAGATGGTGTGGTCGAACGGGGAGGTGCCGGGGGCGGCCTCCGGGTCGTACAGACCGCGCTCGTAGCGGGCGGCCATCGCCATGCCCACCGCGTTCGCGACACCCTGCCCGAGCGGTCCCGTGGTCGTCTCCACACCGACGGTGTGTCCGTACTCCGGGTGGCCCGGGGTCTTCGAACCCCAGGTACGGAAGGACTCCAGGTCTTCCAGTTCCAGACCGTATCCGGCCAGGTAGAGCTGGATGTAGAGGGTCAGGGACGAGTGGCCCGCCGAGAGGATGAACCTGTCTCGGCCGGTCCACTGCGCGTCGGCGGGATCGTGCCGCATCACCTTCTGGAAGAGCAGATAGGCGGCGGGCGCCAGGCTCATGGCCGTACCCGGATGGCCGTTGCCGACCTTCTGTACGGAATCCATGGCCAGGACGCGGGCGGTGTCGACTGCCCGGCGGTCCGATTCGGTCCACTCGAGGTCTGTGGTGGTCGGCTTGGTGCTCACCCTGAGTCAGGGCTCCTCTCCACATGATCGATTCCGGTGTCTGAGGGCGCACCGGCTCGCTGTCGAGCCTACCCGCAGCAACAGTCATCTTTCCGAGCGTGTTTCCAGGGTGCGGCGCGCTCGGAGAGTTCGCCTCCCGGCGGCCCCGAGTTCACCTTCCGGCGGGTCGTACGGACCGTTCCGGGAGGGCGTTCCACGCGGTTTCGCACGACCGACCCCCGCGAAGATCGGCGTAGGGGCAACGTCTAGAGTGGCGTGGTACGCGCAAGTCTTTACCGGGCCTTCACGCCCGGAGCTTGCTGGGATTTCTCTGTCAGGGGTGTGCGTGACGGCCGTCGAGTCCCGACCCGCAGGGGTCGCCTTGACTCCGAGCTCGGGCGGCCATCGGCCGTTCGGCGCCCGCGTCAAGGCATTCGTGGTGCTGACCAAGCCGCGGATCATCGAACTGCTGCTCATCACCACCATTCCGGTGATGTTCCTGGCCGCGCAAGGTGTGCCGGATCTGTGGCTGGTGGTCACTACCTGTATCGGCGGCTACCTCTCCGCCGGTGGCGCCAACGCGCTGAACATGTACATCGACCGCGACATCGACGCACTGATGGACCGTACGTCGCAGCGTCCGCTGGTCACCGGCATGGTCTCGCCGCGCGAGGGCCTGGTGTTCGGTCTGACGCTGGCCGTGGTCTCGACCCTCTGGCTCGGACTTCTGGTCAACTGGCTGTCCGCGGGCCTCGCCCTGGGCGCGCTCCTCTTCTACGTCATCGTCTACACGATGATCCTCAAGCGCCGTACCTCGCAGAACATCGTCTGGGGTGGTATCGCGGGCTGTATGCCGGTGCTGATCGGCTGGTCGTCGGTCACCAACTCGGTGTCCTGGGCCGCCGTCATCCTCTTCCTCGTCATGTTCTTCTGGACGCCGCCGCACTACTGGCCGCTGTCCATGAAGGTCAAGGACGACTACGCGCGCGCGGGTGTCCCGATGCTTCCGGTCGTCGCGAGCAACCGGGTCGTGGCCCGCCAGATCGTGTTCTACAGCTGGGTGATGGTCGCGGTCTCGCTGCTGCTGACCCCCCTGGGGTACACCGGCTGGTTCTATACGGCGGTGGCGCTGGTGTCCGGCGGCTACTGGCTCTGGGAGGCGCACGGGCTCCAGTCGCGCGCCAAGGCCGGCGAGACGGGCGCCAAGCTCAAGGAGATGCGGCTCTTCCACTGGTCCATCACCTATGTGTCGCTGCTCTTCGTGGCCGTGGCCGTGGATCCCTTCCTGCGCTGAGCGCTCTCGCTCCGCCGTTTCGCTCCACCGACGGGTGGGGTGCGTGGTCAAGGCCACGCACCCCACCCGTCGCCGGTTGATCTACCCGTGGGTAGCATCCCGTTCATGGCAGAGACCCAGCAGGCAGAGCAGAACGACGAGGCCGACGAGCGCGGGGCCCTGGCCCGGCGGGAGGCGCGCGACGAGCGCAGGGCCGCCCGGCTGGCGAAGCGGATCGGCGCCTTCGCCCGACGGCACGGCGGCGCCGAGGGGCAGCTCGCGTACCTCGGACAGTCCGGCACGCGCATCGTGCTGGTCGGTGAGGACGGCGGCTGGGGCGATCTCGTCGCTCCCACGCACGCCATCGCGAGCAGCGCCGCCGAGAAGGCGGGGCTCACGCTGCACGAGTCCTTCGACGGGGAGTTCGCCGCGAAGGTGCGTACCGGACCGTACGAGTGGAAGCGGATGGCCGGACTCCAGCTCGGTGGCCGCGAAGCCTGAGGCGACGCGAGACCGGAGAGCCGCCGGCCTGGGTCCGCACACCGGACGCGAGTACGGCCACGGCAGGGGCCGTGGCCGTACTCGCATCCGGGCTCGCTCGTCTAGGAGACGCCGGACGGTGAGACAGCCGACAGCGCCGGGTCCGGCTGCGCGGGGATCTCCGCCGCCGTCCGCGGCCGCTCGCGCAGGCTCATCGCGAGCCGCAGCACGGCGATCCACACCAGGCAGGAGCCCAACATATGGGCGCCGACCAGGACTTCGGGGAGGTCGGTGAAGAACTGCACATAGCCGATGCCCCCTTGCGCGAGCAGCACCAGCAGCAGTTCGCGGGCGCGCGCCCGGGTGTCGGCGGGGGCGTCCACCACCCGCAGCACCAGCCACATCGCCACCGCCAGCGCGCAGACGATCCAGGCGAACACCGCGTGCACATGGGCGGTGGTGGCCCAGTCGAACGGCATCCTCGGCACATCGCTGCTGTCGCCGGCGTGCGGGCCCGAGCCCGTCACCGCCGTACCCGCCACGATCAGCACCACCGCGGAGCCCACCAGCGCCCAGGACAGCTTGCGCACCGGGCGCGGGACGCGCGGCCGGGGGGTGCCGTCGCCCTCGCGGGTACGCAGCCAGGTCAGGGTGGTGACGGTGAGCAGGGTGCTGGCGAGGAAGAAGTGTCCCGCGACGGTCCACGGGTTGAGGTCCATCCACACCGTGATCCCGCCGATCACGGCGTTGCCCATCACGATCCAGAACTGCGACCAGGCGAGCCGGGTGAGCCCGCGCCGCCGCGGCTTGGTGGAGCGCGCCGCGATGATCGCCCAGCCGACCGCCGCGCACAGCACATAGGTCAGCATGCGGTTGCCGAACTCGATCGCGCCGTGCAGCCCTTGCTCGGGTGTGGCGAAGAGGCTGTCGTCCGTGCACTTCGGCCAGGTGTCGCAGCCGAGGCCCGAACCGGTCAGCCGGACAGCGCCGCCGGTGACGATGATGACGACGCTCATCAGGACGGCCGTGAGCGCGGCGCGCTGGAGCGTACGGGGTGACGGCGTCCAGCGCTGTGCGATATACGCGAGGGGGGTCAACACGGCCACCATCGTAGGACGGAGCTTGTGCAGCTTTTCACGAGGGGTACGTATGCCGCGTCCCGGCGGTCCCGGCGCCGCCGCGCCGCCGCCCCGCTCCGGCGGCTACTCCCAGCGGAAGAACGCCCCCGCCGCGCCGAGGCCGAGCGCGGCCCAGACGGCGAGGATCCCGAGGTCGCCCCACGGCAGCGCGGCGCCGTGCTGAAGCACCTCGCGCAGCCCGTCGGAGAGCGCCGATATCGGCAGCAGCCCGAGCACCGAGCGCGCCGCGTCCGGGAATTCGTCGAGCGGCACGATCACCCCGCCGCCCACCAGGAGCAGCAGAAAGACCAGGTTCGCGGCGGCCAGCGTGGCCTCGGCCCTGAGCGTGCCGGCCATCAGCAGCCCGAGCCCGGAGAACGCGGCCGTGCCCAGCACGAGCAGCGGCAGAACGGCGAACGGGCTGCCTGCGGGGGACCAGCCGAGCGCGAACGCGATCACGGTCAGCAGCATGATCTGGAGCACTTCGGTGACCAGGACCGAGAGCGACTTGGCGGTCATCAGGGCCCAGCGCGGCAGCGGTGACACCGCGAGCCGCTTGAGGACCCCGTACCGCCGCTCGAAGCCGGTGGCGATGGCCTGGCCGGTGAACGCCGTGGACATCACGGCCAGCGCGAGGACGCCGGGGGCCAGGAAGTCCACCGCCCTGTCCGCGCCGGTGTCGATGATGTCGACCGTCGAGAAGAGCACCAGCAGCAGCGACGGGATGATCACGGTCAGCAGCAGCTGCTCGCCGTTGCGCAGCAGCAGCTTCGTCTCGAACGCCGTCTGTGCCGCGATCATGCGCGCCACCGGGGCCGCGCCGGGGGCCGGGGCATAGGTGCCGGTGCCGCGCGTACGGGTACCGCTCGTGGCGGTGCCGCTCGTGCTGGTGCTCATGGACGCAGCTCCTTGCCGGTCAGTTCGAGGAAGACGTCCTCCAGCGTGTGCCGCTCCACGGAGATCCCGTCCGCCATCACTCCGTGCTGCGCGCACCAGGAGGCCACCGTCGCGAGCAGCTGCGGATCGACGCCGCCGGTGATCCGGTACACCCCCGAGGACAGCTCGTCGGCGGTGGTGCCGTCCGGCAGTGCCTTCAGCAGGGAGCCGAGGTCGAGCCCGGGGCGCCCGGTGAAGCGCAGGGTGTTCTCCGCGCCGCCCCGGCACAGCTCCTCGGGGCTGCCCTGGGCGATGACCCGGCCCGCGTCGATGATCACCACATCGTCCGCCAGCTCCTCGGCCTCGTCCATGAAGTGCGTGGTCAGTACCACACCGACGCCGTCGGAGCGCAGCTCGCGTACGAGATCCCAGGTGGAGCGGCGGGCCTGCGGGTCGAGGCCGGCGGTCGGCTCGTCCAGGAAGACCAGCTCGGGGCGGCCGACGACGGCCAGGGCCAGGGCGAGCCGCTGCTGCTGGCCGCCGGAGAGCCGCCGATAGGTGGTACGGCCGCAGCCGCCGAGGCCGAGCCGTTCGATCAGCGCGTCCACATCGAGCGGACGGGCGTGCAGCCGGGCCATGTGGCGCAGCATCTCGTCGGCGCGCGCACCGGAGTACACGCCGCCGGACTGGAGCATCACGCCGATGCGCGGGCGCAGCCGGGCGGCGTCCGGGACCGGGTCCAGACCCAGGACGCGTACGGTCCCGGCGTCCGGCTTGCGATACCCCTCGCAGATCTCGACCGTGGTCGTCTTGCCGGCTCCGTTGGGGCCGAGGACGGCGGTGACCGTACCGGCGCGGACCGTGAGATCGAGGCCGTCCACCGCGGTCCTGGCCCCGTACCGCTTGACCAGGCCCCGTACCTCGACGACCGGCTCTCCGGAGGTCCGGGCCGCGGCGGAGCCGCTTTCGGGCAGCCGGTCACCCGGGAAGTCGCTGTACATGCCCGGAAGTCTAGGCAGGCGGGAGCGACCTCAATCCCGCAGGGGTGAAACGGCGGTTCCACGCCATCCGGAGGCGGACCCGGGCCCGCGGAAATTAGGTAACCCTTAGTGATGAAGCGCACCGGAAGCCGTTTTCCACCTCGGTTGTCAGGGCCGGAGGAATTACGCAACAATGGCGTTGTGAAATACGTCGGCGAGGCTTCCCAGGAGGAACTCGCGACCGGTGAGCACTCCACTCGCAACCGGGTCGCGCGCTCCATCCTGGACCACGGCCCGTCCACCGTCTCCGAGCTGGCGGGACGCCTCGGGCTCACCCAGGCGGCCGTCCGCCGTCATCTGGACGCACTGGTGGCCGACGCCGTGGTGGAGCCCCGTGACCAGCGAGTCTACGGCTCGCGCGGGCGCGGCAGGCCCGCCAAGGTGTTCGCGCTGACCGACTGCGGCCGGGACGCCTTCGACCAGTCCTACGACCAGCTCGCGGCCGACGCCCTGCGCTGGATCGCCGCCACCGCCGGCGGTGGTGAGCGGGGCGAGGCGGCCGTCGCCGCCTTCGCCCGTGCCCGTATCGCCGGCCAGTCCGAGGGCTACCGGGAGGCGGTCGAGGCCGCCGAGCCGGCGAAGCGTACGGAGGCACTCGCCAAGGCGCTGAGCACCGACGGGTACGCTGCTACGGCGCGTAGCGCGCCGAACCGACAGGGCGAGCAGCTCTGCCAGCATCACTGCCCGGTCGCGCACGTCGCCGAGCAGTTCCCCCAGCTGTGCGAGGCGGAGACGGAATTCTTCTCCCAGCTGCTCGGGACCCATGTGCAGCGGCTCGCCACCATCGCCCATGGCGACGGGGTCTGCACGACCTTCATTCCCCGCGCCACCCCACAGACCACCGATCACGCATCCGAAAGCACAGCCGGGAGGAACCCCGCATGACGCTCCCCACCGAGACTGCCCATCCTGAACTCGAAGGTCTGGGTACGTACGAATTCGGCTGGGCGGACTCCGACGCCGCCGGTGCCGCGGCCAAGCGCGGCCTCTCCGAGGCCGTCGTGCGCGACATCTCGGCGAAGAAGAACGAGCCGGAGTGGATGCTCAAGCTGCGGCTCAAGGGTCTGCGCCTGTTCGACAGGAAGCCCATGCCCAACTGGGGCTCCGACCTGTCGGGCATCGACTTCGACAACATCAAGTACTTCGTGCGGTCCACCGAGAAGCAGGCGGCTTCCTGGGAGGAACTGCCGGAGGACATCAAGAACACGTACGACAAGCTCGGCATCCCGGAGGCGGAGAAGCAGCGCCTCGTCGCGGGTGTCGCCGCCCAGTACGAGTCCGAGGTCGTCTACCACCAGATCCGTGAGGACCTGGAGGAGCAGGGCGTCATCTTCCTGGACACGGACACCGCGCTGAAGGAGCACCCGGAGCTCTTCCAGGAGTACTTCGGCACGGTCATCCCGGTCGGCGACAACAAGTTCGCCTCGCTGAACTCGGCCGTGTGGTCCGGCGGATCGTTCATCTACGTGCCGAAGGGCGTGCACGTCGACATCCCGCTCCAGGCCTACTTCCGTATCAACACGGAGAACATGGGCCAGTTCGAGCGGACGCTGATCATCGTCGACGAGGACGCCTACGTCCACTACGTCGAGGGCTGCACCGCCCCGATCTACTCCTCGGACTCGCTGCACAGCGCCGTGGTCGAGATCATCGTCAAGAAGGGCGGCCGATGCCGCTACACGACGATCCAGAACTGGTCGAACAACGTCTACAACCTGGTCACCAAGCGCGCCGTGGCCTACGAGGGCGCGACCATGGAGTGGGTCGACGGCAACATCGGCTCCAAGGTCACCATGAAGTACCCGGCCGTCTACCTGATGGGCGAGCACGCCAAGGGCGAGACCCTGTCCATCGCCTTTGCGGGCGAGGGCCAGCACCAGGACGCCGGCGCCAAGATGGTCCACATGGCCCCGCACACCTCGTCGAACATCGTCTCCAAGTCGGTGGCGCGCGGTGGCGGCCGTACCTCGTACCGCGGTCTGATCGAGATCGGCGAGGGCGCCGAGGGCTCCAAGTCCAATGTGCTCTGTGACGCGCTGCTGGTGGACACCATCTCGCGCTCCGACACCTACCCGTACGTGGACGTCCGCGAGGACGACGTGTCCATGGGGCACGAGGCGACCGTCTCCAAGGTCTCCGAGGACCAGCTCTTCTATCTGATGAGCCGCGGCCTCTCCGAGTTCGAGGCCATGGCCATGATCGTCCGCGGCTTCGTGGAGCCGATCGCCAAGGAGCTGCCCATGGAGTACGCGCTGGAGCTCAACCGGCTGATCGAGCTGCAGATGGAAGGCTCCGTCGGCTGACGCCCGACCGGATCCCGCCCGACCAGCAGCGCCCGTAACCCCTTACGCAGAGGCAGAGAGAGAGCACGACGACAGCCATGGCTGAGGCTCAGAACATTCCGGCGGGTTCCACGACCGCCGGTTCGATCGCGGTGGCCGCCGAGTCGACCGTCGCCACGCGCATGAGCGCGCCCCCCTCCTACGACGTGGCGGACTTCCCCGTCCCGCACGGCCGCGAGGAGGAGTGGCGGTTCACGCCGCTGGAACGGCTGCGAGGTCTGCACGACGGCACCGCCGTCGCGCAGGACGGCGGCGTCACGGTCGAGGTGACCGCCCCCGAGGGCGTCATCGTCGAGACCGTCGGCCGTGACGACGCGCGGATCGGCAAGGCCGGGATCCCGGTGGACCGGGTCGCCGCCCAGGCGTTCTCCTCGTTCGAGAAGGCCTCGGTCGTCTCGGTGCCCAAGGAGACCGTGCTGAGCGAGCCGATCCGGATCGCCGTCCGCGGCGAGGGCGGGGTCTCGTACGGCCAGCAGATCATCGAGCTGGGAGCCTTCGCCGAGGCGGTCGTGGTCATCGACCACACCGGCGACGGAGTGCTCGCCGCCAATGTCGACTACCTCATCGGGGACGGCGCCAAGCTGACCGTCGTCTCCGTACAGGACTGGGACGACAAGTCCGTCCATGTCGCCCAGCACAACGCGCTGGTCGGCCGCGACGCCTCGTTCAAGTCGGTCGTGGTCACCTTCGGCGGCGATCTCGTACGGCTCCAGCCGCATGTGAGGTACGCGGGCACCGGCGGCGAGGCCGAGCTGTTCGGCCTCTACTTCACCGACCGCGGCCAGCACCAGGAGCACCGGCTCTTCGTCGACCACAACGTCCCGCACTGCAAGTCCAACGCGGCCTACAAGGGCGCGCTCCAGGGCACGGACGCGCACGCCGTATGGATCGGTGACGTACTCATCCGCGCCGCGGCCGAGGGCACCGACACCTACGAGATGAACCGGAACCTGGTCCTCACGGACGGCGCCCGGGTCGACTCGGTGCCGAACCTGGAGATCGAGACCGGCGAGATCGCCGGCGCCGGCCACGCCTCCGCCACCGGCCGGTTCGACGACGAGCAGCTGTTCTACCTGATGGCCCGCGGTATCCCGGAGACCGAGGCCCGCCGGCTGGTGGTCCGCGGCTTCTTCGCCGAGCTGGTCCAGAAGATCGGCCTGCCGGATGTCGAGGAACGTCTGATGGCCTCGATCGAGGCGGAGCTGGAGGCGTCAGTCTGATGGCCTTCGTCCGAGTCTGTGGATTGGGCGAGCTGGAGGAGGACACCCCGAAGAGGGTGGAACTCGACGGCACGCCCGTCTCCCTCGTGCGCACCGAGGGCGAGGTGTTCGCGATCAACGACATCTGCTCGCACGCGAATGTGTCGCTCTCGGAGGGCGAGGTCGAGGACTGCATGATCGAATGCTGGCTGCACGGCTCCAGCTTCGACCTCCGTACCGGAAAGCCGTCCGGCCTGCCCGCGACGCGCCCCGTCCCCGTATACCCCGTAAAGATCGAAGGGGACGATGTGCTCGTCTCCGTCACCCAGGAGTCCTGAGTCACCCATGGCAACGCTTGAAATCCACGACCTGCACGTCTCCGTCGAGGCCGAGAACGGCCCCCGCGAGATCCTCAAGGGCGTCGACCTGACCGTCAAGCAGGGCGAGACGCACGCCATCATGGGCCCCAACGGCTCCGGCAAGTCGACCCTCGCGTACTCCCTCGCGGGCCACCCCAAGTACACGATCACCGGTGGCGCCGTGACCCTGGACGGCGAGGACGTCCTGGAGATGACCGTCGACGAGCGCGCCCGCGCCGGCCTCTTCCTCGCCATGCAGTACCCGGTCGAGGTCCCGGGCGTCTCGGTCTCCAACTTCCTGCGCACCTCCGCCACCGCCGTGCGCGGCGAGGCCCCCAAGCTGCGTACCTGGGTGAAGGAGGTCCGGGAGACCATGGAGCGTCTCCAGATGGACTCCTCCTTCGCCGAGCGCAACCTGAACGAGGGCTTCTCCGGCGGCGAGAAGAAGCGGCACGAGATCCTTCAGCTCGAACTGCTCAAGCCCAAGATCGCGATCCTCGACGAGACCGACTCCGGCCTCGACGTCGACGCGCTGCGCGTCGTCTCCGAGGGCGTCAACCGCGTCCGCGAGAGCGGCGAGGTCGGCACCCTGCTGATCACGCACTACACGCGGATTCTCCGCTACATCAAGCCCGACTTCGTGCATGTCTTCGCCCAGGGCCGGATCGCCGAGTCCGGCGGTGCGGAGCTGGCCGACAAGCTGGAGAACGAGGGCTACGAGGCATATGTGAAGGGTGGCGTCACCGCGTGACACAGCTGCCGGGCCTGCTCGACACCGAGGCGATCCGCAAGGACTTCCCGTTGCTGGATCGTACGGTCCACGACGGGAAGAGGGTCGTGTATCTGGACTCCGCGGCGACCTCGCAGAAACCGCGCCAGGTACTCGACGCGCTCAACGAGTACTACGAGCGGCACAACGCGAATGTCCACCGCGGCGTGTACACCATCGCCGAGGAGGCCACGGCGCTGTACGAGGGCGCCCGTGACAAGGTCGCCGCTTTCATCAACGCGCCGAGCCGCGACGAGGTGATCTTCACCAAGAACGCCTCGGAGTCGCTCAACCTCGTGGCGAACATGCTCGGCTGGGCGGACGAGCCCTACCGGGTGGACCACGAGACCGAGATCGTCATCACGGAGATGGAGCACCACTCCAACATCGTGCCGTGGCAGCTGCTCTCGCAGCGCACGGGCGCGAAGCTGAAGTGGTTCGGCATCACCGACGAGGGCCGGCTCGACCTGTCCAACATCGACGAGATCATCACGGAGAAGACGAAGATCGTCTCCTTCGTCCTGGTCTCCAACATCCTGGGCACGCAGAACCCGGTCGAGAAGATCATCCGGCGCGCGCAGGAGGTCGGTGCGCTGGTCTGCGTCGACGCCTCGCAGGCCGCCCCGCACCAGGTGCTCGACGTGCAGGCGCTCCAGGCCGACTTCGTCGCCTTCACCGGCCACAAGATGGTCGGCCCGACCGGGATCGGCGTTCTCTGGGGCCGCCAGGAGCTGCTGGAGGACCTGCCGCCGTTCCTGGGCGGCGGCGAGATGATCGAGACCGTCTCGATGCACTCGTCGACCTACGCCCCCGCCCCGCACAAGTTCGAGGCGGGCACGCCCCCGATCGCCCAGGCCGTCGGTCTCGGCGCGGCCGTGGACTATCTCAGCGCGATCGGCATGGACAGGATCGCCGCGCATGAGCACGCCATCACCGAGTACGCGGTGAAGCGGCTGCTGGAGGTCCCCGACCTGCGGATCATCGGTCCGGAGACGGCCGAGGACCGCGGCGCCACGATCTCCTTCACGCTCGGCGACATCCACCCCCACGATGTGGGCCAGGTCCTGGACGAGCAGGGCATCGCGGTCCGGGTCGGGCACCACTGCGCCCGTCCGGTCTGCCTGCGGTACGGAATTCCCGCGACCACGCGAGCGTCTTTCTATCTGTACTCCACTCCGGCCGAGGTCGACGCTCTGGCCGAAGGGCTTGAGCACGTCCGTAACTTCTTCGGATGAGGACCTGAGAGGGCAGGGCAGTTCGTGAAGCTGGATTCGATGTACCAGGACGTCATCCTGGACCACTACAAGCACCCGCACGGGCGCGGTCTCCGGGACGGCGACGCCGAGGTGCACCACGTCAATCCGACCTGTGGTGACGAGATCACGCTGCGCGTGCGGTACGAGGGTTCGCGGATCGCGGATGTGTCGTACGAGGGCCAGGGCTGCTCGATCAGCCAGGCCAGCGCGTCCGTACTGAACGACCTCCTCGTCGGCAAGGAGCTGGCCGAGGCACAGAAGATCCAGGGCACCTTCCTGGAGCTGATGCAGTCGAAGGGCCAGCTCGAACCCGACGACGCGATGGAAGAGGTGCTGGAGGACGCGGTCGCGTTCGCCGGTGTCTCGAAGTACCCCGCCCGCGTGAAGTGCGCGCTGCTGAGCTGGATGGCGTGGAAGGACGCGACGGCCCAGGCTCTGGGCGACAGCGCGACGAAGGAGACGGCATGAGCGAGAACGAGACCCTGACGATCAAGCCGGCCTCGGAGGACGAGGTCCGCGAGGCGCTGTACGACGTCGTCGACCCCGAACTGGGCATCGATGTCGTCAACCTCGGTCTGATCTACGGCATCCATATCGACGATTCCAATATCGCCACCCTGGACATGACCCTGACGTCGGCGGCGTGTCCGCTGACCGATGTGATCGAGGACCAGGCGAAGGCGGCGACGGACGGCATCGTCAGCGAACTCAAGATCAACTGGGTCTGGATGCCGCCGTGGGGCCCGGACAAGATCACCGACGACGGGCGCGAGCAGCTGCGCGCGCTGGGCTTCAACGTCTGAGCGTTCCGCCGCGTGAAAGAGGGCTCCATGATCCGCCCGGGATCATGGGGCCCTCTCTCGTGTGCGGCGTTCAGCTGTGCGGCGTTCCGGCGGCTTCGGCCAGGGTGGGGGCCAGGTTCTCGGTGCGGATGCGCCGGTCCACGTAGAGCAGGTTGAGCACCAGCTGGGGGAAGGTCGTCGTGATGAACTGCGTGATCAGCTGGGCGATCATGAACAGCACCAGATAGCCGCTCACGGCCACGAGGATCTGTCCGGCGGTCGGGTCGACGTTGAAGGTGGAGAAGCTGGACGGGGTCAGCAGATTACCGACGGCGGTCACCGCGTTGACCAGCTGCTGGATGACGAAGCCGGCGAAGGACGCCATGGCGGAGGCCAGCAGCGAGATGCCGAAGATCCGCCACCAGGAGCCGCGTACCAGGGCCGCCGAGCGGCGCAGGGACGCGAGCGGGCCGCGGGATTCGACGACGGCGACCGCCGGGGCCAGGCTGAAGCGGACCCAGAGCCAGATCGACGCCGGGGTGATCGCCAGGGCGCCCAGGAAACCGAGCGAGATCAGCCAGAAGAGATTGGTCGGTGAGGCCTCCACGCTGAGGTAACTGATCAGCGTGGCGATGAAGCCGAGGACGAGCAGGATCATCGGCAGGGCGACGATCAGCCCGCTGAGGACGACGGCGCCGAAAACCGCGGGGAACCGGGCGAAGGCCCGGCGCCAGACCGCGCCGGAGGTGGTGGGGCGGCCCAGGACGGCGCTCTGGACGACCGAGGGGCAGGCGGCCTGGACGGTCGCGTTGGCGGCCAGCAGCGTCGCCATGCCGAAGAGCCAGACACAGCCGAACGCGATCAGCAAGGGCCGGACCTGGGCCCAGGCCGGATCCACGCCGGGGGGCGCGTCGAGAACCGCGCGCAGTTCGTCGCCGACGGCGGCGTAGGCGATGGCCAGCGCGATCCCGACGGCTGCCACGGCGGCGCCGTACACCGCGGCGGCCACCCCGAACAGCTGCTTCCCGTACCGGCCCATCGTGGCGAACGTGCCGCCGAGTATGTCGCCGAGGCCGAGCGGGCCGAGGGGTATCACCCCGGGCTTGGGGGGTGGCGGGGGAGGCGTCCAGCCGCCCCAGCCGTAGGGCCCGTTCCCGTACGGTCCGTTTCCGTACGGCCCGCTTCCGTGCCCGCCACCGCTGCCGCCGCCCCACCCCGTCGTGCCCTGCGTCACCGCTCTGCCCCCGCTCCCCGCCGCTCCGATCCGGACGGCACACCGTAACCGGTGGCCGTGAGGACCGGGTATGTACGGCCGTACGTATCGATGTGTACACTCGTACGCATGGGATACGGACTGCTGGCCGCGGCGATCGCGGCGGAGGTGGCCGCGACGTCGGCCATGAAGTACAGCGAGGGCTTCACCCGGCTGTGGCCGTCGCTGGTGACCGTGGTGGGATATGTCGTCGCCTTCGCCCTGCTCGCGCAGACCCTCAAGACCATCTCCATCGGCACCGCCTACGCGATCTGGGCGGGCGTCGGCACGGCGGCCATCGCCGCCATCGGCATGGTCTTCATGAACGAGTCGATGGCGCCGACGAAACTGCTGGGCATCGCCCTCGTGATCGCGGGCGTCGTCGTGCTCAACCTCGGAGGAGCCCACTGATGACCCGCCGTTACGACCCCGACCGGCGCCAGCGGATCATCGACGCGGCGATCCGCGTGGTCGCGCGCGGCGGTATCGCCGGGCTGAGCCACCGCACCGTCGCCGCCGAGGCCGATGTGCCGCTCGGCTCCACCACGTACCACTTCGCCTCCCTCGACGAACTGCTGATCGCCGCGCTGCGGCAGATCAACGACAGCTTCGCGGTGGCCGTACGGGAGAGCGGCGCCCTCGCGGATCCGGGATGCGACCTCGCCGGCGAGCTGGCCCGGACCACCGGGGAGTGGCTCGCCGGGGACCGTACCGGCGTGGAGCTGGAGTACGAGCTGTATCTCGCGGCACTGCGGCGGCCCGCGCTGCGCCCGGTCGCGGGGGAGTGGTGCGCCGCGCTCGGGGACGAGGTGGCCAGGCGCACCGATTCCGCCACCGCGCGGGCGGTGGTGGCGCTGCTGGACGGGATCTGCCTCCAGGTGCTGCTCACGGACGCGGTGTACGACGTCGAGCACACCCGCGAGATGCTGACGCGGCTGATCCCGGCGGAAGGACCGGGGCCCGGCGGTAAGTTGGCCGCATGAGCGTCCCGTCCGTTCCGCCCGTGCCCCCTCCGGGACCGGAGATCACCTACGCCGAGTGCCGACAGTGCGGAACGTTGATCGCGGGGCTCGACGGCCGCTACAGCTGTGGTGTCTGCGGCTGGGTCAACCACCACTCGGAGGGGCACCGGCCACTGCCCAGGGCCGAGGACGACATCGACCACACGGCGGGCGGCGCCGAGGACAACCGGCTGAGCTGATCCGTCCGGTCCGTCCGGTCCATCTGATCTCTCCGGTCCATCTGATCCGCCCGGTCCGCACCTCCGTTGAGGTACATCCGCACAGGTGGCGATGCGCCCGTCACCTGAGACCGGTTCGCCCGCGCCCCGCCGGGACCGTTAAGTTCGGAGCATGACCGACACGTCTTCTCTCGATTCCTCCCGCACCACCGGCGCCGTCGCCGCCGGCCTCGCCACCCTCACCGAGGACGGCACCGTCCTCGACACCTGGTTCCCCGCCCCCGCGCTCTCGGCCGAGCCCGGACCGGCCGGTACCGAGCGGCTGACCGCCGAGCGCGCGGTGGAGCTGCTCGGCGAGGGCGCGGCCAAAGCCATCGGTCCCGACGCCCGCCGCGGGGTCGAGATCGTCGCCGTCCGTACGGTCATCACCTCGCTCGACGACAAGCCGCTGGACACACACGACGTGTATCTGCGGCTGCATCTGCTCAGCCACCGGCTGGTCCGGCCGCACGGCCAGAGCCTGGACGGCGTCTTCGGTCTGCTCGCCAATGTCGCCTGGACCTCGCTCGGCCCGGTCGCCGTCGACACCCTGGAGACGGTACGGCTCAACGCGCGCGCCGAGGGGCTGCACCTTCAGGTGACCTCGGTCGACAAGTTCCCGCGGATGACCGACTACGTGGCCCCCAAGGGGGTCAGGATCGCCGACGCGGACCGCGTACGGCTCGGCGCGCATCTCGCCGAGGGCACCACCGTGATGCACGAGGGCTTCGTCAACTTCAACGCGGGCACCCTCGGCACCTCCATGATCGAGGGCCGGATCTCGGCGGGCGTCGTCATCGGCGACGGCTCGGACATCGGCGGCGGCGCCTCCACCATGGGCATGCTCTCCGGCGGCGGCAAGGAGCGCATCGTCATCGGCGAGCGCTGCCTGATCGGTGCCGAGGCGGGCATCGGGATCGCGCTGGGCGACGAGTGCGTCGTCGAGGCGGGGCTCTATGTCACGGCCGGTACGCGGGTCACGATGCCCGACGGTCAGATCGTCAAGGCCCGTGAGCTGTCCGGCGCGAGCAATATCCTCTTCCGCCGCAACTCGGTGACCGGCGCCGTCGAGGCCCGTCCGAACAACGCGGTCTGGGGCGGTCTCAACGACGTGCTCCACAGCCACAACTGAAGCCACGGCTCAACTGCCGGCCGTTCACAGCGGCGCGGCGACCGATCCGACCAGCTCGTCGTACGCCTTCAGCAGCCCGTCGGCCGTCTCCCGGCCGGCGGGCCGCAACGGTTCACGCACCGGTCCCGCCGGCCGGCCGAGCGCGCCTAGGGCCTTTCGTTTGGATCTTGCCGGGCTCGCGGGCCCTGGCACCGCGCCTCGCCGCGTTGTCGTCGGTCCACGACGCTCCGCGTCGCCTCCCTCCTCCGCCTTGCGATCCACGGCACCAGACCCCGCTCCCTTATCCGGCCTGATCCAAACGAAAGGCCCTAGCAGCGCCTTCGCGGTGACCGTGCCGGGCAGTCCCGACGCCATCATCAACTCGACCAGGGGGAGCGTGAGTTGGTTGAGCCGTACGGATTCGGTGACCGCGCCCGCGTCATACGCGTCGAGCGCGGCGCGCAGCGCGCGGGGCGCGGCGTTGGCGACCGTACTGACGAATCCGGCGCCGCCGACCGCGTACAGCGGCAGATTCAGCTCCTCGCAGCCGGAGTAGTACGCGAGCGAGGTGCGGGCGATCACCTGGGAGCTGCCGAGCAGGTCGTACGCGCAGTCCTTCACGGCGACGACGCGCGGGTGCGCGGCGAGGCGGAGCATCGTCGCGGGCTCGATGCGGATGCCGGTGCGGCCCGGGATGTCGTACAGCATCAGCGGGATGCCCGACGCGTCGGCGATCCGCAGGAAGTGCGCCTCCACGGCGGGCTGCGGCGGCCTGCTGTAGTACGGCGAGACCACCAACAGGCCGTCCGCCCCGGCCTGTTCCGCCGCCCGCGCGAGGGCGAGGGTGTGCCGGGTGTCCGCGCTGCCGACGCCCGCGACGACGGCGGCCCGGCCGCCCACCTCGTCGCACACCGCGCGCACGAGAGCGGTCTTCTCGGCGTCCGTGGTGGTGGGCGACTCTCCGGTGGTGCCGTTCAGCACCAGCCCGTCGCACCCCTCGGCCACCAGCCGGGCGGCGAGTGCACGGGCGCCGGGCAGATCCAGCTCCCCGGTGGCGGTGAAGGGCGTGACCATGGCGCAGAGGGCGCGGCCGAAGGGGCGAGGAGTGCTCATACCGGCAGTGTCCGCCGAGCGACTGTGAAGGTCCACTTAGATCTGCTTCGGGTGAGGATGAAGCAGCGCTGAAGATAGTGGTCCCGGGCCGTCTGGCATGATCGGCGAGTGCCCCGGAGGGGGCCGGGCGGGGGAGAAAACGCATGGCACGGATACGCCGGACGGCCGCGCTGGCGGCAGGCTCGTTGGTCCTGATGGCGGGGGCGAGCGGATGCTCCGACATCAGGAACGAGATCGACGCCGCGCGGGGCGAGGGTGAGGGAAGGCCGACGGCGGTGGCCTCGGAGCCCCCGGCGCGGCTGTCGGCCGAGCCGCTCCCCAGCCGGCCCGCGAGCCCCGAGCCGTGGGCGGCCACCGGCCCCGGCCGCTGTCTCGCCTCGGGCGTGGCCTTCAGCCATGGCGAGGTGAACGCCGCCTTGGGGATCAGGGCCGTATCGATCGGGCTGCGGAACTGCGGGACGAAGCCCTACCGGGTCAACGGCTACCCGGAGATCGGCGTCCTGGACGAGGACCGCGACCCGGTCGGCCTGAAGCTGGTCCAGGGGAACGAGAGCACCGGCGCGGCCGATGACCAGGGCCCGAAGGAACTGACCCTGGCCCCGGGGGAGTCCGTGGTGTCGGTGTTGCAGTGGAACAACCGGATCACCGAGTCCGGGGCCCACGCGACCGGCTCCCACGTGGTCATCGCCGCGGCGCCGGGCGAGGAACGCGACACGCTCCCGCTCTCCCTCGACATCGGTTCGGACGGCGAACTGCGTGTCACCGCGTGGGCGGACGGGCAGGCCCGGGAGCCGTCCTGAACGGGCGGGCCGGGTGCCCGAATATCGGCATCGAAGAGTGATCGCTGGTCCGTTCGGAATGGGGCAGGATGCGTACCATGACGCGTACGCTCCGCTCCTCAACTCTCCTGGCGTTAGTGGCCCTCGCCCTCGCGACGGCCGCGTGCGGGTCCGAGAAGGCGGGGGCCGGGGAGGGCGGAGGCGGGGGTGCGACGCGTGCCGGCGGCTCGGCCGACCGGGCCGAACTGGAAGCGCGCGCCCGGTACATGCGGTCCGCGATCGAGCTGATCCAGGTGATCGAGGCGGACGGTTTCGAGGTGGCGCCGCAGTCCGTCGGGGTCGTCGGCGGTGACGGCTTCGGGAGCGTGTACGTATCTGCGCGCGACGGGGCGCGGATCCGGCTGACCGTGGACCGGTCCACGCTGAACGCGGCCAACTGCCCGGACACCCCGGTCGAGGAGGCGCCCGGCCCGGTGGAGTGCGAACGGGACGGCGACGCCTGGTACCGCGTCTCCGGGTCCGCGCACGAGTACGCGCGGGCCGAGGACGGCCATGTCGTACGGGTCGGCGCCGACCGCGCCACGGTGGACCGCGACACCCTGCGGCGCGCGGCGGCATCCGCCCGCCCCGCCGACGACCGCGAACTCGACGCCCTGCTGCCGGAACAGACCGCGCCGACGGCGCCTGTCGAGCGCGGCGATCTGCCGCCGGTCGGTGACGGGGCCCCCGACAACAGCGTGCCCGAGGGGGCTTCGGGGTAGCAGAGGCCGGACTGTCAGTGGGTACTGGTGCAATGAAGGACATGGAGGGCATGGAGAGCATGGAGACCGAAAACGCCGATCGGGGCGGGGCCGACCAGGGCGGCGCCGGAGAGGGCGCGGCCGACGGGGGCGAACTCGACGCGTTGCGCGCGGCCTTCCCGGCGGAGCGCTGCCTGCCGCCGCTGGGCTGGGACGGGGTGCGGGCCTTCGAGCGCGCGCACGGAATCGTCCTGCCCGAGCCGTACCGCACGTTCGTCGCGGAGATCTGCGACGGGTGCAGTGACGGGCCCGCCGACATCGACGGACTGATACCCCTGGAGGCGCTGCCCGCCGATTGGGGATGCGAACAGACGGAGCGGGATCTCGCGAAGCCGTTCCCGCTCACCGAGGCGTGGGTGTGGGAGGACGACCCCCGGCCGTACGAGGAGATAGAACCGCTCATCGACGAGGTCTACAACTACGGGAGCGTGGTGCTGGGCACGGACGGCTGCGGTATGTACTGGCATCTGGTCGTCAGCGGTGCGCACCGGGGGCGGATCTGGAACATCAGCGACGTGGGCGCGGCGCCGTTCGGGGCGGTCTTCGGGCGCACCTCCGCGGAAGAGGGCTTCGCGGGCTGGGTGGCGCACTGGGCCACCACGCGCCGGCCGTGGTTCGACGTCGTGGTCTGACGGGGGTGACCGTGTGACGGGTGGCGAGGTGGCGGCCGGTCTGTTGACCTCAACCGCACTTCACATCTGAGCATGGTGGTCGAAGGCGCACCGCGGGGGTGCGCCACGAGGAGGTTCCACCATGCCCGTGCACCTCAGCACCGTCCCTCGGCTCACCCGCCCCGGCGTGGGTCTCGTCCTGGTCAGCACCTGGCGCGTCGGCACGCCCGAACGGCAGCGGGCGACGGTCGACGCCATCACCCGGGCCTGGCGGAGCAGAGAGTGGCCGGACGTGGGGCTGCTCTCGTACAGCGTCTGCACCGGAAACGACGGGGACACCCTGCGCCACTACTCGCAGTGGCGCGACCGGGAGGCGTACGACGCGTTCTCCCGTACCTTCCGGGAGGAGCGCAACGCCGAGATCGACGCCGCCGTGCCCGGGATCGAGCGGGTGGGGCTGCGCTCGTACGAGCTGTACCGCGGCGGGGCCATGGCCGAGGGGGCGACCCGGGTGCCCGGCTGCGTCGTGCTCGTGGAGGTGGAGTTCGAGGGGCCCGACGCCGAGCGGCAGAAGGGCTGGGTCGACGCGGTCTTCGAGGCCCTCGGCACCGATCCCCACACGCCCTCCGGCGGGATCGCGGCGCACTTCCATCTCAGTACGGACGGCACGCGCGTACTCAACTACGCGGAGTGGGAGAGTGAGCAGGCGCACATCGACGCGCTCAACGCGCCGGGGGACGGGGTCGGTTCGCCCACCGAGCAGTGGAAGCGGGTGCGGTCCTATCCCGGGCTGAAGCACAGCACGGTGACGCGGTACACCCCCGCGATCAGCCTCAGCGGCGGGTGAGCCTGCCGCTGCCCGGTGCGGCGGTCCACGTGGGACCTGCGGTCGCCGGGGGTTCTACGCGCGTCAATCTCTTGGCGGCGGCGGTGAGCTGTCAAGGGGCCCTGGGCGTCCGACCGTTGTCGAGTACATGAACCGGGTGGGATGGGCCCAAATGCGTCTACGCTGGGGGCCGCATCGACCGCGTACGCCACAAGGAGAACCACCAGATGCCCGTAGACCGCCCCACCCTGCCGCCGGTGCGACTGCCCTCGGAAGCGGAGCTGGCGCGGGACGCCCTCGCGGCGCCACTGCTCGCCCGCGCGGTACGCCTCGCCCGCTGGGCCGGGCCGGCGACGCGGGTGGGACCCGGCGGCGAACTGGCCGACGAGCAGCTGCCCGCCGCGGCGGAAGTGCTCGACCTCGGCGACGAGCTCTCCGAGGGCGACGGCGAGGCGTACGCCAGCGAGGCCTGGCGGGTGGCGGTCGACACGGGCCTCGTGGAGGTGGACGACCCGGACGACGCGGACCCCGACGCCGAGGGCCACGTCACCACCGGCGAGCAGCTCGGCGTGCTCACCTCGGGCAGCCCACAGGACATCCTGTCGCTCTGGCTGGACGCCCTGGACGTCGTCTTCGCCGACGCGACCGCGCCCGTACTGGACGATCTGGCCGCGGCCATCAGCGACGACGGCGAGATCGATCTCGACTCGCTGGACTGGGACCCTGAGCTGGAGGCGGAGTTCCTGGAGGGCGTCCTCGGCAACCTCTATCTGCTCACCCTCGCGGAGGGCGGCGGCGAGGGGCCGGTACCGCTGCCCGTCCTCGCCGCGTCGATGATCGTGCCCGACGACATGGGCGAGCCCACCGACGACATCCTGGAGCAGGTGTCCGAGGCGATGATGCGGCTGGACGACCAGTTCCGGCTGCTGGAGCCGATCGGGCTCGTCTCGTACGTACCGGTGGACGAGGCGCTGATGGTCGAGGACGCGCAGGACGCGTCCGACGCGTCGATGCCCGTCGACGAGGAGGACGTCACCCGGTACGGGATGGTCCGGCTGACGCCGCTCGGGCTGTACGGGATCAGGTCCCGGATGCTGGAGGCGGGGGTCGACGCGCCCGCGGTGGGCGACCTCGCGGACAAGGACGCGCACGCGCTGCTGGACGGCGTGGCGCACTTCCCCGAGCTGTCGGCACGCGCGGAGACGGAACAGTGGCTGAGCTCGCGCGCGCCCGCCGACGCCGCGCGCGAACTCCTGGCCGCCGCGCGCGGCACGGACCAGGGCGCACCACTGCGCCGCCTGCACTGCCAGCAGGCGCTGTCCCTGGTCGGCGCGGAGGCGGAGTCGGCGGTACGGGAGGTCCTGGACGACGCTGAGCTGGGCGGGCTGGCGCGGGTCTGGCTGGCCGAGCTGGGGGCGGGTGATGTGCCGCCGCCGCCCGAGTCGATGATCTTCTGGCTGGCCATCGACACGATTGCCGCGCAGCTGGACGCGGAGGGGGAACCGGACGAGCTCCAGGAACTGGTCGAGGGGTTGGTGGGGCAGCACAGCGGGTTCTTCGAGGTGGCGTGGCGGGTGGAGCATCCGGCGACGGCGGAGGTCCTGGAGGCGATGGGAAGGCTGCATCGGGACAGGACGGCGTCGAAGGACGCGCGCAAGGCGGCGTTCAAGGCGAGGTCGCGGGGGTAGCCGTTCGCCTCCCGGCGGTGCGCCGTCCGGCGGGGGGCGTGGTGCGGTGCGCCGTCCGGCGGGGGGCCGTGGTGCGAGTTCGCCGTCCGGCGGGGGGCCGTGGTGCGGTGCGGTGTGCCTCCCGGCGTGGGGTCGTGGTGCGGGCCGTCGCTGGTGCCCGGGGGCCGTGGTGCGGGGCGCGGTGGGTGGTGCCGGGGGCCGGGGCCTCCGGAGGTGCGTGTCCGGACTGCTTTCCCTG
>NZ_JBHTZS010000054.1:0-26953 GCF_042790125.1 Streptomyces scopuliridis
CCTGCGCCCTTTCGCAACTCTGACAAAGCTTTTAAGCCCCTGACCGTTTGTTTGGTGGCCTGGCCCCCGGGCCGCGGCGTACCCTCTTGACCCGCGGCGGCCCGGGGGTGTCGTGCCACCCGCCCACGCGCCGCCGCCCTCCGGAGAGAGGCGGCGCGTGGGCGCCTTGTCAGAGGATCTTCGCGGCGGGCTTGACCATGCCCCGGACCGTACGGGACTTCACGAACTCGCCCAGACCGGTCATTTCCCACTCGCCGGAGAACTGGCGGATCAGCTTGGCCATCATCACGCCGGTCTGCGCCTCGGCGCTGGTCAGATCGAAGCGCACCAGCTCCTCGTCCGTGGCCGCGTCGATCAGCCGGCAGTACGCCTTGGCGACCTCGGTGAACTTCTGGCCGGTGAAGGAGTTGACCGTGAAGACCAGACCGGTCGCCTCGGCGGGGATCCGGCCGAGATCCACGACGATCACCTCGTCGTCACCCGCGCCCTCGCCCGTGAGGTTGTCGCCGGAGTGCTTGATCGCCCCGTTGAGGATCGAGAGCTTGCCGAAGTAGCAGCTGTCCAGATGGTTGCGGTTCGGACCGTAGGCGATCACGGACGCGTCGAGGTCGATGTCCTTGCCGCGGTACGCCGGCTCCCAGCCGAGGCCCATCTTGACCTGGGTGAGCAGCGGCCGGCCGCCCTTGACCAGCGACACCGTCTGGTTCTTCTGGAGGCTGACCTTGCCCTTGTCCAGATTGATCTTGCCGCTGCCGGGTGCGGCGGCGGGGGCCGGGGGAGCGGCGGGCGGGGTGGCCGGGACCGGTGGAGCGGCGATCCGGGGGTCGGCCCCCGCGCGGGCATGGACGGGCGCCGGGGGCGCCGGGGCCGCGGCCGGGGCGGGCTCCTCCACGGAGACGCCGAAGTCGGTGGCGATCCCGGCCAGCCCGTTGGCGTACCCCTGGCCGACCGCGCGGACCTTCCACGCCCCGTTGCGCAGATAGATCTCCACGATCACCAGGGCGGTCTCGGCGCCGAGCCGCGGCGGGGTGAACGTCGCCAGCGCGCCGCCGCTGCCCGCGTCGCGGATCGTGGCCGTGGGCTCGATGCCCTGGAAGCTCTGCCCCGCCGCGTCCGGGCTCGCCGTGACGACGATCTTCTCGATGCCGGCGGGTACGGCGCTGGTGTCGACGACGATCGCGTCGGGCGCCGTGCCTCCGCCGGAGCGGTAGCTCACGCCGGGGCCCGCCGGCTGGTTGTAGAAGATGAAGTCGTCGTCTGAGCGCACCTTGCCGTCGGCGGTGAGCAGCAGGCCCGATACGTCGAGCCGCACGGGAGCGGCGACGTCCACCGACACATGGGCGGTGGGAAGAGGGATGTTCGAGCCGGGGGTCATAGCTGTCATGCCAGACGTAACGAACGACCCCGCTTTGCCGTTCCCTTACCTTCCGCCGATCGAGTCCGCCGCCGGTCGGGGCCGCCGGCCATGGGTCCACGGACCTCGGTGGGGCCGCGGCGACGGTCAGTGGGGCCAGCGCGGCGGGTCGGTGGCGAACGTGCCGCCCAGGAAGGCGTGGTCCCGGTTGTCCGGGTCGAGTTCGCCCTGTTCCGCGATGAGCTTCCCGGCGTACTGCTCCGAGTCGTCGCGCGGCTCGTACCCCAGCGCCCGCGCGCTCGTGAGGTCCCACCACAGCCGGGTGTTGGCGGACGAGCCGTAGACAACGCTGTGGCCGACGCCCTCGGCGGTGAGGGCGGCGTGGAAGAGCCGGGCGCAGTCGCCGGGGCTCAGCCAGACGGAGAGCATGCGGACCGAGTTGGGCTCAAGGAAGCAGGAGCCGATCCGTACGGAGACGGTCTCCAGGCCGTGCAGGTCCCAGTAGAGCTGCGCCAGATCCTCGCCGAAGCACTTGGAGAGCCCGTAGAACGTGTCGGGGCGGCGCGGGGTGTCGACCGGGATCAGCGGGTCGTCCCCCATCGGTCGGGGCGTGAAGCCGACCGCGTGGTTGCTGGAGGCGAAGACCGTCCGCCCGACGCCCTCGGCGCGCGCCGCCTCGTACAGGTTGTACGTCCCCTCGATGTTCGCGCGCAGGATCTTGTCGAAGGTGGACTCCAGCGAGATGCCCGCGAGATGGATGATCGCGTCGACCCCCCGCACGGCCTCGCGCAGCGCTTCCTTGTCCGCGAGATCGGCGGTGATGGCGTCGGGCTCGCCCTCGATGGGGGTGACGTCGAAGAGCCGCAGTTCGTAGCCGTACGCGGGCAGCAGGCCCCGCATCAGGGTGCCGAGTCCGCCGGCGGCGCCGGTGAGCAGGACGGTACGGGGTGCGGGCATGGGGGAGATCTCCTCGCGGCTCGGAACCGGGCACACGGATTCGGGCTCAGATTCATAGCTGGAATTCACATGCGTGGACAAACTAGAGAGTGGGGCGGAGCGCCGTCAAGTGTCGCCCGGAGTGCGGGAATCCGTCTCTGGGTTGCGGTTTTCCGTCTTGACCCGCGGCGCGCGCCTGCCATAGCGTGGCGTTGTTCAGGGATATGGACATCGATCATAATTGTGCACGAGCGGTCGCCGCTCGACGCATGGCCCAGGGAGCGCCCGTGACCTCAGCCCCGCTCGCCGCCCGCCTGACTCATGTGGCCGGGCCGCTGTTCTTCCCCGTCACCGCGTACGGGCCGGACGGCGCACTCGACCTCGACGCGTACCGCGCGCATGTCGGCCGGGGCGTCGACGCGGGAGCCTCCGCGGTCTTCGCCTGCTGTGGCACCGGCGAGTTCCACGCCCTCACCCCGGAGGAGTTCGGCGCCTGTGTGGCCGCGGCCGTCGAGGAGACCGCGGGCCGCGTCCCGGTCGTGGCGGGCGCCGGCTACGGCACGGCGCTCGCCGTCCAGTACGCGCGGATCGCCGAGGAGGCCGGCGCGGACGGACTGCTCGCGATGCCGCCCTATCTGGTCGTCGCCGACCAGGAGGGACTGCTGCGCCACTACACCGCGCTGGCGGGCGCCACCTCGCTGGAGACGATCGTCTACCAGCGCGACAACGCCGTCTTCACCCCTGGGACCGTCGTCGAACTGGCCCGCGTGGACGGCATCGCCGGGCTCAAGGACGGATACGGCGACCTCGAACTGATGCAGCGCGTCATCAGCGCCGTACGCACCGAGGAGCCGGACCGCGACTTCCTCTACTTCAACGGCCTGCCCACCGCCGAGCTCACGGGTCTCGCCTACCGGGGCATCGGCGTCACGCTCTACTCCTCCGCCGTCTTCTGCTTCGTCCCCGAGATCGCGCTCGCCTTCCACCGGGCCCTGACCACCGGCGACGACGCGACCGTGAACCGGCTGCTGGACGGCTTCTACCGCCCCCTGGTCGAACTGCGCGGCAAGGGACGCGGATACGCCGTCTCGCTCGTCAAGGCGGGCGTCCGGCTGGGCGGACTGGACGTCGGGGAGGTACGGCCGCCGCTGAGCGAGCCGCAGCCCGCGCACATCAAGGAGCTGGCCGAGATCATCGAGCGGGGCCGGGCCGTGCTGCTGACGGAATCGGACTCGGCATCGGACCGGGACGGCGCGGGCGCCGGAACCGGTACGGGTACGCCGGGCGGCGCCGCGTGAAGACCTCGGCCTTCCTCTACCCCTGGGACGTGGTGGGCGACCCCGACGCCCCCGCCAGGATCGCGGACCTCGGCGTCCGGCAGGTCACCCTCGCCTCCGCCTACCACTCCACCCGCGCGCTGACCCCGCGCCACCCGCGCCACCGCGTCGTCACCGCCGAACACGCCGCCGTCCTCTACCCGGTGGACGAAGCCCGCTGGGCGCGCCACGAGCTGCGTCCGTACCCCGCCGGGTCCTGGGCCCCCGCCGACGCGTACGGCGAGGCCGCGGCGGCCCTGGCGGAGGCCGGTCTCGACGTGCACAGCTGGGTCGTCCTCGCGCACAACTCCCGCCTCGGCGCCGAGCGTCCCGACACCTCCGTGGTGAACGCGTACGGCGACCGCTACCCCTGGGCGCCCTGTATCGCCCGGCCCGCGGTCGGCGCGTATCTGGTGGAGCTGGCGGCCGAGGCCGCCGTACGCCCCGGGGCGCGCGGCACCGAGCTGGAGTCCTGCGGCTGGTACGGGCTCGCGCATCTGCACGCCCACGACAAGATCGCCGGCGTCGGCCTCGGCGACGCGGCGCAGTATCTGATGTCGCTCTGCTTCTGCGGCGTCTGCCGGGACGGATACGCGGGTCTCGGGGTCCCGCCCGGCGAACTGAACGCCGCCGTACGGCGCGCGCTGGGGCCCGTCTGGGCCACCGGTTCCGCCGAGGCGGGCTGGTCCTCGGTCGAGAAGCTCCTCGGCGCGGATCTCGCCGCCGTCACCGCCGAGTGGCGCGGCTCGGTCGCCCGTACGCTCCAGGAGCGGGCGGTCGCGGCCGTACGGGCGGCGGCCGGGCCCGGATTCCAGGTGCTGCTGCACGCCGATCCGGCGACGTACCACGTCGGCGCCAACGCCGGGGTGGACCCGGCGCACATCCTCGGGGTCGCGGACGGGGTCGTCCTGCCCTGCACCGGGGGTGCGGCCGAGCGGATGCTGAGCCCGTTCGCGGGCCATGGCACCGAGACGTCCGTCCTGGCCGCCAACTTCACGGTCGTCAGCGGCATGGGCGGCGACCCGGCCGCGCTCGCCGACGACGCGGCGCGGGCGAAGGCGCTCGGGGCGACCGAACTGCGGCTGTACCACGCGGGGCTGGCCTCGGACGCGGATCTGAAGACCGTCACGAAGGCGCTGTCAGACCTCGGTCGCTGAGCCCGGCGGACGGGGCCGGTCGAGCCTCTTCCGCGCGGGACCGGGGGCGGCCAGCGCCAGCGCGGTGAGGAGCCCGGCCGCCCCGGTCACCGGCAGCAGTACGGACGGGTCGGCCAGCGCGATCAGACCCGCGCCGAGCGCCAGCGCCAGCGCGTTGGGCACATACATCAGCGTGTGGGCGGTGGCCGCCGTACGGCCGAGGACCGGGGCCGGGATCTCGCGCTGCACCGCCGTCATCGCCGCGATCAGCACACACGGCAGCCCGACGCCGACGCCGACGGCGCTCGCCAGCACCACCGCGTCGTACGGCAGCGCCCGCGCCGCCACGGCCAGCGCGAACAGCGCGATACCGGCGGCGGCGAACACCCGCTCCGGCAGCCGCCGCAACAGCGGACCCGCCACCAGCCCGGTCAGTACGGACCCGGCGCCCTGCACCGCGTACAACACCCCCACATACGTGGGGGAGTGGCCGAGCCCGCGGTCGACGACCGCGTAGATGGCCGCGCCGTTGAGCCCGGCGAGCAGCATCGTCGCCGACGCGGCCAGTACGAGCGGCCGTACGGCCGCGGAGCCCCGCAGCGCCCGGACGCCCTCGGCCAGGCCCGCCCCCCGGCCGCCGACGGGGTCCTGGCCCGGCCGCTCCTCCCGTACGCGCATCGCCGCGAAGAGCCCGGCGGCCACGGCGAAGGTCGCCGCGTCGAGCAGCGCCACGGCGCCGCCGCCGAACCCGGCGTAGAGCGCGGCGCCCGCGAGCGGCGCCAGCAGTTTCATGCCCTCGTTGGCCGTCATCCGCAGCCCGTTGAAGTCGCCCAGCAGCCGAGGGTCGATCGCCGTGGCGACCAGAGCCGACTCCGCCGCGTCCTGGAGGACACCGCTCGCCCCATGGACGAACAGCACGCAGAAGAGGATCCAGACACGGTCCGCCGAGTCGACGGCGAGCAGCAGCGGCAGCAGGGCCGCCATGGCGAGGTTGCAGCCGATCAGCAGGGGCCGCCGGCGCACCCGGTCGGCGACCGTCCCCAGCAGGGGGCCCGCCAGCGCGGGCGCCCACAGCGCGAAGACCGTGAGCGCGGCCAGACTGTCCGAGCCCGTCAGCGACTTGGTCCAGATCCCGGCCGCCAGCCACATCGCGGACGTTCCGAAACCGGAGACGACGACACCGGTCAGGTACAGCCCCGCGTTACGGTCCCGCAGCACACCCCCGAGACCTCCCCCGCCCAACCCCACTGCCCCACCGGCCCCTTCCGCCTCGCGGCACCCGTCCCGTACGCGTCCGGTACGCGTCCCGTACGGGCGCCAGAGTGGCCCCTGAGGACCCGGTCGGCGCATCGTGATTTCGCCCTACTCCCCGGCACGGAAAGGGCCTTAGACGAGCACGGGGCGGCTCAGGGCCGGGGCCGGCGGGGGCTGAGCGTGGTGCGGTGGGGGCGCCGGATCAGTTCAGCGCCGCAGTCATCATCTTCTGTGCGATCGGCGCGGCCAGACCGTTCCCGCTGACCTCCGAACGCGCCGCGCCCGAGTCCTCCACGACGACCGCGACCGCCACCTGCTTGCCGGTGGACGAGTCCTTCGCGTACGAGGTGAACCACGCGTACGGCGTGTTGACGTTGTCCACGCCGTGCTGCGCGGTGCCCGTCTTGCCGCCCACCTCGGCTCCGCCGATCCGCGCGTTCGTGCCCGTACCGTCCTGGACGACCGTCACCATCGCGCTGCGCAGCTGCTCGGCCGTCGACGAGGAGACGATCCGCTTCGTGTCGCCGTCCTGGTACGACTGGAGGGTGTCCCCGCTCGCGTCCACGACCTTCGACACCATGTGCGGCGCGGCGAGCAGCCCGTCGTTGGCCAGGGCCGCCGAGACCATGGCCATCTGGAGCGGGGTCGCGGTCACATCGAACTGGCCGATCCCCGTCAGCGCCGTCTGCGCGCGGTCCATGCCGGACGGATACACGCTCTCCGAGGCGCGCACCGGCATCTCCTGCGTGGCGTCGTCGAAGCCGAACTTCTCCGCCATCGCGCGGACCTTGTCCTGGCCGAGTTCGTCGGCCATCTTCGCGAAGACGGTGTTGCAGGAGTACGCGAGGGCGGTGCGGATGGTGGCGTTCTCGCACGGCGCGGAGCTGTTCTCGTTGCGCAGGACGGTGGTCGTGGTGGGCAGGGTGTACGGGTCGGGGCTGTCGGTCCGTTCGTCGACCGAGCTGTACAGACCGTCCTCCAGCGCCGCCGCGGCCACCACCAGCTTGAACGTCGAGCCCGGCGGCAGCGGCTGCCGCAGGGCGCGGTTGACCATCGGCTTCGCCGCGTCCCCGGTCAGCTGCTTCCAGGCGTCGCCGTCCGTGGTGCCGCTGATCTTCGTGGGGTCGTACGAGGGGGTGCTGATCACCGCGAGCACCCGGCCGGTCACCGGGTCGATCGCCACGGCGGCGCCCTTCTTGCCGCCGAGCGCGCGGTATCCGGCCTCCTGTACGGCGGGGTCGATCGTGGTCAGTACGTCGCCCGGCGCGGTCTGCTTGCCCATGATCGCGTCCAGCGGATTCTTCAGCCGGCTGTCCGTCCCGTCCAGGACACCGGCGTAGATGCCCTCCAGCTGGGTCGAGCCGTACGCCTGTGAGCTGTAGCCGGTGACAGGTGCGTAGAGCGCGCCGTCCGTGTACGTGCGCTCGTACGCCAGATCGCCGCTCGCCGTCTTTCTGGAGCCCGTGACCGGCGAGCCGGCCACGATGATGTCACCGAGCGGCTGCGCGTACTGCGCCATGATGTTCCGCCGGTTGTGCTTGTCGTCCGCGAGGGCCCTGGCCTCGTACGCCTGCACCCAGGTGGCCCGCACCAGCAGGGCGAGCACCAGCAGCAGACAGATGACCGCCGTGTGTCTGATCGTCTTGTTCATCCCGTATGAGGGACGAGCGACGGCGCGGACGGCGTTCCCGCCCCGCACGCTTCTCAGGAATTCCTCATCCGGGCCGGGCCGGCGGCCGGCGGGACCGGCCGGTCAGAGCCGCCGGGTGGCGAGCGTGAGCCGGTCGCGCGCGTCGAACAGGGTGTCCTTGATCATCTGTTCGTGCCCGGGGGTGAGCCGGGCCACCGGCACCGAGCAGCTGATCGCGTCGCGCGCCGGCGTGCGGTACGGGATCGCGATACCGAAGCAGCGCAGCCCGAGCGTGTTCTCCTCGCGGTCCACCGCGTACCCCTGCTCCCGTACGGTGTGCAGCTCCTCGATGAGCTTCTCGCGGTCCGTGATGGTGTGCTCGGTCAGCGCGGGCAGGGTCTCCGGCAGGAGCTTGCGCACCTGCTCGTCGCTGTGCGTCGCCAGCAGCGCCTTGCCGAGCGAGGTGGAGTGCGCGGGCAGCCGGCGGCCGACGCGGGTGAAGGGCCGCAGATAGTGCTGGGACTGGCGGGTGGCGAGATAGACGACGTTCGTGCCGTCGAGCCGCGCGAGGTGGATGGTCTCGCTGGTGTCGTCGGAGAGCCGGTCCAGCGTGGGGCGGGCGGCGGCGACGACCTCGTCACCGTCGATGTACGAGGTGCCGACCAGCAGGGCCCGTACGCCGATGCCGTACCGCGTGCCCGTCGCGTCCGTCTCCACCCAGCCCAGCTCCACGAGCGTGCGCAGCAGCATGTAGAGGCTGGACTTGGGGTAGCCGACCGCCTCCTGGACGGCGGCGAGCGAGTGCATGCCGGGGCGTCCCGCGAAGTACTCCAGCAGTTCCACCGTCCGCACGGCGGACTTCACTTGTGCGCCACCGGTCTCCGCGGTCGACATCGTCCCTCGCTCCTTCTCGCCCACTTGACTCGCTCTCCTGACCACTCTTGACCACACGGAACGCGCGGAAATAGAGTCCTTGACAATTCACCATCAGGAACTCTGTTCAGAATACCGAACAGGTTCCGAGGGGCGGCAGCGGTCCGTCACGTCGCTCGCTCGCTCCGTCGGTCTGTAGGTCGGTACGTCGGTACGTCGGGAAGGAAAGTCGCGGTGGCAGCAGCACCAGTCTGGAGTGTCGACCCCCGAACAGGGAAGCAGCGCGAGCAGGTCGCGCACGAGGCCACGGCGGAGGAGGTCGACCGCGCGGTGCGCGGCGCGCACGGCGCACGGGCCGCGCTCGCCGACCGTACCGCGCGCGCCGCCCTGCTCCGTACGGCGGCCGATCTGCTCGACGAGGCCGGAGCGCACGTCATCGAGGCAGCGGACGCGGAGACCGCGCTCGGCCCCGTCCGGCTCACCGGCGAGCTCGCCCGTACCACCGCCCAGCTGCGGGCCTTCGCGGAGGTCGTCGACGAGGGCGCCTTCCTCGACGTACGCATCGACCACGCCGACGCCGACCGCACCCCGCCCTGGCCCGATCTGCGCCGCTGGAAGGTGCCGCTCGGCGTGGTCGCCGTCTACTCCGCGAGCAACTTCCCGCTCGCCTTCTCCGTGCCCGGCGGCGACACCGCGAGCGCGCTCGCGGCCGGCTGCCCCGTCGTCGTCAAGGCGCACCCGGACCACCCCGCCACCTCCGAACTGTGCGCGTCCGTGCTGCGCAGGGCCGCCGCCGAAGTGGGGCTGCCCGAGGACGTGGTGACTCTGGTGCACGGCTTCGAGGCGGGCATCCTGCTCGTACGGCACCCACTCGTGTCGGCGGCCGGCTTCACCGGTTCCGTCCGCGGCGGACGCGCGCTCTTCGACGCCGCCGCCGCCCGGCCCACACCCATCCCCTTCCACGGCGAGCTGGGCTCCCTCAACCCCGTCGTGATCACCGAGGCCGCCGCGGCCGAGCGCGCCGAGCAGATCGGTGCCGGGCTGGCCGGCTCGATGACGCTGGGGGAGGGGCAGTTCTGCACCAAGCCGGGTTTCGTCCTGGCACCGGCCGGTGAGCCGGGCGACCGGCTGGTGAAGTCCCTGACGACGGCCGTCAGCGAGACCGAACCCGGGGTGATGCTCGACCACCGGATGCGGGACGCCTTCGTCACGGGCGTACGCGAACGGGCCGCGCTGCCCGGCGTGGACGCCCCGGTCACCCCCGGCGCGGGCGGCGAACACACCGTCAGCGCGGGCTTCCTGACCGTGGACGCGGAACTGCTCGCCACCGAGGGTCCGCACGATCTGCTGCTGGAGGAGTGCTTCGGCCCGGTGACCGTCGTCGCGCGGTACGCGTCCCGGGACGAGATCACCTCGGTGCTCTCCCGCCTTCCGGGCAATCTCACCGCCACGCTCCAACTCGCCGACGAGCCCGACGGCTTCGAGCCCGGCGCCGCCGAACTGCTCGCGGCGCTCACCCCGCTCGCCGGACGCGTCCTGGTCAACGGCTGGCCGACCGGCGTCGCCGTCGCCCCCGCGCAGCACCACGGCGGCCCCTACCCGGCGACCACCTCCACCTCCACCTCGGTCGGCGCCACGGCGATCGAGCGCTGGCTGCGCCCGGTCTCGTACCAGTCGACGCCGGCCGCGCTGCTCCCGCCGGAGCTGCGCGACGACAACCCCCTGGACCTGCCGCGCCGGGTGGACGGCCGCCCGGAGAACTGACAACAGGGAACGGACAACAGGGAACCGAACTGACAACAGGGAGCCGAGCACGGTGAGCCGAGCGCATGAGTGATCAGCCGATCGACCTGCCCGAACTGCCGTTCCCGCTGCGGGCGTACGGACCCGAGGGCGCGTGGCGCTACGCGGACGGAGCGCTCACCGGCCGGGCGGGCGCACGGCAGGACCGCTTCGTACCACCGGCGGGCGCGTCCCTGGAGCCGGCCTCCGACGCGCCGCGCCTGCTCGGTACCCCGGACGGCGACTTCCAGCTGATCGCCCGCGTCACGGTCGGCTTCGCCGCCGCCTTCGACGCGGGCGTGCTCGCTCTGGAGGCCGACGCGCGGCACTGGGCCAAGCTCTGTCTGGAGCTGTCGCCGGAGCGTCCGACGATCTGTACGGTCGTCACCCGCGGCCACTCCGACGACGCCAACTCCTTTGTGGTCGACGGAGACAGCCACTGGCTGCGGATCAGCCGCACCGGCCGGGCGTTCGCCTTCCACGCCTCCCCGGACGGCGAGCGGTGGACCTTCGTCCGGGTCTTCACGCTCGGCACGCCCGAGCAGGCCGCGGCGGCGCGCGTCGGCTTCCTGGCGCAGTCGCCCACGGGCGAGGGGTGCGCGGTCACCTACGACAGGATCGCCTTCCGGCCGGAGGGACTCGCGGACGCGCGGGACGGCAGCTGAGATTCCGCCGCCCGCGGACCCGCTCGTCCAGGGGGCGCAACCGGCCGCCGGCGCGGGCGCGTCCCCCTCTCCATGAGCTTCCCTTCCAGCGTTCCGGTGATCAGGACCGCGGTGCCCGGCGACCTCGACGCCATCGCGGTCCTGCACGCCGAGGCCCGTGCCACGTACTACCGCGGCCATCTGCCGGAGGACGCCTACGACGGCCCGGCCGAGCGCGCCCGTGTCCGCGCGGGCTGGACGCGGGCCCTCGCCGGGGAGGACCCGGACGCGGCGGTGCTCTGTGCCGTGGACGACTCCGGGCTCGCGGGCATCGCCGCGTACCGTCCGGCCGGGGGCGTCATGACGCTCACCCAGTTCCATGTCGCTCCGGCGCGGTGGCGCCGCGGCATCGGCGGCGCGCTGCACAGCGCGTGCGTCAGCGCCTGGCAGCGCGTGGGAGTCGCTACGGCGCGGCTTGAGGTGTACGAGCACAACACGCGCGCCCGGTCCTTCTACGCCCGGCACGGCTGGTACCCCGATCCGCACCACCCGCGCCATGACACCCATCGCGTGCTGCGATTCGAGGTCCCGGGCAATACGTGAAGCAGATAAGTCACTCGATGGGGTGGAAGATGATCACGCCGGACATAAGGAGCGGTTAAAGCCCGCCGGCCGGGATAGGTTCGGTCTCCTCGTGAGCCGGTTCCGGGTGAACTCCGGGGCGATGAGTGGGTCTCCGAGCGACTGGACGCTCCCCGCGAAGAATGTGAAGAGAAGGCATGCCCGACGCCGAAGTGCCCGACCCCGAACCCGACGAACCCGGGGCCGGACCTGGCCCCACCCCTCACGTGCCCGGTCCCGCCCCGGGCTCCCGCCCCGGCTCGGCCACTCCCGCCCTGGCCGACTCCACGATCGCCATCAGCGGAGCGACCGGCTTCCTCGCCTCGTATCTGCTGCTGCATCTGCTGCCGCAGGGCACCCGGGTCGTGGCGCTGGTACGCCAGCCCCCGTACCGGGCCATGGCCTCACTCGCGCTGGCCCTGCGCTCGGCCGGGGCGCCGGCCGAGACCGTACAGCGGGTGGCGCGCCAGGTGCGGGCCGTCCAGATCACCCTCGACCGCCCCCGGCTCGGCCTGTCCGAGGGCGAGTTCCAGGCGGTGGCGGACAGTGTGGACGCCGTCCTGCACTGTGCCGCGCTGACCAAACTGCACGCAGACGCCGGGGAACTGCACCGCACCAATGTGGAGGGCACCCGGCAGATCCTCGCGCTGGCCGCGGCCGGCCGCCGCGCCCCGCATCTGTTCCATGTCAGCACCGCGTTCGTGGCCGGGGCGCGGATCGACGGTGTCGTACCGGAGCGGCAGCTGGAGGCGTCCGGCTTTCTCACCCCGTACGAGGAGTCCAAGTACCGCGCCGAGCGGCTGGTCCACGACTGGGCGCGTACGCGGGGCCGGGGCGCCACGGTCTTCCGGCCCAGTGTGCTGCTCAGCGACCGGACCGCCCTGCCACGCGCCCCGCAGCACACCTATGCCGTACTGGCCGCCAAGCTCACCCTCTTCCTGCGGCACGGCCCCCGGGCCCTGGTCGACGCCTCCTCCGCGCCGCTCGACGCCACGGGGCGGCTGACCGTCCGGCTGCTGGGCGCCCCTGATGCCAGCATCAACCTCCTGCAGGTCGACGCCGCTGCCCGCGCGATGCTGAGCCTCGCCGAGCAGGCGACCACCACGAACCCGTCGGACGTCCCGCCCGGGGCGCGCGTCCACCACATCGTGCATCCGACCGAGACATCGGTGACCCGGGTGAACGACGCGCTCCAGCGGTCCATCCCCTGGCTGCGTCTCGCGCTGGTCCCCGAACGCCCCTGCCCCAGCGGCCTGGAGCGTGCCATGGACCTGTACGGCGCCGAGGCCACGGCCTATCTCGGGCTGCGGCGGCGCTACGAACGCACCAGCCTGTGCGAGCTGGAACGCCGCCGACTGGTCCGCCCCCCGGCCCCGGTCGACAACCCGTACCTGGACGCGGCACTCACCCCGCCCCTCGTGGCCCGCTGACGCGGCCACCCACCCGAGGAGAGACCCTCGGCGGCCGGCTCGCGCGTACCCGGTTGAAGGCAGATCCTACTTAGCTTAGGCTTACCTAAGCATTTCTGATCGTGCGGCGCGTCCGTGCTGCCCGCGAAGACCTGAAGGAACGTCATGCCAGCCTGGTTCACCCGCGCGCGTCGTCGGACGCTCGCCGCCTCGGCAACCGCCGCCGCGTTCGCACTCGTTCTCGGCGGCTGCTCGTCGAGCGACCCGGAGCCCGGCGGCGCGTCGGCCGGGAGCGGCGGATCCGGAGCCTTCCCGGTCACGATCAAGAGCGCCCTCGGCGACGCGAAGATATCCGAGCAGCCCGAACGTGTCGTCACGTTGGGCCAGGGCTCCGCCGAGACGGCCATCGCGCTCGGCCACACGCCCGTGGGCATCGAGAGCTATGAGTGGGGCAGTGACAAGACCGGCTATCTGCCGTGGATCCACGAGGCCGTGACCAAGGCGGGCGACACGCTGCCGACGCAGTTCGCGGGCGGTGAGGACATCGACTTCGAGGCCATCACCGAACTCGAACCCGATGTGATCCTGGCCCCGTGGTCGGGCGTCACCCAGGAGCAGTTCGACATCCTCTCCGACATCGCGCCGACCGTCGCCTACCCCGAGCTGGCGTGGAGCACGAACTGGGACCAGCAGATCGAGATCATCGCCAAGGCGCTGGGGCAGCCCGCCGAGGCGAAGACCCTCACCTCGGAGATCGAGAAGCGGCTCGCCGACGCCGCCGCGACCCGGCCGGACTACAAGGACGTCTCGTTCTCGTACATCTACACCTCCGGCCCCGGCACCCTCGGTGTGTTCCAGAGCGAGGAGCAGCGGGTCGAGATGGTCTCGTCCCTCGGGCTCACCGTCGATCCCGTCGTGAACACCTTCAAGGAGACCAAGGGCACCGACTCCGCGCTGATCGGCCTGGAGAACGCCGAGAAGCTCGCCGACAGCGATCTGGTCTTCACGTTCTACACCGACGCCAGGACCCGCGAGGAGATCGAGGCGCAGAAGCTGTACGCGGCGATCCCCGCCGTCAAGCGCGGCGCCGTGGTCGCCAGTGACGACAACTCCTTCGTCACGGCGTCGTCCATCATCAACCCGCTCACCGTCCCCTGGGTCATCGACCGCTATCTGCCGCTGATCGACAAAGCCGTCGCCAAGCTCGGCACGTGAGCCGAGCCCGGTCGGAGGGACGTGGCGGGATGCCCACCAGCACGTCCCGGCGGGTGTACGCCCTGCTCGCCGGGGTGGCCGTGCTCGCCTGCGCCGTGCTCGCGAGCGTCATGTTCGGCAGCAGGAACACCTCGTTCGGCGATGTCCTCGACGTACTCTCCGGCACCGCCGACCCCTATGTCACCACCGTGGTCGAGAGCCGCTACCCGAGGACCGCGCTCGGGCTGCTCGCCGGGCTCTGTCTCGCCGTGGCCGGCACGCTGATGCAGGGGGTCACCCGTAACCCGCTGGCCGACCCGGGGCTCCTCGGCATCAACGCGGGCGCGGCCGCGAGCGTCGTCGCCGCGACCGCGTTCCTGGGGGCCTCGGGCACCACCGACACCATGTGGTGGGCGCTGCCCGGCGCCCTGCTCGCCGGGCTTCTCGTCCATGCCATCGGAGCGGCGGGGGCGAGTACGTCCCTGGTGCGGCTGGTGCTCGCGGGGGCGGTGCTCTCCGCGGTGCTGATGGCGTTCATCCAGGCCGTCACGCTGAGCAGACCGAAGGTCTTCGACAGCTACCGGTACTGGGTGGTCGGCGCCCTCGGCGGCCGGGACTTCGACGTCCTGCTGTCGGTGCTGCCGTTCGCCGCGTCCGGGCTCGTGATCGCCCTGCTGCTGGGCCCCGGCCTCAACACGATGGCGCTCGGCGACGAGTCCGCCGCGTCTCTCGGGGCGAACCCGGCGCTGGTGCGCGGGGCCGGACTGTTCGCGGCGACGCTGCTGAGTGCGGCGGCGACCGCGGCCGTCGGCCCCATCGCCTTCGTCGGACTGGCCGTTCCGCATCTGGTGCGGGCGCTGGTCGGGGTCGACTTCCGGCTCCAGATCGCGTTCTCCGCGGTCGCCGGTCCCGCGCTGCTGCTCCTGGCGGATGTGGCGGGCCGGGTCGTCCTGCGTCCGCAGGAACTGATGGTCGGAGTCGTGACCGCGTTCATCGGAGCGCCCGCGCTGCTCTACGCCGTACGCCGGATGAAGGGGACCTCATGACGCCCACCCGGACGCGGACGTGGACGTGGACCGGGACGCGGTCCGGGACCCGGACCGGGGGACCGGCCTCGCCCCCCGGCTATCTGACGGTCGGTCGCGCCGTGGCGCTGCCCGTGCGCCGTATCTCCGTGATCATCGCGGCCGTCCTGCTGGTCCTGATCGTCGCCGGCGCGCTCGCCACGCTCTCGCTGGGGCGGCTCGGTATCCCGCTCGCCGACCTCGCGGGCGCCGTCACAGGCGGCGCGGAAGGGAAGGACGCGTTCGTGCTGGAGCGGCTGCGCGGCCCGCGGCTCGTGGTCGCGGTGGGCACCGGCGCGGCGCTCGGCCTGTCGGGCGCGCTCTTCCAGTCCGTCACCCGTAACCCCCTGGGCAGCCCCGATGTGATCGGGCTCAACGCCGGGGCGGGCGCGGGCGCCGCGATCGTCGCGCTGTTCCTGCCGGGGACGCTGCCGGTGCCGATGGGCGCGCTCGCCGGAGCCGTGCTCGCCATGGTGCTGGTGTACGTATCGACCGGGAGCGGATTCCGGAGCCCGGGGCGGCTCGTGGTGGCCGGTATCGGGGTCGCCGCGATCGCCACGGCGGTCATCCAGTACGTGGTCTACGCCGTGGAACGGGACAAGGCGTCCGTCCTCACCGCCTATGTCAACGGCAGTCTGGCGGCCCGGTCCTGGGACGACGCGGGCACGATCTGGCTCGTGCTGCTCGTCGTGGCCCCGCTCACCGCGCTGATCGCGCGCCGGCTCGGCATCGCCGAGATGGGCGACGAACTCGCCGGCGGGCTCGGCTCCGAGCCGGGGACGACGAAGAGCATCGCCGTCACCCTGTCGATCGTGCTCTCCGCCGGAGCGGTCAGCGTCGCCGGCCCCATCGCGTTCATCGCGCTGACCGCGCCGCAGATCGCCAAGCGGCTCACCCACGGCTCCGGCCCCCATCTGACACTGTCCGCGCTGGTCGGCGCGTTGCTGCTGGTGCTCGCGGATCTCGCCGCGCAGCAGGCGCCCCTCTTCGAGAATCTGCCCGTCGGCATTTACACCATGGCCATCGGGGGTGTGTACCTCGGATATCTGCTGATCCGCGAATGGCGACGGGGAATACGGTTGACCTGAAGGGGGAGGGAGCGGGCCTGTTTCAAGCGTTCGGGGAAGCGGGCAATCATGCGTCGTCGTGCCGTGGGCCACTGGATTCCGTGGACCACCACATTCCGTCGACCACCACATTCCGTGGGCCATTACGCCGATCAGGAGACCGAGCATGGAATACGAAATGCGCGCGGAGTACGCGGAGGGCGCCTCACCCCGTGACCCGGAACCCCGATTCGAGGTATGGCACATCACGCGACTGGACCAGACGACCGCGCTGTGCGGGCGCGAGCTGGATCCGGACGCCGTCACACAGACGACGGACGCGTGGGGCACGCCCGCCGGGCAGCCGCTCTGCCACGCCTGCGGCGCCTCCTACATCCACCAGGTGCCGCACCACCTTTCGTGACGGCCGGGAATCCCGCGGGGCGCGGATGCGTTGCCCAGGGGCCGGAGGCTGCCTCCGTACACCCCCGGCACCCGACACCCCCGACCCTGGAGAGAAGCCGAAACATGCGCGTCGAAATCTGGAGCGACATCGCCTGTCCCTGGTGCTACATAGGAAAGGCCCGGTTCGAGAAGGGACTCGCGGCCTTCGCCCACCGGGACGAGGTCGAGGTGGTGCACCGGTCGTTCGAGCTGGATCCGGGGCACGCCAAGGGGGACACCGGGCTGGTCGTCGACATGCTGGCGGCCAAGTACGGGCGCAGCCGGGCGGAGGCGCTCGCCATGGAGGAGGGCGTCGCCGCCAACGCGCGCTCCGAGGGGCTGGGCTACCGGATCGAGGGGCGCGATCACGGCAGTACGTTCGACATCCACCGGCTGCTCCATCTCGCCAAGGCCCGGGGCCGCCAGGACGAGCTGCTGAACCTCGCCTACCGGGCGAACTTCGCCGAGGAGCGTTCCGTCTACGACCAGGAGACCCTGGTGTCGATCGCCGTCGAGGCCGGTCTGGACGAGACGGAGGCCCGCGGGGTGCTCGCCGACGCGGACGCGTACGCCGACGAGGTACGGGCCGATGAGCGCGAGGCCGCCGAACTGGGCGCGAGCGGGGTGCCGTTCTTCGTGCTCGACCGGCGCTACGGCGTTTCCGGCGGGCAGCCGGCCGAGGCGTTCACGCAGGCGCTGGAGCAGGCGTGGCAGGGCCGTACGCTCACGCCCGTCGGCGCGGCGTCGCCGGACGCCGCCGTCTGTGACACCGACGGCTCCTGCGAGATTCCGCAGGCCGGGGCCCATTCATAAGGATCGCTTGGGTGTTCCGTTCACGTATGCGCGATTGACTATGAGGTGGCCGGGTTCCAGGGTGGATCCATGGACTCCCTGGGAGGCGCCGAGTTCGCGCCGGATATGACGTATCTGAACACGTCCAGCTGCGGTCTGCTGCCCCGCAGGTCGGTCGAGGCCGTCCAGGCGCTGGCCCGGGACAACGCGACCGGCCGGGGCGGTGAGGGCGCGGGGAGTTTCGAGACCGTGGGCGCCGCGCGCGACTCCTTCGCCCGGCTGGCCGGGGTCCCGGCCGAGCGGGTCGCGGTGGGCGGTTCGGTCGCCGTACATGTCGGGCTGATCGCGTCCTCCCTGCGGCCGGGTGACGAAGTCCTGTTCCCCGAGGGCGATTTCAGCTCCGTCATCACCCCCTTCGCCGTCCGCGGCGATCTCGTGCTCCGGTACGCGCCACTGGAGAAGCTGGCCGGGGAGGTACGGCCGGGCACGGCGCTGGTGGCCTTCTCCTCGGCCCAGTCCGCGGACGGCAGGGTCGCCGATCTGCCGGCGATCCGGGCCGCCGCGGCGGCGCACGGCGCCCGTACGCTGCTGGACGCGACCCAGTCGGCCGGCTGGCTGCCGCTGGACGCCGGGGCGTACGACTACACCGTGACCGGCGGGTTCAAGTTCCTGCTCTGCCCGCGCGGTTCATCCTTCCTCACCGTGACCGAGGAGGCGCAGGGGTCACTGGTGCCGCGGCACGCGGGGTGGGTGGCCGCCGAGGACACGTGGGACAGCACGTACGGTGCCGTCGAGCGGCTGGCCACCACCGCGCGCCGCTTCGACGAGCCGCCGGCCTTCCTCTCGTACTACGGCGCCGAGCGGTCCCTCGCGCTGCTGGAGGAGATCGGCATCGACGCGATCCACACCCATGACACCGCCCTCGCCGCCCGCTTCCGGGCGGGACTGACCGGGCTCGGCCACGAGCCGGTCCCCGGCGAGTCGGCGATCGTGTCCGTCCCGGGACTGACGCACCGTCACCCCGATCTGCGGCGGGCGCGGGTGGCGGTCTCGCTGCGCGCCGGGTATGTACGGGCGGCGTTCCACCTCTACAACACCACCGCCGACGTGGACCGGACGCTGGACGTGCTCGCCGGCTGAGCGGACGGCGGGGCGGCTGTTGACGCGGACGCTTTCCGGCGGTTCTTAGAGGAAGCGTCCCAGGAAGGCCCGGGTGCGTTCGTGGGTGGGGTGGTCGAGCACCTCCCGGGGCGTGCCGCTCTCCAGTACCCGCCCGCCGTCCATGAAGACCACCCGGTCCGCCACCTCCTTCGCGAAGCCGATCTCATGGGTCACCACGAGCATGGTGAGACCGTCCCGGGCCAGATCCCGCATCGTGGCCAGGACCTCACCGACGAGTTCCGGGTCCAGGGCGCTGGTCGGCTCGTCGAAGAGCATCAGCTCCGGCCGCATCGCCAGGGCGCGGGCGATGGCGACGCGCTGCTGCTGGCCACCGGAGAGCTGGCGCGGATAGGCGTTCGCCTTGTCCGACAGCCCCACGCGCCCCAGGAGCGCCAGCGCCCTCTCCCGTGCCTCGGTCTTCGGCGTACGGAGCACCCCCACCGGGGCCTCCATGACATTGCCCAGCACGGTCATATGCGGGAAGAGATTGAAGTGCTGGAACACCATGCCGATGTCACGGCGCTGCCGGGTCACCTCGCGGGGGCGCAGATGGTGGACGCGGGAGCCGGACCTGCGGTAGCCGATCAGCCGTCCGCCGACATGGATGGAGCCCGCGTCGATCTGTTCCAGATGGTTGATGCACCGCAGGAAGGTCGACTTGCCCGATCCGGACGGGCCCAGCAGCACCACCACCTCGCCCGCGCGGACTTCGAGGTCGATGCCGCGCAGCACTTCCAGCTGGCCGAACCGCTTGTGGACATCGTGGGCCACGACGAGGGGCGGGCCCGCCGTCGCCGGGTCCACCGGGTCCACCGGGGCGTCCGTCGTGAGAGCGTCCTTGATCATCGGGTCTCCTTCTCCGGTGCCGACGGTGCCGATGCTGCCGACGGTGCCGACCGCTCCCGCGCCGCCGGGAACGGGGCCGCGCGGCGGCGGAAGAACGCGAAGTCCCAGAAGCTCTGGGGTGCGTTACGGGTCGCCCCGCGCGCGTAGTACCGCTCGATGAACGACTGGCCGACGTACAGCACGGACGTCATGACCAGGTACCAGAGGCACGCGACGATCAGCAGCGGGATGGTCTCGAAGGTGCGGTTGTAGATCGACTGCACGGTGTAGAGCAGATCGGCCAGGGCGATGACGCTCACCAGCGAGGTGGCCTTCATCATGTTGATCACCTGGCTGCCGGTGGGCGGCACGATGAACCGCATGGCCTGCGGCAGCACCACGCGCCGCAGGATCCGCGCCCTGCCCATACCGAGCGCGGCGGCGGCCTCCGTCTGCCCCTGGTCGACGCCCAGCAGACCGCCGCGCACGATCTCGGCCATGTACGCGGCCTCGTTGAGACCGAGGCCGAGGATGGCGGCGAACAGCGGCGTGATGAGCGAGTTGGTCTGCCCGCCGATGAACTCCGGCCCGAACGGCACCCCGAACGAGATCCGGGGCAGCAGCGCGGAGAGGTTGTACCAGAACACCAGCTGGACCAGGACGGGGATGCCGCGGAAGAACCAGACGTACGCCCCGCAGACCGCGCTCAGCACGCGGTTCTCCGACATCCGGCCCACCGCGACGAGTACGCCGCCGACGATGCCGATCAGCATCGCGACCACGGTCAGCTCGATCGTCGTGGCGATGCCCTCGCCGATGACCTGCGCGCCGAAGTAGCTGCCGACGGTGGACCATTCGAAGTTCGGGTTGGTCACCAGGAAGTGGCCGAGCTGCGCGGCGAGGACCGCGAGGACCAGGACGGAGAGCCAGCGCAGCGGATGGCGGACGGGGGCGGCTCCGGCCACGTCCACGGCGGGGACCGCGTCCGGCGCGGCGGCGGTGTCCTCGCGCGCGTCCTTCGCGTCCTTCGTGGCCTTCGTGGTGGTCGGGGAGTGTGCGGTGGCCATGGTCGGCTCACCTCCTTACGGGGATCGGGCGCCGAGGACCGGGCTCAGACGCCGAGGTTGATACCGGGCTTGTCGAGCTGGTTGGCCGACAGCCCCCACTTCTTCATGACCTGGCCGTAGGTGCCGTTGTCGATGAGCTTCTGGATCGCCTTGACGAGTACGTCGCGCAGCGGCGAGTCCTTGGCGACGACGGCGCCCTGGTACAGGTCGTCGAAGCCGTTGGACTGGCCCGTGCCGGTCAGCTCCAGGTCGCCCTTGGCCTGCGCGACGAAGTAGGTGAGGGGCGCCTGCGAGGAGAAGAAGGCGTCGGCGCGGCCGGAGCGCACGGCCAGGATGGAACCGGGCTGGTCCTTGTAGGACTGGATCTTGACGGCCGGCTTGCCGTCCTTGACGCACTTCTCGTTCTGCGTCTTGATCACGCCTTCCGCCGAGCCGCCGCCCATGACCGCGATCCGCTGCCCGCAGGTGCTGTCCAGGTCCTTGATGCCGTGCGGATTCCCCTTCGGCACGGCGAAGACGACGAACTCCCGCACCCAGTCGACGAAGTCGTTGGCGCCCTGGCGGTCCTTGAAGTCCCCGACCGGGCCGATGGCGAGGTCGTAGCGGCCGGCCTTGATACCGGTCAGCTCACTGGGCAGGCCGTCGGCCGTCACATGCTCGATCGTGACGCCGAGGAGCTGCCCGAGCGCGTCGGAGAGATCGGCGGAGGCGCCGGTGAGGCTGTGCCCGTCGGAACCGGCGATCTCGTACGGCGGGAAGGAACCGTTGTTGACCGACACCAGCTTGCCGGAGGTACGCGTCTTCTCGGGCAGCAGCGCGTTCAGCTCCTTGTCCACGGCCAGTCGCGTCCCCGTCGCGGAACCGGTGCCGGCGGAGTTGTCCGTGGCGCCCTTGGCCTGGGGCGGGTTGGTGCCGCAGCCCGCGAGGACGAGACAGCAGGAGAGGGCGGTGCCGGCCGCGAACACGGCACTCTTCGGGAATCGCTTCGGAAGTCGCTTCGGACGTCGCTTCGGAAATCTCATCGGGACTCTCATCAGTGGGCTCCGGATCCGGCGAGGGGGAGAGGGAGAGGAATGACGGTCGGGTCGACGGCGAACCGGCGGTTGGCCAGGACGGGCAGCGTCCGGCGGGCCGCCGCGGTGATGCCCGGGTCGGCCTCGGCCCAGGCGAGACCGCGTACGGCGGCGAGCCGGGAGCGGACGGTACCGAGCGGGTCCACGACCAGGCTGTTGCCGATGTTGCGCGGGCCGCACTCGCCGCTGGCCGCCACCCAGCAGGTGTTCTCCAGCGCCCGCGCCGTGATCATGACCTCCCAGTGCCGCTCCTTGGCCGGGCCGCGCACCCAGGCCGCGGGCAGCGCGAGCACCTCGGCGCCCGCGTCGACGAGCAGCCGGGCCAGCTCGGGGAAGCGCACGTCGTAGCAGGTCATCAGGCCGACCTTGGTGCCGGCCACCTCGATGACGACGGGCGGCTCATCCGCCGGACGTACGTTCGCCGACTCCTGGTCGCCGAACGCGTCATAGAGATGGATCTTGCGGTAACGGCCGACCAGCTCCCCGTCGCGCACCGCCACGAGCGTGTTGAACACCCGTCCGTCGTCGGACGGTTCATGGATTCCGACGACGACGGTGACATGGCCGCCGACGGTGGCGGCACGCAGTTCGGTGACGAACGGGCCGTCCAGGGGCTGGGCGACCTCGCGGATGCGGTGGCGGTCCTCGGTGAAGCGGGCCAGGACGCCTTCGGGGAGTACGAGCAGATCGGCGCCGCCCCGCTCGGCCTCGGCGGTCAGCTCCTGGCAGGCGGCCAGATTGTCCTTCCAGTCAGGGGTGGCGGCGAATTGTCCGACGGCTATGCGCATGGTGAGGGGCTCCGGGTGGTTCAGAGGGCGGGCAGGGCGGCGGGTACGGCGGCGGGCGAGGTGAGCGGGGCGGAGCCGGCCGGTACGGTCGCGAGCGCGGCCTCGGGGAAGACCACGCCCGGGTCGATGGGCTCGGGCCAGATCCCCTGCGCGTACAGCTCCTCGCAGAAGGCGCGGGTCATCTCCGCGTTGGGCTCGGCCCCATATGGCATCCAGTCGTCGCCGAACAGCAGCGCCGACTCGGTCAGTTCGCCCAGCAGCCACGGGGTGGTGTCGGCGAGCAGCCGGCGGCGCTCGACCCAGCGGCGCTTGGACCGCTCCAGCCCCGCGAGCAGCGCGCCGGGCAGCGCCGGATGGGCCTCGACGACCTCCCGTTTGAGGGTGACCAGATGGATTCCGGGGACGAACCCGGTGGCCGCCCAGTACTCGCGCTCGGCGGCCCGGTGATCGCGGAGCAGATGCCGGAAGCGGCTGGCCGGGGTGAACAGCTCGCGCGGCATGAACGGGGTGAGGATCGCGTCCAGCCGCCCGGCGGCCAGCTCCTCCTCCAGCGACTCGCCCTCGGCCATGGCCGAGACATACGACGGGAGCGGCCTGCTGCCCAGCCGGTCCTTGCCCGACTCCCCGAGGGTCAGGGGCCCCACGCGCCAGTCGACGCCCGTGAGATCCACGCCTTCGGCGCGCAGCAGGGCGCGGGTCCAGGTGTTGCCGGAGTCCGGCCAGCCGGTGAGCCCGATCCGGGCCCCGGCCAGCTCGCCGAGGGAGCGCAGCGGGCTGTCCGCGCGTACCAGCACGCAGCGCTGCCGGAACCCGCGCATCACGAACGCGGGCAGCCCGACCAGCCGGTCGTCCCCCGCCGCGCGGGCCTGGACATAGCGGCTGAACGAGGTCTCGCCCCCGTCGAGCGAGGGCTCGGCGAGTACGTCGGGGGTGACGTCCCGTGAGTCGATCCGGACCGTGAAGCCCGCTGCCCCCACGATCCCCGTGGCCAGCGGTACGACATGGTCCCAGTCGCGAAGTCCCAGACGGATCACGGGAGATGACACAGCAGACACTCCTTGCAGGTGGTGCGTTTTCTCGCAACGTCACGCATAGCCCGTATTCAGCCTCAATCAGCCATATCCGGCCGTGCGATGGCTGGAACACTATTGTTCAGCGGTAGGGCAAACAAGATCTGGTTTGTGTCCGAACATAAATTTTCCATGCCGTAACCTACGGAGCACATGCCAGGGTTCGGCCCGACGAGGGGTGGGCGATGCAGGAGAACGCGGTCGACAGGACGTGGGCGGCCGGTCCGCGGGGCGCGGCCAGGCTGGCCGGGCGCATCACGGACACCAGCGCGCGCGGAGTCGCCGCCGCCATGACGGACCTCATCCGCTCCGGGGAGCTGGCGCCCGGCAGCACGCTGCCGACCGTGCGCGCTCTCGCCGCCGAGCTGGGCGTCAGCCCCGGCACCGTCGCGGACGCCTGGGCGGTACTGCGCAGACACCGGATGATCACCACGCTGGGCCGGCGCGGCAGCGTCGTCAGCGGCCCGCCGGCCGTCCCGCACCCGGTCCGCTTCGAGCGGGTCGGTGACCTCGGCTCGCATCTGACGCTGGATCTCGCCGTGGCGGCCCCGGACCCGGCCCTGCTGCCCGCGCTGGAGGACGCCCTCCTCGCCGGGGCGCGCAGCCCCCGCCTCAATGACTACTCGCGCTCGGCCATCACCGCCGCGCTCCTGGAGGCCGTACAGGGGACCTGGCCGTTCGAACCGGAGGCATGGATGGCCGTGGGCGGCGGCTACGAAGGGGTGCAACTGCTCTGCCAGGCGCTGATCGTGCCGGGGGACCGGGTCGCCGTGGAGGATCCGACCGCCGCGCGGCTGCTGGACATCCTCGAAGCGCTCGACGCGCAGATCGTGCCCGTCGCCTGTGACGGCGAGGGGCCGCTTCCCGACTCCCTCGCGCGGGCGCTCGAACGGCGCCCTGCGCTCTTCCTGCACCAGTCGAGGGCCCAGGCGCCCTGCGGCTGGACCATCGGCGAGGAGCGGGCGGCGGCGCTGGCGGCGGTGCTGGCGGGCGCCCCGAACGTGCTCGTCCTGGAGGACGACGGCATCGGCCCCGTCGCCATGGCACCGGCCGCGAGCATCGGCGCGCACCTGCCGGGCCGTACGGTCCTGGTGCGCTCGTACTCCAAGTCGTACGGGCCCGATCTGCGCATCGCGGTGGTCGGCGGGCCGCGGGAGGTCGTCGAACGGGCGCGGGTGCTGCGTACGTTCGGTACGGGCTGGACCAGCCGGATCCTCCAGGACGCGCTGGCCCATCTGCTCACCGACGACGGCACGACCCGGCACGTACGCGCCGCCGCCCGCCGCTACGACCTGCGGCGCACCGGCCTGGCCACCCGCCTCGCCGCGCACGGGGTGCCCACCGCGAACCGGGACGGGCTGATGCTGTGGGTGCCGGTGGCGGACGAGACGTCCGCGCTGGTCACCCTGGCCGCCCGGGGCGTCACCGTCTCACCGGGCAGCCGCTTCTGCGTCGACTACTCCCGCCCCCATGTCCGGATCGCCACCAGCAGGCTCACGGAGGACCCGCACGCCCTGGACGAGACGGCCTCACTGATCGCCCTGGCCGCCTCCGCCTCGGCCGGCCGGATGGACTGACGCCGGTTGAGCTGACGCCGGTTGGACTGGCGCCGGATGGACCGACGGCCGGTCCGGACAGTTCGCCGCCTCCGCGCACAGGTTGGCCTCGACCTTCGCGAGCAGCCGGGCCAGCTCCGCGCGTTCGCCGTCGTCCAGCCCCGCGAGGGTGTGCTCCTCCAGCTCCGTCCAGGCGCCCTCGACCTCGGAGCGCAGGGTGCAGCTGTCGGCGGTGGCCGTGACCAGTACCGCGCGCCGGTCCTGGGGGTCGGCGGAGCGCCGTACGTACCCGGCGTGGTCCAGCCGCTGGAGCATCTTGGTGACTGTCGAGGGGTCGAGATCCATCGACTTGATCAGCTCGGACTGCCGTACCGCGTCCGCGTCCCACAGGTGCATCATCAGAAACTCCTGGCCCGGGTAGAGGCCGGTGCTCCGCAGCAGCTTCCCGGCGGCGATGCGATGCAGCCGGGCCACCCGGGAGAGGGCGTGGCTGAGCGGACCGCCGCGCGCGGCGGCGGGCAGCCGGTCGGGACAGGCGGGGGTGCCGGAGGTCGCGGGCGGGTCCGAGGTCATGGGACCGACTTTACCTTGGTCGGCCAATAATCGACCCCGGGAATGAACTAGGGTGGCCCGCGGTTGATTACTTGGCCGACCACATAATGTGTCGGCCGTATGTCGTCATGCCCTTGTTCCCGCCCTTCTCACGCCCGCTATGGAGCCCCCATGACCACCGCGTTCGACCCGATCGACCTGTCGGGTACCCAGCTCACCAATCGCATCGCCATGGCCCCGATGACCCGCAGCCGCGCCTTCGGCGCCGGTAACTCGCCCACCGACTCGACGGTGGAGTACTACGCGCAGCGGGCCTCCGCCGGGCTGATCATCACCGAGGGCACCCAGCCCTCCGTGGTCGGCCAGGGCTACCCCGACACCCCCGGACTGCACAGCGCCGAGCAGATCGCGGCCTGGCGCAGGGTCACCGACGCCGTACACGCCAAGGGCGGCAAGATCTTCGCGCAGATCATGCACGCGGGCCGGATCGGCCACCCGGTCCTGCTGCCGGACGGCCTGGTCCCGGTCGGCGCCTCCGCGGTCGCCGCGCCGGGGCAGGTCTTCACCCATGACGGACCCAAGGACTTCATCGCCCCGCGCGAGCTGACCTCCGACGAAGTACGGGAGACGATCGCGGACTTCGCCGCGGCGGCCCGCAACGCGGTCGAGGCCGGTTTCGACGGGGTCGAGCTGCACGGCGCCAACGGCTATCTGATCCATCAGTTCCTGGCCCCCAACTCCAATCTGCGCACCGACGAGTGGGGCGGCTCCGACGAGGCCCGGATCCGTTTCGCGGTCGAGGTGACCCGCGCGGTCGCCGCCGAGATCGGCGCCGAGCGGACCGCGATCCGGATCTCGCCCGGCAACCCCTACAACGGGGTGTCGGAGCCCGACCCGGAGCCCGTGTACACCTCGCTGGTCACGCGGCTGGAGCCGCTCGGCCTCGCCTATCTGCATCTGATCGAGAACAACCGCGAACTGACGGTCACCCTGCGCAAGCTGTTCTCCGGAACGCTCGTCCTCAACGCCGCGACCGAGGGCTTCACCGGCGCCGGCGAGCTGGCGCTGATCGAGGACGGCACCGCCGATCTGCTCTCCTTCGGCGCGCTCTTCCTCGCCAACCCCGATCTGCCGGCCCGGCTCAGGGCGGGCGGCCCGTACAACACCCCCGACCCGGCGTCCTTCTTCGGCGGCGACGACAAGGGCTATCTCGACTACCCGGCCCTGGAGAGCTGACCGGGACCGGCCAAGAAAGGGGCGCGGGGGGCGGGGGGTAGAACCCCCCCGCCCCCCCCCCGGGGGACAGCCGGGCACCCCCCCGAAAGCCCCGCCCAACCCACAACCAACACCAATAAGCCCACCCCGG
>NZ_JBHTZS010000055.1:0-20619 GCF_042790125.1 Streptomyces scopuliridis
GCGCGCGACCGCCCGTGTCCTGACTGTGGCCAGATCCGCGCCGTAAATCATGCCGTCCCGGGCGCGAGCCCCGGAGCGCACCCCGGCAACAACCCGCACACGGCCACCGGCCCCGGGCCGAAGACGACCGCACCCGGAACCCGCCGGCTACGCCGGCACTGTGCCCAGGCGGCCCGCCTGGAAGTCCTCGAACGCCTGCTTGAGTTCCGCGTGACTGTTCATCACGAACGGCCCGTAGTGCGCCATCGGCTCCCTGATCGGGCGCCCGCCCAGCAGCACGACCTCCAGGTCCGGCGTGTTCCCGTCCTGGGACTCGTCCGCGCGCACGCTCAGCGCGCCGCCCGCGCCGAACACCGCCGTCTGCCCCATGCGCACCGGACGCCGGTCCGTACCGACCGAGCCGCGCCCCGCCAGTACGTACGCGAGACCGTTGAAGTCCTCCCGCCACGGCAGGTTGATCTCCGCACCCGGCCGCAGCGTCGCGTGGATCATCGTGATCGGGGTGTGCGTGATGCCCGGACCCTCGTGACCGTCCAGCGAACCGGCGATCACCCGGAGCAGCGCGCCGCCGTCGGGCGAGGTCAGCAGCTGGACCTGGCCGCCGCGGATGTCCTGGTACCGGGGGTCCATCATCTTGTCGGACGCCGGGAGGTTCACCCAGAGCTGGAGGCCGTGGAACAGCCCGCCGGACATGACCAGCGACTCCGGCGGCGCCTCGATGTGCAGCAGGCCGGAGCCCGCCGTCATCCACTGGGTGTCGCCGTTCTGGATCGTGCCGCCGCCACCGTTGCTGTCCTGGTGGATGAAGGTGCCGTCGATCAGGTACGTGACGGTCTCGAAGCCGCGGTGCGGGTGCCACGGCGTGCCCTTGGGCTCGCCCGGCGCGTACTCCACCTCGCCCATCTGGTCCATCATGATGAACGGGTCGAGGTGCTGGTAGTTGATCCCCGCGAACGCGCGGCGCACCGGGAAGCCCTCGCCCTCGAAACCGCCGGGGGCGGTCGTGACGGCGAGCACGGGGCGGGCCACGGCGTCGGCCGGAGCCGCCACCCGGGGAAGGGTCAGCGGGTTTTCGACAGTCACTGCGGGCATGAGGGCCTCCTTGATGATTCAACGTTCAATTTAGTTGAACGGTGAACATCTGGCAAGGCGCACTCCATTCCCGTACCGCTTCGGCGGGGTGACATGAGCGCGCCGCGGCCGGAAAGGGCCGCGGCAGGGGGGGCTGGGGACGAACGGACCGGTTCTAGCCGTACATACGGCGCATCGCGAAGTCCACCATCTGCTCGACCGCCTTCGCGTCGAACACCATCCGGTGGTCGCCCTCCATGTCCAGCACGAAGCCGTACCCCGTGGGCAGCAGATCGATCACCTCGGCGCCGGTGATCACGAAGTACTTCGACTCCTTGCCCGCGTACCGCCGCAGCTCCTTGAGCGTGCTGAACATGGGGATCACCGGCTGCTGCGTGTTGTGCAGCGCCAGGAACCCGGGGTTGTCACCGCGCGGGCAGTAGACCTTCGACGTCGCGAAGATCTGCTGGAAGTCCTCGGCCGACAGCGACCCCGTCGTGAACGCCCGCACGGCGTCCCCGAGCGACGGGGGCGACGGCTCCGGATACAGCGGCTGTTCGCCGTAACCGCCCGCGCCGGGGCCGCCCATCGGCTGCTGCTGCGGCTGCTGAGGCGGGTGCGCGTACTGCCGCTGAGCGCCCGGGTTCTGGTCGTAGCCGTACATGAGCGCAAGAGTACTGAGGAATGCCGCCCCGGGGAGCCCCGTCGACCTCGTCACACTGGCCAGAACGGGGTTGCGCCTTATTACCCATGGGTAGCATCATCGTAGCTACTTACCGGTACGTGTATGAGGAATCCGCCTCCCCGATCCTTACGGAGCCGTCGCCATGGGGCACTACAAGTCGAATCTGCGCGACATCGAGTTCAACCTCTTCGAGGTCCTCGGGCGCGACAAGCTGTACGGCTCCGGACCGTTCGCGGAGATGGACGTGGAGACCGCCAAGAGCATCCTCGAAGAGGTCACGCGCCTCGCGGAGACCGATCTCGCCGAGTCGTTCGCGGAGGCCGACCGCAACCCGCCGGTCTTCGACCCGGAGACCAGCACCGCTCCGGTCCCGGCGGCCTTCAAGAAGAGCTACCAGGCGTACATGGACTCCGAGTACTGGCGTCTGGGCCTGCCGGAGGAGATCGGCGGCACGACCTCACCGCGCTCCCTGATCTGGGCGTACGCGGAGCTGCTCCTCGGCGCGAACCCCGCGGTGTGGATGTACGCGTCGGGCCCCGCCTTCGCCGGCATCCTCTTCGACGAGGGCAACGAGGCGCAGAAGAAGGTCGCCGCGTTCGCCGTCGAGAAGCAGTGGGGCTCCACGATGGTCCTCACCGAGCCGGACGCCGGCTCGGACGTCGGCGCGGGCCGCACGAAGGCCGTCGAGCAGGAGGACGGCAGCTGGCACATCGAGGGCGTGAAGCGCTTCATCACCTCCGGTGAGCACGACATGTCGGAGAACATCCTTCATTACGTGCTCGCCCGCCCCGAGGGCGCCGGCCCCGGCACCAAGGGCCTGTCGCTCTTCCTCGTACCGAAGTACGAGTTCGACTGGGAGACCGGCGAGCTGGGCGAGCGCAACGGCGTCTACGCCACGAACGTCGAGCACAAGATGGGCCTCAAGGCCTCCAACACCTGCGAGATGACCTTCGGCGACCGCCACCCCGCCAAGGGCTGGCTGATCGGTGACAAGCACGAGGGCATCCGCCAGATGTTCCGCATCATCGAGTTCGCGCGGATGATGGTCGGCACGAAGGCCATCGCCACGCTCTCCACCGGCTATCTGAACGCGCTGGAGTACGCCAAGGAGCGCGTCCAGGGCCCCGATCTGGCGCAGTTCATGGACAAGGCCGCGCCCAAGGTCACCATCACGCACCACCCCGATGTGCGCCGCTCGCTGATGACGCAGAAGGCGTACGCGGAGGGCATGCGCGCCCTCGTCATGTACACCGCCTCGGTCCAGGACGAGATCGCCGTCAAGGAGGCCGAGGGCGAGAACGCGAAGGCGCTGCACGGGCTGAACGATCTGCTGCTGCCGATCGTGAAGGGCTACGGCTCGGAGCGGTCGTACGAGCAGCTCGCGCAGTCCCTCCAGACCTTCGGCGGCTCCGGCTATCTCCAGGAGTACCCGATCGAGCAGTACATCCGGGACGCCAAGATCGACACCCTCTACGAGGGCACCACCGCGATCCAGGGCCAGGACTTCTTCTTCCGGAAGATCGTCCGCGACCAGGGTCAGTCGCTGAACACGCTCGCCGAGGAGATCAAGACGTTCCTCGCGGTCGGCACCGGCGGTACGGAGCTGGCCCCGGCCCGCGACGCGCTCGCCAAGGCCGCCGCCGACCTGGAGGCGATCGTCGGCCGGATGCTGACCGACCTCACCTCCACCGGCGAGGACGTCAAGAACATCTACAAGGTCGGGCTGAACACGACGCGGCTGCTGATGGCCTCGGGCGATGTGGTCGTCGGCTATCTGCTGCTGCGCGGCGCGGCCGTGGCCGCCGAGAAGCTGGAGACGGCCGCCGCGAAGGACGTGGCGTTCTACCGGGGCAAGATAGCGGCGGCGAAGTTCTTCGCCGCGAATGTCCTGCCGGACGTCTCGACGCAGCGCGCGATCGCCGAGTCCGTCGACGACTCCCTGATGGAGCTGGACGAAGCGGCCTTCTGACCGGGCCGCGCCTCCCCGTCGCGACGGCAGGACACCTCCCGAGGGGGGTGTCCTGCCGTCTGTTCCGCCGCCCGTTCCGCCGTTTGCGGCCGCCCGCCGGTCCGTTCCGCGTGCCTGTTCTCCCCATGTGCGGAGCTTGTCCCGCCCAGTTATGTGTCGTTCCAACCGGTGGCGGGCCCGGTGTCCGGGCCCGTCGTTATGGTGAACCCCATGAGCACTTCCGCCCGCTTCGACCGCGGCCACACCGACGACCTCATCTCCTTCCTGACGGCCAGTCCTTCGCCGTATCACGCGGTGGCCAACGCCGCGGAGCGGCTGGAGAAGGCAGGCTTCCGGCAGCTGCGGGAGACGGACGCCTGGGACGGGTCGGCGGGCGGCCGGTTCGTGCTGCGCGGCGGGGCGATCGTCGCCTGGTTCGTGCCGGAGGGCGCGGAGCCGCACACCCCCTTCCGTATCGTCGGCGCCCACACGGACTCCCCGAATCTGCGGGTGAAGCCGCTGCCGGACACCGGCTCGTACGGCTGGCGCCAGATCGCCGTGGAGATCTACGGCGGGACGCTGCTCAACACCTGGCTCGACCGCGATCTGGGCCTCGCGGGCCGTATCACGCTGCGCGACGGCTCGCACCGGCTCATCAATGTCGACCGCGCCCTGCTCCGCGTACCGCAGCTGGCCGTGCATCTGGACCGCTCCGTCAACACCGACGGACTGAAGCTGGACCGGCAGCGGCACATGCAGCCGATCTGGGGCCTCGGGGACCCCAAGGAGGGCGATCTGATCCGCTTCGTGGCGCAGGAGGCGGGCGTCGACGCCGCGGACATCACCGGCTGGGACCTGATGCCGCACGCCATAGAACCGCCCTCCTACCTCGGCCGCGACCGCGAGCTGCTGGCCGGGCCCCGGATGGACAACCTGCTGTCGGTGCACGCGGGTACGGCGGCGCTGGCCGCGGTCGCCACGTCCGCCGTCGCGGAGCCGCTCCCGTACATCCCGGTGCTCGCCGCCTTCGACCACGAGGAGAACGGCTCACAGTCGGACACCGGCGCGGACGGACCGCTGCTCGGCACCGTCCTGGAACGCTCGGTGCTCGCCCGCGGCGGTACGTTCGAGGACCGGGCGCGGGCCTTCGCCGGCACGGTCTGTCTGTCGTCCGACACCGGCCACGCCGTGCACCCCAACTACAGCGACCGCCATGACCCGACGCACCACCCGCGCGCCAACGGCGGCCCCATCCTCAAGGTCAACGTCAATATGCGGTACGCGACGGACGGCAGCGGCCGGGCCGTGTTCGCCGCCGCCTGCGAGAAGGCGGGCGTGCCCTGGCAGTCGTTCGTCTCCAACAACTCGATGCCGTGCGGCACGACGATCGGCCCGATCACGGCGGCGAGACACGGCATCCAGACCGTGGACATCGGCGTGGCGATCCTGTCGATGCACAGCGCGCGCGAGCTGTGCGGCGCGGACGACCCGTATCTGCTGGCGAACGCGCTGGTGGCGTTCCTGGAGGGCTGACCACCGGCCGCACCGCCCACCGGGCCGGGCGCCCGCCGGGCAGAGCCGCCCACCGCCCGCACGACTGTCCCGCCCTCGCGCGGATTACGCGCCGAGGCCGGCCAGTACGAGTGCGAGCCGCGACGTTCCCGCGCTGCCTACCCGGACGGGCACGCCCCAGTCCTGCTGATGGACATGGCAGGCCGGGTACTCGTTCGCCGGGTCGTCGTCGCAGGAGGCCGCCATCGCGGAGACATGCAGCACGCCCTCGGTGACACCGTCGGCCAGCACCAGCTCGCGGTGGAGGTCCGTACCGGCGCCGCCGCCCTCCGCCAGCAGTTCGGGCGGGGTGGCGGAGACCAGCAGCCGGGTCGAGGGGCCGTAGCGCGTGTCGAGCTTCTGGCCCGTCGGCGCCGTGAAGACGACGTCCAGCGTCAGCGCGCCGGGGGCGACCTCGGTGGCCTCCCGCTGGGTGCGGTGGGCGACGGCCTCGACCCTGACCGCCTCGTCGGGCAGCCGCAGCCGGGTCAGCCGGTGCCGCGCGGACTCGACGACGACGATGTCCTCGCCGACGAGCACCGCGTCGCTCGGCTCGCGCAGATCCGTTGCCAGCGTGGTCACTTCACCGGTCGCCGGGTCGTAGCGGCGCAGCGCGTGGTTGTACGTGTCCGAGACGGCGACCGAGCCGTCCGGCAGCGCGGTGACGCCCAGCGGGTGCTGGAGCAGGGCCTGTCCGGCGGCGCCGTCGCGATGGCCGAAGTCGAAGAGCCCGGCGCCGACGGCCGTACGGATCACGAACCCGTTCCCCTCGGCCTCTCCTTCACCCTCTCCTTCGCCATCGCCGTCTCCCGCGCGCTCCACATAGCGCAGGGCGCTGGTCTCCGAGTCGGCGATCCACAGCCGGTCCCCGGCCGCCGCCAGCCCGGACGGCTGGGCGAACCACGCCTCGGCGGCGGGCCCGTCCACCAGCCCCTCGTTGGTCGTACCGGCCGCGACGCCAACCGTCCCGGTGGCCGGGTCGTACGTCCACAGCTGGTGCACCCCGGCCATCGCGATCCAGACCCGGTCCGCCCACCAGGCGACGTCCCACGGCGAGGAGAGATCCACCTCCAGGGCGGGCCCCTCGGCCGGCGAGCCCTGCCACCACTGCCTGCCGGTCCCGGCGACGGTCTCGATCGCGCCGCTGACCGGGTCGTACGTCCGCAGCGCGTGGTTGACCGTGTCCGCGACGATCACCTTGCCGTCCGGGAGCAGCGCGAGCCCCTGCGGTTCGCTGAAGGAGTCCGGGCCGAAGCCGCGTATGCCGGAGCCGATCCGCCGGACGACCGTCTCGCCGTCCGCCTCCAGCTCGACCAGCTGATGCCGGGTGGAGTCCGAGACGAGGAAGTGCCCGCCGGGCAGCACCAGCGCCTTGCCGGGAAACCGCAGATCGCTCGCGACCGGCTCCGGCGGCACATACGGACCGTCCCCGCGCCGCAGCGTTCCCTTCGCGGCGTGCTCGGTCTCCAGCTCCTCCACCAGCTTCGCGAGGGCGTGCGCATGCCCCTCACCGGCGTGCTGGGCCACGACATAGCCCTCGGGGTCGATGACGACCAGCGTCGGCCAGGCGCGTACGGCGTACTGCTTCCAGGTCGCCAGCTCGGGATCGTCCAGCACCGGGTGGTGCACCCCGTACCGCTCGACGGCGTCGACGACGGACTGGTGCTCGGCCTCGTGCACGAACTTCGGCGAGTGGACACCGATGATCACGACCGTGTCCCGGTGCTTCTCCTCCAGCTCCCGCAGCTCATCGAGGACATGCAGACAGTTGATGCAGCAGAACGTCCAGAAGTCGAGAATGACGATGCGTCCGCGCAGGTCGGCGAGGGTGTACGACATCTCGCCGGTATTGAGCCAGCCGCCCTTGCCGATCAGCTCGGGGGCACGGACCCGGGCGCGGCGGGACGGGGGTGAAGCGGGGGCGGGGGTCGCATCGGTCATGGAGCAAGGGTGCCACCACGCGAAACGCCCCGGTCGTCAGGGCTCCCGTCGGCTGCGGGTGAGGCCGTCCGCCCGGTGACCCGGCGGGGCACTCGGCCGGGCACTCACCGGGCGGGACCTCACAACCGCGCGTGCCGCACCCCGCGCACGGCCGTACGCGTGCGCCCGCGCTCGTACGCGTGCACCTGCGCCCCCGCCGACCGCCGCGCCGGCTCCCCGGGTACCCGTCCTCCATGAGATATCTCGTGCGCGACAAGATCTTCGCGATCGGCGAGGACTACTGGATCGAGGACGAGCACGGCCGCCGGGCCTTCCGCGTCGACGGCAAGGCGCTGCGCCTGCGCGACACCCTGGAACTGAAGGCGCCCAGCGGCCAGGTGCTGATCACGCTGCGCCAGAAGCTGCTCAGTCTGCGGGACGCCATGATCATCGAGCGGGACGACCGGACCTTGGCGACGATCCGCAGGAAGCGGCTCTCACTGCTGCGCAATCACTACCGGGTCTCCCTGGCCGAGGGCACCGAGCTGGATGTGAGCGGGCGGATCCTGGACCTGGAGTTCGCGATCGAGTACGACGGCGAGCTGCTGGCCCATGTCTCGCGGCGCAGGCTGCGGATGCGGGAGACGTTCGGCGTGAATGTCGTACGGGACGACGCGGACCACGCGCTGCTGATCGCCGTGGCGGTGTGTGTGATCAGGATGGCGGAGAAGGAGCACGAGGGCAGCTGAGGGCGCTGGACGAGCACGTCCGAAGTCCCGCGAGTCCCGTCTGCCGGGCCGCGCTCCTCCGGCCACCGGCCTACCGGTTCGCCACCGGCCTACCGGTCCGCCGACGGCGTCTCCAGCCCCAGCCGACGGTCCTTCAGCGCCGGGAAGCGCTCGCGGGTCGTCGCGACCGTCCCCGGATCGAGATCCACGGTGAGGACCTCCTCGCCCGTCCCCGCCTCCGCGAGCACCTCGCCCCAGGGATCCACCACGATGCTGTGCCCGGACTGCTCCACCCCGGCGTGCGTACCGGCGGTCGCGCAGGCCAGAACGTACGCCTGGTTCTCCACGGCGCGTGCGCGGGCGAGCAGCGTCCAGTGCGCGCGCCTGCGGGCGGGCCAGCCGGCCGGGACGACGAGCGTCTCGGCGCCCGCGTCGACCAGACCCCGGAACAGTTCGGGGAAGCGCAGGTCGTAGCAGGTGGCGAGGCCGAGGGTGGTCTCCGGCAGCCGGACGGTGACCAGTTCGCCGCCCGCGCCCATCAGCGTCGCCTCGCCCTTGTCGAAGCCGAAGCGGTGGATCTTGCGGTACGTACCGATCAGCTCACCGGCGGGGGAGAGGACGAGCGAGGTGTTGTAGAGCGTCCCGTCCGGGGTCTCCGCGTCAGCGGTCTGTCCGTCAGGAATCTGTCCGGCCGGGGTCTGTCCGGCCGGGGCCCGCTCCACGATGGATCCCGCGTGCAGCCAGACGCCCGCGTCACTCGCCGCCTTGGACATCTCCCGGAACGTGGGCCCGTCCGTCGTTTCCGCCTCGTCGGCGAACGACTCGTACGCGAAAGCCCCGACCGGCCAGAGCTCCGGAAGCACCACCAGATCGGCGCCGCGCTGCTGCCGTACCAGCGCCGCCGCACGCCGTCTGCGCGAATCGACCGATTCGTCCGGGTCTACTGCGATCTGGATCAACGAGGCGCGCACGGTACCACCGTCCTGGCATTCGAGCCGTCAACACGGGCCTACGATCGTCACACGAAAGCACTGCCGGGGTGCCACCGGGCAGCGTAACTTAGCTGCCAAACCTCCCACGCAGCCCGCAGCCCGCAGCCCGCAGCCCGCCCGCCAGCAAGCCAGCCCGCGTACCGCAGAACCGCCGAGGGGTCCCGTGACCGTCCATCCCAGCCTTCAAAACTACGCCGATGCCTGGACCCACTCCATTGAGGCCATAGCCGAGCTGGTGCAGCCGCTCGTCGAGGGCGAATGGAACCGCCGCACACCGTGCCCCGGTTGGTCCGTACGAGACATCGTCTCGCATGTCATCGGCCTGGAATGCGAGATGCTCGGGGACCCGCGGCCCATTCACTCGCTGCCGCGCGACCTCTACCACGTACGGGACGACCACACCCGCTACATGGAGATGCAGGTCGATGTGCGGCGCCACCACACCGCGCCGGAGATGACCTCCGAGCTGGAGTACACGATCATCCGCCGCAACCGGCAGTTGCGGAACGAGAACCGCTCCCCCGACACCATGGTCCGCGCCCCGCTGGGCGCCGAGCAGACGCTCGAAGCCGCCATGCGCGCGCGGGCGTTCGACATCTGGGTGCATGAGCAGGACCTGCGTACCGCGCTGAACAGGCCCGGCAACCTGGACTCGCCGGGCGCCGTGGTCACCCGCGACGTACTGCTGTCCGCGCTGCCGAAGGTCGTCGCCAAGAAGGCGGGCGCGCCGCCGAACTCCGCGGTCGTCATCGATGTCTCCGGTCCGGTGGAGTTCCTCCGTACGGTCAGGGTGAACGCCGACGGACGCGGTTCGGTGGACGGGTCTCCCTCGCTCGGTCCCGTGGTGACGCTCGCGACGGACTGGGAGACGTACTTCCGGCTGGCGTGCGGGCGGGTGCGGCCCGCGGCGGTGGCGGACCGCGTCAAGATCGACGGTGATCTTGATCTGGCCGAGGCGATTCTGCGGGAGTTCGCGGTCACGCCGTAGGGCCGGGCGCGTCATCCGTTCACGTCCAACGCCCGTCCGTACGGCCGTCCCGTCCCGTGCGCCTGTACTGCCGCCCGCACGGCCGTACGTGGCGTACGCACAGGCGTCACGCGGGCCCGTGCACGCACGTCACGCCGGTACGTGCACGGCCTCCACCCGGCTCGCCACCAGCCGTTCCCGCTCCCGGCGCGCGGTGCGGTTCCGCAGCCGCAGGATCTGCACGATCCCGATCGCCTGCAGAACGAAGAGGGTCGAGAACGCGATCCGGTAGTTGTCGCCGGTCGCGTCCAGCAGGACGCCGACCGCGAACAGCGTCGTCATCGAGGCAGTGAAACCGCCCATGTTGACGATTCCGGAGGCCGTGCCCTGACGCTCCGGCGGGTTCGCGGGCCTGGCGAAGTCGAAGCCGATCATCGACGCGGGTCCGCACGCGCCCAGAACCGCGCAGAGCGTGATCAGCAGCCACATCGGGGCATGGTCGCCGGGGTACCCGATCGTCACCGCCCAGACCAGCGCCGACGCCCCGACGGTGCCCAGGGCCAGCGGCGCCCTCGCCGCGTGGTGGCGGGCGATGACCTGCCCGTAGACCAGCCCGACGACCATGTTGGAAAGCACGATCAGGGTGAGCAGTTCGCCCGCGACGGCACGGGACAGGCCCTGCGCCTCGACGAGGAACGGCATCCCCCACAGCAGCAGGAAGAACATCGCCGGGAACTGGGTGGTGAAGTGCACCCACATCCCCAGCCGGGTACCGGGTTCGCGCCAGGACTCGGCGATCTGCTTCCGTACGTACGCGGCGCCCGCGTGCTCGGCGGGCGGCGGCTCATGGCCCTCCGGGTGGTCCTTGAGGAAGAGCAGCAGCAGGACGAGGACGAGGACCCCGGCGAGCGCGCTGCCCGCGAAGGTCGTGGTCCAGCCGAGACCGTTCAGGGCGCGGGAGATGAAGATGGTGGAGACGAGATTGCCCGTCATCCCGAAGAGCGCGGCGACCTGGGCGATCATCGGCCCGCGCCGGGCCGGGAACCAGCGGGTGCCGAGCCGCAGCACGCTGATGAAGGTCATCGCGTCACCGCAGCCGAGGAGCGCGCGGGAGACGAGGGCGGTGCCGTACGAGGGGGAGAGCGCGAAGCCGAGCTGCCCGACGGTGAACAGCACGACGCCGATGGTCAGCACCTTCTTGGTGCCGAGCCGGTCGACCATCAGGCCGACGGGTATCTGCATGCCCGCGTACACGAGCAGCTGGAGTATGGAGAACGTGGACAGGGCCGAGGCGTTGACCCCGAAGCGGTCGGCGGCGTCGAGGCCGGCCACGCCCAGGCTGGTACGGAAGATGACGGCGACGAAGTAGACGGCGACGCCGATGCCCCACATCCAGGTGGCACGGCGCCCGCCGGGTGGATCGCCGGGGAGGCTGACCGAACCGGCGCTCACCGGGCCTCACCCCGGACCAGCACCTTGACCCGGCTGACATGCCGGCGCAGACACTGCGCCGCGCCGTCCGCGTCGCCGGTTCTGATGGCGTCGAGGAGTTCGGTGTGCTCGGTGATGTTCTTGGCGATGCGGTCGGGGTGCGCTTCCAGCACGGCGACGCCCATCCGCAGCTGACGGTCCCTGAGCTGGTCGTAGAGCTTGGAGAGGATCTCGTTGCCCGCGTGGCGCACGATCTCGGCGTGGAAACACCGGTCGGCGACGGCGACGGCGGCGAGATCCCCGTCCTCGGCCAGCCGCCGCTGCTCCTCCAGCACCTCCTCCAGCCGCGCGACCAGCCGCGCGGACGCCGGGACGGCCTTCCGCACGGCGAACTCCTCGACCAGCAGCCGGGTCTCGACCACGTCGGCGATCTCCTGCGCGGAGACGGCGAGCACGAGGGCGCCCTTCTTGGGATAGAGCTTGATCAGCCCCTCGACCTCCAGCTTGAGCAACGCTTCCCGCACGGGCGTACGAGACACCCCGACGGCTTCGGCGAGCTCACCTTCGGTCAGCAGGGTGCCGCCTTCGTAACGGCGGTCGAGCACGGCTTCTTTGATATGGCTGTACACGCGGTCCGCGGCGGGCGGTTGCTTCACGGGAGCGGCAGGGGCGGGTGGCATGCGCACAGCTTAGATACAACAGAGGTGCAACAGCATCCGCCGTCCGGGATTCGGACGCCGAGCCGACCGCCCCGGCCCGTACCGAGCCTCTGCGAGCGGACCCCATCGTGACCTGAGCCACGAAATCGCTCCCCTATCCCGTACATCCCTCTGGTCCGCTCATGCGTCACCTATAGGGGCCTGTTTCCCAGAGAGGCCCCCATTCGGTGCTTTCCCTCGCATTCGCGGATTCGGAGCGTTTCTCTTGACACCCAGCCTCCCGGGCGCGCGCAGAGCCGCCGTGATTTCCCTCACCGCCGGCGCGCTCATGGCCGTCTCGGCCCTCGCCTCTCCCGCTCAGGCGGCCACCGCGCCGTCCATCAGCGGCAAGGGCGGGTTCGTGCTCAACAACGCGACCGGCGCGACGGTCTACAGCAAGTCCGCCGACACCAGGCGCCAGATGGCGAGCACGACGAAGATCATGACCGCCGCCGTGGTGGTCAGCACCAAGGGCGTCGACCTCGACCGCAAGGTGACCGTCAAGCAGGCCTACCGTGACTACGTCGCCAAGGAGGGCGCGAGCACCGCGGACCTGCGGACCGGCGACAAGGTCACCGTGCGGCAGCTGCTGTACGCCACACTGCTGCCCTCCGGCTGTGACGCGGCCTACGCCCTCGCCGACACCTTCGGCACTGGCTCCACGACCGCGGCCCGCACCAAGTCGTTCATCGCGAAGATGAACGCGAAGGCCGCCGAACTCAAGCTCACGAACACCAAGTTCGACTCGTTCGACGGCATATCGCAGGCCGGGAACAACTACACCACCCCGCGCGACCTCGCCAAGATCGCCCAGTACGCGATGAAGTGGGTCAACTTCCGCACGCCCGTGAAGGCCACCTCCTACAAGAGCACGGCGCCGACAAGCACCGGCGGCACGCGCACCTACACCTGGTACAACACGAACAAGCTGCTCGGTTCCTACAGCGGCGCCATCGGCATCAAGACCGGCACCGGCACGGCCGCGGGACCCTGCCTGGTCTTCGCTGCCACGCGCGGCGGCAAGACCCTCGTGGGCGTCGTCCTGAACGGCGCCGACCGTTACAACGACGCGGCGAAGCTGCTCGACTACGGCTTCGGCTCGTCGACCGCGAAGACGATGAAGCTGCGGTCGCTCCCGGCGGACGCGCAGCGCGACTGATCCGGGGAAATTGAGAGCGAGGGCCGTGCCGGGGAACGAGACTCCGGCACGGCCCTCGTTCATGCGTACGCCGCGAGCAGGTTGACGCGGTGCCGGGCGGCGGGCGCCGGGGGCCAGGGGCTGAGGGCCGTCGGCCGACGACGGCGGGCCCGTCGGCGTTCCCGGGCATACGAAGAGCCCCACGGCCGCGTGCGCGCCGTGGGGCTCCGTCGTCAGGGCGCTCGGCCCCCCTGGGCTACGCCCAGGTGATCAGGCGCTTCGGCTGTTCCAGGATCGCGGCGGTGTCCGCCAGGACCCGGGAGCCCAGGGCGCCGTCGACCAGGCGGTGGTCGAAGGAGAGCGCCAGCGTGGTGACCTGGCGGGGCTTCACCTTGCCCTTGTGGACCCACGGCTGGAGCTTGATCGCGCCGACCGCCAGGATCGCGGACTCGCCCGGGTTGAGGATCGGCGTACCGGTGTCGACGCCGAAGACGCCGACGTTGGTGATCGTGACCGTGCCGCCCTGCATGGCCGCCGGGGTCGTCCTGCCCTCGCGGGCCGTGGACACCAGCTCACCCAGCGCTGCGGCCAGTTGGGGCAGCGTCTTGTCGTGCGCGTCCTTGATGTTCGGGACGATCAGACCGCGCGGGGTCGCCGCCGCGATGCCCAGGTTGACGTAGTGCTTGAGGACGATCTCCTGATTCGCCTCGTCCCAGGCCGCGTTGACCTCGGGGTTCCGCTTGATCGCGACCAGCAGCGCCTTGGCGATGAGCAGCAGCGGGTTGACCCGCAGGCCCGCCATGTCCTTGTCGGACTTCAGCTCCTCGACCAGTTTGACCGTGCGCGTCACATCGACGGTGATGAACTCCGTGACATGCGGCGCGGTGAACGCGCTGCCCACCATGGCCGCCGCCGTGGCCTTCCGTACGCCCTTGATCGGGATACGGGTCTCCCGGCCGGTCGTCACGCCGGTCGCCACACCGGCCACCCGGGCGGCCGTCGCGGGCTCGGCAACCGGAGCCGGGGCCGACACCGGGGCCTGGGCCGGAGCCGCGACCGCCGGTTCGGTGGCCGTGGCGGGAGCCGTCGCCGCGTGGACGTCCTCGCGCGTGATGATCCCGCCCGGACCCGTCGGCGTGATCGTCGCCAGGTCCACGCCGAGGTCCTTGGCGAGCTTGCGTACGGGGGGCTTGGCCAGCGGACGGGGCTGCGGGGGCGCGCCCGTGTGCCCGTTCATCTCCGCCTGGATGGCGGCGGCCGCGGCCCCGGCGCCCGTCGCCTGCCCCGGCACCGAAGCACCCTGACCGGCACCGGCACGCGGGGGGCCCTTGCGCGCGCGGCGCTTCGTGGACGCCTCGGCGACCCCGTACCCGACGAGCACCGGCGTACGCCCCACCGGTTCCGCGGGCCCGGCCGGCTCCTCCGCGACAGCGGGGGCGGCAGGGGCAGCAGGGGCGGCCTGCGCCGGCTCTCCGCTGCCCGGCGCCACGTCCACCGTGATGATGGATGCGCCGACGTCGACCGTCGTGCCCTCCTCGAAGCGCAGCTCGTGCACCACGCCGTCGTACGGAATGGGCAGTTCGACGGCCGCCTTCGCGGTCTCGACCTCGCACACCACCTGGCCGTCGGTGACGGAATCGCCCGGCTGTACGTACCACTTGAGGATCTCGGCCTCGGTGAGTCCCTCGCCCACGTCGGGCATCTTGAACTCTCGATAGCGAGTGGAAGTGTCAGCAGTCATGGTCACGGCACTCCTCAGTACGCGAGCGAGCGGTCGACGGCGTCGAGCACCCGGTCCAGGCCCGGGAGGTACTCGTCCTCCAGCCGGGCCGGCGGATACGGCGCGTGGTAGCCGCCGACCCGCAGCACCGGGGCCTCCAGGTGGTAGAAGCACCGCTCCGTGACGCGCGCGGCGATCTCCGCGCCGGAGCCGTAGAACACCGGCGCCTCGTGCACCACGACCAGCCGACGCGTCTTCTCCACCGACGTCTGGACCGTGTCGAAGTCGATCGGGGACATCGACCGGAGATCGACGACCTCCAGCGACTTGCCCTCCTCCTCGGCCGCCGCGGCGGCCTCCAGACAGACCTTCACCATCGGGCCGTACGCCGCGAGCGTCAGATCCGTACCCTCCCGGGCCACCCGCGCCCCGTGCAGCGGGCCGGGGATGGCCTCGGCGTTGACCTCGCCCTTGTCCCAGTAACGCCGCTTCGGTTCGAAGAAGATCACCGGATCGTCGCTCTGGATGGCCTGCTGCATCATCCAGTACGCGTCCGACGCGGTGGACGGCGAGACGATCTTCAGACCGGCGACATGCGCGAAGAGCGCCTCGGGGGACTCGCTGTGGTGCTCGACCGCGCCGATGCCGCCGCCGTACGGGATACGGATCACGACGGGCAGCTTGATCTTGCCCAGCGAGCGGGCGTGCATCTTCGCGAGCTGCGTGACGATCTGGTCGTAGGCGGGGAAGACGAAACCGTCGAACTGGATCTCCGCCACCGGCCGGTAGCCGCGCAGCGCGAGACCGATGGCCGTGCCGATGATGCCCGACTCGGCGAGCGGGGTGTCGATGACGCGGTCCTCGCCGAAGTCCTTCTGCAGGCCGTCCGTGACCCGGAAGACGCCGCCGAGCTTGCCGACGTCCTCGCCCATGATCAGGACCTTGGGGTCGGTCTCCAGCGCCTTGCGGAGCGACTCGTTGATCGCCTTGGCGATCGGGAGCTTCTGTACGGCCATGACTACTTGCCCTCCCCTGCGGAACCGCTCCGGGTGTCCTCGAACGACGCCTGATACGCGGCGAACTGCGCGCGCTCCTCGTCGACGAGCGCGTGCCCGTCGGCGTAGACATGGTCGAAGATCGCCATGGGGTCCGGGTCGGGCATGGCCCGTACTACCTCTCGTACCCGCTTTCCGAGCGTCTCGCTCTCCTCGTCCAGAGCCGTGAAGAACGCCTCGTCGGCATGGCCCTCCCGCTCCAGATACCGGCGCAGCCGCAGGATCGGGTCCTTGGCCTCCCAGGCCTCCCGCTCCTCGTCCCGGCGGTACTTGGTCGGGTCGTCGGAGGTGGTGTGCGCGCCCATCCGGTACGTGAAGGCCTCGACCAGCATGGGCCCCTCGCCCCGGCGGGCCCGCTCCAGCGCGGAGCGGGTCACGGCGAGACAGGCCAGTACGTCATTGCCGTCGACCCGGACGCCGGGGAAGCCGAACCCCTGCGCGCGCTGGTAGAGCGGCACGCGGGTCTGCTTCTCGGTCGGCTCGGAGATCGCCCACTGGTTGTTCTGGCAGAAGAAGACCACCGGCGCGTTGTAGACCGCGGCGAAGGTGAACGACTCGGCGACATCGCCCTGGCTGGAGGCGCCGTCCCCGAAGTACGCGATCACGGCCGAGTCCGCGCCGTCCTTGGCGACGCCCATGGCGTAGCCGGTGGCGTGCAGGGTCTGGGAACCGATGACGATGGTGTAGAGGTGGAAATTGTTGCTGCTGGGGTCCCAGCCTCCGTTGTTCACACCACGGAACATGCCCAGCAGATTCGTCGGGTCGACCCCGCGGCACCAGGCCACGCCGTGCTCACGGTAGGTCGGGAAGACATAGTCGTCGTCGCGCAGGGCGCGACCCGAGCCGATCTGCGCGGCCTCCTGGCCCAGCAGTGATGCCCACAGTCCCAGCTCACCCTGGCGCTGGAGCGCCGTGGCCTCGGCGTCGAAGCGGCGGGTCAGGACCATGTCCCGGTACAGCCCGCGCAACTCCTCCGGGGTCAGGTCGATCCGGTAGTCCGGGTGCTCGACCCGCTCGCCCTCGGGGCTGAGCAGTTGTACGAGCTGCGGCTCGGAACTCTGTGGCTGCGGCGTCCTCTTGGCGCTTGCGCGCTTGGTGCCGCTGCTGCGTCGCGGTTTGCGAGCGGCAGTGCTCTCCACGGTCACGTGCGTGCTCCTCCGTCTGTCCGGCCCCCGGGATCCGCCGGGAACCAGTGCGGCTCGCCTGTGTCCGCCGCGTGCACGGGGTGGGTGCGACCCGGCCGGGACAGGCGTGACAGGTGCCCCGGCGAGCGCCCTGTCACAGGCACGTTACCCAGTGGGTGGCATTACTGCGAAACCCCACCTGACCTGCAATTTTGCTTGGATTTCCAAGTAAATCGACAAAGTCTGGAACAACCACTGGTCACAGCCTTGCAGGCCGCCGGAACAACGGCACGTTATCCCGCTGATCTGCGGCAGGGAAGGGGTGAATGTGTGAGACTGAATTCTGTGTACAAGGACGGAAAAATTACAGTATTTCTTGTTGATGACCATGAAGTCGTCCGCAGGGGCGTCTACGAGCTTCTCTCCGTCGAGGACGACATCGAGGTCGTCGGAGAGGCCGGTACGGCGGCGGACGCGACGGCCAGGATCCCGGCGACGCGGCCCGATGTGGCGGTGCTGGACGTCCGGCTGCCGGACGGCAGCGGCGTGGAGGTCTGCCGGGAGATCCGCTCACGGGACGAGTCCATCAAGTGCCTGATGCTCACCTCGTTCGCCGACGACGAGGCGCTGTTCGACGCGATCATGGCCGGGGCCTCGGGTTACGTACTCAAGGCGATCCGCGGCAGTGAGCTGCTGACGGCGGTACGGGACGTGGCGGCGGGGCGGTCGCTGCTCGACCCGGAGGCGACGGCGCGGGTGCTGGAGCGGCTGCGTACGGGCAACGCCCCGAAGGACGACAAGCTGGCCGGCCTCACCGACCAGGAGCGCAGGATCCTGAATCTGATCGGCGAGGGCATGACCAACCGCGCGATCGGCGAGGAGCTGCATCTCGCCGAGAAGACGATCAAGAACTATGTCTCCAGCCTGCTCTCCAAGCTGGGAATGGAGCGCCGGTCGCAGGCCGCCGCGTATGTGGCGCGCCTTCAGGCGGAAAAGCCCTGAGCCGACCGGCCCCGAACCGAACCGGGCAAACAGGGCCTTGCGTACCGCATCAGGGCCCGTCCTAATCGGGACCTACGTCCCGTTCATACGGGGCCGCTTCCTCTGTTGGCGCGGTCTTCGGTGACGGACAGTGGACGACATGTCCACCGAGGAACTCCGAGCCGAACTCCGAGCCATCGATCTGCTCCGCCGCGTGTCGTACGGGCGAGTGGCGACGAGTATGCGCGCGATGCCGTTCGTGGCACCCGCCCGCCATGTCGTGGCCGGCGGATCCGTCCTGCTGCGCATGCACGCGGGTCTCGGCTACCACCGGGCGTGCGGCGGCGGCGTGGTGGCGTACGGGGCGGACAACTTCAACAGCGACGAGCTGGACCGGTGGTCGGTGGAGTTCACCGGCACCGCCGAAATCATCGACCCGACGGCCACCGAGAGGGAAATGTTCGGCACGGGCCCGCACCGCGTGGACGGTGAACCCTTCGATCCGGTCTATATACGGCTTACGCCCCAGTTCTTCACCGTACACACGCTCGACTATTCCTTGGAGCGACGAAGCCAACACGTTGCGTGATCTAACATCTGACAAGTGCCGCGCTCATATGAATTCGCCGCACCTGCTGCGACCGCCGTGATCCCCATTCCCGCGCCTGCCGCCGCTCGTGCACCTCGTACCGTGCTTCCCCCCGTACATCCCTCCGCACCACCGCACCGCTCCGCACCACCGCACCCTTCGGCCCCGCTCCACCCTTCGGCCCCGCTCCACCCTTCGGCCCCGCCGCACCCCTCCGTCCCCCTGCACTCCACCCTCCCGCTCCACGCCGCCGCTCCCCCCGTCCGGACGCTGCTCCGCCGCTACCGGGACGCGGGCGAACCGCTCTCCTGCGAACCCGTCGCCCAAGGGCTCCTCAACCGCGGCTACCGGCTCCTCACCACCCGGGGCGCCTACTTCCTCAAGCACCATCTGGACGGCGACCGCGACACCATCACCCGCCAGCACCGCGCCACCCAGCGGCTCCAGACGCTCGGCGTGCCCGTCGCCCCGCCCGTCGAGAGTGCCGACGGCGAGACCGTCGCGGTCATCGGCGGCCACTGCTACGCCCTGCATCCGTGGATCGACGGACGTCATCGCGACGGCTCACAGCTGACCACCACCGGGTCACACCACCTCGGCGCGCTCCTCGGGCTGGTGCACACCTGTCTGGAGCGGGTGATGGAGCCGGACCCGCCGGCGCTCGCGTATGTCAGCCCCGACCCCGCCGACACCTTCGACCTCATCGACGAGCTGCTCTCCCTGGCCCGCGGCCGTACCCGCAGGGACGTCTTCGACGCGCTGGCCGAACACCGCCTCATGGAACGCCGGGACCTGCTGGAACTCCACGCCCACCGCCGTCCGCCGCCCGGCGCCGAACCGGCCACGGGCTGGGTGCACGGCGACTTCCACCCGCTGAATCTGCTCTACCGCGGCGACGAACCGGTCGCGATCATCGACTGGGACCGGCTCGGCGTACAGCCGCGCGCCGAGGAGGCCGTACGCGCCGCGGCGATCTTCTTCGTCCGGCCGACGGGCGAGCTGGAGCTGACGAAGGTACGGGCGTACGCGCGCGCCTACCGCCGCGCGGCCGGAGCCCGCGCCTCCGAACTGGCCGCGGCCGTCCACCGGGTGTGGTGGGAGCGGCTCAACGACTTCTGGACACTGCGCTGGCGCTACCAGCTGGACGACCGAAGGGCCGACCCGCTGTTCGCAGCGGTATCGGCCCTCGCGGTGTGGTGGACACGGGAGTACGAGGCGGTGCGCGAGGCCTTCGCCGGCTGATCCCGGCTCAGGGAGCGGCGCGCGGCCCGCCGGTCAGGGGGTGGCGCCTCCCGCGTCGGCGCCGGTGATCGTGCCGCCCCCGCCGGGGGCCCCGCCGTTGGTTCCCGCCGTCGTGCCGCCGTCGGAGGTGCCCCCGTCGGCCGTTCCGGCGGACGTACCCCCGTCCGTCGTACCGCCGTCGGAGGTGCCGCCGTCCGTCGTACCGCCGTCGGAGGTGCCCCCGTCCGACGTGCCCGTGCTCGACCCGTTGCTGGAGCCCGTCGAACCCGTCTCCGGAGGAGGCGGCGGAGACTCACTCGTGTCGCCGGACTCGCTCGGCGACTCCGACGGCGACTCCCTCGGCGTGTAGCTCGGCTCGTGCATGCCTCCCGTGGAGGTGTCGGGCTCCGTGGTGTCCTCGCTCTGCGAGTCCGAGGGCGAGGGCGAATCGCTCGGCGTCGAATCGCTCGTGCTGGACGACGGTTTGTTCTCCGACTTGTCGCCGGTATTCGTGTCACTGATGCCCTGGATCGCGTAGGCCACCCCCGCCACGATCGCGATCACCGCGAGCGCCACGAAGACCCACATCCTGCCCCGGCCACCACGCCGCTGATGCCCACCGTCATACCCGCCGTCGTCCGGATTCCTCGGCGGCAGGATCGGACCCTGCGAGGTCTCACCGTGCGGCGGATGCCCCAACGCGGTCGTCGCGGCCATACCCATCGCCGGAGTACTGCCGCCCCGGTGCGGCTCGACCGCCCCGGTGTTCCACGTACCCGTATGACTGCCCTGCTGCTGCA
>NZ_JBHTZS010000056.1:0-19932 GCF_042790125.1 Streptomyces scopuliridis
GGCCTCCGCCAGATCCAGTACTGCAGCAACGCCATCGACGGATGCCTCACCGCGACTGGACTCACACTGACGACACCACGCCTACAACCTCAGTAATCGCATCGCCAAACTCGCGAGAAAGAAGGCGGTGGAAGCCATGGAACTTGCCGTGGTCGTCGGAGTGGACGGATCCGAAGGCAGCCTCCAGGCGGTTGACTGGGCCGCGGCGGAGGCTGAGCGCACCGGGCAGACACTGAAGATCCTTTACGCCTCGCTGTGGGAGCACTACGAGTGGACACTGCCGAGATTCGCCAAGGGCCGCCCATCCGAGCAGGTCTTCGCCGAGAATCTCGTCGCCACGACGGAAGAACGCGTGCGCAGGCTTGCCCCGGACGTGAAGGTCTCCGGCGAAGTGGAGCCCGAGGCCCCGGTGGACGCTCTCGTGCGCGAGGGGAACCACGCGGCACTGCTGGTGCTCGGCCCGCGCGGGCACGGCCCGATCGCGGAGATGCTCCTGGGATCTGTCAGCCTGGCCGTCGCCGGACGAGCACGCTGCCCGGTTGTCGTGGCACGCGGAGCGGAACCGAACCGCCGCGCCGTGTATGGCCGCGTCGTTCTCGGTGTCGGTGAAACCACCGGAAGCACGATCGCGGCCCGGTTCGCCTTCCGCGAGGCGCGTTCCAGGGGCTGCGAACTGGTCGCCGTACGCGTCTGGCGGTGCCCGCCCTACGAGAACATGCCCTATCCGCTGATCGACGGGGAGCAGGCAAGGGCGTACCGGCAGGAGGCTGACGAGTGCGTCGACCGGGTGCTGGGTGTCGTCGATGGCGATTACCCGGACGTGGCTGTCCAGCGAAGGCTCGTACAGGGCACAGCGCACCAGGCGCTGCTCGAAGAGACGTCCGGCGCCGATCTGCTGGTCGTCGGTGCGCAGCGGAGGAAGGCGGCCTTCGGGCTGCAGCTTGGTCGGGTCAGTCACGCGGTGCTGCACCACGCCGGATGCCCGGTCGCGGTTGTTCCGGAATTCGCGTAGTCGATTGTCCGCTCATGCTCCACTGTGACGTCGTGATCTATGTGCCGGCGTCCACGAGGACGCCGCCTGACGCAGGCCGCGTGGCCCCTTGACGCCGTGCGTGGAGACGCCGTGCGTGGAGCTGAGAACGTGCGGCTCCTGGCTCAGATGCGGGGAACCACAGCCAGCGGGCAGGGTGCGTGGTGCAGGACGGCGTGGGTCACCAGTCCCAGTGGAGAACTGATCGGGTGTGTGGGTCTGCGTGCCCCCAGCACGAGGAGATCGGCGTGTTCTGCTGCTTCGACCAGGGCTCCGGGGACGGAGACGGCCCGCACGGTTTCCTCGGCGATCGCGAGCTCCGGGAATTCCTTCCGGACGGGTGCGACGATCCGACTGGTCGCTTCGGCCTCCGACTGTGCGACGGCGCTCAGGTTGTCGACCATGGTGGCCATGTTCCCCACGTTCTGCAGGAACATCCAAGCACTTACCACCTGGAGCGATGCCTCGCGGAGCGAGGCTGTCCGGGCGGCGAACCGCAGTGCGTCCCGATCGCGATCATCACGCACCGCGGCCATCACCATGCGTTCCGTGGTGTTCATGCGTTCCGTGGTGTTCGCGACGTCACGGACGATGATCACGGGCCCTGAGGCGCGGGCCGCCGTGCGGAGGCCGGTCGAGCCCACGAGCAGGGCCGAGAAGCCGCCGAGTCCGCGGGAGCCGACCACGACCGTGCCGGTTGACCCTGCCGCCTCCAGCAGGCTCTCTGCGGCCTCCTCGCGGGTGATCACGGTGGCGACGGAGAGATCCGGATGGAGCCGGGACACCTGCGTCGTGGCCTCGTCGAGGATCGTCCTGGCGCGGTTGAGAACGGCGTGTGAGTTGTCGTAGGCGAGGCTGAGGGCCGCATCCAAACCGATCGCGTGGACGATCGTCAGGGACTGCCTCCGTACGGCAGCCTCATCGGCGGCCCAGAGCACTGCCCTCGCCGCGTGGTCCGAGCCGTCCGCACCGGCCACCACCGGTCCGAGTGTCTGTCCGTCGGACGTGCTGCCGTTCATGGCCTTCCTCCTGTGAGTCGGTCGTCCGAAAGGGTTTCTCCCCGGTGCTGCCGACGCGGAGACGGCGGCCGACGGCGAAGGCGTACTCGCTGCTCGCCGGTCAGCACCGCGCCCCGAGGCTCCCGGTACGGGCCTGAGTGGCGGCGTCAGTCGGCCATCATGTAGGGCCGCCGGAAGAGTGTCATGCGTTCGCCGCCGTCGGGCCGGACGACCGCCACCGCGTGTTCGACAGCGGCCGCCAGCGTTCCGCTGGTGTCCACGGTGACCGCCTCCGGCCATGGGTCGGCCGCCGCCGCCATGGCTTCGGCCACGGACGGCCCCGCGTCGGACGGTCCCGGCGGCCGGCGGGCCAGTCTCCGCTCCGCCACCTCGCGCGGGACTTCGCAGCGCAGCGGAATCAGTTCCGCGTGGCATTCCTCGGCCGCCTTGATGGCCGCGTTCCGTCTGTCCTCGCTGTTCCAGGTCGCGTCGATGACCACGGATTCCCCGGCGGAGAGCAACACCGAGGCCCGCTCGATCAGTTCGCCGTAGGTACGCCGGGTCCACACCGGGGTGTACACGCCTCTCTCGTACTCGGCGGGAGCAGCCTGTTCCGGGGGAATTCCCGCCAGTTCCTTCCGCACCCGGTCGCTGCTGAGCAGCGTGAGACCCAGCCGGTCGGCGAGCGCGCCGGCGAGCGTGGACTTGCCGCTGGCCGGCAGGCCGCCGACCAGGAGGAGGCGCACGGCGGATGTTCTGAGATGGCGCACAGTCATGTTCGCGAAACGCTCGGCTTCGGCCCGGAAGGCTTCCGCCTCAGCGGCGGAAGCGCACTGATGAGCGCGCAAGAGCGAGACCTTGGCGCGGACGAACGCCCGGTAGGCGACGTAGTGGTGCCGCAGGGACGGTGGTGCGGGATCGCCGGAGTACTCGCTGTACCGGGCGAGGAAGAAGGCGGCGGCGTCCGGCGCTCCGAGTTGTTCAAGGTCCATCGTGAGGAACGCGGCGTCGTCGAGACCGTCGACGTAGCGCAGCGTGTCATCGAACTCCAGGCAGTCGAGGACGCGGGGGCCGTCGTCGAGGCAGAAGATGTCCTGCGCCAGGAGATCGCCGTGGCCGTCCACCACGCGCCCCTCCCGGATGCGGGAGTCGAGGACGTTCTTCCTGCCCTTCAGGTAACGGCGCACCAGGAACTCGATCTCTTCCATGTCCCTCAGTGGTTTCCGCACGCCCAGACCATGGATCTGTTCGAAGCCGGCTTCCCAGCGGGCGAGCAGGGCATCGCGCGTACCCTCGTGTGCGATTACGGGTTTACGAGGCGATTGGGCGTGGCACGTCGCCAGCACCCGTGCGACCTGTCTCAGCGCGTCGTCGACCGGGGCTCCAAGGCTCACCAGATGCGCCAGCCGGCGCGCGGCCGGCAGCCGGCGCATCACCACGATGGGCTCCGGCGCCCCGCCCCACGGAAAGCTGATCTCCGCGACGCCCTCGTAGACGTCGGGTGAGAAACGACGGTTGAGAATGGTCTCCCGCTCACATGCCGCGCGCCTCGCTTCGACGGGGACGAAGTCGAGGAACCCGAGGTTTACCTGCTTCTTCACCTTGTAGGCGTGATCGCCGATGAACATCACCACCGCCGTGTGCGTCTCGGACACCTCGGCAGGCGGTGCAACGGCTCCACTGTCGGGGGACTCCACGGCACGCGATGACATCACCGACTCCTCTGGCTCATGGCTGGAAACCGCCGTGACGGCACACCCTCCACACTGAGCGGCCGGGCCTCTCCCGTGCAGGGGCCAGGTGGCCCCCGGGACCGGCGACCCGCCCCGGTGCCCTCCAGGGTGGTGCACTGGGCCGAACAGCCCCCGCCATGGGACCGGCCGGCTCTCCTTGTGCCTGCCCCAGTCCGGGCACCATGGGAGTGACGGACGGCCGCCGGAGGCAGTGAGGCCGGGGGCGTGCCCGCTGCCCTTGAGGGGAGATGTTGTTCGCTATGCCGGATCACACGAAGGATCACTCGCCCCACCGGACACCACGGACGCCCCAAGGGGACCTGGGCCGACGTATCACCGCACGACGCGAGCGGCTCGGGCTGAGCCGTGAGGACGTGGCGGCGCGGGCGGCTTCGGCGACCAGTTACATCGCTTGTGTCGAGGAGCAGAACGCCACTCCGGGCATCGGTCTCCTGCTGAGACTGGCCGACGCGCTGGAGACGACGGTGGCGGACCTGAAAGGGGAAGGAGTCGATCTTCCCCCGGGAATCGGCCAGGTGGGGCACCGACCCGAACTCGTCGTCCTCGGCAGAGAAGAGTGCCTTGAGCTGCTGTCGACGCACGGTGTCGGCCGGGTGGCGGTATCCACCAGGAGCGGACCCGCCGTCGTGCCCGTCAACTACGTAGTCGTCAACGGCGCGGTCGCGTACAGAACCACCCCCGGAAGTGCCGCGGCAATGGCCGCGGACCGGGAAGTGGCCTTCGAAGTCGACCACATCGACGACGCGATGAGCGAGGGATGGAGCGTCAACGTCATCGGCATCGCACGCGCCGTCACCGGAGACGCGGCTTCCCGAGGTCTGGACCAGCAGGCGTACACCGCCCCCTGGGCGGGCGGCGACCGTCGCCTGTGGCTCTCCATCGTGCCCGGCCGGATAACCGGCCGCCGCATCGAGGCGTCGTCGGCTCGCTGAAGGCAACACAGGCGACAGGCAGGGGCGCCGCACTGACCAGGGAGAGGGATGACATGAGGGCATTCGTATTCCACGCCCCCGGGCACGCCTCCTGGGACGAGGTCCCGGATCCGCAGGTCAAGGACGGGGCGGACGTGATCGTCCGGGTGGACACAGTCACGATCTGCGGCACTGATCTGCACATTCTGAAAGGTGATGTTCGCGAAGTCGCCCCGGGCACCGTGCTGGGCCACGAAGCCGTGGGCGAGGTGGTGGAAGTGGGCGGCGATGTGCGTTCGGTCCACCCCGGAGACCGGGTGCTGGTGTCCTGCATCTGTGCCTGTGGTCACTGTCACTACTGCCGCCGGACCCGCTACGGCCAGTGTCTCGGTGGTGGCGGCTGGGTACTGGGACACACCATCGACGGGACGCAGGCCGAGTACGTGCGCGTCCCGTTCGCCGATCTCTCCGTCCATCCGCTGACGGACTCAGTCGACAGCAAGGACGCGGTGCTGCTCGCCGACATCTTTCCCACGGCCTACGAGATCGGAGTGCGCAACGGCGCTGTCGGGCCCGGTGACACCGTGGTCATCGTCGGCGCGGGGCCCATCGGACTGGCCGCCATCGCCACGGCGAAGCTGTTCAGCCCCAGCCGGATCATCGCCGTTGATCCGGCGCAGTCCCGGCTGGATGCCGCGCGCGCGATGGGCGCGGATTCGGTCGTGAGTTCCGAAGAGGAGCCCGGACAACTGGTCGCGGACCTGACGGACGGGCACGGGGCGGAGGTGGCCATCGAGGCGGTGGGCCTGCCGGAGAGCTTTGAACTGTGCACCCGCGTGGTACGGCCCGGCGGCCACATCGCCAACGTGGGCGTACACGGCAAACCCGCCACGCTTCACATGGAAGACCTGTGGATCAAGGATGTGACGATCACGACGGGGCTTGTCGACACCTCGTCCGCCCCGATGCTGCTGAGGATGGCGGCAGCCCGTCGGCTGCCCACGACGTCGCTGATCAGCCACAGCTTCGGCTTTGACGAGATGGAAGAGGCATACGGGGTGTTCGCCGGCGCCGCCGTCAGCGGAGCGCTCAAGGTCGTCCTCGAACGCGCCGCGTGAGCCGGGCCCGTTCGTGGTTCCCCGGCGTTCACGGCGAGAAGGAGTGAGGACATGGACCACCGGAGCATCAGTGAACTCATGACCCGTGACGTCGTGAGTGTGCGGATCGATACACCATTCAAGGAAATCGCCCGGATGCTCATGGAGCACAACGTCAGCGCCGTACCCGTGCTGGACGACGCGGGCCGACCGGCCGGGGTCGTGTCGGAGGCGGATCTGCTGCGTAAGGCGGCCGACCGCTCCGATCTGTCCGGCAGGACACCGGTGCCGCATCTTGAGGCATGGGAGCGGGCCAAGGCGGAGGGCCGGACGGCGGGAGAGGTCATGTCCGCCCCCGCGGTGTGCGCGCGTCCGGAGTGGACGGTTGTGGAGGCCGCCCGGCTCATGGCCGCGCAGAACATCAAGCGGTTGCCGGTGGTCGATGAGACGGACACATTGCTGGGCATCGTCAGCCGCGCCGATCTGCTGCGCGTGTTTCTGCGGCTCGACCGGGCCATCCGTGAGGAGATCACGCATGACGTGCTGTCCGTCACTCTGGGGCTCGCGCCGTCGGACGTGACCGTCGAAGTCACCGAGGGGCAGGTGTATCTGCGAGGAACCGTCGACGACAGCACGCTGATTCCCGTACTCGTACGGCTGTGCACCAGCGTGGACGGTGTCGTCTCGGTATCCGAGAGGCTCAAGTACCGGCGGGACCCCACCGGCGCCGCGGTCCACGCGGGAGACGGGGCGATGCCATGAAACCGATGGTCGCCGTCGGGCTGGACGGCACCCCGGAGTCACTTTCCGCGGCGCTCCGGGCCGCTCAGGAGGCATCGGCGCGGCCCCGCGTACAACCGCGGAGGCATCGAACCCGTACCTCTCCCACGAGATGACCAGGGAGGGGCGGCGGGAGCTCACCCGGGCACTGCGTCCCTGGCGGGAACGGTTCCCGGACGTGCCGGTGGTGGAAAGAGTGCGGATGCAGAGTCCGGCGCGCGCAGTCGTGCGCGAGTGCCCGCGTCGCCCACGACGTCGATGTCGGGCTCCGCGTCGAGCAGGTCCCGCAGGACCGCGCCGGACAACCTCGTGGGCGTCCAGCAGGAAGACGCGGATCGGTCTCTGCGTCGAGTACCGCCGTCCAGCGCTCATGTCGTCCCTCCGGCGTACCCGTGGATCAGGACACCGTCACCTTCCATCGTCGCCGGGAGCGGGCGGGCGAGCCGGGGCCTAACGGGCCCAGAACGCTCCTGGAGGGTGCCAGGTCACCACCGTGCGACGCCGCTGCCCTGTGGCCCGTACAGGTCCAGCAGACGGGTACGGCTGCGTTGCAGCCGGTGCGCCACTACCTCGGCGACGGTCCGGTACATCGCGCGGCCGAACACCGGGTCGGCCTCACACAGGGCGCGTACGACCGCTGCGTCGCATTGCTCGGCCCCGACGGTACGGACTGCCTGTGCGCCCAGATGCCAGATGTAGGGAGGGAACAGCCAGGACCAGCCGAGCAGCTCACCGGCGACGAGTGTGTCGACCACGGCCGCCTGCCGCCCGGGGACATGCAGGTCCAGCGCGACCTGGCCGCTGTGTACCACCCAGAACCGGTCGGCCCGTCGGCCCTCCTCGAAAATTCGCGTGCCGTCGGGGAACGACACCTCCGTGACGACATCCCGCAGCCGCTCGCGACGATCGGGGGACAGTCCGTCGAACACATTTCTTGTCGTTGTCATCGTCGTCGCACCTCATCCGGGAGTGTGTGCGCGGCGACTGGCCAGATCGCTCATCACCGCGACCACCTCGTTGACCCGCGCCGCCATCGCTACCGCGACGGACGTATCAGCGTCGTGCTCCAGACGACCGCGCAGGGTCACCACGCCTTCATGAACCGACACGGTGAGCCCGGCCGGGTCCAGCCACCAGGCGCGGACCATGACCTCGTCGATGATCTCGTCGCGGAGGCCGGAGTCGGGGCGGACGAACACCCGCAGCGGGTCGCGGCCGGGGATGGTGCGGATCAGCCGCGCCTCCTCGTCCGCCACCGGGAGCCGGCCGACACGTCGCTCGACCATAGTGCGGCCTGTCAGGGCGATGGAGTCGACCGCGTGGACCGTGGCCGCCGGGGCGGACATCAAAATTTCCGACGCCGGACCGCCCGGCGATTCCAAGAGCCCAGGCTCGGCCCGGAGTCGCGTCAGGTCGCTACGGGAGACGGCTCCCAGCACCTTGTCGTCGTCCACGACCGGGAGACCGCCGATGCCGTGCTCCACCAGTGACCGGGCCACATCCACGACCGGGGTGGCAGGCCCCCACACGGACGACATCCCCGGTCATCACGTCACCGGCCCTGCGAAATCTCATCTCGTCCCCTTCAGCCGCTCAGCCGGGGGTGCCGCTTACACGATCGGACATTGTGCGGGCTGCGCGCTGGGGCCGTCCGGTGTCGTCCTGAGGGCCGAATGGTCCTCGATCGGAGACCTGTCGGCGTATGGGCGGATGTGGTTCGCGGCGGGGACCGTGGAAAAAGGGCCGCCGTCCGAGGAGCGTCCGCCAGAGCACGGAGGAAACGATGTCCGGGACGAAAACCACGCTAGCGGTGACGGTCCCCGTGGAAGAGACGGCGGCCCTGATGACCCACTGGTGCGCTGCCAATTATCTGGCGGTCGCGCATACCCATCGCATGGACAACCCGTTGCTCACCGAGGCATTGCGTCCGGAACACATCATGCCGCGTCGGCTCGGCCACCGGGGTACCTCTCCAGGGATTGATCTCGTGCATAACCACCTCAACCATGTGATCAAGGCTCGTGACAAGTCCACGCCGTGTCTGAGGCCCGGGCCACGGCCGCCCGCCGATGACCGCCAATTCCTGGCTGGAGGGCAGCTACTCCGAGACGTACCCGGACATCACCCGGGATGCGGACGGCATGGCCCGGCTCTTCCGACAGTTCAGCATCCCCGGCGAGGTGCCCAGCCACATCGTGATGACCAGCCCGGCGACCTCCCCGAACCAACCCCTGACACCGTCGCAATGCTCGGTGCCGACGCAGTGGTGGCCGACCCCGGTGAACCGTTGATCTCCGGAAAGGGATGACCATGCGCGTCTGGACATGGACATACGAGGGCTACGACCCGGAATCGGAACGGCTGCGCGAAGCCCTGTGCACGCTGGGCAACGGCTACTTCGCCACCCGCGGCGCCGCGTCCGAGACAGATGCCGGGCCGGCACACTACCCGGGAACGTACGCGGCAGGTTGCTACAACCGGCTGACTTCCACCGTGGCGGGACGGCAGACCGAGAACGAGGACATGGTCAACCTGCCCAACTGGCTGCCCCTGCGCTACCGCGTACGCCTCGAAGGAGCAACGCCCGGCCCCTGGCTGTCACCCGACAGCACTCAACTCACCGAGTACCGACTGACCCTGGACCTGCGGCACGGCACACTCACCCGGCGGTCGACGTACTCACTGGACGGCGGCGCCCGGCGCCTCGGCGTCGAACAGTGCCGACTCGTCCATATGGGCGATCCTCATCTGGCCGCACAGCGCACCTCGTTCACCGCCGAGGGATGGGCCGGGGAATTGGAAGTGCAATCGGGGCTGGACGGCGACGTGCGAAACACCGGAGTCGAGCGCTACCACGGTCTGGCGAACCAGCATCTGAGCCATTGGCTCACCGGCAGGGAGGGAAATGACACGGTGTGGCTGCGGTGCCGCACCGTCAACTCCGACATTCGAATAGCGCTGGCCGCGTGCAGCCGCACGGCACACCGCCGTACCGTCGCCATCCGCACCCGCACCCGCACCCGACTCGCCACGCGGCGGATCGTCCAGACACTGACGATCCCCGTCGACACGGGAGAGACAGTGGTCGTCGACAAGACCGCCGCGTTGTACACCTCCCGCGACCAGGCCATCGACTGCCCCCATCTCACCGCCGTCAGGGCGGTACGCGACGCCCCGGACTTCCCCCGTCTGCTGGCCTCGCACCAGAGCGCCTGGGAGTAACTGTGGCGCCGGGCCGAGCTGCAGGTACCAGGGGAGGCGGGCCGCGCCCTGCGCCTGCATCTTTTCCACGTACTCCAGACCCTCTCCCCGCACACGGCCGAACTGGATGCGGGCATACCGGCCAGAGGGCTGCACGGCGAGGCGTACCGAGGGCACGTCTTCTGGGACGAACTGTTCGTGCTGCCGTATCTCAACCTGCACTTCCCGGAGGTATCCAGAGCCGTCCTTGACTATCGACACCGCCGACTGCCCGCGGCCTGCCGCGCGGCACGGGAGGCCGGCCTGGCGGGGGCGATGTACCCATGGCAGAGCGGCAGCGACGGCCGTGAGGAGACGCCGGAGCTGCACCTCAACCCACGATCCGGTCGCTGGCTGCCTGATCATTCCCGACTACAGCGTCATATCGGTTCTGCCATCGCGTACAACGTGTGGGGTTACTGCCAGGCCAGTGCCGACGCGGACTACTTGCACACCAAGGGCGCGGAGATTCTCGTTCAGGTCGCGCGTTTCTGGGCGGACAGCGCGGTCTGGGACCCAACACTCGCCCAGTACCGCATCCGAGGTGTCGTCGGTCCCGACGAGTATCACGACGGGTACCCGGGAGCCACCACGCCAGGACTGGACGACAACGCCTACACCAACGTCACCGCCGCATGGGTGCTGATGAGGGCGCTCGATGTACGCCGCACCCTTTTTGGCTCCCGGCGGCAAGAGCTGTTCGAGCGGCTTGGGCTCTCGGACGACGAGACCGAACGCTGGGCGGACATCGCCCACAGGCTTCATGTGCCCTACCACCACGGAGTCGTCAGCCAGTTCGCCGGATACGAGGAACTGGCGGAGCTGGACTGGGAGAAATACCGGAAACGGTACGGCGACATCCGCAGGCTGGACCGGATCCTGGAGAATGAGGGTGACACGGTCAACCGCTATCGGGCGTCTAAGCAGGCCGACGTGCTGATGCTGGGCTATCTCTTCTCGCCTCGCGAACTCGCCGCTCTTTTCCGCCAGCTTGGCCACCGCCTCGATGACGATGTGTGGCGGACTACCGTCGACTATTATCTGCGGCGCACCAGCCATGGCTCGACTCTCAGTGCCCTGGTCCACGCGTGGGTGCTGGCCCGGGTCCATCGGGACGAGGCGTGGCGGTACGCCCAGGAGGCCCTGACCGGGGATGTAACGGATATCCAGGGCGGCACCACGGCGGAGGGCGTCCACCTCGGCGCAATGGCCGGCACCTTGGACTTCGTACAGCGCGGCCTCACCGGTCTGGAGACACGGGACAACACACTGTGGCTGGATCCCTCGCCGCTCCCACAGCTGTCGAAGTTTCGGATCGGAATCCGCTACCGCGGCCACAGGGACGTGGATCTGCGCTTCAGCGCACAGAGGGTCCGTATCGCCGCGCCGGACTCGGGCGCGGAACCGATACGCGTCGTACTTGAGGGACGAGAGACCACGGTTGTCCCCGGCACGACCAACTGGCTGAACATGCCTGGTCTCTGAGTCAGGCCAGGCATATACGAGATGCTTAGACGGTGTCCTATGTGGTGAGGCGGACAAGTCGTTTGTAGCAGCAGAGTGTGGCGGCGAGGCCGAGGAAGGCCAGGTAGTTGCGGGGTTGGCGCTCGTAGCGGTGGTTGAGGCGGCGGTAGCCGGTCAGCCAGGACATCGTGCGCTCGATCACCCACCTTCGGCGTCCTAATCGTTCGCTGGATTCGATGCCTTTGCGGGCGATACGGACGCCAATACGTTTGCCGTGGAGCCATTTACGCAGGTCAGGAACGCCATACGCTTTGTCCGCGTGGAGTTTGCGGGGCTTGTAGTTCCAGCCGTTTTGAGGGTCGTGTCTCGATTGGAGGCCGGCGACCATGGGCTTCAGCCCGAGGCTGTCGTGGGTGCTGACCGCGGAGACACCGACGACCAGGGGCAGTCCGTTCGCATCCGACAGGACGTGCATCTTCGAACCCGGTTTCCCCCGGTCCACGGGGCTCGGACCGGTGAGTTCGCCCCCTTTTTGGCCCGGAGCGGAGTCGAGGACCACACGCGACAGGTCGATCAGCCCGCACTCATCGACACGGTCGATGACGGCCTCGTGCAGCCGTCCCCACACCCCGGCCCTGGACCAGATCACGAACCGCCGATGGGCCGTCGACTTCGATATCCCGAAGCACGGCGGCAACGCCCGCCAGGCACAACCACTCACCAGCACATAAATGATCGCGGCGAACAACGTCTCATCAGGCGTGTCCTGTGTCCCGCCACCCTGCGACCGGACTTTCGACGCAGGAATCAACGGCTCAGCGATCTCCCACAAGCCGTCCGGAACAATCCAACTCCACGTACCCCGCCCCATACGCAGCCCAACGAGCCATCTCCACATAGGACACGGTCTAAGTAGATCGAGAATGTCTCAACTGCATAAACGATTTCTTGGGTTTGAGGGGAGGGGATGCAGTGGAGTTCGGCGCTCGTGCATGTCAACACCCTGCTGGTTCAGCAGGTCCTGGCCGAACCGGCCTGGGCGAAGAAGCCGTCGGATGAGCACCGGTGCGGCTTGACCGCGCTGTTCTGGTCGAACATCCACCGACATGCCTCTCCCTGCATCGTGCTCTGTTCCTGTGTCGGCGCATCGGCGGGTCCGGTTGTGTTGGTGGAAGTCAGCCATCCCTGGAGTCCGTCGAGGTGGCGGATTGAGGCGATGGTGGTCGGCTCGATGCGTCGATACGCCATCCGTCGCCGAAAGCGAGGCGGATGTTCTGCGGCGTGAGGCGAACCAGGTTTACGCAGAAGGTAATTGGCGGTTCGCAGGTCGTCATATCCTTGCGTCGGGGCGGCCGATGGTGCCGCGAGTCATCACTCGGAGTGCAGATGGAACCCGCTGTCATCGGGGCGCGCCTGGCGTCGAGCGTAGTGAGTCCGCTGATCAGGAAACTCTTCCTGAACGGGGGGCCCGGGGCGGGCCTTGTCGACAAGCCTGTCCGGGTCTCCCAGCTCGTGTCCTTCCGTGGCGAGCAGCGGACCTTGTTCGACAAAGCCCTGCACCGGATAGCGGAGGAATTGGTTCAGCGACCCGGCAGTGCGGTGCGTGCGCCTTGATCTCCCGCGCCGTACGCAGGGCCGCCTCGAACTGCGGGCGGACCCGCACCCGGGTGCTGATCTTCTCGCTGAAGATCTTGTCGCGGGGGATGCCGTGCGCGGTGAGCGCGTCGAGCTGGGAGCCGAGTTCCTGGCCGAGGGTCGAGCAGCGGGCGTAGCCGATGCGGATGTCCGCGCCCGGGGTGTCCTCGACGGCCGGAGCGGGGGGCGGGGTGCCGGGCCGCCAGGGCTTGCCGGGGTTGCGGTCCGCGGGGGTGGGGACCCGCAGCGCCTTCTTCAGGCGGGGAACCTGGGTGAAGCGGCGGGGGTGGTAGGCGGAGGCGACCGCGCCGCCGCGTGAGCGGCACGGCGAGCCGGGCTGTGCGTCGCACTTCGGACAGGCGTGCTGTTCGATGTCGTCCGCGTCCGACCGGTCGGACGGGCAAGGGTGCTGAGGGACCGTCATGGGCCCGGATTTTCGCACAATGCAACTCTCAGAGGGGTCCGTCCGTCTTTTGAGTGAGAACGGGTTCTGCAAACCCGAACCGGTCTTGGCGGTCTCCGGCGGCCCGTTCTTGATCTTGCTCGGGCAAAGGACCGTTTGTGAGAATCACGGTCCGTGCCGGTCGCCACGCACAGTTACACGTCGGTTGAGCAGCAGTGAGCGATCTTCCCTGGGCTCGCGCATCAGTGGCCCGGCTCGTCCGGGGGCGACGGAGCGGCCGACGGGCCGGGATGGTGACCAGCAAAGGCGGAAGTCCCCCGATCGCGCGGATCGGGGGACTTCACCAAGCGCCGGCCCGGAGCGGCTCATGTTGCGGCTCCGGGTGCCGGGTTCCTGTTTTTACGCGGCCGGGTTGAGTTCGGCTTGGCCAAACAGCAGGGCCCAGCCGGTGGGGAGCTGGTGGAGGATGCGGGTGATGAGGTCGGGGCCGGCGTGGGCGGTGACGGCGGCGAAGACGGAGCCGGTGTCCCAGCGGGTGGTGGCCAGGGAGGCGCCGGAGCGGGCGGCGAGGTCCTTGACGAAGGCCCAGCCGGTCAGCGGCTTCGTGTCAGGAATCTGTGCGGTCAGGACGCGTGCGGCCTCCAGGGGCAGGCAGGCGGCCAGGTCGACGCGTTCGTCGCCGGTCAGCTGACGCCCGAGCCCTCCCAGGACGAGGCGGACGGCTTCGTCGGCCTTCTCGCGTGTGGGGTAGGCGCCTTCGTAACGGACCTTCTCCAGCATCTGCTCATACGCCGTCCCGTACGGCTGCTGGTGCTCAAGCGGTACGCGCACGTCGGTGATCACTGCGGTGCATGCCTTTCGTCAAGCTTTGGGGGTGCCGGTGTGCGGCACCGGGCAGGGGCAGGTGGGCTAGCAGGTCGTCGCCGGCGGTGTCGGCGACTGTGGACAGGACGGCGCTGACGTCCCAGGTCGCGGTTTGCTCTGTGGCGCCCTCGATCCAGGCCGCGGTCGCGCGGACGAACCGCTCCGTCGGCAGCGGTTCGGCGCTCTGGAGCGGGTTGAGTGGGATCAGGGCGGATTCCTCCGGCAGGCGTACCGCCAGCTGGGAGCGGACTTCGCCGACCAGGTGTGCGTCGAGCAGGGCGAGTACCACACGAGCCGCCCGCTCCGCTCCTCCACAGTGCCGTACTCGCCGCGGTCCTTCACGTGGTCGAGGAACGCTTCGCGTCGCAGAGTCATCTCAGCCGCCGCCCCTTCTTCTTCGGATTGCCAAGGGAGTGCGGAGGACAGGGGTGAGGGGGAGATCAGGTGCCCGTCCTCCGCACTCCTCTGGCTGCCAGTGTCAGCCGGAGATCTCCTTGTGGCCGGAGCCGACGCCGATGGAGATCTTGCGGGGCTTGGCGCGCTCGGCGATCGGGATGCGCAGGGTGAGCACGCCCGCGTCGTAGTCGGCCTGGATGTGCTCGGTGTCGAGGCTGTCGGCGAGCACGATCTGGCGGGAGAAGACGCCCAGTGGCCGCTCGGACAGTTCCATCTGCACGTCGTCGGCCTTCGCCACCGGCCTGCGCTCGGCCTTGACGGTGAGCATGTTCCGTTCGACGTCGATGTCGATCGCGTCTGCGGTGACGCCGGGCAGGTCGAAGGCCACGACGTATTCGTCGCCCTCGCGGTAGGCGTCCATCGGCATCGCCGACGGCTTGGACCAGGTGCCCGGGCCCAGCAGTTGCTGTGCCAGCCGGTCCAGGTCACGGAAGGGGTCAGTGCGCATCAACATCGTGAAACACCTCCAGCGGGTTGTAGGCAGTTGCTGCCAATGCGCTGCACTGACACCGTTGTAACATGTCATCCAATGGATGACAAACGCGATGTCGTCAATATGATGACGATCCGAGGGAGGTGCCCGTGACCGCAGCAGACCAGCCGTCCACAACCAGCACCGACGCCCACAGCCCGGCGTCCTTTCTCGCCGCCGCGGCGGCCTTGGCCGCCATAGACGACGCCCTGCGCGATGCCCAGCACGAGACCTCCGACACCGTCGGCCCCGGTCCCGAGCGGGCGCTGGCCTCCCTGATGCTGCTGCGGCAGGTGCGCGAGCGGCTCGCCGGATGGGAGACCGGCCTGATCGAAACCGCCCGCGACGCGGGTGCCAGCTGGGCCGACCTCGCCCCGCCCCTGGGCGTCGCCAGCCGTCAGGCCGCCGAGCGCCGCTACCTGCGCGGCCGCCCCGGCCCGGCCGGGACCACCGGCGAACAGCGCGTAACGGCCACCCGCCAGGCCCGTGCCGCCGACCGCACCACCGCCGCCTGGGCCCGCCGCAACGCGGCCGACCTGCGCCGTCTCGCCGGGCAGATCACCACCCTCACCGACCTGCCCGCCTCCGCCCGCCGCCCGCTCAGCGAGCTCCACGCGGCCCTCGCCCACGATGATCCCGCCGACCTCATCGGCCCCCTGGCCGCCGCCCGCCCCCACCTGGCCGCCGCCCACCCCGATCTCGCCGCCCGGCTCGACACCCTCACAGCCCCGTAGTTACGAGTCGACGATCCAGCCGCCCGCCGACGGCGCCGGGCCTGAGGTCTTCAGGGTGCCTACCCGGCCGCACCGGCCGCCGCCGACCGTGCGGCTTCCGCCTCGGGCGGAGTACGGGGGCCCGCCAGCGTGGCCACCGCGGCAGCGAGGGCAAGGTGGGAGTTCATGTCCAGCTCGAACCGGCCGTAGGGGGACACGTGGGTCCAGAACAGCGGGGACAGAGCCCGCCTGTCGGCATTGGTGAGCCGCTTCTGCCACTTCTCCTCGCTCAGGATGTCCTGGAGGAGCAGGGTGTTGACGTGCACCAACGCGGACTGGAGCAGGTGCAGCGCGAGCATGGACACCTTCCTGGGACTCCTTGTCGGAGCCGGTCAGGTCGCCGTCCTTGCCGTAGAACAGGTCGTGGTTGGCGGAGTTCCAGTTCTCCACGACCTGGAGGCCGTCGTTGATCTCACGGCGCAGGTCGGCGTCCGCGAGGTAGTCGCAGATGAACGCCGTACGCACCACCCGCCCGAGTTCCTCGATCGCCTGGTAGGTGGGGTGCTTGGGCCCGCCGCGGGTGAAGCGGCGCAGGACCTGCTCGGCCTCGGCGGTGCCCAGGCGCAGAGCGGTGGTGTACTTCACGATCTGGTCGTACTGCTGGCGGATCAGGTCCCAGTTAATCGTCTTGGTCGACAGCACCGGCACCAGGTGCGGCCACTTCTCGTCCTCCCCGGCCGTCGCCCGGTACAGCCGCGCGGATCCGACGTTCTTCAGCCGGGGCAGCAGGTTGAAGCCGAGCATGTGGGCGAAGGCGAACCCGACGATGGAGGCGCCGTGCGTGTCGGTGTACTGTCGATCTCCACGTCCGTGCAGTGCCGCAGCACGCCCTCGATCATCGCGGCGACCTCGGCGGCCGAGCAGGACTTGAGCTGGCTGTAAACGCAGAGTGGTTTCTTCTCGACGTGCCAGTAGATCATCACCCTGGGGCCGCGGTAGCGCTGGTGCCACTCGGTCATGAAGTTCGAGGACCAGGAGCCGAACTTCTTGGAATCGCTCGCGCAGGCGGTGCCCTCGCCCCACCACGTCTGATCGCGGGCGGCGAAGGTGGCGTTGACCAGCCGTACCAGCGCGGAGCGCAGGTTGGCCCGGTTGACGAACAGGTGCGCACCCGCCGCAGTACGGCCTCACTCTCGCCGTGCTTGCCGGTGACCGTGACCCGCTTGATGCCCATGTTCGTGCCCAGGGCGAACAGCACCAGCTGCAGCCGGCGCCGCAGCACCGCCTTCGGTACCGCCTCGCGTGTGGCGACCGAGGTGAATTCGCCGGTGAAGCCGGTGGCGAACTCGGCCTCCTTGAGGATGTCGATCAGGTCGATGGTGCCCCAGCAGCGTTCGATCTCCGCCTTCAGCGCCACCAGGCTCTGCGGCTCCTCCTGCTTGCCCAGAGGCGAGACCTTGATCCACGGCTCGCCGCGTCGGCGGACGATGTCCACCCCTCCCGTAGTGCCCAGTTCCAGCGCCGTGTCCAAGCGAGTCAGGGCCTCGCGCAGCCGCTTCTGAAGGGGCCCCGATGAACTTCTCCGGGTCTTGCGGCTGGCGGATCGCGTCGTAGTGGACATCGCGGTTGTCCTCGAAGTCCGGTGGCAGATCGTCCTCCGGGTTCTGCCACCGGTTCGCGCCCAGCACCCAGATCTCCCGCCGCCGCAGCGCGTCCCGCAGCGCCACGAGCACGCACAACTCGTACGGGATGCGCTCGACCCGGCCGCGCTCATCGACCACCGCCCTGCGCCACTCATCGCGCACCACCCCGGCCAGCGGGATCTTCTCCGCCTCGTCGAAGAACGCGCCCTCCGTGGCAATGGGTTGGTCCAGATACCCTTGAGCAGGTCGATCGCGTCCATCACCGGCCGGTAGGCGGTGTTGTTGCACTTCAGCTCCAACGCGTTCAGCAGCGGCGAGAGCATCCGCCGCCAGTGGTTGGAATACGACGAGCGCAGCACCGTACGCACCCGGGCCCGGTAACGGGCCTCGTTCGCCGCAGCCTCCGCCGCCAGGGCCTTCAGCGTGGACTCCCCGGCCACTGGACAGATCACCTTGCGGACCGTGCCGCCCGGCTCGGCGACCGCCGCCTCCGCCAGCCGCAGCAAGATGCCCTCCTTACCGCGGACCCGCTTCATCTCCTTGTTGAACTCGCCCTCCACCTTCTTCTCCGCCCGCGTGTTGATCTTCTGCACGAGCTGGATGAACAGCTCCACCAGCGAGTCGGTGATCTCCGTCTCCCGCACATGGCACAGCGTGGCCACCAGCGTGTAGCGCACCGGGCCGGCAACCGCGCGCAGGTCCGAGGGGTACTCCTTCGACGCCCGTGCCCGCCAGGCGGCCACCACCTTCTCCGTCACGTCCCCGAACAGCTCCGGCGGCAACTCCAGCGCGCGCACCCGCTGGAGCTTGTTCACCTCCGCCAGGAGGCTGTCCAGTCCCAGCGCGTCCGGGTCGGCCTTCGGCTCGGTGAAGAACGTGCCCCCGCCGCCCGTGCTGTCCTCGCTCGCGTCGGCGTCCTCGGCGATAAGGTCATCCAGCCGGGACCGTGTCGCCGCCGACAGCCGGCCCACCGTGGTCGCGCAGAACTGTTCCTCGAAGGTGTTGACTGCCGACCCCACCAGGCGGGTGATACGCCCCGGCGTGGGCGGCTCCAGCCTGTTCTTACGGCAGCGGGCCACCACGGCCTCCGCCAGCCGGTCCCTCGACAGCTCCACCCCGCACAGCTCCACCGCCAGCCACTCGGCAAGTTGGGCCTGGTCCTCCTCCGTGCACTCGCGGAAGTCGAACGCGCCCCGGATCTCCACCCGGTGCCGCTTGATCGCCCGCCCCGCCCAGTCGTACGCCGCCCACTCCTCCGCGGCCACCTTCACCTGCTGGGCGACGTATGCCACCGCCGGCACCGGGATCTGCTCGGCGTCCTCCGGGAACCGGGCCTCCACCTCGAAAAACTTCAGCAACAGCGCGAACCCCAACCGGCCGACTTGTTCCGCAGCCGCTCCTGATCCTCCTCCAGCAGCGTCCAGACCGCGATCAGGTCCTCCGGCTCCCACTCCTGCCGCACCCCGGGCTCCTTCCGGTCGTCATGACCGGACCAACGTCGCCGAGCACAGCCCCCGATGAACCCAGAAGATCGAAAACGCTGACAAGCACACCCCAGATCCGCGTCGGCGAGCGCGCGGACATGGTGCACTTGCACATTGCCCTTGCTTCCGCAGATCTCGCAGGAATCCGCCAGGAGTCTCGCGACGAGTTCCTTCTGCGGATAGTCCACCCTGACCGGCTCGCGGTCGGCAAGTTCCGCCGCCCGCTGCCGTTGGAGTGGAATACCACCGAACCGTGCTACCAGTGGCTTCCTGTCGTTCGGTTCAATGCGGGCCTCGAAAGCAATACGTGGCCCGCTTGGTGTTTCGAAGGCGGTTTTATACTTCGCTGCCATCTTCGATACCGTTGAACGATGCTTGCCCGCAAGGGACTTGAGCATCGAGGTCTCCATGACCCATCGCCGGCGGCGCAGCCGGTAGACGTCACCGGCAAGCAGGTAATACTGGATGATTCCCCGGTAGACGGTCCCGAAGGTGGCGACGATAGCGTGGTCGTCGCTGTTCATCAGGGCCGGTTGCTTCGCGGGTTTTCCGTGAGCAAGGCAGGGGGAACATTTGGTCTTGATCACATCCAGTGGGACACGCAGCGCGATCTGTCCATTGACCACACGACGGCCGCGGGTGACTTTGAAACGCCCCGGGTTCGGTAGAGATCTCAGGTTGTGGTTGTGACCTGGGGTTTCGTGGATTGCTTGTAGTGGTTGGCTTCGTATTCGACGGGCGGGACGTGGCCTATCTCACCGTGGAGTCTGCGGTGGTTGCACCAGTCGGTCCACTCGGCGGTGGCCAGCTCGACCTGGGAGAGCGACTTCCAGGGCCGTCGGGGCTTGATCAGCTCGGTCTTGTACAGGCCGATCGTGCTCTCCATCAGGGCGTTGTCGTAGGCGTCGCCGACCGATCCGATCGAGGCGGCGATGCCGGCGGCGTCCAGATGCTCGGCGAGCCGGAAACTCGAATATTGCGACCCGGC
>NZ_JBHTZS010000057.1:0-6096 GCF_042790125.1 Streptomyces scopuliridis
TCCTGACTGATCACATGCAGGACCCTCCCACAGACAGTCAGCCGATTCCACAGAGAAAGCCGCCGCAACGTGATCATTATCAGACACGCCCTAGCCACGTCAGCGATCCGGTTGCGGCCGACGGCACAGTGAACTCGGACCACATCAACTGAGACAGCCTCCGGCATGCGCCCGCCCGCGACCACATCACATGAGAATCCTGTCTTCCCCACACCTCAACCGAACTGGTCCCCGCAGGTCAGCGACCCGACTCGGAACCAGATCATTTGAGACCGGACACCGGGTTCGGTGGGACGTGGCGATCCGACCAGCGCCCGCTGCGCCGGACGGAGCCGTTGCCGCCGCAAGGACTTGGGCCGTTACTGCCGCAAGGACTTGAGCCGCAGGGCATCAAGCCGGGCCGTACGGCGATGCGGACGCGAGAGCAGCTGACTGACGGCATAGGCATACGGCAGCGGACCCGGAGCAATGCCCCTGGCGTGATGCCCCCGAGCGGTACGGGCCGCGGGACCGCGCTCACGGCCCGTTCCGACGGCCTGCAGCGCCAAGACACCCGAGCACGGATCACACCCCAACCCCAGACCCGGACCGACATGACAGGCCTGATCACCTGAGAAGTGAACCTCGACTCCAGAAGGAGCACACCGAGACGTCGATACACGTCACCTTGCCTGCTGGTCGGTCACTTCGCCTGGGCGAGCCAGACCGCGTCGGGGCCGGCCGGGAATCGCAGCTGGCCGGTCGCGTCGTGCACGGCTCGCCACACCGCCTCGGCGACATCGGTCTCCTTGGTGAACAGGTCCTGGCCTGTGAAGGAGTCGATGGCCTTCTTCGCCCACGCTGCATAGGGCGCCGGGACCAGCTCGTCCAGTGAGGCGCCATTCGTCGCCTTGGTGGCGAAGTTCGTCGTGAGGCAGGCGCCTGGCTCGACCGTCTTCGCCTGCACGCCGAACGGCGCGAGTTCGAGCGCGAGGGACGAGGTGAACCCCTCGATGGCCATCTTGCTTGCCTTGTAGACAGCTGAGAGCGGCATGTGGCCCAGCACCACGCTGGATGTCACGTTGACCACCACGCCGGAGCCGCGCTCGCGGAACTGGGGCAGCACCGCCTGCGAGGTCGCCATCACACCGAAGGTGTTGGTCTCGAACACCTCCCGCACCTGGGCCATGGGGGTGCCCTCGAACACACTGATCGAGGGGACGCCCGCATTGTTGACCAGGACGTCGACGGGTCCCGCCGCGTCGAGCGCCGCCGTGATGCTCGCGGGCTTGGTCACGTCGAGTTCGACGACACGGAGCCGGTCCGACTCGGGCAGGACGCTCGCACCGGGAGTGCGCATCGTGGCGATGACGTTCCACCCCTGCGCATGGAAGTGGAGGGCGGTCGCCCGGCCGTATCCGGACGACGTACCCGTGATCAGAACTGTCTTCATGCTGTGCCCCTCGGCGATGTGATGGGATCCGCGGAGCGCAGTCACTTTCCTACTCCGCAGAAGAACTGGTAATCCCATTGAATCGCTATGACCTGCGGAAATAGTAGAACTATCCTCGCCCACCCTTGCATAATCCTCCTCTGCGGTTGCATCCCCGCTCAGGGCAGGACACCGGCGGGGGTACGCATGGCATCGCGCAGGCGGGCGGCGTCCCGGCTGGGCGGCGCGCCGAACTGGCGGCGGTATTCCCGGCTGAACTGTGACGGGTTGTCATAGCCGACGCGGTGACCGACTCCGGTGACGTCGCCGGGGTGGGTGGCGAGCAGCAGCCGGGCCTCCTGCAGCCTGATCTGCTTCTGAAACTGGATGGGGCTCATCGCGGTCACCGCCTGGAAGTTGCGGTAAAAGGCGGAGACGCTCATGCCGGACAGCCGTGCCACGTCCTCGACCCGGAAGGGCTGGGCGTAGTGCTCGCGGATCCAGCGCACGGCCCGGGAGACGTGGCTGAGGCTGCTGTCGGCCAGGCCGAGCTGGCGAACCGTCGCACCCTGCTCGCCGGTGATCAGGCGCCACAGGATCTCGCGCTTGACCAGCGGGGCCAGTACAGCCCGGTCGCGGGGCTCGTCCAGCAGGCGCAGCAGCCGGACCACCGCGTCGAGCAAGGGGGCTGAAGCGTCGCTGACGGCGATCCCCGACGGTGTGCCTCCGCCGGAGCGAGGAGTGTCTCCGGGCCCGGCCTGCAGCAGCAACTCGGCGACGGCGGACGGTTCCAGCACGAGACCGAACCCCAGCGCCGGCAACTCGGGGGCTGCCTGGGTGAACTGTCCGGTGACGGGCAGGTCGACGGATGCGACCAGGTACTGCCCTGGGCCGTACTCGTACACCCGGTCGCCCAGAGCGAGTCGTTTCGCGCCCTGGGCGATGACCGCCAGCACCGTGCCCGACATCGAGGGCGACGGCGGATCTGACCGGTCGACCTTCGAGATGAGGACACCGTCGATGGCGGTGGTCCAGTCGGGCCGGGCATGCCGGGCCAGCAGGGTGCGGAGCTCTTCGAGGTACATGCCTCCATTGCAGCACCATTCGGCACCACGGCTCCCGCGACCGAGAGGATCGTACAAGTGCGAGCGAGCATCGCTCTAACATTTCCGCAGGTCACATGGGTTGAATGGAATCACCTCACTCCATCACCACAGAAGAAGGAAACCGTGATCGCCAACTACGGCTTCAACGCCACCCTGACCGCCAGGCCCCAGATGGGCGACCGGCTTGTCGACCTGCTGCTGACCGGCCTGAACGAGGGCAGCCCCGGCGCGAGCGAACACTGCATCGTCTACCTCGTCTCCCGTTCCGCCTCCGACCCCGACGTCGTCCACGTCACCGAGGGCTGGACCAGCGAGGAAGACCACCACCGGATCTTCGCTGGTGAGGCCGCCCAAGCCATCGTGGCGCGGATCGACGGACTGCTGGCCAAGGAGTCCGAGTACACCGACTACGTGCCGGTCCACGGAAAGGCCACCTTCTGACCCGCCGACCAATCCCCTGGTCCTTCCTGCCGCCTCGGTCCCTGCCGAGCGGTCCTCTTCTCGCCCGACCGTCCGCCACCCCACGAAAGGCAGCACCATGACCACGGCACGACCTGCCCTTGACCCCGAACTGCGTGAGCTGCTCGCCGACATGCCCCTCATGTCCCAGCTCAGTCCAGAAGTACTCGCGCAACTGCGCCGACTCCCGTCAACGCCTATTGAGTCCCTCCTCGCCCACCGACACGTCGACCGGCTCGAAGTCACCATGCCCGCCAAGGACGGTGCCCCCATCCCCCTGACGGTCTTCAGCCCCGCGAACACCGATCGCACCACCGCCGCACCCTGCATCTACTGGATCCACGGCGGCGGAATGGTCATGGGCGACCGCTTCTCCCAGATCGACATCCCGCTGGAGTGGCTCGACCAGTTCGGCGCGGTCGTGGTCTCCGTGGACTACAGGCTCGCACCCGAGGCCACCGGCGCCACCCCGGTCGAAGACTGCTACCAGGGACTGCTCTGGGTCGCTGATCACGCCGCCGAACTGGGCCTCGACCCCGCCCTGATCGTCGTCGCGGGCGCCAGCGCAGGAGGCGGCCTCGCCGCCGGCGTCACCCTGCTGGCCCGCGACCTCCGCAGCCCGGCGATCGCCGCGCAGATGCTGATCTGCCCCATGCTCGACCACCGCAACACCAGCACCTCCAGCCGCCAGTACTCCGGCGTGCCCGGCGTCTGGACCGGTGAGATGAACGCGTTCGCGTGGCACTCGGTCCTTGGCGACCTCACCGACGCCGAGGTGTCCGAGTACATTTCGCCGGCGCTGGCCGAGGATCTCTCGGGTCTGCCGACCACGTACATCGACACAGGCTCCGCCGAGGTCTTCCGTGACGAGGACACCGACTACGCCACTCGCATCTGGGCGGTGGGTGGCCAGGTCGAACTCCACGTCTGGGCGGGCGGCTTCCACGGCTTCGACGCCCTGTACCCGCAGGCACACATCTCGATCACAGCCCGCCAAACCCGCACGGACTGGCTCGCCCGGCTCCTCGAACCGCGCCGCATAGCGCCGTGACTCCAGCCGACGGTGATCGGCCATAGCTTTCACGGCTAAGCGGTCAGACCCATTGCCAAGAATCGCCATCAACCTGCAGAACCCGCGCGTCAGAGCTCCTGAAATCGGATGACCGGCGCGCGGGTTCCCGCCCGCCCCCCTCCAGGAAACTGCGCACCTGCTCGCTTTTCGGTGCACGCGCTGGAACCTCACCCTGAAAGGCGGAAGCCGAAGTTCAAATCGTGTGCCGCCTCTACTCCGTCTGGGCACGCCTGGTGCTCCTCAGACTCGAGGGCGCATCCCCCCAGACGGTCAATGGATTGACCCACAGACCCGATACGACCTGACGTGCAACGACTCTTGCTTGTGGTGCGCAGAACCAGCCCTACTCGGAGTCGCTGGAGCTGAGCCGGCTTGTCCTGCTCGACGAGGTCCCCGCGAACGCGGAAACGCGTCCGTAATGGGATGGCGGCGGCATCAGTAAATGATCAGATGCTGTACGAGTTACTATTCTTTGCCATTAGCCACATGTAGTACCAGCGGTCGTCGCGCAGTTTCCTCGGACTATTCTCTGCGGTATTCCGGATAATTTCCCAAACGCCACCGGCCCCGGCCGCACCGAAAAGAGGAAGCGCTGCCGCCATCGCTGGCCCATATACCGCGACAAGCACAGCTCCAACAGTACCGATCGCTGCACCAGTGACGGAGATTGCACGTTTCCTGCGTGCTGAATTCATCTCCGACTGGATACGCCCAATCTCATCTTCCAGCTGATTCCCAATCTTGCGCAGTTCGTGCTCCATGTGGTCACTTTGAACGGCCTCGTCGAGATCTGCGAGAGTTTGCTGGAAATGTCTTCTGACAGCACGGTAAGAGCCGAACTCATCGATCGTGATTCGGCTGGCGGTGGCCATCGGCACGCCATCGATGAATGGCAGGTCTATCTGTAGAATGGGGCGCACCACGCGGCTCTTCACTGACCCGCCAGCGTACCCTTCGACCTCCTCGATGGCTTTTCCATTCCGCGTCAGGAAATCCAGCGACGTCCGAACGGGAGTAGTACTCCTGTCGTTACGGCTCATCTCTGGGTTGAGGTTGTGAATAACTCCACGCTCAGATCTGATCGAGTACTTTGGTAGATACCAAACGAGTCCGGACCTGAGTAGGGGCTCGGAATCGGCGATCCACCGCCCCAGGGCGGAGATGTTGTCACACATCAGAGCTAGATGTTCCCCCCAGTCAGAAATGAGAATTCCAGTCCGGGGATCAAAGGAACTACGCGCCCTGGGAGGACCCAGGAAGCGTTCGACGGGGTCCATATTGGGGCGGAGTCGAGTAAGCCCCCATTCCGTCGTTGGCCGGTGATTTGAAAGCAGTAGAGTGTCAGTCACCAGCAGGCTTCGCTTGGTGATGCGTTCAAATCCGCCTTCGTGCACTCCCAAGCCGACATAAAATGTAGAGTGAGAGAATTTCTTGTCGTCGATCAGCTCGCGACGTCGCTCATGAAAGAAGTATCGCGCATACGCCTCCGCCATCAAACGGGCATCGCCTCGCTCCTTCGCCTTAACCCTCCTGAAGAAGCTGTTCATGTGTTTCGCGACAACTGGATTCTGATTCACCTGCCGGCGAATAAACATGGAGGAATTCTACACTGGCGAACTCCACATGGTGGACTTCCCGGCAGAACTCGATGCGGCCGTGAAGACTGGAGGCGACATCACGGTCTCCGGACTCGCCAGGCCTGCTCGCGTCGACCGCTTCCTCTCGCCACCGCAATCTGCTCGAACGCGTCCACGCTGCCGCCAGCACTCCCGGTCGACGAAGGCGGAGTGGCGGCGGTCAGCAAAGTCTCGCTCCAGACCAACCTGGCAAACGCGCTGGAGCGCAACAAGCGCCTCACGGTACAAGCCCGGCAATTGGAGAAGCGCGTGTCGACCGAGCTCGGCGAGCGCAATCCAGCCTGATTCCCACTCGGTGGTGCCCCCCGCGGGGGGGCCCCCCCCCCCCGAGTCCGACCCCCCCAACCCCCCCCCCCCAAAATAAAACCCCACCAACAGAAACACAAGAGAGAAAGCGCCGCAGCCCAAAGA
>NZ_JBHTZS010000057.1:6106-18806 GCF_042790125.1 Streptomyces scopuliridis
GGCGTTTCGCCCGGTCGGTTCCTGCTCCACTCCCTGTTCTTCCCCGCGGGGGGGCCGGGCGTGGGGGGCCCCCACCGCCACCTTCTGCAGACGCCGCATCCGCACCCGACGATAGATCACTACCGCAATCGCCTTCGCGCTGGTGACAATATCAAGCTCAAGGACAGCCAACTGGCACGGGAACCCATTTTCCAGTGCAACGCTTCTGCTTATCTAGGCTTCCGATCTGGTATTCTTTTGGCCCTCCTTCCGCTCTCCTGAAGTCAACATCACTCAGCTCGGCTTCCTTGACTGTGGATGCCGTGAAGTCTGATCCTTCGACCACTGCAGAGTTCATGCGGGCAACAGAAAAGTCAGATCCCGCAACATTGCTGCCACTAAAGTCGGATTGCGCAACGACAGAGTTGCGAAAATCTGATAGCCCGAAGTCCGCGTTATTCAGTTTGGCGCCAGGGAACCAAGTTTCCGCAAAGATTGCGCCCCTTAGCAAGGAGCCACTGAAATTCACCTCGTCCAATACTGCCCCCTTGAAGTTGACAGACCCTCTGGACGTCCAGTCCGTCAACTCATCAACTTCCCCGGGCTTCAGTTTGGCGTGGCTGAAGTTGGCGCCCGTCAAACGTGCGCCACTGAAGTCGGCACCCATGACCCATGCTTTGCTGAAATTCACACCTTCAAGCTGAGCGCCCCGGAGGTCTACACTTGTTAGGTTCAGCTCGAAACCGGGAGGGTCGTTGGCGACATTACGCCGACCTAGGACCAATGCGGCAGCCTCAATGTCTGTTGGAACTGTGTGCGGCGATTGAGGCATCGCGGTGCGGGCCTCTGGAGTCCTGAGGGAAGACGATCCCCTGCTTGGCATTTTGGGTGCTTTAGAATTTTCGCGCAGAAACCCAGCCAGCACATTCATAATGATGCCCTGATCCTTCGGGGACTCAAGTGTGATTCGCTCTAGCGCGTAGATCCCTCCGAGGCGTACCGCTAATTGATCATCGCCGAGTTGACCAACTGCTGAAGTGAAGCGTTCGGTAATTTGCCCTTTGGCGGTAAGGTCCACGGTATCTACTGCTGTGCGTGTCGTTTGAGCGGTGTATACCAGCGCACCCACAGTTGCAACAGCGGCTAGGCCAGCGAGTACTGTCTGGGCCCATCGGTGGGCTACTTCACCGCGTGACGGCCCAGAGGCGGATGACGATGGCTCCTGTGCCCTGTTCGCGATATCGCCCTCAGGCTGCCGCGGCTCCTCATCTTCGGCCTCAGGCGCCCCGCTTTGCTGCGGAATGGTCCCGGTACGTGTGGGTGCTGGTTGACCTGCCGTGTTGACCCCTGGCGCGCCGTCACCCGAGGGCTCTGGCGCGTCGCCCGAGCCGGATTCGGTGGCCTCGCTGGGAGTATCTTGCACGCTCTGGTTCTCCTGCTCTCCCACCGACTCGCCTTCCATAACGCATAGTTGAGGTCTGTCGCCCGCCCATGACAGACCTGCGGAACCGCAGGGTAGGAGCACGGCGACCCCGGTAGCAAGGCGGGACACGGCTGTCAGGGAGCACCCGTAGTCGGGGTGCCGATGAGAACCGTGTCACCGGTCGCCAACGGGGTTGTCCAGCCCTGTGACTAGGAGGGCCGGGGCTGACCGACATGACAGAACCTGATCACCTGAGAAGTGAACGTCGACTCTACCGTCCGCCGGACCCGCCGGGGCGGCCGGCCGCCGGAGTCCGACAAGACCGGCTGCCGCGGGTGCCGCGCGGCCGGATGCGGAAGCAACCGTCTCAAGCACCACCGGGCCGTCGCGACGAGGTACGACAGACCCGCCGCCCGCCACGCAGCGACCGTGCCGGCCACAGTCCTCGACGCATGACTGTGACCAGCACGTTCACGACAGGGCCTAGACGCGGTCGGCCGCGATCAGGAGATACTGGAAAGAGCCGTCCTTGTAGGAGTTGATGAACGCCTCCTCAATACCCGTGACCAGCGAAGAAGTTGCCCGCAGCTCCCAGTAGGGCAGAGTCGCCGGCGTCAGATCGATGACGGCCTGCGGAACCAGACGGTTGTCGGCCATCGCGCGCAGGTACTCCCGGCGGGAGTGGATGTTGCACTCGAAATGCGCGTTGATCTGGGACACCCACTTCGAAGGCTGGCCGTAACGCGGGTTCCAGCAGCCGGTGATCGTCACGTAACGGCCACCGGCCGCAAGGACACGCGCATGCTCGGCGAAAAGGTCATGCAGGTCCACGTACATACTGGACTCGTTGTTCCACGAAGCCCTGGCCTGCCCGGTCTCGAAAGGTGTGCCGAGCATGTTGCAGACGCGGGCGCGGACATGGTCCTCGATACCGAGCTCGCGGGCACGCCGGTTGGCGAAATCGGCCTGCTTCGCCGACAGCGTGACACCCTCGACCGTGCACCCGAAACGCTGATGGGCCATCACCATCGAACCGCCGCGGCCACAACCGGCGTCCACGACAGTGTCCTCACGCCCGACAGGACCGAGATGATCCAGAAGGAGCCCCGCCTGCGCCGACTCCAGCCGGTGGAGCTCAGCGATCAGCCTCTTCTCATACGCACTGCTCTCCGCGTCACCAAGAGCGGCGTGATCGACCTCCCCGATGCCGTAGTGGTGGTGGTAGAGACCGTCGACATCGCCCAGACGCAGGTTCACCGGCCTCGCCTCGTGGTCCCAGTAACGGGCGATGTCACCCTGATATGGCGTCGCCGGGGAGGGGATGAACACGGAAGTGCCCATGCCCGTTCCGGCGGTGGCGGTGGCGGTGGCGACGGTGGTGGTGCGCTCAGTCTTGGTCACAGATGAATCCATTCTTCTTACCAGAAGTCGGGCAGGCTGTAGCGGTAGGTATTGGTCTGGTGCCAGTAGTGGTTGCCGTCGACCCACGCGGCCACCCCGCGCACAAAACGCTGCACACCCGGCACAGGACAGGCAGCGACGAGAGCCGCGGCCTCGGCCTCGAAACGGCGCATCAGGTCGTTGTGGACATCGACAGCCTTCAGATAGGCCTCACGGTCGGACAGGCCCTCACGATCGGCGATCACCACCGGCAGATTCAGATGCCGGCCAGGAGAGGCCAGCTCCTTGGTGTACGAGTACAGGTCGTTCACGATCGTGGTCGCGTTCGAGGCGAACGCGATGACCCGCTGCACCGCGGGCTGCGCATGCAGGTCCGCCGCGAGCTCGTAACCACCGACAGTGTCGGTGATGGTCGGACAGGGACGGAAGTTGTTGAACTGACGCATCGCCAGGTACTCCCACACCTCCGGCACATGGTCCTCCTGAGCCCACGCGGCCTCGGCGAGATACCCCATGTGCAGACGCGCCATGTCATGCCGGAACCGGTCGGCCTGCGAAGCACTCGCCTCCCGCAGGAAGTACTCCATCGCGGAACGGTAAGCACGCCGCGGCGCATCCGAACCAAGCGACCCGGCCCACAACGGCTCGTACTCCCCCGTCGTGTACAACGGATCGAGAGCGGTGTGCGCCAGCAGAAGACGCCCGCCAAGACCCACGGGCGAACCCCCGTGATCCTCGCAGTAACAGTCATCCACCGCGTTCTCAGCAACCATCAAACGCGCGGCCAGCATCAGATGACCGACCGTAGGAGCGTCCGGATGACACGCCACCATATAGCGCCCGACAGAAAACCCGTCGAACTCATCCTCCCAAGCCCCGGGAAACAGATCGACCTCATCCACCGCCCAGGCCTTGATCCTCCGGCTCACCTCCCCCACCCGCACCGGATCAGGCTCCACCACCGGATGGTGATAGAGACCCGGAACCGCAACACCCCCCACCGACGCCAACCCCACTGCCGGTGCTGACGCCGGCGTCAGTGCTGGCAGCGGTGACAGCCTGGGATGCACAACCGACGCCAGCAGCGGTGACGATGGCGGTGGTGGCGCCGGTGGTGACGGAGTCAACGCCTGTGGTGCCAGGGCCGGCGGTGAAGTCAGCCCCGACGGTGGTGTCAGTGGTGGCGGTGCCGGTGGTGGCGGTGGTGGAGTCAGTGCCTGTGGTGGCGTCGGTGCCGGTGGCGGCGTCGACGGCGGCTCCTCGCGCCGGGTCACGTACAGGCTCGCCGTGCCCAGACCGCTGGGACCACGAAGAACCCGCCCCAACCCCGCCGACACCGTCCCCACCCCAGCGGCAGGCACGTCCACGGAGGACGGGGCGGGTACGGAAGACACCACCGGAGGCGCGCCGTCGGCAGCAACTTCGACATCGTGAACGCAGGCAGCGGCGCCGGGGCCGGCGAGGCCGTACGTCCCGAAGCGGGAAGCGGTCACAGGCAGACTCGATCGCACAGGGGAACACTCAGGGTCAGGCATCCATGACTCCTAAACGGACAGGGACGTAGGACAGGGACGTACGGCGAGTGACCGGCATCAGACACCCACCTCACGGCTGGTGACGGCTTCCGGACACACCCGGCCAGACGGCCCGGACATCGAAAACCACCTGGACAGAACAGGCCAAGGAAGACGGACCAGAACAGGGCGAGCGGGACAGGGCAAGGACAAAGCGAGCAGAGCAAGACACGGCGGGCAAGGCGGGGCTAGAAGGGCAAGGCAAGCGGGCGAACAGGGCGCAGGGTTTCCGGGGCTTTCGTCCGGACCAGACGCGACCCGGCCCGATCAGACCGAGTCAGGGCTTGGTGTCAGGCGCGTGAGCCCCGTGGCCGACGGCACCGACACGATCCACACGAGAGGCCCCAGGTCCTACCCCCGGCCGGTCTTCGTGGATCAGACCGCGGCAAACCTGATACAGAAAGCCCCCGCACGGGCGGTGTGTACCCCCGTGCCCTCCAGACCACCGGGGAACACCACAAGACACAGGACCCGTTCCCGACCTCGTACCGGACGGACCCCCGCGATCCGGGCGTCTCCGGCAACGCCGGGAGATACCGCCCGCGCGACAGCCGCCGGCACCAGCCCAACACGTCGCAGACCCGCGGTGTCCCGCACCGGCCGGAAGCGGCCCAGCCCCTGTCCGGCCGGTGTTCGTAGACCCGGAACGCCTGGCACGGCACCTCGCCGCGTTGCCGGAGCCGGCCAAGTACGGCATGGCCGGGCCATCCACAACACCGATCCTCCACCTCGCGACCCACCACGCCAGACACCCCGGCCTGACCCACGAGGACCGACCCGACAGCACCTAGTCGTGTCTGCCGGCGATCTGCACGTTCTCCAGCACACCGAGCGCGTCCGGCACCAGCACCGCGGCGGAGTAGTAGGCGGTCACGAGATAGGACATGATCGATTTTTCATCGATACCCATGAAACGCACGGACAGGCCCGGCTCGTACTCCTCCGGCAGGCCCGTCTGACGCAGACCGATGACACCCTGATCATCCTCACCAGTACGCATCACGAGAATCGACGTCGTCTTCTCCTTGCTGATGGGGATCTTGCCGCACGGCAGAATCGGAACCCCCCTCCACGCCGGAACCTGCTGCCCACCGAGATCGACATGATCCGGGTAGAGACCACGGCGGTTGAACTCACGCCCCATCGCCGCGATCGCCCTGGGATGCGCCAGAAAAAACTTCGAACCGCGCCGCCGGCACAGCAACTCATCCAGATCGTCCGGACTGGGCCGGCCCGAGCGACTCTGGATCCGCTGCCCGAAATCAGCGTTGTGCAGAAGACCGAACTCACGGTTGTTGACCAGCTCATACTCCTGACGCTCACGCAACGCCTCGACAGTGAGCCTGAGCTGCTCCTCGGTCTGGTCCATCGGCCCGTTGTAAAGGTCCGCGACCCTTGTATGCACCCGCAGAACCGTCTGCGCGATCGACAGCTCGTACTCGCGCGGCCTCAACTCGTAGTCGACGAACGCGCCAGGCAGACCGTGCTCACCCGTGTGACCCGACGACATCGCGATCTCGGCCTCGCCGTGACGATTCTGCCGCCGGGACGAAAGCGAACCGAACTCCTCCACATGAGCCCGAAGCCCCGGCGCCGCAGACAGCACAGCCGCGAAATCGGCGCGGGACAGCGTCAGCAGAGTACCGGCCGTCTCCGCCGTGACGGTGTAGTCCCACCGCGCGTCCTCATCCAGCAGCGCCTCGTCACCGAACCGGTCGCCGTCGGCGAGAACACCAATCGCGGCCTCATCGCCGTACTTGCCCACGGAAGCCTGCCTCACGCGGCCGTGGGCGATCAGATGAATCTGCCCGGCAGGCCCACCGCGCTCAACCAGCGTCTCACCGGCACTGAAGTCCCGCTGGACACACCGGTCAGCGATCGCGGTCAGCACCTCCACATCCTCAAAGCCCTGAAGTAGCGCCAGTTCACCCAGCTCACGGGGGATCACCCGGACCGCGCCACCGTCCTGGACGAACTCCACCCGACCGTCACCGACGGTGTAACTCAGCCGGCGGTTCACCCGGTAGGCGCCGCCCTTGGTCTCCACCCACGGCAGCATCCGCAACAGCCAGCGAGAAGTGATCTCCTGCATCTGCGGGACGGACTTCGTCGTGGTGGCAAGGTTACGCGCGGCAGCCGTACTGAGGCTGGACTGCCCACGCGGCACCACCACCGCTTCCTGACCGGAATCCACACTCACCAGGAGCACACTCCTTCACGAAACAACACCGGCCGGCGGGCATCCACGCCGCCCGAAACGAAGACAACAGACAGGCACACACATCTCGGAACCCGTCCACAACACGGGAACCGTAACCGCCCACCCGCCCCACCGGCCCACAAAAGCCCCCCACATTAACCCGATACGATGAGCATTCCCCCAACAAGGTTTAACCACCCGACAAGTGACTTCCACTCAGCAACGGATGCGGGAAGCGGGTCACATACGACCGCCGTCGCCCCGCAGGTACGCTCCCGCACGCGCCGCAGCCGCGGTGGCTTCGGCGGCCTGGTCTGCGGCGGCTTCGTCGAGGCGGTCGCTGCTGGTCAGCAGGCGGTAGTAGAGGGGGGCGGAGACAGCACGGATCACCTCGTGGACATCGGTGCCCTCGGGCAACTCGCCCCGGTCGATGGCCTGCTGGACGCAAGGTGCCCACTCCTTGACGCGGATGTCGTAGAAGCGGTGCAGGGCCTCGGCCGTCTTCGCCTCACAGGTGGCGGCGGCGATCACTGCCTTGAACAGCGCTCCTTGCCGGGGGTCGGCCAAGGTGCGCTGCACGAGCCGGGCGTTGGCCTTGAGATCACCGAGCAGCGAGCCGGTCTCGGTACGCGGCAGTGACTGCTCGGCCATGTCCAGCAGCAAATCGGCCACCAGGCTGCTCACCGTTCCCCAGCGACGGTAGACGGTGGTCTTGCCCACCTCGGCACGGCGCGCGATGTCGGCGAGGTCCAGGTTGGCAAAGCCATGCTCCGCCAGGGCGTCCCCAGCCGCTTGCAGCACCGACGCCCGCACCCGCGCCGTGCGTCCTCCGGGACGGACGGTCCCCGGATCCGCACCCTCAAACCCCATAACGGGACTCCAGTTTCGTTAATTGCTTACACCTGCTACGTTGAGACACACACTAACGGAACCGCAAGCCCATTAGCCAGGTCGGGCAGTGAGAGAGGAACAGACATGGAATACAGGCGGCTGGGCACATCCGGCCTCAAGGTCCCCGCACTGAGCTTCGGCGCCGGCACCTTCGGCGGCCAAGGGCCGCTGTTCGGCGCCTGGGGCAACACCGATGCGCGAGAAGCACGCCGTCTCGTGGACATCTGCCTCGACGCCGGGATCACGATGTTCGACACCGCCGACGTCTATTCCAGCGGGGCCTCCGAGGAGGTGCTGGGCGAAGCGATCAAAGGCCGCAGGGACCAGGTGATCGTGTCCACCAAGACCGGCCTGCCGATGGGCGACGGCCCAGGCGATGCGGGCTCCTCCCGTTCGCGCCTGATCACCGCATGTGAGGACGCCCTGCGTCGGCTCGGCACCGACTACATCGATCTGTTCCAGCTGCACGCCTTTGACGCCGGCACACCGATCGAGGAAGTCCTGTCCACGCTCGACGATCTCGTACGAGCGGGGAAGGTCCGCTACCTGGGCATCTCCAACTTCTCCGGCTGGCAGGCGATGAAGTCCCTCGCGAGCGCGGAGAGATACGGCCACCCGCGCTATGCCGCACATCAGGTCTACTACTCACTCATCGGCCGCGACTACGAATGGGAGCTGATGCCCCTCGGACTCGATCAGGGCCTCGGAGCCCTCGTCTGGAGCCCACTCGGCTGGGGACGGCTCACCGGCAAAGTCCGCCGCGGCCAGCCGCTACCGGCCAGCAGCCGACTGCACCACACCGCGGACTACGGCCCGCCGGTCGAGGACGAACACCTCTACCGCGTGGTCGACGCCCTCGACGAGATCGCGCAGGAGACCGGCAAAAGCATTCCGCAGATCGCCATCAACTGGCTGCTGCACCGACCGACCGTCTCCTCCGTCATCATCGGCGCCCGTAACGAGAACCAGCTTCGCCAGAACCTCGGTGCCGTCGGCTGGACGCTCACGCCCGACCAGATGGCGAAACTCGATGCGGCTAGCGGCAAAACAGCGCCCTACCCGTACTTCCCTTACCAACGCCAGGAAGGCTTCGCCCGCCTCAACCCACCAGCTGTCGCACCTCCGCCAACCGCACAACCCGCCTCCAGGACTCGGGGCCACGGCCCGTCTAGACGTATTGACCCGCAGCGTTGTTGATGCGGCTGATGGGTGGCATACCGCCGAGAGCGGTGTGGCAGCGGTGATGTTGTAGGTGTGGAGGAAGTCCACGAGGGCCGCGGTGCGTTCGGCGTTGCTGGAGTACGGGCGTACGTAGGCCCACTCGTCGAGGAGCGCGTGGTTCAGGCGTTCGACCTTGCCATTTGTCTGAGGGCGGTTTGGGCGGGTGCGCTTGTGGATGATGCCAGCGGCTTTCAGGGTCTGGCCGAAGAGCTTGGATCTGTAGCAGGAGCCGTTGTCGGTCAGGACCCGCTCGACGGTGATGCCGCGCTCGGTGAAGAAGGCGTTCGCGCGCTGCCAGAATGCGGCAGCGGTCTCCTTGCGCTCGTCGGCCAGGACTTCGCTGCAGGCGAGGCGGGAGTGGTCATCGATGGCGGTGTGGACGAAGCTGTAGCCGATGACGGGACTGCCGCCCTTTCGCGCGTCGGTCGTGGCCTGTCTGTTGGTACCGGCTTGCTGGCGCGAATGATGCGGTGTCCGCCGCCGTCGGGGATGTTTCCGAGCTTCTTGATGTCGACGTGGATCAGCTCGCCGGGGCGTGCGCGTTCGTAGCGGCGGATGAGTTGGCCGGTGGGCCGGTCCATCCAGCGCAGCCGGTTCAGGCCGTGCCGGACCAGGACTCGATGGACGGTCGAGGCGGGTATTCCCAGGATCGGACCAATCCGGGCTGGGCCGAGCTTCCGCTCACGGCGCAGCGCACAGATCTGGCTTTCCGCGCAGGCCGGAGTGCGATGCGGTGTGGTCCGGGGCCGGCTTGTTCGGTCGTACAGTCCCGCGTCGCCTTCGGCTCGCCAGCGTCGAATCCACTTGTGGGCGGTGGTGCGGGAGATCCCCATTTCGTCAGCCACGTGAGCGACGGGCCTGCCGGCGCGGACCCGGTCGACAAGGAGCCGTCTGCCGTGGATGGTCAGCCGGGCATTGGAGTGGGGCACGAGTACCTCGGTGAGTGATCAGACGCAACGGGGGAGAATACGGGCGCAGGAGGGCGCCGGCCGTGGCTGGTTCACTTCAGGCGTGCGGCTCGCAGGATGCTGTCGTGGGTGTGGTGGGTGCCGGTCGGGGCCGGGGTGGTGCGCGGGCGGCTGCTGTTGATCAGTACGTTCCAGGTGGGGCCGAGCAGTGGGGCGATGGCGGCGGCCTGGTAGTAGTCGTCGAGGTTGACGTCTTCGGTTGGGGTGAGGTCGGCGCGGTCGTGGGTGGTGAACAGGAGGGTGCCGCCCGGGGCGACCGCGTCGAGCAGGTGGTGGAGCGTGGTGTGGCCGGTCTGGCGGCGCAGGGGGAAGTATTGGACGGTTACCAGGTCGAAGGCGCCTGGTGGCGGGGGCGTCGTGTTCAGGTCGGCCCGTGCCCAGGAGATGCGCTCCTGGATGTCGGTTGCTGAGTCGGCGGCACGTCGCAGGGCGGTGGGGGAAATGTCGATCGCGGTGACCTGCCAGCCGTGCCGGGCGAGCCAGAGTGCGTCGGCGCCTTCGCCGCATCCGACGTCGAGGTCCTGTCCCGGGGGCAGTTCGGTGGCCTCGGAGACGAGTACGGGGTTGGGATTGCCGCTGGAGACCTGGTCGCGGCTGCGTTACATGTCGTCCCAGTGCTGGGCGTCCATGGCGGGTGCTCCTGTTCGTGAAGGGGTTGTGGTCGGGGGCCGGGGCTTCACACCGCTGGCGTGCTGGTGGCCTCGGAGCCCTGGGGTTCGGGGTGCCGTCCGGGCCGGATGAGCAGCCCGCAGGAGAGCGCGCCCAGGATCAGGATGGCCACGGTCACCCAGAAGGCGACGGCGTTGCCATGCACGGATGCCTGCATGGCGGCGTCGGCGGTGTGGGTGGTGAGGTAGCGGGTGGTGGCACTGACGGCGATGGTGTTGAGCAGGGCCGTGCCGATCGCGGCGCCGATCTGCTGTCCGGCATTGACCAGGGCGGAGGCGGCTCCGGCGTCGGCGGCATCGACGCGGTCGGTGGCGAGGTTCATGGCCGGTCCGAAGATCAGGCCGAACCCGGCGCCGGTGATGAGCAGGCCGGGCAGGAGGCGCCAGAACGGTCGCGGCAGATGACCTCGATCTGTGGGTGCTTGGTGAGGATGCCGGCGGCGGTGGTGGGGTCGTTCCGCCAGGAAGCCTGGTACGTCGCGACACCGGGGAGCGCTAGTCCGATGCCCGTGACGACGACTTCCCGGACGTTCGGGTTCACCTGACTACTGGCGCGTCCGGAACACTCGACACCGATCAGGCTGCATCTGCCCTGCACCACACCTTGGCCAGGTTCGGAGCCTTGTCGTTGCCGCCGTTACCTGGGCCATTCGTCACTGACGACGCAGCCACGGCCTGCTCCAGGCCGTCGGCGTCGCGGCCGCCGACCCGAAGGCCAGTGCCGTTCTCCCGCCGGTTCTAAGTGAGGCTCAGGTGCGTCGGGCCGAGGAACAGTTCGGTGTGGTGTTCCCTGACGACTATCGCCAGTACCTGTTGCACGTCAGTGCCGGCGGGCGGTTCGCACGCTCCGGGTCGATCAGCGTGGCTGGCGCTGGGACGGCGACCAGCCTGCGGACCGTGCGAACCTGGATGTTCCGTTCCCGGAGCACGACACCGCTCTCGCAGCGAGCGAAGATTTTTGGCTGACCGAACCCCAGGAGGGGGACTACGCCTCTGTTGCGGCCTACCAAGCCGATCACGACGCGTGGCTGGAGACGGCCGATGCCGCCGAGGACGCGCGGACCTCCGGGGCCGTTCCTCTCTGCGATGACGGCTGCGGCCTCTACACCCTCCTCGTGGTCAGCGGACCCATGCGTGGTGCCATGTGGTTCGACGGACGCGCGACCTGCGATCGCCTCAACCCGCTCTTGAACGACGACGGACAGCCCGCCTCCTTCGGCGAGTGGTACCCGGACTGGCTCACCCGCGAGGAGTCGCTGACAACCCCGGAACTGCGTCGTGCGGCAAGCGACCGCTGGCACGCGGGGAGGGACGTGCCCATCTGGCTGCGCTGGTTCAGCTCGTGAGTGGTCAGTGCCATGCCCCCAGCCGCGTTCGTACTGGCAGGGGCCGGTGCGGGAATGGGTACGGCCACCGCTGATCATCGGTGTGTGAAGACTGAAGATCACGCGATGGCCGCAGGTCACAGCCTAGACTCTGCCCACTGGCAGGAGGCATTCGAGGGCCTGATGGCGCGGATCGCAGGCCATTTCGCCCGGGTCGAACCCCGGCGCCGGGTCCGGCGGTTGGTGCTCGGACTGTTGTCGGACCTGCCTCGCAAGAACTGCTGGACCATCGCCGAGTGGGCCGGGGAGTCAACCCCGGACGGCATGCAGCACTTGCTCAGCCGGGCCAAGTGGGACGCTGACGCGGTCCGTGACGCCCTGCGGGGCTACGTAGTGGAACATCTGCACGACGAGCGGGCGGTGCTGGTGGTCGACGAGACCGGCGACATGAAGAAGAGCGTCGGCACGGTCGGCGTCCAGCGCCAGTACACCGGTACTGCCGGCCGGATCGAGAACGCCCAGGTTGCCGTCTACATGGCCTACGCTGGTCGGCGCGGGCACGCCGCGGTGGACCGGGAGTTGTACATCCCGCGCTCCTGGACCGCTGGCCCTGACCGCTGCCGCGTCGCCGGGCTCGGCGAGCAGACCGCTTTCGCCACCAAGCCGAAACTGGCTGCGCGCATGGTCGCCCGGTTCCTGGACGCTGGCCACCGGGCTGCATGAGTAGCGGCCGACGAGGTCTACGGCGGCAACCCGATACTTCGGGCTGTGCTGGAGGAGCGCGGCACCAGCTACGTCCTCGCGGTGGCTTGCTCGCACGAAGCCGCCACGGGGGCTGGCACGTTCCGCGCGGATGTCCTGGCCAAGAAGGTTCCCAAGCGTGCCTGGCAGAGGCTGACGGCTGGGACCGGGGCGAAGGGTCACCGCTTCTACGACTGGGCCGTCATCGACCTCGCCCCCCCCATTACCTTCTTGGTGGCCCCGCAACGGGGCGCCCGGCCTTCGGAGTTGGCATGACTTTCTCCCCCTGTCGATCGCATGTCTTGGGGG
>NZ_JBHTZS010000058.1:0-18605 GCF_042790125.1 Streptomyces scopuliridis
TAGGCCACGTCCCGCCCGTCGAATACGAAGCCAACCACTACAAGCAATCCACGAAACCCCAGGTCACAACCACAACCTGAGATCTCTACCGAACCAGGGGAGGTTCATTCAGACCAAGGAGTACGCCTACCAAGCGATCGTGGGCATGCAGCCCGAGCTCAAGCCGGCAGAAGTTCGCGGCCTGGTTGACGTCCGCATGGACTGTCAGCAGAAGGTCTTCGGTGATGGCGGTGAGCTCCACCGGTTGCAAGTTCTACTCGAACAGGGCGCGCTTCGCCGCAAAGTGGGCAGCGACGAGCAGGTGCGACGCGGTCAGCTCGAACGTCTCCTTGACGCCTCGGCGCAGGACAAGATCTGCATCCGCGTGCTCCCGGACAGCGTCGGCAGCCACCCCGGGCTGGCCGGCCCGTTTGTACTCATGGGCTTTCACGAGGCCGCGCGAGACGTTGTTTGGTGCGAGCTTGCGAAGCGGTCGGTGTATTTCGACCAGGCAGGGGACGTGGACTACTACGCCGAGGTGTACACCGATCTGTGGGAGCGGGCCCTCAATCCCGCTGACACACGCGTCCTCATCAAAGAAATGATCAAGGAGAAGCAGTGAGCAACAGGCAAGCCCGACCCCTCCGAGTTTGACCTGTCGGACATCGAGTGGACAGTCTCCTCGCACAGCGGGGGCGGGGGCGACTGCGTCAGGGTCGGTGTGAAGGACGGCTTCGTCCTGGTGGGTGACTCGAAGAACCCCGACCGCCTGCCGCACGTCTACACGCCTGGCGAGATGAAGGCGTGGCTGCTGGGTGCAAAGGACGGTGAGTTCGACTTCCTGCTGGGCCTCTAGAGACCCACGGTTTCGGCGCCGATCGCCGACCAAAGTAGCGGGCCAGGGCCCGTCGTTACGTCTACAGGTCCGCGCACTGCTGGCTGGCCACCCCTAGCCTCAATACCGGTGACTTAGCTTAGGCATCCTCCCAGAGACCACGATCGAGCCCGACCACGGAGACGACCCGCCGCTTCGTGCAGCACCCGTCCGCTGACGTTGCCGTCAACTACTGCCGACAGACACCACAGTGGCCCCACCGGAATGCATCCAATGGGGCCACTGTAATTGCACGCAATCCATCTGCATGGGTTCCCGAAGGACGGGGCCCGCGGGTCGCCGCCACTTCGCCCAATTGTCAATACCAGACCCCGAACGAGGTCGCCGTGCATGGCAGTCGCAACTTTCGCTATTAAACCGCACTGGGCCTTGGGGTAATCCGGAGCCGTTCAGTCGCGCCGTCGAGAGAACCTCGGAGCAGTCGAGGTGAGTCTACCTGGGACGTCTGGCGTCTTCTTCGTTCCAGATCGAGATCACGTGCCCCTCGCCATACTGCTCGATGACGATTGCTCGGGCTTCGCTCGACGACGAAGCCATCAGCCGCAATTGAATTTCCGGTTGGCCGGCGATCCGAATAAAGCCGACGTACTCGCGCTTCGGCTCTCCTGGCTCGGCGTTCATCATGTCTCCCGTGGCTTATCTGTAGGGATTGAGGCAAATCGCGCTATGGCAGAACGCTCCGATAATAGTCCCCGGGCTTTGCAGAACTCCGCTAATCGCGTCAGGCGACATGGACGAGATGTCGTGAATCCTGACACCAGGAAGATCCCCAAATCGGGCAGCATCGTCAGTGTAAAAGCGGTAACTCGGAGTCATGACACCAGCCGCATTACCATGTATCCCAGTGAGGATATGGATGTCATCCCCACGCTTAAGAGCGCCGTTCACGATGCTGACGAAGCTTTCCTGCGTGATGACTGCGTTTGTGGTAAATACTCTCCCGCCAGCCGCATTGCTGCCATCTCGCCACAACGACGCCGCCCATAGATCGGAATTCCCAGGGACAGGGACCATATCCCTGATACCTCACGGTAGCCCTGTGGCGGGTCTTCCTCTCGCTGGTACTGCTGCCGTTCGTGCTCTGCGTGGGCTATGTGACGCACGGGGTCGTTGCGAACGGCGGCATGCCGCGGCTGGACCGGGCGATGGCGTCGGCCGTTGTCATGGTCGTGTGCTGCTGTATCTCACCCGCTCCGACACCCTGCGGAGCCGTGAGATCTACGCCGACCTGACCGCAGCGCGCTGGGGCGCGGACCCGCACGGCTGGTCCGTCACCGCCATGCCGCATCGGAGTGCGGCGCGCGGCACTCTCGACTCGTTCCTCGAACTGTGGCGCACACAACCGCGTTGGGGCCTGCGTCAGGGAGCACTCGCTGACCCCGCGCCGCTGTTCCGTATCGTCGTCCTGCCCCTCTTCCTTCTCGGCACCGTGCCAGTAGGTCAGGGTGATGTCACGGTTGGCGATGTGGGCGAGCTCGTGCAGCAGCACAGCCTGGAACCGATTTGGATCGCTGCAGCGGACGGCGAGCAGGCCGCCGTGAAGACAGACGACAGGATGGCGGGTGCGGCCGAACACCACTGCGCTGACGGAGGTGGCCGCGGGGTCGATCACCACCCGGGGCAGTGAAGCTTAGCTAGGTCCTGTCCGGCGGATCATGTGGCTGTCGGAATCTGGCGAATGCCGAGTGGGTCCGGCTGGAGCCGCACTTGCCGGTGTCGGGGCAGCGCGGCGGACGGTGGAACGACCACCGCAGGGTGATCAACGGAGTCTTGGTCCGGGTCCGGACGGGCATACCGTGGCGTGACCTTCCCGAGCGTTCCGGCAGATGGAAGACCGTCGATGAGCGCCACCGGCGCCGGTCGGCGGAGGGCACGTGGGACCGGATCCTGCGCGCTGTTCCAGGCCACGTCGACCTCGCGGGCCGGGTCGACCGGAGCATGGTCAGCGTCGACTCGACCTCCTGCCGCTCCCATCAGCACGCGGCCGGCGCCCGGAAGAAGGAGCCACGCATGCGCCGGGATCGCGGCGGGCTCAGGACGCGTCCCGATGAACGCCTGCCACCTTCCCGCCCCGCTCCCCGTGGCCCTTGCCGAACTCATTGACAGCGGACTGCCCCCCTGCCACTGTCTCGTCTGACAGCGGCAGTTCCCAGCGAGAGCCCCGAGGGGACCGCCCGCTCGATCCTCCCCCCACCCGCGTCTCCCTCGCGGTAGAGCCAACGCTGATGTGGGAGCGCTCCCAGAGAGGCTGCACTCATGGGAAAGATGATGCGTACGCTCGTCGCGTCGGCAATCGCGTGCCTGCTCCTGCCCCTTGGCACCGGGCGGGCCGACGCCGGCGCCCTGGCCGATCCGATCGGCATGACCAGCGGGTTCTACGCGGACCCGAACTCGACTCCGGCCGCATGGGCGGCGGCGAACCCCGGCGACGGACGGGCGTCGGCGATCCGGGACAACATCGCCGCGCGTCCCATGGCCCGGTGGTTCGGTTCCTGGAGCGGTGACATCGGGGCCGCGGTGGGCTCCTACGTGAGAGCCGCGGACGCCGCGGACAAGCTTCCCGTCCTGATCGCCTACAACATCCCAGGCCGCGACGCCTGTGGCGGCCATTCCGGCGGCGGGGCGGGTTCTCCGGCGGCCTACCGCACCTGGATATCCGCCTTCGCCTCGGCCATCGGCGGGCGACCGGCGCTGGTGGTGATCGAGCCCGACTCCCTCGGTGATTACAGCTGTCTGTCCCAGCAGCAGATCGATGAGCGCAACGCCATGCTCCGAGACGCCCTCGCGCAGTTCTCCGCGCACGCGCCCAACACGTGGACGTACCTGGACGCCGGAAACCCCGCCTGGATCGACGCGGCCACCATGGCCCGGCATCTCGACGGCGCCGGGGCCCGACAGGCGCACGGCTTCTCGTCGAACATCTCCAACTACTACGGCACCAGCCGGAACATCAGCTACGGCAACGCCATCAACTCGGTACTGTCGGCGTCCTACGGTTACACGAAGCCCTTCGTCATCGACACCAGCCGCAACGGCAACGATTCCAACGGCGAGTGGTGCAACCCCGCCGGGCGGAGGATCGGGGCCGTCAGCCAGACGGGCGGCGGAGCCGAGATGCTGCTGTGGCTGAAGACCCCCGGCGAGTCCGACGGCAACTGCGGAGTCGGCGCCGGCTCCGTGGCCGGTCAGTTTCTCCCGGAAGTCGCGTACAAGATGATCTACGGATACTGAGACCGGCCGATTCGCCGCCCGCCGGGCCGCACCGCCTCGTACGCACCGCGCGGCGCCGTACGCCACGCCTGCGGATCGGCGATCGCCTGGGCGACGTTCCCGGTTCCGGCGGCGCGGATCCGACGGCGGTGGCCGGCGGCGGGCGGGTGCGGTTGACGGCCTCCATGAACGCGGTCGTCCCTGTGCCGCGGTGCTCGACCGCCTCGCCCAGCACGGCCCGGTCAAGCAGCCCGGCGTGCTGTTCGGCCAGCAGGTCGGCGACCTGGACAACAGACCGAGCACGGCGGCCGGCGCGGCCGCGGACCCCGTAACGGCGGCGGCCTCGCGGACGGCGGGCGGGGCGGGGCAGGGTGGCCTGGGTTCGGAGCATCGTGCGGGGTCCTGCCTGGTCGTTCGTACGGCAGTCCGGGCCGGGCTGGTGGGGGTTCGGTGCTCTGGCGGGGCAGGGTATCCGCTGACGGAGGTTCCGAAACGTCCGCGGTTGACGGACAGGACGTCCGCTCGGTGATACTGGCCGGGTGACAGACGCACTCGAAGAGCCTCGGCGCGTCCCCGGCGAGGTGCGCGGCTACCTGGACGAACTCGTCCGGCGTACGGGGGCGGTGTGCGGACCCCGGCTCGTCAGCGTCACCGCGGTCGGGTCGCTGGCGCTCGGAGACTACCGGCACGGACGCAGCGACGTCGACGTCACCGTCGTGGTCGACCCGTCGCTGCCGCAGGAGGCACTGCACGACCTGGCGCGGACCCTGACGCACCCGGAGCTGCCCTGCCCCGCCGCAGGACTGGAACTGGTGGTCTACGCGGCGGATTTCGCCGCCCGGCCCTCGGGTGAGGCCGGATACCTGCTCGACCTCAACACCGGCGCGCTGCTTTCCCCCAAGACGTCCTTCGACGCCACGGAGTCCCCCACGTTCTGGTACGTCATCGACCGTTCCGTCGCCCATCAGCGGGGCCTCACCCTGTCCGGCCGGCCCGCGCGGGAGACGATCGCCGCGCCGGACCAGCCGGAACTGCTCACGGCGATCCGCGCCTCCCTGCGGGAGCACAGCGACGGCGAGGGCCACCTCGCGGACAACCGCGTCCTCAACGGCTGCCGCTCGGTGGTGTACTGCCGTACGGGCCAGTGGCTGGCCAAGCGCGCGGCGGCGCACCGGATCGCCGCGGACGAGGCGGACTTCGGGCCGCTGCTGGAGGCCGCGGTCCGCAGTTTCGAGCGACCGCGCGCTGACGCGGAGCCGCTGCCCGCGGGCGAGGTCCGGTCCTTCCTAGGCTGGGCACGTGAACGCGTCGACGAGACCGCCCGCGCCGCGCGGGCCTGAGTGACATGCTCGGCGGGCTCGGGCGTCCGCCCCGGCCCGCCGAGGCCCGGTCCCGGCACCGGTAGAGGCGTCCGGCCCGCCTCACGGGCCGGAGGCGGCGGACCTACGGCGAGGTCTGGGTCCCGTTCCAGGGTTCTACGGGGCCGGCAGGGGCGGGTGGAGGGCCAGCACGGACGGGGTCGTGTCGGGGGCGGCCAGGCGCAGCAGGCCGTAGCCGATTCCGGCGACCCCGACCATCAGGGAGGGGCTGTGCACTCCGTCCGGCATGCCGCACACCCAGCCCCGTTCCTCCAGGGCGTCCAGGGTCGCGGCGGCCTGCCGCAGCGCCGTGTTCCGCGCGGTGCCGCCCGCCAGCAGCAGCGCCTCCAGATTGCCCAGGTCGCCGTGGCACAGGGAGAAGTTGTGCCCGAAGCCGGCGCGGGCCACCGTGGCCAGGGCCACGGTGTGTTCTTCCCGCAGCCGCGGGTGGTCCAGCCGGCCGCGCAGTTCCCCGCGGGCCAGCGCGATACCCGCGGCTCCGTGGCACCACAGCACGGGGTAGGACGGCGCGTGCGGTGAGCCGTCCTGGCGCACATCGCGCCAGTTGGCGGCGTCCGCGTCGAAGAGCGTGTGCTCGTAGTCCAGTGCGGCCCGTGCGAGAGCGGGCAGCCGCTCGTCGCCGAGCAGGGTCCCCGCCCGGGTGAGTGCCCAGGCGATGCCCGAGGCGCCATGGGCGAATCCGGCCAGGGGGCGTCCGGCCGTATCGGCGAGCGACCGGGGCAGCCAGCCGGTCCCGCCGCCCGGCTGGAGCCTGGCCTGGTCCACGAGCCGGTCGGCGCAGCGCGCGAGGGCGTCGGTCACGGCGGCGGCGGGGCGTACCGCGGCCCAGGCCGCCAGTCCGGCGATGGTGCCCGCGCAGCCGTCGATGAGGTCGAAAGAGGTGTCGTCCCCCGCGGTTGCGGCGGCTCGGGCTACGAGGGTGGCGGCGAGGGCGTCCAGTTCGGTGTCGGGGCAGTGGGCGGACAGGTGGGCGAGGGCGTAGAGGATGCCGCCGGTGCCGGTCAGGCCGCCGGTGAGCCGGTCGGCGCGGCGCCGGATCTGCAGACGGAGGGTGACGCCGGCGGCCTGGGCGGCGCTGTGGTGTGCCGCGTCGCCGGTGAGGCGGGCGAGGTGGTGGAGGAAGAAGGTGATGCCGGCGGTGCCGCTGTAGAGGTCCGGGCCGAGTTCTGCCGGGGCCCACCGGCCTGGTGGCGTCCAGTTGGGGCCGATCCAGGCCAGGTCGGCCGGTCCGCGGTGCGCCTGCCGCAGCAGGTGGTCGGCTGCCTGGGCGGCCGCGGCCAGGGCGCGGGTGCGGAGCGCGGCGTGGTCCGGGGCGGTGGGGGACGGGCGGAGGGTGCGGGCGGCCGGGGGGTGACGGGGTTCGCTCGTGCCGGCGGCGGTGGTCACCGACAGGCGCAGCAACTGGCGCTGGCGGGCCAGGTCGTGGGGGCCGAGGGCATGGAGTTTGTCCAGCGCGGCGTCGAGTGCGGGCCGCTCGGTGACCTCGGGGATGAGGGCGCCGGTGGAGGCGTGGGCATCGACGCTGTCGGGGCGCACGGTGAACAGAGGGATGTCGTTGTTCCACAGGTCGGCGCGTTCATGGACGAGGAACGCCTCGGCGCTGTCCTCCCAGGCCGCCAGGGCCCACATCCGGTCCAGGTGGCGGTCCTGGTCAAGGGCGTCGCGCAGCAGGTCGGGGTGGTGGGCGGCGGCGAGCAGGCTGCGGTATTCGAGGGTGTCGCGGAGCAGCAGCCGGGTGTGGTCGGTGGCGAAGGCCCGCAGCAGGCGGCGTACGTGGCGCTTGTCGCGGGCCAGGAGGGTGTAGGCCTCGGTGAACCCGGCGTCCAGGTCGTCGGCGAAGTCGGCCAGGCACAGCGGCTGTTCGGGTGGGACGGGGCGGCTGGCGGCGGCCTTGAGGGCCATCGGCCGGTAGACGATGTGCATCCGGTCGGTGCCGTCCTCGGCGACCAGGGGGACGGGGCGGGGTGGCAGCAGGGCGGGATCCCAGCCCAGGGCCGAGACATCGGCGCCGCCGTTGCCGTCCTCGTCCCACATGCGCTGGGGCAGCAGGCCCGAGCGCAGGACCGAGTGGGCGGCGTCGTGGCGTGCCAGGCGCTCGGAAGGGGAGAGGCTTTTGGCGGGTTCGCGCAGGTCGGGGTGGAACAACGCCTCCAGGTCGACCAGGACGGGCTGGTCGCCGACGGCGATGAGGTTCTGCGCGTGGCAGTCGACGGCCTCCAGCACGTACAGCAGTGCTGCCAGCACGCCGGCGCGGTGGTAGAAGTCGCGCAGCTCGGCGTGGGTGCGACAGGGCCGGGCCGCCACGTGGGCCATCCAGCCGTAGCCGTCGCCGGGAAGGTGGGCCACCTCCAGCAGCGGCAGGCGCAGCCGCGGGTTGAGCCAGCGCACCAGGTCCTGGAAGTGCTGGTCGACATCGGTCGGGCGGGGCTTGTAGACGAGGTGGGTGCCGCCGTGGAAGCGCAGGGCGGTGACCGTGGCGCCGCCGCGGTGGGCGTCGCCCAGGCCGTTGCGGATCTCGACAAGAGGGCCGAGCGGGGTGCCCGCGGCGAAGGTGCGGGAGAGGGCGGGCAGGTCGGCGGCCAGGCGGCGCACAAGTGTGAGGTGGGTGTCGGTCCACTGGCCGGCCGCCACCGTCAGCCGGCGGGCCAGCACCGGGTATTCGGCCAGCAGCCGCAGCGCCTGGGTCGGGTCGGCCAGACGGCGCAGAAAGTCGCGGTAGCGGTCCTGGGGCGTGGCGCCGGTCAACTGGCCGGTGAGCCGGGCGGCGTGCAGCTCCACGATCACGGTGCGTACCGCCATCGCGTGTGCGGAGGCGGTCAGGGACGGCACCAGGTGGGCGGTGATCTCCTCAGGGGTGCCCAGCGGGGTCGGCCCCAGGTCCGCGATGCCCTGCCGGAGCCTGTCGCGGGCGGCGGCCAGCAGCGGGGCGGCCACGGTGGCGAAGGCGTCTCGGCAGGGGATGGCCAACGCGGCGGGCGGGGGGCAGGCGAAGGCCGCGGCCAGGTCCCGTGCCCAGGGTTCGGGCGTGCCGAGCCGGCCGGCCAGCGCGTCGGGAGGCTCGGTCAGCAGCCCGCGCAGCAGGCGGGGGTCCAACGCGTCCGCGGCCAGCCGGCGTTCGAACCAGCCGTCCTGGTCGAAGGGCCGCTGCGCCCGCCAGCGTGCCAGCGTGCGGTCGGCGCGCGGGCCGAGGGAAGGATCGGTGACCGAAGCCCGGCCTCTGCGGTTGACCGGCACGGCACGGGCGGCGGCCAGGCGCAGCGGGGACGTGCCCAAGGGCAGCGCGGATGCGTCCATGGACGGCTGGGACGCGTCCACCACGGCAGGCCCCCGGATACGTGTCTACGCCGGACGCCGCACCCCGGGCGGGGTGCGGCCTGTGTGACGGTGTGTCAGAAGGAACACATCTGCGCGCAGCTGGAGTACGTCTCACAGGTGTTGGCCGCCTGCGCGGCGGACACGTAGACCTCACCGGCCGGGTCACCTGCCGGGTGGGACTGGAGTTCCCGCGCGAGCCCCAGCCGGAAGTCCTCGTCCTTGAGTGCACGGACCTGCTCTGCCGTGGTCAGCACGGCGCCTCCCCGAATCGGTTCGTATCTCGCATGGTCGATCGGACGGCTCATCATGACAGCGGGGGACGGCACCACACCAGAGTCCGGATCGCCGTAACAGCTCAGGGGCCGTCCTCGGATGGCGCCTGACGCGCTTTCCGGGAGTGCTCCGGGAGCGAGAGCGGGAGCACGGGGCGTCCCCACTCGCTCCCAGCCCGCCGGGAGTTGGCGGCGACGTCAATCCGTGGAGGACCGGGCGACGACACGGGCGAGGACGAGCGCTACGAGAGTCAGACCGCCGAGGGCCGCCGCCGTGCCCGCGAAGCCGCCGAGGGCCAGACCCGCCCCGCCGAGTCCCGCGCCACAGAAGACACCGAAGCTCATTCCGGCGGCATTGACACTCAGGGCGGTGCCCCGCAGGGAGCCGCAGCGCCGTACGAGCAGGGTGGTGACACAGGCCGCGACCGTCGCGTGCGCGGCGCCGACGAGCGCCGTCAGCGGCAGGGACAGCCAGAGCGACCGGGTGAAGAAGACACCCACCAGTGCGGCCAGCGCCACCACCAGTGCGAGCGTCATCAGGCGTTCCCCTGAGATTCTCGCCCGTTCGGCGCTCAGCAGCCGGCCGGCGAAGAGGTTCCCGAGGAAGAACGACGTGCCGCTGAGCGTCCACACCATCGCGAACGGCCCTGGTGCGAGCCCGAACCGCTCGTCGTAGAAGGCGGCGAGATAGGCGAGGTACCCCATGAACGCGGCCGTGCGCAGCATGGCGACCAGGACCAGCGGCAGCACGCCGGGCAGGGTCCCCAGAAGCCGGAACGACTCCACGTAGCCGGGTTGTCCGGCCTTGCCGGCGGCCTCCGCCTCCGCACCGGGCCCGGCCTTCCGGCGGCCACGCAGCAGGAAATACAGGGCGAGTACGGAACAGAGCGCGGCGATGGCCCACAGGTCGCCCCGCCAGCCCCACACCAGGGCGGGAAGCGCCACAAGCGGCGCCGCGAGGAGCGCGGTCAGCGACTGTGTGGCCGTGATGAGGGTGGCCGCGCGGCCCGCGGCGGCGTCGTTGTCGAAACGGTCGGCCGCGGCCGCGGTCAGCGCCGGGTTGAGGACGGCCGTACCGGCGCCGACGAGCAGACAGAAGGCGGCCAGCAGGAGAAAGTCGCCGCTCGCGCCGAGTGCCGCCGAGGCCGCGAGCACGGCCAAGCCGGCCGCGGCCGCCCACTCCCTGCGTACCCGGTCGATCAGTGGCGCCAGCGCGCTGCCCACGGCGAGGGCGGCCAGGCCGCCGAGGCCGCGCAGCTGCCCGAGGGCGGCGACGCCGCCCCCCGACTCGTCGGCGATGGGAACGAGGAAGGTGCTGTAGACGGTGAAGGGCACCAGACCCGCGGCGGAGGCCAGCATGAACGGCCACAGGAGACGGGTCATCCGCAGGTCACCGGGCACGGTCGCCGCGGAGTCCGGGCTCGCGGCCCCCGCCGTCCGCGGCTGCCCGGTGGCCTGCGCTGACGTTGCGGGGGCGTTCGTCTCGCCGCTCATGCCCGCTCCACCCGGTACCGGTACAGCGCGGTCGCGTCGGCACTGAACTGGGAGAAGGGGAAGGGTTCGGCGGAGAGCGCGGTCACGCCGGAGCCGAGGAAGGCGCGGGCGACGGCGCTGCCGGTCTGGGCGTAGACCACCAGGGGGAGCGCGTGCTTGCGGCAGTGTCCGAGGATCCGGTCGAAGCTGCCGTTGCCGAGGGTCATGCCGGTGGCGACCACGGCGTCCGCGGTGTCCAGGACGTGATCCATGTCGTCGGTGACGGGGTCGCCCCAGTGGGTGGCGCGCAGGTTGAAGTCACACGGCAGCGGGACGCCGCCCCGCTCGCGTATCGCCGCGATGAGCGGGTTGACGACCCCGATGAGCGCCACCTTCGCTCCCGGGGTGATGTCGAGGAGCCCGGCGACGGCGGCGTCCCTGGCCCGCGCCCGCCGCTCGGGTGTGCCGGTGGGCAGGGTGACGGTTTCGGCGTCCGTCGCGTCGCGGTGAGGCTGTACGCGGCCGAGGTAGGCGTCGAGCGCGGCGATGCGCACGGGTGCCGATGCGTGGCGGATGAGGGTGTCGAGGGTGTGTCCGGAGGCGTCGGCGCAGAAGTCCGGGGCGAGTTCGCCGACTTCGAAGGAGCAGGCGCCGAAGGCGTCCCCGGTGCGGAGCAGCAGGTAGTGGTTGCGGTAGGTGGCCCGGCTGTCGGCGAGGCGGGTGGTGTGGTGGAGCCAGAAGGCGCTGGTGACGGTCAGTTCGCCGGGGGGCGGCCCGAAGGCGCCTTCCAGGACGGCCTGCTGGAGTTCCGGTACGGACTGCGGCTGTGCGGGAGACATGTCGGTTCTTTCTCGGGTGTGTACGGGCACGGGTGTGTACGGGCACGGGTGTGTACGGACACGGGTGTGCGGGGCACCGGGAGTGCCGCACGGGTGTGGCACGGGGGAGGCGGTGGGGTACTAGTAGGGCTTGGTTGCCAGGACGGGGGCGCCACGCGGCGGCGAGCTGCCGGCGGGTGGCCAGTCCATGGCGGACCACGGGTGTCTGAGCTCGTCCCGCGTCGCCGCCTCATGGGGCCGCATGGCGCCGAGGCCCCTGGCCTTTGAGTGGTTGACGTAGGCGCTGTCGACGTAGCGGTGTCCGGTGTCGGCGGCGAGGAAGACGTACCTGCGGTCGGTGTCGCGTTCGCGCTCCCAGAGGGTGGCGAGATACGCGGCGCCCGCCGACAGGCCGGCGAAGATTCCGCTGGCCCGCAGGAGTTCGACGGCGCCCGACATGGCGTAGTCGAAGTTGACCCAGTGGACGCGGTCGTACAGGTCGTGCCGGACGTTCTGGAACGGGATGGAGCTGCCGATACCGGCGATGATCATGTCCGGGTCGGAGACGTGCTCGGCGCCGAAGGTGACGCTGCCGAACGGCTGTACTCCGACGAGCGTGACGTCCCGGCCCGCCTCGCGCAGGTAGGTGGCGATGGCGCCGGTGGACGCGCCGGTGCCCACGCCTCCGACGAGCGACAGGGGGCCTTCGGGGACCTCCGTGCGGATCAGTTCGGCGATGTCGCGGTAGCCGAGGTAGTGGATCGAGTCGTGGTACTGCCGCATCCAGTGGAAGTGCGGGTTCTCACGCAGCAGTTGGCCGATCCGCTCGACGCGGAGGTTCTGGTCCAGTCGCAGGTTCCTGGAGGGCCGGACCTGCTCCAACGTGGCGCCGAGGATCTCCAGTTGCACGCGGAGCGTGCGGTCCACCGTGGTGGACCCCACGATGTGGCAGTTCAGGCCGTACCGGTGGCAGGCCAGGGCGAGCGCGTGGGCGTAGATGCCGCTGGAGCTGTCGACGAGGGTGTCACCGGGCTTGACCTGCCCGGTCTCCAGCAGGTGGCGTACCGCGCCGAGCGCCGAGTACAGCTTCATGGTCTCGAAGCGCAGACAGATCGCCCCCGGCGGGACGGTCACCACATCCGGTTCCTTGACGGCTTCGGCTATGTGCTCGTGCATGTTCTCGTCCTCCCCGTCAGACGGCGTCGTGCCGGATGAGCTTGAACAGGTACGCCTGGCAGTCGTCGCCCTCCCAGGTCTGGCGGTGCAGCACGAGGGGGCGGAACCCGGCGTCGATGCCGTGGCCGACGATCCGCTTGAGCTCGGCGGTGTTGGACACGATCAGGTAGATCTCACCGTCCGGTGCGAGCAGGTCACGGGTGACGATCTGGTCGAAGAAGCGCAGGACGACCCCGGCGCCGACACAGACGTTCCGCACGACCGTCGGGTCGTCGCTCGTCCTCGCGCTGACCGCCGGCGGGTTGAAGGTGATGACGTCCAGCCGGGCGGAGCCCTCGAACCCCTCGAAGAGGTTGGACACCAGTGGACGGAAGAAGGTCTCCGGCCGGTCGCCGACGATGCGCGCGTAGTGCTCGGCGGCTGTGGCCACGCTGTCCGGGTGGACGTCGGCCGCGTAGATCTCCCGCGCCCCCAAGGTGCCGGCGATCACGGCCTCGACACCGAGGCCCGCGCCCATCGCCGCGTACGAGCGGCCCTTGACGGGGATCGTGCCGTCCAGCAAACGGTCGTGGACGATGCGGCTGGTGTCGCCCGGCTTGAAGACCCCCGGCGGCAGCGTGAACGTCCAGCCGTTGTAGTCGTACGTCCGCGTGGTGTGGATATCGGACGGGGAGCTGTTGATCGCCAGGATCTCGTCCCGGGGCAGCGTGTGGGGCAGCGAGTCCAGCAGGGCACGGGCGTCGTCCTGGGACGCGGCGGCGCCGGCCGCGGTCCGGTCGGTCATGGGTCCTCCATGGTCGGATGGGAAGGGGTAAGCCGGTGTGATCAGGACCCGGGTACGGTCGGCGCGGCCAGATCCATGACCGCCCGTTCCGTACCGAGGTCCATGGCGCCGACGAGCCGCCGGGTGAGCGCGGCCCGGGGCGCGCGGAGCACCTCGTCGGGTGTGCCGGTCTCGACGACGTGCCCGTTGTCGATGACGACGACGTGATGGGCGACGGCGGCGAGGAGTTCGAGGTCGTGGCCGACCCAGAGAAGCGCGGTGCCGTGCTCCGCGCGCAGCCGGGCGAGTTCGGCGAGGACCGCGTCGGTGGCGGCAGGGTCCAGGGCCGTGGTGATCTCGTCGCAGACCAGGACCTCGGGCACCGCGATGACCGCCCGTGCCAGGGCCGCCCGTTGCAGCTCGCCGCCGGACAGGCCGACGGGCCGCCGCGCGGCGGTGCCCTCGTCCAGTCCCAGTCGGCCCAGCAGCCGCAGAGCCTCAACCCGCGCGTCGCCGGGCGCGAGACCGCGCAGACGCACGGCGGTACGGGACACCTGCTCGGCGATCGTGTGCCGCTCGTCGAACGAACCGCGCACTTCCTGCCATACGTACTGCACGCGCCGCTTCTGCTCGCGAGTGCGTCGCCGCAGGACGGGCAGGGCCACACCGTTCAGGAGTACCTGCCCGCGGTGACGTTCGTGGAGGCCGGCGACGCAGCGCGCCAGCGTTGTCTTTCCGCTTCCGGACGGTCCGACGACGCCGACGCAGGCCCCGGCCGGCAGCCGCAGGTCCACCGAGTGCAGGACCGGGCCGCGGGCGCGGGCGCGCAGGTGTGCCGAGAGCGCCCGCACCTCCAGCACGGGAGGCCGGTCGGCTTCGGTGGGCTCGTGGCGCAGGGTGCCCGGGCGGGACCGGGCGGGCACCGCCTCGGCAGGAGTACCCGAGGCCGTCACCCGGCCGCGACGCATCACGACCACGTGGTGGGCGAGGGCCCGCACCACATCGAGGTCATGGCTGAGCAGCAGGATCCCGAGTCCCCGGCCGGCCAGCGAGGCCAGCTCGGCCGCCAGCCGCATGCGTGCCACGGTGTCCAGACCGGTGCTGGGCTCGTCCAGGACGAGGACCCGGGGCCGGCACACCAGGGTCTGGGCGAGCGCGACGCGCTGGCGCTGGCCGCCGGAGAACTGGTGCGGGAAGCGCCGCTCGACATCACGCCCCGGGGGAAGCTGGGCGGCCTGGAGCGCCTCGGCCACTACCGCCGGAGGCGCGGCCTCGGGGTGGTGCAGCCGGGCCAGCTCGCCGAGGACGGCACCGGTGCGGCGGGCCGGATTCAGCGCGCTGCCGGGGTGCTGCGGCAGGTACGCCACGACGCGTCCGGGAACCGAGGCCGAATGGGCGGTCGGTCCCCGCTCGTCCACGACGGTGACGCCCCCGACGGCGACGTGGCCGCTCAGCCGTACGCCCGGTCCCGCCTCGCCCAGGAGCGACAGGGCGGCGGTCGTCTTGCCGCTGCCCGAGGGACCGACGAGCGCGGTGACGCGCCCCTCGTACAGGTCGAAATCGACCGCGTCCAGGAGCACCGAGTCCCCGGCGTACGCGGTCAGTCCGCGGGCGGTTACGAGCACGGTCATCGGACCGCCTCCTGGGTGCGGTGCCGGGAGCGGGCCAGCAAGCGGTCGGTGAACAGATTGAGTCCCACGGTGAACGTGACGAGCATCGCGGCCGGTGCCAGCACCGCCCACGGCTGAAGCAGCAGGCCCTCACGACCGCGCGCGATGCTCACCGCCCAGTCGGGCGCCGTCGGATCCAGTCCCAGGCCGAGGAAGTTCGCCGAACCGACCAGGAAGACCGCGAGCGTGATCCGGGTACCGAGGTCGGCCGCGACCGGGCCGAGTGCCGAACGCGCGACGAGACCGCACTGGACAGCGACCCATGACTCGCCCCGCAGCCGCAGCGCCTCGGCGACGGGACTGCTCGCCGCGTCCAGCGCGGCCGCCCTCACCAGCCGGGCCACCGGCGGGACGTTCACGGCGGCGACCGCGAGCGCGATGGCGACCGGGGAGCCGCGCCAGCCCACCGCGACCACGCTGATCACCAGGAGGGTGGGCAGGGGAAGCAACACGTCCAGGGGCCGGATGAGCAGCTCGTCCACCCACCGTCGGCGAGCCGACGCCGCCAGCAGTCCGGCCAGCCCACCCGCCAGGTAGGCGAGGGCGACCGCGCCCAGGGCCATGCCCAGCGCGCTGCGCCCACCGTGCAGCAGCAGTGCCAGCACGTCCCGGCCCAGGGCGTCCGTCCCGAGGGGGTGTTCGGCGCCGCGCGCGGCATACGGCCCGGCCGGCCCGGCGCCGGGAGTCCCGGCGAACAGTGGCCCCAGCACGGCCACCCCCAGTGGCAGGGCGGCAAGGAAGGCACCGGCGGGCACGCGCGGGGCGCCGAGAGCCGCGGGCCGCTTCAGCGGCTTCATCGGAGGACCTCCGTCCGTGGTACGAGGCGATGACACAGCAGGTCCGCCGCGAGACTGAACAGCAGTGCCGCGACCGCGACCACCAGGGCGAGGCCCTGCACGGTGGGCACGTCCCGTGCCTCGACCGCGCGCACGAGGGCGGTGGCCACGCCCGGAACGGCGAAGACGGCCTCGACGATCAGGACGCCGCCGACGAGGTTGTCACCCACCCGCGCCAGCTCCTGGATGCCGGGAACCGCCGCGTTGGGCAGGACGTGGCGCAGCATCAGCGTCCGGCGCGGCACACCCAGGCGCCGGGCCTGGGCGATGTATCCCGCGCCGAGCACGGAGACCACGCCCGCGCGCACCTGACGGGACAGCAGGCACACCACACGGGCGGCCACCACCGTGACCGGCAGGACCAGCAGAGCGGGCTCGGCGAGCAGGTCGGCCGCCTCGACACCCACCCAGGTGGCGGGGAGCAGACCGAGCTTGAGGGACAGTCCGGCGACGAGCAGCAGCGCCAGCACGAAGTCCGGTACGGCGTTCAGCGCCAGGGTGACGGAGGTGACCGCCCGGTCCAGGCGGGCGCCCTCGCGCAGACCGGACGCGACGCCGAGCAGCACGGCGAGCGGCAGCACCACGGCGAGCGTCACCGCACCGAGCAGCAGTGTGGTGCCGACCGTGCCGGCGAGGATGCCGACCACCGGCCCGCCGCTGACCAGGGAGATGCCGAGGTCGCCGGTCAGCAACCCCGCCGCCCAGCCGGTGAACCGCTCCACCGCCGGGAGGTCCAGGCCGAGTTGCTCGCGCAGCGCCGCCACCTGGGCGTCGGTGGCGTCCTCGTCGTTGCGGACGTCGGCGGCGTCGCCCGGAAGGAGGGCGGTCAGGACGAAGACCAGCACCGCGAGCAGCGCGAGCTGGGCGACACCGAGGGCGAGCCGCTGCAGTGCGTACCCGCGCATCCTCAGGCCAGCCAGACCTTGTCGAAGCGGGCCGAGTGCAGAGTGTTGGGCGGGGCCGCCTCCATGCCGCGGACCCGGGACGAGACGGCGTTGAGCCAGTCCGGGTGCCCCCAGACGAGCAGCCCGCCCTCGTCGTGCACGGTGCGCTGCAACCGACCGTACAGCTCGGTGCGTTCGGCCTCGTCCGTGGTGGACCGCGCCTTCGCGAAGGTCGCGTCGAAGTCCTCGCGGCGCCAGGCGGAGGCGTTGAACGCGGAGGTACTGAGGAGCCGGTCGTTGATGTAGTTGGGGATCGTCATCGCGCCCGAGCGGTGACTGCCCATGACGCCATGGGTGAGCTGATCCTTGAAGTAGGTCTCCGACGAGCCGGTGGTGATCTTCACCCGCAGGCCGGCATCGGCTGCCTGCTCGGCGAAGAGCGTCGCGGCCTCGACGAAGCCGTTGGCGACGGAGGAGGTGTAGACGGACAGCGTCTTGTTGAGCGCTCCGGCCCTCTTCAGCAGGGCCCGCGCCTCCTCGACGTCACGCGTACGCTGCGGAATGTCCTCCGGGTAGTACTGGTAGCCCTTGCCGAACATGTCGTTGCCGACCACGCCCTGTCCGGCGAGGACGACCTGGACGAGCTTCTCCCGGTCGGCCAGCAGCTTGAGGGCCAGGGTGACGTCCGGGTTGTCGAAGGGCTCCTGATCGCACTTCATCACGATGGCGTGCGCGGTGCTGCCCTTGGCGGCCAGGATCCGGACCGCGTTGTCGGTCTGGACGGTCCGAGCGAAAGTCGGTGTCATCTCGTGGCCGAACTCGGCCTCGCCGGCCCGCAGGGCGTTGCCACGGGCGTCGGCGTCCGCGGAGAGGATCCGCAGCTCGTCGACGTACGCGCCGCCGTCCCAGTGGTCGTCGAAGCGCTCGGCGACGAAGGAGCGGCCCGCCTGGAAGGACTTCAGCCGGAACCCCCCGGTGCCCACGGGTCCGGCCGGGTCGGCGTACCGGGAGCTGACGACGGCCGTGCCGAGCGTGCCGAGCAGGGCCGGGAACTCGGCCTCGGGCCGCTTGAGCGTGACCTCGACGACGTTCTTGCCCGCGGCGCGGCTCTTCCTGAGGTCGATGACGGACAGCAGGCTCTGCGCGAAGTGGGTGGTCGCCTTCGGGTCGAGGACACGGGCGAAAGTGAAGAGGACATCCTCGGGAGTGAGGGGTTTTCCATCATGGAAAGTCGCGTCGCGGAGGGTGAACCGCCATACGGTGGCGTCGGTGTTGGGCTCCCACTTCTCGGCGAGACGCGGCACGGGCTTCATGCCGGCGTCGAGCTCCACCAGCCGGTCGAACAGCGCCTTGGTGCGGGCCATGTCGATGGCCAGGGCCTCCGCGTGCGGGTCGATGGTCTCCTGCTCGCCGCCGCCGGTGAACAGGGCCCGGAACTCGCCGCCGCGCCGGGGCTCGCCCTTGCCTCCGCCGGCGGACCGCTCACCGCTGCCCGGGCTGCCACCACCGCATGCGGTCAGGGCTATGCCGCCCGTGGCGGCGCCGGTCAGGGCGAGGAACTCTCGACGGTTACGGAAGATCGGCATGTTGCTCCCAGGGCTCACGTGGTGGACCCCGCACCGCAGCCGCGGGACGGCGCGGAGAGGTGCGAGGCCTGAGCAGCATTCAACAGATGAAAATGATTGTCAATTCCGTCTGATGGGTCGATCGGATCACGACTCGCGGCGCTCGGGATCCCAACCCGCCACGCGCCGCGCGCACCCCTGATGACATGCTCTTCAGCACACGGACACACGGACACACGGACAACACAGACATACCGCGGACCGCGTGTGCGGCCGTTCCGCGGACAGAAACGACGGCGAGGACTGATGGCACCCGAACCCGAAGCAGGCGGCGGAGTGTCGGATGCGGCGGACTCCTGGGGCGACAACG
>NZ_JBHTZS010000059.1:0-18095 GCF_042790125.1 Streptomyces scopuliridis
AGACTCTTTCGTGTCCGATTCCCCGTCGGAGCGGGGCCGCCTTCCAGTTTTCCGCTTTCGCGTTTCCCTTTCCAGCGATTCCGACTCTATCAGATCCTTTCGGTCCTGATTCCCAGTCGGAGTGGGCTTGTCATCCCGGCCGTTGGGCCGTTCCGACGTCCCAGACTCTAGCGGATTCCGCAGACGACTCATAATCGAGTCTTCGAAATTAATTTCGGCATGCCGAAATTCATCCCGGCTGGGAGATCGTGCTGAGTTTGGGTGCCGCTGCTGCGGCGTGAGTGGCTGTCGCAGAACCGTTCCGGCCCTGTGACAGCTCGGAGAACCTTACGGACCGGCCGGGGGCGTGTCAAACCACCCCGCTCACGGCCTTCCCACTCCGTTCTAGTCGAGGTCCTTCAGGCGTCCGCCCGCGTCCGGCTGGGCGTGTTCCACGCGGCGCAGGAGGCGGATCAGCATCTCGCCGAGGACTCCGCGCTCGTCTCCGGACAGGTCCTGGAGCAGCTCCTCCTCGAAGTCGGTGGCCATCCGCATCGCTGCGAGCCACTTCGTACGGCCCTCGTCCGTCAGCTCGACGATGACGCGTACGCGGTTGCTCTCGTCGCGGTCGCGCGTGACCAGGCCCTCGCCTGCCATGCGGTCGATGCGGTGGGTCATGGCGGCCGGTGTGAGGCCGAGGCGCTTGGCGAGTTCGCCGGGGCCCAGGCGGTAGGGGGCTCCGGCGAGTACGAGGGTCTTGAGGACCTCCCACTCGGCGTTGCTGATACCGAGGTCGGAGACCTGCCGGCCGTACGCCACGTTCATACGGCGGTTCAGCCGGCCGAGTGCCGAGACGATCTGCTCGACCTGGGGGTCGAGATCCCGGAACTCGCGCTGGTAGGCGGCGATCTGCTCGTCGAGGCTCGGCTCCTGGAGATCCGGCGTGCCGGGTTTCTCGGGGGTGTCGGACATCGGGGCAGTATGCCACGCAGCTCTACTGGCATTGAAGTCCTTCGGTGTGTATTGTTAAAGCTCTAACTTTAGCTTTGAAGTCTTCAGACTTCAGTTCTTCGATCTTCTGAGGCAGGTGAGTGTGACCAGGGCGATGGGCGCAGCGATGCGCCGGATCCAGGCAGGGAACGCGCTGAGTGCGTTCGGGCTCGGGTTCACGGTTCCGTATCTCTATGTGTATGTGGCTCAGGTACGGGACCTGGGCGCGGGTACGGCCGGTGCCGTGCTGGCGGTCTTCGCCATGGCGGCACTGGTCGTCCTTCCGTTCACCGGCCGGGTCATCGACCGGCGCGGGCCGCTGCCCGTGCTGGTGGGGGGCGCGGTGCTGGCATCCGTCGGCGCGCTGGCCATGGGGGTGTCCGGGAGCGTCCCGGCGGCCGTGCTGTCGGCCACGCTTCTCGGTGCCGGCACGGCCGTCATGCAGCCGGCCCTGGCCACGATGATCGTCTGGTGTTCGTCGCCCACGACGCGGACGCGGGCGTTCGCGACGCAGTTCTTCCTGGCCAATCTGGGGCTCGGCGTCGGTGGCCTGATCGGCGGGCAGCTCGTCGACGCGAGCAGGCCGGGAAGCTTCACCCTGCTGTTCTCCATCGAGGCCGTGATGTTCCTCGTCCTGGCCGGCATAGCCCTCACCGTCCGGCTGCCCCGGCCGGCCGCCCTCGCGGGCGCCGTTCCCCAGGACGCCGACGCCGGTGGCCGGGGCGGCGGGATGCGGGCGCTGCTGGGCCACCGGGCCATGCTTCAGCTCTGCGTGCTGGGGTTCGTGCTGTTCTTCGCCTGCTACGGGCAGTTCGAGTCGGGGCTCGCCGCGTACGGCACGGAGGCGGCCGGGATCGATCCGTCGACGCTCGGGATCGCGCTGGCCGCCAATACGGCGGTGATCGTGATCGCGCAGTTCGTGGTGTTGCGGCTGGTCGAGCGGCGCAAGCGCAGCCGGGTGATCGCGGCCGTCGGGCTGATCTGGGCTCTCGCCTGGGTCATCGCGGGGTACGCGGGGCTCGGACACGGCGGTCAGATGGTGGCGACGGTCGCCTTCATCTCGACGTACGCGCTGTTCGGGCTCGGTGAGGCGATGCTGTCGCCGACCGTGGCCCCGCTGGTGGCCGACCTGGCCCCGGCCTCGATGGTCGGTCAGTACAACTCGGCGTTCGCGCTGGTCAAGCAGCTCGCGCTGGCCGTCGGTCCGGCCGTGGGCGGTCCCATGGGGGCCGCGCTGCACGGTCCGTACATCGTGACGTTCGTGCTGTTCTCGCTCGGCATCACCGTGCTCGCCCTCCGGCTGGGGCGGCAGCTCACGCCCGTACAGGACCAGCCCTCGCTCGTCCCGGCGTCCCGGGTTGTCGTACGGCACCGGCCGGAGACCGCGACTGCCTTGGCGTCGACGCCGGGCTGACCGCGGCCCACCGCCGTGGCGGTCAGTGCGGCAGTGCGAACTCGCACCACACCGCCTTGCCACCCCCCGGTGTACGGCGTGATCCCCAGGACGAGGCGATCGTCGCGACGATCGAGATTCCGCGGCCCGCCTCGTCCGCCGGTTCGGCGCGGCGGCGGCGCGGCAGATGGTCGTCGCCGTCCGTCACCTCGATGATCAGCCGGCGGTCGGTACGCCGGAGTCTGAGGCGCATGGGCGGGGTGCCGTGCTGCAAGGAATTCGCCACCAGTTCGCTGGTGGCCAGCACCCCCAGATCGCGCAGCTCGACGGGGAAGCGCCAGGAGGCGAGCACCCCCATCGCGAAGGCGCGGGCGCGCGGGGCGGCCTCGATGCCGCCGAGCAGATCGAGCGCGGCGTTGTGGAACAGCTCCGCGTCCGGGCCGGTGCGGGACGGGTGTTGCAGGACGAGCACCGCGACATCGTCGTCATGGTCGGCCGTGACGCCCTGGGAACGGATCAGCCGGTCGCAGACGACCTGGGGCGACCCCTTCGCGCCGGAGAGCGCGCGCTCCAGGGAGGCGACGCCCTCGTCGATGTCCTCGCCGCGCCGCTCGACCAGGCCGTCCGTGTAGAGGACGGCCGTGGAGCCGGGCGGGAGCGGGATGGAACCGGAGGAGTGCAGCCAGCCGCCGGTGCCCAGCGGCGGGCCTGTCGGATCCGCCGCGCGCTGGACCGAGCCGTCCTCGGCCCGTACCAGGATCGGGAGATGGCCGGCGGACGCGTACACGAGCCGCCCTTCGTTGGGGTCGTGGACGGCGTAGACGCAGGTGGCGATCTGGCTGGCGTCGATCTCCGCGGCGAGTCCGTCGAGCAGCTGGAGGACTTCGTGCGGCGGGAGATCGAGCCGGGCGTAGGCGCGGACGGCCGTGCGCAGCTGGCCCATGACGGCGGCGGCGCGCACGCCCCGGCCCATGACGTCGCCGATGACCAGGGCCGTACGCCCGGCGCCGAGCGTGATCACGTCGTACCAGTCGCCCCCGACCGCGGCGTCCTCGCCGCCCGGCTGGTACGTGGCGGCGACGCGCAGATCGTCGGGCTGCTCCAGCTCCTGCGGGAGCAGGGAGCGCTGGAGGGTGACCGCGGTCTGGCGGTGTCTGCGCTCGCTGGTGCGAAGGCGCTCGGCCGCCTCGGCGTGGTCGGTGACATCGGCGGCGAAGACGAGGACGCCGCCGGAGCCCTGGCAGTCGACCGGGGTGCAGGTGATGGTGTACGAGCCCTCCTGGAAGCCCTGGGCTCCCGGGGAACCCGGGGTTCTGTCGGTCTGCTCCTTGGCCTGCTCCTTCTGCCGGCCGCGGACCTGGACCCTGCGTGACTTGACCGTGCGCGGCTTTCCGCTGCGGAGCACCTGGTCGAGCAGCGGGAACAGCCCCAGCTCGGCCAGCTCGGGGCAGCTCGCGGCCGCCGTGGCGCCGAGCGGGCGGGGGCCGAAGGCCGCGGCGTACGCGTCGTTCACATACGCCACCCGGTGCTCGGGGCCGTACAGCAGGGCGACCAGGGCGGGCAGTCCGCCGAGGATTTCCCGTACGGAGAGGTCTTCGAGTGCGGGAACGTCCGTTACGGGGGCCGGGTCGGGCTCGGGGTCGGGCCGCTGCTCGTACTCACCACGGGCCGCGGGCACGGAACCGCGCCCCGTCCGCGTGGCGGCGCGGCGCCGCGTACCGGGGAGCCGGGCGCTCCAACGCGTGAAGTTCACGGATTCTCAGGCCTCATGGTGTCGTTTTGCTGTTCGTCTTGGCCGGGCTGGTCGAGCCGGGGCAGGTCGTCGGGGCCGGATTGCGCCGAGCGGGCCGGATCACTCTGTGCAGATGTGAACCCACCTATGGTCACACGTCCAGTGTGGCCGAACGCACTGACAGCGGGGCCAGTCGCGTCTTCCACGTACCGGTCTTCTACGTGTCCTTGGGGCGTTCGGGACGTTCGCCTCCTGCGGCGAGTTCGAATTCGGCGCGCGGGTGCTCCAGCGAACCGAGGGAGACGATCTCCCGTTTGAAGAGCCCGGAAAGGGTCCATTCCGCGAGGACGCGGGCCTTCCTGTTGAAGGTGGGGACGCGGCTGAGGTGGTACACGCGGTGCATCAGCCAGGCCGGATAGCCCTTGAGCTTACGGCCGTAGACATGCGCCACGCCCTTGTGGAGGCCGAGGGACGCGACGGAGCCCGCGTAAGCGTGACGGTAGTCCTGGAGGGGTTCGCCGCGCAGGGAAGCGACGATGTTCTCGGCGAGAACCTTGGCCTGGCGTACCGCGTGCTGGGCGTTGGGCGCGCACTCCCTGCCGGGCTCGTCCGCCGTCAGATCGGGGACGGCCGCCGCGTCGCCGGCCGCCCAGGCGTGTTCGACTCCGTCGACGGAGAGCTTCGCCGTACAGACGAGGCGGCCCCGTTCGTTCAGCGGCAGATCGCCGGCCGCGAGGATCGGGTGCGGTTTGACGCCGGCGGTCCAGACGACCGTACGGGTACGGAAGCGGGCGCCGTCGCTCAGTACGGCGACCCGGTCCTCGCAGGATTCCAGGCGGGTGTCGAGCCGTACGTCGATATTGCGGGCGCGCAGCTCGCGCACGGCGTACTTGCCCATCTCCTCGCCGACCTCGGGGAGGATCTTGCCGGTGGCCTCGACGAGGATCCACTTCATGTCGTCGGCCTTGATGTTGTGGTAATACCGCGAGGCGTAGCGGGCCATGTCCTCCAGCTCGGCGAGCGCCTCCACGCCCGCGTAGCCGCCGCCCACGAAGACGAAGGTCAGGGCGGCGGCGCGGATCGCGGGGTCGCGGGTGGAGGAGGCGATGTCCATCTGCTCGATGACGTGGTTGCGCAGGCCGATGGCCTCCTCGACGGTCTTGAAGCCGATGCCGTGGTCGGCCAGACCGGGGATGGGGAGGGTCCGGGAGACGGAGCCCGGCGCGAGGACGAGTTCGTCGTAGCCGACCTCGACGGTGCCGGTTCCCTCCTCCTCGGAGCCGAGGGTCCGCAGGGTGGCGGTGCGCCTGGCGTGGTCGATGGCCGTGGCCTCGCCGATGAGGAGCGTGCAGCCGGGCAGCACCCGCCGCAGCGGGACCACGACATGGCGGGGAGAGATGTTCCCGGCCGCCGCTTCCGGCAGGAAGGGCTGATACGTCATATAAGGGTCGGGGGTCACGACGATGACCTCGGCCTCGCCGCTCTTCAGCTGCCGCTGGAGACGCAGCGCGGTGTACATCCCGACATAGCCGCCGCCGACCACGAGAACGCGCGCGGCAGGCGATGGAGCGGGGGTCGTCCCCCGGGAGTTCTCAGCCTTCACCATCCCATGACGCAACGGGGCCCGGTGTTTGTCCACAGGCGCGACAGATTGTGTGACCGGAGGCCGTTCGCGGCCCCGCCCGGACGAAAACGCGGGTATCGCCGGAGGAACGCAGGTCAGCGTGGGCGCGGGCGGGGGCGGGAGGGGGGTGAATCAGGCACCTTCCGGTCCTTGCTCCGATCGGGGGGCGCTCCGTGCGGAACCACCCCCTTCTGAATTGACCCGGGCTCAACTATGTTCGTATCTCGTCGGGGTGTCCGGCTCGTGACTGGACCGCGACCTCGGCTGTCAGGGCGGGGAGTCTCCGGGGGGAGACATCATTACCGGGGGAACGCTATGCACATTCAGGATTCGCATCGGCAGGCTGCCGTCGTTACGGACGACGGCGTAAGAACGGGAACGGCGGATACGGCGGACGCCATAGGCACGGCGACCGCGGTGGGTACGGCGAGCGCGGCGGGCACAGCCGGCCGCTCGGCGCCGCTCCGCGTGGACGCGCAGCGCAATCTGGAGCATGTACTGCGGGCGGCTCGCGAGGTGTTCGGCGAGCTGGGGTACGGGGCGCCGATGGAGGACGTGGCGCGCCGGGCCAGGGTCGGTGTCGGTACGGTCTACCGGCGCTTCCCGAGCAAGGACGTACTGGTCAGGCGGATAGCCGAGGAGGAGACGTCCCGGCTGACGGACCAGGCGCGTACGGCGCTGGGGCAGGAGGACGAGCCATGGTCGGCTCTCTCCCGCTTCCTGCGCACCTCGGTGGCGTCGGGCGCGGGGCGGCTGCTGCCTCCGCAGGTGCTGCGGGTGGGCGCGGACGCCGAGGACGAGGCGGCGGGGCGCGGCGCGCAGGACGAGGCGCGGGTGCCGCAGCAGCGGCAGGCCGGCCCGCCCGAGCTGCGGGTGGTCGGGCAGCGGCCGCCGGCGGAAGAGCTGGACGACCCGGGCGCCGTCGAACTGCTGGAGGTCGTCGGACAGCTGGTGGAGCGGGCACGGGCGGCGGGTGAGCTGCGGGGCGATGTGACCGTGGCCGATGTGCTGCTGGTGATAGCCACGGCCGCGCCCGCGCTGCCGGACGCCGCGCATCAGGCGGCGGCCTCGGCACGGCTGCTGGACATCCTGCTGGAAGGGCTGCGGTCCCGGCCCGTGTGAGGGGCGGGGCCCGTACGTACGGTCGCGGGGGTCCGTTCCGGCCCTCGCGGCCTTCCGTATCGAACTGACCTACCGATAAACGCCGTTGATCTTTCCCCGAAAGGGTGAAGATTAAAGCGATCGTCCGGGAAACCGCCCCGGATGAGTGGTTGCCGGGCACGAAGGCCCGGGCGGTGCGGCGCGCTGTGGCACGCTGGCTCGGTGTTCGGGTCAGAGGGGTGCGTACGGGGGCTGCCGCGATGAGGAGTGAGGGACGGGACGAGCCGCTCAGAGGCGGCGTTACCGGCGGCGGAACCGGACCCGGATCCGTGGAGGCGGAGGCTAGCGTGCCGTCGCAGCGCGGCCGGAGCGGCGGTTCCTCCGTGGAGCGGCCTCCGGAGCCGGTGGCGGATCATCCGACACTCGAACTGGCCGCGGCCGGACGGCCCCTGTCGGACGCCGATCTGATCCAGCGGATGCGGAACGGCGACGACCACGCGTACGAGGAGCTGTTCCGCAGGCACTCGGAACCGGTGCGCCGTTACGCCCGTACCTGCTGCCGCGACGCGCACACCGCCGAGGACCTGACGGCCGAGGTGTTCGCCCGTACGTTGCAGGCGGTACGGGGCGGGGCCGGGCCCGAGCAGGCGGTGCGCGCCTATCTGATGACGACCGTACGGCGCGTGGCCGCGTCCTGGACGAAGTCCGCGAAACGGGAGCAACTGGTCGAGGACTTCGCGGTGTTCGCGGCGCAGGCCGCGCGCGCCTCCGAGGTCTCGGACGCGGACACCCTCGATCTGGGCGCGGACGTCCTGGCGATGCGCGAGGCCGAGCAGTCCATGGCCATGCAGGCGTTCCGCAGCCTGCCCGAGCGCTGGCAGGCCGTGCTCTGGCACACCACGGTGGAGGAGGAGTCGCCGAGCGAGGTCGCGCCGCTCTTCGGGCTGACCGCCAATGCCACGGCGGTGCTGGCCAGCCGGGCGCGCGAGGGCCTCAAACAGGCGTATCTACAGGCGCATGTGAACTCCGCGCTCACCTCGGCGGGCGACTGCTCCCGGTACGCGGACCGGCTGGGGGCGTATGCGCGCGGCGGGCTGCGGATGCGTGCCGAACGCGGGCTGCGCAAGCATCTGGACGAGTGCGTGAAGTGCCGTCTCGCGGCGGGCGAACTGGCGCAGTTCAACGCCGAGATCCCAGGGGTGCTGCCGATCGCGGTGATCGGCTGGTTCGCCGTCGGCTACTCGCTGAAGGCGGCCGGGATCGTGGCGGGCGGGGCCGCCGGAGCGGCGGGGGCAGGGGCCGCCGCCGCGGCGACCGGTGCCTCGGGGGGCACCGCCGCCGGAGCGTCCGGCGGGACCACGGGCGGGGCCGCCGGTGGAGCCGCCGCGTCCGAGGGGCTCGGCGCCCCCGTGAAGGCCGGCATCGGCGGGCTGGTGGCCGTCGCCGCGGCGGCCGGTCTCGTCTTCGCGCTGGTGAACAACCCCGGGCCCGGAAAGCCGCCGAAGGCCGAGCCGCCCGTCGCCCGGCCTCTCGTACCGCAGAAGCCGGCCCCGTCACCAGAGCCGTCAGAACCGGCCGCGCCCACGCCGCCCCCGGCCGCACCCGAGCCCGCGCCCAAGCCCGCGCCCAAGCCCAAGCCCACCGCCACGCCCGGCGAGAAGCCCGCGCCCTCGCCGAAGCCCACTCCGTCGCGGACCCCCGCCCCGAAGCCCCCGGCCACGCCGAGGCCCACACCACCGGCGCCTCCCGCACCCACGCCGCCTCCCAGCCCGGAGCCGCCGCCCCCGGCCGACTTCCAGGTGAACCAGCTGGCGTACGGCGCCTTCGGCGACGGCTCCAAGCCGGAGGTACGGCTCGGCACGAGCGGCTGGCTCTGGCAGCGGTCGAGCGTGACGATCGGCGGCACCCGCTACGACCACGGCGTGACCATGCACGCCACCTCGTCGGTCACGATCGATCTCAACCGGAGCTGCACCCGCTACGCGGCCCTGGTCGGCGTGGACGATCTCACGATGGGGCTGGGTTCCGTGCGCTTCTCGCTGTACGGCGACGGGACGCGGCTCTGGCGCTCGCCCGTGCTGAACGGCGGCGACGCGGCCGTACCGGTGGATGTGGGGATCTCCGGACGGAAGACCATCCGGCTGGTGGTCGAGCCGCACAAGCCGTCCGACGTGGTGGCGCTCGCCGACTGGGCGCGGTCCCGGATCAGCTGCCGCTGACGGGCGCCGGGTTGGTCGGGCGGGGGCGGGCGTTGCGCCGCGCCCTTGTCCCCGACGCCCTGTGGACGGGATGCTCGTGCATCAAGGCGCAACCAACCAGACAGGAGTCAAGGTCATGGCTCTACTGCTCTTCGGCAAGGACCCGAACACCAACGGCGACGACTGCCCGACCGTTTGGGTGGACGACACGTCGGCGGACCTTCTGTTCCAAGGCTGGAAGGCCGACGAGGCAACCGAAGCGGAATGCCGGACGGTCGGGCACATCCCCGACACTGAGACAGTGATCCGTATCCCGGCACGCATGGTGCCACTGATCAGAAGGGCATGCGATGAAGCCGAACAGCGTGCCGCCGTTCGCTGAGCTGATCAGCGACTGTCACAGGTCCGCCGTTCACCTTGAGATGCGCGACGTGTACGGCGTGGCGTCCGAATCCGACGACTTCGCCGAGTGGCAGGTGCGAGGGGAGATCTCCCCCGAGTCCGTCACTCGACGCCGCCCCTGGCTGGACTTGGTGCGTGAAACCGTAGGCCGTGGCGTGGTGATGCGCCGCGCCCGGATCGTCTCCATACCCGCCAGCGACTACATCCGGTACGAGCACGCGGGTACGTATCTCAACGCCGAGGCCGGCGAGTTGATCCGGTGGCTGCCCCGGCGCGATGCCGCGAGGCTCGCTCTCCCCGGCGCGGATCTCTGGCTGTTCGACGACCGGCTGATCCGCTTCGGCCACTTCTCCGGGGACGGCGCGTCAGCCGGGCATGAACTGTGCGACGACCCAGCGGTGGTCAAGCTGTGCGCCGACGCCTTTGAGTCCGTCTGGGAGCGCGCGACACCACACGAGAGGTTCGTCGTCTGACCTGCGGTCAAGAGACAGCGGCTCATGCCCCACTACCAGTCATCGAGCGTCGAGACCGCCCGGAAGAACGTGGCGGCAAGACTCCGTGAAGTGCGCCTGGACGCTGAGCTGAAAGGGCATGAGCTAGCCGTTCGCTGCGGCTGGCACAAGTCCAAGGTCTCCCGCATCGAGAACGCGCGCACGCCCCCGTCCGACGCTGATATCCGTGCATGGTGCGCCGGGTGCGACGCCGACGATCAGACAGCCGACATCATCGCCGCATCGCGTACGGCCGACTCCATGTATCTGGAGTGGAAGCGGTTACAGCGCACGGGCCTGCGGCGTCTGCAAGAGTCTCGCACCCCGCTGTACGAGCGAACCAAGCTGCTCCGGGGCTATGCCTCGCACGTCGTGCCGGGACTGTTTCAGACGCCTGCGTACGCGTCTGCGCTCCTGTCGGTCATCAGCCGGTTTCACGGCACTCCCGACGACACCACGGAGGCGGTAGCCGCCCGCCTGGCCCGTTCCAGGGTGCTGCATGACGCGGGCCATCGCTTCACTTTCATCGTTGAGGAATCGGTATTGCGGTACCAGATCGGGGACGCAGAGGCGATGGCCGGTCAGTTGGGACACCTCCTATCGGCTATGTCGCTGCCCGCCGTGTCCCTCGGAGTGATCCCTTTCGCGACGCGGGAACGGGACATCTGGACCCTTGAGGCGTTCAACATCTTCGATGAGCAGCGTGTACATGTGGAACTCCTGACCGCTCAAGTGACACTCACGGTGCCGAGTGAGGTAGCCATGTACGTCACAGCGTTCGCGGAGCTTCGAGAACTGGCCGTGTACGGGGCGGAGGCACGAGCGTTGGTGGCTGAGGCGCTTGATTCCCTGCGCTGAGAACTCGTATGCAACAACGTAGAACTGACTATGTGTTGAAGGCTCAGCCTTCCTAGCTTGGTCGTCATCCGGACGACGCCAGGAGACGCGATGAGCGAGCCGACGAGATCTGCGACGCCGCCTGTAGAAATCCCGTTGAGGTGTGACGAGGACCCGGCCGCCTCAGTTGGGGCGAGTGGCCAGTCGCAGGGCGGTGCCCCGCGATCCCCTCCCGATGTTCCGAGGTTGGGGACGCGTGGCCCCAGAAAGGAGAAGACCCGTGAGTATTGCCGGCCCTGAGCGCATCGATTCGTACGGGACACGCGCACCTGACGCCGAGGGGTGGAGGGGCGTTCCGTTCCGCCACCCGGCATGTTGGGAGGCGGATGGCGGTAAGCACGACGGGGGCTCCATGCCCCCCCCCCGAGGCGCCGCGTGACCCTCAACCGCAAGGCGGGGGCGACGACAAATGACCCGGTGGTCCTCGCCGCCTCGGTGATCCGAGACCTGTCCGTGCGCTGCTCCTGTGGCGCACGGACGGGCTTCGTGCTGCTCAGCAGGGCGGGCCGCTGCGTGAGGACATCAGATCCAAGGGCCCGCGTCCGCCTTCAGCGCTGTCACGAAGGACGTCCAGGCGCCCGCACCGAAGGTGAGGCGGGGGCCGTCTGGAGCCTTGCTGTCGCGTACGGGTGTCATGTCGATCCGGGCGACGGCAACCTCGACGCAGTTGCTGTCAGCTCCGCTGTAGCTGGACTTCCGCCACGCCAAAGCGGGTTCTCTGGGGACGAACGGGCTCATTGAAGTGCATCCTTCTTCCCGGCAATGAGAGACAGCGACTTGTCGAACGGCAGGGCAGAGGCGGTGAGTCGCTCGTACGCTTCGACATATCGCTCCACCCCCGCCAACTGTTCGATATAGAGACTACTTTCAAGGTGCTCCAGCAACACCACATCCAGGCCGGGCTGGCCGAAGCCGAGCACCGTGAAGCCTCCTGCCGTTCCCGGGTGCAACTCGGCATCCTTTGGCAGCACTTGGATTCTGACGTGCGGATAGACGGCCAGATCCAGGAGCCTCTGCAACTGATCGCGCATGACGCCGACGTCAGGGGTGCGCGCTGACAGCGCGGCTTCATGAATGATCGCCCTCAACTTCAGGGGCTCGGGACGGCTGAGTACGGATTGACGTGCCATGCGTACCTCGACGCGTGGTGCGATCTCTTCGGGAGTCGCCGTCATCATGATTGCTCCGACGGCAGCCCGGGCGTAGGCGGCGGTTTGCAGAAGACCGGGGATGAGCAACGGCTCGAAGGTGTTCACCGAAGCCGCGTCAGCTTCCAGACTGATCAAGTCGGTGTACACCGGCGAGAGATCGTAGGTCTGCCACCAGCCGCGTTTGCCGCCATCCCTCGCCAGTACCAGCAGGAACGCGACAACGTCGCCGTCCGACACCTCGTAGATGTCGAGGAGCCGTTCGATATCCGCCGGTCGGGCACCTCGCGTGGCGCTCTCGATGCGGGAGATCTTCGACGAACTGAAGCCGGAGCGGGTCACTACATCGTCGAGCGTCAACCCGGCGTTCTCACGGAGTCGCTTGAGTTCCAGGCCCAGCCTTCGGCGTCGCACGGTGGGTGCCGTCATACCCCTGCGCCCCTTCACAGTCCCGGTCAACGGCGGTTTCTCCGGCTTCACTGCAACGCAGAGGTACGGACGGCACGTAGCAGCAAAGACCCTCGCGACCGAGGCAACCGGTCCGAGGGCATGGCCAACGCTTTGAAGGAGCGTCAACGCATGGACTCTATCGTCCGTCTCTTCGAGCCGCTGCTACGGCTCTTGTTCCCCGGCGCGGGGCGCCACCGGTCAACAGTGGCGCGCTCGGTGTCCTCGGCCAGGTGTCGACCGTCAGGGCATCGCGCCACCGTGGTCTTCGTTCATGCCTGCCGTCCCACACCGCGTAATAGTCACAGCGCGATCCTTGTGCCGTACCCCCGTGCCGAGTTCGAACGGTGGGAGCGGGCCGAGCAGCGGTTGCGACGCCGTCGGCGGCGGGAGTTGTGGGTGGCCACCTGCGGCATGGAGGTGGCCTGATGGCGTATGTCCACGACCCGAACGGCGACGCTGTGGTGCTGCGGTGGAATCGTCATCCGTCGTGTGTCGGGTTGGCGCGACTGGAGTTACGTAAGGCGCTGGCGGGTTGGGGGCTGAGCGGACTGGAGGACTCGGCTCTGCTGATCCTCTCGGAACTGCTCACCAACGCAGCGCGGCATGGTCGTGTGTCGCCAGGGCGGGAGATCGAAACCCGTTACCTCGCGGCGCCTGGTGCCCTGCGTATCGAGGTGCATGACGCGTCGCGCGAGCGACCGCGGCGGAAGGCGCCTGATGCTGATGCGTGCGAGGGCAGAGGGCTCGTCATCGTCGACGCACTGGCCGATCAGTGGGGCGTCAGCGAGCGCGGCGGGGTCGGGAAGGTCGTCTGGGCCACACTGTCAGTGCCGGGCCCGGACGACGACGTACTCGCGGGCGGGAGTTGCCCGACATGACGCGGAGCCTCCCCGCCGTCCTCCAGGCTCTGCTCGCCGTACGGTCCGAGCGGTACCTGGCCTCGGACGCGGTACAGTCCGGCCCTCGCCGCATGCACACGTACGAGCGCTGCCCGTGGGGATGCTGCCGCTTTGACGACGATCCGCCCGCCCTGCGCTCCCTGCGATGGGTCGTCGAGCGCGAACGTCGGTCCAGTTGAGGCAGAGACCTGCTGCCCGGTCCACGGCCCGGGCAGCCCGTCAACGCCGTCGGCGGCGGTCCCGGATCAGCTGCCGCTGACGGGCGCCCGGCCCGGCAGCTCCAGCAGTTCGGCGACCTGGTCGGGGGTGAGGGCGCGCCCGGCCTCGTACTCCGCCTCGTACCCCCGCGGGCCCAGCTCCGCGCGGGCGAGCGTCTCGATCCGCCGGGCCTCCGTCGACTCCGGCACGGAGCGCGGGCAGTCCACCCGCCATGTGCCGGCGGCGGCCAGGATCCGGACGGCGCGGCGCGGGTCACCGGCGAGCAGCACCACCGGGGCGGCCATCTCGGCGAGCTGGGCGACGATGGGTTCCGTCAGCCGGTTCTCCCGCGCCGTCCGCAGCACGGCCGCGAGCGAACGGGCCGCGGCCACCGGTCCCTTCGTCTCGTACGCGGCGATCCGCGCGTCCAGGGCGTTGATCATGGCGGCGAAGTGCGGTGGCGGGGTGCCGCGCTCGCTGTGGCATCGCGCCTCGTCCAGCAGCAGTCTGGCGCGGGAGGGCTCGCCCCGGTCCAGGGTGAAGACCGCCCGCATGAAGTGGACGAACGCGCGGGCGTCCTGGACCTGGTAGCGCTCGGCCTCCTCGGCGGAGCGGTCGAGCCGTCTCTCCGCGGCGTCCGTGTCACCGGCGCGGTACGACAGCTCGGCCAGACGCGCGAGCAGGAAAGGCGTCTCGGCGTGCGCCCCCACCTCGCGGGCGAACCGCAGCGCTTCCTCGTACGCGCACCGCGCCTCCTCGTACCGCCCGCGCGCCATGCCCGCCTCGCCGGCGGCGCTCGCCACCTGCGCGCGCATCCAGCGGTCACCGACGCGGCGGCTCAGCTCGCGCAGCTCGGCCAGGTCCTCGTCGACACCGTCCATTCCGACGGGCATGTCGACGATCATGTGCGTACGGGCCATCAGTATGACGGCCGTCTCCCAATCACCGCCGTACGCACGGCAGTTGGCGATGGACGCGTCCATCATGGCGCGGATGTCGAGCTTCTCGTCGCTCGCGTGGACGACCAGTGCCCAGAGCAGCCCGGGGAAGCGGGCGGACTGCGGACCCGGTCTGCCGAAGACCTCGCGGATGCGCAGGACAAGCTCCCGGAAGTGCGGGTCGGCGCGGAGTCTCTCGGTCTGGCCGCTCTCGCCGGCGAGAAAGACCCACAGCACCCGGAGCTGCATCCGGGGCCAGTACCGGGGGTCGTCGGTGCCGGCCGGTTCGCCGCCCAGGCCGAGCGCGCACTCCACCCAGGCCAGGCCCTCGGGGCGGTGGTTGCGCAGCCACCAGAACCAGCCCGTGGCGAAGACCAGCCGCAGCGTCGTCTCCTCGTCGCGCGCCAGGACTGCGCGGTGGAGGGCGGCGCGGATGTTGTCGAGTTCGATCTCCAGGCGGCGGATCCAGGGGAGTTGGTCCCGGGAGCGCAGCCGGGGCTCGGCCTCCTCGGCGAGAGCGGTGAAGTACGCGGTGTGCGCGCGCTCGGCGGCGGACCGTACGGCCGGTGCCTCGGCGGCGCGTTCCGCGGCGTACTCGTGGATGGTCTCCAGGAGGCGGTAGCGCATCGCGCCGCCGGGGCCGGGGGCCGGGGTGGCGACGACGAGCGACTTGTCGACCAGCGCGCCCAGCAGATCGGGGACATGGAACGCGGCGGAAGAGCCGGGGAACGCGCGGTCGGAGGAGCCGGGGGGCGCGCCGCCCGAGGGATCGCCCTCGGCGGCGAAGGACCCTTGGGGCGCGCCCGCCACGCCCGCCGTGCCCGCCACGCCCGCCACGCCCGCCGCGCCGCCGCACACGCCCTCGGCCGCCGTCAGATCCCAGCCGCCCGCGAAGACGGACACCTCGCGCAGGACCGTACGCTCCCGCTCGTCCAGCAGGTCCCAGGACCAGTCGACGACGGCGCGCAGCGTCTGCTGCCGCGGCAGGACCGTCCGGCTCCCGCTGCTCAGCAGCCGGAAACGGTCATCGAGACGATCCGCGATCTGACGCGGCGTCAACATCCGCAGCCGCGCCGCCGCCAGCTCGATCGCCAGCGGCAGACCGTCAAGACGACGACAGATCTCCGCCACCGCCTCCGCGTCCCCCGCCGCGTCGAACCCCGGCCGCACCGCCCGCGCACGCTCCGCGAACAACCGATGCGCCGGATCCGGCGGCAACGGCTCCACCGGCCGCACCGACTCCCCCGGCACCCCCAACGGCTCCCGACTCGTCGCCAGGATCCGCAGCCCGGGGCAGTGCGTGAGCAGGGTCTCGGCCAGGGCGGCGGCGGCGCCGATCACATGCTCGCAGTTGTCGAGGACGAGGAGCGTGCCGCTGCGGGCGAGATGTTCGACGAGCCGGGCGGTCGGGTCGTTCTGGGCGGGGCGGCCGTCGCGGGCGGCGAGCTGGGTCTCGCGCAGCCCGAGCGCGCTCAGTACGGCGCCGGGGACGGCGGAGGGATGGTCCAGCGGGGCCAGCTCGACGAGCCAGGCGTTCCGGGGCGCGGACTCCTCGGCGAGCCGGGTCTTGCCGGAGCCGCCGGGGCCGGTGAGCGTGACGAGACGGGAGCGGCGCAGATCGGCGCGAATGGCGTGGAGTTCGCTCTCGCGGCCGACGAAGGAGGTCAGACGGGGGCGCAGATTGCCGTGCGGCTCATGGCTGTCCCCCGCCGGGGCTCCGGCGGCGGCATCGGCGACGGTCCGACGGGCGGTGCCGTCCGCCGTGCGGGAGGCGGGCCCCCCGGCTGCCTCCCGGGCGCCGTTCGCACCGGTGGCATCCAGCAACTGTCTTTGCAGCGCCGTCAGTTCGGGACCCGGATCGGCGCCGAGCCCGTCAGCGAGGACGCGGCGCGTGTCCTCGTACGCCGCGAGCGCGTCGGCCTGCCGGCCTTCCGCCCACAGGGCCCGGATGAGCTGCGCCCTGAAGGGTTCGTCGTACGGGTGGTCCGCGGCCAGCTCCCTCAGCTCCGGTACGAGCGTGGCCGTGGCGCCCCGGCGCAGATCGGCCTCGATGCGCTGCTGGAGGGCGGCCAGCCGCTGGGCCTCGGGCCGTACGCCGCGGTCCCGGTCGGGCAGATCGGCGAGCGCCGCCCCACGCCAGAGCGCGAGCGCCGCGCGCAGCGTACGGGCGGCGCTCCGCGGATCGCCCGCGTCGAGCTGCTCGGCCCCCTCGCGCGTGAGCCGCTCGAAGACGTACAGATCGATGTCGTCCGGCACGGCCGCGAGCCGGTAGCCGCCGGGGGCCGAATCGATCGCCTCCTTGCCGAGGACGCGCCGGAGCCGCCCGATGAGCGCCTGGAGCGCGGCGGGCGCGTCCTGCGGTGGCTCCCCGCCCCACACCTCGCCCACCAGCTCACCGACGGCGACGGACCGGCCCGGACGCAGCGCGAGCGCGGCGAGGAGCGCCCGCAGCCGGGGTCCGCCCAGCGGCAGGCTCCCGCCGTGTCCGTCACGCACCTCGGTGACGCCAAGGATGAGATACCGCACGCGGCCCATTGTGACCGGAGGGTCTGACAACGGCCGTCGGGTTTCCCCGGTGCGCCGCCCGCATCGCCGACGGCCCCCGTCCCCGCCCGCCGCACCGACGGTCCCCGCCCGCATCGCCGGCGGCCCCCGTCCCCGCCCGGCCGCCCGGCCCGCTCTGCTGGTGCGGCGTCCCTACTGGTGCGGCGTCCCTACTGGTGCAGCGTCGGCCGCGGGACCACGCCGCCCGCCACCGCGCGCTGGCGCGGCGCCGCCGTCCCCGTCCAGCAGGTGCCGCGCCGGGCCAGCAGCCGCCGCAGCCACAGCTCCGTGGAGACCAGGTCCGCGATCCCGTCCAGGGGCACCGGCTCGCCCTGGGCCGCCGCGCGCAGCGCCTTGCGTACGACCCGGGCCTCCACCAGGCCCGCGTCGGCGAGCAGCGGTGCGTCGAAGAGGTCGATCAGCTCGCCGACGGCCGCGCGCAGCCCCACGCGCGTCGTGGCGGCGGTGCCGTCCCGGGACGTGGCGCCCCAGCCCGGCGGGAGGTCATGGATACCGGCCCCCGCGAGGACCGTACGGAGCACGTCCGCACGGGCGCCCGGCTGCACCCGCAGCGCCTCGGGCAGCTCGCGGCAGGCCCGTACCACCTGGTTGTCGAGGAACGGGGCGTGCAGCCGCTGGCTGCGGATCTCCGCGGCCTGTTCGAAGACACGGTGGTCGGCGGCGTGCCGGGCGAGCGCCGCGCGGGCGCGGGCCTCCCCGGGGCGCTGTACGGAGGTGGGCCGGGTCGACGCCGACATCAGGCGAACCGATACTTCGGCGAGCGCCTCCCCCGTCAGCCAGCGCGCGGCGGGCCCCGGCCGGGACCAGGTGAGGGCGGCCAGCGACGCCCCCAGCGGGCTGATCGCGGCGGCGGTCAGTACTCCCCTGTTGGCCTGGGGGAGCCGAGCGGCGGCCTCTTCGAGACCGGTGCGGTACGGCGTACGCGCCAGCCGGCGGGCCGCGCGGTAGACGGTCAGCGGGACGAACAGCGAGGCGGGCGTGGGGCCTTCGGCCCTGGCGAGCGCGCTGACCGGGTGCAGCAGATGGCGTCTGCGCCGGTCGAGCAGCAGATCGGCCAGCCGCGCCGGATGCGCGTCGAGCACTTCGCGGG
>NZ_JBHTZS010000060.1:0-5450 GCF_042790125.1 Streptomyces scopuliridis
CAGCGATCAGTGGGCACAGCGCAAGCGCGCCTTGACCGGACGGTCGTCGTCGCGGTGGGCGGGCAGCATCACGAAGGCGACGCACGATCAGTGGGTCGAACTGGGTCAGCAGATCGATGCTGCGCAGGGCGAAGTAGTTCTCGGTGCGGGGGCTGTAGGCCCGGGGTGTGCGGTAGTACTCCCAGCCGTCGAACACGTGCCGGGTCAGGCTGCGCTTGACGTCCCCGCGCTCGGGGTTGTCCGGGTGGATCGGCATCCGGGTCACCTCGCCGGTCCGCGCCTCCTCGCTGCGGGCGGCGCCGGAGCGGTCCAGCAGGGCGCTCAGTTCGGCCGGTGTCTGGCCGCCGGCCAGGCCGTCCCGGAACCAGCTTCCCTCGTCGGCGGCGCTGACCGTGGCGACGGCCCTGATCCGGCGCTCGGTCGCGGACGCGGCGACCGTGTAGCCGCCGGCGGCGCAGATTCCGAGCGCGCCGATCCGGTTCGCGTCCACCTCGTCACGGGTGGTGAGGAAGGTGACGGCGTTCTTGATGTCCTCGATGCGCTGGAAGGGGTTCTCCAGGAACCGCGGCTGCCCCTCGCTCTCGCCCCAGTGCGCGGAGTCGTAGGCGAGAGCCACGAACCCCTCACGGGCGAGCCGCTCGGCGTACAGGCCGGCGGTCTGTTCCTTGACACCGGTCATGGGGTGGGAGACGACGATCGCGGGACGCGGGCCGTCGGCGGGCTGGTCGGGGGTGTACAGATGTCCGGCGAGCTTGAGGCCCGCGCTGTCGAAGGTGACGTCGGTACGCATCGCTGATGCTCCTTGCACAAGGCGGTCAGGATTCCGGATCGGCCGGTCCGGCCAGGTCCCGCGGACTGCGGGACCCGGGCGGGTCAGCCGGTCACACATCCAGATTCACCGGCTCGCGAGACCTGTTCCAGAGACCAGGGAAGCTATGGAAGCCAGTACCAGGCAGCCGGCACCGCACACGACGGACACTGGCCGTATGGCCGACCGCAGTGCTTCCACCGACCGCAATGAGCTGGGCGAGTTCCTACGCGCCCGCCGCGCCGCAATCGACCCCGGGCAAGCGGGCCTGCCCGGCGACATGGGGCCGCGCCGGGTGCCGGGCCTACGCCGCGAGGAACTCGCCCACCTCGCCCACGTCAGCTTCGACTACGTCGTCCGCCTGGAACAGGGCCGCACCCGCCGGGTCTCCCGCTCGGTCCTGGACTCCCTGGCCGACGCGCTCCGGCTCACACCGGACGAACGCGACTACCTCTTCAGCCTGGCCGACGTCACCGCGGAAAGCCCGGCCCGCGCTCCGGGCCGCCCCGACGTGGCCCCGCAGCTGCGAGTGCTCCTCGACAACATGCACGACATCCCGGCCATCGTCCTGCACCGCCGCATGGACATCCTGGCCTGGAACCGCGCCGCGGCGGCCCTGCTGGGTGATTTCCGGGCCCTGCCGGTCCCACACCGCAACATCATCCGGATGACCTTCCTCGACGACGGGTTCCGGTCCCTGTACGTGGACTGGCCGCGGGTGGCCCGGGAATGCGTGAGTGTGCTGCGCCGGGAAGCGGGCCACCATCGCGACGACCCCGACCTCACCGCCCTGATCACCGAACTGAACGACCGTGACCCGGACTTCCGCCGCTGGTGGGCCGACTACCAGGTCGCGGGCCCCAGTCAACTCGTCAAACGCCTGCACCACCCCGCGGCGGGCAGCCTCACGGTCGACGTCCAGCAGCTCTCCGTCGACACCGCCCGCGACCAGCTCCTGGCCGCCTACACAGGACACGACACCGAGTCCCGGCAGGCCCTGCGCTTCCTCCTCCAGTGGGCCGGAGAACGGGCGTAGGGGGCGGTGTCGGCGCTCCCGGCGTGGCTCCGGACGTTGCGGCGGGCGTTGCGGCGGGCATCGAAGGAGAGCCGCTATCATCCCGCTTGTGGAACGTTCCCAAAATGAATCGCCAACCATCGTCGTATGGGACCTCGGCGGCGTCCTGGCCCCGTCGGGCCGCGCCCTGGGCGCGCTGGCCGCTGCTCTCGACCTGCCCGAATCCGACCTCGCCGACCCGTACTGGGCCTACCGCGACGCCTACGACCTGGGCGGTTCTCCCGATGAGTACTGGCACTGGATCGCAAAGGATCTGGGGCGTCCGCTGAACAAGGCATGGGTCGACCGGCTCGACCGTATCGACACCGAGTGCTGGACAGCCCTCGGGCCCGACGCCGGCGAACTGCTCACCCGGCTGACGGGCCACGGAATACCGTTGGGGGTCCTGTCCAACGCACCGGCCTCGCTGGCGAAGGCGGTCCGCGGGGCCCCGTGGAGCGGCCTCTTCGAGACACTGGTCTTCTCCTCCGATCTCGGGCTGATGAAACCGGACCCGCTCGTCTACCGGGGCGCGGACGAACGCCTCGGCCGCGCCTCCTCGGATGTCGTGTTCTTCGACGACCGGCGGGAAAATGTCGCGGCGGCCCGCGCCCACGGCTGGCGCGCCCACCTGTGGACGGGAGCCGAAACGGCCGCGGATGTGCTCGCCCGGGAGGGTGTGTTCGATGGCTGACCGGCCGCGCAACCCGACGATCATCGACGTGGCCCGGCTGGCCGGGGTGTCCAAGTCGGTGGTGTCCCGGGTCGTCTCGGGGCGCGGCAGCGTAGGAGCGGAGACCCGGCGGCGGGTGCTGCGGGCCGCGGAGGAACTGGGCTACGTCGTCAATGCCGTGGCCCGGGCCATGGTCGCCCACCGGACCTACACCGTCGGGGCGTTCGTCCGCGACGCGGCGACTCCCTTCTACGGTCACCTTCTCACCGCGATGCAGGAGCGCGCGGCGTTCCACGGCTATCGGGTCGTCACCGCGACGGGCTCCGGCGGGTTCGAAGTGAGCGACGAGTACCGGGCGTTGGAGACCCTCGCGATGCTGCGGGTCGAGGCGTTGATCGTGTGCAGCGGGCTGCTGCCGAGCGAGCAGATCCTGCCGTTCGCCGCCCGGTTGCCCACCGTGGTGGCGGGGCGGCCGGAAACGCATCCGAGCATCACCAGTGTCTACTGCGACGAGGACGAGGGAGGCACCGCGCTGGCGGGCCACCTCCTCGATCTGGGGCATCGTGAGGTCGCGGTGGTCACCGTGCCGTTCAGCGGCTCCGTGACCCTGGGGCCACGGACAGCGGCCATGACCCGCCGCCTGCGGGAGCGCGGAGCGCGCGTGCTCGAAATACCGGGGCCGCATCGGGAGACGGCCGGCGCGTGGGCGACCGAAGTGCTGCGGCATCCCGAGATCACCGCCGTGATGGCCCCCAGCGACCGGCACGCGATCGCCCTGATGGAACAACTCCGCCTGCGGGATGTGGCCGTACCCGAACGGCTGTCGGTGACGGGCTACGACGGCATCGGAGACCTGACGACGTCCCTGATCGGGCTGACGCACTGGCGCCAGCCGATCGACCTCATCGGCAGCCGGGCCGTGGACGCCGTCGTGCGGTTGCTCGACGGCGAGCAGCCGCCCGACCATCACCAGAGGCTGAACGGCACGCTGGTGGTGGGCCGCACGACCGCTCCGCCAACCGGCTGACCCGCTCTTTGCGGATTGTTCATCCGAAGGCTACTGCGTTCGCCGGACCCCGAGTGGGAACGTTCCACACATGATTGGGAACGTTCCACTCCACCGCGGCGCAGCACGCCGCAGGGTCTGGCTCCCGCGCGGCTTCGCAGGTCCGCTCATGGTCCTGCCGTGCGTCGGCCTGCTGCTCGTCTTCGCGTACTGGCCGGTCGTCCGCGGTGTCGTCCTGAGCCTGTACGGCAACGATCTGCTGGGCGATCCGACGCGGTTCGTCGGCCTCGGCCAGTACGCCGAGCTGTTCACCGATCCGGAGCCGCGCCGGGCGCTGCTCATCACGGTGGTGATAGCCGGGCTCAGCGTGCTGCTCTCCGTGGGCGGCGCGCTCGCCGCGGTGCTCCCGCTGCGCCGGGCCGCGCGGAGGCCGCGGGCCGTGGTGTCGGTGCTGCTGTCCATGCCGTTCGCGTACTCGGCGGCGGCGTCGGCGGCCGTCTTCGCGGGCCTGTTCGCGCCGGCGGTCGGAACCCTCAACCAGTTGCTGGCCCACGTCGGGCTCACCGGACCGGAGTGGCTGCGCTCTCCGGAATGGGCCGTTCTCTCCGTGTCGATCGCCACCGCATGGTACGAGTTCGGGTTCGCCTTCCTCGTCCTGCTGGCCGCGATGACCCAACTCGACCAGCACGTCATCGAGGCCGCGGCGCTGGACGGCGCGTCGGGGCTGCGGCTGGCGCGGTCGGTGATCATCCCGATGCTCCGGCCGAGCCTGATATTCCTCCTGGTCACCCAGACCATCAGCGGACTGCAGGTGTTCACCCAAGTCCAGGTCCTCACCCGGGGCGGCCCGGCCAACGCGACGTCGACGCTGGTCTTCGAGCTGTACCAGCGCGCCTTCGGCGAAGCGCTCCCCCACGTCGGCTCGGCCTCGGCCCTGGCCGTGGTCCTGCTGCTCCTCGTCCTGCTCATCACCGCGATCCAGTTCCGGGTACTGAGGAGGTGGGCATGACACGCCGTCACGCGGCTTCGCTGCTGCGCTGGCTGTGGCTGGGCGCCGTGGTCGTGATCGTCGCGTTCCCCGTCTACGCCACCGTCGTCACCGCTCTGCTGCCCCCGGCCGACGTGGCCGCCGGCCGACTCGTCCCCAGGCCGGACCGGCTCACCCTGGACAACGTGCGCACAGTCCTGGGCACCGCGCCGCTCGCCCAGCAGTACATGGTCAGCGTGGCCGTCACCGCCCTGCAGGCCGCCGCCCAGTTGGCCACGGCCGCGCTCGCCGCGTACGCGCTCGTCTTCCCCCGCTGGCGCGGCCGCGGCCTCGCCTTCGCCCTGGTGCTGGCCACCCTGGCCTTCCCCGGGGAGAGCCTGGTGATCCCCAACTTCCAGCTCGTCAGCGGGCTCGGGCTGCGCGACACCGTGCTCGGTATCGTCATCCCGTACCTGGCCGCCGGATATGCGGTCTTCCTTCTCCGCCAGGCGTTCCTCGCGCTGCCGCGGGAGGTCTGGGAGGCCGCCCGCATGGACGGCTGCGGTGACCTGCGCGCGCTCGTGCTCGTCGTCCTGCCCATGGCGCGGCCGCAGTTGATCACGGCGGCGATGTGGTGCGCCCTGTCGGCGTGGAACGGCTACTTCTGGCCGCTGCTCATCACCGACTCCCCCCAGCGCCGCACCATCCAGGTCGGTCTCGCCCAACTCGTCGTCGACCAGGTCACCGCACCGGCCGTCATCTACGCCGGCACCCTCCTGGTCCTGCTGCCGACCCTGCTCCTCGTCCTGTTCGGCCAGCGCTTCCTGGTCCGGGGCCTGGCGGCACGGGTCACCACGTAGGTCTTGTCCGGCCGGGGGGGGGCGGGCCCCGGAGACCCGGCCGCCCAGACCTAGACATTGTGATATTAAAAAAAACCATCCC
>NZ_JBHTZS010000060.1:5460-7891 GCF_042790125.1 Streptomyces scopuliridis
TGCCCCTCGTCCGGTGCGCCCCGCGCTGCGGGGGGGGGGGCCGGGGGCCCGGGGAAACCCGGTTGGTGTGGGCCGGCGGGTGTGGGGGGCCCCCCCAACCCCGGCCGGACAGGACGTAGACGCCCCCCACAGCCTCGCCCGTACACCACCGAGCAAGAAAGACGATCCGCCATGTCCCCGTTTCCTTCATCCCTCCCTCCCCGAGCCGGACTGCGAGCACGCGTCGCGGCCGGCTGCCTGACGACCGCCCTCGCCCTGACCCTCACCGCCTGCGGCGGCTCCGGCGGCGGCTCCGAAAGCGGGAAGGCCGCCGACGCGGCGCCCGGACCGTCGGCGCTGGCCGACGCGAAGAAGGCGGTGACCGTGACGCTGTGGCACGGCCTCGGCGGCCCGGCCGGTCAGGCGCTGCAGAACGAGGTCGACACGTTCAACAAGGCCAACGCCGGAAAGATCGTGGTGAAGGCGTCGTTCCAGGGCAGCTACGCCGACGCCATGGCCAAGTACACCTCCGCGATCCGCAGCGGCGGCACGCCGAGCGTCATGATCTCCAACGACATCACCAGCGGATACCTGCGCGACGCCGGACAGACCGTCTCCGCCCAGGACATGGCGGCCGCCAACCCTAAGGACCTCGATCTCGACAAGCTCCGCCCCGCGGCACGCAACTACTACACGGCCGACGGCGAACTCCTCGCCGTACCGCTGAACACGTCCATGCCCCTGCTGTACGTCAACGACAAGCTGCTGGACCGGGCGAAGGCCGACCGCTCGGCCCTCGGCACCCTCTCGGGTGTGGCGGAGGCCGCACGGAAGGTCCACGCCGCGCTGCCCGGCGTGAAGGGCATCGACCAGCCTCTCGACGGCTGGTGGTTCGAGCAGCTCACCGCCGCGTCCGGGGTCCCCTACTGCACTCCGGACAACGGCCGGAAGTCCGGCGGGGCGACGACGCTGTCCCTGTCCAGCGGGCCGCAGCGCACCGCGTTCGGCACCATGGCCAAGCTCTACACCGACGGCGTGGGCCTCGACACCGGCGTCGACGGCAACGCGGCCCTGTCGGCTTTCGCCGCGGGCAAGACCGCCATGATGTTCAACTCCAGCGGCGCGATCGGCGGCCTCAACGAGGCGGGCATGAAGGACTACACCGCGCTGCCCTACCCGCTGTCCGGCTCGCCGTCCACGGCGGGCGCCGCGATCGGTGGCGCCGCGATGTGGGTGGACCGGCCAGGACACAGCGCGGCCGAGCAGGTGGCCGGCTGGAAGCTGATCAGCCACCTCGCCTCCCCCGAAGCGCAGGAACGATTCGCGAAGGCATCGGGATACGCCCCCATCAACACCGACGTCGACGACTCGTCCACCTGGAAGGCGTTCCTCGCCCAGCACGAGCCCTACGCCGTGCTCGGCAAGCAGTTCGCCGACACTCCGGCCACGACGGCCACCTCCGGCTGCCTCAGCGGCGCCATGCCGGGTGTGCGTGAAGCGGTCGTACCGGAGATGCAGCAGGCGTTCAGCGGCAAGAAGTCGATCGACAGCGCCCTGAAGGCAGCGCAGGAAGCGGCGACGGCGAAGATCAAGGACTACCGGGAGCAGGCGGGCCAGTGACCGACACCACCGACACGACGAAAGCCACGACCATGCCCATGTCCTCGAACGAGCACTTCGCACAGGCCGCCGGAGACCCGTACCGCTACGGCGTCTACCTGCGTCCCGACCCCGTCACCTGCGCCGCGGTCACCGCCGTGACCGCCCAGCTGCGGGCCCAGTACGGGCTCGTCTCGGCGGGCGCGTTCCCGCCGCACGCGACCCTGGTCGGCAGTCGGCACCTCCCTGGCCCCGTCGAGGAGACCATCGCGGCCGTGACCCGCGCGGTGACCGACGTCCCCGCGTTCACCGTCCACAACGCGGGCGTCCGCCGTCTGGGTGTGGGGCTGGTCTATGACGTCCACCATCTCGCCGACGGAGTCACCCCGAACACGGCGTTCGTGGACCTCGCCGCCCGGATCGACACGGCCGTCGCCCCTCTGGAGACAACGGCACCCAACCCGGCGGCCAACCCCTTCGACGCCGACACGTTCCACGCCCACCTGTCGCTCCTCTCGCACGACATGTACGTACGCCCGGACCTGTTCGCGGAGGTCGAGGAGTACATCACCGGACTCCGTGTGCCCTTCTCGGACGATTTCGTGGGCGACACCGTCACTCTCTACCGCACCCGCAGCGACGACTGGGCGGGCCGCTGGTGGCAGACGCTGACCTGGGAACACGTTCACACCTGGCGCCTGCACCACTGAGCGCTCCGGGGACCGGCCGCCCGTCTGCCGTCATCTGCTCCGTCGGGGGGGGCCCGCCACACCGGGGGGGGGGGGGGGGGCCCCCCGGGCGGGGGTGTGGTGGTTGACCGCCCGCGGCCGCGGGGGCGGGGGCGGGCGGGCCC
>NZ_JBHTZS010000060.1:7901-15795 GCF_042790125.1 Streptomyces scopuliridis
GCCTCTCACCGTGTGCGGTGAGAGGAGCCCGCCGGGCAGTGGCTTCATGTGTTCGCCGGACGGCTCAGGCTGCTGCTCGGCGAGCGGAGCCTGAGCCTCAATCCGGGCCGAGGCCGCGGAGTTCGACGCGGGCCGGATTCAATGCCCCGGACAGGCCCGCGGTGGCCGCCCCATCGACCGCGTATCGGACCACGCCGAGCGTCTTGCCATCTCAGCAAGGCGATTAGGCGCCCGCGGACACGTGCGTACAGGCTGCGTCCAGAAGGTTCTGGCTCACAACCGAAAGCCGGTGCCTCTCGCACTCGTCCGTTTTCCCTTATTCGCTGGGAGCGCCTCCGGGTCGAGCAGCGCGTCGGTGGTCGGGATACCCGAGGAAGCAGCTGATGGAAAATCGCCACGTCGTGATCATTCCGATTGAGATCGATGAGGAAAAGGAGAGCGATTATCTCGACGCCTGGCAGGACGCCGCGGAGGTGATGGCAGCTCAGCCCGGTTTCATTCGGACGTACATGTTCCGCACGATCGTTCCGGGGAGCACATTCTCTCTCGTGAACGTGGCGGAATGGCAGTCCACCGCCCACTGGGAAGAGGCGATGAACGTCTGCCCGATGATGGGGCAGCAGATAGCCGTCGCCCATGCCTCGAACTACGAGGCGATCCGGACGGTCCTGCCCACGCGGCAGCTGAGCTCCGGCGACGGCCACATCCCCGCTGACCTGTCGCCTGCCGAGGCGCGTCGCCGCGCCGTGGACGGGGACCTCACGCTGGTCGATGTCCGTGAAGACGATGAATGGGCGGCACGTCACCCGGCCGGCGCCGTCCATGCCGCGCTCAGCACGTTTCCGGGCTCGCTGCCGGATCTGCCTGACGGCCCGCTGGCCTTCGTATGCCGCACGGGCACACGCAGCGTGCAGGGCGGCGCGCAGGCGATCCGCGCGGGCCGGTCCTCCGTCTACAGCGTGGCAGGCGGCCTTGAGGCATGGGAAGCGGCAGGGCTGCCGGTCGCACTCCCCGGCCGCGATCGCGCCGCGGCCGCGGTACGTGAGGACTGACGACAGCAGAACCGGCCGACAACCGTCGCACACATCACCCGGCATGAGGCCGGCCGGGTAAGCCATCCGCCTCGCACCCTTCGGGAAATCACCTACGCCCTTTCAGACGGTGATCTTTTGTGAAACGGGTGAGCTGCGGCGGCGGATTCCCGAGACGGAATTACCCGGGTACGCCATCCCGGAAAGGAGTCACCCCATGTTTTTTGTCGACACCCTGGAGTTCGAGGGTCTGGGCAACCGTAGTTACCTGGCCGGCGGTCCGAGAGCGGCGGTCGTGGTCGATCCGCCGCGGGACGTCGATCAGGTGATCGCCACCGCCGCGCGGCGAGGAGTGCGCATCGCCTATGTGGCAGAGACCCACGTGCACAACGACTATGTCACCGGCGGGCTGGAGCTGGCCCGCCTCACCGGCGCCCGCTATCTGGTCCCGGCCGACGCCAACGTCTCGTTCCCCCGCACTCCCGTCACGGACGGCACCACGTCCGAGGTGGACGAGCACCTGGTGCTGCGTGCGATGGCCACCCCGGGCCACACCCCGCACCACACCTCGTACGTCCTGGAGGAGGAGGGACGCGCGGTGGCGGTCTTCACCGGCGGCTCGCTGCTGATCGGCTCCGTGGGGCGTCCGGACCTGGTGGACCCCCGGCTCACCGAACATCTGGCCCGCGCGCAGCACGCCTCCGTCCACCGGTTGGCGGCAACGCTCGACGACGAGGTGCCCGTGCTGCCCACACACGGCTTCGGCAGCTTCTGCTCCTCCTCACAGGCCGAGGGCGATACGAGCACGATCGGCCAGGAACGCGCCGGCAACGAGGCTTTCACCCTGGATGTGGACACCTTCGTGAAGCAGGTCCTGGCCGGGCTGGAGGACGTGCCCGCCTACTACACGCACATGGGCCCGGCCAACGCCGCCGGCCCCGCGCCCGTCGATCTGTCCCCGCCCGAGCCCGCCGACGCCGTACAGATCGCGGAACGGCTGGCGGCGGGTGAGTGGGTGGTGGACCTGCGCAACCGGGTCGCTTTCGCCGACGGCCATGTGGCCGGATCGTTCAACTTCGAGGGCACCGGCAAGCCCGCCACCTATCTCGCCTGGCTGATCCCGTGGGGCAAGCCGGTCACCCTGCTCGGCGACACCCCGGCGCAGATCGCCGACGCGCAGCGGGAGTTGACCCGGGTCGGCATCGACCGCCCGGCTGCCGCCGCCACCGGGGATCCAGCCGCCTGGGTCCGTGAGGGGGAACCGCTCGCCTCCTTCCCGCGCGCCCGCTTCGCCGACCTCGCCGACGCACACGAGCACAGCGAGGACGAGGACGTGGTGGTACTGGATGTGCGCCGGGATTCCGAACGCGCGAACGGCTTCATCGAGGGCTCCGTGCACATGCCGCTCCACGAACTGCACGGCCGGATCGGTGAGGTGCCGGACGGCACGGTGTGGGTGCACTGCGCCGGCGGGATGCGCGCGGCGACGGCCGCTTCCCTCCTGGACGCGACCGGACGAAAGGTCGTCGCCATCGATGACGACTTCGAGGCCGCCGCCGGCACGGGCCTGAGCATCACCCGGCCTTGACTCCTTTCCACCCGCACAGAAGGCACGCGATGTCCCTCTTCCGCCACGGTCCCGGCCGCCTCGGCCCCGAACAGGCCCGCCCCCGCGTCACCGGGACCGGGCTGCCGGTGGCCGGCGACAGCCGGCACAGGGGGCGAAGAGCGTGACCGCCCTGGTCCTGGCCCTGACCGCAGGAGCCGTCGTCGGCCTGGCGCTCGGCGCCCTCGGCGGCGGCGGCAGTGTCCTGGCGGTGCCCGCGCTGATCTACCTGCTCGGCTTCACCCCCGCCGCGGCCACCACTGCCGGCCTGATCATCGTCACCGCCACGTCCCTGACCGCCCTGTACGCGCACGCGCGGGCCGGGCGGGTGCGGTGGAAGGCCGGAGCAGCGTTCGCGGCCGCCGGGGTTCTTCCAGCGGCTGCCGCCGGAGCCGCCGCCGCCCACGTGCCCCAAGCCGTCCTCACCACTGCCTTCGCCGCCATAGCCGCCCTCTCCGCCATCACAATGCTCCGGCCCGCTGACACCGCTCGCTCCGGGAGCGGCGGCGTCAGGCCGGGCAAGGCAGCCGGGGCCGGTGCCGGCCTGGGCACGCTGACCGGACTGCTCGGTGTGGGCGGCGGCTTTCTCACCGTCCCCACCCTGATCACCGTCCTGGGCTTCGAGATGGAGGCCGCGGTCGGCACCAGCCTGCTGGTCATCACGGCCAACTCGCTGGCCTCCCTGGCCACTCGCTCCGGCACCGCCGCCTCGCTCGACTGGGCGGTGATCGGCCCGTTCATCGGAACCGCGATCCTGGGCGCCTGGGACGGCAAGCGCATGGCCGCGAAGGTCTCCGGGCCCCGCTTGCAGCGCATCTTCGCGGTGGTCCTGCTGGCCGTGGCCGCCTTCATGCTTGCCGACGCTGTGACGTGATGGCAGCTCAGGCCGGCGGCCTTTTCTCCAGACAGGCCAGGTTCAGGTCGTTCGCCGATCGGGAGCCCCGTCTCGTCGTCGGCCAGTCAAGGGCACGGACAGGGCGGGCGTGCCTGCCAGCGGCACGCCGGCCTTCCCTCATTCCCGGCTCCACGGCCCCGGCATCTGGCCCGTGCCGTCGCCGCTGTCACCGTGAGACGCCCGACAGCAGCATCGCCGCCACCACGACGGTGAGCAGCCCGACGTACGCCCAGGCGTAGATCCGGTCGGGGATACGCGGTGGACGCCGCCGCAGCACCCCGATGACCGGCAGGGCGCCGGCGAGCAGGGCTGCGGCGGCACCGGGGTCGACGAGGCCCACCAGGTGGGCGTGCGCACCGACGGAGGCCGGGAGCGCGGCGCCGCCGAGCGAGACCGCGGTGGCCGGGAGCGCGATGGCCAGGGTGAGGGGGTTGGCCAGCGCGCTCGCCACGTGCATCGTGTGCCCGGCGCGCCGCATCGCGGGGACCGTCATGACGCTGCCCCCTACACCGAGGAAGGCCGCGACCGCGCCGATGGGGGCGCCGAGGACGGCCGGCAGCGTCCGTGATCCGCCGGCCGGCTCCTCGATGTGCCCGCGAGGGCGCAGGAATCCCGGCCGCAGCAGCAGGTCAACGATGGTCACGGCCACGTATGCGACGAACAGCCACAGGACCAGCGCCGGTGAGGCGAGGCGGGCGGCGAGCGCACCGGCGGTGGCGCCGGTCGCCAGCAGCAGGAGCAGCCCCGTGCTGCCGCGGAGGGCGGCGAGCACGCGCCGGGGTGTGACGGCCGTCGCGAACGCCGCGCTCACCAGCATCACCAAGGCCGAGGTGGATGTCGCCACCCGTATCGCGTCCGCGCCGAGCCCGGCGTCCGCCCATACCACCACCGGCACCGTGGCGAACCCGCCGCCGAACCCGAACAGAACCGTCGTCACTCCGGTGAGGAGCCCGATCCCGACCAATATCGCAATGTCCACGGGACCACCCCATCAGGACCGCCACCTGTCTCGCATGCGAAGCTCGGCACAGTTCTTTCGCGTCCCGGCCAGTACGGTGGTGAGGTGAGAAACGTCTCCGCGGACGCCGTCGACCACGTCGAGCGGGTCGTCCTGCCGATCGGCACCGACTATCCGCCGGGCCACGTGCTGGACTGGCACGAGCATCGCCGCGCGCAGTTCCTCTACGGCGCCACCGGGGTCATGGTCGTCGACACCGACGCCGGCACATGGACCGTCCCGCCGGAGCGGGCCGTCCTGATTCCGGCCGCCACCCGGCACCGGGTCAGGATGCTGGGCGTGAGCACCCGGAGCCTGTACATCGAGCCGGACGCCGTTCCCTGGTGGCCCGCCATGTGCACGGTCGTGGACGTAGCACCACTGCTGCGGCAACTCCTCCTGAGCGCAGTCGAGTTCGAGGCCGACTACAGCCCGTCGGGGCGGGAGGGGTGCATCGCCGAGCTCCTGCTGTACGAGATCGCCGGACTCACCCCGCTCCCCTTCCATGTCGCGATTCCGCCCTCCGCCGACCTGGCGAAACTGTGCCGGGAGTACCTGGCCGCACCGGACGCCGGCACGACCAACGCGGTCTGGGCCCGCCGGACGGCACAGAGCGAGCGGGCCTTCACCCGGCGCTTCCGCGCGGAGACCGGCGACAGCCCCGCCGTCTGGCGGGCCCGCGCCCGCCTGCTCGCGGCCGTCCCGCTGCTGCGCACCGCCTCCGTCACCGAGGTCGCAGGCCGCCTCGGCTACGCCTCCCCCGCCGCGTTCACCACCGCCTTCACCCGCGCCTTCGGCCTGCCACCATCCCGTTTCGCCGCCCGCGGCCAGGCGGGATCGGCGCGTCGTCCGTAGCGGATCCGGAGCCGGTTGAACTGGTGCGGCCAGGCGAAGGCCCGTTCCACCACCCGGTGTTGGCGTCGTCGGCCTGTTCGGGGTGCATGTCGTATCCACCGGGGAAAATAGTAGCCATGGACATAGTCGCCATGTAATCTATTCGGCATGAGCAAGGTTTCACCGAGCCCCACGCCCGGCTTCCTGGTATGGCGGCTCGCCAACAAGTGGCGCGTCGCGGTCGATCGCGCGGTGGCCCCGCTGGGCCTCACCCACGCGCAGTACTCACTGGTGGCGTCGCTGCACGGCATGCAGCGCACCGGCGAGCGGCCCAGCCAGCGCCGGCTCGCCGACCACACCGGCCTGGAGGCGCTGTACGTCTCGAAGCTGGCGCGCGCCCTGGAGTCGGCCGGTCTGATCCAGCGCACCCGCGATCCCCGCGATCCCCGCGCCGTACAGCTCGCCCTCACCGAGCAGGGCCAGGCCATCACACGGCAGGCCATCGCGGCGGTCCAGGAACTGCTTCAGCAGTTGCTGGAGCCGCTCGGCGGCCTCGACGCCCCGCGGACGCGCGCCTTCACCGACGAGCTGACGACCCTGCTCGACACACCTCTCACTCCATCCGTACCGAACGACGAGAGCACTCAGGGGACATCACCATGACCACCACCACCGCATCCACGAGCACCGAAACCGTCGCCGACGCCCGCGTCCTCGCGCTGGCCCACTACGCCGCCCGCGGCGTCCTGGAACAGGTCCTGGCCCGGCACGGCATCACGTTCCAGCAGCAGATCGCCCTGCGCGCCGCCCTTACCGCCGACGCCCCGCAGACGGCGGACGATCTCGTCACCCAGGTCCAGGGCTCCCTCAAGGCCGATCCGGCCGACGTCCGCGCCACTCTCGACGAGCTGCTGGCCAAGCAACTGCTCCTCACGGACGGCGCGCACCTTCGCCTCACGGATGCGGGGCGCGAGCTGACGGCCGCCATCGGCGCGGAGGTCGCCCCCGTCAGCGCCCGAGTCTGGGGCGGGATACCGGCCGCGGACCTGGCCGCCGCCGGCCGCGTCCTCGCCCTGGTCACCGAGCGCGCCAACGCGGAGCTTGCGGCGCTGAACACCTGACCGCCCGACCGGGAGAGTTCCGGCGCGCGGCGGCGCGCCTGCCGGGCAGACATACACGTCCGGAGCGCGCCTTGCCCAGCGCCTCGCGCAACTCGTCGTCGCTGACGCCGGGGCGGCCGAGCGTCAGGTTCTCCCGGATCGAACCGCCGAAGGTGTACGGAAACTGGGTGACCACGCCGAAGAGTTGGCGCAGCGCCTCGTGGTCGTAGTCGTCCAGCGGACGGCCGTCCACCAGGACCGTTCCCACGGTCGGTCGCAGCAGCCCGGTGAGAAGCCGCGACAGCGTCGTCTTGCCGGAGCCGGTGGAGCCGACGATGGCCAGTTTCGAGCCGGGTGTCACGCGGAAGCCGATGTTCTCAAGCACCTGGGGCGCGCCGGGGCCGTACCGGAAGCCGACCCCGCGCAACTCGGTCCCGCCACGCAGTTCCACCGGCCTCAGTGCCTGTGAACGGGCCGGTTCGGGTTCTTCGTCCAGTACGTCGTAGATGCGTTCCAGGTGCGAGCCGATCGTCTGCAGGTAGCGCAGCGGCGTGGCGTTTCCGGAGTGGGCGCCGACGTCGCCGCAGCGAGGGGACGGCGCCCCAGAAGGGGTGCCGTCACAGCCCCTCCGGCCAGGCGCATCAGGCGGCGGCGCGGGGCTGGAAAACGTCCACCGCCTGAAGCGATCGAGAAGACGGAGCGTCAAAGAAATGGCCACTCAGCGACAAGGGTGCGGCTCTTCGCCAGTGCCAGGATCAGGGCACTGTTCTTGCAGAACTCGGAGAGGGATGAACGATGCGTGTGCCTTGTGTTCTGATCACTCGTGCTGTCACCGTGGAGGTGTCACATGGCTAAGACCGTGCTCACGCGTGGAGCCATGATCGGCGCAGCCGCTGCCGTGCTCATCGGTTTCGCGTCGGCTCCGGCTTCAGCTGCCAACTTCGGCATTCAGCTTCCGAACGGCCGTGGCTATATGACGTTCATCGACGGTGGGGACGAATTCATCGTCTGCGACACCAAGGTTGACGACCATGGCGTCACTGGATATCTGCGGACTGTCACCACCGATGGCCGCATAGTCACCGTTGACACCTGGTCCGATGGCGGCGACAGCGGCTGCGGCGGGGGGACGCACGACATCATCGGCAACCAGCCCCACGACATGGTGCTGTGCTGGCACGGGGGTGGCGCCTGCGTGGTCTCCCGCGTCTTCGATGAGAACGAGTAAGCCCGCGAGGCATCGAGGCTCGGGCCGGTGCGGGCGATCAACCGGTGCGCCTGGGTGAATTGCGGAGGGCGTGGCAACACGTGATCACTGACGTGTGGTGACGCAGCCGGGGCAAGACGCTCGGCCGGGGGGTGACGCCGCCGCGGGGTGTGGCCAGCGGGTGGAGGGGGGGGGGCCGACACACCGGCGTAATAACACGCGGG
>NZ_JBHTZS010000061.1:0-14988 GCF_042790125.1 Streptomyces scopuliridis
GGTGGTACGGGTGGTCTGGGCGCGGTCGTGGCGCGGCATCTGGTGGCTGAGCACGGCGTACGCCGGCTGCTGCTGGTGAGCCGCCGCGGCCTGGGCGCTGAAGGAGCCGAGGAACTGGTCGCCCAGCTGGAGCTGCAAGGGACCGAAGTCCGGGTCGCGGCCTGCGATGTCGCGGACCGTGGCGCCCTCGCCGAGCTGCTGGCCGGGCACACGGTGTCGGCCGTGGTGCATGCGGCGGGTGTGCTGGACGACGGTGTGGTGGGTTCGTTGACGCCGGAGCGGCTGGACAAGGTCCTGCGGCCGAAGGCGGACGCCGCCTGGAATCTGCATGAACTGACCCGTGAGCACGAGCTTTCGGCGTTTGTGGTCTTCTCCTCGGCCGCTGCTCTGTTCGGTAGTGCGGGGCAGGGGAATTACGCGGCGGGTAACGCGTTCCTGGATGCGTTGATGGAGCGTCGTCGGGGTGAGGGTCTGCCGGGTGTGTCGTTGGCGTGGGGTCCGTGGGATCAGTCGGGTGGGATGACGGGGACGTTGTCGGAGGCGGATGCGGAGCGGATGGCTCGTGCGGGTGTGCCGGCGTTGTCGGTGGAGTTGGGTGTGGCGTTGTTCGACGCGGCTCTGGCTACTGGTGATGCTGTGGTGGCTCCGGTGCGGCTGGATCTGCCGGTGTTGCGTGCGCGGGGTGAAGTTCCGCCGTTGCTGCGGTCGTTGATTCGTTCGCGGTCGCGTCGGGCTGCTGCGGTGGCTGGTTCGGCTACGGCGGCGGGGCTGGTGGAGCGGCTGGCCGGGCTGACGGTGGTTGAGCGTCAGGAGGTGCTGTTGGACCTCGTACGCGGGCAGGTCGCCCTGGTCCTGGGCCACGCCGACGGCAACGCGGTCAACCCGGGCAGGGCCTTCCGCGAACTGGGCTTCGACTCACTCACGGCGGTGGAACTGCGTAACCGGCTCAACACCGCCAGTGGGCTCCGACTGCCCGCCACGATGGCCTTCGACTATCCGACGGTCCAGACGCTGGTCGACCATCTGCTCGATGAACTGCTGGGCTCCGATGCCGCGGTGGCCGTGCCGGCCGCCACGCGCGCTGCGGCGGTGGCCGACGATCCGATCGTGGTCGTGGGCATGAGCTGCCGCTATCCCGGCGGCGTGGCCTCGCCGGAAGACCTGTGGCGACTGGTCACCGAAGGCGCTGACGCGATTTCGGGCTTCCCGACCAATCGTGGCTGGGACGTGGACGGGCTGTTCAACCCGGACCCCGACCACATGGGGACGTCGTACACGCGGGAAGGCGGCTTCCTGCACACCGCGGACGAGTTCGACCCCGCGTTCTTCGGCATGTCGCCGCGTGACGCGCTGGCCACCGACTCGCAGCAGCGGCTGCTGCTCGAAGCGTCCTGGGAGGCGATCGAGCGGGCCGGGATCGACCCGGTCTCGCTGAAGGGCAGTGCGACCGGTGTGTTCGCCGGAGTGATGTACAGCGACTACACGACTCTGCTGGGCGGCCCGGAGTTCGAGGGCTTCCAGGGCGGCGGCAGCACGAGTCTGGCCTCGGGCCGGGTGTCGTACACGCTGGGTCTGGAGGGTCCGGCCGTGACGGTGGACACCGCGTGCTCGTCGTCGCTGGTCGCGATGCACTGGGCGATGCAGGCGCTGCGCAGCGGTGAATGCTCGCTGGCGCTGGCCGGCGGTGTGACCGTGATGTCCACGCCGACGGTGTTCGTGGACTTCTCCCGTCAGCGGGGTCTGTCGCCCGACGGCCGCTGCAAGGCGTTCTCCGAGTCGGCCGACGGTGTGGGCTGGTCGGAGGGTGTCGGCATGCTGGTGCTGGAGCGGCTGTCCGACGCGCGACGCAACGGCCACCAGGTGCTGGCGGTGGTCCGGGGTTCTGCCGTGAACCAGGACGGTGCGTCGAACGGGTTGACGGCGCCGAACGGTCCTTCGCAGCAGCGCGTGATCCGTCAGGCGCTGGCCAGCGGCGGACTGTCCATGGATGACGTCGATGTGGTGGAGGCGCACGGTACGGGGACGACGCTGGGTGACCCGATCGAGGCGCAGGCGCTGCTGGCCACGTACGGCAGGGACCGTGACCCGGAGCGTCCGCTGCTGCTCGGGTCGGTGAAGTCCAACATCGGTCACACGCAGGCCGCCGCCGGTGTGGCGGGTGTGATCAAGATGGTCATGGCGATGCGTCATGGGGTGCTGCCGCAGACGCTGCACGTGGATGCTCCGTCGTCGCATGTGGACTGGTCGGAAGGCGCGGTGGAGCTGCTGACGGAACCGGTGGAGTGGCCGGAGGTCGGTCGCGCGCGGCGTGCAGCCGTGTCGTCGTTCGGGATCAGCGGTACGAACGCCCACATCATCCTGGAACAGCCGGCCACGGTGATCCGGGGAACAGTGGTCGCCAGGCCGGAGGCTCCCGTGGTGGAGCCGGGTGTGGTGCCGTGGGCGCTGTCCGGGAAGACGCCGGAGGCGCTGCGCGGCCAGGCGGGCCGGCTGCTCTCCCACGTCGAGTCCGGTCCGGAGCTGCGGCCGGTGGATATCGGCTACTCGCTGGCGACGGGCCGCTCGACGTTCGACCACCGGGCCGTGGTGCTGGCCGGTGGCCCTGCGGACGCGGTGCGAGCCCTCGCGGTGTTGGCGTCCGGTGACCCGGATCCGTCGGCGGTGTCGGGTGCGGTCGTCGGTGGGAGGACGGCGGCGCTGTTCTCGGGCCAGGGCAGTCAGCGGCTGGGGATGGGTCATGAGCTGTACGGCCGGTTCCCGGTGTTCGCGGAGGCGCTGGACTCCGTACTCGGCACGCTGGAAGGCGAGTTGGGACGTTCGCTGCGTGAGGTCATCTGGGGTGACGACGCGGACCTGCTGAATGAGACGGGATACACCCAGCCGGTGCTGTTCGCGGTCGAGGTGGCGTTGTTCCGCTTGGTGGAGTCGTGGGGTGTGCGGCCGGAGTTCGTGGCCGGTCATTCGATCGGTGAGATCGCGGCGGCGTTTGTGGCGGGGGTGTTCTCGCTTGAGGATGCGTGCCGTCTGGTGGTGGCGCGGGCGTCGTTGATGCAGGCGTTGCCGGTGGGTGGTTCGATGATGGCGGTGCAGGCGACGGAGGAGGAGGTTCTTCCGCTGCTGTCGGACGGGGTGTCGATCGCGGCGATCAATGGTCCGTCGTCGGTTGTGGTCTCGGGTGATGAGGACGCGGTCCTGTCGGTGGCGGCGAGGCTGGCGGAGCGGGGTCGGAAGACCACGCGCCTGCGCGTCTCGCATGCCTTCCACTCGCCTCTCATGCGGCCGATGCTGGATGACTTCCGTACTGTGGCGGAAGGGCTGTCGTATGCGGCGCCGCGTATCCCGGTCGTCTCGAACCTGACCGGCGGTCTGGCATCGGCGGATGAGCTGTGCTCGCCCGAGTACTGGGTACGCCATGTCCGGGAGGCCGTGCGCTTCGCGGATGGTGTGCGGACGCTGGCCGAGCAGGGCGTGACCACGTTCCTGGAGCTGGGCCCGGACGGTGTGCTGTCGGCCATGGCCCAGGAATCCGTACCGGACGGCGCGGCGACCGTACCGATCCTCCGCAAGAGCCGGTCCGAGGAACTGTCGGCCGTCACCGCGATGAGCCAGTTGCATGTACGTGGTGTCGCCGTGGACTGGGCCGGGTTCTTCGCCGGTACCGGCGCGTCGTGGGTGGATCTGCCGACGTACGCCTTCGAGCACCAGGCGTTCTGGCCCCGGAGTCTGCGCGGTGGTGCGGATGACGCGGCGGCGATCGGGCTGGTGGCGGCGGGGCATCCGCTGCTCAACGGTGTGGTGGAGCTGGCCGAGGGTGAGGGTGTGCTGTTCACCGGCAGGCTGTCCGTTCAGACGCATCCGTGGCTGGCCGATCACGCGGTGATGGGCCGCATTCTTCTCCCCGGCACTGCCCTGCTTGAGCTGGCGATCCGGGCCGGTGACGAGGTGGGCTGCGACCGGGTCGAGGAGTTGACGCTCGCCGCGCCCCTTACTCTGCCCGAGCCCGGCGCCGTACAGATGCAGGTGCGGGTGGGTGTGGCGGATGAGTCGGGGCGGCGTGCGGTCGCGATTCACTCGCGTCTTGAGGGGGAGGTTGAGGCGCCGTGGACGCAGCATGCGACGGGTGTGCTGGTCGTGGGTGCTGGGGCCGGGGCCGGGGCTGTGGTTGATTTTGATGCGTCGGTGTGGCCGCCGGTGGGTGCTGAGCCGGTGGATCTGGAGGGTTTCTACGATGCTCGGGCTGCGGAGGGTTTCGCGTACGGTCCGGTGTTCCAGGGTCTGCGGTCGGCCTGGAGGCGGGACGGCGAGGTCTTCGCGGAGGTGAGCCTGCCCGAGGACGCGCAGAGCGACGCGGTGGCGTTCGGTCTGCATCCCGCGCTGCTGGATGCCGGGCTTCACTCGGCGTGGTCTGTGGGTGCGTCGGTTGATGGCTCGGACCGGCTGGGTGGTGGTGTCCCGTTCTCGTGGAGCGGGGTGTCGTTGCAGGCGTCGGGGGCTTCTTCGGTGCGGGTGAGGCTGACGCGCGAGGCTGATGGCGCGGTGTCGATCGCGGTGGCTGATGTGACGGGTGCGCCGGTCGCGTCGGTGGAGTCGTTGGCGATGCGCGCGCTGTCGGCGGAAGCTCTGAGCGATGAGGATGGGCCGACGAGGGACGCGCTGTTCCGGCTGGAGTGGCTGCCGGTGTCCGCTACGTCCGTTGGCACTCCGCAGACGATCGCGGTGGCGGGCCATGACACCCTGGGCCTCATCGAGGCCCTGCGTGAAGCGGGAGCCGAGCCCGAACTCGCCCCGGGTCTCGCCGCGTTGACCGCCGATGGGGCAGCATCGGTGCCGGGTGTGGTGCTTATCCCGGTGATCGGAGAGCCCGATGCCAACGCGGCCGATGCGGCACGGGCGTTGACGCATCAAGTCCTGGGACAGCTTCAGGAACGGTTGGCGGATGAGCGTTTCGCGGAGTCGCGGTTCGTCTTTGTGACGCGGGGTGCTGTGGGTGGCGCTGATGTGGCGGCGGCTGCGGTGCGGGGTCTCGTACGGTCGGCGCAGTCGGAGAACCCGGGCTGCTTCGGTCTGGTCGATCTCGATCCGGCCGGTCCGGTGACTCTGCCGGTGTCGGTGCTGAGCGCGGATGAGCCGCAGGTGATCGTGAGGGACGGCGAGGTCCTGGCCGGGCGTGTGGTGCGCGCGGCGGTGGGAGAGCCTGCGGCAGATCCGGTCTGGGATGGCGATGGCAGTGTGCTGATCACCGGTGGTACGGGTGGTCTGGGCGCGGTCGTGGCGCGGCATCTGGTGGCTGAGCACGGCGTACGCCGGCTGCTGCTGGTGAGCCGCCGCGGCCTGGGCGCCGACGGCGCCGAAGCACTGACCGACGAACTGACCGAGCGCGGCGCCGAGGTGTCGATCGAGTCCTGCGATGTCACGGACCGTGACGCGCTGGCGGAACTGCTGACTCGACACACCGTCTCCGCCGTGGTGCATGCGGCGGGTGTGCTGGACGACGGTGTGGTGGGTTCGTTGACGCCGGAGCGGCTGGACAAGGTCCTGCGGCCGAAGGCCGACGCCGCCTGGAATCTGCATGAACTGACGCATGATCAGAATCTTTCGGCCTTCGTCGTGTTCTCGTCCATCGCTGCTCTGTTCGGTAGTGCGGGGCAGGGGAATTACGCGGCGGGTAACGCGTTCCTGGATGCGTTGATGGAGCGTCGTCGGGGTGAGGGTCTGCCGGGTGTGTCGTTGGCGTGGGGTCCGTGGGGTCAGTCGGGTGGGATGACGGGGACGTTGTCGGAGGCGGATGCGGAGCGGATGGCTCGTGCGGGTGTGCCGGCGTTGTCGGTGGAGTTGGGTGTGGCGTTGTTCGACGCGGCTCTGGCTACTGGTGATGCTGTGGTGGCTCCGGTGCGGCTGGATCTGCCGGTGTTGCGTGCGCGGGGTGAAGTTCCGCCGTTGCTGCGGTCGTTGATTCGTTCGCGGTCGCGTCGGGCTGCTGCGGTGGCTGGTTCGGCTACGGCGGCGGGGCTGGTGGAGCGGCTGGCCGGGCTGACGGTGGTTGAGCGTCAGGAGGTGCTGTTGGACCTTGTACGCGGGCAGGTCGCCCTGGTCCTGGGCCACGCCGACGGCAACGCGGTCAACCCGGGCAGGGCCTTCCGCGAACTGGGCTTCGACTCGCTGACCTCGGTCGAACTCCGTAACCGGCTCAACACCGTGACCGGACTGCGACTGCCGGCCACGATGGTCTTCGACTATCCGACGGTCGAGACGCTGGTCGACCACCTGCTCGATGAGCTGTTCGGCGCCGATGCCGCCGTGGCACTGCCCACGGCCAGGCGGGCCCCCGCACTGGTCGACGATCCGATCGTGGTCGTGGGCATGAGCTGCCGCTATCCGGGCGGCGTGGCCTCGCCGGAGGACCTGTGGCGACTGGTCACCGAGGGCAGCGATGTGATCTCCGCCTTCCCGGTCAATCGTGGCTGGGACGTGGACGGTCTCTTCAACCCGGACCCCGACCACAAGGGCACGTCGTACACACGACAGGGTGGATTCCTGCATGACGCGGGCGAGTTCGACCCGGCGTTCTTCGGGATGTCGCCGCGTGAGGCGATGGCCACGGACTCGCAGCAGCGGCTGCTGCTGGAGACCTCGTGGGAGGCGATCGAGCGGGCCGGGATCGACCCGGTCTCGCTGAAGGGCAGTGCGACCGGTGTGTTCGCAGGAGTGATGTACAACGACTACAGCACCGTCCTCGGCGGCCCGGAGTTCGAGGGCTTCCAGGGGAGCGGCAGTTCGCCGAGTCTGGCCTCGGGCCGGGTGTCGTACACGCTGGGCCTGGAGGGCCCGGCCGTGACGGTGGACACCGCGTGCTCGTCGTCGCTGGTCGCGATGCACTGGGCGATGCAGGCGCTGCGCAGCGGTGAATGCTCGCTGGCGCTCGCCGGCGGTGTGACGGTGATGTCGACCCCCTCGGTGTTCGTCGACTTCTCCCGACAGCGCGGACTCTCTCCCGACGGCCGCTGCAAGGCGTTCTCGGACGCTGCGGACGGTGTGGGCTGGTCGGAGGGCGTCGGCATGCTGGTGCTGGAGCGGCTGTCCGACGCGCGACGCAACGGCCACGAGGTCCTTGCTGTGGTCCGGGGCTCGGCCGTGAACCAGGACGGCGCGTCGAACGGACTCACCGCCCCGAACGGTCCTTCGCAGCAGCGCGTGATCCGTCAGGCGCTGGCCAGCGGCGGGCTCTCGGCCGACGAGGTCGATGTGGTGGAGGCGCACGGTACGGGGACGACGCTGGGCGACCCGATCGAGGCGCAGGCCCTCCTCGCCGAGTACGGCCGGGACCGTGACCCGGAGCGTCCACTGCTCCTCGGGTCGGTGAAGTCCAACATCGGCCACACGCAGGCCGCCGCCGGGGTCGCCGGAGTCATCAAGATGATTATGGCGATGCGCCACGGCGTGCTGCCGCGGACGCTGCACGTGGATGCTCCGTCGTCGCATGTGGACTGGTCGGAAGGCGCCGTGGAGCTGCTGACCGAGCAGACGCGGTGGCCGGAGGCCGGTCGCGCACGGCGCGCGGGTGTCTCGTCCTTCGGGATCAGCGGTACGAACGCCCACATCATCCTGGAGCAGCCGGCCACCGTCATCCAGGGAACAGTCCTGGGCAGTGAGGAAGCCCCCGAGACCGAGTCGGGCGTCGCACCGTGGGTGCTCTCGGGCAAGACGTCCGAGGCACTGCGCGGCCAGGCCGCCAAGCTGCTGTCGTCGATCGAGGCGCGGCCGGAGCTGCGACCGGTCGACATCGGCTACTCGCTGGCGACGGGCCGCTCGACGTTCGACCACCGGGCCGTGGTGCTGGCCGGTGGGCCTGCGGACGCGGTGCGAGCCCTCGCGGTGTTGGCGTCCGGTGACGCTGATCCGTCGGCGGTGTCGGGTGCGGTCGTCGGTGGGAGGACGGCGGTGCTGTTCTCGGGTCAGGGCAGTCAGCGGCTGGGGATGGGGCGTGAGCTGTACGGCCGGTTCCCGGTGTTCGCGGAGGCGCTGGATTCCGTACTCGCCACGCTGGAAGGCGAGTTGGGACGTTCGCTGCGTGAGGTGATGTGGGGCGAGGACGCCGAACCGCTGAACGAGACGGGCGTTACGCAGCCGGCGTTGTTCGCGGTCGAGGTGGCGTTGTTCCGCTTGGTGGAGTCGTGGGGTGTGCGGCCGGAGTTCGTGGCCGGTCATTCGATCGGTGAGGTCGCGGCGGCGTTTGTGTCTGGGGTGTTCTCGCTGGAGGATGCGTGCCGTCTGGTGGTGGTGCGGGCGTCGTTGATGCAGGCGTTGCCGGTGGGTGGTTCGATGATGGCGGTGCAGGCGACGGAGGAGGAGGTTCTTCCGCTGCTGTCGGACGGGGTGTCGATCGCGGCGATCAATGGTCCGTCGTCGGTTGTGGTCTCGGGTGATGAGGACGCGGTCCTGTCGGTGGCGGCGAGGCTGGCGGAGCGGGGTCGGAAGACCACGCGCCTGCGCGTCTCGCATGCCTTCCACTCGCCTCTCATGCGGCCGATGCTGGATGACTTCCGTACCGTGGCGGAAGGGCTGTCGTATGCGGCGCCGCGTATCCCGGTCGTCTCGAACCTGACCGGCGGTCTGGCGTCGGCGGATGAGCTGTGCTCGGCCGAGTACTGGGTACGTCATGTCCGGGAGGCCGTGCGCTTCGCGGATGGTGTGCGGACGCTGGCCGAGCAGGGCGTGACCACGTTCCTGGAGCTGGGCCCGGATGGTGTGCTGTCGGCCATGGCCCAGGAATCCGTACCGGACGGCGCGGCGACCGTACCGATCCTCCGCAAGGACCGGCCCGAGGAGTCGACCGCGCTCACCGCGCTCGCCCAGCTGTACGTACGGGGAGTTCCGGCGGACTGGCCGGCGCTGTTCGCGGGGGCCGGGGCGCGGCGGGTCGAGTTGCCCACGTACGCCTTCCAGCGCACGTGGTTCTGGCCGGCGGGCCCGCTGGGTGGAACGGGGGATGTACGGGCCGCGGGTCTCGGCTCCGCCGGGCATCCGCTGCTCGGCGCGGCTGTCGAACTCGCTGAGGTCGAAGGCGTATTGGTGACCGGCAGGCTGTCCGTTCAGTCGCATCCGTGGCTGGCTGATCACGCGGTGATGGGCCGGGTTCTTCTCCCTGGCACTGCCCTGCTTGAGCTGGCGATCCGGGCGGGTGACGAGGTCGGCTGCGAGCGGGTAGAGGAGTTGACGCTCGCCGCGCCGCTCACCCTGCCCGAGCGCGGTGCGGTGCAGGTGCAGGTAGCCGTCGGTGTCCCCGATGAGTCGGGCCGGCGTTCGGTGGGGATCTACTCCCGTCCCGAGGAGGGGGCGGAAGGATCCTGGACGCAGCACGCCACCGGCGCGCTGACGACCGCCGACGCCACTGTGGCTGACTCCGGTTTCGATGCGACGGTGTGGCCGCCAACTGGTTCTCAGGTCATGGATGTTGAGGGGTGCTATGAGCGGTTCGAGGAGATCGGGTTCGCGTATGGTCCGGTGTTCCGGGGGCTGCGGGGTGCTTGGCGGCGTGATGGTGAGATCTTCGCGGAGGTGAGTCTTCCGGAGAGTGCGGAGGCTGACGCGGCTGCGTTCGGTCTGCATCCGGCGCTGCTGGACGCGTCTCTGCATGCCTCGCTCCTGGCGGGCGACAGTGACAGTGACGGGGCTGGTGGTGGTCTGCCGTTCTCGTGGGAGGGTGTGTCGCTGCACGCGACGGGTGCTTCGGCGTTGCGGGTGCGGTTGGCGCCGGTCGGTAAGGACGCGGTGTCCGTGTCCGTCGCCGACACCTCCGGTCAGCCGGTGGCTTCCGTCGACTCGCTGCTCGTACGGGCCGTGTCGCGCGAGCAGTTGCACGGCTCCGGGTCGGCGGATCTCGTCCGTGACGCGCTGTTCGGTCTGGAGTGGACGCCGGTGACGGCCGTGGCCGAGTCGGATGTTCCGGGGTCGGTGGTCGTCCTCGGACCGGACGCGCTGGGACTCGCCGACGGTATGGCCGGGGCCGGTGCGGAGGTCGGGACGTACGCGGATCTCGCTTCGCTGGCGGCGGGGGAGTCCCCGGTGCCGGGCACCGTGCTGGTGGGCATCGACGGTACGTCGTCCGAGGACGGGAACGGGAACGGGGGCGGGGGCGGGGTCGCGGAGTCGGCCCACGTGCTGACCGCCGAGGCCCTGGCCCTGGTCCAGGGCTGGCTGGCCGAGGACCGGTTCGCCGGTTCGCGGCTGGTGTTCGTCACCCGGGGAGCGGTGGCCGTGGACGGCGGCGCTGTCGCCGACCTGGCGGCGGCCTCCGTACGCGGTCTCGTGCGATCCGCCCAGACGGAGAACCCGGGCCGCTTCGGACTGCTGGATCTCCCGGCCGGCTTGACGTCTCTGTCCGAAGCGCGGAAGGCCCTCGGCTCCGATGAACCGCAGCTGATCGTCCGCGACGGCGCGATCCACGCGGGACGACTGGCCCGCGTATCCGCACCCGTGTCCACAGGCTCCGACGCGAGCCAGGCCGCAGCCCCGGTCTGGACCGGCGAGGGTACGGTCCTGATCACCGGCGGGACGGGCGGCCTGGGCGGCGTTCTGGCCCGGCATCTCGTCGCCGAGCGCGGTGTGCGCCATCTGCTGCTGGCCAGCAGGAGGGGTACCGACGCACCCGGCGCCGCCGAACTGGTCGCCGAGCTGACCGCGCACGGCGCGCGGGTCACGGTCGCCGCGTGCGACCTCGCCGACCGGACCGCCGTATCCGGTCTGCTGGCCGGCGTACCGTCCGAACACCCGCTGACCGCGGTGGTGCAAACGGCGGGTGTGCTGGATGACGGTGTGGTCGGTTCGCTGACGCCGGAGCGGTTGGACACGGTGCTGCGTCCGAAGGTGGACGCGGCGTGGCATCTGCATGAGCTGACGCGTGATCTCGGTCTGGCCGCGTTCGTGGTGTTCTCGTCCGTCGCGGGGCTGTTCGGCGGCGCCGGACAGGGCAACTACGCTGCCGCGAATACCTTCTTGGACGCTCTGGTGGCGCGTCGGCGGGCGGAGGGTCTGCCGGGTGTCTCACTGGCCTGGGGTCCGTGGGATCAGGCGGGCGGGATGACCGGGACGGTGACCGAGGCGGACATGCGACGCCTGGCCCGCTCCGGAATGCCACCCCTCTCCATCGAGCAGGGCGTCGCACTCTTCGACGCGGCGCTCGCCTCCGGTGAGACAGTGGTGGCACCGGTGCTGCTGGACCTTTCCGTACTCCGGGCACAGGGTGAAGTACCGCCGCTGCTGGGGTCGTTGATCCGTACCCGTCGGCGTCGGAGCGCGGTCACCGGATCGGGCACCGTTACCGGCACCGACACCGGACTTCTCGGCCGGCTGGCCGGACTGACCGCGTCCGCCCGGCACGAAGCACTGCTGGATCTCGTACGGAGTCAGGTCGCCCTCGTACTCGGCCACGCCGACGCTGCGGCCGTCAACGCCACGTCTCAGTTCCGGGAGTTGGGCTTCGACTCCCTCACGGCCGTGGAGCTCCGGAACCGGCTGAGTGCGGTGACGGGTCTGCGGCTGACCGCCACGCTGATCTTCGACTACCCGACCGCGACAGCGCTCGCCGACCATCTCGGGGACGAGTTGTTCGGCACCGAGACCGAGACCACGATTCCGGTCCGGATGCTGCCGCCCGTGGCCGACGACCCGATCGTGATTGTCGGGATGAGCTGCCGGTACCCGGGCGGGGTTGCCTCGCCGGAGGACCTGTGGAGGCTGGTCACCGAGGGCACCGACGCGGTCTCCGGCTTCCCGGCCAACCGTGGCTGGGACGTGGACGGGTTGTACAACCCGGACCCGGACCACGCGGGCACGTCATACACCCGCTCGGGCGGATTCCTGGAGAACGCGGGCGAGTTCGATCCCGCCTTCTTCGGTATGTCGCCGCGTGAGGCGATGGCGACGGACTCGCAGCAGCGGCTGCTGCTCGAAGCCTCGTGGGAGGCGATCGAGCGGGCGGGCATCGACCCGGTGTCGCTGATGGGCAGTGCGACCGGTGTGTTCGCCGGTGTGATGTACAACGACTACGGCACCCAACTGAACGGCAAACAGTTTGAGGGGCACCAGGGCCAGGGCAGCGCGGGAAGCGTGGCCTCGGGCCGGGTCTCGTACACCTTCGGGTTCGAGGGTCCCGCCGTCACGGTCGACACGGCGTGCTCGTCGTCGCTGGTCGCGATGCATCTGGCGGCCCAGGCGCTGCGCGGCGGCGAATGCTCGCTGGCGCTCGCGGGCGGTGTGACGGTCATGTCGACCCCGGGCACCTTCGTGGAGTTCTCCCGTCAGCGGGGTCTGTCGCCGGACGGCCGCTGCAAGGCGTTCTCCGAGTCGGCCGACGGTGTGGGCTGGTCGGAGGGTGTCGGGATGCTGGTGCTGGAGCGGCTGTCCGACGCGCGGCGCAACGGCCACCAGGTGCTGGCGGTGCTGCGCGGCAGCGCGATCAACCAGGACGGCGCGTCGAACGGCCTCACCGCTCCCAACGGTCCTTCTCAGCAGCGCGTGATCCGTCAGGCGCTGGCGAGCGGGGGAGTGTCCCTGGACGAGGTGGACGCCGTGGAGGCGCACGGTACGGGGACGACGCTGGGCGATCCGATCGAGGCGCAGGCGCTGCTGGCCACGTATGGGCGTGACCGTGACCCGGAGCGTCCGCTGCTGCTCGGTTCGGTGAAGTCGAACATCGGTCACACGCAGGCTGCGGCCGGTGTCGCCGGAGTCATCAAGATGGTGCTGGCGATGCGGCACGGAGTGCTGCCGCGCACGCTCCATGTGACCGAGCCGTCGTCGCATGTCGACTGGTCGGCGGGCGCGGTGGAACTGCTGACCGAGCAGACGCGGTGGCCGGAGACCGACCGGGTGCGGCGTGCGGGTGTCTCGTCGTTCGGGATCAGCGGGACGAACGCGCACGTCATTCTCGAACAGCCGGAGCCGGAGCCGGAGCCGGAGCCGGAGCCGGTCGCCGAGTTCGCGGCCGATCCGGCCGTGGCAGAGGCCGCGGCCCCCGCTGTGGTGCCGTGGCTCCTCTCGGGCAAGACCCCGGAGGCGCTGGCGGCCCAGGCGGGCAGGCTCCTCTCCTCCATCGAGGCGCGGCCGGAGCTGCGGCCGGTGGATGTCGGGTACTCGCTGGCGACGGGGCGTTCGGTGTTCGAGCACCGCGCGGTGGTGCTGGCGAGCGAGTCCGGCGGCTCCGATGAGGTGGTCCGCGCGCTGAGCGCCCTGGCGTCCGGTGACGCTGATCCGTCGGCGGTGTCGGGGTCGGTGCTCGGCGGCAGGACGGCGATGCTGTTCTCGGGGCAGGGCAGCCAGCGGCTCGGTATGGGCCGCGAGCTGTACGGCCGGTTCCCGGTGTTCGCCAAGGCGCTGGACTCCGTACTCGCCGTGTTGGACGGTGAGTTGGAGCGTCCACTGCGTGAGGTGATGTGGGGCGAGGACGCCGAACCGCTGAATGACACGGGCTTCACACAGCCCGCGTTGTTCGCCATTGAGGTGGCGCTGTTCCGGCTGGTGGAGTCGTGGGGCGTGCGGGCGGACTTCGTCGCCGGGCACTCGATCGGTGAGATCGCGGCGGCGCATGTGGCGGGGGTGTTCTCGCTGGAGGACGCCTGCGCACTGGTCGCGGCGCGGGCGAAGCTGATGCGGGCGCTGCCGGCCGGCGGTGCGATGGTCGCGGTGCGGGCGACGGAGGACGAGGTCACCCCGCTGCTGTCGGACGGGGTGTCGATCGCCGCGGTCAACGGCCCCGCCTCGGTCGTGGTCTCGGGTGATGAGGACGCGGTCCTGTCGGTGGCGGCGAGGCTGGCGGAGCAGGGGAGGAAGACCACGCGCCTGCGGGTGTCGCACGCCTTCCACTCGCCCCTGATGGAGCCGATGCTGGAGCAATTCCGTGCGGCGGCGGAGCAGTTGTCGTTCGACGCGCCCCGGATTCCCGTGGTGTCGAATCTGACCGGCGGGCTGGCGTCGGCCGAGGAGCTGTGCTCGCCCGAGTACTGGGTTCGGCACGTCCGGGAGGCGGTGCGCTTCGCGGACGGGGTGCGGACGCTGGCCGAGCAGGGCGTGACCACGTTCCTGGAGCTGGGCCCGGACGGTGTGCTGTCCGCCATGGCCCAGGAAACGGCGCCGGAAGAGGCGGCGATCGTCCCGATCTCCCGCAAGGACCGGGACGAGGAATTGACCGCCCTCGCCGCGCTGGCTCGCGTACACGCACACGGTGCGACGGTCGACTGGACCGGGTTCTTCGCGGGGACGGGGGCGCGGCGGGTCGAGTTGCCCACGTACGCCTTCCAGCACCAGTGGTTCTGGCCGACCGGTTCGCGGTCCGGTGCCGCCGGTGATGTGCGTGCGGCGGGTCTCGGTTCCGCCGGGCATCCGCTGCTGGGCGCAGCCGTGGAACTGGCGGCCGGACAGGGCGTGTTGTTCACGGGCAGGCTGTCTGTTCAGTCGCATCCGTGGCTGGCTGATCACGCGGTGATGGGCCGGGTTCTTCTTCCGGGCACTGCCTTGCTTGAGCTGGCGATCCGGGCGGGTGACGAGGTCGGCTGCGAGCGGGTGGAGGAGTTGACGCTTGCCGCGCCGCTCACTCTGCCTGAGCGTGGTGCGGTGCAGGTGCAGGTAGCGGTCGGTACGCCTGATGAGTCGGGCCGGCGTTCGGTGGGGATCTACTCCCGCCCGGAGGACGCGGCGGACGCGGTGGACGCACCCTGGGCCCAGCACGCCACCGGTTCGCTGGCCGGCCGCTCCGAGGGGGCGGAGACCGGTTTCGACGCGACGGTGTGGCCGCCAACCGGCGCTCAGGTCATGGACGTTGAGGGGTGCTATGAGCGGTTCGAGGAGATCGGGTTCGCGTATGGTCCGGTGTTCCAGGGCCTGCGGGGTGCTTGGCGGCGTGATGGTGAGATCTTCGCGGAGGTGAGTCTTCCGGAGAGTGCGGAGGCTGACGCGGCTGCGTTCGGTCTGCATCCGGCGCTGCTGGACGCGTCT
>NZ_JBHTZS010000062.1:0-10331 GCF_042790125.1 Streptomyces scopuliridis
CGCACCCGGAAGCAGCGGCTCTATTCGCTCCCACGCCGTATCCGTCAACTCGCCTCGACCTGTCACAAGATCAATTATCAGACACGGCCTAGGGCTGACGGCGTGCGAAGAGGACCGCACCTGGAACGCTCTCGTCGGGGTCGATCAGCATGTGGGCCTCGACGGTGAACCCGGCATCGCGTAGCCAGGCCGCCACTTGGTCAGGCTGGCGGCGGTGAACGTGGACGTTCATCGGGTGGCCGCCGTAGCCCTGCGTCTTCAGCCTCGACTCGTCGCCGACGTGAAAGCCGAGCAGCAGTGGTCCGCCGGGAAGCAACACGCGCCGGAAATGGCCGAAGACCGTGGGCACTGCTTCGTCGGGGACGTGAATCAACGACCAAAATGCGAGCAGGCCGGCGACTGAAGCGTCGGCGAGGTCGAGGTCGGTCATCGAGCCCACCTCGAACCGCAGGCGGGGGTGGTCACGCCGGGCCACGTCGATCATCACGGATGAAAGGTCGATGCCGAAAGCGTCCACACCCAGCTCGTGCAGGTGAGCGGTGACGTGTCCGGGTCCGCAGCCCACGTCCGCCACCGGCCCACCGCCAGCGGCGTGCGCCAAGTCGGCGAACAGCGCCAGGGCCGCCCGAAGATACGGCGCCCCGGCCAGGGCCTCGCGGAGTTGGTCGGCATAGCTGACCGCGACCGTGTCGTAGGAGGTCCGGGTGTCTGCCAACCAGCGGTCCGCGTTCATGGCTCGACAGAGTAGTCCAGTGATCAGGATGACGAACCAGATCAACTGAGATCAACGACGAATCAGACCAGGTCACGTGAGACGGAGACCAGATCCTTCGAGACGGGACACCCGGCCATCCACGGCCAGGATCCACTCACGCTGTCATGTGACAGCCAACCTTGAACGATTGCCACTGAAGCTTTGACGACTGCGCGGTTTGCGCTATCGGACGTGGACAGGGTTGTCCAATAACGTGGCGGTGCGTGATGGCATCATGCCCGGGAGGGGGATGCATGGACTCGTTGTCAGTGGTCTCGGCGATCGTTGCTGTCTGCGGTGCGGCGGTTGCCGCGCTCTTCAGCTATTGGCAGCAACGCCGCCTGCGGTCATGGGAGCAACGCAACTACATGGACTGGTACGGGGCCTCCCTGGCGTGGGCCTCGTTCGATCTGCAGGCCAGGCTCTACAACATCCTGCCTCGTCACGTTGTCGACACGGGTCCCTCCCGCGGCTTCGGCTTCCTCACGTCTTTCCTCAGACGGGGCACCGATCGCGAGGCCGATTTCGTGCGCAGCACGGTCTTCGTGCTCGCCGAGTATCTGGGCTGGGTGGAGATCCTGCGTCGTGACATCCAGTTCTTCGACCTTGGCCGGAGCCGCGTCAACACGCAGATAATGCTGCACATTTCACGGATCGGCGCGAGCCTGGCCAGGATCGACACGGTGAGCAACGAGCTGCGCCCCTTCCGTGTCCAGCAGCGGGCTGTCGGTGCGTGTCTTTGGATGTCGGGCGGTCTGGGTGAACCCGGTCATGGTTTCCTCCTGGGGAGTCCTGGGGCATCGGGCCGTTTGGGGCGCGGGCGGGGCCGGGGCTCCCCATGTGCCTGTCCGCGTCGCGTCAGGTATGGGCCGGGGGAATGATGCGGCGCTCCCCGAGGTCGTCGAGAAGGTCGAGGAGGCGTTGTTCTGTGTCGTGGCTGTCGTGGAAACCGGCTTGACGGAGCTTGACAGTCGAACTGACGTTGTCCCAGGTCGAGTTCAGGATGAGGTCGCCGAACCGCCAGTCGACGAGGTCCGTGTACGGGGTGTCGACGAGGCCGTGTTTGGCGACGATGCGGCGCCAGATGTGCCCCTGCGGGGGCATGTGCTGTTCGAGCCGGATCGACTTCGGCTCTTCGAGGGGCAGGCCGTAGTGCTCGGCCAGCGCGCGCCACAGGTGGCTCCAGCGGATGACGTCGCCGTTGGTGATGTTGAAGGTCTCGTTCGCCGCGCCGGAGGCGGTTGCGGCCCAGTCGGTGGCGCGGGCCAGGAGCTCGGCGTCCGTCATCTGGTAGAAGATACCGTCGTACGCCTGCAGCGCACCGGGAAAGCGCAGCGGGAGCCCCAGTTCCTTGGTGATAGCGACGTACGTGGCGATCGCCATCAGGAGGTTCATGGGCGTGCCCTGTGCATACCCCAGGACAGCCTCGGGCCGGAAGATGGTGAACCGGAAGCCCATCTCCTGCGCCCGCTCGCGCAGCAAGTCTTCCTGGTCGTAGTAGAAGTTCGGCCCGATCAGTCGCGGGTCGCTCTCCTTGGCCGGCGTCTTGAAGGCGCCGAGGTGCGATCCGTAGAACTTGTGCCCCTGGTACAGCGTGACGTGCTGCAGCGGCGCCCCGGCTGCGGCGAGTCCTTTGAGGGTGTTGTCGAGCAGGGCCAGGTTGGGGGCGATCTGGGCTTCGAGATCGTCACGCTCGATGTAAGCCGCGAAGACGAGGCGCGTGGTGTCGGCGGCGGCACGTAGCCCCTCGCGTGCCTTGTCCGGGTCGGACAGGTCGGCCGGAAGGTGCTCCCACGTCGGTGAGCCCTGAGGGGTGCGTCGGCTGGCGCCGCGGGTCTGGACGCCTTCCCGAGCGAGGTGTTCGACGACGCTACGGCCGATGACGCCTCCTGCGCCGGCGACCAGGGCGGAATCGGTGGTCATGCTGGGGTCCTTTCGATCCGGGAGACAGGGAACCTCCCGCCGTGACGGGACGTCGCGGCTGCGCCTCTTCCGGCGGCCTGCCACCGCGGCGCGGGAGGCAGGAGGGCTGAGGCGCGGGGCCTCACCACCGGACAATATCTATGCGCACGCCATTAATCAACCTTAGCAATAATTGCATGAGCGTTATACCTGCGCAAACGGTTGGTGCTCGCGGGACGAGGCCGGACGCTCCCGGGGTCTGCCTACGGCTGGTTGAGAGGGACCTTGCGGGAGAAAACGCCGAGCCTGGCCCTTGGCCTCCACACCTCGAACCTCTGAGGATCGAGGTGTCCTGCCGTATTCGATATGAGAGAGACCGGTTCTGCCGCTGACGCTCAAGCCGCCGGATGGGCCGTCGCGAACGCGGCCTGTGTCATCTGGCGGCTCCACCCTCATTACGTCTCGACGGTGGCCCCGTCGATCCAGCGGGCGAGCTGACTGAAGGCGGCGAGCTGCTCAAGCCGTCAAGCGACCGCAGTAGCACTACGCAGCGCGCCCAGGCCCGCTGACGGAATCGACTGGCTCGCCCCGGCGAGCACGTACTGCATCCATCTCCCGTGCGCGCTGCGCACGCCTCGTGCAGAGCCTGGGGTTGCCTCCTGCGCGCGGTTGGTATGCAGGATGTCCGGTTGAGGTTGTTCGCGCGGGGAGGGCGCGCCGGCCTGCTCACGCACGGCGGCCGGCGCAGCGCCGACGCCGTCGGCGGCCAGGGTCACTTCGGGCATCGCATGGTTCAGCGTGGTGCTGGTAGCCACCATGGGGCGCAGGCCGACGTAGCGGCGTGGCCGGTGGACGGGCCGGCCGGGCTGCCTGTCCTGATCGATCTCCGCCGGTTGCTGCTCAGGCCCGCCGTTGTCTCCTCGTTCCGGCTCGGGCCGCCTTTGGCGAGCGGGGCGGGTGGAACGCGAACACGGAGCGCCACCCCCGCGTTGGGCATGCGTTCGCGGAATGATCGAAGCGGGTGAGCACTTGTGGTCGGCAGGGACACGGGGACGTGCTGTGAGGGTGCTGTTTTCTAGTCTTCTGCCTGGTTATGGGTGATGTCTGGGCGGTCAGGGCCGCCTGCCGCAGGGCGGTCGGTGACAGTGGTGGCTGCGAACATGCCCGACATGACGAACCCCCTTGAGGAGAACCTGCACCAGCCCGTGATGGACGTCCTGGGACCGGAGAACGGTGAACACTGGCGGGCCAGGACCCGGCCGGCATTCGCCCTTACCTCCCAGGAGAGTGACGGGACTGTCGTGGGGCAGCTCTTCGGGCTGCCGTCCCTGCCGGCGGATGTGCCCTGGCCGGTACGGGAGGGACATGGCCCGATGACCCATCTGGCCACCATCGACTGTGCAGAACTTCCCCAGGGCGTACTCGACTTCGACATGCCCGAGAACGGCACCCTGCTCTTCTTCCGCTGGTCGACCGCCGACGGCGAGCGCTACTTCACCGCTGAGGGAAAACAATGGGGGCGGGACGACGAGATCTACTTCATGGAGGGCCGCGGCACGGACCCCGGGGCCGGGGTCAAGCTGCTGTACGTCCCCGCACACGCAGACACCGCGCCGCGCCCCCACCCGGACGGCGACAAATGCACCGATGCCCAACCTCTGCGCCTTGTCGGGACCTTCGCATCACGTCTGATGTGGGAATTGACCGAGAATGAGTACCCAGTCGCCGACGACTACCGGCTCGCCGATGCCTTCGACGAGTGGGAGAGCCCCTTCGACGTCCAGATCGGCGGACACCAGGCCCCGGTTCAGGGCCCGTCGGTGGACAAGGCTGCCGGTGGCGACCTGCGCGGCCCTTATGGCGCGCAAGCCGACGAGGGAACCATGATCATGCTCGCCACCTTCTACGACTACAACGACGACGTCAAAGCCTCTTGGTTCATCGAGCCCCGACACCTCGCACAGCACCGCTTCGACGAGATCTACTACGACTACCAGTGCTGACACCGATGCGCAGAGGGACACCGCGGCCTTCACGGCTCCCGCAACAGTGACGAACACGCACTCCGGTGCGATGCGGCAAGGCCGGGACAGCGAAGAGTTGTTTCGCAACGCGTGCTGCACCGTACTGAGGCTGGCTGAGGAACGTCTGCAGGGTGCCGACACACTCATGGAAGTTCATGTCCCACAGGGCGGCACCGTCGGGCGTCTCCGGTGCAACCAGATCTTCCAGGGGTTGGGATCGTTGGAAGGCTGCTATGGCACACGCGTTGGCGTCGGTTGAGTAGCTGTTGCAGAAGTACTGGGCACGAAATTGCTTCTTACGCGGGCGCCGACCTTTTCTCTCCTCGCGACTTCACGACTCCTTTGACGGCGTTGATCACCTCCCCTCTTCCGGCCGGGCCGGTGCGGCTCGGCCTGTGAGCGGACAGCCCGCGTCACGGTGCGAGCTGAACCCGTCTTCGCGGTTGGGATGGCCGCGCGCCGCCCGGAGGCAGTGAACCGTCATTCGGAGTGGTCGTGCCGCGGAAGCTGAGAGAGAACGGGCCCGTGTGTGGCGTCTTGCGAGGCGTTGTCCGCTGTTGTCCGGTTGAGGTGTCTGACAGCGAACGCGGTCGTTTCTGCTTCCTTGCCGGTGAACGCTGGCCGTACCGGGGCGAGGGGCCGGGGGTGCTGGGGCCAGGGACTGGGGGTGCCGGGGGGTGCTGGGGGTGCTGGGTGGTTGTACCGGCCGGGGCCGGATCTCGCGGAGGCGTACGTCGGGCTGTCGTACGTGCGGCGTCTTCTGCTGAGTTGGTACTGCTCAGCGGGCGGGGAACGACGCCAGAGCGTGATCCCACTGGTCGGCCGCGCGAAGCAGAGCAGGGGTGTCTGCCTGGGCCTGCACGAAGTACTGGTAGATGTCTGCCCTGTTTTCACCCCGCTGCCATGGGGGTGCCGCCTCCATGGACAGGTGCACACGAATCACCGCACCGTCCTCGCTTCGACCGGCGAGGCTGAAGGCCAGGACCGGCTCGACGAACCAGGTGTCCGGGGACAGCCGGCCGTCGGCATCAGGCCGGCTCACCGTAACCGTTCCCGCCGCCACCGCGCGCAGCCAGGCAGACACCTGATGGGCTTCATCGACCAGCAGACAGGGATCAGCGAAAGCCCAGGTGCCCTCCGGAGTCGCCACGGAGCCGCCGGTGACCAGCCAGTTGTCATCGTATGCGTCGCCGCGGACCGCGGAGAACTGGTACCGCAACGGGCACAGTTCGACACTGCCTGCCTGATCACCCAAGAGCATGGGCAAAGGGTGTCACGGGCCTTCCCGTCACTGCACAGGCCCTGGCAGCACGTGGCGACAGCCCCGTGGGCGAGCTGGGCAAGGCGGGCCGTCCGGCATCCGATTCAGTCGCTCCGGGGCAGGGCGCCGCTCTGGACTGGCGTCCTTGTCAAAGGACAGGCGTGCACGTCTGCCGTCGCGGTCCGTGAACGGAACCACCTGCGGTTGCGCCGGCATCCGCGCGCGGGAGATCCGTGTGGCGGTGGTGACAGCCGTACTCCAGCAGCAGCACGTGCACCACCAGCAGGCGCGGCGTTACGTCCCCGCCCCCATTTCGGCCGGCGCCCCGCCGGCGCCCCTGCGGCGCCCCGCCGGTGTCCGGCCGGTGTTCGGCTGGTCCTGGGATGGGGGCTTCCTGCTCCGCCCGCTCACCGCATCCGGGCATCCGTCCCGGGCCGTCCACGATGACGGCGGCGGCCATCAATCCCTTGGATCTTCCCGCGCCTTGCCGTCTGGCCCGCGCCTGCCCCCGGCCGGGGCTGACTGTCCGGCTATGGCTGCGTTGGCGCGGCCGGGGGAGTGTCCGGTCGCTGCCCGCCGAAGGAGCAGCCCCGGTCCGAAAGTAACGGGGCGTCATTGCGAGTGTGTGCACTGTGGACGCTCACGCCTCCCCGGGGCGCTGTTGAGGTTGTGTGCGCTGTGGACGCTCACGTCTCTCCGGGGCCCGGCGCCGGGTTTCGTGGTGCCGGGTTTTGTGGTGTCTGCCATGAGATGCCGTGGATGCCGGCGGGGCAGCGTGCGGGCGCGGAGTGGACGGAGTGTGAAGTGTCGGGTGCCATGCGGCGGTTGTATGAGGCGTGTGTCTCGTGGCTTTCGCGGTAGTAGCGGTGGCAGAGCTGTGGCAGCGCGGCTGGGTGGAAGTAGACGTGGAGCAGGTAGTCGCGCAGTGGGGTGCGGGTGCGGCGTTCGTAGTGGTCGTCGAGTCCGTCGCCGGAGTCGACGTGCATCGTGTAGTCGATGATGGCGGTCTCGTTCTTCGCCAGTTTCCGGCCGAACCTGACATCGATGACGACGGTGCTCATGCGCGGCAGGAAGCGTATCGTTCCCGGGATGCCGCAGCGCACCTCGGCGCGTACTGCCCGGATGCCGCTGTCGATGGTGTGGATGGTGGTGAAGCGGTCGGCGCCCTCGCGGGTGGCTCGTGTCACCTGGTGGATGGACAGGGAGCTGAGCCGGAAGTGTTCGTCGATGGTGACGGTCTCGCGGATGCTCAGGACGCTGGTGTCTTCGTTGAGCGCCGGGAAGTCCGCGCCGAGGGCCTGTTCGGCCGGTGAGTTCTTCCCGAAGACTCGGCGGGAGGCGGTCAGGTCGTGTGCCGCGGGTACCGTACGTCCGCGTGGCCGGTAGGGGCGCAGCGCACTGTGCAGTGTGCCTGGTGGCTGGGTGAGGATGGATTCCGGGGCGTTGACGGCACGCAGTGAGGCGGTGCGTTCGGGTTCGTTTCTGCCGCGCTGTCAGTAGCTGAGTGTGGTGAGGCTGATGCGGATGCCGGGTGGTGCGAGCCGGTGTTGTATCCGTTCCAGGGAGAGTCCGCTGGCTCTGACTGCCTGGTGGAACACGTCGGCGAACGCGGGTGTCTGATGGTGCGCCTGTGGTCTGGCGGGCCGTGGGGGATGGGTGTGGGGGGTCAAGGATCCGGCTTCCGGTGGTGTGCGGCCGGTCATGCGGGGGAGGGGCCTGCACAAAGGGGGGGACGGGCCGCTCACCGTATCCGATGGGCGGCCTGTCCCGGCAGACGCGCGGATCAATCCGTCAGCCCTGGTGATCAGTTGGTGTCGAGTGTGAGCTTGTAGTGGGCAAGGGTGTCGTCCAGGGGCTGGAAGTAGGACGAGCCGCGGGAGTTCACGGTGCCGTTGCACCTCTGGTTCATGGGACCGCCCGAGGTCATGCCCTGGGCCTGGTTGCCGGAGATGTAGGCGCCGCCGCTGTCGCCGCCCTGCGTGCAGACCGTGGAGCTGGCCAGCCCGGTGACGACGGTCCGGGGGCCGCCGTTCGGGTCGGAGTAGGTGACCGACACGTCATAGGAGTCGATTTTTCCGCAGGTCCATTGCGTGGTGCGGCCCGACTTGCACACATCCGCGCCGACGGGGGCGCGCTCGGCACCCTCCACGGCGACGGTGCCCGCCTTGCCCCAGGTGCTGACCGCGGTGGTGATGGAAGAGCCTTCGTCGACGGCGGCTATGCCCATGTCCACACTGTCCTTGCCCAGCGTGAACCGGCTGTCGGTGCTCTCGGCGAAACGTTTCCCGCCGTGGGAGAGAACGGGCAGGTTCTCGATGCAGTGGCCGGCCGTGACGAGGTACTGCCGGCCCGAAGCGTCCCGGGCCCCGTATCCGACGGAGCACACGAACCCGTCGAAGGCCATCTCCTCCCCGGGCGGGACAGTGCTCTGAGGGCTCAGCTCCTGCGGGGTGTTGACCACTCGCACCGCGTCCCCGTGGGCCCGGGCGGCCTTGAGGAAGGATCTGGCCGCCGTGCTCTTGTCGCTGTTCACCTTCACGGTGACGGTGTCGGAAGCCAGATCGACCGCCCAGGCAGTGATCCCGGCGGGTGCCTGAGCGAGCGCCAGCCTGTCCAGCGCGGCCTTGATGGCAGTCAGCTTTCCTTCGCCGTGCTCGGCGACACGCGTGTTCAGACCGGCACTTTCGATGCGCTTCTCGGCGGCGCTCGCGCCGGCGTTGACGACGAGGTCGCCCTTCTCGTCGAAGTAGGTGCCGTCCATGGGGACACCCTGCTTGCCGAGAGACGAGAGTGTGGCCCGCTGGTCCGCCTGGCGCTCGAGCCGGTCCGCCGCGGCACTCTCGCTGACTTTGAGCGAGGCCGCCAGTGCCTTGACCATTGCCCGGTCGTAGCGCGGAGCGGGGTTTTCGAGCGCCTGCCCGCCGCCGGCGGCGGTGGTGAGGGACAGCAGCGCGCCCGCCGCGGCGGCCGCGAAGATCTTCCGGGAGAGTTCCGCAGATGTTCCTTCCGGTCTCGGAGTGCACGGCCGTATATGGGGGATCACGGCGGCATGGAAGGGACCGTGCTGCCGGGTGACCGTGTCTCTGGCGTCCGGTGATGCACTCGCCGGACACTGCGGGAACTGTGACCCGTGGCCGCGGCCGGTTCAAGGCAGTCTTCTCCCTCTGAATTTCACAGAGTTGCCACTCTTCTGTTGAAGAACGTTCCGTGTTTCCGCCGTCCCGGGGATCCGTACACACCCCTCCCGGCGCCGCGGACAGCCACCGAAACCGGCTTGTGGCCCGTAAGCACACGCCAGAAGTACGTACGACGACTCCCGCGATGCGGCGATCGTCACGGACTTCACGCCTCGAGACCCCAACTGCCAAACGAAGTACCACTCATCCACCGCCTCGTCCATCGCTCACCGCGGACGAGCGGTCCGCCGGGCGTGCGCAAGGCGCCACGTGTGTGCCGCGCCACGCCCGGCACACACACGTGGCGCGATGGAACACCTCGTTCAGGAGGGTGAGTTCCGCGGTGTCAGTGCCGGACTTCTGCGGTTCGTCACGCGTCCGGCCGGCGGCCGGGCCGTGGCCGGACGAACGGCATCGTTGCCGGCATGGCATGGCATGGCATGGCATGGACGGGCGGGCTCTTCCCGCGGCCGATGGCCGGCGCGCCACCGAGCATGTCAGTTGACCACCCCAGCAGACGAGTTGACCACCAGAGCAGACGAGTTGACCGCCCCGGGCACGGCATGTCTCTCCCACCTCGCCGACGGCCGCCTCTGATCGCGTCCGCCGGATTTACTCGAGCCCGGTGAGCGATGCCCGTATCGGCCCGCGGTGGTGAGAAGGAATGGCACAGCAGCGAGAACACGAGGGCGGGAGCGAGGGCGTCACAGATCTTCTCGACGAGAGCGGGTTCGTTGTCCCCCGAGGAATGGCGGGGGCGGCATCTCTCGCCGGGGTGGCGCTGCCGGTGTGTGGCTAAGCAGGTGAGACCCGAGAGCGTTTGCCGACGGATACGCCTCCGCCGTCGCGCCGGCTCCGCCCGGCAGACCCGCCCCACCCATCCGGGGCCGGCGCGGGTTCACGGACCGTCGCATGCGGGCCGGTTCCCCAGCCGGTGCGCCGCAACTCACTTGTCCTGGATCCGGGCAGCTGTCGGGCGGGCCCGGAGGGCCGCCCGGCTCGGGGGAGTCGCTGCCCGGCCGCCCGTCACGGCGTGGGCAGAGCTCTCGGCGCCGGTGTGCCCCGTGGGGGCGATGCGGCCGGGCGGCACGATACGTGGCTGACGAGAGCCGAGGTCACTGTGACCGGTATGAACTGATGTTCGCGTGGGATCGGCGGGACAGGGCGAGTAGTTCGTCGATCGCCGGCTCTGGACCGTCATTGGTGAGGTGCGC
>NZ_JBHTZS010000063.1:0-8678 GCF_042790125.1 Streptomyces scopuliridis
ACCTCGCAGGGTCCGATCCTGCCGCCGAGGAATCCGGACGACGGCGGGTATGACGGTGGGCATCAGCGGCGTGGTGGCCGGGGCAGGATGTGGGTTTTCGTGGCGCTCGCGGTGATCGCGATCGTGGCGGGGGTGGCCTACGCGATCCAGGGCATCAGTGACACGAATACCGGCGACAAGTCGGAGAACAAGCCGTCGTCCAGCACGAGCGATTCGACGCCGAGCGATTCGCCCTCGCCCTCGGACTCGCAGAGCGAGGACACCACGGAGCCCGACACCTCCCCCGGCGACAACCACCGGCCGAGCCACACGCCGAGCGCGACGCCGTCGGAGACTCCCAGCGCATCCGATACGCCCAGCGGCACACCGTCGCCCCCCGCGCAGTCGGAGCCGGCCGGTCCCGACGACGAGACGAATTCCCCCGGGCCAACGAACGAGCCGAGTCCACCCGAGACGTCGGCGTCACCGGGCGGGATCCCCGAGCTGCCCCTCCCTGACAGGCCGGGCACCTGACAGCCCGACGACCCGATGGTGGCCCCTTACCCCACACGTAGTCGCCGCCGCGGCCCACTCCCCGTCCGCGCGTACTGGACCTCCTGGAGACGCGGGGCCGGGTCCGGTCCGGGTCAGGCGGTGGTCCAGCGCTGGACTGTCTCTTGGTCGTGGGTGAGCCATGTGCCGTCGCCCAGCGGTACGGCCCGGGCCCCCGGGGGCTGCGGGTAGTCGAGTTCGGCGATGGGCCTGAGCGTGCGTGCGTCGAGGAGGAGGTGCGTGCCCTGCTCCGCCCACTGTTCGTCGGCTGCCACGACCAGGATCCGCTTGTCGTCGACGAAGCCAGGCGTGTAGCCGACGAAGACCCGGTCCTCGGACAGTACGTCGCCGGCCTCGATGATGACGTCGTCGGCGCCGTCCTGCGTGCGGCATAGGTACCCGCCGCCGACATCCTGGCTGACCAGCACTCCGTCCGTGCCGAGGCCGACATAGGGTTCCTCGGCGGTGCCCGCCGCCCGGACGTCGAGCCTGCCGGCCGCGTAGGTGACCAGGAGGCAGTGGGTGCCGTCCTGGCCCATGGAGGCGGTGAGCAGGACCTCGGGGCGTGCGTCCGGGAACTGCTGGAAGGCGTACGTCGCTGAGAAGGACGGCAGGACGTGCTCGGCGAGCACGTCGCCGGTGGCCAGGTCGAGGGCACGGCAGATGTCGCCCGCGGAGAGCCCGTCGGGTCCGATGGGTCCGGCCATGGTCGCGAGAAGCACCTGGCCGGCCGGGTCGGCCGTGCATGCGCCGGCGGCTTCGGGCGATTGCTGCCAGTCCCGGTGGTGGTGCTCCCACCGGCTGGTTCCGCCGGTCTCGTAGACAGTGACGGCCTCCCGGGTGCTGATGGCCAGGGCGCCGTCGGGCAGTGGCGAACAGTACTGACTGAGGTCGTTTGGAGCCGGATTGGTCCACGTGGTGCGGTCGGCGAGCACCTGGGACGGATCGGTGCCGACCCTGCCGACAGAGATCGTGCCCTCGTGTCGCGTCACGAGCCAGTGTGTGCCGTCGCGCAGCAGCCAGCCGTCGGTGTTCTCCAGCGCGTCGGTGATACCGGGCAGGAACTCACGGGTGAGCAGTTCTGCGGGTACGCGGGGGTAGTTCACGTGCTCGTCCTAGTCGGTCTCTGGGGCGTAGCGGCTGGGCCAGTAGAACTGCCGCCGGTGGGTGGGTTTGTCGTCACCATACGTCGGCCCCGCGAGCATGCCCTCGATGCGGATGATGGGGGCGCAGAAATCGGGGCAGACGCTGCGCATGGCCGCGCCGTGCCGGGCGTAGTAGTCGGCGGTGACGGCGGACTTCTCCACCTCGCCCTCCGCCTCGCCGACGGGCTTGCCCATCTCCGCGACGACCAGTGGGGCGAGCCGGTCCTCGTGCGCGCACGCAGGGCGCGGGTAGGGGGCGCCGGGCGGCGCGGGCCGCTCGCTCGGTCACCGGGCCCACGCCCGGCTCGCCGCGTGCGCCCGCTCCACGGCGGCCTCGATACGGTCGGGGCTCCAGCCCCCGTACGTGAGGAAGCGTTGCGGGACACCGGCCGGGACCCAGGTGGCCTGGCCGGGCTCCAGGTCGAAGAACGCGCCGTCGATCTCGGCGGTCGCCTCGCCGTCCAGAATCAGTACCGACTCCTCGACGTTGTGGCTGTGCGGGGGCGGCCCGGTGCCGGGCTGGAAGACCGTCTGGCCGGTGGTGATGACAGCGTCCCCGGAGTTCCACTTGCCGACGTAGGGGAGCGTCGCGACACCGCCGCCACGGTCGAAGCGTTCGACCTCGTCGGGGTCGATGAGCAGATGGGGTTCGGCGGGCTGGGGGCACATGGCTCTCTCAGCCGATGGCCGCGAGGAAGTCGTCGCGGTGGCCGGGGACGACCTGAAGGGAAACGGTCAGCGCGATCATGCGGGAAGCTCCTCGGTTGTGGGGAAGGGCCCGGGCAACGGTGTGCCGGTGGCCGCGGCGACGCGGGTGAGGGAGTGCCAGGTGTCCTCGACGACGGTGATGCCTTCCACGCGCAGCCGTTCGGCGGTGCGGATCTCCGGCTCGCCCGGCACGAAGACCTCGCTCACCCCCCGGCGCGGCGGGAGTGGCCTTGGTCTCCTCGACCAGGGCCCCCATCCGCTGTTCGAACGCGGCCGGATCGGCCATGGCATCCGGAACTCGAACAGCGCCGTCAGGACACCCGCCAGGCTCTCGATGAGTGCCTGGAGGACGTCAGCGTTCAGCCGGGTGAGGCCGCGGATCCCGCTGTGGCCCCGAGCTTTGACGCCACGTCCTGGATCAGCTCCGCCTCGTGGGGAACGAGGTAGAAGTGGTCTCCCGGGAAGACCCTCTCGCTGTATCCGGCCCGGGTGTGCCGGGCCCAGGCGCGGATGTCCCCGGGGGCGATGTCCGGGTCGTCGCACCCCACGTACGCGGTGATGGGGGCTCCGGTCGACGCGTCGGGGCGTGGGCGGTACGTCTCGCTCAGCCGGTAGTCCGCGCGGATCGAGCCCATGACGAGTTCCCGCAGATCCGGATCGCGCAGTACGGGCGCCGCCGCCGCGTCCAGCCGCAGCACGTCCGCGATCAGCGCCGCGTCGCCCTGCTCATGGAGGGCGGATTCGCGGGTGCGAGCGGGTGCGCCTCTGCCGGAGACGAACAACGCCGCCGGTTCGACGCCATGCCGGTCCTTGAGCCGCATGGCCACCTCGAAGGCCACCGAGGCGCCCATGCTGTGTCCGAACAGGGCCAGCGGCCGGTCGAGCCAGGGCGTCAGTGCCTCGACGATGGGTTCCACGAGGGTGTCCATGTCGTCGACGCACGGGTCCTGGAGCCGGTCCTGGCGTCCCGGGTACTGCACGGCCAGCAGCTCGACCGTTTCCGGCAGTTGGCGTGGCCAGGTGCGGAAGGCGCTGGCGGCGCCGCCGGCGTACGGGAAGCACACCAGGCGCGTGTGCGGGCGGGACACAGGAGCGAAGCGCCGGAACCACGCCGGGGAGGGAGCCGGGCCCGGACCGCCCGGCTGTCTCGCAGGCGCGTCCTCCCCGGCATGCCCGATCCGCTCGTTCATCCCGCTCATCCCGCTCATCCGCGCCCCCCCGTGTGATGCTCCGTCCGCCCGTCCGGGCGCGACGCACCGAGGATGCCGTGCTGACAGCGTTGTCGGCGACATCTCCGAAAAAGCGGTTCCGCAATATTCTCCTGCTGTTCTCCTCGGAGGCACTTTCGGAGCATTGCCGGAACGGCGAATGGCGCTCGCCGCACCAATCGGGAGGACGGAGGAGCGGGCGCGGGGTAAATGTCTACCTCGTCCGGATGGAAGCGCTCTATTGTTCACGGTTCAATTATCGGTGTATGTCACACGGAGACTTGGCAGGTTCTTGCCATCGAGGTAGACGGGGTGCTTTAGTGGCGCTGCCTTCCCGGAAGTCACTTGCCACCCCCAGGGCGATTGAGCGAATGGAGGCCGCGGAATTTCGCGCAATCTCTACGTGAGGTGCATTCATGGAAATCGCTATCGAGGCGGTAGGGCTTCGTAAGCGTTACGGGGGCCACGAAGCGCTGTGTGGCGTGGACCTTTCCGTCCCCACCGGGACGCTGCTGGGGATCCTGGGCCCCAACGGGGCGGGCAAGACGACGACCGTGCGGGTGCTCGCCACGCTGCTCGAACCGGACGAGGGCCGGGCGCGCGTGGCCGGGTACGACGTACGTGAGCAGCCGCGCGAGGTGCGCCGCAGCATCGGCCTCACCGGCCAGTACGCGGCCCTCGACGAGCGGCTCACCGGGCGGGAGAACCTTCGGCTGATCGGCACGCTGTACCGCCTCGGCCGCCGCGCCGCGAAGGCGCGCGCCGATGAACTGCTCGACCGGCTCGATCTCGCGGACGCCGCGGAACGCCAGGTCAAGACGTACTCCGGAGGCATGCGGCGCAGGCTCGACCTGGCCGCGAGCCTCATCGCGGAGCCCAAGGTGCTGTTCCTCGACGAGCCGACCACCGGCCTCGATCTGACCAGCAGGCTCACCCTGTGGGACATGATCCGCGAGCAGCTGGCGGGCGGGGTGACCGTACTCATGACCACGCAGTACCTGGAAGAGGCCGACCAGCTCGCCGACCGTATCGCCGTGATCGACGGAGGGCGGGTCATCGCCGACGGAACCTCCGACGAGCTGAAGGCCAAGGTCGGCGGGGAGCGGCTCGAAGTGTCCCTGGCGGACGACGGTGACATCCCCGCGACCGTGACGGCGCTGCGGGAGACCGCCGCCGCCGAACCCGTCGTCGCGCGGGACAGCCGCATGGTCTCCGTCCCGCTCGGGGACGGACTGAAAACGGTCTCCGAGGCCGCCGCCGCGCTCGACGCCGCGGGTGCCAGGACCGTCGGTTTCGCCGTCCGGCGGCCGTCGCTCGACGATGTGTTCCTCGCCCTGACCGGCGGCACGACCAGCAGGGAAAGGTAGCGCGAGTACCCCATGGTGGAACTTGTCAGTGACGTGTCCGCACTGGTCGGCCGGCACATGAAGCACCTGGTGCGCATCCCGGAGAAGCTGCTCAGCGTGACCTTGATGCCCGTCGCGTACGTGGTGGTCTTCGGCGTCCTGTTCGGCAGCGCGATCTCCGTGCCGGGCAGCGACTACCGCTCGTACCTGATGGCGGGCATCTTCACCCAGATGATGCTCACGAACGTGGGCAACACCGCTCTCGGCGTCGCCGGCGACCTCAGCAACGGCGTGGTCGACCGGTTCCGTTCACTGCCGATGTCACGGTCCTCCGTGCTGATCGCGCGCACCCTCTCCGATCTGACGCTGGCCGTCATCGCCTGCGTCACGATGGCCATCGTCGGCTATCTCATGGGCTGGCGGGTGCACGAGGGCTTCCTGAAGGCCCTCGGTGGTTTCGGGCTGCTCCTGCTGCTCGGCTACACCATGGCCTGGCTCGGCGCGCTCATCGGCCTGCTGGCACGCAGCGCGGAGGCGGTCAACTCCATCGCCTTCATGCTGGTGATGCCGCTGACGTTCCTGTCGAACGCCTTCATCCCGCTGGACGGCCTGCCGGGCTGGCTGCGGTGGCTGTGCGAGTGGAATCCCGTCAGCGCCGTGGTGGCCGCCTGCCGTGAACTGTTCGGCAACACGACGACGGGCACCGGCAAAGGGGCGTTCCCCGTGCAGTATCCGGTGCCGGTGTCCCTCGTGCTCTGCGGCCTTCTGCTGGCCGTCATCGTGCCCGCGGCCGTCGGCGCCTACCGCCGTGCCGCGGCTCGCTGAGACGAGCCGATTTCCCGCGGGGCCGTCCCGTGAATTCCCGCGCGCCACCGGCACCGGCGGACGGCCGGTCGCCGCTCCGGTGAATCCATCCGCCTCTGTCGGTGCGCGGATCGAGAGCGCATGTCAATGGCGCATATCGATGGCAGATATCGATGGCGCATATAGATAGTGCGGATTGACGGCGTGAATTGATGTCTGGGAGAGCCTGTCGGTTTCTCCGCTGTTAACCCGTGACAGATGTAATGGCTCGCGAGTTCGCTCATTGCCGGTGGCTTTCTGGCTTTCCCGGCCGTATTCGATTCCTCATTGACCGTGCGATTGCCCGATCGAGAACGGATGGACCATGACCGGTTATCAGATTGCTCGTCTGCCCCTTACGGCCGCGCAGTCCGGTATCTGGCTTTCCCAGCGCCTCGATCCGACGAACCCCATCTTCAACATCGCCGAATACATCGAGATCCACGGTGAGATCGACCCGGTGCTGTTCGAGAGCGTGCTGCGACGCACGGTCGCCGAGGCCGAGACGCTGCGGATCCGGATCGTGGAGGAGGACGGCAGTGCGTCGCAGATCGTCGAGGAGCACGACGACTGGGACCTGGACCTCCTCGACATCAGCGGCGAGGACGATCCGCGGGCGAGCGCCGAGGAGTGGATGCGGGCCGAAGCGCGCCGACCGGTCGATCCGACGCACGGCCCGTTGTTCGCGTTCGCGCTGTTCAAGGCGGCGGACGACAGCTGGTTCTGGTATCAGCGCTACCACCACATCGTCATGGACGGCCTCGGTCTCTCCCTCATCGGCGGGCGTGTGGCCGCGCTCTACACGGCTCTGGCGGCGGAACACCCCTGTCCGGAGCCGACGTTCGGGTCCCTGCGGGAGCTGATCGAGGACGAGGCCGCCTACCGGGCCTCCGAGCGGTTCGTGCGCGACCGCGCGTACTGGACGGAGCGCTTCGCCGATCTGCCCACCGCCAGCAGCCTCGCCGACCGGCAGCCGAGCCTGCCCCGGTATCTGGAGCGGCGGACCGCCTCTCTGGACGAAGGGGTAATGGACGGGCTCCGCGCCACCGCACGTGAGGCGGAGGTCAGCTGGCCCGCCGTCGCCGTCGCCGCGCTTGCCGCGTACCTGCACAGGATGACGGGCAGCCGGGATGTCGTTCTCGGCCTCCCCGTCGTCGCCCGCGGAGCCATGGCGACCCGCGCCATCCCCGGCATGATGTCGAACGTGCTGCCGTTCCGGCTGGACGTACACCCGGGCACCACCGTCCGGGAACTCGTCCGGCAGGCGTCGAAGGAGCTGCACCTCGCGCTGAAGCACCAGCGCTACCGCTTCGAGGATCTGCGGCGGGACCTCGAACTCTCCGGCGACGAACACCGGTTGGCCGGTCCGCACATCAATATCGTCATGGTCGACTACGACCTGCGGTTCGCCGGCTCCCGCACCACCGTGCACAACCTCGGTGGCGGCCCGGTCGACGATCTGTCGCTCGTCGTGGACGGCCGCGCCGGCTCGGGGCAGGGCCAGGGGAGCGGCCTGAGGATCGACCTGGACGCGAACCCGGATCTCTATCGCTCCGAAGAGATCGCGGCGCACCAGCGGCGCTTCCTCGATCTCCTCGGCAGCATGGTCCGCGCCGGACTCGACGAGCCGGTCGGCGGCCTGGAACTTCTCCGGCCCGCGGAGCGCGAGCGGGTGCTCGTGGAGTGGAACGCGACCGAGCGGCCCGTACCGTCCGTCACGCTGCCCGAGTTGTTCGAGGCGCAGGCGGCTCGTACCCCGCTGGCCACGGCGGTGGTCTTCGAGGGCCGTGAGCTGTCCTACGCCGAGCTGAACGCCCGCGCCAACCGGCTCGCGCATCTGCTGATCGAACGAGGCGCGGGGCCCGAGTCCGTTGTCGCGCTCTCGGTACCCCGCTCCGACGCGGTGATCGTGGCGCTGCTCGCGATCCTCAAATCCGGGGCCGCCTACCTTCCTGTCGATCCCGGCTACCCGGCCGAGCGGACCGGGTTCATGCTCGACGACGCCCGTCCCGCGCTCGTCCTCACGGTGGCGGGGACCACGGTGACCGAGTCCGGCACGTCATGTCTGCTCCTCGACGATCCGGGTACCGCGGAGCTGCTCGCCGGACAGCCGGCCACCAACCCCTCCGACGCCGAGCGCACCACCGCGCTGCGGCTCCAGCACCCCGCGTATGTGATCTACACCTCGGGTTCCACCGGCAGGCCCAAGGGCGTTGTGGTGTCCCAGGCGAGCGCGGTCGACCTCGCCTCGTGGGCGGCCGAGGCCATCGGGCCGCGACAGCTGCGACGCGTCCTGGCGTCCACCTCGCTCAACTTCGATGTCTCCGTCTTCGAGATCTTCGGACCGCTGTGCTGCGGCGGCGGCATCGAGGTGGTGCGCGATCTGCTCGCGCTCACCGAGCGGGCCGGTGACGGCTGGTCGGGCAGCCTGATCAGCGCGGTGCCCTCGGCGATCGCGCAGGTGCTGGCGCACGGCGAGGTGAAGGCGTCGGCGGAGACCGTGGTCCTGGCGGGTGAGGCACTTTCGGCGCACGCGGTCGCCGACATCCGTGCCGCCCTGCCGGGCTGCCGCATCGCCAACATCTATGGCCCGACGGAGGCCACCGTCTACGCGACGGCCTGGTACGGCGACGGCTCCGACGCCGACGCCGGCGACCCTGACCACGACCGGACGCCGCCGATCGGCCGACCGGTGTCCAACACGCGTGTGTACGTGCTGGATTCGGCGCTGCGGCCGGTGCCGGTGGGGGTGACCGGTGAGCTGTACATCGCGGGAGAGGGCCTGGCCCGTGGGTATCTGGGTCGTCCGGGGTTGACGGGGGAGCGGTTTGTCGCTGATCCGTTTGGCGGTGTTGTGGGTGGGCGGATGTATCGCACGGGTGATGTGGTGCGGTGGC
>NZ_JBHTZS010000064.1:0-8530 GCF_042790125.1 Streptomyces scopuliridis
CTTCGTCTGCCCGAGCAGTACGCCGCGCTCGGCGTCGACGGCGAGCAGCCGGCCGTCACCCGCGCTCAGATAGACGCGGTTCCCGGCGGCGGTGGAGGGACCGGGGCGCACGGCTTTCCGCGTTCCTCGAGGAGTGGCAGCCGGCGCCGGTGGCTACCAGCGGTCCGGCCGTCGGCTGTCGACCGCGAAGACGGACCCGTCGGGCGCGGTGGCGAAGACCGCGCCGCCGGGCTCGGTGACGGGCGCGGGCAGGGCGGCGACAAGCGTGTGGGGCCCGTCGTCCATCCGCGGCTTCGTCTGCCCGAGCAGTACGCCGCGCTCGGCGTCGACGGCGAGCAGCCGGCCGTCACCCGCGCTCAGATAGACGCGGTTCCCGGCGGCGGTGGGCTGTGACGCCCGGGTGACCGACGTCTCCAGCCGCCAGCGCACGCCGGCGCTCTTCGTACCTGTCGCTCCGGATCCGGCGGTGTCGACGGCGAGCAGTGAACCCGTGTACCCCATGACATAGACCGTGTCACCGGACACGGTGGCCTGCGCCTGGTCGACCGGCGTCGGCAGCGGGACGCGCCGTACGGTACGGGTCGACGCGTCGAGCCGTACGACCTCGTTCGTATAGCCGTCGGCGTCCCCGGAGAGCAGGAACAGCGCGTCGCCCGAAGCCCCCGCCGGGGTCAGGCTGCCCGTCAGCCGCTTCTCCCAGCGCACGGCGCCGTCGGCCGGATCGATGGAACTCACCTCGGTGGCCCGGCCGTCGGACGACGGTGTCGCCGCGAAGAGCGGACCGCCGCCGGGAGAATCGTTCGCCGCCGTCCAGACGGTGCCGGTCCCGCCGCGCTGCCGGCTCCAGCGCTCGTCCCCCGTCGCGCTGTCCAGGGACCGTACCCGTCCGTCGTAGGCCACGAGCAGCACCGTGTCACCGACATGACGGACGGAGGCGTACGAGGAGAGGGCGATGGACCAGCGCTCGGCGCCCGAATCCGGATCCAGCGCCTCCAGCCGGGCCCCGCCGGGGCTGATGACATGCAGCAGCCCGCCCGAGAGAACCGGCGCCGCGCCGACATCGGTGTCCCCGCCGGCCTCGTCGCCCTTCACGGACCAGTCGAGACGACCGTCCAGGGGGTCGAGCCTGGCCGCCTTGACGCCGGGAGCGGTGCAGTAGACGGCCGCGTCGGCGGCCGAACAGACGGGGATCGGGTTCTCGGCGCCGGTGTCGGGCAGCTTGATGTGCCAGGGGCGGAACGCCCGGGTCGGGTCGGCCGCTTGCGGCCGCGCGGGGGCGGGGGCGCCGTTGTCCGTCATGGTGCGTACACCGACGAAACCCGCCGCCGCCACGGCCGCAAGCACCACACCGATCGCCGTCCAGCGCCTGATCCGCCGACGGGGGCGGGACGCGGGCCGGCCGTTCTCCACTTCGGCCTCGGCCTCCGCCTCGGCCTCGTGAAGCTCCGCGCTCTCCAGGGGCCTGATCCGGAGCTGGCGCGTCCGGGACCTGGCCGGGCGCGCGTGGGTGGCGGGGTCCGGATCCGCGCTCTCGGCGGGGTCAGGACCGCGCTGCGCCGGTACGAGGGGACTCGCCCCGGGCGACGACGTCCGCGCGCCGTGCCGCCCGTCCGGGCCAGGCCGCCCGCCCCTACCCGGCACCGGCGACGGGCGCAGCGCGGCCACCATCTCGTCCGGCGTCGGCCGGTCGGCCGGATCCTTCGCCAGACATCGGGTGATCAGCGGCAGCAGCCTCTCGGGCACCCCCGCCAAGTCCGGCTCGTTGTGCACCACTTGGTACGCGACGATATAAGGGCTGTCGGAGTCGAACGGCCCGCGCCCGGTCGCCGCGTGGACCAGTACCGCGCCCATGGCGAACACATCGGCGGCGGGGCCGACTTCACGCGGCCGCTGGAACTGCTCAGGCGCCATGAACGGTGGCGTGCCGATGAGCTTGCCCGTCTCGGTCCGCAGATCACTGTCCGTAGGGCGCGAGATACCGAAGTCGATGACCTTGGGGCCGTCCGACGCCAACAGGACATTGCTCGGCTTGAGATCGCGGTGCACCACGCCGGCCCGGTGGATGTCCCGCAGCCCCTCGGCCAGCCCCGCGCCGAGCCTCGTCAATTCCTCCGCGTCCAGCGGGCCGTTCCGCTTCACCTGCTCGGAGAGGGTCGGGCCGTCGATGAACAGGGTGGCCATCCAGGGCCGTTCGGCCTCCGGATCGGCGTCCACGACAGGCGCGGTGAAGGCGCCGCTGACCAGGCGTGCTGCCGCGACCTCCTGTCGGAACCGGGCTCTGAACTCGGGATCCGACGCATGGTTGGTATGGATGACCTTGACGGCGAGACGCAGCCCGGAAGCGGAGGTGGCCAGATGGACCACGCCCATCCCGCCCGATCCCAGGGCTGATTCGAGCAGGTAGCGACCGGCGTAATCCGGACGCTCCGCTTCCGGGGCCGACCCGGTATTGCGCAGTGGTGGCATCGCCCACCCCCGTGTATTCGTGCGCAAGCGCGACGCACGGAGCCTAGTCGATGATGCGTGCTATTCAGCCATGGGTTGCTAGCCTGCGCGGCGCAGAGTACGCACCGTCAAAGGGGGAGGACCGCATGGCAGTCGAAGAGGTTGAGAGCGGCGTGAGGAATGCCGTCGGGACATCCGGTGAGACATCCGCGGAGGCGTCCGCGGAGACGTCCGCCGAGACGGCGGTGGCCGTCGAAACGCTGGCGGCGAAGCGGTACGCGGTCCACCCGGACTACCGCGTGAACGTCCGCAGCGGACCCGGCACGAACTACTCACTCGTCAAGGTGCTTCCGTACGGCGCGAGTGTCCCGATCAACTGCCAGAAGCCGGGCGAGTGGGTCACCGGCCCATACGGGACGACGAATCTGTGGGACAACATCGCGAACGGGCAGTTCGTCTCGGACGCGTACGTCTATACGGGCAGCAGCGGCTATGTCGCGCCGCGCTGTGCCTGAGCGGGCACGGTGACGCGCAGGGGACACCGGGGATAATCGCCGCGTGAGCGAGCACCCCGTACACCCCGCATACCCCGTACACCCCAAGCAGTCCGAGTCTTCGAAGCAGCCCGAGCGGTCCGAGCAGCCCGAGCAGCGCGGTCACGGCGGCCCGGAGCCCGAGGCCATCCGCTTCTTCGGCACGACCTGGGTCGGCCACGACGGCGGCTACGCACTGCGCCGCGTCGTGGTCGCCGCGGGCTCCCTCGTCGCCACCGTCGCCGCCTGCCTCGCGCTGCGCTTCGCGTACGAGGGACTGGAGATCGCGGACGTGGGCGCGTTCGTCGGGGTGCTCGTCATCGCCGTCTTCTCGGTGTGCGGCGCCATCGCGTTCCGTGCGACCTGGGACGGTTTCCGGCGCCGCCCGGCCGATCCGGCCCGCGAGGAGTCCCTGCGCAGCGTCAAGACGATCGGTTTCATCGGCTCGCTGGTCGCGTACTTCCTGCGCTCCCTCGTCGAGGCCCCGGGCGAGGGGCTGCGCCGCCGGGAGTACGAGACGGCCGTGGTCCAGTACGAGCGCCGCCGCAGCGCCCGCACCGGAAACCCGGCCGCCCGCGGCGCCGGCAAGGGCCGGAAGCCCAAGCGCAGGTAGGCCACGGGCCTCCGGCGGCTGCCGGTCCCCCCGGTCGCGCCCGGCCGCCGCCAGGATGGGCGCATGACCGAACGCGCTCTTTCCTTCGACGCCGTGGCCGACCAGTACGACGCGGCCCGCCCCGGCTATCCGCCCGCCCTCTTCGACGCCATCGAGGAGCTCACCGGCCGCCCGCTCAAGGGTTCCCGCGTCATCGACGTGGGCGCCGGCACCGGTATCGCCACCCGTCTGCTCCGTTCGCGAGGCGCCCTGGTCACCGCCGTCGAGCCCGGACCGCGGATGGCGGCCAGGCTGCGCCGCGCCGCTCCCGGTGTTCCGCTCGTCCGGGGCCTCGGTGACGCCCTGCCGCTGGCCGACGGCTGCGCCGATCTCGTCACGTACGCCCAGTCCTGGCACTGGACCGACCCGGCCCGCTCCGTGCCCGAAGCCCTGCGGGTCCTGCGGCCCGGCGGCGCGCTCGCCCTCTGGTGGAACATCTCGGACGGCGATGTGCCCTGGATCGCCGCCCAGGACGAACGGGTCCGCCGCTGGGCCGGCGACGTGGACCACGGCGCCCACGGCGCCACCGGCCGCGCGCGGCATCTCCCGGCCGCGATGGACCGCGCGGAGCGCCGTATCACCTGGACCCGCCACGTCGCGCTCGACACCCACCTCGCCAATCTCGGCAGCCACTCCGTCTTCCGTACGCGCGGTGAACAGGCCGCGGCCGGCTTCCTCGCGGACGAGCGGACGGAACTGCTCGCGCTCTTCCCGGACGGGACCGTCGAGGAGGCATATGCCGTCGAGCTGACGCTCACCGTCCGCGCTTGACGGCCGCATCGGCCGCGCCCATTATTCATCACATGATGAATTTTGATGAGGGCGCCATCCGTGCCCGCGGTCTCACCGTCCGGCGGGGTGACCGCTCCGTCCTGCGCGGCCTCGACTTCGCCGTGTCGCCGGGCCGGATCACCGGCCTGCTCGGCCCGTCCGGCTGCGGCAAGTCGACCCTGATGCGCGCCATCGTCGGCACCCAGGCCAAGGTCACCGGCGCCCTGGACGTCCTCGGCCTGCCCGCGGGCGACGGCGCGCTGCGCGCCAGGATCGGCTACGTCACCCAGGCCCCGTCCGTCTACAACGATCTGACGGTGCGTCAGAATCTCGACTACTTCGCCGCCGTGCTCGACCCGGGACGGGCCCGCCGCGACGCCCGCCGCGAAACGGTCACACGAGCCATCGGCGACGTCGACCTCGCCTCGCACGCCGACTCACTCGCGGGCAGGCTCTCCGGCGGCCAGCGCAGCCGGGTCTCCCTCGCCGTCGCCCTGCTCGGCGCCCCCGAACTGCTCGTCCTCGACGAACCGACCGTCGGCCTCGACCCCGTACTCCGCCGCGACCTGTGGGACCTCTTCCACCGCATCGCCGCCGAACGCGGCGCGACGATCCTCGTCTCCTCCCATGTCATGGACGAGGCCGAACGCTGCCACCGCCTCCTCCTCATGCGCGACGGCGAGATCCTCGCCGACGACACCCCGGACGCCCTGCGCGCCCGTACCCGTACGGAGACCGTGGAAGCGGCCTTCCTCCACCTGGTCGACGAGGCCAACGCACTCCAGGAGAGCGCCCGATGACCGCCACGACCCCCGGTACGACGACGGCCTCCCGTACGAAGACGCCGTCCCGCACCACCGCGGCCCCGATGTCCGCCGCCCGCACCCTCGCCACCGCCGCCCGCGTACTGCGCCAGCTGCGCCACGACCCGCGCTCGATCGCGCTGATGATCCTCGTCCCGTGCGTGATGCTCTTCCTGCTGCGCTACGTCTTCGACGGCAGCCCGCGCACCTTCGACTCCATCGGCGCCTCGCTGCTCGGTATCTTCCCGCTGATCACGATGTTCCTGGTGACCTCGATCGCCACCCTGCGCGAACGCACCTCCGGCACCCTGGAACGGCTGCTCGCCATGCCCCTGGGCAAGGCCGACCTGATCGCCGGGTACGCCCTGGCCTTCGGTCTGCTCGCCATCGTCCAGTCCGTCCTCGCCACCGGCCTCGCGGTCTGGGCCCTCGGCCTGGAAGTGGTGGGATCCGCCTGGCTGCTCCTCCTGGTCGCGCTCCTCGACGCACTGCTCGGCACGGCGCTCGGTCTCTTCGTCTCCGCGTTCGCCGCGTCCGAGTTCCAGGCGGTGCAGTTCATGCCCGCGGTGATCTTTCCGCAGCTCCTCCTCTGCGGCCTGTTCACCCCGCGCCCGAACATGCAGCCCGTCCTGGAGGCGATCTCCAACGTGCTGCCGATGTCGTACGCCGTCGACGGTATGAACGAGGTCCTGCGCCATACGGACGTCACCGGCGACTTCGTGCGCGACGCCGTGATCGTCGCCGGCTGCGCCGCGCTCGTACTGGCCCTGGGGGCGGCGACCCTCCGCCGCCGTACGGCGTAGCCGCCGCCGTACCGCTCCTCGGACACCTCCCGCGCGGCTCCCGGCCCCGGTGCGAGGATGGTTCAGGAAGGACAGCAGCAAGGAAAAGCAGCAAGAAGAGCACCACCCATCCCCACCGGCGAGGTGACCCCGCAATGCCCCAGACAGTCGCAGTCCTCGGTACCGGAAAGATCGGCGAGGCCCTGCTCAGCGGCATGATCCGGGCCGGCTGGCGGGCCGCCGACCTGCTCGCCACCACCCGCCGCGCCGACCGGGCACAGGAGCTGCGCGACCGGTACGGCGTCGAGAGCGTCACCAACGCGGACGCCGCCAAGCGCGCCGACATCCTCATCCTCGCCGTCAAGCCGCAGGACATGGGCAAGCTGCTCGACGAACTCACCCCCCACGTCACCGCCGACCGCCTGATCATCAGCGCCGCCGCCGGTATCACCACCGCCTTCATCGAGGAACGCCTGACCGCCGGCACCCCCGTCGTACGCGTCATGCCCAACACCCCCGTGCTGGTGGACGAGGGCATGTCCGTCATCTCCGCCGGCAGCCATGCCCTCGCCGTCCATCTCGCCCACGCCGAAGAGATCTTCGGCGGCGTCGGCAAGACCCTCCGCGTCCCCGAGTCCCAGCAGGACGCGGCCACCGCGCTCTCCGGCTCGGGCCCGGCGTACTTCTACTTCCTCGTCGAGGCGATGACCGACGCCGGCATCCTCCTCGGCCTGCCCCGCGCCCAGGCCCACGAACTGATCGTGCAGGCCGCCATCGGCGCCGCCGTCATGCTGCGCGACAGCGGCGAGCACCCGGTGAAGCTCCGGGAGGCCGTGACCTCCCCGGCCGGCACCACCATCAGCGCCATCCGGGAGCTGGAGAACCATGGCGTACGGGCCGCCCTGATCGCCGCCATCGAGGCCGCGCGCGACCGCAGCCGCGCCCTGGCCACCGGCAACGGCTGACGGTCGGCGGACGCGGCAGCTCAGCCGGCGGGCAGCAGTCCGATGGCCCGATAGGCGGCGTCGACCACCGGGCGGGCCATTCCCCTGGCCCGCTCCGCTCCCTCCTTCAGTACTCCGTCGACATAACCGGGATCCGCGGCCAGCGCCGCGTGCCGCTCCCGCAGCGGACGCAGCAGTTCGACCACCGCCTCCGCCGTGTCCTTCTTGAGCGCGCCGTACGAGTCATACGCACCGGCCAGCTCGTCCGGGCTCCCGGCGCCGCATGCCGCGAGGATCTCCAGCAGATTGGCCACCCCCGGTCTGGCCTCCCGGTCGTATTCGACCTCCTGCCCGCTGTCGGTGACGGCCCGCATGATCTTCTTGCGCGCCACATCGGCGTCGTCCAGGAGATAGACGATCCCGGCGCCGGACTCGTGCGACTTACCCATCTTCGACGTCGGATCCTGGAGATCCATGACCCGCGCGGCCACCGGCGGCCGGGTGGCCCGCGGTACGACGAACGTATGCCCGTACCGCTGGTTGAACCGCACCGCGAGATCCCGGGTCAGCTCCACATGCTGCGTCTGGTCGTCACCGACCGGCACCTCGTCCGTGCGGTAGGCCAGGATGTCCGCGGCCATCAGCGCCGGATACGACAGCAGCGAGAACCGCACGCTCTCGCCCGACGCCAGCGCCCGCGCGCTCTTCTCCTTGTACTGGATCATGCGCCGCAGCTCCCCGTCGGTGGCGGTGCACTCCAGCAGATACGAGAGCCGCGCGTGCTCGTCCACATGACTCTGTACGAACACGGTGCACACGGCGGGATCCAGCCCGGCCGCCAGCAGCAGCGTGGCGGCCTGCCGGCTGAGTCTGCGCACCCGGGCGGGATCGTGCTCGACGGTCAGAGCGTGCAGATCCACCACACTGAACAGCGCGTCGGCCCGGTGCTGATCGACCTCGACCCATCCGCGTACGGCCCCGAGGTAGTTGCCGAGCGTCAGATGCCCTGTCGGCTTGACCCCGCTGAAGATCCGCGTCATCTCTCTCTTCACCCTCCGGATCGGAGCCGCCGCCTCCAGCGGCCGGCTCCCCGAGGGGGAGAAACGCGAACGGCCGCCGAGGCGGCGGCCGTTGAGTGCACACGTGTGTGGCCGGCCGCCGTCAGGCGGCCCACCACTGAAGGATGCACGCGTGCGTTGTCATGGCCCCAAGAGTAGCGGCCGAACCCTCAAGTTGACATGCCAAACACAGATCCGTAATGTTCTCCGAGCTGTCCGACGTGAGCACCGGTCCAGGCCGGTCCCCGGACAGTCATTCCGCAGGACCCACGACAAGCAAGCGACCGCTGGTGTCGCATTGTTTTGCGTGAGCTTTTGCGAATGAGGAATCCGCGTTCGAAGGGATGCGGCCCCGATTCGCGTCGGAGCAGCAGATTCCGCTAAAGTCTCACTCGTCGGAACGGCCCAACGGCCGGGATGACAGCCCACTCTGACTGGGAATCAGGCCCGAAAGGATCTGATAGAGTCGGAATCGCTGGAAAGGGAAACGCGAAAGCGGAAAACTGGAAGGCGGCCCCGCTCCGACGGGGAATCGGACACGA
>NZ_JBHTZS010000065.1:0-7977 GCF_042790125.1 Streptomyces scopuliridis
TCAGCGCCTTGAGCTGGGCGGACTCCTCCGTCGTCGTCCCCGGACGCGTCCCCGCGTCGACCTCCTGCTGCTTCACCCAGTTCCGCAGCGTCTCGCGCGAGCCGATGTCGAGCTTCTCGGCCACCGCCTGCAGGGCGGCCGTCTCGTTCGGGTAGTCGTCGCGCACCTCGGCGACCATGCGCACCGCACGACGGCGGAACTCAAGCGGGTAACGGGAAGGTCGTGCCATGACTCGATCCTTTCATGAAATCGAGTCTCCACTTCACCCGTGGCGCCTTCCGCCTCGCCGGCTGGGCCAACACCGCCAGCGCACGCCGCGCTCACACCACACCAACAGCCGTACTCACCCTCTGCGGCATCCCATAACTATGGGGACCTTCCCGGAACACTCCCGGGCCCCTGGGGCGGGTGCTGCCAAGGATGATGCCGATCCGAGTCATGACTGGCGCCGTAGAGGTAGTTGACATGTCAAAGCTGTCTGCTACGGTTGCCACTAGTTGATATGTCATGTATCACGCCGCTCAAGGGGGAAGGGGCGCCGGTGACGAAGGAAGCCAACCCTGGCGTCCGCCTTTATCAGGTTCGCAGTGCCATGCCCGAACGGGGCGTATCTCCGCGGCACGGCGAACACTGCCGGTTATGGCGCTGCGAGCTGGAACTTGTCCGTCACCGGCGTCGCGATCATTCCGACGCCGTGCGGCAGCAGCTACGCGGCCACGGCGGACTTCACGCTCGCCAACAACCCGGGCAGCGCAATCGTGTTGGACGAGGACGGCAGCCTGTGCGGTCACAGGCGTTTGGCCACCGTTCGCGATCGTTGGCAGTTGGCCCGTCGACCCGGCCTCGACGGGCCAGTTCGTCGGGCTTGCCGGGTCGGGGACGGACCTGCTAAGCCGCTCGTTGCTATCGGAGCATGCCAGCAGACCAATGACCAGAGGAGGCAGGGAAGATGCAGGACACATTTGTGGGTGCCGATCTAATCGTTCATAACGCAAGAATTACCACGCAGAATTTGGCCCAGCCGGAGGCGGCTGCGCTAGCTGTGAAGCGGGGGAGGATTTATGCTGTTGGCAGCGATGCCGAGATCCTTGCCCTAAAGGGCCAAGGTACAAAGGTGATTGACGCCGGCGGTCTGCGGTTGATACCAGGTCTGGAAGACGCGCATCTGCACCTGCTAAATAGCAAATTCTACAATTACGAAACAAGATGGGATGGCGTCCCTACTCTGACACGGGCACTAGAAATGCTGCACGAGCAGGCTGAGAGGACGCCGGAAGGTCAGTGGGTAAGGGTGTCTGGCGGCTGGTCGCCCCATCAGTTCGAAGAGGACAGACTTCCTACCATGGAAGAGCTCGAAAGGGCTGTGCCCAACCGACCTCTTCACGTGCAATACGCCTACAACCAGGCCTTCATGAATGCTCAGGCCATGGAACAGCTGGGGGTAGGCACCTCTGCCTTTCCGGACTTGCCCGGGATGGTCTTTGAGAAGGACCAGGATGGCCGCTATACGGGAGTCCTGTACGGCAATACCTTTACCTTCATCACCGTCGAAACCATGCTTCCTGCGCCGGGCTTCGAAGAGCAAGTGAACTCACTGGGCCAGGCAATCAGGGATCTGAATCGCTTCGGCGTAACCTCCGTTATAGACTGCGCGAGCTCAGAACCTTATCCGGAGGGCCACAATATTGTTGGCGCATTGATCAAGGATGACCTCCTGAGGGTTCGGCTTCCCTTTATTGACATACAGATTGCGATCACGAGCAGCGGCTTCGAAATAAATGTAGACGACGCAATTGAGACCATAACCAAAAAGGCCCCAATCAGTCCCGGTCAAAACTTGCATCCGAGGTGGCTGCACGGTCATGAATACGAAGGCTACGGGGAGGCTCTCGGGCCTGAGCTGCACGATCACGAAGATTTTGATCAGCCGGCGATCATCATCGATCCGGAGTTGATGCGTTCGAAGGTAGAGGAAGATTTCGCGAAGCTCGTAAAGCGAAGGATTCCCTTCCGGGTACACCTCAGTTACAACGAGAACATCACTCCCTTCCTGGATGCCTTGGAGAAAGTAAATCAGCAGGCGCCGCTTGATGGCTTGCGCTGGTCCATTGAGCATGCCGAAACCATCAGCCCGGAAAACATAGCGCGGGTTAGGAAGCTCGGCGGAGCCGTGGCCTTGGATGGCAAAATGGCCGTGCACGGCGACAGCTTTGTAAAGACCTACAGCAGAGAGAAGGCCTTGCAGACGCCGCCCTTCCGCCTTCTACTGCAAAGTGGTATTCCGGTAGCTCTGACCACTGACGGGTACAGGGCATCCTCGTATCATCCCTGGACAGCCATAAGCTGGGCCGTTACCGGCAAATCCGTGTCAGGCTCGGAGGTGTTGGGCAGCGACAACCGCCTGAGCCGAGCAGAAGCATTGAAGCTCTTTACCCTGGGTGCCGCCTGGTTCGATAACAGCGAACACGAAAAAGGCAGAATAGCACCGGGCAACCTAGCCGACTTCGCCGTGCTCAACGCGGATTATTTTTCCGTACCAGATGATGAGATCAGAGGCATCTCCTCCGTACTAACCGTTGTGGACGGCCGCGTAGTATTCGGTGAGGGAGAATATCGGGACCTGGCTCCCGAACTCCCGGAAGTAATGCCGGCATGGTCACCCGTGAAATATTTCGGAGGCTATTACGACGCTTCCTGAGCAAGCCGGTAGCCGCGATACTCGGGGCCGTGGCCGGGAATGTGTCGTGCGCGGTCGATTAACTCCTCGATCGTCCCATTGCTGTGGACGACGCCGTCTATATATCCGAGTTGGGCGTCCTCGGCGCCGAGCTTGTCGCGGAGAGTAGCCGAAGATCTTGTGCTTGCGCAGACGGCGGCGGTTGTAGAAGGTCGCGATGAAGGCAAAGACCTCGGCGCGAGCGGTGGCCCAGGTCAGGCCATGTCCGGGTTCCGATCTCTTCTTTGAGCAGGGCCCAGAAACTCTCCGCGGCGGCATTGTCGAAGCGTGATCCGTGCGGCCGCAGCTTTGTCGCAGGCTCAACTCGCTTATCACGCGGCGGAATTCGGCTGAGGTGTATTCGCTTCCGCGATCCGAGTGTGTGATGTATCCGGGCTGCAGGCCGGCCCGGCCGTGTGCCATCCGCAGGGCGTCGATGACCAGGGAGGCGCGGTGGTGGCCGGCCATGGCGTAGCCGACGACCTCGCGGGTGGCCAGGTCCAGCCGGCAGGCGAGGTCAAGTGATCGGGCAACGGGCTTCCTTGGTCGTGCTGGGTGTCGTAACCGCGTCACTACCAAGGGGCCGTTCTTTCATGCCCACGGCCGCACCACCCGTACCTCTGTCCAGATGATCACCGCACCGCACACCTCGAACGAAATCCGGTTTGCCGCAACGCACTCACTATTCTTCTGGGCTGCAGCGCCAGGTTCAGCTTCGTTCTTGGCGCGCAGGCACCGCGTCCAGCACCAGCTCCACTGTGGCGAGGAAGCTCTCGCGGGTGAAACCGACGGGTTCGATGCGGCGACCATAGTGAACCAGCGCGGGAAAGTCTGCCGGGTCGGCGCCCAGCGTGATCACTCGGAAGGTTTCCCGTCTCCGCTTTTGCTCGGTCAGCCCGGAGGATTGGCTGGCCGCGTGCGCGGAGATCAGGGACACGGACAAGGTCACCAGCCGGTGGTACCACTCGGGGATGAGTTTCTCGGGCACCCCGGCGTCGCTGAGGGCCTGCAGGGTCTCCTCGATCACCAGCTGGCTGCCGGGCCCGCTGCCCGGATAGTGGCTGACGTCCTTCGCCAGCTGCGGCAGCGCGGCGTACGCATCCCATGAGCGCAGGGTCAGGTCGACGAGCCGCGCACGCCAGGTTCCCTGCCGCCGGTAGCCCTGCATGGCCTGGACCAGCACATGGTCCACGATCGCGAGCATCAGCTCGGTGCGGTTGCGGCACCCCTGCAGCTAAGGTGGATATATCAACTATATTAAGGCTGTCGAGATCACATGGGACAGGCGTGCGGCCTGAGGGGAGAAGTCCGGCGATGCGGAATCTGACCGTGGCTCAGCAGATGGTGGACATTCTGCGCCAGGCGGGCGTGGAGCGGATCTATGGCGTGGTGGGTGACAGCCTGAACTCGGTGGTCGACGCGGTGCGCCGTACCGACGGCATCGAGTGGGTGCACGTACGGAACGAGGAGGCCGCCGCCTTTGCTGCGGCAGCGGAGGCGCAGCTGACCGGCAGGCTCGCGGTGTGTGCCGGAAGCTGCGGCCCCGGAAACACGCATCTGATCCAGGGACTGTACGACGCGCACCGCTCTGGTGCGCCCGTGCTGGCACTCGCCTCGCACATCCCGTCCCACCAGATCGGCACCGGCTTCTTCCAGGAGACCCACCCGGAAAGGCTGTTCACCGAGTGCAGCGACTACTGCGAGATGATCAGCACCCCCGAGCAGATGCCCCGGGTTCTGCGGATCGCCATGCAGCGGGCTCTTGGCAACAGCGCGGTATCAGTCCTGGTGATACCGGGCGATGTCGCGCACGACGAGGCGACTCACCCGACGGGAAGCAGCGACCTGGTCACTGAGCGCGGCCGGGTCGTCGCGCCGGACACACAGGTTCGGGCGCTGGCCGAGAAGCTGAACGCGGCACGGAAGGTGATGCTGTTCTGCGGTGCGGGAGTGCGGGACGCGCACGCCGAGGTCATGGCGCTCGCCGAGAAGACTGCCGCCCCCATCGGGCACACCCTGCGGGGCAAGGAGTGGATCCAGTTCGACAATCCGTACGACGTGGGCATGAGCGGTCTGCTGGGCTACGGCGCCTGCTTCGACGCGATGCACGAGGCCGACCTGGTCGTCCTGCTCGGCACCGACTTCCCGTACAACGACTTCCTGCCGCAGGCGCGGACCGTGCAGATCGACCACGATGCGGGCCGCCTCGGCCGTCGCACCGTGCTGGAACTCGGGGTCCACGGCGATGTCCGGGAGACACTGCGCGCTGTGCTGCCGTTGACCGAGGCGAGGCGCGACCGTACCTATCTGGACCGGATGCTGCACAAGCATGCCAGGTCGCTGGAGAAGGTGGTCTCCGCCTACACCCACGACGTCGAGCGGCACACCCCGATCCACCCTGAGTACGCGGCCTCGGTTCTGGACGAACTCGCTGCGGACGACGCAGTGTTCACCGTGGACACCGGCATGTCCAACGTGTGGGCGGCGCGTTATCTGACCCCCAATGGGCGGCGCCGGGTGATCGGTTCGTTCCTGCACGGCACGATGGCCAACGCGCTGCCGCACGCCATCGGCGCGCAGTTCGCTTACGCCGACCGCCAGGTGATCTCGATGTCCGGTGACGGTGGACTGGGCATGCTGATGGGCGAGTTGCTCACAGTGAAGCTGCATAATCTGCCGGTGAAGACGATCGTCTTCAACAACTCCTCTCTGGGCATGGTGAAGTTGGAGATGCTGGTCGAGGGGCTACCCGAGCACGAGACCGACCACGAGGCGGTGGACTACGCGGCGATCGCCCGCAGCGCGGGCATTGAGGCGATCCGTATCGAGCGCCCTGGGGATGTCGTCGAGGGGCTCAAGCGGGCGCTGGCCTATGACGGACCGTTCCTGGTCGACCTGGTGACCGACCCCAACGCGCTGTCGATTCCGCCGCACATCTCGGCCGCCCAGGTCAAGGGATTCGCCTTCGCCGCGGGCCGGACAGTGCTCGACGGCGGCGTCGGCAAGATGCTCGACCTGGCCCGCGCCAACCTGCGGAACATCCCCCGCCCCTGAGATGGTCGCCGCACTCATCGAGGTCCGGTCTCACGACCCCAGCGACCTGACGAAGGCCGGCGCAATCACTGTGCCCAGCTCTCCGTGGGCCACCGGGCTCCTCTCGAAGGCCGCATCGAGACACCCCCGGCACCGACTCGTCGGTGACATACCGGCCACTCTCGCCGTCTGATTCAGACGTGCTCCCAGGTGGGAGGAGCGCCGGTGGGGACCTGCTCTCGTAACGATTACGCCGGGGACGCATCAGCACTGAGCGACTCGCCCAGAAACGGTGCTCACACCTGACGGGACCTCATATTGACGGCCCGACGTCTGCACGTCACCGATCACCCCTGCGCGGGGTCTACGGAAGGGAATCACCATCGATGAGCGAGGAAACGCCGACTCCGACCTCCGTCACGGCCCGATCCGGAGAATCGTTGATCTTCCTAGGCGCACCTCATGAACGGGCGAAGCAGCAGCGCCAGGGAGCGGACATAGCCGATTCGATCGCCGGTGCCGCTTTCGACCTGATGGCCGACATCGCACGCCCAGTCGCTCTTCCGCACGAGCGCGTCGGCTTCGACGCTGAAAGTGATCTCGGGATCGTCAAGCAGTCACCGGAGTAGCGCGGACAGGAAGGCGGCGCGGGGGACCGGACGAGCAAGGGTCTGTCAAACGAGCGGATCTGCCCCGTAATACGTGGTAGCGCTGTGCAGGGGGCACTGGAGGAGGATGCGGTGGCGGAGCAGGGGAACCCGGCTCGTCCGTGCATTTGCCTCGTGCCCTGTTTGGTTCGTGTGTCGACGCACTCGGCGCGGCCGTTGTGGCACGGGAGGGTGAGTCCGGCGTTGACGGCGCCCCAGTCGAGTTCGAGGCTGTTCGCGCAGGAGTGCGTCAGGCAGGCGGTGCCCGGCTCAGTGGTGCTGCACTGGGAGGAAGGGCTCGCCCCGGTGGTTCCTCCACCGGACTACCAGCGGATCATAGACGTCCTGGTCGGCGGGAACGGGATGTCCGGGGAGGCGATGGACTGACGTCAACTCGCGGCTGCGGTGCGGCTGAAGCCGCCCGCCCATCGCGGCGCGTACGGCGTGGCGTTGAGTCCGGCAGAGGGTGGCGGCACGGTGGCGGCGATCCGGTTGCCCGGCGGCCCGACACCGTCGCGGGACTGCTTCTGTGACTGTCCCGGCCGCTTCACCCGACGGTTCAGGTGATCCTGTGTACTGCCACCCTGCGGCCGCACCCTGGACGGTGGGATCAGCGACAGCGGTTCCACGACTGGTGCTCATAGGTCTTGCCGACCCGGCGCCCGGCCACCGCCGGCTGCTGATCCGCCGCAACCGCACCATCGGTGAAGTCGCCTACTACCGCTGCTCCTCACCCGAAGCGGTGCCGCAGGCCACCTTGGTGCAGATCGCCGGATCCAGATGGCGGATGGAGGAGACCTTCCAGAGCGAGAAAGGGCTGGCCGGCCTCGATGAGCACCAGGTCCACCGCGCCCCTCCTGGATCCGCTGACCTTGACCAAGCCGCAAACCAGACAGGAAGACCATGAAGTGCGGCCGCCGTACCAGTCGGGTCTTTGGACGACCGTTTCCTTGAAGCTGGCCAAAGACCCCCTGCTGTCAGGCAGTCAACTGTCGACGCAACTCGGCCGAATCGTGCAGGTTCGTCATCTCTACGAATCGACCGTTACTTACCTTGTAAATGACGTACTCGACGATCTCGAACGAGGCACCAGAAGGAGGAACACCGAGCCACTCCTTCACTGGAGTGCCGGTGTTGATCACGCGTGCGGCGATTCCGTCACGGTCGAACAGTGTTTCCTTGACATCCCAGTGAAAGTCCGGAACGGCCTCGACGATCCCCTTCAGGACCGTGACGACGTCGTCCCGGGTGCCAGGCTTGCCACTCAGCAGTACCTGGTCATTGATGAACTCGTCCATGCCGTCGAACTCACGGGCGTTGAGCGCCGCTGCGAAGCGCATGTACCAGCTGCGCAGATCCTTCTCGGCCATCGGATTGCCCTTTCTTCTGTTCCGCTCGGTTACGGAGCGCCTCCGACCCCCGCAGATTTCGGCACCGATCGGTGCCGAAATCTGCGGGGGTCGTCGAGAAGGCGATGGCGGTCTTCCGGGGGCAGGGCTTCGTGGGTGCCGGCGTCGGCGACCTGGCCGAAGCCATGGGTGTCTCCCGCAAGAGCCTGTACGCGGCCTGCGGCACCGGGGT
>NZ_JBHTZS010000066.1:0-7078 GCF_042790125.1 Streptomyces scopuliridis
TGTCCGGACTGCGCTGTGATCGATGTGCGCCTCCGTCGCGTGGTCACCGCGCTTCGCGCGAGCTGCGACGCTTTACGTCCGGACACGCACCTCCTGCGACCCCGGCCCCCTCCCCCCGGTGGTCACCGCCAGCGCGCGCCCCGGCCGGGGGCGGGCCGGTGGGTTCCGTCAGCGCGTCGCCCGGCGTGGGGGTTGGGCGTCGGTGGGGGCGGAGTGCCGTTGGTCAGCCGCCCCTTGGGCCCGGGAACACGTTCGGGCGGGGGTCCTCGCGGAGGGACTGGGTGCTTGCCGTCGGCTGCGGTGGCATCGATCGGGCCGCGGGGACCGCGGCCGGTACCGCGGGGCGGGGCGTTGTGCTGTCCGCGTCGGGGGTGCTGGGCTGCTGGGTGGTGCGGCGCGTGCCGTAACGGCGGTGCACCGCCTGCTTGGTGACGCCGAGCGCCGAACCCACCGCGTCCCAGGAGAAGCCCAGCGAGCGGTCGAAGTCCACCGCGGCGGTCACCAGGGTCTCTACGCTGTCCCTCAGTTCCTGCGCGAGCCGTACGGTCGGCGCGGGTGCCCTGCCGTATACGACGAAGCCCGTGGCAGGGCCCGATCGTCGGGGGCGGTAGACATTGCCCAACTGGGCGGTGAGGGTGCGCAATGCGTCCACCTGGCGCCGGACCCGCTCGATGTCCCGCACCAACAGGTGCAGACTTGCTCGGGCTTGTGCGTCGTGGGTTGCGTGGTCGGCCATGAACAAGCCTCTCGAACCGGCGTTGAAAAGGACCGGGCCGCACCGGTGCGGCCCGTGTGGTCAATCTCTCTTGACAACGCGCCACCTGGCGTTGTGGTCACGCTGCGGGGGCGTATGCGCATATGCGCGGGGCGCGTGGGCCGTCGTACGCCCCCTGGCGTGGTGCGCCCTAGACTGGTGCGCCGCTCGATCACCGCACTTTCAGCCCGAGAGGCAGTCAGCAACCGATGAAGCTCGTCTTCGCCGGCACCCCCGAGGTCGCCGTACCCGCCCTGGACGCACTCATCGCCTCCGAACGGCATGAGGTCGTCGCCGTCGTGACCCGGCCCGACGCCCCGGCCGGGCGCGGTCGCAGGCTTGTCGCCAGTCCCGTCGCCGAGCGCGCGGAGGAGGCGGGCATCGAGGTGCTCAAGCCGGCGAGGCCGCGCGACGAGGACTTCCTCGCGCGGCTGCGGGAGATCGGGCCGGAGTGCTGTCCGGTCGTCGCGTACGGCGCGCTGCTGCCGAAGGCCGCCCTCGAAGTGCCGGTCCACGGCTGGGTGAATCTGCACTTCTCGCTGTTGCCCGCCTGGCGCGGTGCCGCGCCCGTGCAGCACTCCGTCATGGCGGGCGACGAGATGACCGGCGCGTCCACCTTCCAGATCGAGGAGGGTCTTGACTCCGGGCCGGTGTACGGCGTGATCACGGAGCATGTACGGCCCACCGACACCAGCGGTGATCTGCTGACCCGGCTGGCCTTCGCGGGCTCCGGGCTGCTCGCGGCGACCATGGACGGCATCGAGGACGGCTCGCTCAAGCCCGTACCGCAGCCCGCCGAGGGCATCACGCTCGCGCCCAAGATCACGGTGGAGGACGCGCGGGTGGAGTGGTCCGCGCCCGCGCTGCGCGTGGACCGGGTCGTGCGCGCCTGCACACCGGCGCCCGGCGCCTGGACGGTCTTCCGCGGGGAGCGGCTCAAGCTGATCCACGTGGGGCTGCTGCCCGAGCGCACGGAGCTGGCGCCCGGGGTGCTCGCCGTCGGCAAGAACCATGTGTACGTGGGCACCGGCTCGCACGACGCCGAGCTGCTCTGGGTGCAGCCGCAGGGGAAGAAGCCGATGCGCGCCGCCGACTGGGCGCGCGGGGTGCGGATCGCCCCGGGCGAGCGGCTCGGGCAGGAGCATTAGGCTGGGAGGGATCCATTCTTCTCACCGCGGAGCACCTTTGAACGCGCAGGCCCCTCGCCGCCCCTCCAAGCCGTACCGCCGCCCCAAGAAGGACCCCGTGCGGCTCCTCGCCTTCGAGGCGCTCAGGGCCGTCGACGAGCGGGCCGCGTACGCGAATCTCGTCCTGCCGCCGCTGCTCAAGAAGGCGCGCGAGAACAGTGGGTTCGAGGCGCGGGACGCGGCGCTGGCCACCGAGCTGGTGTACGGGACGCTGCGGCGCCAGGGCACGTACGACGCGATCATCTCGGCGTGCATCGACCGGCCGCTGCGGGAGGTCGACCCGCCCGTCCTGGATGTGCTCGCCCTCGGGGCGCACCAGCTGCTCGGGACGCGCATCCCGACACACGCCGCCGTGTCCGCGAGCGTGGAGCTGGCCCGGGTGGTGCTCGGCGACGGCCGCGCCAAGTTCGTCAACGCCGTACTGCGCAAGATCTCGCGGGACGATCTGGACACCTGGCTGCAGCGGGTCGCCCCGCCGTACGACGAGGACGCCGAGGACCATCTCGCGGTCGTCCACTCGCATCCCCGCTGGGTGGTCTCCGCGCTCTGGGACGCGCTGGGCGGTGGCCGCGCCGGGATCGAGGATCTCCTGGAGGCCGACAACGAACGGCCCGAGGTGACGCTGGTGGCCCGGCCCGGCCGCTCGACCGCCGAGGAACTGCTCGATGTGCTCGGCGAGGACTCCGGACTGCCCGGCCGCTGGTCGCCGTATGCCGTACGGCTCACCGAGGGCGGTGAACCGGGCGCGCTCGATGCCGTACGGGAGGGGCGGGCCGGTGTTCAGGACGAGGGCAGCCAGCTGGTCGCGATCGCGCTGGCCAACGCGCCGCTGGAGGGTTCCGACACCCGCTGGCTCGACGGGTGTGCCGGTCCCGGCGGCAAGGCGGCGCTGCTGGCCGCGCTGGCCGCCGGGCGCGGCGCCGCCCTGCTGGCCGCCGAGAAGCAGCCGCACCGGGCCAGACTCGTCGCCCGCGCGCTCGCCGGGAACCCCGGCCCCTACCAGGTGATCGCCGCCGACGGCACCCGCCCGCCCTGGGTCCCCGGTTCCTTCGACCGGGTCCTGGTCGATGTGCCGTGCACGGGCCTCGGCGCCCTGCGGCGCAGACCGGAGGCGCGCTGGCGGCGCCGTCCGGAGGACCTGGAGGGCTTCGCGCCGCTCCAGCGCGGACTGCTGCGCGAGGCGTTCCACGCGGTGCGCGTCGGGGGTGTCGTCGGGTACGCGACGTGCTCCCCGCATCCCGCCGAGACCAAGGCGGTCGTCCAGGACGTCCTGAAGGGGCGCGGCGGCCCGGCGGTCGAGGCCGAGTGGGTCGACGCCAGGCCGCTGATGCCGGGCGTACCGGCGCTGGGGGACGGTCCCGACGTCCAGCTGTGGCCGCATCTGCACGGCACGGACGCCATGTATCTGGCGCTGCTGCGGCGTACCGCCTGACAGCCGGCGGCGAACCGGGCCGCCGAGGGCGGGGCGAGACGTGCTGATTGCGCGGTCTGTACCGTTCCCGGATCGCCTCGCGGGTCATTGGTCCGTACCGAGGTGCACCGTGCGGTCCGGAACTGGTCCGGAGCATGGCAGGCTTGGCACATGGCCCAGATCAACCCCAGCATCCTGTCCGCGGACTTCTCCCGACTCGCCGATGAGGCGAAGGCGGTGGAAGGTGCCGACTGGCTTCATGTCGACGTCATGGACAACCACTTCGTGCCCAATCTGACCCTGGGCGTGCCGGTGGTCGAAGCGCTCGGACGGGCGACGGACATCCCGCTGGACTGCCATCTGATGATCGAGGAGCCCGACCGCTGGGCCCCGCAGTACGTCGAGGCCGGCGCCGGTTCCGTGACGTTCCACGTGGAGGCCGCCGCCGCCCCCGTACGGCTGGCGCGCGAGATCCGTGCCAAGGGCGCCAGGGCGTCCATGGCGCTCAAGCCCGCGACGGCCATCGAGCCGTACGAGGACCTGCTCCCCGAGCTGGACATGCTGCTGATCATGACGGTGGAGCCGGGCTTCGGTGGCCAGGCGTTCCTGGACATCATGCTGCCCAAGATCCGCCGTACCCGTGAGCTGATCTCCAAGCACGGTCTTGAACTGTGGCTCCAGGTCGACGGCGGGGTCTCGGCCACCACCATCGAACGGTGCGCCGAGGCGGGCGCCGATGTCTTCGTCGCGGGCTCCGCGGTGTACGGGACGGACGATCCGGCCGCGGCGGTGCGGATGCTCCGCGACCAGGCGGCAGAGGCCACCGCCGCCGCCTCCTGGACATGCGGTCACTGACCCGTGCGAGCGGGCCGGACTCCGGTGGACCAGTGCGCCACGGGAACATGAACGGCGCCCTTCGGGGCTGATCAAGGATCGCTGGATCTGACAGGATGAACAGCGAGTCCAGAGTGTGAACAGCAGTGAGGAGATCGCGGTGTCTGGTATGTCGGCGGGTCGGCCAGCCCTGCGGATGGGACCCGCGGAACTGGTGCAGGCGGCGGCCATGGCCCGCCGCTTCTACCTGGAGGGCAAGTCCAAGATCCAGATCGCCGAGGAGTTCGGCGTCAGCCGCTTCAAGGTGGCCCGGGTCCTGGAGACCGCGCTGGAGCGCGACCTCGTCAGGATCGAGATCCGCGTCCCGTCCGAGCTGGACGCCGAGCGCTCCGACGCGCTGCGGGCCCGCTACGGACTGCGGCACGCGGTGGTGGTCGAGTCGCCCACCGAGGCCGAGGACGAGTCGCCCGACCCGGAGAACCTCGGAGAGGTCGCCGCCGATCTGCTCGGTGAGCTGGTCGTGGAGGGCGATGTGCTGGGCCTGGCCTGGGGGCGGTCCACCATCCACATGGCCGCCGCGCTCGACCGGCTGCCGCCCTGCACGGTCGTCCAGCTCACGGGTGTGTACGACGCGGGCACCGCCGAGCGGGGCTCGGTCGAGGCCGTACGGCGGGCCGCCCAGGTGTCCGGGGGAGAGGCGCACCCCATCTACGCGCCGATGCTGCTTCCCGACCCGGCGACGGCGGCCGCGCTGCGCAGTCAGACCGGTATCGCGCGCGCTTTCGAGTACTTCGACAAGGTGACCGTCGCCGCCGTCTCCATCGGCTCCTGGGAGCCGGGCATCTCGACGGTGCACGACATGATCACCGAGGAGGAGCGGACCCACTACGCCTCGCTCGGCGTCGCCGCGGAGATGTCCGCGCATCTCTTCGACGCGGAGGGCAGGCGGGTCGGCCGCGATCTGGGCGAGCGCTGCATCACGGTCGAGGCCGACCGGCTGCGCCGGATCCCGGAGGTCGTGGCGATCGCGGGCGGGCTGCGCAAGGCGGAGGCGATCGGGGCCGTCCTCCGTTCCGGACTGGTCACCAGCCTGGTCACGGACACGGCCGCGGCGGACTTCCTGCTGACGGAGTTCACTCCGGGACCGCGGCCGGCGCTGGAGCGCGTCGACCCGGACGAGACCTGACCCGAACCGGCCTCTGCCGGGGCGTTTTGGGTCATCGTACGAGTGGCACCCCCTCTGAGCTGGACGTTCCTCCCCGGCCGGGTATCCGGTCCGGCATGGGAGAATCAAGTACGTGCGTTTTCCCCGGCTCCACCGACCGGGGCCAACTCCGATCGACTGGGATGTTCTGCACGTGCGTTTCCTCAATGACCTGCAGCCGCCGTATGACCTGACGTACGACGACGTGTTCATGGTGCCGAGCCGTTCGGCCGTGGGTTCCCGGCAGGCGGTCGACCTCTCCGCCCCCGACGGCACCGGCACCACCATCCCCCTCGTCGTGGCGAACATGACCGCGATCGCGGGCCGCCGGATGGCCGAGACCGTCGCCCGGCGCGGCGGTCTCGTCGTCATCCCGCAGGACATCCCCATCGAGGTCGTCACCGATGTCATCTCATGGGTCAAGACGCGCCATCTCGTCCTCGACACCGCGATCGTGCTCGCCCCCCTCCAGACCGTGGGCGACGCCCTGTCGCTGCTGCCCAAGCGGGCGCACGGCGCGGGTGTCGTGGTCGACGGCGAGGGGCGGCCCATCGGTGTCGTCACCGAGCACGATCTGACCGGCGTCGACCGCTTCACGCAGCTGTCCGAGGTGATGTCGAAGGATCTGCTGCTGATCTCCGCGGACATGGACCCGCGCGAGGCGTTCAACACCCTCGACAACGCCAACCGCAAGATCGCCCCCGCCATTGACGCCGACGGCAGGCTGGCCGGTGTCCTCACCCGCAAGGGCGCGCTGCGCGCGACCCTCTACACGCCCGCGACCGACGCCGCCGGCAAGCTGCGGATCGCCGCCGCCGTCGGGGTCAACGGCAATGTCGCGGGCAAGGCCCGGCAGTTGCTCGACGCGGGCGTCGACACACTGGTCGTCGATACGGCACACGGCCACCAGGAGTCGATGCTCGCCGCGATCAGGGCCGTCCGCGCGCTCGACCCGAAGGTGCCGGTCGTCGCGGGCAATATCGTCGCCGCCGAGGGCGTACGGGATCTGATCGAGGCCGGCGCGGACATCGTCAAGGTCGGTGTCGGGCCCGGCGCCATGTGCACCACCCGCATGATGACGGGGGTGGGCCGGCCGCAGTTCTCCGCCGTCATGGAATGCGCGGCCGAGGCCAGGAAGTTCGGCAAGCACGTCTGGGCGGACGGCGGGGTCAGGCACCCGCGCGATGTCGCCATGGCGCTCGCCGCCGGCGCCTCGAACGTCATGATCGGCTCCTGGTTCGCCGGTACGTACGAGTCCCCGGGCGACCTTCAGCAGGCCGCCGACGGACGGCTCTACAAGGAGTCCTTCGGCATGGCCTCCGCCCGCGCCGTACGCAACCGTACGAGCGAGGAGTCCGCGTACGACCGGGCGCGCAAGGCGCTGTTCGAGGAGGGCATCTCCACCTCGCGGATGTTCCTCGACCCGTCGCGCCCCGGTGTGGAGGACCTGATCGACTCGATCATCGCGGGGGTGCGCTCCTCGTGCACCTACGCCGGTGCCGACTCGCTGGAGGAGTTCGCGCGGAAGGCGATCGTCGGCGTCCAGAGCGCCGCCGGATACGCCGAGGGCAAGCCGCTGCACGTCAGTTGGGGCTAGGGCGTGTTGCGAAAGTAGCGCCGTCCGCCCGCAGGGCGGGGCCTGCGGCGTCCGGTGCGTGCGATCGCAAGGCGGAGGATCGTCCTCGTAC
>NZ_JBHTZS010000067.1:0-6392 GCF_042790125.1 Streptomyces scopuliridis
GTATTGACCTAGCAAACTGAAAATGTTATGATTAAGAGGTCGCTTCGAGAGAAGCAACAAAGTTCTTTGAAAACTAAACAAGACAAAACGTACCTGTTAATTCAAAGTTTTAAATAAATCGCACAGCGATGTGCGTAGTCAGTCAAACACTTTATCGGAGAGTTTGATCCTGGCTCAGGACGAACGCTGGCGGCGTGCCTAATACATGCAAGTCGAGCGGACAGATGGGAGCTTGCTCCCTGATGTTAGCGGCGGACGGGTGAGTAACACGTGGGTAACCTGCCTGTAAGACTGGGATAACTCCGGGAAACCGGGGCTAATACCGGATGGTTGTTTGAACCGCATGGTTCAAACATAAAAGGTGGCTTCGGCTACCACTTACAGATGGACCCGCGGCGCATTAGCTAGTTGGTGAGGTAACGGCTCACCAAGGCAACGATGCGTAGCCGACCTGAGAGGGTGATCGGCCACACTGGGACTGAGACACGGCCCAGACTCCTACGGGAGGCAGCAGTAGGGAATCTTCCGCAATGGACGAAAGTCTGACGGAGCAACGCCGCGTGAGTGATGAAGGTTTTCGGATCGTAAAGCTCTGTTGTTAGGGAAGAACAAGTACCGTTCGAATAGGGCGGCACCTTGACGGTACCTAACCAGAAAGCCACGGCTAACTACGTGCCAGCAGCCGCGGTAATACGTAGGTGGCAAGCGTTGTCCGGAATTATTGGGCGTAAAGGGCTCGCAGGCGGTTTCTTAAGTCTGATGTGAAAGCCCCCGGCTCAACCGGGGAGGGTCATTGGAAACTGGGGAACTTGAGTGCAGAAGAGGAGAGTGGAATTCCACGTGTAGCGGTGAAATGCGTAGAGATGTGGAGGAACACCAGTGGCGAAGGCGACTCTCTGGTCTGTAACTGACGCTGAGGAGCGAAAGCGTGGGGAGCGAACAGGATTAGATACCCTGGTAGTCCACGCCGTAAACGATGAGTGCTAAGTGTTAGGGGGTTTCCGCCCCTTAGTGCTGCAGCTAACGCATTAAGCACTCCGCCTGGGGAGTACGGTCGCAAGACTGAAACTCAAAGGAATTGACGGGGGCCCGCACAAGCGGTGGAGCATGTGGTTTAATTCGAAGCAACGCGAAGAACCTTACCAGGTCTTGACATCCTCTGACAATCCTAGAGATAGGACGTCCCCTTCGGGGGCAGAGTGACAGGTGGTGCATGGTTGTCGTCAGCTCGTGTCGTGAGATGTTGGGTTAAGTCCCGCAACGAGCGCAACCCTTGATCTTAGTTGCCAGCATTCAGTTGGGCACTCTAAGGTGACTGCCGGTGACAAACCGGAGGAAGGTGGGGATGACGTCAAATCATCATGCCCCTTATGACCTGGGCTACACACGTGCTACAATGGACAGAACAAAGGGCAGCGAAACCGCGAGGTTAAGCCAATCCCACAAATCTGTTCTCAGTTCGGATCGCAGTCTGCAACTCGACTGCGTGAAGCTGGAATCGCTAGTAATCGCGGATCAGCATGCCGCGGTGAATACGTTCCCGGGCCTTGTACACACCGCCCGTCACACCACGAGAGTTTGTAACACCCGAAGTCGGTGAGGTAACCTTTTAGGAGCCAGCCGCCGAAGGTGGGACAGATGATTGGGGTGAAGTCGTAACAAGGTAGCCGTACCGGAAGGTGCGGCTGGATCACCTCCTTTCTAAGGATATTATACGGAATATAAGACCTTGGGTCTTATAAACAGAACGTTCCCTGTCTTGTTTAGTTTTGAAGGATCATTCCTTCGAAACGTGTTCTTTGAAAACTAGATAACAGTAGACATCACATTCAATTAGTAACACAAGATATCACATAGTGATTCTTTTTAACGGTTAAGTTAGAAAGGGCGCACGGTGGATGCCTTGGCACTAGGAGCCGATGAAGGACGGGACGAACACCGATATGCTTCGGGGAGCTGTAAGCAAGCTTTGATCCGGAGATTTCCGAATGGGGAAACCCACCACTCGTAATGGAGTGGTATCCATATCTGAATTCATAGGATATGAGAAGGCAGACCCGGGGAACTGAAACATCTAAGTACCCGGAGGAAGAGAAAGCAAATGCGATTCCCTGAGTAGCGGCGAGCGAAACGGGATTAGCCCAAACCAAGAGGCTTGCCTCTTGGGGTTGTAGGACACTCTGTACGGAGTTACAAAGGAACGAGGTAGATGAAGAGGTCTGGAAAGGCCCGCCATAGGAGGTAACAGCCCTGTAGTCAAAACTTCGTTCTCTCCTGAGTGGATCCTGAGTACGGCGGAACACGTGAAATTCCGTCGGAATCCGGGAGGACCATCTCCCAAGGCTAAATACTCCCTAGTGACCGATAGTGAACCAGTACCGTGAGGGAAAGGTGAAAAGCACCCCGGAAGGGGAGTGAAAGAGATCCTGAAACCGTGTGCCTACAAGTAGTCAGAGCCCGTTAACGGGTGATGGCGTGCCTTTTGTAGAATGAACCGGCGAGTTACGATCCCGTGCAAGGTTAAGCAGAAGATGCGGAGCCGCAGCGAAAGCGAGTCTGAATAGGGCGAATTGAGTACGTGGTCGTAGACCCGAAACCAGGTGATCTACCCATGTCCAGGGTGAAGTTCAGGTAACACTGAATGGAGGCCCGAACCCACGCACGTTGAAAAGTGCGGGGATGAGGTGTGGGTAGGGGTGAAATGCCAATCGAACCTGGAGATAGCTGGTTCTCTCCGAAATAGCTTTAGGGCTAGCCTCAAGGTAAGAGTCTTGGAGGTAGAGCACTGATTGGACTAGGGGCCCCTACCGGGTTACCGAATTCAGTCAAACTCCGAATGCCAATGACTTATCCTTGGGAGTCAGACTGCGAGTGATAAGATCCGTAGTCGAAAGGGAAACAGCCCAGACCGCCAGCTAAGGTCCCAAAGTATACGTTAAGTGGAAAAGGATGTGGAGTTGCTTAGACAACCAGGATGTTGGCTTAGAAGCAGCCACCATTTAAAGAGTGCGTAATAGCTCACTGGTCGAGTGACTCTGCGCCGAAAATGTACCGGGGCTAAACGTATCACCGAAGCTGCGGACTGTTCTTCGAACAGTGGTAGGAGAGCGTTCTAAGGGCTGTGAAGCCAGACCGGAAGGACTGGTGGAGCGCTTAGAAGTGAGAATGCCGGTATGAGTAGCGAAAGAGGGGTGAGAATCCCCTCCACCGAATGCCTAAGGTTTCCTGAGGAAGGCTCGTCCGCTCAGGGTTAGTCGGGACCTAAGCCGAGGCCGAAAGGCGTAGGCGATGGACAACAGGTTGATATTCCTGTACCACCTCCTCACCATTTGAGCAATGGGGGGACGCAGGAGGATAGGGTAAGCGCGGTATTGGATATCCGCGTCCAAGCAGTTAGGCTGGGAAATAGGCAAATCCGTTTCCCATAAGGCTGAGCTGTGATGGCGAGCGAAATATAGTAGCGAAGTTCCTGATTCCACACTGCCAAGAAAAGCCTCTAGCGAGGTGAGAGGTGCCCGTACCGCAAACCGACACAGGTAGGCGAGGAGAGAATCCTAAGGTGATCGAGAGAACTCTCGTTAAGGAACTCGGCAAAATGACCCCGTAACTTCGGGAGAAGGGGTGCTCTGTTAGGGTGCAAGCCCGAGAGAGCCGCAGTGAATAGGCCCAGGCGACTGTTTAGCAAAAACACAGGTCTCTGCGAAGCCGTAAGGCGAAGTATAGGGGCTGACGCCTGCCCGGTGCTGGAAGGTTAAGAGGAGCGCTTAGCGTAAGCGAAGGTGCGAATTGAAGCCCCAGTAAACGGCGGCCGTAACTATAACGGTCCTAAGGTAGCGAAATTCCTTGTCGGGTAAGTTCCGACCCGCACGAAAGGCGCAACGATCTGGGCACTGTCTCAACGAGAGACTCGGTGAAATTATAGTACCTGTGAAGATGCAGGTTACCCGCGACAGGACGGAAAGACCCCGTGGAGCTTTACTGCAGCCTGATATTGAATGTTGGTACAGCTTGTACAGGATAGGTAGGAGCCTTGGAAACCGGAGCGCCAGCTTCGGTGGAGGCATCGGTGGGATACTACCCTGGCTGTATTGACCTTCTAACCCGCCGCCCTTATCGGGCGGGGAGACAGTGTCAGGTGGGCAGTTTGACTGGGGCGGTCGCCTCCTAAAGGGTAACGGAGGCGCCCAAAGGTTCCCTCAGAATGGTTGGAAATCATTCGCAGAGTGTAAAGGCACAAGGGAGCTTGACTGCGAGACCTACAAGTCGAGCAGGGACGAAAGTCGGGCTTAGTGATCCGGTGGTTCCGCATGGAAGGGCCATCGCTCAACGGATAAAAGCTACCCCGGGGATAACAGGCTTATCTCCCCCAAGAGTCCACATCGACGGGGAGGTTTGGCACCTCGATGTCGGCTCATCGCATCCTGGGGCTGTAGTCGGTCCCAAGGGTTGGGCTGTTCGCCCATTAAAGCGGTACGCGAGCTGGGTTCAGAACGTCGTGAGACAGTTCGGTCCCTATCCGTCGCGGGCGCAGGAAATTTGAGAGGAGCTGTCCTTAGTACGAGAGGACCGGGATGGACGCACCGCTGGTGTACCAGTTGTTCTGCCAAGGGCATCGCTGGGTAGCTATGTGCGGACGGGATAAGTGCTGAAAGCATCTAAGCATGAAGCCCCCCTCAAGATGAGATTTCCCATTCCGCAAGGAAGTAAGATCCCTGAAAGATGATCAGGTTGATAGGTCTGAGGTGGAAGTGTGGCGACACATGGAGCTGACAGATACTAATCGATCGAGGACTTAACCATATTTTTGAATGATGTCACACCTGTTATCTAGTTTTGAGAGAACACTCTCAATGGTTTGGTGGCGATAGCGAAGAGGTCACACCCGTTCCCATACCGAACACGGAAGTTAAGCTCTTCAGCGCCGATGGTAGTTGGGACCTTGTCCCTGTGAGAGTAGGACGTTGCCAGGCAAATGGAGGATTAGCTCAGCTGGGAGAGCATCTCCACCATTATTGGGCTATAGCCAAGCGGTAAGGCAACGGACTTTGACTCCGTCATGCGTTGGTTCGAATCCAGCTAGCCCAGCCATTTTTATTTTTGAAATCTAATAGTAAGAGCCATTAGCTCAGTTGGTAGAGCATCTGACTTTTAATCAGAGGGTCGAAGGTTCGAGTCCTTCATGGCTCACCATGTTTCACGCGGGTGTGGCGGAATTGGCAGACGCGCTAGACTTAGGATCTAGTGTCTTTATGACGTGGGGGTTCAAGTCCCTTCACCCGCATTGCCAAACAACATAAAAAAAATCCTGTACTGCGGAAGTAGTTCAGTGGTAGAACACCACCTTGCCAAGGTGGGGGTCGCGGGTTCGAATCCCGTCTTCCGCTCCAACTATACCATCCACGCCGGGGTGGTGGAATTGGCAGACACACAGGACTTAAAATCCTGCGGTAGGTGACTACCGTGCCGGTTCAAGTCCGGCCCTCGGCATTATTATTATGCGCCCGTAGCTCAATTGGATAGAGCGTTTGACTACGGATCAAAAGGTTAGGGGTTCGACTCCTCTCGGGCGCGCCATATCTTTTAATAGAATAGATGGGAAATCGGGAAGTAGCTCAGCTTGGTAGAGCACATGGTTTGGGACCATGGGGTCGCAGGTTCGAATCCTGTCTTCCCGACCATTTTTTATGGGGCCTTAGCTCAGCTGGGAGAGCGCCTGCTTTGCACGCAGGAGGTCAGCGGTTCGATCCCGCTAGGCTCCACTTGATTTCAAAAATATTTGGCGGTGTAGCTCAGCTGGCTAGAGCGTACGGTTCATACCCGTGAGGTCGGGGGTTCGATCCCCTCCGCCGCTACCAATGGACCTTTAGCTCAGTTGGTTAGAGCAGACGGCTCATAACCGTCCGGTCGTAGGTTCGAGTCCTACAAGGTCCACCACTATACGGAGGAATACCCAAGTCTGGCTGAAGGGATCGGTCTTGAAAACCGACAGGGGTGTCAAAGCCCGCGGGGGTTCGAATCCCTCTTCCTCCGCCATATCTCATTTAATTATCATCGCGGGGTGGAGCAGTTCGGTAGCTCGTCGGGCTCATAACCCGAAGGTCGCAGGTTCAAATCCTGCCCCCGCAACCAAATTTTAAAATGGTCCGGTAGTTCAGTTGGTTAGAATGCCTGCCTGTCACGCAGGAGGTCGCGGGTTCGAGTCCCGTCCGGACCGCCATTTATAAAATGGCTCGGTAGCTCAGTTGGTAGAGCAACGGACTGAAAATCCGTGTGTCGGCGGTTCGATTCCGTCCCGAGCCACCATTTGCACCGCCGTACGGTCCGCCTGACGACGCGCGCACAACCATTCGGGGGCGGCCCCGGTCCAACTCCGCATGAGGAAACGACTTGTC
>NZ_JBHTZS010000068.1:1923-3680 GCF_042790125.1 Streptomyces scopuliridis
GGGGTGGTGGGTGGCTGGTCGTTGTTTGAGAACTGCACAGTGGACGCGAGCATCTGTGGCCAAGTTTTTAAGGGCGCACGGTGGATGCCTTGGTACCAGGAACCGATGAAGGACGTGGGAGGCCGCGATAGGCCCCGGGGAGCTGTCAACCGAGCTTTGATCCGGGGGTGTCCGAATGGGGAAACCCGGCAGTCGTCATGGGCTGTCACCCGCTGCTGAACACATAGGCAGTGTGGAGGGAACGAGGGGAAGTGAAACATCTCAGTACCCTCAGGAAGAGAAAACAACCGTGATTCCGGGAGTAGTGGCGAGCGAAACCGGATGAGGCCAAACCGTATGCGTGTGATACCCGGCAGGGGTTGCGCATGCGGGGTTGTGGGAGTTCTCTTGATCGGTCTGCCGGCCGGTCGGCGAGTCAGAAACCGTATGGGTAGGCGAAGGACATGCGAAAGGTCCGGCGTAGAGGGTAAGACCCCCGTAGCTGAAATCTGTACGGCTCGTTTGAGAATCACCCAAGTAGCACGGGGCCCGAGAAATCCCGTGTGAATCTGGCGGGACCACCCGCTAAGCCTAAATATTCCCTGGTGACCGATAGCGGATAGTACCGTGAGGGAATGGTGAAAAGTACCGCGGGAGCGGAGTGAAATAGTACCTGAAACCGTGTGCCTACAAGCCGTGGGAGCGTCGCGCATCGAGTTTACTCGGTGCGTCGTGACTGCGTGCCTTTTGAAGAATGAGCCTGCGAGTTTGCGGTGTGTTGCGAGGTTAACCCGTGTGGGGAAGCCGTAGCGAAAGCGAGTCCGAATAGGGCGGTTTAGTAGCGCGCTCAAGACCCGAAGCGGAGTGATCTAGCCATGGGCAGGTTGAAGCGGAGGTAAGACTTCGTGGAGGACCGAACCCACCAGGGTTGAAAACCTGGGGGATGACCTGTGGTTAGGGGTGAAAGGCCAATCAAACTCCGTGATAGCTGGTTCTCCCCGAAATGCATTTAGGTGCAGCGTCGTGTGTTTCTTGCCGGAGGTAGAGCACTGGATAGGCGATGGGCCCTACCGGGTTACTGACCTTAGCCAAACTCCGAATGCCGGTAAGTGAGAGCGCGGCAGTGAGACTGTGGGGGATAAGCTCCATGGTCGAGAGGGAAACAGCCCAGAGCATCGACTAAGGCCCCTAAGCGTACGCTAAGTGGGAAAGGATGTGGAGTCGCAGAGACAACCAGGAGGTTGGCTTAGAAGCAGCCATCCTTGAAAGAGTGCGTAATAGCTCACTGGTCAAGTGATTCCGCGCCGACAATGTAGCGGGGCTCAAGCGTACCGCCGAAGTCGTGTCATTGCAGCATGAGGGCCAACGCCCGCTGTGATGGGTAGGGGAGCGTCGTGTGCCGGGTGAAGCAGCAGCGGAAGCTAGTTGTGGACGGTTCACGAGTGAGAATGCAGGCATGAGTAGCGATACACACGTGGGAAACGTGTGCGCCGATTGACTAAGGGTTCCTGGGTCAAGCTGATCTGCCCAGGGTAAGTCGGGACCTAAGGCGAGGCCGACAGGCGTAGTCGATGGACAACCGGTTGATATTCCGGTACCCGCTTTGAAACGCCCAGTATCGAATCCTCTGATGCTAAGCCCGTGAAGCCGTTCCGGACCCTTCGGGGAATGGAAAGTGGTGGAGCCGGTGACCCGAGGTGGTAGTAGGTAAGCGATGGGGTGACGCAGGAAGGTAGTCCAGCCCGGGCGGTGGTTGTCCCGGGGTAAGGGTGTAGGGC
>NZ_JBHTZS010000068.1:3774-5192 GCF_042790125.1 Streptomyces scopuliridis
GTGCCTGAGACCTGATGCCGAGCCGATTGTGGTGAAGTGGATGATCCTATGCTGTCGAGAAAAGCCTCTAGCGAGTTTCATGGCGGCCCGTACCCTAAACCGACTCAGGTGGTCAGGTAGAGAATACCGAGGCGTTCGGGTGAACTATGGTTAAGGAACTCGGCAAAATGCCCCCGTAACTTCGGGAGAAGGGGGGCCACACTAGGTGATGGGATTTACTCCTTGAGCTTGGGGTGGCCGCAGAGACCAGCGAGAAGCGACTGTTTACTAAAAACACAGGTCCGTGCGAAGCCGTAAGGCGATGTATACGGACTGACGCCTGCCCGGTGCTGGAACGTTAAGGGGACCGGTTAGTCAATCTTCGGGTTGGCGAAGCTGAGAACTTAAGCGCCAGTAAACGGCGGTGGTAACTATAACCATCCTAAGGTAGCGAAATTCCTTGTCGGGTAAGTTCCGACCTGCACGAATGGCGTAACGACTTCTCGACTGTCTCAACCATAGGCCCGGTGAAATTGCACTACGAGTAAAGATGCTCGTTTCGCGCAGCAGGACGGAAAGACCCCGGGACCTTTACTACAGTTTGATATTGGTGTTCGGTTCGGCTTGTGTAGGATAGGTGGGAGACTGTGAAGCTTGGACGCCAGTTCAGGTGGAGTCGTCGTTGAAATACCACTCTGGTCGTGCTGGATGTCTAACCTGGGTCCGTGATCCGGATCAGGGACAGTGTCTGATGGGTAGTTTAACTGGGGCGGTTGCCTCCTAAAGAGTAACGGAGGCGCCCAAAGGTTCCCTCAGCCTGGTTGGTAATCAGGTGTTGAGTGTAAGTGCACAAGGGAGCTTGACTGTGAGACCGACGGGTCGAGCAGGGACGAAAGTCGGGACTAGTGATCCGGCGGTGGCTTGTGGAAGCGCCGTCGCTCAACGGATAAAAGGTACCCCGGGGATAACAGGCTGATCTTCCCCAAGAGTCCATATCGACGGGATGGTTTGGCACCTCGATGTCGGCTCGTCGCATCCTGGGGCTGGAGTCGGTCCCAAGGGTTGGGCTGTTCGCCCATTAAAGCGGTACGCGAGCTGGGTTTAGAACGTCGTGAGACAGTTCGGTCCCTATCCGCTGTGCGCGTAGGAGTCTTGAGAAGGGCTGTCCCTAGTACGAGAGGACCGGGACGGACGAACCTCTGGTGTGCCAGTTGTTCTGCCAAGGGCATGGCTGGTTGGCTACGTTCGGAAAGGATAACCGCTGAAAGCATCTAAGCGGGAAGCCTGCTTCGAGATGAGGACTCCCACCTCCTTTGAGGGGTTAAGGCTCCCAGTAGACGACTGGGTTGATAGGCCGGATATGGAAGCCAGGTGACTGGTGGAGTTGACCGGTACTAATAGGCCGAGGGCTTGTCCTCAGTTGCTCGCGTCCACTGTGT
>NZ_JBHTZS010000069.1:0-3541 GCF_042790125.1 Streptomyces scopuliridis
CCCGCGATCCGCGCGGGGCCGGGCCCTCCGGTATGTACGGCGGGTCCGTCAGGCGTCGAAGACCTCGTTGACCAGCTGCTGCTGCTCGGCCTGGTGGCGCTTGGCCGAGCCGACCGCCGGGGACGAGGAGTGCGGACGCGAGATACGGCGCAGCCGCTCGCCGTGCGGCACATCCGCGCCGACCGCCAGGTCCAGGTGGTCGATCAGGTTGAGCGCGATGAACGGCCAGGCACCCTGGTTCGCCGGCTCCTCCTGGGCCCACAGGTACTTCTCGGCGTTCGGGAACTTGGCGATCTCGGCCTGGAGTTCCGCACCCGGCAGCGGGTACAGGCGCTCCAGACGCAGGATCGCGGTGTCCGTCACGCCGCGCTTCTGCCGCTCGGCGTCCAGGTCGTAGTAGACCTTGCCGGCGGTGAAGACGACCTTGCGCACGGCGTTGGGGTCCACGCTCGTGTCGCCGATCACCGGGCGGAAGCCGCCGGTGGTGAACTCCTCCGCCTTGGACGCCGCGGCCTTCAGACGCAGCATCGACTTCGGGGTGAAGACGACCAGCGGCTTGTGATGCGGGTTGTGGACCTGCCAGCGCAGCAGGTGGAAGTAGTTCGACGGCAGGGTCGGCATGGCGACCGTCATGTTGTTCTGCGCGCACATCTGGAGGAAGCGCTCCGGCCGGGCGGACGAGTGGTCCGGGCCCTGGCCCTCGTAGCCGTGCGGCAGCAGCAGCGTGACGCCGGAGGTCTGGCCCCACTTCTGCTCGGCCGACGAGATGAACTCGTCCACGACGGTCTGCGCGCCGTTGACGAAGTCACCGAACTGGGCCTCCCACATGACCAGCGCGTCCGGCCTGGCCAGCGAGTAGCCGTACTCGAAGCCCATCGCCGCGTACTCGCTGAGCAGCGAGTCGTAGACGTTGTAGCGGGCCTGCTCGTCGGTGAGGTACTGGAGCGGGGTGTAGTCCTCGCCCGTGCCCTGGTCGACCAGGACCGCGTGGCGCTGGCCGAACGTACCGCGGCGGGTGTCCTGGCCGGAGAGCCGGACCGGCGTGCCCTCCATCAGCAGCGAGCCGAGGGCGAGGGTCTCGCCCATGCCCCAGTCGATCGTGCCGTCCTCCACCGAGGCCGCCCGCCGCTGCATCTGCGGCATCAGGCGCGGGTGGACGGTGACCGTGTCGGGGATGTTGACCTGCGACTCGGCGATCCGCTTGACGACCTCCTGGGAGACCGCGGTGGTGACGGCCACCGGGAACTCCGCCTGGGCGTCCGGCACCTGGGCCGTGCCCGGGTGCGAGGTGGCCTCGCGGACCTCCGCGAAGACCTTCTCCAGCTGGCCCTGGAAGTCCTGGAGCGCCTGCTCCGCCTCTTCCAGCGTGATGTCGCCGCGGCCGATCAGGGACTCGGTGTAGAGCTTGCGCACCGAGCGCTTCTTGTCGATCAGCCGGACCATCTGCGGGTTGGTGAACTGCGGGTTGTCGCCCTCGTTGTGACCGCGGCGGCGGTAGCAGATGAGGTCGATCACGACGTCCTTGTTGAACGTCTGGCGGAACTCGAAGGCGAGCCGTCCGACACGGACCACGGCCTCCGGGTCGTCACCGTTCACATGGATGATCGGCGCCTCGATCATGCGGGCCACGTCGGTCGCGTACATGGAGGAGCGCGACGCCTCGGGGGCGGCGGTGAAGCCGACCTGGTTGTTGATCACGATGTGGACCGTGCCGCCGGTGCGGTAGCCGCGCAGCTGCGACATGTTGAGCGTCTCGGCGACCACGCCCTGGCCCGCGAAGGCCGCGTCGCCGTGCAGCGCGAGCGGCAGGACCGTGAAGTCCGTACCGCCCTTGTTGATGATGTCCTGCTTGGCGCGGACGACGCCCTCCAGGACCGGGTCCACCGCCTCCAGGTGCGAGGGGTTGGCGGTCAGCGAGACCTTGATCTGCTCGCCGTCCAGACCGGTGAAGGTGCCCTCGGCGCCCAGGTGGTACTTCACGTCGCCGGAGCCGTGCATCGACTTCGGGTCGAGGTTGCCCTCGAACTCCCGGAAGATCTGCGCGTACGACTTGCCCACGATGTTGGCGAGGACGTTCAGCCGGCCGCGGTGGGCCATGCCGATGACGACCTCGTCGAGCCGCGACTCGGCGGCGGAGTCGATGACCGCGTCGAGCAGCGGGATGACGGACTCGCCGCCCTCCAGCGAGAACCGCTTCTGGCCCACGTACTTCGTCTGCAGGAACGTCTCGAACGCCTCGGCCGAGTTGAGCCTGCGCAGGATCCGCAGCTGCTCCTCGCGCTCGGGCTTGGCGTGCGGACGCTCCACCCGGTCCTGGATCCACTTGCGCTGCTTCGGGTCCTGGATGTGCATGAACTCGATGCCGGTGGTGCGGCAGTACGAGTCGCGCAGCACGCCCAGGATGTCGCGCAGCTTCATCATGGACTTGCCGGCGAAGCCGCCGACCGCGAACTCCCGCTCCAGGTCCCACAGCGTGAGCCCGTGCTCGGTGATGTCCAGGTCGGGGTGCTTGCGCTGGAGGTAGTCCAACGGGTCGGTGTCGGCCATGACATGACCGCGGACCCGGTAGGAGTGGATCAGCTCGAAGACCCGGGCGGGCTTGGTGACGTCCTCGTCGTGCGAGGCGTCGATGTCCTTGAGCCAGCGCACCGGCTCGTACGGAATGCGCAGCGCCTGGAAGATCTCGTCGTAGAACTCGTTCTCGCCGAGCAGCAGTTGGCTGACGATCCGCAGGAACTCGCCGGACGCGGCGCCCTGGATGACGCGGTGGTCGTACGTCGAGGTCAGCGTCATGACCTTGGAGATGCCCAGCTTGTTCAGGGTGTCCTGGGACGTGCCCTGGAACTCGGCCGGGTAGTCCATGGATCCGACGCCCATGATGACCGACTGACCGGGCATCAGACGCGGTACGGAGTGGACCGTTCCGAGGCCGCCCGGGTTGGTCAGCGAGACGGTGACGCCGGTGAAGTCGTCCATCGTCAGCTTGTTGTTGCGGGCGCGGCGGACGATGTCCTCGTACGCCTGCCAGAACTCGAAGAAGTTGAGCGTCTCGGCCTTCTTGATGCCGGCGACGACGAGCTGGCGGTCGCCGTTCGGCTTCACGAGGTCGATGGCCAGACCGAAGTTGATGTGCTCCGGCTTGACGAGGGTCGGCTTGCCGTCCTTCTCCGCGTAGGAGTGGTTCATCGACGGCATGGCCTTGATGGCCTGCACCATCGCGTACCCGATGAGGTGCGTGAAGGAGATCTTGCCGCCACGCGCGCGCTTCAGGTGGTTGTTGATGACGATGCGGTTGTCGAAGAGGAGCTTCACCGGGACCGCGCGCACGGACGTGGCCGTGGGCAGCTCCAGCGAGGCGTTCATGTTCTTCGCGACGGCGGCGGACGGGCCACGCAGCGTCACGTACTCCGGGCCCTCGGGAGCCGCGGTGGCCTCGCCGGCGGCGGGGGCGGGCTTGGCCTTCACCGGGGCGGGGGCCGCCGGGGGCTGCACGGGGGCGGCGGGCCGCACGGGCGCCGGGGCGGCGGCAGCGGGCTTCGCG
>NZ_JBHTZS010000070.1:0-3478 GCF_042790125.1 Streptomyces scopuliridis
GCCACCGCACCACATCACCCGTGCGATACATCCGCCCACCCACAACACCGCCAAACGGATCAGCGACAAACCGCTCCCCCGTCAACCCCGGACGAGCCAGATACCCACGGGCGAGCTGGACACCGGCCAGATACAGTTCCCCGGCCACGCCCACCGGCACCGGCCGCAGTCGTGCGTCCAGCACGCGTACCCGCGTGTTCCACACGGGAGCGCCGATCGGCACCGGCCCGGCGGGGTCATGGGCCGAGCACTCCCATGACGTCACATCCACGGACGCCTCGGTCGGCCCGTACAGGTTGTGCAGCGGCACGTCCAGCGTCTCGAAGAACGTGGCGCGCAGTTCGCCGGACAGTGCCTCGCCACTGCACACCACACGGCGCAGGCTGTCACACCGCGCGACCGTGGGCTCCGTGAGGAAGACCTCCAGCATGGACGGGACGAAGTGCAGTGTGGTGATCCGTTCCTCGCGGATCAGCCGGGCGAGATACGCAGGATCCTTGTGGCCCTCGGGGCGGGCGACCACCAGTGTGGCCCCCTCGATGAGCGGCCAGAAGAACTCCCACACCGAGACGTCGAAGCCGGACGGCGTCTTCTGCAACACCCGGTCGGAGGCGTCGAGGCCGTACCGTCCCTGCATCCAGCGCAGCCGGTTGACGATTCCCTCGTGCGGGACGAGGACGCCCTTGGGCTTGCCCGTGGAGCCCGAGGTGTAGATGACATACGCGGTGTTGAGGACACCGAGCGGAGCGAGCCGGTCGGCGTCGGTGAGATCGGTGTCCGCGTACGCGCCGAGGGCCGCCCCCGTCCCTGGGGCGTCCAGGACGAGCCGGTCGGTACCGTCGGTGGCGGGCAGCGCGGCGTCCACGTCACACGTTGTGAGCACGAGCGCGGGGCGGGTGTTGTCGAGGATGTAACGGATCCGCTCGGCCGGGTAGTCGGGGTCGACCGGCACATAGGCCGCCCCGGACTTCAGCACCGCCAGCAGGGCGACGATCAGTTCCTGGGAGCGCGGCAGGGCGAGGGCGACGTATCCCTCGGGGCCGGCGCCCCGTTCGGCGAGCAGCCGCGCCAGGCGGTTGGCGCGGGCGTTCAGCTCGGCGTAGGACAGCTCACGGCCCTCGAAGACCACCGCCGTGGCCAACGGGGTACGAGCCGCCTGCGCCTCGAACAACTCGGGCAGCGTGACGGACGGTACGGCCCGCTCGGTGGCGTTCCACTCCACGAGCACCCGCTCGCGCTCCGCCCCGTCCAGGACGTCGATCTCCCCGACGGGCCGGTCGGGGGTGGCGGCGACGGCTTCGAGGAGCCGGCCGAGCCGGGCCCCGATGCTTCCGGCCGTCCCGGCGGTCAGCAGATCGGGCCGGTAGCCGAGGCGCAGGCCCAGCCGCGCTCCCGGAACCACGACCAGCGTCAGCGGGTAGTGCGTGGCGTCGTCGGCATCGGCGTCCGTGACGCGCAGTCCCGTGCCGGAGACATCCAACAGGCCCGGGTCGAGGGGGTAGTTCTCGAAGACGGTCAGCGTGTCGAACAACTCCCCGACGTCTGCCTGCCGCTGGATGTCGTGCAGCCCGACGTACTGATGCTCCATCAGTGCCGACTGCTGTTCCTGGAGCCGGGTGAGCAGCTGCGCCAGGGTCTCGTCCTGTCTCAACTCCACCCGGACCGGGAGGGTGTTGATGAACAGCCCCACCATCGACTCGATACCGGGGATCTCGGGCGGCCGTCCCGACACCGTGGCGCCGAAGACGACATCCTCGCGGCCGGTGAGCCGGCCGAGCAGCACGGCCCAGGCGCCCTGAACAACGGTGTTCATGGTGAGCCCGAGGTGCCGGGCCCGGTCGCCGAGCGCGGTGGTGAGCTCCGGTGACAGCTCCAGCGTGACCCGTTCGGGCGGGAGGGTCCCACGCTCGGCACCGGCCGGGGCCAGCAGGGTGGGCTCCCCGACTCCGGCGAGGGCGTGCCGCCATGCCTGCTCGGCGGCTTCGCGGTCCTGGCCCGCGAGCCAGGCCAGATAGTCCCGGTACGGGGTGGGGCGGGGCAGCCCGGTGTCGTCGCCTGCCCGCGCGTACAGCGCGAACAGCTCCTGCGCCAGCAGTGGCATCGACCAGCCGTCCAGCAGGATGTGATGGACGGTCATGACCAGTCGGAACCGGTCGTCGGCGAGCCGTACGAGGACGAACCGCACCAGCGGCGGCGCCGCCAGATCGAACCGGCGGCCCCGCTCGCCTGCGGCGATGCCGGCGAGCCGGGCCGACCGCTCGTCCGCGTCGAGGCCACGGAGATCCTGGATGTCCCAGTCGAGTTCCACCTCGTGGTGGACGACCTGGACCGGCCTGCCCACCTGCTCGTGCCGGAAACCGCTGCGCAGGTTCGGGTGCCTGCGCAGCAGTGTTTCCGCCGCCGAGCGCAGGGCCCGCACATCGAGGTCGCCCTCCATGCCCAGGAAGAGCTGCACGGTGTAGACGTCGGCGGCCTCGTCGTCGAACAGGGCGTGGAACAGCAGCCCTTCCTGCATCGGTGACAGCGGCAGGACGTCCGCCAGTGCGGGGCAGGACCGCTCCAGAAGTTCGATCTCGCTCTGGTCCAGGGGGACCAGGGGGAGGTCGGAGGGCGTGCGTCCGCCGGCTCCCGGCTGTTCCGCGTGTGCGGCGAGGGCGTCCAGGGCGCGGAACCAGGTCTCGGCCAGGTCCTGGATGTCGTCCTCGGAGAAGAGCGCGTCCGGCCAGGTCCAGGTGGCGCTGAGCTGTGCGCCTTCGGGCGAGTCGTGCGTCAGCGCGTCGATTTCGAGGGCGTGGACGAACGGCATGCCGTCGTCGGCACCGCCGGACGCGCTCTCCACGGCCCAGTCGGTCTCGGTGCCGGTTTCGAGGCGGCCGAGGTAGTTGAAGCCGATCTGCGGGCCCGGGAGGGCGGCGAGCACCGGCGCTGTGCCGGGGTTGAGGTGGCGCAGCAGCCCGTAACCGATGCCGGTGCCGGGTACGGCCCGCACCTGCTCCTTGACGAGCTTCAGCGCCCCACCGACGTCGTCCCAGTCCGGTGTGCCGGGATCCAGCCGTACGGGATAGAGACTGGTGAACCAGCCGACGGTACGGGAGAGATCGACACCGTCCGCGATGTCCTCCCGCCCATGGCCTTCGAGATCGACGAGAAGCGACGTCGCGTCCCCGCGATGAGTGCGGCGCCGCCAGTCGGCGACGGCCAGCGCGAGAGCGGTCAGCAGCACATCGTTCACACCGCCGTGGAAAGCGGCCGGCACGGTGGTCAGCAGCGGACGCGTACGGTCCGACGGCAGGGTGAGCCGGAGGTGTCGCTGTGTGGCGCCGGTGTCACGGGAAGGCAGCAAGGGCTGGTGGGAGAGAGGGGCCTCGGGTCCTTCGAGGATCCCGGTCCACAGGGGGAGTTCTTCGAGGTGGGCGGGGTCCTGGGCGAGGCTGGTCAGCCGCTCGGCCCAGCGCCGCAGCGACGTACCCACCGGCTC
>NZ_JBHTZS010000071.1:0-2761 GCF_042790125.1 Streptomyces scopuliridis
GCCCCGCTCCGGGGAGAGCGGGGCCGACGGCGTACGGGGGTGACAGTGCGTCAGACGAGCGCGCCGCCCGGCAGCTCGACCTTCGCGCCCAGCTCGACGAGCTTGTCCATGAAGTTCTCGTAGCCGCGGTTGATCAGATCGATGCCGTGGACCCGCGAGGTGCCCTGCGCCGCCAGCGCCGCGATCAGATACGAGAAACCGCCGCGCAGGTCGGGGATGACCAGATCCGCGCCCTGGAGCCGGGTCGGGCCCGACACGACCGCGGAGTGCAGGAAGTTGCGCTGGCCGAACCGGCAGTCCGAGCCGCCCAGGCACTCGCGGTAGAGCTGGATGTGCGCGCCCATCTGGTTGAGCGCGGAGGTGAAGCCCAGCCGTGACTCGTACACCGTCTCGTGGACGATGGAGAGCCCCGACGCCTGCGTCAGCGCCACCACCAGCGGCTGCTGCCAGTCGGTCTGGAAACCGGGGTGTACGTCCGTCTCCAGCGCGATGGCGTTGAGCGAGCCGCCCGGATGCCAGAAGCGGATGCCCTCGTCGTCGATCTCGAAGGCGCCGCCGACCTTGCGGTAGGTGTTGAGGAACGTCATCATCGAGCGCTGCTGCGCGCCGCGGACATAGATGTTGCCCTCGGTGGCCAGCGCGGCGGACGCCCAGGAGGCCGCCTCCAGACGGTCCGGCAGCGCCCGGTGCGTATAGCCGTCCAGCCGGTCGACACCGGTGATCCGGATCGTCCGGTCGGTGTCCATGGAGATGATCGCGCCCATCTTCTGCAGTACGCAGATGAGGTCCTCGATCTCCGGTTCCACGGCCGCGTTGGACAGTTCGGTGACGCCCTCGGCGAGTACCGCCGTCAGCAGCACCTGCTCCGTCGAGCCGACCGAGGGGTACGGCAGCCGGATCTTCGTGCCGCGCAGCCGCTGCGGCGCCTCCAGATACTGGCCGTCCGCGCGCTTCTCGATCGTCGCGCCGAACTGGCGCAGCACGTCGAAGTGGAAGTCGATCGGCCGGCCGCCGATGTCACAGCCGCCGAGGCCCGGGATGAACGCGTGGCCGAGGCGGTGCAGCAGCGGTCCGCAGAAGAGGATCGGAATGCGCGACGAGCCCGCGTGGGCATCGATGTCGGCGACATTGGCGCTCTCGACATGGGTCGGGTCGAGAACCAGCTCGCCCGGTTCGTCGCCGGGGCGTACGGTCACGCCGTGCAATTGCAGCAGTCCCCGTACGACCCGTACGTCGCGGATGTCGGGCACATTGCGCAGTCTGCTCGGGCCGCTGCCGAGCAGCGCGGCGACCATCGCCTTCGGCACCAGGTTCTTCGCGCCGCGGACGCGGATCTCGCCCTCCAGCGGGGTTCCGCCGTGGACAAGCATTACATCGTCTGTGCCGGTCATGAATCTCGCGTTCCGGAGTGGGCGGGCAGGTGGCCAAGGAAAAGGGTAAGGGGCCGGGGCCCCCGTCCCATAAGGCCCGGGGAGCGGCCGTCACAGAGAAGACGGGTCATCGCGACCGCTCGCCACGTATGGTTCCGAATCGCTCGCGGAGGGTGACCATTTCGATTTCCGGGAAATCGCGCGGTCCTGTCCGCGCCGTATGTCCTGAGCTGCGTTCACGCGCACTGTGCAGGGCGCGCCCCGCGGGCGGCGAATATGCGGGATCATGTCTCGCATGACCGAGGTGTCCTCGCTCACAGGGCGGCTGCTCGTCGCGACTCCCGCCCTGGCCGACCCGAATTTCGACCGCGCGGTGGTGCTCCTGCTCGATCACGACGAGGAGGGCTCGCTCGGCGTGGTCCTCAACAGGCCCACGCCCGTGGGCGTCGCGGACATCCTGGAGTCCTGGGGTGAGCTGGCGGGCGAGCCCGGTGTGGTCTTCCAGGGCGGTCCCGTCTCGCTGGACTCGGCCCTCGGCCTCGCCGTGATCCCGGGCGACGAGGGGCCGTTGGGGTGGCGCAGGGTGTACGGGGCGATCGGCCTCGTCGATCTGGAGACCCCGCCCGAGCTGCTCGCGCGGGCGCTCGGCTCGCTGCGGATCTTCGCCGGTTACGCGGGCTGGGGCCCCGGCCAGCTGGAGGAGGAGCTGCGCGAAGGCGCCTGGTACGTCGTCGAGTCGGAGCCGGGCGACGTGTCGTCGCCGAGACCGGAGAGCCTGTGGCGGGCGGTGCTGCGCAGACAGCGCAGCGAGCTGGCCATGGTCGCCACATATCCGGACGATCCCTCCCTCAACTGACCGTCCTTCCGGCCCTGCCCGGCCGTCGGTGATCCGCCGGTGTTCCGTCGGCGCGCCGATCGCTCCGGCGGTCGCCGCCCGGCGTGTCGTCGGCGTGTCGGCGCGATGCGTGAGCGTATGGCTCCGGAGTGCGCGGACCCGGAGCCTCCGGGATCCCCCGGGCGTGGGTACCCTTGGCTGTTATGAGCACTCTTGAGCCCGAGCGCGGGGCAGGTACGGGCACCCTCGTGGAGCCGACACCACAGGTGTCGCACGGCGACGGCGACCACGAGCGCTTCGCCCACTACGTCCAGAAGGACAAGATCATGGCGAGTGCCCTCGACGGCACTCCCGTGGTCGCACTGTGCGGAAAGGTCTGGGTACCGGGGCGTGACCCCAAGAAGTACCCCGTCTGTCCGATGTGCAAGGAGATCTACGAGTCCATGGGTCCCGGCGGGGACAAGGGCAAGGACAAGGGCGGCAAGGACAGCGGCAAGAAGTAGCGACCGCTGGTCCACCGTCGCAGACGGCCTCCGGGACGCGCGTGCACACGCGC
>NZ_JBHTZS010000072.1:0-2253 GCF_042790125.1 Streptomyces scopuliridis
CTTGTATTGCCGAGCTCTCCGGCTCGTGCGGCCGAGGAAGTCCGCCGCGGTCAAACCTCGATCCGGTGATCCCGAGATCGGTCGGGCACCTGTGCGGCAGTTGCCGTTCCTGCCACCCTGGAAGCCAGGGGATACCGCTTCCCGGCCGGCCCTGACGGACCGGAAGCGATCGAGGGGGACAACTGATGACAGGCTTCCTGGCGGGCTTACCGACCTTCTGGGCCTTCGCGCTCGTCTGGGCCGGCGCTTTCACGACATTCATGGCGTACTCGCTGGTCCGACTCCGCTACGTGCTCCGGCGTGACCGGCAGGCCATCGGACGCTTCGTCGAAACCGGTGCCGCCAAGCCCGTTCTCGCCATGTACCACCTTGAGGGAGAGCGGGCGGCGACCCAGGCCGGGATCCTGCTGCTGTCCCCCGGGCATCGCCCCTCCCGCGGCCGACGCGGGAAGGCCCGGGACACACGACCGGAATCGCACCCCCTGCTGGCAGCACTCCACACGGCCGTTCACGACGCCGGAGGGAACGGCTCCGTGGAGGAAGTGATGGCATCACCCCGCTTCCCGGCCTTCAGCACCCAACTGAGGCAGGCGGCGCGGCGCGACCTCCCCACACGTCGGACGCGCGACATGCCCGGCGCAAGGGAAGCCTGGGCGGCGGTGTTCGGTCTGTTCGGCGTCCTCGTCTACGGCATCGGGTTCTACATCCGTCAGCCGGACGCGAACGGGCTCTGGTTCGTGATCGCCCTGGCCGTGCACGCGCCGGTGGCGGTCTGGCTCGCCGTCGCGGACGAGCGGGCGGGAGAGGCTCAGTGGCCCGAGTTCGAGGCGCTGTGCGAGCGCTGCGTCACCCGGGCACAGGTCCGCGTCCTTCGACCGAAGCGGGCTGCCGGTACGGACCCTGCCCGTACCTCCGGCTGGGCCAACGACGGCGGTGTCGGCGCGTCCAGTTCGTGCGGCGGTGGCGGCTGCGGCGGCGGGATATGAGCCGGCCGCGGCGTACCCTCGGTATCTGGCGGGCCAGCCGGCGCTTCCGGAACTGGACGCAGCCGACGTCGCGTAACTGGCCGGACGTGCACAGGGATGTCGCGTACCTCACCCGGAAGTTGGGCCGCTGGCATCCCGATACACTCCTCGCCCGCTCACTGGTGTCCATGTGGCTCAGCAGCGAAGGTCGGCACGCCGACGTCCAGAGACTGGCCGAGGCGGAAGTGGCCGACAGGACCGCCGAGTTCGGAGGTGATGACCCCGAAACCCTGAGGTCGCGCCGTCTGCTCACCTCCGCCCTCCGCAAGGTCGGTGACCTGGACCGAGCCGTCGCCGAGACACGGGCCGTCGTGGAGGACTCCGTCCGGGTGCTGGGCTCCGACCACGCCGACACCCATCGCTGCCGGGCGGATCTCGCCCAGTACCTCGCCGAGAACGGGGAACCGGCCGAGGGAGTACGCCTGCTGCGCGCCCTGTACACGGAGTCCCGGGCCTTCGGACCGAAGCGGCAGGAAGAGACCCGTTCCATCCGCCACCACCTCGTCCTGGCGCTGGAGTTCAAGGGCGAGTTCCAGGAGGCCCTCGACCTGTTGGACGAGGAGATCGCCGACGAGTTGGGGACGATCTACGGCGTCGACGAGTTCCTTGGCGACCACACGATGGAGGGTTTGCGGGAGTGGCGCAGGCGTCTGGTCGCCAAGGCTGCCTCTACTCAGCCTGGCGCTGGCTGCTGACCCGACGCCGTCCGTCGCCCCGGCCAACCTCCTCCGCATCAAACAGAACGTGTGCCGGCCAAGGCTCTTGGCCTGTGCGGGAGCCTCCGGAGCCAGGTCATAGGTGCCAGGCCGGCGAGTCGTGTCAACAGCCCTGTCGTCCGGACCAGTCGGTGTCGGCTGACGCCTGGGGTGCGGCCCGCCTGTGCCGACGCCGCCAACGCCGCGGCCAGGGAGTCGGCGGACGATGCGCGGTGGTGCTGCCGTTTCCAAACCCCGAAGTCCGGGGACCGGGGATGGGGGTGTCAGGCGGTGGCGGGTGCCTCCTTGTCCTGCCTGAGTCCGGCGGTGAAGAAGTCCGTCAGCTTGACCACTGCCGGGGTCACGTACTCGTCCAGGTCGTAGAGGTCGACGTGGCCGGCGCCCTCGATCCAGAAGAGTTCCTTCGGAGCACGGGCCCGCTTGATGCCGTCGATGCTGAAGTAGTCGGAGATCGCCTCGGTGCCGGCGATCATCAGCAGCGGGCGGGGCGACATGAGGTCGGCCTGCCGGAA
>NZ_JBHTZS010000073.1:0-1488 GCF_042790125.1 Streptomyces scopuliridis
GCTAGGGCGTGTCTGATAATGATCACGTTGCGGCGGCTTTCTCTGTGGAATCGGCTGACTGTCTGTGGGAGGGTCCTGCATGTGATCAGTCAGGATGGCGTTCGGGTCCGCGAGCTCGTACTCGTGGAGGGAGTTCGACCTGCGGACGCTGTGCGTGTTCATCGCGAAGCGCTTCAAGTGCTGCGTTCGAGCATCGACACCGCCCACATCGACGCCTACAGCGATGTCGCCTGGCCGCCCGAGGTCCTGCACTCGTATGAGCGTGCCTTGTTGCTGGCTCGGGAGGAGGCCGTGCACGGCAGCCGCTCCAGGCGCGCTGATCCTGGGATGGGGATCGACATTGATGTTCGGGACGACGGACAGTTCGAAGTTCTGTCGGACTTGGTTCCTTACACAATCAACGCCGAGGGCTGGTGTGAAGGCCGGCTGGTCTTCAGCGCCAGCGACTCGGGAATGGCCCTGTGGATTGAGGTCATGCAGGAACAGGAAGCAGCACTCCTGTCCCGATTGGATCAGCTGGGGATCCCCTCGGGTGCGCTCACGGTCCTGGCAGCCGGGCGTTAAGCCATTGCCGGCCCGGGCTCGCGGAGCCAGAGGATCAGTGAGGCAAGGCGGAGTCCGGCCTGGTAGCGGTCCGCCAGCTTGTCAAAGCGGGTCGCTACGGCGCGGAACTGCTTGAGCCGGTTGAAGCATCTCTCGACGACGTTGCGGTGCTTGTACGCTTCCGCGTCAAAGGCGGGTGGCCGGCCTCCTCGAGAGCCCCGGCGGAGCCGGTTGGCAACCTGGTCAGAGCGTTCAGGGATCGTAACGGCGATGCCATGACGCCTGCACCAGGCGCGGATCGCCCGGGACGAATATGCCTTGTCCGCCAGGACGCGGGCCGGGCGGGTACGGGGCCGTCCCCGCCCAGTGCGCGGGACACGAACAGCGTCCAGTACCGCCTCAAACACGGTGGAGTCGTTGACGTTGCCGGGTGTGAGCACGAGCGACAGCGGTAAGCCGCGGCCGTCGACCGCCAAGTGAACCTTGGTGGTCAGGCCGCCCCGGGACCGGCCGAGGGCCTGCCGCGTCGCCGAGCATTCCGGATCTTCCAGTTTGTCCCCGTCGGGCTCCCCTTTTTGCGGGCGCCGGCTGCGTGCTGATGGGCGCGATTGATCGTGGAGTCCACCGAAACCGTCCACTCCACCGTGCCCACCGCGTCATCACGGACCTGGACGTGCTCCAACAGCTGGGCCCAGGTGCCGTCCGCCTCCCAGCGGGCGAACCGCTCGTAAGCCGTCTGCCAGGGCCCGTATCGGTCCGGCAGGTCACGCCATGGCGCACCAGTCCGCAACCGCCACAGCACCCCGTTGACCACCTGGCGGTGATCCCGCCACGGGCGTCCGCACCCGTCCGCACCCGGAAGCAGCGGCTCTATTCGCTCCCACGCCGTATCCGTCAACTCGCCTCGACCTGTCACAAGATCAATTATCAGACACGGCCTAGGGC
>NZ_JBHTZS010000074.1:0-1463 GCF_042790125.1 Streptomyces scopuliridis
GGGGGGTGCCCCTATGGGTTTCGTCAAGCTGATGGGGCGGGCTGTGGGTCGTAGAAGGTGCCGTCGCGGAGCATCGCGAAGAGCACGTCGGCTCGTCGTCTCGCGAGGCAGAGGAGGGCTTGGGTGTGGTGCTTTCCCTGGCTGATCTTCTTGTCGTAGTAGGTCCGGGAGACCGGGTCGGCCAGAGCCGCGAACGCGGACAGGAAGAAGGCCCGTTTGAGCTGCTTGTTTCCGCGCCGGGACGGTTGTTCGCCGCGGATCGAGGAGCCGGAACTGCGGGTTGCGGGCGCGAGGCCGGCGTAGGCGGCTAGGTGAGCGGCGGTCGGGAACGAGGTGCCGTCGCCGACGTCGATGAGGATGCGGGCTCCGGTCCTGACGCCGATCCCCGGCATGGACGTCAGGACCTGCGAAAGAGGGTGGTTCTCCAGCAGTTCCTCGATCCGGGTGGCCAGGAGTTTCCGCTGGTCGAGCACCGCTCGGAGCGAGTTGGCGAGGCTGGGGACGATCAGGGCGGCCGCGTCCGTGCCCGGGACCACGACGGTCTGTTCGTCCAAGGCGGTGAAGATGTCCTCGACGAGGCGATCGGCCATCCTCGGTGCCTTCGGACGTATCAGCGCAACGAGCCGCCGACGTCCGGCTTTGCGGATCTGGGCCGGGGAGCCGAACTGGTCGAGGAGCTGGAGCACGGCCGGGTGCTGGACGCGCGGGCCCAGGACCCGTTCCAGCGACGGGTGGATCTGGGTGAGCAGGCCCCGCAGACGGTTGCTGATGCGGGTTGCTTCTCCGGCCAGGTCGTCGTCGAAGCCGACGATCATCTCCAGCTCGGCGATGGTCTCGTCCTTGAGGTCGACCGAGCGGAGCGTGTGAGGCATGACGCGGGCCGCGTCCGCGATGACGAACGCGTCGCGGGCATCTGTTTTGGCCTCGCCGGGATAGAGGTCGGCAATCCGCCGCATTGTCAGGCCGGGCAGATAGGCGACCGGGCAGCCCATGTCCCGGGCCACCGCCAGCGGCAGAGCCCCGATGGAGGCCGGCTGGTCGACCACGACAAGCACGGTCCCATGCTTGGCCTGCAGTTTGCCGAACACTTCACGGAGTTTCGGCTCGCTGTTGGGCAGCCGCTTGTCGAAGGCTTTCTTCCCGGCCGGGGTGACGGCGGTGGCGTGGTGTTCGCCCTTGCCGACGTCCAGGCCGAGGAAGGCGCCGATGTCACTGACGTCGATCACGTGCGTCCTTCGGTCGTTCTCGCCCGGCCGTGCCACGGCACCGATCGCCACATCCACATTACGAAGAGCCTCCCGACCTGTGAAGAAGCCGGTGGTCATGCCCCTAATCAGCGGTCTGTCGATGCCTCCGGAGCCGGTGACACCACCCCCCAAGACATGCGATCGACAGGGGGAGAAAGTCATGCCAACTCCGAAGGCCGGGCGCCCCGTTGCGGGGCCACCAAGAAGGTAATGGGG
>NZ_JBHTZS010000075.1:0-1150 GCF_042790125.1 Streptomyces scopuliridis
TACTGACCTTGAAGGCGGGTTGTCGTAGGGGCTGACTGTTGTTGATCGTCGCGGTATGCCGGTTGTATGAGGTATCCGCAGGGTGGGGGTCTGACGGCGGAGAGGCAAGCTTTCCGCGAGCGGGTCCGGATGGAAGCTGTCGGGATGTTCGCTGCCGGGCGGGGCAGTACGGAGATCGCGAAGGAGTTACGGGTCAGCGTCCGGTCCGTCCAGCGGTGGCGGCGGGCCTGGCGGGAGACCGGCGAGGACGCGGTTCGGTCCCGTGGCCCGGCGTCCCGTCCGAAACTGAGCGAGGCGCTGTTCGCCGTGCTCGAGGACGAGTTGGCCAAAGGCCCGGTCGCTCACGGCTGGCCGGATCAACGATGGACCCTGGCCCGCATCAAGACGTTGATCGGCCGGCGGTTCCACAAGAGCATGACGCTGTCGGGCATCTCGCAGATGCTGCGGCGGCACGGCTGGAGTCACCAGGTTCCGGCCCGTCGGGCCGTCGAGCGTGACGAGGCGGCCGTGGCCGGCTGGGTGAAGGAGGTGTGGCCGCACCTGGAACCACCGCGGCGGCGCTCGGGGCCTGGATCGTCTTCGAAGACGAGGCCGGGTTCTCGATGACGCCGCCGACCTCCCGCACCTGGAGCAGGCGCGGATCCACCCCGGTCATCCGGGTCCGCGGCCGTTCCCAGCGCCGCTTCTCCATAGCCGCCCTGTGCTGCTACAAACCCGGCGAACGGTCCCGCCTGATCTACCGACCCAAACGGCATACCGATCACAAGAGTGGCGGCCGCAAGAGCTTCGCCTGGACCGAGTACCGGGACCTCCTCATCGCCGCCCACCAGCAGCTCGACGGACCTATCGTCCTCATCTGGGACAACTTGAACGTCCACAAAGACCGCCGCATGCGGACCTTCATCGACGCACACGACTGGATCACTGCCTATCACCTGCCGCCCTACGCACCCGATCTCAACCCCGTCGAAGGCATCTGGTCGGTCCTCCGCCGGACCAGCCAGGCGAACACCGCCTTCACCGGCCCCGACCACCTCATCCGCCGACTACGACATGGCCTCCGCCAGATCCAGTACTGCAGCAACGCCATCGACGGATGCCTCACCGCGACTGGACTCACACTGACGACACCACGCCTACAACCTCAGTA
>NZ_JBHTZS010000076.1:0-1056 GCF_042790125.1 Streptomyces scopuliridis
GTTCTGCGCGTCGTGCAGGTGGGCGTAGGTGCCGGCGCGTGACAGCAGGTCGTGATGGGTCCCGGATTCGACGATCGTGCCGTGGTCGAGGACGAGGATGCGGTCGGCGTCCGGGGCCAGGTTCAGATCATGCGTGATCATGAGCGTCGTACGCCCCGCCATCAGCCGGCGCAGCGGCCCGATGACCTGGCGGGCGGCGAGGGCGTCCAGGCCGGTGGTGGGCTCGTCCAGGACGAGGACGGGCGCGTCGCGCAGCATCGCGCGGGCGATGGCGACGCGCTGGAGCTGCCCGCCGGACAGCCGGGCCGTGCCCGGGTCGATCGGGGTGTCGTAGCCGTCGGGCAGTGCGGAGATGAAGGGGTGTGCGGCGGCGTCCCGGGCGGCGCGCACCACGTCCTCGTCGGTGGCCCCCGGGCGGCCGCAGGCGATGTTCCCGCGGATCGTGTCGTGGAGGATCAGCGTCTCCTGCGGCAGCAGCGTGACCTGCTCGCGCAGGAAGGTCACGGCAACGGCGTCCAGCGGTACGCCGTCGAGCCGTACCGTCCCGGCATCGGGGTCGTAGAAGCGCGCCAGCAGCTTGGACACGGTCGACTTGCCGGCCCCGCTGGCACCCGTGATCAGGACGAACTCCCCCGGCCGCGCGGTGAACGTGACCCCGCCGAGCGTGCCGCCCTCCGCGCCGGGGTAGCCGAAGCCGACCCCCTCGAACTCCACCGTGCCGCGCACCCGCCAGGGTTCGACGGTCCGGTGCGGGGGCGGGTCGGTGACAGCGGGCCGGGCGTCAAGGATCTCCAGCAGCCGTTCGGCACCCGCGGTGGCCGCGGTGAGAGTGAGACCGAGCTGCCCCAGGCTGCGCACCGGCGGATAGAGATAACCGAGGAAGGCCGCGAAGGACAGCAACTGCCCGATGGTCATGCGCCCCCGGGAGATCTCCCACGCGCCGATCCCGATGACAGTGAGCACGCACACCGTTTCCAGGACCTCGACCAGCTGCTCGTAGCGCTCACTCATCCGGGCACCGGCCACCGAGGCGCGCATCCACGCCCGGGCCTCACG